>CAVVJO010000020.1:0-288029 GCA_963748545.1 uncultured Alphaproteobacteria bacterium
AGCCATGAAGACCGCCGACTTCGTCGTCACCGACGACCGGATCTCGCCAATATCCGGCGATTTCCGACGGTCGATTTCGCCGACTACGAGCGGCGTCTGGGCGAGATGCAGGAGACGCTTCAGCGCATCCAGCAGGCCTACTGGGCAGCCCGAACCGCGCCGTGGTCGTGCTCGAAGGCTGGGACACCGCCGGCAAGGGCGGGGTCGTGCGGCGGCTCGGCTGGGCGCTCGATCCGCGCAGCTTCAAGGTGCACTCGATCGCCGCGCCGAGCGAACGGGAAAAGTCGCTGCACTATCTCCAGCGATTCTGGGAGCGGCTGCCCCAGCACGGCCAAATCGTCGTGTTCGACCGCTCCTGGTACGGCCGGGTCATGGTCGAGCGCGTCGAGGGTTTTGCGACGGAGACGAGTGGAAGAGGGCCTATGAGGAGATCAACGATTTCGAGCGGATGCTGATCGCCGACGGAATGCGGCTGGTGAAGCTCTTTCTCCACATCACGCCGGAGGAGCAGGTCCGTCGGTTTCGCAACCGGCTGAGCGATCCGCTCAAGCGATGGAAGCTGTCCTACGAGGACTTCCGCAATCGCGCCCGCTGGGCCGACTACGAGACAGGCGATCGAGGACATGATGCAGAAGACCTCGACCCACGCGCGCTGGCATCTCATTCCCGCCAACGACAAGCCTTACGGACGGCTCGCCGCGTTCCGGATCATGGTCGACCGTCTGTCGAAGGGCGTGTCGCTCGATCCCGCGTCCGCTCGACCCGAAAGTGCTCGAGGCCGCCAAAAGCTGCTCGGGATTTTGCGCCTGGAAATGGCGCGCCGGGGGAAGAGGCTAGCATAACCAAAAAGGCCATGCATAAGGGAAAATTGATAGACGTTCGCGGAGCCGCCGGCAGGGCTGTTGGAGGCGGGAGGCATGCGCTTCGAGCGCGACAGGGAGCAAAGGGGATTCCTGCCAAGTCAGGAAACGAAAGGCGAAGACCGCGGTGCGCGTCCAGTACGGCGCGCTGCCCTACCGGTTCACGGCCGAAGCCGCGCTCGAGATCCTCGTCGTCACCACGCGGCGGACCCGGCGCTGGATCATTCCCAAGGGCTGGCCGATCAAGGGCCTGAGGCCGCCAAAGGCCGCCGCTCGCGAGGCCTACGAAGAGGCCGGCGTGACCGGGCGGGTCGGCGTAAAGTCGATCGGAACGTTCACCTACGAGAAGGCGCTCGACGAGGCCGGCATTGAGGCGACCTGCGAGGTCAAGGTCTATCCGCTGCTGGTGAAACGGCAGGTCGAGGTCTTCCCGGAGTCCGAGCAGCGAATGCTGCAATGGGTCGACCCAGCCAAGGCGGCCGCCCTATCAAGGACGCCGGCCTCAAGAAGCTGGTGAAGACCTTCGCCAAGCGCCTGTCGATCGCCGCCAGCAACGCAATTCCCTGAGCAAAGGGCGCTGCGGCTCTGACGAGCCTCATTGCCGACATGCTGCCGGCCGACAAGGCCGGAGGAGGCCGCAACGGCGGCGCGAGGGGCAAGGTCGGCGATGGTCGGCGACGGCGTCAGCAATTCCCCAGCGATTGTGCCCAAAGGTCCCGAGGAGCGCCGCGCCGAGCTTCGGCGGATGCGGACGATCGCGACCTCGCTGCTCGTCGCCATGACGCTGGTTTTATCGCGACCCGCTTCGCCCCGGCGGGCTGGGTCTGGGCGCCCTATCTCGGCGCCTTCGCCGAGGCCGGCATGGTCGGGGCCTGCGCCGACTGGTTCGCGGTCGTCGCGCTGTTTCGCCATCCGCTCGGCCTGCCGATCCCGCACACCGCCATCGTGCCCGAGAACAAGCGCCGCATCGGCGCCGCGCTCGGCCGCTTCGTCACCAACAATTTTCTGTCGCCGCGGGTGGCGGCGGAGCGGCTGCGCAGAATCGATATCGTGGGGCTCGCCGCAACGGGCCTCGCCGACCCGCGCAGCGCCGAGGCGTTCACCGCCATCGTTGCGAGGCTTGCGCCGCAAGCGATTGCGGCGCTGCCGGCGCAAGCGGTCGAAGACTGGATCGGCGGCGTCGCGAGACGCGGCGCCGAGGCGCTGCCGGCCGCGCCGCTCGCGTCCCGCGCGCTGTCCATTCTCTGGGCGGAAGGGGCGGGGCAGGCGCTGCTCGACCAGGGCCTCGACCTGGTCGAGGCCGCGCTCGCCGGCAACAGGGCGACACTCGTCGAACAGGTCAGGCGACAATCGAGCCCGTGGATCCCGAAATGGGTTGACGAGATCATCGCCAACAGAATTTTGCAGGGGCTCGCCGGAACGCTGGACGACATGCGCAGGCCCGACCATCCTTGGCGCGCGGACGTGGCGGCGCGGGTGAACGGGCTGATCGACGCCCTCGCCGTCGATCCCGACCTGCGCGCGCGCGGCGAGGCGCTGAAGCGCGAGCTTCTCGACAGCCCCGTTTTCGCCGAGCAGGCGCGAAAGCTCTGGCGCGAGCTCAGCGCCTCGTTGCAGCAAGACTTGCCGCAGCGGGCGGAGGCGGCGACCGCGTGGGCGCTGGCGGCGCTCGGCTCCCTCAGCCGCTCGCTCGAAGCGGACCCGGCCCGGCGCGAGCGCATCAACGAGGCGCTGAGGCGGCTCGTGCTGCAGATCGTGCTGCCGCGCCGCGCAGAGGTCGGCGCCTATATCGCCTCGGTGGTCGATCGCTGGGACACGGCGACGCTGGTCGAGCGGCTCGAATTGCAGGTCGGCGCCGACCTGCAATACATCCGCATCAACGGCACGCTGGTCGGGGGGCTCGTGGGGGTTGTGATCTATACGGTGAGGCGCGCGCTCGGCGGGTGAGCGGCGGCACGCTTGCCGGCCTACGGGTCCGGCGTCGACTGGCGACCGGCAGGACGCGGAAATCCGCGACATTGCGGGTGACCAAAGTCAGCTTGTGAACGATCGCGGTGGCGGCGATGATCGAGTCGCGTTCGGTGATGATGACGGGACCGGTTTGCGTTGATCACAAACCGGCCCCGGTTTCGATTGTAGGTATGTAGCTACCTGGTCGCGGCCAGTCAAACCCGCACTCGCGCGGCGCGCAACAAAAAGGGCGGCCGAAGCCGCCCTTTGTCCCTTCAACCGCTTGCGGGAGACGATGGCGCGAAGCGCCGGATGAGGGATTTCGCTGAAATTTGAACGTCAGCGCCGACCCTCAAACCGGGCCCTCTCCCGCGGGCGGGAGAGGAGTTTTGGACCTTAGAAGTCCATGCCGCCCATGCCGCCCATGCCGCCGCCGCCGCCGCCCATCGGCATGGCCGGCTTGTCCTTCGGCACTTCGGCGACCATCGCCTCGGTGGTGATCAGGAGGCCGGCGACCGAAGCCGCGTCCTGGAGCGCCGCGCGCACGACCTTGGCCGGATCGACGATGCCGGCTTCGATCATGTCGACATACTGCTCAGTCTGCGCGTCGAAGCCGAAGGTCTGGGACTTGTTGTCCTGGATCTTGCCGACCACGATCGAGCCCTCGACGCCCGAGTTCTCGACGATCTGACGGATCGGCAACTCCAGCGCGCGCAGCACGATCTTGATCCCGGCCTCTTCGTCGGGGTTCTCGCTCTTGAGCTTGGCGACCGCGGCCTTGGCGCGCAGGAGCGCGACGCCCCCGCCGGGAACGATGCCTTCCTCGACCGCCGCGCGGGTGGCGTTGAGGGCGTCGTCGACGCGGTCCTTCTTCTCCTTCACCTCGATCTCGGTCGCGCCGCCGACGCGGATCACCGCGACGCCGCCCGCGAGCTTGGCCAGACGCTCCTGGAGCTTCTCACGGTCGTAGTCCGAGGTCGTCTCCTCGATCTGCGCCTTGATCTGCCCGACGCGCGCCTCGATGTCCTTCTTGGCCCCGGCGCCGTTGATGATCGTGGTGTTCTCCTTCTCGATGCGGATGCGCTTGGCCTTGCCGAGCATCTGCAGCGTGACGTTCTCGAGCTTGATGCCGAGGTCTTCCGCGATCATCGTGCCGCCGGTCAGGATGGCGATGTCCTCGAGCATGGCCTTGCGGCGATCGCCGAAGCCCGGCGCCTTGACCGCAGCCACCTTGAGGCCGCCGCGGAGCTTGTTGACGACGAGCGTCGCGAGCGCCTCGCCCTCGATGTCCTCGGCGATGATGACCAGCGGCTTGCCGGTCTGAACGACCGCCTCGAGCACAGGCAGCATCGGCTGGAGCGAGGAGAGCTTCTTCTCGTGAATGAGGATGTAGGCGTCCTCGAGCTCGGCGATCATCTTCTCGGCGTTGGTGATGAAGTACGGCGAGAGATAGCCGCGGTCGAACTGCATGCCCTCGACGACGTCGAGCTCGGTCTCCAGGCTCTTGGCCTCCTCGACCGTGATCACGCCCTCGTTGCCGACCTTCTGCATCGCGTCGGCGATCATCTTGCCGATCGACTTGTCGCCGTTGGCCGAGATCGTGCCGACCTGCGCGACTTCCGCAGAGTCCTTGATCTTCTTGGCGCGCTTGGCGATGTCCTTGACCGCCTCGGCGACCGCGAGGTCGACGCCGCGCTTCAGGTCCATCGGGTTCATGCCGGCCGCGACCGACTTCGCGCCCTCGCGCACGATCGCCTGGGCGAGAACAGTCGCCGTCGTCGTGCCGTCGCCGGCGGTGTCATTGGTCTTCGAGGCGACCTCGCGGACCATCTGCGCGCCCATGTTCTCGAACTTGTCCTCGAGCTCGATCTCCTTGGCGACGGTGACGCCGTCCTTGGTGATGCGGGGAGCGCCGAACGACTTGTCGAGCACGACGTTGCGGCCCTTGGGGCCGAGCGTCACCTTGACGGCATTGGCGAGGATGTCGACGCCGCGCAGCATGCGCTCGCGGGCGTCGGAGGAAAAGCGTACGTCTTTAGCAGCCATTTGGGTTCGGTCCTTGGATGGAGAATTGAAAGAAGGCGAGTGGCGAGTGGCGAATAGCTGGGGAGTCGGCGCAGTGAGCTATTCGCTATTCGCCACTCCCCATTCGCCGCGAACTCAGCCAATCACGCCCATGATGTCGGATTCCTTCATGATCAGGAGCTCCTGGCCGTCGATCTTGACCTCGGTGCCGCTCCACTTGCCGAACAGCACCTTGTCACCGGTCTTGAGATCGATCGGGATCAGCTTGCCGCTCTCGTCGCGGCCGCCCGGACCCACGGCGATGATTTCGCCCTCTTGCGGCTTCTCCTTGGCGGTGTCCGGAATGATGATGCCGCCCTTCGTCTTTTCCTCGCTGTCGAGGCGGCGGACGACGACGCGGTCATGCAGGGGACGGAATTTCATGAGTGAGCTTTCCTCTCGCGAGCGCCCATTTTCTGGGCGCGAAATGCAGTTAGCACTCAATTGAGGTGAGTGCTAACGACGCTCAGATAGGCAAAGCGCGCGCGGGCGTCAAGCCCCAGTTGGAACCAATTGGCGGTGCGCGCGGTTTGGGCTCCGGAGAACATTCTCGAGAAGATTGGCGAAGTCCGCGAACTCGAGCGGAAAGTGGGCTTGAACGTGTTGGGTAGGCGACACTGGTGAAAGGCTGAATGACAAGAATCCCGAACAGGGGGCGATTTGAAAGAAAAGATCGCGAGCGACTAGGTAAACGCTAGGAACAGGCAGGCCTGAATGCTGCCGACTGCGTATGGATTTGTAAATATTAATTAAACTTAACTCCAGTTGTTCATTGAAGTTATCGGCATTCGACCCGATGTGAGCAGTCAGACGGGGGCGAACCGGCCCAATCGGGCCTGAACCTTTGATGGAGGTCTCCATGTCGATTACGGGTGTTCGCACGGCTCTCTTTTCTGCCGCCGCAATGGCGGCGACGGCGCTCGCCACGGCCTCCCCAGCCGCCGCGGCGACTTACGCGCACCATGCGACGCATGCCCGCGCTTACCGCCATACGGCGCATGGTCACGCGGCGCATCACTACGCCTATCGCCGCGGCTATCACGGCTACGGTTCCCGGTACGGCTATTCTGGCGCTTACGGTTACAATCCCGGGGCGGCGATCGCGGCCGGCGTCATCGGATCGGCCCTCGCCGCAGGCCTTCCCTACGATTGCGGCTACGGTCCTTACGGCTATGCGTATGGGGGCTGCGCCACCTATGGCTACGGCGGCCCCTATTACGGGGGCTCCTATGGCTACGGCTTCGGGCCTGGCTATTACGGCTACGGCCATCGATACCGCGTCGGCCGCGTCTACGGCGGCAATCATTTCGCCGGCGGCTTCAACCACCCGGGCGGTTTCGGCGGCCACATGGGCGGCTTCGGCGGCCACATGGGCGGATTTGGCGGCCATGGCGGATTTAGCGGACACATGGGCGGCCATGGCGGATTTGGCGGGGGACACATAACTCGGTAACCCGCCTCTGGCCCGACGCGAAACGCGGACGATAATCGTTGGCCTCCCGCGTCAGCGGAGCCACTTGGCGGCCAGCGTGTCGAGTGACCCCGTCTCCGTCATGATGTGCAGCCACTGGTCGACGAAGGCCTTGAGCGCCGGGTCGGGCGCCATCCAATAGGCCTTCTCCGCGAAGTCGAAGGGCTTTTCGGGGTGGATGGCGCAAAGCGCGTTCGGATGCAGCTTCTGCTGGAGGCGGGTTTCCGATGCGTCCGTGATCATCACATCGGCGTCTCCGGCGGCGAGCGCATCGAACACGGTCGTGTTGTCGGGCTGGACGAGGATCTTCGCCTGGTGGAGATGGGCGCGGTCGAAGCGCTCGTTCGTCCCGCCGGGGTTGACGATCACTCGAACCTCCGGCCGGTCGATGTCGGCGAGGGTCTGATACTTCGAAGCATCGACGCAGCGCGCGATCGGCGTCTTGCCGTCGCGCAGGTAGGGCTCGGAAAAGAACCCGATCTTTTGCCGGTCGAGCGTGACCGACACCCCGCCCATGGCGATGTCGAACGCGCCGGCCTGGAGGTCTCGGGAGAGGCTCGGCCAACTGGTCGGGACGAACGTGACTTTGACGCCGAGGGCGTCGCCGAGCGCGCGCGCCATGTCGACGTCGAAGCCGGAATAGGCGCCGGTCGTCTTGTCGAGGGCGGTGAACGGGCGGTAGTCTCCAGTCGTGCCGACGCGCAGGACCTGCGCAGAGAGGATCGCGTCGAGCCGCGAGGAGTCTGCGGCAGCCGGGCAGGGCGGAGCGCTGGAGAGACCGAGAAAAAGCAGAAGAGCCAGCGCCCGGGACCGCATGGCGTTTGCGACGGGGCCGCGTTACGCCGCGAGCAGCCGCTCGACCTCGGAGACGAGCTCGCGCAGATGGAACGGTTTGGACAGGATCCGGGCGTCCTTTGGAGCGTTGTTGTCGGGATTGAGGGCGACCGCGGCGAATCCGGTGATGAACATGACCTTGATTTCCGGGTCAAGCTCGGTGGCCCGGCGCGCGAGCTCGATGCCGTCCATTTCCGGCATCACGATGTCGGTCAGGAGAAGCTCGAACGGCTCCTCGCGGAGGCGGTGATAAGCCGACAGGCCGTTATCGAACGAGGCGACGGCGTACCCGGCGTTTTGCAACGCCTTGACGAGGAAACGACGCATGTCGTTGTCGTCCTCGGCCAGCAGAATCTTCGGTGAAATCTCGACCGGCGTACGCATACCCATCCCCTGTTCAGGCTTGCAACTCTGCGGCGCCCCGGTAAAAAATCCTTGAAAGGCCCCGACGGGCCTTGTCGCCCCGCCGCGCGCGGTCCCATATGGTAAAGCTCATGCCCGCGCCGAGAGCAAGCGCGTCGTGAGCCTTGGAGCCACAATGAAGGTATTCGAGAGGCCGGCGCTGTCGGAATTCGATCCGCCCGTCGAGACGATCGAGCCGGCGCGCTTGACTTCGGCGCTCGTTTTCAGCTCTCCGCACTCGGGCTCGCGGTACCCCGATCCTTTCCTCGAATCATCCCGCCTCGACGCGCTGACCCTCCGGCGATCCGAGGACGCCTTCGTCGACGACCTGTTTTTGCCGTGCGTGGCGCTCGGCGCCCCGCTGCTGCGGGCTCTGTTCCCGCGCGCCTATCTCGACGTCAATCGCGAGCCCTACGAACTCGACCCGAAAGTTTTCGACGGCCCGCTTCCCGATTACGCCAACACGCGTTCGCTCCGGGTCGCCGTCGGCCTGGGCACGATTCCGCGCGTGGTCGGCGATGCGCAGCCGATCTATAGCAAGCCGCTCGCGGTCAAAGAGGGCCTGGCGCGCATCGAGACCCTGTATCGGCCTTATCACGCCCGGCTCGAAGCGCTGACCGAGCGCGCCCGTCGGCGCTTCGGCAAGGCGCTGCTGATCGACTGCCATTCGATGCCGAGCAACGCTGCGGACGTCGGCGGTCTCGACATCGTGCTCGGTGACCGCTTCGGCGCGAGCGCCGCGCCCTTCGTGATCGAAACGCTGGAAGCCAGTTTGAGAGCCTCGGGATATCGGGTCCGGCGCAACAAGCCATTTGCCGGAGGGTACATCACCGAGCGGTTCGGCGCGCCCGCGGAAGGGGTGCACGCTGTTCAGATTGAAATCGCACGCGCGATCTACCTCGACGAACGCCGGATCGTGAAGAATGAGCGCTGGTCGAACTTGCGGGACGATCTTTTCATCGCCGCCAAGGCCCTAGCGAAGGCGTTCGCGGCAGCCGAAGGCCCCGAGCGCCTGGCGGCCGAATAGGGCGTCAACAACCGAACTGCGGCCGCCCACATCACGCAGCGCAGCAAGGAATGCTGCAGCGCAATATATGCGTGTCGGAGACGGGAGCCGCCGACGTGATGGTGAGAGCGGAGATAGGAGATTGGGGCAAAAAAGGAGGCCGCCAGTGTTTCCACGGCGGCCTTCAGTCTAGGGAGGAAACGCCCAAGGAGGGCATATGCGGCAGGTCATGCCGCACCGCAGCAATATCGTGGCCCAGGACCGGTCTTGCAAGTGCTTTCTTGGTCCGCTACGCCGCGCGTCGTCGAGAGCGCTTCCGGCGCCGCGGCAAGTCGAGACTCTCGAGCCGACTTCGATCGGGGAATTAATTTCACGAAATCAGCAGCTTGCTCCGTTGGTGGAACATTGGCTGCTGATGAAGCTGCGGATTGAGGGGATAGCAGATATGCGAGAAAAGCATGCCTTGTCCGTCGTTTTTGGGGACAAGTGATGACGGCTGTAGACTTTGCCGCCTTCGTCGAGCGGCTCGCGCAGGTTTCGGGCGAGGTGATTCTGCCGTTCTTTCGGAGTGCGATCGGCGCGGAGGACAAGTCCAAGGGCGGCGTGTTCGATCCCGTGACGGAGGCCGACCGCGGCGCCGAAGCGGCGATGCGCAGACTGATCGGTCAGACCTTTCCTGCCCATGGGGTAATCGGCGAGGAATATGGCCTCGACCGCGCCGACGCCGAATATGTCTGGGTGCTCGACCCGATCGACGGCACCAAGAGCTTCATCTCCGGCATGCCGACCTGGGGCACACTGATCGGCCTGATGCACAACGGACGGCCCGTCTACGGCATGATGGCGCAGCCTTTCACCCGCGAGCGCTTCACCGGCGACGGAAAGCGGGCGCGGTTGCGGACCCTGGCGCCCAGCCGAGGCGACGCGCCCCCAACCGAATGGACAACCCGGGCGCTGCGAACCCGCGCCTGCGCCGGCCTCGCGGAGGCGACCGTTTCCACGACCCATCCTTCACTGATCCGCGGGGCGGCGGATCTCGAATCCTTCCGTCGCGTCGAAAGCAGGACACGGCTCTCGCGCTATGGCGGGGATTGCTACGCCTATTGCGCGCTCGCCGCGGGCTTCGTCGACCTCGTCATCGAAACCGGTCTGAAGCCGCACGACGTGGTGGCGCTCGCGCCGATCATCGAGGGGGCGGGCGGCGTCATCACGACCTGGGACGGGGACGACGCCTCGAAGGGCGGCCGGATCCTCGCCGCCGGCGACCGGCGCGTTTACGACGAGGCGAGGAGCCTGCTCGCGGCGTCAGCGTGAGGAGCCCAGGAACGGGTCGAACGAGCCCGGCGTCGGGGCGGGGCCGCGACGAGGAGCGACCAGGGCGACGAGCGATCCGACAACGAAGGCGGCTGCGCCGACAGCGAGCGCCTCGACGAGGAGTTCTGTCGCCGCCGGAGGCGAACGGACCGCGATAAGCCGCCAAGCGGCGAGCGCCGCCGCCGTCAACGCCGCCGCGGCCGCAGCGAGGGGCCCTGCGCGTCCTGTCGCCGCCAGCGCCGCAATCGGCGCGGTCATTGCGAGCGTGAGCGCCATCGCGCCGATCAACGCGGTCGCGCAATCGACCAAGCCTGAGTTGTCGGCCCAGGCGCAAGCGATGACGACCGCCGCCTGGGCGATCCGCATCCGCGCCAGCCGCACGCTGGCGAGCGTCGGGAAAGGTCGGGCCGGACGGGCCAAGGCCGCTCCGAATGCGCGTGAGGCGCCGAGCACGCCGAGACCGCCAAGCGCCAGCGCCGCGGCGAGCGTAGCCGCGCCCATCAGCGACCCCGCGAGTGGGCTGGCCCCGTCGACGTCGCCTTCAACCAGGGACATTGGCGCTGCGGTGAAAGTCAGCGCGGTGAGCGCGCCGAACAGAAGGATCCCGCCAAGCCCGGATTTCGCCGCCGCGGTGACGTCGCGGCAACCCGCGGTCGGCGGCGCAGCGCCGACCAGGCCCGCCATGCCGATCGCAGCGGCGGCGAAAGCGGCCAATGCTTCGGGCGACGCGGTGGACGGGAACACGACGGGAGGGGCCATGGGCGTCACCGTGGCCGCGGATGGCAGAATCCAGCCGGCGAGGGCGATGAGGCCGATGCCCGCGCCCGTTGCGGCCGAGCACCAGACGAGGCTCGCAAGGCCTCCTGCGGCGACAGACGCCACCAGCGCCGCGCCCACGATCGCCTCCGCCCACGGCCGGCTGGTCGTGATCATGGTCTCGGCGATCGCGACGGCGGTTCGATATCCGGCGAAGCCAACGAGCGCAGCCGCCCCCGCGACGACGACGCCGGAGGCGGCGCGCAACAGAGGGTTCGGAAAGCGGGTGGCGATGACGTCGCTGAGCGACGCCGCGCCAAAACGTCGGATGAGAGGTCCGAGCGCCGCGGCGCCGAGCCCAACGCCGACCATGGCGCCGCACCAGACCGGGTCAGCGGGCGAATCGAACCGAAGGCCCAGGCCGAGCGCCGCGCCCGCGGCGATGGCTGCGACCGCCAGCGCAGCACAAATCGGCGGCCCCTGGCGTCCGGCCGCAATAAACAAGGCGAGCGTTGCGGTGCGGCCGCCGATTCCGAAGACGGCGATCGCGATCAGCGCAAGGATCGGTCCGAGGGCGCGGATGAGACGGTCCGGCGCGCCGGCGCGGTCGAGCGCCGCGATGGACACCAGGCAGACGGCGAAGATCGCCGTAGCGAACCACGCAAGCCCGGCAATGCAACTCGAACTGGGCTCTGACGACATATTCTCAAAAACCGGCGTGAAGCCGCGTCTTATCGGCTCCTGCCGCTTTCCGCCAACTTGCGCCGCCCCGGCGCTTGTCGTTGGGCGGCTTCGCAGCGGCCCTCAGGCGGCCTTGGCCTTCCGGACGATCTTGCCGGATCCCTCCGCTTTCCGACCGCGCGGCTTCTCGCCCGCGGCCTTCGCTGAAGGAGGCCGGCTATAGCTGTGAGGGCCGCACCAGCCGGGAAGGTAGTCCGCCTCGCCGGTCTTGGCGATTCTCGAAGCCTCGTCGATCGCCGCCTGGAAATCTGTTTTGATCGTCTTGGCCTTGATGCGCCCGCGAAAGAAATCAGCCCAAAGGAATTCGGCGAAAGGAGTCGAAGTCTTTGGCGAAGCCGCCGTTGTTTCGCAGTTCGCCAGCGAGCGAACGATAGGGGTCGTCCTCCATGCCGGTAATCGCTTTCGGGAGGTCGGCGTAAGGACGACGTCGGCCTTTGCCATCATAAGGATGGGCCCATCCCTTGAAATCCAACATGTTCCAAAAATGGTCCTCCGGCATTCGGCTAAGGTCGGCGACCACGGTTACGAACACGCTCTCGACGCCTTCTTCGTGGAGGGCGAGCGCAAGATGATGGTGGTCGATGATGTAGTGCTTGCTCCCGAGCCCGAGAATCGTGGGGACCATGTGTTGTCCGAGAAACTTCTCCAGATCCCTGGCGGCCTTCGTTTTCCACTCGTCGCGCTTGCGACGGACCTCTTGCATGCCAACCGTCATCTGTGTCGGCCGCAGGCTAAGGATCGGGGTGGGATGCAAGACGGGTTCTGTAGCGTTCATCCAAAAAATTCCTCGGGGGGCCGATTCTCGGCGACTGTTGTAAAAGTGTCATGCGTCCTTGTCGCAGTCGAGCGGTTTCGCCAGATCGAGGCGGTCAATCCCTAGGGCGCCGAGGCCGCGGTCATTTGACCCTCTGGGCAAATCGTGATTTGTCGCCGCGAATCCATCAAGACGATCCCAGGTGAGACCATCCCTCGATGCGTTCTGAACGCTACAATGTGCGCGAGTCCGAGGCGAAGTGGCGCAAGGCCTGGGCGGATGCGGGCGTCTTCAAGACGCTGAACGCGGACCCTCGGCCAAAATACTACGTGCTCGAGATGTTCCCTTACCCATCGGGTCGCATCCATATGGGGCACGTGCGCAACTACGCGATGGGCGACGTCGTCGCCCGGTTCCGGCGCGCCCGCGGCTACAACGTGCTGCATCCGATGGGCTGGGACGCCTTCGGCATGCCGGCCGAAAACGCCGCGATGAAGAACGACACCCACCCGGCGACCTGGACCTACGCCAACATCGAAACGATGCGCGGGCAATTGCAGTCGATGGGTCTGTCGCTCGACTGGTCTCGCGAGATCGCGACCTGCGATCCAAGCTATTACCGCCACCAGCAGAAGCTGTTTCTCGACTTCCTCGCCGAAGGCCTCGTCGCGCGCAAGAAGTCGAAGGTCAACTGGGACCCGGTCGACCACACGGTGCTCGCCAACGAGCAGGTGATCGACGGCCGCGGCTGGCGCTCGGGCGCGATCGTCGAGCAGCGCGAGCTGACGCAATGGTTTTTCAAGATCACGGATTTTTCGGAGGACCTGCTCTCGAGCCTCGATCGGCTCGATCGCTGGCCGGAAAAGGTGCGCCTCATGCAGCGCAACTGGATTGGCCGCTCCGAAGGCCTGATGGTCCGGTTCGTCATCGATCCGGCGACGGTCGGCGTTCTCGATGGCGAGCCAGAGACGGCCGAACTCGAGATCTATACGACCCGGCCCGACACGCTGTTCGGCGCGAAGTTCATGGCGATCGCCCCCGATCATCCGCTTGCCGCAGCGGCCGCGCGGCATGATCCGGAGCTCGCGGCCTTCATCGAGGAATGCCGCAAGGTCGGCACCTCGGTCGCGGCGATCGAGACGGCGGAGAAGAAGGGCTACGACACCGGGCTCAAGGTTTTCCATCCATTCGATCCGGAGTGGCGCCTGCCCGTCTATGTCGCCAACTTCATCCTGATGGACTACGGCACCGGCGCGATCTTCGGTTGCCCGGCGCACGACCAGCGCGATCTCGACTTCGTCAACGTCTACGGACTGGGCGCGACCCCTGTGGTCTGCCCGCCCGGCGTCGATCCCGCGACCTTCACCGTCCATGACGTCGCCTATGACGGCGACGGCCTGATGATCAACTCGCGCTTCCTAGACGGAATGACGATCGAGGCCGCGAAAGAGGAAGTGTCGCGGCGGCTCGAGGCGGTGACGATCGGCAATCGCCCGCAGGCCAAGCGACAGGTGAATTTCAAGCTGCGCGACTGGGGCATATCGCGCCAGCGCTACTGGGGTTGCCCGATCCCGATCATTCATTGCGAGAGCTGCGGCGTCGTGCCGGTGCCGGAAAAGGATCTGCCGGTGCGGCTGCCAGAGGATGTGACCTTCGATCAGCCGGGCAATCCGCTTGACCGGCATCCGACGTGGAAGCACGTCGCCTGCCCGGATTGCGGAGGGCCGGCGCGGCGCGAGACCGACACGATGGATACATTCGTCGATTTGTCGTGGTATTTCGCTCGCTTCACCGATCCGACCAACGAGACCGCGCCGACCGACCCAGCCGTCGCCGACCACTGGTTGCCGGTCGATCAGTACATCGGCGGCATCGAGCACGCGATTCTGCATCTGCTCTATTCGCGCTTCTTCACCCGCGCCATGCGCAAGTGCGGCCATCTCGCGCTCGACGAGCCGTTTGCGGGACTCTTCACCCAGGGCATGGTGGTTCACGAGACCTACCGCGATGCGGCGGGACAGTGGGTTGCGCCGACGGAGGTGCAGATCGACGCCGACGGCGGCGCGCGCCGCGCGGTGCTGATCGATACCGGCGAGCCGATCGAGATCGGGCCGGTCGAGAAGATGTCGAAGTCGAAGCGCAACACGGTCGACCCCGACGAGATCATCGAGACCTACGGCGCCGATACAGCGCGCTGGTTCATGCTGTCCGATTCGCCGCCTGAGCGCGACGTGATCTGGACCGAGGCCGGCGTACAAGGCGCGTACAAGCAGACCCAGCGGCTTTGGCGGCTCGTGTGCGAGATCGAGCGTGTCGTCGGCGCCGAGCGCCCGGCCCGTCCGGAGGCGTTCGGCGACGAAGCCAAGCGCATCCGGCAGGTCGCCCACGCGGCGCTGGCCAAGATCGAGGACGAGATCGAACGGCTGCGCTTCAACGTGTGCATCGCCCAAATCTACGAATTCGCCAATGCGCTGTCCGCCGCGGTCGGCGCGATCGAGACCACCCCGGTCCCCGATGATCTACGCTGGGCGTTCGCCGAGGCGGGCGACATCCTCGTCCACTGCTTCGCGCCGATGATGCCGCATCTGGCGGAGGAATGCTGGGAGGTTCTCGGACACACGACGTTCGTCGCTGAGAGCCCTTGGCCGGTCGCCGACCGCAGCCTGATCGTCTCCGACAGCGTGACTTATGTCGCTCAGGTCAACGGCAAGAAGCGCGGCGAATTGACGGTGGCTCGCGACGCCGACAAGGGCGCGATCGAAAAGGCGGCGCTCGCCCTCGACGGCGTCTTGCGGGCGATGGATAATAAGCCTGCCCGCAAGGTGATTATCGTCCCCAACAGGATCGTCAATGTCGTGGTCTAGGATTGCCGCTTGCGCGGCCGCGCTTGGTCTCGCCGCTGGCCTCTCCGGCTGCTTTCAGCCGCTCTACAGCGAATCGGCGCATCCGGGCCTCGTCGAAGACCTGCGCGCCATCGAGGTCTCGCCGATCCCGCTCCGCATCGGCCATTATCTCGGCGAAGACCTGATCGCGGACCTCAACGGCACCGGCCAGACAACGACGCCGAAATACCGACTTGCGGTCAGGATCTCGACCGGCGTGCAGACGCCGACGGTCAACTCCGAGACGGGAGTCGCTTCGTCGGCGACGTTGACTGGCGATGCGGACTACTCTCTGATCCAGATCGACGGCGGCAAGGAAGTCGCGAAGGGCACGGCCAACGCCGCCGCAGCCTACGATCGCACGACCCAGCGCTACGCGGACCTTCGCGCCTCGCGCGACGCGGAAATCCGTCTCGCTCGCGCGCTGTCGCAGGAGATTTCCCTCCGCCTCGCGTCGCAACTCGCCGCGAAGTCGCCTTAGAGGCCTTGTGCCGCATTCGTCATAGGCACTAGCCTGACGGAGATGCTCCTCTACCTCCTTCAGCGGTTCGCCGTCCTGGCCGCAACTCTCGTCGTCGCCTCTCTCGTCGTCTTTGCGGTCATGGAGATTCTTCCTGGGAACGCCGCCGAGACGATTCTCGGGCCGACAGCGACTCCCGAGGCGGTGGCGGCGCTCGCCCACAAGCTTGGCCTCGACCTGCCGCTTCACGTCCGCTACGCGCGCTGGATCGCCGGACTCCTACGCGGCGATCTCGGCGTCTCCTACGCCTACGGGTCGCCGATCGCGCCGCTGATCGGCGCGAGCCTCGCCGTCAGCCTGCCGTTAGCGTTCATGGCGATGGCGCTGTCGGCGGCGATCGCGCTCGCGGCCGGCGTCTACGCGGCCGACCGGCGCGGGCGCGCGGGCGACGCGATGGTGATGGGCATGACGCAGATCGGCCTCGCCGTTCCGAATTTCTGGCTGGCGATCCTGATGGTGATCGTTTTCGCGGTCACGTTGAGGCTCGTGCCCGCGGGCGGCTTTCCCGGCTGGGCTTACCCCGGCCGGGCGATCGGGGCGCTGATCCTGCCGGCGGTCGCGCTCGGCGTCGTCCAGGCGGCGATCCTGACCCGCGTCACCCGGTCCGCGCTGATCGAGGCCATGGGCGAAGACTACATGCGCACCGCGCGCGCCAAGGGCGTGTCGCGAACTGCGGCGCTGTGGCGCGACGCGCTTCCCAATGCGCTTGTGCCGGTGCTGACGATCATGGGCCTGCAGTTCGCCAACCTGATCGCCGGCGCGATCGTGGTCGAGAACGTATTCGTTTTGCCCGGCCTCGGGCGGCTGATGCTGCAATCGATCTCCAACCGCGATACGCCGGTGGTCCAGGACTGCGTGATGCTGACCGCCATCCTGGTGATTGGCCTCAATTTCCTGGTCGACGTGGCCTGCGCGGCAATCGATCCTCGGCTCCGGAGCCGATCGGCGTGAGGAGCCTTTCCCGCGGCGGACTCAGTCTTTGGCTAGGCGGCGCCCTCGTCGCCGCGCTGCTGCTGATGGCTGCCGTCTCGCTTGTCTGGACGCCATACCCGCCCGGCGCCATCGACATTCCTCACAAACTTGCGCCGCCCTCATTCGCCCACTGGTTCGGCACCGACCACCTAGGTCGCGACGTCGCCTCTCAGATCATCGCGGGAGCGCGGATCTCGATCCTGGTCGGCGTCGTGGCGGTCGGCATCGGCCTTGTCTTCGGCGTCGCGCTCGGCCTTTTCGCGGCCTTTCGGAAGGGCATCGTCGAGGACGGCCTGATGAAGGCCTGCGACTTCGTCTTCGCCTTTCCGGCGCTGCTGTCGGCGATCATGTTGACCGCGACCTTCGGGGCCGGCGTCGTGAACGCGATCGTGGCGATCGGAATTTCCAACGTGCCGATCATCGCCAAGCTCGCCCGCGCGACCGCCAATTCCGTGCTGGCGCGCGAATATGCGCTCGCCGCACGGGCGGCCGGCCGAGGTCCCTTGGGAATCGCCTTCGACCACGTGCTGCCCAACATCGCTCCGGCGTTGATCGTCCAGGCGACGATCCAGTTCGCCATCGCGATCCTCGCGGAGGCGGCGCTCTCCTATCTCGGGCTCGGCGCGCAGCCGCCGCAGGCCTCGTGGGGCCGGATGCTCTCGGACGCGCAGAACGTGCTCTACAATGCGCCGCACCTCGCCATCTATCCCGGCGCCGCCATTGCGCTCAGCGTGCTCGGCCTCAATCTTCTCGGCGACGGTTTGCGCGACGCGCTCGACCCCAAGCTCAAGGCGCGGTCCTGAGATGCTGCTCGAGGTGAAAGACCTCATTGTCGACCTGCCGGGGGACGGCGGCGCCGTCCGGATCGTCAACGGCGCGACCTTCCGCCTCGACGAGGGCGAGAGCCTAGGGGTCGTGGGCGAATCCGGCTCGGGAAAGACGATGACCGCGCTCGCGCTGATGGGCCTGACGCCGGAGGGCGCCCGGATCGGCGGCTCAATCCGCTTCGAGGCGCGCGAGATGGTCGGGCTCGACGAGGAGGCGATGCGCCGCTTGCGCGGCGACCGGATCGCCATGGTGTTCCAGGAGCCTATGACGGCGCTGAACCCGTTGCGCCGCGTCGGCGCCCAGGTCGCCGAGCCGCTCGTCCTGCATCGCGGCCTGAACCGCAGGGCGGCTTACGCCGAGGCGGTGCGCCTGCTCGAGCATGTCCGCGTCGCCGACCCCGAGCGCGCCGCGCAGAGCTATCCGTTCGGCCTCTCCGGGGGTGAACGGCAGCGGGCGCTGATCGCCATGGCGATCGGCTGCGGCCCGCAACTCGTGATCGCCGACGAGCCGACCACGGCGCTCGACGTCACCGTGCAAGCGCGCATTCTCGCCCTGATCGATGGGCTTCGCGCCGAATCGAAGACCGCGCTGATCCTCGTCAGCCACGACCTTGCGATCGTCGCCGGCCATTGCGACCGGGTGATCGTGATGTATGGCGGCATGATCCTCGAGAGCGGGCCGGTCGACCTCGTGCTCAGGGAGCCGAGGAACCCGTACACGCGGGCGCTGCTCGAAGCGCGCCCCGCGCCCGGCGCCCCGCGCGGCCAGCGCCTCAAGACGATTCCGGGTTCGCCCCCGCACCATCGGGAGGTTGGCCCCGGCTGCCCGTTCGCCGGGCGCTGCGAGCTGACGGCCGAGGTCTGCCGCAAGGCGCCCCGCCGGCGGTCGCGTTCGGCCCCGAACACGTTTCGCGCTGCTGGCGCGCGAGCGAACTCGAGGCCCGCGTATGAGCGTCGGCCCGCTCCTCGACGTCGTCGATCTCATCAAGGCCTATCGGCTCAGCCGGCCGCGGCCGTTTGCGCCGCATCGACTGAGGCCGGCGCTGAGGGGCGTCAGCTTCTCCGTCCTCGCAGGCCGCTCGTTCGGGATCGTCGGCGAATCGGGATCGGGCAAATCGACGCTCGCCCGGATCGCGCTCGCGCTCGACAAGCCCGATTCCGGCGGGGTCAGGCTCGAAGGGCGCTCGCTGTTCGATCTGAGCCGAGGGGAGCTCAGGCGCATGCGCGCCCATATGCAGATGATCTTCCAAGACCCTTACGGCTCGCTCGATCCGCGGATGCGGGTCGGACGAATCGTAGCCGAGCCGCTCGCGGCGCTGGGGGAGACGTCCGGGCCCGAGCGCCGCGCGCGGGTCGCCGAGGCGCTCCTCGCGGTCGGCTTGAGGGAGGCGGACGCGGCCAAATATCCGCACGAGTTCTCGGGCGGCCAGCGCCAGCGGATCGCCATCGCCCGGGCGCTGATCACGCGGCCGAAGCTGGTGGTCGCCGACGAGCCGGTGTCGGCGCTTGACGTGTCGGTCCAGGCCCAGGCCTTGAACCTGATGAGCGACCTCCAGCGCGATGCCGGGGTCACCTTTCTCCTGATCAGCCACGACCTCGGCGTCGTCGCGCACATCTGCGAGACGACGGCGGTGATGTTTCGCGGGCGGATCGTGGAGATCGGCCCGACCGCGGACTTGTTCGGGACGCCCGCGCATCCGTATACGCGCGAGCTGGTGGACGCGACGCCGAGGCTCGACCGGTCGACGACGGTCGCGGCGCCGCCGAACACGACGCCCGCTCCGCCCTCCGGCGAGGGCTGCCCCTATGCGCCGCGCTGCGGAAGGGCCGAGCCGCGCTGCCTTGCGGAGCGGCCGGAGCTGGCGGCCGTGGCGGGGGAGGGGCGTCGGGCCGCTTGCCACTTTCCGCTGGCTTGAGTGGAGGAGCGGATGGAGGGGCGCGTCTCGCGCTCCTCTTATGACCTCAGGGTGAGGGTTGGGCGGCGAGGACGCCGCCCCTCCAGGGGCGGGGCGCTACAGCTCCACCTTGATCGTGCGCCCCTCCGAGGAACTTTGTCTGGCCAATTCCAGCATCTGAATGACGCGGACTCCGTCCTCCGCCGTGAGAGCGAGGGGCGCTGCGTCGAGGATCGCGTCGCGGACGTTTCTATAGAAGCCGCGATAGTCGCCGACCTCGGTCTTCACCAAACGCTCGACCAGCCTCTCCGGAGCGGCCGGATCGGGCGCGACCGTCAGCTTGCCCCACGCCGACTCGGGTTCTTGCAACCACACCTCGGGGGACCCCTCCAAGGGGACTTCGGCGCCGCCGACCACGGCCGGCTCCTGAGGATCGAGCCCATATTTCAGGAAGCTGCCCTTCGTCCCGTGCAGCAGGAACCGGGGCGCGTTTTCGCAGGCCAGGTAGCTGGTCCGGCAATGCGCAAGCAACCGTTTGCCGTTCGCTCTCGAATAGCTCAGCGTAATGTCGAAAGCGTCCTCGATCGCGGTCTCGTCCCGGTCCGACCGGACGCTCGCCGTGATCGAGTCCGGCAGGCCGAAGAGCCCCAGCGCCTGATCGACAAGATGGCACCCCAGGTCGAACAGCATGCCGTTCGCCGGATTCTCCGCCTCCTGCCATTTGCCCTCGGCCGGCACGGGGCGGAACCGGTCGAAGTGGGATTCGAACGTGACGAGCCGCCCCAGGGCCTGCTCGGCGATCAGCTTCTTCACCGTCAGGAAATCCCCGTCCCAGCGGCGATTGTGAAACGGAACCAGCACCAGCCCGTTGCGCTTGGCGAGGCGGTCGAGCGCCAAGGCCTGTTGGCTGGTCGCGGCGAACGGCTTGTCGATGACGACGTGCTTCCCCGCCTCAAGGGCTTGCTTGGCAAAATCAAAATGCGTGGCGTTCGGCGTCGTGACGACGACCAGTCCGATCGCCCGGTTCGCCAGCAACTCGTCGAGCGAGCGGGCGATCTCAGCGGCAGGATAGGCGCGAGCGGCCTCGTCGCCCTTGCGTTGGACAATCCCCGCCACGCGGAGCCCGGTCACGGCATGGACGAAGGGCGCATGAAAGACGCGCCCGCCCAGTCCAAAGCCAACAATTCCAACGCCAATCTCTCGGTCCGCCATTCTGCCCTCTATGCGCTCGCTCGGAGCTGGCCTACCAGGTCAACGCGCAACGCGCCGCTTCGAGGCTGACCCTCGCCATTACTCTAGAAGGACATTCTCTTTTTGTCAAGAAAATGATCTACTCGTTCTGATTTTATGGATTTTGGGCGGGTGCAGATCGCGTTCGCTGCCGTTCGCGATGAGCCACTCCCGACGGTGCGAGATCGAAAACGCAGTGACCGTGCCTCTAAGTCGCCGACGATGGCGCAGACAGCGTCAGCTTTCGTCTGACCATTTCGAGGTGAAGCCGGGCGGACGCTCCGGCGGCAGGCGGTAGAGATCGTTGCCGTCCTGATCGAGGAGGCCGGTGCGGCGCGGATGCGTCTCCGACACGATGACGTCGATCGAGGATCTGTCGATCTTCCAGTAGTCGTCGCCCACGTACGATCGCTCGGGATGCGTCTCGCGGCGGATTCCGATATAGCGTGGCACGGGCGGACTTTGCTCCTTCAGTCTTGAGGGCTCATGGGCGGCGTGAACATTCACGCCATCGTTTGAAATCGATCGGCAAGGCGAGGCGTTTCTGGATCCGTTGCAGTCAACCTTCCCTTTTCGTCTGTGTCCTTACTTTGCAGAAGGCGAGAGAACATTTGATAACTGACCGCAGCGCGGGCAACGAGGCGGCAAATTGACGCGTCCCGCGCCAACCGCCGCAAGGCGCGGCGGTCAATTCGGTGAAGCAAGAAGTGAGCCGGTTTTGTCCGTTATCCGTAAAACGAAGCCGCCGCCGGACGGATTTGGACCGCAGCCGGCGCCAGCCGCCGTCTCACAGGAACGCCAGGCCGCCATTCACTGCGATCGTCTGGCCGGTGACGAAGCCGTTGCCGATCACCATCAGCGTCGCCTCAGCCACTTCTTCCGCCTCGCCCATCCTGCCCAGGGGAATGCGCGCAGCCACGCCCGCGGCCTTGAGGGGCGCGGCCATGTCAGTGTCGATCGGGCCGGGCGCGATGGCGTTGACGGTGACGCCGTCCTTGGCGACGCGCGCCGCGTAGCCGCGGGTCAGACCCTCGAGTCCAGCCTTGGAGGCGTTGTAGGCGACGCCGATGGCGCCGGCGCCGCGCGCTGCGACCGAGGAGAGGTTGACAATTCTGCCCCATCGTCGAGCCCGCATCCCGGGCAGGGCGGCTTCGGTGCACAGGTAGGCCGATTTCAGATTTGCCGCGAGCGTACGATCGAACGCGTTTTCGGCGCCATCGTCGAGCGCGACGCCCGCGTTATTGACCAGCACGTCGAGCGGGCCCAGATCGCGCGCGGCGCGCTC
Source organism: uncultured Alphaproteobacteria bacterium (assembly GCA_963748545.1). GTDB lineage: Bacteria > Pseudomonadota > Alphaproteobacteria > Rhizobiales > Beijerinckiaceae > Roseiarcus. The sequence goes on from CAVVJO010000020.1 coordinate 21,764, forward strand.
AAAGAGGTTTGCGACTTCGGCTGCGACCGATACGTCGGCGCGGATGGCGACCGCCCGGCCGCCGGCCGCGCAAATGCGTTCGACGACGGCGTCGGCTTCCTCCACGCGCGTCCGGAAATTCACGGCGACCGCCGCGCCGCACTCCGCGAGCGCAATCGCAATCGCCCGACCGATGCCGCGCGATCCGCCGGTGACCAGCGCGTTGCGTCCCGAAAGATCAATCCCAAAGGCCATGGCTTCCTCCGCTGCGAGTTCGGTCTGGGGATTGTCGAGGCAGATGGCTGCGCTGTCGAATTGCCCCGAATCGCCGCCGAAAGCCTCGACGCCTTGACCGTCTCGATGTAAGCTCTCCTTACATGGCCTCGCGCAAATCCTCAGCCTCTCGCAGGACTTACGCTGCGCTCCCAACTCCTGGGACGCCATAACGCTCGGCCACGGCCCCAGGCCCCCAGATCGGGCTTGACAATCGCGTCCGATAAAGTAAATGTTCATTACATTCACGAGCGAGACACGCCATGCCAATCGTTCTCACAGTTCTGGGGTTTCTGTGGTGGTGGCCGGTAGGGCTGCTGTTTCTCGCCTTCCTCATCGCGCGCAGGCGGCGCAGGTTTTCCGGTCTCCCCGCTTACGCATGGGAGGGAGCGGCGCTCGACCGCGACCGCGCCGCGGATCGCTGGGAGCGCAAGGCGGCCCGCATGCAGCTTAAGATGGAGCGCATCCGCGACAAGATGGATCGGGTCGGGCGCGGCGGCGGGTTCGGTCTTAGCGCAAGCGGCAATCGCGCGTTCGACGACTATCGCGCGGAAACGCTGAAGCGCCTGGAAGACGAGCAACGCGAGTTCAAGGATTTCCTGGCGCGGCTGCGCTTCGCCAAGGATCGCGCCGAGTTCGATCAGTTTATGGGCGCGCGGCGGCGGCCGCCTCTGGACCCGGAATCGCAAACCGATCCGACCGCGGCGGCTCCGCGCGACTAAAACTTTCCCTTGCCCGCGCGCCGGCGCGGGCCGACCGAGCGGGCTCCGATTTTTCCGCTCGCCGCTCTTGCGCAGCCAGAAGCCGGCGCCAATGTTTCAATCGCTCGGGAGACATGACGCCGGCGGCGTCGACGCTCAAGGGCAATCAAGGAGGTCCATTATGGGCACGGCGGACAATACGATGGGCGGCGGCTACGGCGCGCGGGAATTCGGCCCGAGCGACTGGGCGAACGCCCGGTGGCGGCGAACCGGCACGCGCTGGACGCCGTTCGAGATCGTCGCGGTCATTCTCGGCTTCATCGTCTTCTGGCCGATCGGTCTCGCGATCCTCGCCTACAAATACTGGCAGCGCCAGAGCGGCGGCCCCGATCTGCAAACCTTCGCAACGGCAAGATGGCAGGATGCGCGCACCATGATGTCCTCGAATTCTTCGTCCTGGGGCTGCGGCGCGATGAAGCGCGCGAGCCGCTACTACGCCTCGGCCACCGGAAACATGGCTTTTGACGAGTGGCGGACGGCTGAGCTCGCCCGGCTCGACGAGGAGCGCCGCAAGCTCGACGACGCTCGCGCCGAATTCGCCGAATATGTCGAGGCGATCCGCCGCGCCAAGGACCGCGAGGAGTTCGACCGGTTCATGGCTGAGCGTCGGGCCCGGCCCGCGAACGACAGCGCCCAGCCGACCTGATTTCGTCGCTTTCGGCCTGGAAACAAGGAAAGCCCCTTAGTCTATCGACTGAGGGGCTTTTTCCTGCTTGACGGTCTTGCGGCGCGCAATGCTATGCTCCGGCGCCTCTTCGCTTCCGGAGCCTTTTTTATGCGTCGCGCAACCCGTCTTCTGATCTCCGCCGCCCTCGCGCTCGTCGCATCCACAGGGCTCGCCTTGGCCAAGGATAGCGTCACGATCGGCATCGTGCTCGAGCCGCCTGGGCTCGATCCGACCACGGCGCCGGCTGCGGCGATCGGCCAGCTCACGCATTATACGATCTACGAGGGCCTGACGAAGATCAACGAAGACTATTCGGTGACGCCCCTCTTGGCTGAAAAGTGGGCGTTCTCGCCCGACCTCAAGACGCTCACCTTCACCCTCAAGCCGAACGTCAAGTTCCAGGATGGCGAGCCGTTCACCTCCAAGGACGTCAAGGCCTCGTTCGAGCGCTACGGCGCCAAGGACTCGACCAACAAGGACAAGGCCTTCTTCGCCTCGATCGAGTCGATCGACACGCCCGATCCGATGACCGTCGTGCTGCATTTCAAAGAGCCGAGCTTTCAGGCGCTCTATCATCTGGGCACCGAAACGTCCGTAATCATCGATGAAAAGAGCGCGGCCTCCGCCGCGACCAATCCCGTGGGAACGGGCCCGTACAAGTTCGGCTCGTGGACCAAAGGGGCCTCGCTCACCCTCGACAAGTGGGACGGCTATCGGGACGCGGACAAGGTTCCCCTCGCCCACGCGACCTTCCGCTTCATCTCCGACCCCTCAGCCGAGGTCACGGCGCTGCTCGCCGGCGACGTCGACGTCTTCGCCAACCTTCAGAACATCCAGGCGCTTGGCCAGTTCAAGGACAACCCGAAGTTTCAGACGTTGATCGGGGGCACCGAAGGCAAGACAATCCTGGCGATCAACAACAAGAAGAAGCCGCTCGACGACGTCAGAGTGCGGCAGGCGATCGCGTACGCCATCGACCGCAAGGCGATCATCGACGGCGCGATGGATGGGCTCGGGACTCCGATCGGCAGCCACCTGACCCCGAACGATCCCGGCTATATCGATCTCACCGGCATGTATCCGCATGATCCCGAAAAGGCGAAGGCGCTCTTGAAGGAGGCCGGCGTCGCCACGCCGTTGGACCTCACGCTGATCCTGCCGCCGCCGGCCTATGCGCGCCAGGGGGGCCAGATCATCGCCGCGGAACTGGCGGAGGTCGGCATCAACGCCAAGATCCAGGAGGTGGAATGGGCGCAGTGGCTCAGCGGCGTCTACAAGGACAAAAACTACGATCTCACCATCGTCAACCACGTCGAGCCGCTCGACATCGGCATCTACGCCAATCCCAACTACTACTTCCAGTATGACAGCCAGGCCTTTCGCGACATCAACGCGAAGATCACCTCGGCGGCGAGCCTCGACGCCCTCAAGGAAGCGCTCGGCGAGGCGCAGAAGAAGATCGCCGAGGACAGCGTCAACGCCTTCCTGTTCCAGTATCCGAACGTGACGGTCGCAGACGCGAACTTGAAGGGGCTGTGGAAGAACGCGCCGCTCTCCGCGACCGACCTCGCGGCGATCTCGTGGAAGTGAGCGCGGGCAGGGCATGACCTCCTCGCAGCCATTTCGCTGGTCGGCGCTCGAACTCCTGAACGCCTACCGGACGCGAAACCTGTCGCCGGCCGAGGCGATGGCCTCGGTCATCGCCCGCGTCGAGGCGTTCGAGCCGCATATCGCGGCGACCTGGCTCTATGCGCCCGAGCGCGCGCTCAAAGAGGCGCGCGCGTCCGAAGCGCGCTGGATGAGAGCGGAGCCGATCGGCCCGCTCGACGGCGTGCCGGCGACCATCAAGGACAACATCGCTACGAAGGGCGAGCCGACGCCGGTCGGCACCGCGGCGGCCGACATGACGCCGGCGGAAGCCGACGCGCCGCCGGCCGCGCGGCTGCGCGAGGCCGGCGCGATCCTGTTCGCCAAGACGACAATGCCCGACTACGGCATGCTGTCGTCGGGCTTGTCGAGCCATCATCCGCTCGCGCGCAATCCGTGGAAGCTCGACCGCAATCCCGGCGGATCGTCGGCGGGGGCGGGGGCGGCCGCCTCAGCGCTCTATGGGCCGCTTCATGTCGGCACCGACATCGGCGGATCGGTCCGCCTGCCGGCCGGATGGTGCGGGATCGTCGGCTTGAAGCCGACCGCCGGGCGCGTGCCGGTCGATCCGCCCTATGTCGGCCGGGTCGCCGGCCCGATGACGCGCGATGTCGCCGACGCCGGCCTGATGATGGCCACGCTGACGCGGCCCGACGCGCGCGACTATACCAGCCTCGATTATCAGACGCTCGACTGGACGGTTCGGCCGGCCTCGCTGAAGGGCCTTCGCATCGGGCTCCTGCTCGAGGCCGGCTGCGGCGCGCTTCCGGGGCCGGAGAGCTCGCGCCGCGGTCGAGCGGGCCGCGCGCGACTTCGAGGCAACGGGGGCTGAGGTCGCGAGGCTTCCGCCGTTTCTGACGCAAGACATGCTCGACGGGCTCGACCATTTCTGGCGCACGCGGGCGCTCATCGACATCAAGCTGCTGACGCCAGAAAAACGCGCCTCCGTGTTGCCGTTCATCCGCGAATGGGCGGAGTTGGCCGACGGTTTTTCCGGGAGCCATGTGTTCCGCGGCTTCAGCCAGATCGCTGCGATGCAGAAGGCGGCCATATTGGCGACGCAGCCGTTCGACTACGTCCTGACCCCGACCGCGCCGATCACGGCCTTTCCGGCCGAATGGGCCTCGCCGAGCCGCGACCCTTTGAACCCGCTGCCCCACATCGGCTTTACAGTGGCGTTCAACATGTCCGGGCAACCGGCGGCCTCTATCCCCTGCGGCTTTTCCAGCGAGGGCCTGCCGATCGGGTTGCAGATCGCGGGGCGGCGATATGACGACGTCGGGGTGCTCGCCGTTGCGCGGGCCTACGAGCAGATCCGCTCGGCGGAGATGCGGCCGTGGCCCGAGCCGCCGGCGCGGTGACAACCGCGATGCCTGGAGGGTGGCCGCAGGAAGGCTCGACGCGACGTGCCGGCGGAAGCCCGATCTCGGTGGATGGGGCGCAAGCATCCTTGCAAGGGGCTCAGTCGTGAACGGCGGGGCGCCCCGAAGGGTTATGCGGGACTTGCCCAGTCGTCGGTTGCGCTTTTGGATCCGAAAAGATTTGTATATTCAATTGTCTGGAAGGTGAACTGGAGGTCTTCGAGTTCCGAAACGCTCTTTGTAGATTGCCTGGCCGAACCCAGGACATGATTGACGTAACCCGAGATAGTCGCGTTGTTGAGGGTGATCTTGGAAAGGACGACCCCTCCGCTCCCCGGAAGCGGGCTGGTCATTGATCTCGATGATGACCGAATTCAGCAATTCGCCCGTGCAGTAAGCTTGGAAAAGCTGAGGCGAAGCCGGATCTGTTTCCTTGGTGATCGAGATGGGTTTGGGGTGGCGGCCGCGCGTCTGGCCGGCCGCTTCGACCTTGATCAGGGAAAATATCTGGTTGAAGTTGCGAGGGGTGATGGCGTGTGATCCGTACGACAGGCCACGCAGCACGCCGCCGGCGTGCGCACTCCGCCCTCGGCAATGGACTGACACGTGAAATGACATCTGCGGCCTCCAAATCTTGACCTCGCAGGGACACTCTGTTTCTGCACGCGGGAGGGTCCGCATACGGTAACATTCGGCCCGCAGACGTCGCTACAGCGAATTTGCAGCGATCGCGTGGGGAAAGGTCCGCCAGAAATGAGAAAGGGCCTTCTTTTCCGATGGCGAGGGCTGCGGAGAGGCGATCGGGCGCGGCACGCCTATCCGGCAACGGGAGTCGAGGGCTAATTCGTGAGCTTAAGCGCCGTCCCGTTCCACTCCGCCACCAGGTCCGACAGCATCGGCACGTAATCGTCGCCGTGCCCGGTCGCGACCGCCTGCGCATAAGCATTCCGCACCGCCGCGCCGACCGGATTGGCGACGCCGAGCGCGAGCGCGAAGCCGGCGAGATAAGTCATGTCCTTCGAGGCGTTCGCCAACGTGAAGCGATGGGCGTTGCGGTCGCGCTCGATCAGGTATTTTCGGAAGGTTTGGTAGAAGGGGCAGTCCATCCGGCCGTTGCTGATCACGGCGTCGAACACCTTTGGGGAGAGGCCGGCCTTGGCGCCGACCGTCAGGGCTTCCGAATAGAGCGCCGCATAGCCCATCGACACGAAATTGTTGAGAAGCTTCATCGTGTGGCCGGTGCCGACGGGCCCGGTCTCGACGATGCGGCCGGCGAAGGCTTTCAGGATCGGCATGGCGCGGGCGACAGCGGCGGGGTCGCCGCCGACCATCACGTCGAGCGCGCCCTCCCAGGCGTCCTTCGGCGTGCGGCTCAAGGGGGCGTCGATGAATGTGATCCCCTTCGGCGCCAGCTCCGCCGCAAGGCGCCGGGTCGAGGCCGGCTCGGACGTCGAGCAGTCGATGACGAGCAGGGGTTTTCCGGCTGCGGCGAGACCGTCAGGACCCTGGACGACAGCTTCCACTTGGGGCGAGCCCGTGACGCAGAGGACGACGACGTCGCTCGCCTCCGCGACCGCGCGCGCGCTCGCGGCCTCCTTCGCGCCGCGAGCCACGAGGTCGTCCACCGCCTCGCGCTTCCTGTGCGCCAGCACGGTCAGCGGAAAGCCTTTCTCGACGATATTCTTCGCCATGCCGTGGCCCATGAGCCCGACGCCGATGAAGCCGATGCGTTCCGTCATGTGGGAGTCTCCTTGCTCGTCGGTCGGACACTGACATGCCAGCGCTTGCGTGCAAATAGAATGCGAGCCGAAGCAGGGGCGGGCGCGCGCCAGCCTAATCAACAGGCCATCACCCGGTCGGGAATCATCCGGAGATAGGGACGGCGTGAGTGATTTGCGCGAAGGGGTACCTCGAAAGCGCTACCCGGTTCGGGGCGACGGCTCTTGTCGAGCCGGTCTTAAGATGGCCCTCGATATTCCACGTTTTGTCGGAGCGGCTAAGGGCGGACAGGATGGAAAGGCGATCATTCGGGGATGGAGTTTCCGTGTCCGTGCTCGGCGTCGGCTGCAGCCGGCTCGGTTCGGTCAGCAACCCGGCGCCGATGCGCGAGATCGAGGCCATGCTGGAGGCGGCCGTCGATGGCGGTGTGAACCTGTTCGACACTGCGGATATTTACGGCCAGGGCGACAGCGAGCGAACATTGGGACGACTGCTGCGGCGGCGTCGCGAGCGACTGTTCGTCGTCACCAAGGTCGGGGGCCGCCATGGCCGGTACGCGGAGGCGATCCGACTGGCGAAGCCGCTGCTGAGGCTGGTTGCGCGCTCGCATTCCAACGTGCGCGCCGCGGTCGTCAATGCCCGCACAGCCGCGGTCGTGCACGAGTTTTCGCCGTCCGACCTCCGCCTGGCGGTGGATGCGTCGCGGCGTCGACTTGGCCTGGACCGGCTCGACGGCTTGCTGCTGCACAGTCCGTCGGTCGAAACGTTGCGCGCGCCGGAGATTCACGCTTTTCTCGATGAGGTTTTGCGCGACGGCAAGGCGGCGCGGGTCGGCGCCTCGGTGGAACTCGGCCGATGCGTTGGTGGCCGCTGTTAAGATCCCCGCACTGACCATGCTTCAGGCTCCGATCGAGGTCGTCGAGGCGCTGGCCGGCAGCCCGACGCTAGAGACGATCCGCTCGCGCCGGATCGGCGTCTTCGTGCGGGAGCTGTTGCGCCGACCGGATCGCGCCTCGGTCGAACGGCCGTCCGCGCGCGCGGCCTTAAAGGCCGCGCTCGCCTCGGACGTGGTCACGGCCGCGATCATCGGCGTCAGCAGCCGCGAGCATGTGCGCGACTTGATGGAGGCCGTTCCATGACGCTCATAGCAGCCGAGGCGCTCGACGAGAGCGGGGCCACAGAGTCGGAGATCGCGATCGTCGGGGCCGGCGCGATCGGTGTGGCGCTTGCGCGTCGCCTCGCCGGTCGGGTCGGCCGCATCGCGCTGATCGAGGCGGGCGGAACAAAGTTCAAATCATCGGACAACCTTACGTTCTTCAAGGCCGAGCAGGTTGACGACAGCCGCCATGCGCCGACTGAACTTTATCGGCGGCGAATGCTGGGGGGCACGACGTCGGTGTGGGGCGGGCGTTGCATTCCGTTCGACCCGGAAGATTTTGCCCCGACCGCCGAGCGGCAAGGCTGGCCAATTCCCTACGCGGAGTTCGCCGCCAATCTGCCTGACGCCATCGACTTCCTTGAGGCCGGAACGCCCAATTTCTCCGCGGATATCGCCTTGCCGGAGCATCCGGTTCGCCTCCGCGCACCCGCGAGCGACCTCGACCTCGGCCACATCGAGCGCTACAGCAAGCCAAGCGACGTCTGGCGGATTTCGGGCGATCAACTCAGCCGCGCTCCAGATGTTATGGTCATCCACGGGGCGGCCTGCACCCGCGTGCTCACCAATGCGGAAGGGACAGTCGCGACCGGGGTCGAGCTGAGGACTGCATCCGGCCGCAGCCATAGGGTGCTTGCGCCGACGATCGTGTTGGCTTGCGGAGGTCTCGAAACCCCTCGCCTCCTATTGGCCTCGCGGAGCGCCCGGTCGTGCGGCCTCGGCAATGAGCGCGACCTCGTCGGTCGCTTCTACATGACCCATTTGGTCAGCAGCGCCCACAATGCAGGCTTGCTCCAGTTCGCCGCGCCGGAAACGGCGCGCGCTTTCGACTATTTGACGACTGCGGACGGCGTGTATGGACGTCGGATGATCCTGCTGTCGCCCGAGGCTCGCAAGCGAGACAGCCTGCCGAACATCGTGTTCCGCCCGACGCGGCCGCCGATCGACGACGCCTCGCATGGCGACCCGGTGCTGTCGGCGATGTTCCTCGTGCGCCGCCTGGTCATCCCGCCGGAATACGCGCGCAGCCTCACGGCGCGGCTCGACGAATTCTCCGCTTTGCGGACGTGGCGGGAGCATGGCGGCAACATCGTCATGGGAGCGCCCGGTGTGATGCGCTTCGGCGCCAACTGGCTTCGTCGCCGCGTGTTCGCCGCGCGCAAGCTACCGTCTGTGTTCCTGTACAGCCGGAGCGGCGCCTATCCCCTGGAATTCAACGCGGAGCAGATGCCGAACCCGGACTCGCGGGTCATGCTCGGGCGCGAGACCGACCCCATGGGCGTGCCGCGGCTGGTGGTTCAGTGGCGGTTCCGCGAGGCCGAGCTGGACGCGATCGAGCGCGCCTATCGCGTGCTGGCGGCCGCAGTGGCGCGCAGCGGCCTGGGAGAGGTTCAGCTCGGCTCCGATTTCGCGACCGCCCTGCGGCAGGCGATGGTGCCGCAGGGCGGCCACAATATCGGGACCGTCCGCATGGGCGCCCATCCATCCAACAGCGTCGTGGACCCGCAAGGCGAGCTCTGGGGCACGCGCGGCGTCTTCGTGGCGGGAACAGGCGTTCTCCCGACATCAGGTTTCGCCAATCCCACCCTGACGGCGGTCGCGCTTCGTTTCGGCTCGCCGAGCATCTCGTCTCGCGTCTCAGCGCGCCGAGCATTTCGTCACGCGCGACATTGGCGGCCGAGTAGCTCAGGCCGTCGCCATCGCGTCCCTCGGCAGAGCGGCAACCTCGCGGTGACAACCCCCATGTGTGCGGGCCGGCGCGAGGCCAGGCCGCGTCAGATAGCCGCCTGCGGCGGCGCGGAGAGCGCCTGTCGCTTCGCGATCTCCGCCCGCACCTTCGGCGCGACGACCGTCCCGAACAGCTCGATCGAGCGCAGGATCGAGGCGTGCGGCTGCTGGCCGACCTTCATCTGCATCAGGTAGCGGTCGTGGGAGAACACGGCGTGCTGGGCGAGAATCTTGGCGATCACGTCGTCGGGCGACCCGATCATGAGATGGCCGCTTGGGCGGCGGCCGACGTCGAACTGCTCGCGGCTGAGCGGCGGCCAGCCGCGCTCGCGCCCCAAGCGCCGCATCACTTCGGCGTAAGGCGCGAAATAGGCGTCGGCCGCGGCGTCCGCGGTGTCGGCGACAAAGCCGTGGCCGTTGATCCCAAGCTTGAGCGAAGCCTCGGCGACGCCGGCTCGGCGCGCGGCCTCGCGATAGAGCGCGGCAAGCGGCGCGAAGCGCGCCGGCTCGCCGCCGATGATGGCGATCGCAAGCGGCAGCCCGAGGCTGCCCGCGCGCGCCACCGACTGCGGCGTGCCGCCCGAGGCGATCCAGACGGGCAGGGGGTCCTGCAAGGCGCGGGGATAGACGCCTGGGCCGTCCATCGGCGGGCGGCGCCCGCCCCGCCAGCGGGGTCGCGCGTCCTTGCGGATGGCGAGCAGAAGCTCGAGGTTCTCCGCGAACAGCGTCTCATAGTCTTCGAGATCGTAGCCGAACAAGGGGAACGAACTCGATGAAGGCGCCGCGCCCGGCCATGATTTCCGCCCGCCCGCCCGAGAGGGCGTCGAGCGTGGCGAACTGCTGGTAGACGCGGACCGGATCGTCGGACGACAGGACCGTCACGGCGCTCGTCAGCCTTATGCGTTTTGTGCGCGCTGCGCCCGCCGCAAGCGCCACGGCCGGGGCCGAAATCGCATAGTCGGGACGGTGGTGCTCGCCGAGGCCGAAGACGTCGAGCCCGACGTGATCGGCGAGTTCGATCTGCTCCAGAAGCTCGGCGAAGGTCTTGTCGAGGTCGACCGGCTCGCCGGTCGCTGGGTCGAGCCGGGTCTCGACAAAAGTGTAGACGCCGAATTCCATCTGGGCCCTCAAAAGGAGACGCGGTCGTTTTTGAAGCCGCGCGGAGGCGATGATAGCATGCGCGCCAGAAAGCAAAGGCGCAGCGCATGAGCACCCCACCAATCAGCCGTTTTGAACCGCCCGAGGTCAAGGACCTTCCCGCCGACATCGCCGAACGGATCAGCGCGGTGCAGGAAAAGTCCGGCTTCGTGCCCAACGTCTTTCTGGCGCTCGCGCGTCGTCCCGACGAGTTCCGCGCCTTCTTCGCCTACCATGACGCGCTGATGGAGAAGCCGGGCGGCCTGACCAAGGCCGAGCGGGAGATGATCGTGGTCGCCACCTCCGGCCTAAACAGGTGCCAGTATTGCGTGGTCGCGCATGGCGCGATCCTGCGCATCCGCGCGAAGAACCCGCTGATCGCCGACCAGGTGGCGATCAATCCGCGGAAGGCCGACCTGACGCCGCGCCAGCAGGCGATGCTCGACTTCGCCGAAAAGGTCGCGAAGCGGTCGCACGAAATCGACGACGCCGACTATGCGATGCTGAAAGAGCACGGTTTCAGCGACGACGAGGCCTGGGACATCGCCGCGATCGCGGCCCTCTTCGCCATGTCGAACCGGCTGGCTAACGCCTTCTCGATCCGCCCCAACGAAGAATTCTACGCCATGGGGCGCGAGCGCCGCTGACGCGAATTCACCCGACCTCCGCCATCCCGGGGTCACCGGTCGGCCTTCGGGAAACCATCCGCGCCCCTTTGAGTGGATCCTTCCGGCGGGCCGCCTCAAGGCCGCGCAGGAGCGTGCGCCTGGCGTCGACCGGGTCGCGGTAACCCCGGGTCGAAAGCTCATGGCGGTCCTGAACGGTCTGCCGTCCGGCGGAAACGCCCGGCGGCGCAAGCTTATCTTTGTCTCCGTCGTAGGCCTGGCCGCCTGCGCGGCCGTCATTTCGGCGCCGCGACGTCCGTCCCTGCCGGTTTTTCTCGTCGACGCCGGCGGAGAGCCCACGGGGGGCGGCGCATCGGTCGCCGAAAGTTACGCGCTGCCGATTACGGCTCCGCTCGACCAAGGCGAAACAGGCTTGTGCTGGGCGTTCGCGACGCTGAGCATGCTTGAGACGAATTACATGAGCCGGCATCCGGGCGCGCATGTCGAGTTCTCCCGCGGCGAACTCCAGCGCGACGCCGTCGCCGACCGGTTTCGCCGCCTTGTCCACGGCGAGGGGGGCGCGCCCAGCGCAGACCAGGGCGGCCTGGCGGTCGAGGCGCTCGCACTCATTCGCGAGAACGGGCTGATCGAGCGGGGCGACTTTCACGACGCGGTGAACGTCGATCCGATCATCGCGACGCTCAAGCAGACGCTGGCCCAAGAGACCGAGCCGCAGCGACAGGAGCGCGCGCTGGACAACCAGCTCACGGCCGCGCTCGGACCAAGGCCCGCGACGACCCATCTGGAAGGCAAGCCTGTGAATCCCGTCGCTCTCGCTCGCGCTGCGCTCGCCGGCGAGACGTGGACGGAGTTCGATCTGGCGCGCGACGGCGCTCAGGGCTGGGGACCCTCGCACGATCCGGACGCCCGCCCGGAGACGCGGGTCCGCTATGTGGCGCTCGACGCGCTGGTCGCGCTGATCCACAAATCCCTGGCGCAGCGAGAGGCGGTCGTGGCCGGCACGACCGATCACGCCTTCCTCGTCTATGGCGCCGACTACGACCGCGATGGCAAGCCGCTGGGCTATCTGGTCAAGGACAGTCTGCCCCCCTACCTCTACAGGGTCGAGGCGGACGCGCTCCACCAGGAACTGAACGATGTGACCGTGGCCGTCGACGGCTCTTCGCCGGGCGTCGCGGAGGACCGGCCGGCCGTGGATCCCGCGGTCTCCCGCACGCTGTCCCCTTGAAGCCGGCTTACGTCTCGGCGGCCTTCAGGAGGAAGCCGATGCGCGGAATGGCGGTTTCCTTGGCGCTTGCGGTTGCGACGACGTCTGCGCTCGCCGACGATGCGGTGCGGACCGGGCCAGCGGCCTTCGGCGACTGGCGGTCGGACGCGCCCGGGGTTCAGCGCCTGATCACGCCGGCCGATCTTCCTCCGCCTTACGCGACGGAGTCGGTCGCCAATCCATCGTCCCGTAGCTCGCGCCCCCCTGGCGCCCTGCCGAAGGCCCCGCCTGGGTTTTCCGTCAGCCTTTACGCGTCCGGCCTGTCAGCGCCGCGGGTCATTCGCACGGCCCCGAACGGCGATCTGTTCGTCGCGGAAAGCGGAGCTCGCCGGGTGCTGGTCTTCCGCGGCGACGGGACCGGGTTGGCGTCCGTCGAGCCGCACGTGTTCGCCGCCAATCTGCCGAGGGTGTATGGGATCGCGTTCTATCCGCCCGGGCCCGATCCTCGCTGGGTGTATGTCGCGACCGAAGGGGCGGTGCGGCGCTTCCCATACCGGAACGGCGACCTCGCGGCCTCGGGTTCCCCCGAGGTGGTCATACCGAACCTGCCGGCGGGCGGGGCGCATTGGACGCGCGATCTCGCGGTCTCGTCAGACGGCAAAACCCTGTTCGTCTCCGTCGGCTCGGCGACCAACGACGCCCAAGGCTTCCCGCCGCCGGACCGGGCGGAGATCGCCGCGGCGCCGATCGGGGCGTCCTTCGGCGAGGAGCGAAACCGCGCCGACGTGCTCGCCTTCGATCCCGATGGTCGAAATGAGCGCGTCTACGCGACGGGTCTGCGCAACTGCTCGGGCCTGACGGTCGAGCCGGTCAGCGGAAACCTCTGGTGCGTCGTCAACGAGCGGGACGGACTCGGCGACGACCTTCCGCCCGACTACGCGGCGCGGATCGAGAACGGCGCCTTCTTTGGCTGGCCGTGGTCCTACATCGGCCCGCATCAGGACCCCCGCCACGAGGGCGAGCGCGCCGACCTCGCAGACCGGGCGAAGCTTCCCGACGTGCTGTTCCAGCCGCACTCGGCCCCGCTCGGGATCACGTTCTACCGGGGGAACCTGTTCCCGTCCGACTACCGCGGCGATGCCTTCGTCGCCTTTCACGGGTCGTGGAACCGAGCCAAACGCACGGGCTACAAGGTCGTGCGCCTGACCATGAAAGAGGGGCGTCCGACCGGGGCGTATGAGGATTTTCTCGTGGGCTTCGTGTCCGGCGATTCGGACGTCTGGGGGCGGCCGGTCGGCGTCGCCGTGGCCGCGGACGGCGCGCTCCTCGTGACAGACGACGAAGGCGGCGCGATCTGGCGGGTGCGATGGACCGGAACATAACCATCCAGGGCCGGCCGCGATGGCTGGCCCTCACGCTGCCGGCTTGGCGACGATCGCGTTCGTTTGGGGCGCCTTGATTCGACGTTGCGCCTCGGCGATCCGCACCCAGTCCTCGAGGATCGTCCGGTAGACCATTTCGTCCGCATGGAACCGGAAAGCCCTTTCGATCGCGCGATCCTGTACGCCCTTCCAGTCTTCGTCCGTCCAGCGCTTCGTCTCGGAGATGATCGCGGCGGCCTCGTCGAGGGTACGGTAGGCGCATCCGGCGTCCCCGACATAGGCGTCGAACTCGGTCGATTGCCTGTAGACCACAAAGGCGCCTGTCGCCATGGCCTCCGCGATCGACACGGGCATGCCAAGCGGCGTCGCATGGGGCGCGCCTTTCGGATTGCTTGTATGCAGATAGATGCCTGCGCGACCGATCAGGTCCGCGATCTCGTGATGCGGCACGTTCATCTGAAACTCGACCGGCGAGCGCATTCGCTCGCGCTGAGCCGTCAGGTCATCCACGTAGCTCTCGGCGTTTTTTGCCACGACGCCGGCGTAGACGAAATGAAAGTCGGGCAACCTCTTCGCAAGTTCGAACGCGAACGGGACGTCTTTGCTGGGCAGGGCCGTCCCCGCGCGAACAACACGCTGGCGTTCCTTGTTCCGGCAGGGACGAAAGCGCGCCGTATCAAAGGCGACGGGAACGACTAGGACACGCGGCTCCGGGCGGCCGAGCAGGGCGGCCTGAGCGGGAAAGGCGTAGATGGTGTTCGCCCACGGCTTGCGGAGAAGTTCCTCGAGGCCTTCGCGCGTGGTGTCGAAACTATGCAGCCGAACCGTAACCGGAAGCCCAAGGGCGTCAAGGGCGGCGCTCCGAGCGTGCGCGAAACCGAGCCAATGCACGTGAATGAGGTCGGGGGCCGCCTCGCGGACCGCGTCCTCCAAAGGTCCTGAATGCACAGGAACGCTGGGAGGGTAGGGCGCCGCCACACCCTCCTCGCGCCACACTTCGATATGAACGCCCCACTTCGAGAGCTGCTTGATCTCGCTCTCGATATAGGTCTCGCTCAACTGCGGGTAATGCCACACGACGTAGAGAACGCGAATGGCGGTCCCGAGAGCTTGCGGCGGATACCATTTCTTCCGGATCGCGACCTCGTTGGGAGCCACAAGCGCCACGTCGGTGACTTTCTGGTCGTCGAGAATCTGGTATTTCGCGCCAAGGATCGGAACGCCGAGTGCGGGGCGTGTCGCCGAGTAGCGCAGAACAAGGTCCCAATCGATCAGGCGATCGAGGCTCTCGTCAAACCCGCCCAGTTCCGCAACCAACCTGGCGCGGTGGACCAGGACGTTCATATCGATGAAATTCCCGCTCAGGAGCTGTTCGCGGTCGAACGGCCGAAACAGCAGACGCCGGTCTCCGAGGCCGTGGGCCTCCGTGACCAGAACACCGTAGGCGACGTCGGTTTGGGGATTGTCGCGCAGCGCGGCGACCATCCCCGACAGATAACCGGGGTACCAAACATTGTCGCTATCGAGATAGGCGATCAGTTGGCCCTTGGCCCGCCGAAGACCGGCGTTCCGGGCCGCCGCCGACCCAAGCCTCGGCTGGCGGCTCCAGCAAATGCGAGAGTTGTCGGCATAACGTCTCGAAACGGAACCGGTATCATCGCTGGAGCCGTCATCCACGACGATCAGCTCCCACGACGAAAAATCCTGCGCCCGCACGCTGTCAATCGCGGTTCCAACAAACCGTCGCCGATTGAACACCGGCATGATGATGGAAACTTCCGGCGCGTCTTCGTCCTGGCCGCCGAAGTCGGCCCGCGCCGGGATGCGGGGCGCGAGCGTCGATGAGATGACTTGCTCAAGCCGCGCGAACTCATGATCGTGATCGTCGATGATGCTCCGCAACTTCCCTGTCACCAGGTGTCCGGCCTCCAAACGGACTCGAACAGTATCCTCGAACTCGAAAGAGCGATTGCGTAGCGTCGCGAGGCGTTCCTGGATTGTCCCCTCAAGCGGTTGAGTGACCGGACCCGTAACCGTTTCCAAGTCAGACAAGCGGGCCTTCAAGGCCGCAATTTGCTCTGCGGACGCCTGAACTTCGGACCTCAAGGCCGCCTCTCTCTTCGCAGCCTCCTCCTCTCGGGCCATGGCCTCGCGCCGCAGGTCCGCCACCCATCGCCGCTTGCGGTCGAGCTTCCACTTGACCCGATCGATCAGGCGTCCGACGAGCGATTTCATCTCCATCGAACCTTCCGGCGAGGTGGAAGTCGACCCCTCCTGGCGTGCTGTCATAATCGCTGGTAGCGACAGTTTGGCTCGATCGTCAACCCGTTTAGCCACAAGGGCCGCCGGGGTTTGAAGCTCAGCGCGCGTAACGGTTTCGCCGTCGGCGCCGCGTCGTCGCCTGAGGGCGGGCGCGCAATGGTTATCCCCGTCGCCGCGCGCTCGCCGCGATCTCGGAAAAGACGGCGAGCACGTGCAGCTTGCGATCGAGGTTCATGGCCTCGGTCTCGCGGGCTGCGGCGCGGAGGCGGTCCCATAGGGCGCCCACTTCCCAGGCGCCGAGGGGCGACGAGACCGTCTTGACCGCATAGGCGGCGAGCCACTCGTAAAGCGCCCGATGGAAGGCGTCCAACGCCTCGGTCGAGGCGCGGCCGCCGAGCGCCTCCGCCAGCCTCGCTACAGCGCGAGCGTCAGGGTGAGGCAGTCCCGCCAAAGTCGCGTCGATCAGCGCGCCGACGCCTTCGGCGTCTGGCGACAGCCGCGCCAGCGCCTCCCTGACCGAGCCGTTGGCCACGGCGGCCGCCTTGGCGATCGCCGTCGGGTCGGCCTCGCTCCAGGGCGCTCCAAGCGTCGCGACCACCTCGGCGATGTCGCCGGGATCCAGCGGGTCGAGCCTCAGGCGACGGCAGCGCGAGCGAATCGTCGGCAACACTTGGCCCGGCCGGTGTGACACGATCAGGATCAGCGAGCGCGCTGGCGGCTCCTCGATCATTTTCAGGAGCGCATTGGCCCCGTTGGCGTTGAGGTCCTCGGCGCAATCGACCAGGCAGATCCGCCAGCCGCCGAACGCCGCCGACATCTGGAACACCTGCAGCGCCTCGCGGACGTCGTCGACGCGGATCTCGCTGAAGTGCTTCTTCCTCTCGGCGTTCCATGCGCGCCGGACGAGCGAGAAATCCGGATGCGCGAGCGACGCCAGGTGGCGCGCCGCCGGAGTCTTAGGGTCGGACGAGAGATCGCGCGCGTCGCGCACCGCCGAGGCGTTCGGGTCTGGGTTGGCGAGCAGGAAGCGGGCGAAGCGCCATGCCAGCGTCGCCTTGCCGATTCCCTCCGGGCCGCCGATCAGCCAGGCGTGGGCGAGGCGGCCCTCGCGGTAGGCCGACAGCATCTCCGCCTCGGCCGCCTCGTGGCCGATCAGCCGCTCGGCATGGCGAGGATGGCGCGCGCCGTCCAGGGCGTCGCTTTCGGGCGACCGCTCGCCGTCCGGCTTTCTCATGGCGCGCACCTCGCCCAACTCACGGGATCGAGGCGCGCGGCGACCGCTTGCCAGATTTCGGCCTCGACGTCGTCTTCATCTTTCAGTGCGTCGATCACCGCGCACCGTTCCGGCTCCCTGGCCGCGATGTCGAGAAAAGCGCGACGCAGGGTCTCATGGAACGCAAGCCCTTCCGCCTCGAAACGGTCCACCCCGCCTTCCCCACGCCTTGCAAGGGCGCGCGCGAGCCCCGCTTCCGGCGGCAGGTCGAGGATCAGCGTGAGGTCGGGACCGTTCTGGCCGACCGCAATCTGC
This sequence comes from uncultured Alphaproteobacteria bacterium, assembly GCA_963748545.1. Lineage (GTDB taxonomy): Bacteria > Pseudomonadota > Alphaproteobacteria > Rhizobiales > Beijerinckiaceae > Roseiarcus. The sequence goes on from CAVVJO010000020.1 coordinate 39,197, forward strand.
TCGAGCCGGTTGATATAGTCGGCGGGCAGATTTCCGGCCGCGCCCTGATAGGCGCGGGTCGAGTCGGCGAAACGGTCGCTGACGACCCATTGGCCGCGTTCGAGCGCCGGCAGGATCGTCGCGTCCAGATGGTCGATCCGCGCGGCGGCGAAGAGCAGCGCCTCGCCTTCTGGCCCAAAGGGCCGCGCCAAACCGGACAGGATGACCTCGCGCAACGCTTCGGCGTGCGGCGATCCGCCCGGTTCCCGCGTGCGCACGACATCGACTCCCACCGCCTTCAGGCGGTCCTCCAGGCGCCGCGCCTGCACCGACTTTCCCGCACCCTCGCCGCCTTCGAGCGTAATGAAGCGGCCGCGCCGCGGCGCGCTCATTTCTGAAAACGCGCGAGCGCGTCGTGTTGAAAATGTGACAGGGCGTCGCGGATCGCGCCGCCGGCAAGCTCAATTCCCGCGTCAAAAGCGCGCCGCGTCAGTCCGCCGAGCGGCACATCCGCGCCCGTCTTCAGGGGGACGTCGGCCACCAGCATATCGTCGCGCCAGATTTTCAAATGTCCCTCGTCCTTGCCCTTCTCCACCGGCGCCGCCACCGGCCCCGTGTAGACGATCTTGGCGACGATCTTGCCCGTCTCGCCATGGGGAACAAACATCACGATCGGCCGGTCGCTGACCAGCGGCACCTCGCCCGCCTGTCCTCCGTATACGGACGCCGCGCCGATCTTTTCCCCCGCGTCCCACACGGTGCGGCGGTCGAACGCGTGGAAGCCGTAGCCGATCAGCTTGCGCGCCTCTTCGACCCGCTCGGTCGCGGTCTTCACGCCGTAGGTGACGACAAGCAGACGCCAGCCGTCCTGGATCGCCGATCCGACGAGCCCAAACCCGCCGTCCGACACGTCCGCGGCTTTTAGCCCGTCGACGCCAAGGTCCATCGTCAGCAAGGGATTGCGGTTGAGCTGGCGGATTTTGTTCCAGGTGAACTCTTTCTCGCCGAAGTAGTGATAATCCTCCGGATATTCGCGAATGACGAAGGCGGCGAGCAGCGCCATATCGCGCGCCGTCGTATGCGCGGCGGGATCGACCGTTCCCCGGGGATCGGTGAAATGGGAATGGCTCATGCCGATCTCCGCCGCCCGCGTGTTCATGAGGTCCGCGAACGCCGCTTCCGACCCCGCAATCCCTTCGGCGAGAGTCATCGCCGCGTCGTTGCCCGACTGGACGATCAACCCGCGCAGCAGGTCGTCGATCCGCACATGGCTCTTCACGGCAAGGAACATCGCGGGCCCCTTCGCATGGGCCCCGCCCTCGCGCCACGCCTTCTCAGAGACCTCGAAAACGTCGTCGAGGTGAAAATGGCCCTCCTTCAATTCGTGAAAGACGACCTCGGCCGTCAAGAGCTTGGCGGTCGAACCAGGCTGCGTCGGCTGGTCGGCGTTCTTGTCGTAGAGGACTGCGGCGCTGTCGTAATCTTCGATCAGCGCAATGTCGGCGCTCGAGGCGAACGTCTCGGCCGCCTCCGCCCCGACGGAAGGCGAGAGGCAGGCGACAATCAGCGCAAGACTGAGCCAGATCAGACGCACTGGTTTTCCTTGGGGACGGCGCTCCCTGCGGCGCTTCTTCGGACAGTTTGGGATGGGCGGCAATGTCCTGCCGAACTTTGACAATACCGCGACAAACCGGCGGTGAGAGATGCGATTCCATCGAGACGCGTCTCGCTTTCCATTCCAAGGCGCGGCAATTTTGAGAACTCCGCCGCGCACTGCGACCGGCAGGTCAGTCGTCGAGTTGGGAGGGTTTGACTTTATCAAGCGCGCCGTGCGTGAGGCGCTTCACTCGGTCGGATGACGGGTCGGCGAAGTAAAGCGCTCTTTCGGCGCTGGCTTGCAACTCCGGCCGCCTTGGCGGCAAAACCGCGACGGCGGTGCGCGGGAGCGTCGCTGGGGCGGTGGAAGCGACCCCCGACGATCCGTGACTCTCTCCGAGATCGAAGGGACGCGGCGGCGGAAGCGGGACGGGTCCGCGCGGCTGGCGGACTTCGATAGAGGCCGGCGGCCTGACCGGCTCGGGCGTCGGCGCCTGTTCGGCCGCCGCGACCTCGACGGCCGCCGGAACCGGGGGCGGCGCGACCGGCGCCGGGCTCGGCGCGGGTGCGGCCACCGCGGCGGGCGGCGTGTAGTCGCCGCCGCCGAACAATCCGCCGAAGAGCGATGGCGTGGGCGGCGGGTTTTCGGCGACCATCGTCGCCTCCGCGTAACCGTCGAGATGCGCGGGCGAGCCGTCGGTGCGGAGCGAAGCGAGCAGCGCGTTGTCGTCCGAACCTTCCATCGGCGCCCGGCCGACATATTCGACCTTGATCTTGGCGGTGCCGGCACCCTTAAAACCGAGCACGTCCGCGGCGCGCGACGACACGTCCATCACCCGACCGCCGTGATAGGGCCCGCGATCGTTGACGCGCACGATGACCGAATAGCCATTGGCAAGGTTGGTCACCCGAGCATAGCTCGGCAGCGGCATGGTCGGATGGGCCGCTGTGATCGAGCCCATGTCATAGACCTCGCCGTTGGCGGTGCGGCGACCGTGAAAGGCGGCCCCGTACCAGGAGGCCATGCCGACGACGCTGTAGGACGACATTTCGGACGGCACATAGGTGTGGCCGGCGACATGGTAGGGATGGCCGACTAGGTACTGGCCGCCGCCTTTGGGGATGGGTTGGCCGTCCGCAATCATCTTGGGACTGGCGTGACCGTACTTCTTTTCCGAAAAATACTCGTGCCCGTGCGCGTAATGCTGCTGCGCGGTCGGGGTAGCGCATCCGGAGAGCGCGACAGCGAGACAAAACCCAGCCGACCCGAGTCCCGCGCATCTGACCGCGACGGGGCGTATGTCATGACGCGATACGCTCATCGACGCTCACTTGCACGCGGCGTCCGACCTTCAGCCGAGATCCCTCGACCGATCGTCACGGAGCGCCACCTTACGAAATCCATAACGCTGCTTGGCACTCTTGATCCCGCTTCGTTTCGATTTCGCTAACGAATCAAGCCGCTTCCCGCAGCCATTTGGCCCACAAGGCCACGCGTTACGGGCCCTGTCGCTGTTTCATGCGACCGAGTCAAGCCGAGACGCCGGAGACTCGCCGTTCAGGCCCTGCGCGGCTCGCCGCAGGAGCGGGCCGACCCTGCACACCTGCCGTGCAATGAAGGCAAGAAAGTGGCCGGCCTGCGGCCCGCGACGGCGGCAAATCGTAGCGGCGGCTCGACGGCGCGGCCGACAGCCGAGGTGACGAAGGACCACTTCGGAAGAAAAAGACAACGGCGGTCGGATGCATGCCTCCGACCGCCAAGTTGCGGGAAGCTTGAGGATCTCCGGAAGGCAGAAGCCTTCCGGGTGGTGCGGACCCGTCGCCTCCCTGTGGCCGCAGCGCGAAAGGTAAGAGGGGGTTCAGAACCCTTCGCTTCCGAACTCTCTGTTCGGGGGCGGCTCGCTGACTCGAATGTAGGCAGGATCGTAGTCGTACGCAACAGAAAAGGCCGCGTTTCGTCATAAAGTTTTCATGCCTGAGATGATTTGGCGCCGCGTGTAAACACACGCACGCGTGAGAAAATCCTCTCGGGCTGGTGGGGCAAGACTGCTCGCTCGGAACGGATCCGCGTCACCTTCAATGAGACTACATAAGCTTTCCCTCTTTCTTGCGACACAAGAAGAGGGCGTGGCCTAAACAAATAGAGCTGTCAACACACGTTCGACCGCACCGGGCGGCCTGCAGTCCGCCCGGAGCTGTCTGAGCCGTTCGCGACCGCGCTAGCGTGTCGGCCCTCACGACCTGCCGCAAAGACTACGGGGCGGATACGCATGACGGGAAGGGCGCCAATCGCCTCTCCCGTGGCGCAAATTGTCGCACCGACCGGGAACGCCGTCCGGCGCGGCGGATGGCCCGCAACCGGCGCTTGGCGCGCCGGACTACCCGCGGGTCGAGGCGCTCCCTATGTCGAGGGCTCGGATTGCCGTTCGGGGTTTGCGTCGATGCCTGAAAGAACCCTTGATCCCGTCGAATGGGAATTGGTACGCGCGGACATCGCCATGGAGAAAGCGCGCCTGAGAGCCAACGGCGATTGGTCCGAATGGGAGGCGCACCAGGCGCAAACGAACGCCCGTATCGCCGCCCATGCCGCCTCGATCGAGAAACTCCGCCGCGCGGCGGAGCGAGGGCATCGCGTGAGCGAGGACGAACGCATCGCGTGGTGGTGGGCGCTGCGCACCCGCGATCTGTCTTTCCTCAGCTCCCCGCCGCGAAGACGCTAGCGCGATCCGGCGCCGCCCCGCTTTGCCGCCGTCCGCGGCCAGAACCCCTCGATCTGTTCGAGCGAGCGGCCTTTCGTCTCCGGCACGCGAAGATAGACCCAGACGAGGCCAAACGCGCAGAAGATCGCAAAGAGCCAGAACGTCGAGGCGATCCCGATCGCCTTGACGAGCGACAGAAAAAACTCGCTGACCAGGAAGGCCGCGCCCCAGTTGACCGCGGTCGCAAACGCCACCGCGCGTCCGCGCACGACGCCGGGATAGATCTCGTTGATCACCGTCCAGGTCACCGGTCCCAACGAGAAGGCGAAAGAGATGATGAAGACGGCCAGCGCGGCCATCGTCACGACGCCCATCGTCGTGCTGTGAACGGAACCCGCGGCGGGTATCTCCCGGAACGCCGCCCCGACCGCGGCGAGGCTGAGGCCCATGCCGACGAGGCCGGCGAGGAGGAGAGGCCTACGTCCCAGCCGGTCTATGAAGACGACGGCGATGAACGTCGCCAGCAGGTTCACGCCGCCGATCGCCCAGGTGGTGGCTTCGGTCTGCGCAGCGGGCGTGGTGAAGCCGGCGGCGGAAAAGATGCGGTCGGAATAGTAGATAATCGCGTTGATGCCGGTGATCTGCTGCAGAACGGCGAGCCCGAGGCCGACCTCGAGCGGCCGTCTCCAGCGCGCCGCGAAAACCTCCCGCCAGGACGCCTTCTTCTCAACTTCGGTCCGTACGGCGGCGGCTATGGTTTTCAGCCGTGCGTCGACGTCGATTCCCGGTTGTAGCTGGGCCAGGGTCCGACGCGCGTCTTCGAGGCGCCCGACCTTGACGAACCAGCGCGGAGATCCCGCCGCGGGGAGGACGGCGAGAAAAAGGAGCAGCCCGGGAGCGGCGGACAACCCCAGCATCAAGCGCCATCCCTCAGCGCCGGCGAGCGCCTGATCTGCGAAGTAGGCGAGGAAGATGCCGATGGTGATGGCGAGTTGGTAGCAGGAAATGAATTGGCCGCGCTGCCGGGCGGGCGCGAGCTCGGCGGCGTAGAGCGGGGCGGCGACCGCGGCCACGCCCACGCCGAATCCGACCAGCAAGCGGCCGATGACCAGAATGGGAACATTTGGGGCGAAAGCCTGGACCGTCGCTCCGACGACGAACAGCGCCGCGGCGCTCAAAAGCGCCCATCTCCGGCCGAACTGGTCGGCCACCTCGCCGCCTGCGAGCGAGCCGAACAGCGCGCCGAGGGTCACCCAACTGGTCACGATCTCGAGCGCGAGCGCGCCGAGCGTGAATTCCTTCTGAATGCCGAGAAGGGCGCCGGATATGACGCCTTGATCGTAGCCGAACAGCCCGCCCGCAAGGATGACGACGAGGACGATGCTGATCGTCCAGACCATCGGCAACCGGCCGGTGACGAGATCGTCCAATTCATGCGGCGCCGGCCCCGGCAGGATCTCGGCCAATGTGCGTCTCCCCCATGCAAATCGGAAAGCTGCGGCTCGAATAGCCTTATTCGAGCGAGCCTTTCCAACCAGTCTAACCGGGCGGCCGCGGGTCCGCCATGCCGACAAGCTCGAAGCTCAGCGCGCGCAGGCGCTTGCGCGCAGCGGCGTCGTAAGCCTGGGCGTCGGCCTGCGCTTCGCGCTTGCCGTTGAAATAGAGGCCGGTTCGCCCATCGAGCGCGGGCGAGGCGACGAGCTGAAGAATTGCTTCGCCGCCTTCCTCGACGCTGCTGATCGGTTGCGCGCCGCTCGCGCGAACCATGGTCGTGTCCATGTAGGTCGCCGGATGCAGCGCGTTGACCGTCACGTTGCGGCCGTTCAGCTCCTTGGCCAGGTCGACGGTGAACAGGATCTGGGCGAGCTTCGACTGGCGATAGGCGCGGCCGCCGTTGTAGCCGCGGGTCAGCATCACGTCGGAGAAGTCGATCGTCTGTTGCCCGGCGGAGGCGACGTTGACGATCCGGGCGGGCGCGCGCTTCTCGATTTCAGGGAGCAGGAGCCTGGCGAGCAGGAAGCCCGCGAGATAATTGACCGCGAACCGCAGCTCGTAGCCGTCGGCGCTGACCTCGCGCGCGTTTCCGGCCGTCCCGATCCCGGCGTTGTTGACCAAGACGTCGAGACCGTCGGTTTCTCGCCGCACGGCCTCGGCGAGCCCGCGCACCTGAGCCAGCGAGGCGAGATCGGCCTGAAGGAACGTCGCCGCGCCGCCCGCTTTGGCGATGTTCGCGACAACCGCCTCGCCCCTCGTTCGGTCGCGTCCTTGGATCAACACGCGCGCGCCGTCCGCTGCGAGCCGTTCCGCGACCCAGCGCCCGACGCCGTCGGTCGAGCCGGTGACGAGGATAGTCTTGCCTTCGACGGTCATGCGATTTTCATCTCCCCGGAGGGGTGCGCGTGGCGCGCGCCCTCAAGCTTTCCTACCAGGGCGCGTCCGTCGGGTCTCGTTTATAGGGCGGCGAGACACCGCCCTCCGATCTCGCCCCCTTTTGGCGGCGAGGACTTTAGGCGCGCAAAACCTCCACCCGGTTGGGATAGAACGCCAGATGCGAGGCGATCTCGCCAACGCCGCCTTTGGGCGTCTCGTAGGTCCAGACCGCGTTGTCGTCGCGGTCATGGCCGTCGCGGATTGAAAAGTAATTGGCCTCGCCCTTGAAGGGGCAGGTGGTGACGCGCTCGGTGCGTTCGAGAAGATCCATGCGGACGTCCTCGCGCGGAATGTACGCGACGGGCTTGTATCCGGCCTCGGCGAGTTCGAGCGCGCGGGTTGTCTCGCCGATCGTGCGTCCGCGCCAGATGACGCGCACGCGGCCCTCGATTGGCGAGATCGTAATCGGATGATCCTTCGTGCCAGCTTCCGTCATTGGCCGCTCCTTCCTGCTTTTTCCGTTGCGGAATAGATCATTCGTGCCCGGTAACCATTTTTGGGCGATAGGGTTCCTCAAGTCTGGCGATCGTCGGGGCGTCGAGCTTGAGCTCGGTCGCGGCAAGAGCGTCGGCGAGGTGGTGCGGCTTCGAAGCGCCGATGATCGGCGCGGTCACGTAGGGCTTCGACAGCACCCAGGCCAGCGCCACGATCGCGGGCTTCGTTCCCAGCGCCTCCGCGGTTTCGTTGACCCGCTTGCGGATCGCCTCGTCCTGGGGCGAACCGAGCCCGAGGGTGACGCTGAACGGATCGGTGCGGCCGCGCACGGTTGAAGCGTCCGCGCCGACACCAGATCCCGCAAGATAGCCGCGCGCCATCGGCGACCATGGAATGACCGCAATATTCTCGAACGCGCAGAACTTCATCATCTCGCGCTCTTCCTCGCGATAGACGAGGTTGTAGTAGTTCTGCATCGAGACGAACTCGGCGTGGCCGCGCGCCCGGGCGATGTCGATCATGCGGGCGAACTGCCACGCGTACATCGACGAGGCGCCGACATAGAGCGCCTTGCCGGCGCGCACGACATCATTCAGCGCCTCAAGCGTCTCCTCCATCGGGGTCAGCGGGTCGAAGCGATGGATCTGGTAAAGATCAACGTAATCCGTCCCGAGGCGCTTCAGCGACGCGTCGATCCCTTCGAGAATGTGCTTGCGCGACAAGCCCTTGGCGTTGGGGCCTGAACCCATTGCGCCATGCACCTTGGTGGCGATCACCACTTCGGCGCGCTTGGCGTAGTCCTTGAGCGCGCGCCCGACAATCTCCTCGCTCGCGCCCTGCGAGTAAACATCGGCCGTATCGAAGAAGGTGATCCCCTTCTCCAGCGCTTCGCGGATGAACGGCCGCGAGGCCTCCTCCTCCAGCACCCACTCGCGCCACGTGCGCGAGCCGTAGGTCATGCAGCCGAGACAGAGCCTCGACACCCGCATGCCCGTCTTTCCGAACTTGACGTAATCCATCGCCCCAGGTCCTCCGGTTGCGCCGATCCTAAAACCTTTCCTAGGGTCGCGGCGAAGTTGAGGCCGGCGGAAGGGGTCAAGAAATCGTGAACGGGAAGCGGGCTTGGGGCGTCTGGGTCGATCCCGGCCGGCGCGAGCGGCAACTTGGGCGGCAAGGAAAAGGGGAACGTCCGCGACGAGACGCTGAGGCGCATCCGGTTCCTCAGCGACATCGACGTCGCGGCGCTGAGCGGCCGGCGAGCCCGGTCGCAAACGCCGTGCGCTCGGTCCTCCGCCGCTAGATCAGCACCGGCCGCAGCGTTCTCGACAGGCGCACCGGCTCGAAGACCGGGATCCGCGATGGGTCCGACGACAGATGCCGCGGGTACCCGATGCACAAATCGCCCGTGATCACCACGGTCGAATCGGTGGTGTTCGAGAGGGCCCAGGTGTGCTGGGTCGGAAACGTCACGTCCATGAACGTCACAGCGACATCCGAGTTGAAGAACTTGCTGACGAGCGCGGCGACGCCCGAGTTCGTGGCGGGGTCTGGAAGACCCTCCTCCTCGGCGAAGATCGCCTCCATCCTGGTCAGGACCGAGGCGTTCATCGACGTTCCCGCGCCTTGCAGGCCGCTAACGATCTGCGTGAGGATGTCGTCGGCGTTCGTGCACCAATCCGCCGGCCATCCGACATTGATGTTCCACGAAGCCAGCCGAAGGTCGAGGAATGTGCTGAGATCGAACGATGTGTCGGGCACGATCGAGATGCCGAACTTGACGTCGGCGCCGGCGTGGGAGCCGGAGAACGCGAGACCGCTTGGGCTCGCGGTAATCTGGGTGTTGCCTGGCAGTCCCGAGCCGTGGAGCACGCCGCTTACGCTGCCGGCCGAAATCCCGTTCTTGACGTCGACCGCTTCCGTCAGGAGAAAAATGTTGAGCTCGGTCGTTTCGGCCCCCGCGACGCTGAGGCTGAGGTCCGAGCGGTAGAGCGGTCGAAAGGGGAACGAGCCTTCGCTCACGAGGAGCGCGAAGCGGATGTCGGACGGCGTCCCCTCTCCGCCGCCCAGCACCGGATTAGGTGGAACCTGATTGATGCCGAAGCTGCCGTCGGCCGCCGTCATGGCCGAACCGCCTGGAAACGGGATGGGAAACAGGTCGTTGACCGACCATGTCCTCACCTCGAGACCCGCCCACGGCTCATAAGTCTGTTGAGGAGGCTGCTGCCCATCGATGACGGGCGTGAAGAAACCCGACGCATCGGTGACTCTGTAGACGTGGCCGCTCAGCAGTGGACCTCGAGGCCAAATGATCCCGCCGACCGGGTTGACGGCTATTTTGTTCTTCATGACCACCTCCCTCGATTGATATGGCGACCCTGTCGATGGTCCACGAGGACTCACCGACGTTCAAAGACTCGAGGAACACGACCGTCGCCCGCGAAGGCGCTGGGCTCGGCAGGAAGCCGCGTCTCCCTGCAACGTTTCAATCGGATTGACGTAACTTGCAGTGACGCCAATCACACCGAATATACGGGCGCAGCCGCAGAATTGCGCGAGCAAACGTCGTATAGGGAACTGTCGTTGGGCAACCTTCGGGGCCAACCGACACTTCGACCCTCGCGCGCCAGGAATGAAACGCCATGCAAAATCTCACGCCCGAAGGCCTTCGAATCGTGACCGACATCGCGGCGCGGCATGGAGTCAGCGTCGAAGCTGCGCTCACCCTGCTTGGCGCCCTCGCGCGCGGTCATGGAGTCCAGGCGCAGTTCAACCACCCGGATCTCGGCGGCATGGGGCAATGGTCCGAGGGCGGCATGATCATGGTCGGCGACATGTTCAATTCCGGCCTGAAGAGCCGGGTCGGTGCGTTGTGCTGCGAACTCGCCGCGCTGTTGCGCAGCCAGCCACCTGTGGAGGTCAAGGCGGCGCGCTTCTCCTCGCAAAGCCAGAGCCAGGGCGGCGACGTGAGCCTGTTTGCGCTGGGAGCGGGAGCGAGCGGACAATGGTGGCCCGAGGGGCTCGGCGCCCCAGCCTCGACCGGCGCGCAGAACGACATGCGATACGCCTGGTTTCCGGACTCGCGCCGGGTTGCGATCGCGGAGGGCGGCGAGATCCGCGTCTATGATTCCGGGGACCATCAGATCTCCGGATTCTCCCAGCAGCAGGGCGGCGATCGTTCGCTGACATTCACAAGCCAGCACGGCGTCGTGCGCCTGGCGGAACTGGCGCTGGTCTCGCCGCGCGGCGAACCGGCTAAGGATCCCGCGTCGCCGACGCCCGCGCCCCCCGCCGCGCCAGCGGCGTCTACGCCGTCAGCCGCCGCCAAGTCTCAGACGCTGGCGATGGAGGACATCCTCAAAACGATCGAGCGGCTGGCGGAGCTGCGCCAGAAAAACATCCTCACCGAGGAGGAGTTTTCGGCGAAGAAGGCGGAGCTCCTGGGTCGGCTGTAGCGCTCAAGGTTCCTTTGGCGGCGTGGTGAAGAACCACGGATGGCCTTCGGGATCGTTGGCCCAGTAGTTGCGGCCGTAGTCGGCGTCTTTCGGCGGGTGGACGATTTCGGCGCCGGCCGCCTTGGCGGCCTCGTAGTGCGTATCGACGTCGTCGATATAGATGAACACGTCCATCGTCGCCGCGCCCACGTCGCCGGGCGGCTTGAGGGCCTGATTACCGCCCTGACCCATCATCACAACCTGGCCTTGGAGGGAGGCCTCGCCGTGCACGCCGCCGCTCGGCGTTTCATGACGCATCTCCTCCTTGAAGCCGAAGGCGCGGGTGAGGAAGTCGAGCGCCGCGGGAACGTCGCGATAGAAGAGATAGGGGATGATCTGAGGCGGGTGCGGGGTCGTAGACATTCCGGACTCCGGTGCGCATGAGGCCCGACGGTTTTGCTAGCCTCCATGCGTGGCGACTTTGTGGACCCCATCGAAACGCCTGGCGGCCGCAGGCCGCGTAGATTTGGGAGAAAGGCATGGCGCCGTTTCTCAAAGGGCTGTCGATCCTCGCGCTTGTCCTCAGCCTCGCGGGCTGCATGATTCCAGACCCGCCCTATCCGAACACCATCCGTATTGACACGACGGGGAATTACGGCGCCCGCTAGGGGCCGACGCGCGGCTCATTTTTCCTGCGTCGTCCAGCTTACGTCATAGCTCAGCGTGAAGGCGAAGAGCTGGGACGTGTTGCCCGGCGCATCCGCGACGGTCCAGGTTCCCTTGCCGGCGATGGTCTTGTACTTGCCGGTCCCGCCGAGGATCGCGATGTCGCCGCCCTCAGGGCCTTCGTAGGTCATGTAGAGCTTGTCGCCGTCGCCGTCCGTCTGGACGCAGGTTCCGGTGAAGGCGTAGCCTTCCGGTCGCGCCTTGGACTCCTCGAGGCAGCGGATGGCGAGGTTATCGAGGAGCTTCGCGCCGTCCCGGGTCTTCACGATGCCGGTGCACTCGGCCGAAGAATTGGAGCCGACCGGCCCCATGTCGACGATCGCGAGCGATCGGCACACCGAATAGGCCGCGAGCTTGGCGTCGCCGGTTTTTGGAAAGGGCTCGTCGGCGAGGGCGGGCGAATGCAGGGCGGCCGAAGCGGCGAGCAACAGGAACGCGACCAGCTTGCGCATCAGAGTCTCCGAAACCGATGTCCTGAAGTCTTACGCGGATACGCGCCGAGCGGATCGAGGGCGGGCTCGCTCAAAGGATCTCCTCGATCGTTATCGTCCCGCGCCTTTCTCCTTGAGCGTCGCCACCGCCTCGGCCAGCGCTCGTCTCAGTCCGTGCATCTGATCGATCAGGTGGAGGATCACGTCGAGCCCCTCGTCGTTGACCCCCATGTTGTGCTGGAGGTCGTGGATCAGGCCGGCGCGGGCGAGGTCCATATCGGTGTAGGCCCGCTCGGGCGTCGTGCAGTCGGGGCAGATCCACGAATCGCGGACCCACACCTCGAGCGTAGTCCGGTCGATCCGTGCGCGCTCCAGAAATTCCCGCTCGTCGATCATGGCTTACATCTCCCTGCGCGGGTCGTAGCTCGCGGGCGGATTCCAGCCGGCGAGGAAACTGTCAAGCTCGGCGTCCGGCTCCTTCGGCATGACAACCTTCAGCCGGACGAACTCGTCGCCTGCGCCCTTGCGCGTCTTCACGCCCTTGCCCTTGAGGCGCAGGGTGTCGCCGGTGTTCGAGCCCTTCGGGATCTTGAGCATCACCGCGCCCGTCGTCGTCGGCGTCCGGATCTCGCCCCCGAGCGCCGCCTCCTTCACGGTGACCGGCAGTTCGACATGGATGTCGTCGCCTTCGCGGGTGAAGAAGCGGTGCGGCTCGACCGCGATCTGCACCAAGGCGTCTCCCGCCGGCCCTTCGCCGGGCGACGGCGCGCCCTTGCCGCGCAGGCGTAGGACCTGCCCGTCCTCGACGCCGGCCGGGATGGTCACATCGAGCGTTCCGCCGTGCGGCAGCGTGATCGTCTGCACCGCGCCGTTGACGGCGTCGAGAAAGGGGACGTGCAATTCGTAGTGCAGGTCGGCGCCCGGGGCGCGTCGCGCCTGCTCCCGAGCCTGCTCGCGACTGCGGCGCAGGAGCTCTGCGAAAATGTCGTTGCCCTCGGCGAAGTCGGCGTAGCCCTCGGCGCTTTCGTAAGGATGGCCGGCGCCGCCGGCGTATTCGCGATAGTAGCGCCCTTGCGGCTGCGCCGGCGCCTTCTCGGCCCCGGACGCGTCGATCTCGCCGGCGTCGTAGCGTTTGCGTTTGTCGGGGTCGGACAGGAGGTCGTTGGCGGAGGCGACTTCCTTGAACCGCTCTTCGGCGTGGCTGTCGCCGGGGTTGAGGTCCGGGTGCAGCTTCTTGGCGAGCTGGCGGTAGGCCTTGCGGATCTCCTCGGGCGTCGCGGTCTTGGCGACGCCAAGGATCTCATACGGGTCTTTCATGCGCGCGTCCGAATTGAGCGGGGTTGGGGAGGCTTAGCAGAGATGAGGCCGTTCTCACCAGCGCCGGAGGCGGGGGGAAGCCCCAATCCGCGCGCCCGCAAGAATGGGTCGCGTTCGCAGGATATCAGTTTATGGCGTGCACAGGCGACCGCCGGGCGGCATGGTCCTCAAAAACATGCGCAAGGCGTAATTGCCGCGAGAGTCGCTTGTCGTGCGTCCCCGGTTGGGGAATAGTGCGCCAGTCTTTAAGGGGGCCCCCCTTGCTGCAGAAAGTCCGGCGTAAGCGCCGGCAGGAGGAGCAAGTCATGGGTTTGATCAGTTTCATCAAGAACGCCGGCGCATCGATTTTCGGCTCGACCGAGGCCAAGGCCGCGCCGGCCGACGAGCTCAAGAAGGAATTGGAGAAACACGGTCTCGACCACTCGGACGTCAAGATCGAGGTGGACGGCGACAAGGTGAAGGTGTCGGGAACGGCGAAGTCGACCGAAGAGGCCGAGAAGATCGCGATCGCGCTCGGCAACACCAAGGGCGTCCAGACTGTCCAGAACGACCTCAAGTCGGCCAAGCCCGCGCCCGAGTCGAAGTTCTATACCGTGAAGAGCGGCGACACGCTCTGGGCGATCTCCGAACGAGAATACGGCAAGGGCCACGGCGACAAATACAATGTCATCTTCGAGGCCAACAGGCCGATGCTGAACCATCCAGACAAGATCTATCCGGGCCAGGTGCTGCGCATCCCGCCGCTGCCCTGAGGCGGGGCGCCGGCCGAGGGCCGTGGCGTCGCCACGGCTCCCGAATCGAGCCTTTCCAGCGGGTTGCCGACCATTCCGGTTCCGCCCGCAAAGGCCGAGCCGGGCGCTGCGAACGACGCAGCGCACGGTTGGGGCCTGGCGACGCCGCGCCTCTAAAGACGCTCCAGAGGAAGCCGAAACCGTCGTCGCCGCTGTGACGTGGCTTGCAGCGCCGGGGCTCCCGCTCGCCCGCAGGGATGACGCGCGCGGGGGGAGCCGTCGCAGCGCGGATCTGGGTCGAGGAAGGTCTCGGACAAGCGCGGGCCTCGAAGTCGGTCGCTGAGAACAAATATGGAACAGATTTGGAGGGCTGTCAAGGAATTGCCGCTTCGCGAGCGGCGTCCTGCAGCTACGCGGCTGCGCTGACTTTCAGGGAGCGCTTGGCTTCGTCGAGAAAGGCGCGAACGTTGGGGGAGCGCAGGCGATTGACCTGATAGACAAGGTGGATCGGGGTCGGCCGGGGGTCGAACTCGGGCAGCACGTAGCGGAGGCGGCCGGCGGCGACGTGGGCGTCCGTCTGGTAGCTAAGGGTTCGCGTCAGTCCGGCGCCGCCGATCGCCGCATCGATCGCGGCCTCGACGCTGTTGGTCGCGAGGCGCGGCTCGAAGCGCACGACCCGCTTCAGGTCGACGCCGAACCGCCACTCGGCGTTTCCCGCGAACAAGTCGACGGCGATGAGATCGTGGTCCATGAGGTCCTCGGGCGATCCAGGCTCGCCGCGGGCGGCGAGATAACCAGGACTTGCCACCAGCGTCCGCCGAACTTCGGCGACGCGCACGGCGTGCAGCGCGCTGTCCGTGAGGTCCGCGATGCGCACCGCGACGTCGATCCCCTCCTCGACGATCCTGACCACCCGGTCGGTCAGGGTGAGCCGTGCGGCGAGCCCCGGATGGGCGCCGAGCAACTTGGTGACGATCGGCAGGATGTGCAGGCGGCCGAACACGACGGGCGCGGTGACGATCAGCAGCCCTCCCGGCTCGGCCCGCGCGCCGCGAAGAAAGCGCGCAGCGTCGTCCAGCTCGTCGAGCGCGCGCCGCGCGCGTTCGAGGTAGGCGACGCCCTCGGGGGTCAAGGTTACAGAGCGGGTGGTGCGTCGCAGCAGGACAACGCCAAGCTCGTCTTCGAGGGCGGCGACGGCGCGGCTCGCGGCCGTCGGCGAAACGCCGAGCGACCGCGCCGCCTCGACGAAGCTCGCCTTGTCCGCCACGGCGACGAAGAGCCGAAGCCTATCCAACTGATCCATCGATTATTTCGCCGTGCGCAATACTGTTACGCGATTCTCGGCGATTATCATCAAAGTCGCAAGAGCCTAGGTTACCGAAGCAGCGAGCCCCGCGTTCGCCCCAGGAAGGATCACGATCATGTCGTTCCCGACAACATTCGGTTACTTAGAGACGCAGCGGCGCTGCCCGGCCCCTGACGCCGATCTTTGCGCCGGGCTCGCCTCGCTCGATCGCTTCGGTCCGGGCGGCGTTGGCGTCGCCATCGTCGAAGGTCTTCGCGCCGTTTTCGGCCGCGCCCCGCGCGACCGAGGCCCGACCGGCCGGGGAGGGCGATGACCATGAACGGTTCCCGTCCCACAGGTCAGGTCGCGTATCCCGTCACGTATCACACGGTCGACGTCGAAGGGCTCAAGCTCTTCTATCGTGCGGCGGGCGACCCGGCCGCGCCGGCCGTCCTGCTTCTGCACGGCTTCCCGAGCGCCAGCCACATGTTCCGGGATCTCATTCCGCGGCTCAGCGGACGCTTCCGGGTGATCGCGCCCGACCTTCCGGGCTTCGGGCAGTCGGAGTCGCTTCCGCGCGATCGCTTCGCCTATACGTTCGACAATCTGGCGCACGCCATCGACCGGTTCACCGAAGTGATCGGCCTCGAGCGGTTCGCGATCTACGTCTTCGACTATGGCGCCCCGGTGGGCTTGAGGATCGCCGCGAAACATCCGGAGCGGATTGCGGCGATCGTGACCCAGAACGGCAACGCCTATCTCGAGGGCTTGTCGGATGGGTTTAAGCCCATGCAGACCTATTGGGCCGATCCGAGCCCCGCGAACCGGGAGGCCCTGCGCAGCCTTCTCAAGCCGGAAACGACACGCTTTCAGTACACGAGCGGGGTCGCCGATCCGAGCCTCGTCTCGCCAGACGGGCGGACGCTCGACGACGCCTATCTCGCGCGGCCCGGAGCGGACGAGATCCAGCTCGACTTGTTGCTGGATTACCGGACGAATGTCGCAGGCTACCCCGGGTTCCAGGCCTATTTCCGCGCCCATCAGCCGCCGCTGCTCGCGATATGGGGTCGCAACGATCCGTTTTTCCTCCCGGCCGGCGCAGAGGCGTTCAAACGGGACTTGCCGAAGGCAGACGTCCAATTCGTCGAATCCGGGCACTTCGCGCTGGAGACTCACGCGGCCGAAATTGCCGAAGCGATCGTGGATTTCCTGGATCGTGGCCAGTAATCGGGCCGTCGGCCCTGTGGAAGAACTCGTTGACGAGGAGCGGCCGACCGGCCTCGTCGCTTTCCCTTTGGATCAGCGCGCCGTTCTAGGAGCCGTCGATGTTCACACCCGCCAGCGATATTGCGTTCACCCCGGCCGTCAAGGCGGTCCAGGCGCGCCGCGGCTCCCGCAAGGCCTACGCCGCACGGGAGGCCTCGGGCGGATTCCAGACGGCGCTCACGCCCGAGTTCGTCGCGTTTCTCGCCGAGGTCGACACCGCCTATCTCGCCACCGCGAATGCGGCCGGCCAGCCTTACGCCCAGCACCGCGGAGGTCCGAAAGGCTTCATCCGCGCCCTCGACGACCGGACGCTCGCCTTCGCCGATTTCCGCGGCAACCGCCAATATGTCACGCTCGGCAATCTCGCCGAGAATGACAAGGCGTTCCTTTTCCTCATGGACTACGCCCATCGCCGCCGGCTGAAGCTGTGGGGTCGGGCGCGGGTGGTCGAGAACGACCCAGCGTTGCTCGAAGCCCTGACGCCCAAAGGTTACGACGCCCGGCCCGAGCAGGCGATCCTCTTCGACGTCGAGGCCTGGGACGCGAATTGCCCACAGCACATCCCGCAGAAGATCGACGCCGCGGACGTTCTCGCCGCGATCGAGGCGTTGCAGGGTCGGATCGACGCGCTCCAGGCTGAGAATGCGGCGCTGAAGGCGACGATCGCCGCCACTCCGTCGGCGAAGGTTTAGGCGTCGCGGCCATTCGCGCGCCTTGACTTTTGCCGCGAGGAGGCCGCCGGTTTCCAGGGCGACGCCGTGGAGGCTAGATCGCAAGATCCGCTGCCGCGGACACCTTCAACGCCCTGTCATCGGGACGCACGGGCATGGATCTGCTGATCAACATCGACGTCCCGGATCTCGATCGGGGCGTCGCGTTTTATGCGCAGGCGTTCGGGCTCGCAGTCACGCGCCGCCTGGGCGCCGAGGTCGTCGAACTCGGGGGTTGGCCGGTTCGGGTCTATCTGTTGCAGAAGTCCAGCGGCTCGATCGGCGCGGGAAACGCGCCGAGACGCTACGACCGCCACTGGACGCCGGTGCATGTCGACGTGGTTGTCGAGAATGTCGAAGCCGCGGTCGCGCGCGCGGTCGCCGCCGGAGCGCAGGCCGAAACCGGCGTCCGCGTCGAAGCCTGGGGCAAGCTCGCGGTTCTCGCCGATCCCTTCGGCCACGGCTTTTGCCTCATCCAGTTTTTGGGCCGCGGCTACGACGAGATCGCCGACGACGGCCAGAGGTCGTGAAGCCGGCTGCCGGGAGGGGCGGCGTCTCGCCGCCCGCCGTTCAATGGGCAACGGGCGCCGCGAGACGCACGCCCTCCAAGGCCCGTTACCGTCCCAGCCTTCCGAGCGCTTCAATGAGCGCCGCGTTGAAGCGCGCCGGATCCTAAATCTGGGGCGCGTGGCCGGCGTCCGGGAATTCGATCAGTTGCGCGCCCGGAATCGCCGCCTTGGTTTTTTGCGCCAGCTCCGGATAATGGCCGAGGCGGGCGCGCACGTCGGGCGGGGCGACATCCTTGCCGATCGCGGTCACGTCCTTCATGCCGATCATCAGCAGCGTCGGGACCTTGATCAGCGGAAATTCGTAGACGACCGGCTGAGTGAAAATCATGTCGTCGATCAGCCCAAGGTTGCGGGCGACGGTATCGTGGCCCGGCCCCCGGACGAGACCCGCGAGCATCGCGACCCAGCGGTCGTATTCGGGACGCCAGCCATTGGCGTAATAGGTGGCTTGCTCGTAGGCCTTGATGCGCTCGGCGGTCGTCGCCTTCTCCCGCTCGATCCATTGATCGACCGGAAGGGTCGGGACGCCGAGCGCCTTCCAGTCCTCGAGTCCGATCGGATTGACCAGAACAAGTCCAGACACGTCATTCGGATACATCAACGCATAGCGCGCCGCGATCATGCCGCCGGTCGAGTGGGCGATCAGCACCGGGTCCTTCACGCCAAGCGAGGCCAGAAGCGCGTGGGTGTTTTCGGCGAGCTGATGAAAGCTGTACTGATAGCGCTCGGGCTTCGTGGACTTGCAGAAGCCGATCTGGTCGGGCGCGACGACGCGGAAGCCGGCTGCGGCCAACGCGCGGATCGTGTCCTCCCAGGTCGCGGCGCAAAAATTCTTGCCATGCAGCAGCACGGCGGTCCTGCCGTTCGCGGGGCCGGACGGCGCGACGTCCATATAGCGCATGGTCAGCGCCTCGCCCTGCGAGGCGAAAGCGTAGGCGCCGATCGGCCAAGGATAGTCGAAACCCTGGAGTTCCGGCCCATAGGACGGCGGGTCGGCGCGACCGGGCGCGACGCAGAGCGTAAACGCAAGCGAGGCGATGAGAGCGGCGGCGAGCGCCCGCTGAACGCGCATCATGCGACCCCCTCAAAGAGCGTGCGCGTCTCGCGCGCCTGCACCGGCCGAAGACGGACGGCTAACGGGCGGCGAGACGCCGCCCTCCGATTTCGCTAGATCGGCATTGCGCCATGGTCATGACGTCGTTGCCGGCCAGGATGCGCCGTGCGGGACGCGGCAGAACCGTCGCGTCCCGGACGCCAAGAGGAGTGCGATGCATGACGCCAGGCGGACTGATCACGATCGAGAGCCGGTTCGGGCCGGAGGAGACCATGACGCGGCTGGTGGCCGCGGTGGAGGCGCGCGGCATGGCGGTGCTGGCCCGCATCGACCACGCCAAGGCGGCGGCGAAGGCGGGGCTCGAACTGCGGCCGACCGAGGTGCTGGTGTTCGGCAACCCGAAGGCGGGCACGCCGCTGATGCAGGACGTCCAGACGATCGGCATCGACCTGCCGCTGAAGGCGCTGGTTTGGCGGGATGAAAACGGCGCGACCCAGCTCTCCACCAACGACCCGCGCTGGCTCGCGGTCCGCCACGGCGTCGTCAAAGGCCACGAGGCGGTCCTCGCCGCCATGGCGACGGCGCTCGCGGCGGTGACCGCCGAGGCGTCGGGCGCCGCCCAAGCCTGACCGCTCGTCATGCGGCCACGCGTTCTGTTCCGCGCGTTCCGCTATGGGAAGGTCACGAGCGCGTTCTCGGCCGGATAGTCGTCGACGAACGGCTTTTGCGGACCGATCGCGCCGAAGGTGATCGCTTCGGGAGCGGCGACGTCGGCTTCGACCGGGCCGCTCGTAAGACCTTTGGTAAAGACGTAGGGCGCGCCGTCGCCGGCCAGAAACGACGGCTGGTCGTCGATGTGGAAGTGCAGATGCGGCTCCTCCGAGCTGCCGGTGTTGCCGACATGACCGATGAGGTCGCCGGCATGAACGGTCTGGCCGACTTTCACCTGCACGGTCCCGGGCCGCATGTGGGCGTAGAAGGCGTAGCGATGCGGGGCGATCTGAACGACCGCGTGATTGCCGCCGGCGTTGTCGAAGGTGATCGCCTCTGCGTGCGTTCCCGAGTGCGGAACGTTTTCGGCCATGCCGTCGCTGGCGTCGACGACCGTCCCGTCTGCGACGCTATAGATCGGCTGGTCGTAGCAGAAGTAACTGGCGTTCTTGTCCTCGGGACCCTTCCAGGTCGTGACCTTGCCGTCGACGGTCTCGACCTGCACCCAGTCGATCGCGTAGCGCTGGGCGATCCACGGCTTGCCGTCGACGACCAGGATCGCCCGGCGATGGGCGGCGTCCTTGCCGTTGTTGACCAAGTCGCCGGCGATCCAGGTTCCTTTGAGCGGCGGCGCGATCACCATCGGGGCTTCCGGGCTGACCGGCAGCGGCGTTGGTTCGATCTGGTGCGACACGCCCTTGTCGTCGATGACCGTGAGACGATGCGCGATCTGCGCCGGCGCCTTCGCCGCGCCGAGATCGAGCATCAGGAACACGATCGCGCTGCGTCCGCCCTCGAGGGTCGTGGGGTCGCCCGCCGGCGGCTTTCCGCCGCGTTGGTCGAAGCGCTGCATCATCGAGGCGAGCGCCGTGGCGCCAAAGGTTTCATCCGTATCGCCGGCCCGCGCCTCGACCGCGTCGATGACGTAGCGGCTGTTGACGAAGTTGGTCAGCTCCATCTCGTAGACGAGCTTGGTCGCGCCGTCCTGCACGATCGGCGTCGGCGTGTTGAGGAACGACGCCTGGAGTTGAGGCGGGTGCGGGTCGGCCGCGAGCGCCGACGAAGCGAGCGGAGCCATGGCGGCGAGCGCCAGTCGGATCGCGTGTCCGGGCGTCGTCATTGCGCGCTCAGATCGTCTGCGGCGCGATGCGGCTGTGCACCTCCGCCGTCATGGATTCGATGCGCGAGACCAGGGTGTGGACGGTCGCGGTCAGTTCGGTGTTCTGCCTGAGGAGGATTTCCACGCGCTCGGTGAGGGTCGTGTTTTGCTGCATCATTTCAATCAGCATGCTGGATTGCTGCGCCATCTGCGTTCGGCGGGCGTCGGTGAGCTGGTGAAGCTCCTCGCGGTGCTGGGCGTCGGCAATGCTGTTGGCCTTGTCGCGGTCCGCCTGGCGGGTCTGGGCGAGCAGGATCAGCGGAGCGGCGTAGGCGGCCTGAAGCGAAAAAGCGAGGTTCAGGAGGATGAACGGGTAGACGTCGAAGGTCGTCCATCCCACCATGTTCACCAGGATCCAGATCGCGACGATGACCGTCTGGGCGATCAGGAAGGTCGGCGTGCCGAAGAACCGGGCGAACTCCTCGGCGTTCCGCCCGAACCAGTCGTTGCCGAAGGTGGACTGGAGATGGGCGTGGGGTAGGTGAAACCGTCGCGCGCGCTCCTGACCCACCGTATTGCTCTCCGTGCTCACGTGCTTCTCCTCGCCGCGTCCGGGATCGCATCGAGCCCGCTTCGCCCTTCCGTTGCTACCGCGCCGACACTACAAGAGTTTGAATGGAAATCCCGCACGAAAGCGCCGCGCGCCAGGCGGCTTGCGGAGGCTGCGGGAAGCGGCTAAGAAAAAAGTCCAGTTCGCTACTATACTAATTACGAAGTCACTAAAGAAAATCGTGATTAAGACGATCCGGAGGAGCACAATGTCACAAAAGCCTGAAACCCTGGCCCTGCACGCCGGCTGGCGCGCCGATCCTGCGACCGGCGCGGTCGCGGTGCCGATCTATCAGACGACCTCTTATCAGTTTCAGAGCGCGGACCACGCGGCGAACCTGTTCGCGCTGAAAGAGCTCGGCAACATCTACACCCGCATCATGAACCCGACCAACGACGTGCTGGAGAAGCGGGTCGCCGCGCTCGAGGGCGGCGTCGGGGCGCTGGCGCTGGCGAGCGGGCAGGCGGCCTCGGCCTTCGCGCTGCAGAACCTCGCACGCGCCGGCGACAACGTCGTCTCCTCGACCGACCTTTACGGCGGCACCTGGAATCTCTTCGCCAACACGCTCAAGGACCAGGGGATCGAGGTCCGCTTCGTCGATCCGGAGGACCCGGAGAATTTCGCCCGCGCGACCGACGACAAGACCCGCGCCTATTACGCCGAGACGCTGCCGAACCCGAAGCTGGTCGCCTTCCCGATCGCGGAAGTGGCGGCGATCGGCCGCCGGTTCGGAATTCCGCTGATCGTGGACAATACGGCCGCTCCGATCCTGACCCGTCCGTTCGATCACGGCGCGGCGATCATCGTCTATTCCTCGACCAAGTATCTCGGCGGCCACGGCACCTCGATCGGCGGCCTTTTGGTCGACAGCGGGACCTTCCCGTGGGAGGAGCACAAGGGCCGTCAGCCGGCGCTGAACACCCCCGATCCGAGCTACCACGGCGCGATCTGGTCGGAGGCGGTGAAGCCGCTGGGCCCGATCGCCTACATCATCAAGGCGCGCGTCACGCTGCTGCGCGACCTCGGCGCGGCGATGTCGCCGTTCAACGCCTTCCTGACGCTGCAGGGAATCGAGACGCTGCCGCTCCGCATCGAGCGCCATTCGACCAACGCGCTCGCGGTCGCCCAGTGGCTCGCCAAGCGGCCCGAGGTGACGAAGGTCATCCATCCCTCGCAGCAGGTCGGCGAAGCGCGCCGTCGCGCGGAAAAGTATCTCAAGGGCGGCTTGGGCGGCCTGGTCGGGTTCGAGATCAAGGGCGGCAAGGACGCCGGACGCAAGTTCATCGATTTGCTCAAGCTGCTCTACCACGTCGCCAACATCGGCGATGCGCGTTCGCTCGCCATTCATCCGGCGACCACGACGCATTCGCAGCTCTCGGCCGAGGACCAGCTCGCCACCGGCGTCTCTGAAGGGTACGTCCGCCTGTCGATCGGCATCGAGCACATCGACGACATCCTCGAAGACATCGGCCAGGCGTTGAAGGCTGCGGCCTGACGTCTATCGAAGGGGCGGCGTTTCGCCGCCCCACAAGGCGTCCGACTTACGAAGGGCTGTGGGAGCGCGAGACACGCTCCATCCGGTCGCGCAATTCACGTTTCAGCACCTTGCCGATCGCGCTGCGGGGGAGGCCTTCGACGATCGTCAGCGACGACAGCCGCTGGGTCTTGCCGAGCCTGGCGTTGACCCACGCCATCAGCTCCGGCGCATCGATCGTCGCGGCCTCCCGAAGCGCGACGAACGCTGCCGGCGTCTCACCCCAGCGCTCCGAGGCGACGCCGACCACCGCGGCCTCGAGCACGGCCTCGTGGCGCGCCAGCTCCGCCTCGATGTCCGACGGATAGATGTTGAAGCCGCCGGAGATGACGACGTCCTTGGCGCGGTCGAGCAGGATCAGGAAGCCGTCGTCGTCGAAGCGGCCGATGTCGCCGGTGCGGATGAAGCAGCGGCCTTCCGCATCGCGCCATTCGACCTCGCGCGTCTTCTCCGGAAGGTTATGGTAGCCGATCATCATCCCTTCCGACCGGCCCACGACCTCGCCGACCTTGCCTCTCTCGACCTCGTGGCCGAGTTCGTCGATCAGCCTGATGTCGTGGCCCTCCATCGGCTGGCCGACGGTATGCAGCTTGTCCGGATACGCGTGTGCAAGCAGCGCGGTCGAGCCGCCGCCTTCGGTCATGCCGTAGAACTCGATCAGGCCGCCCGGCCAGCGCCTGAGCACGTCCGCCTTGAGCGCGGCGGGGAAGGGCGCGCTGGTCGAGAGCTTGAGCGCGTAACTCGAGAGATCATAGGGCCCGAAGTCCTCGCGCTCCATGATGCGTCGGTACTGGACCGGCACGAGCATCGCGTGGGTCGCGCGATGCGTTTCGGACAGGCGCAGGAATGCGGCGGCGTCGAACTTCGGCATCAGAACCGCCGTACCGCCGTGCGCCAGCGTCGGCAGGAAAACCACGAGCGTGGTGTTCGAATAGAGCGGCGTCGAGACGACCGTCACCGCGCCTTTGTAGGACAGCCGGGAGAATTGCCGCCATCGCATGCGGTGCGGCTGCACGATGCCCTTGGGCGCGCCGGTCGTCCCCGAGGAATAGATGATGTTGAACGCCTGCTCGGGAGCGATGACGACCTCGGCCGGCCGAACGCCTTCCGGTCCGAGCCAGGCCGAGAACGGCGCGCCGGCGTCGCTGTCGTCGAGGGCGACGCGCGGCGCGGCCGAGTCCTCATTGGCCTGTTTCAGCGCTTCGGCTGTCTCGCGGTCGGTGAAGAAGGCTTTCGCGCCGCTGTCCTTCAGCATCAGCATCAGGCTTGCCGGCGTCGAGGAGGGCGCGAGCAGGGCGACCGCGGCGCCGGCGGCGAGCGCGCCGAGGAAAGCGGCCGCATAGGGGATCGAGGCCCGCGCGCAGATCGCGACGACATCGCCGTTCGCGACGCCGTCGCGCTGCAAGGCGAACGCGATGCGATCGATGAGGAGGGCGAGCGCGCCGTAGGTCAGCGCCTTGTCCCCCTCGATCAAGGCGGCGTGGCCGGGACGCTCGCGCGCATGCGCGCGGATCAGATCGGGCAGCGTCCCGAAATCCTGCGCCAGAAGCTCCTCCGCCGTCACGTCGCCTCCCTTCGCTTTCGGAAACTTGGCCTTCGCTACCCTCGGTCCCGCAAGAGCCGCGACTTGTCGCGGTTCCAGTCGCGCTCCTTCTCGGAGTTGCGCTTGTCGTGCAGCTTCTTGCCGCGCCCGAGCGCGATGGCGATCTTGGCGCGGCCCTTGGCGTTGAAATAGATGCGCAGCGGCACGATCGTCATACCCTCACGCTCGACGCCCTTGGCGAGCTTGACGATCTCCTTGGCGTGCAGCAGCAGCTTTCGCGGCCGCTTCGGCTCATGGTTGAAGCGGTTCGCCTGCAGGTATTCGGGAATGTTGGCGTTGTAGAGGATCACGGCGCCGCTGCGGTCGACCGCAGCGTAGCTCTCGGCGACCGTGGCCTTGCCGGCGCGCAGCGCCTTGACCTCGGTGCCGGTCAGCATCAGGCCGGCCTCGAACGTCTCGCCGAGCTCGTAATCGTAGCGGGCGCGGCGGTTGTCCGCGACGACCTTGAAATTGGGAGGGTCTTTTTCAGCCATCGATCCATCATTTCCGGCGACGGCGCGTCGCCGCGCCATTCCGGCGGCACGCAAGAACGGGAACGCCGGCTTTTCGCCAGGAATCCCGGGTTATCAAGACCAATCCCGGGTTATCAAGACTATTGCGCCGGATGCAACAGGTCCCGGTCAAGCGTTGAGCAGCCCTGCGTGGACCATGGCGCGACGGATCGCGGTTTCCGTCGCCTCCTTCACCGGAACGAGCGGCAGCCGCGTCTCGTCGCGCGCGCGGCCGATCAGTGTCAAGGCGTATTTCGTCCCGTTCACGCCCGGCTCGACGAAGATCGCCGCGTGCAGCGGCGCCAGCCGGTCCTGGAGCTTCAGGGCGTGGTCCCAGTCGCCCTTGAAGACGGCCTCCATCTGCTCGGCGCAAAGCGCCGGCGCGACGTTGGCCGTCACCGAAATGCAGCCATGGCCGCCGGCGGCCATGGCGGCGAGCGCGGTCATATCTTCGCCCGAAAGCTGGATAAAGTCCGGGCCCATCGCGTGCCTTTGGCGCGACACCCGGCCGACGTCGCCGGTCGCGTCCTTGACTCCGACGATGTTTGGAAGCTCGAATACGCCGCTTCATGGTGTCGATCGACATGTCGATCACACTGCGCGGAGGGATGTTGTAGATGATGATCGGAATCCCGACGGCGTCATTGATCGCCTTGAAGTGCAGGTAGAGGCCTTCCTGCGTCGGCTTGTTGTAATAGGGCGTAACCACGAGCACCGCATCGGCGCCCGCGCGTTCGGCGTGCCTGGCGAGCGCCACCGCCTCGACGGTGTTGTTGGAGCCCGCCCCGGCGATCACGGGGACCCGTCCGCGCGCCTCGTCGATGCAGATGTCGACCACGCGGCGGTGCTCCTCGTGGGACAGCGTCGGGCTCTCGCCGGTCGTGCCGCAGGGGACGAGCCCGTGCGAACCCGAAGCGATCTGCCAGTCGACCAGCGACCGAAACGCGACTTCATCCACCTCGCCGTCTTTGAAGGGCGTGACCAGCGCCGGCATCGACCCGTGGAACTTCGCCCGTTCTCTCATATCCATCCGTCCATCGAACTTTCCGCCCGTCGGCGCCGCTGCCCCAACCGGGACAGGACACTTAAACCCGGAGGCGCGCCCGCGAAAGGGGGAAGCGCCGCTACGTTCAAGGTTAACCCTTCGTCAGCAAAGTGGCTCCATCCTCGCCGCAAAGGATCGAGCGCATGAGGATCTGGCTTCCCGCAACCTGCGTCGCCCTCGCCGCGTCGGCCGCCGCCGTCATCGTGGCGGCGCCGTTGTATCGCACGAGCGCGCCAAAGAGCGCGGGCGTCGCCCATCGCGCCCCTCCGCCGCGCCCTGCGGAAACCCTTGCCCAGGAAGTCGGGACGCTGATGCGGCGCGGACTCGCCCGGATCGACAGCGCCGCGACCGGCGGCCTCAAGTGGCCGAGCCTCGAGTGGCCGGGCCAGGAACCCGGCCTCAAACAGCCCAAGAGCGCCGAGGCTCCCGCCTCTCCGCCGCCTGAAGCCGACTGGAAGACCGTCGGCCGGTCGCTGGCGGACGCGGCCGGAACCGAGGCCGAAACCTTGGCGCAGGAAACCGCCGCGCTCGTTCGCCGCGGCTTTGCCTGGGCGTCCCCGCCTGACGCCGCCGCGCCGAACGCCGCGGCCGAGCCGCCTCTGCCGCCCCCGCTCCGCCGGCGGTCGCCGCCTTCCGCAAGGGCGACGTCGCCGGGCTCGAGGCGCTCGCTCGCGCGGAGACCGACCCTGACCGGCGCCTCGCCCTCGAGTGGGCGGCGCTGCGGGCCGACCCGCATCCGACCCTCGCCGTACTCTCCGCCTTCGCCGCCGCGCATCCGAACTGGCCCGGCGACGGCTACCTCCGCTATCGTCAGGAGGCGGAGCTCATGGTTCATGCGGCCGCCCCGGCCGAAACGCTCGCGTTCTTCTCCGCCGAGCCGCCGCAGTCGAGCGTCGGGAAGCTCGCCTACGCGCGCGCGCTCGGCGCATCGGGCAAGACCGGCGAGGCGATCGGGATCGTGCGCGGCTTGTGGCGCGACGGCAGCGCCGATTCCTGGACCGAGAGCGCGATCCTGCGCGAGTTCGGACCCGTCCTGACCCCGGCGGATCACAAATATCGCGCCGATCGTCTCCTCTACGCCGAGAACTGGGCGGCCGCTTATCGCGCCGCCGCGCTCGCCGGGCCCGACGAGACGAAGCTCGCCGACGCGCGGTCCGCGGCGGCGCGCGGGCCGCTGCCGCCCGCGCTCCTCAAGGCGCGTCCGGATTCACTGAAGAACGACCCAGGGCTCCTGTTCGCGCGGGTCCAGGACGCGCGGCGCTCCGGCCGCGTCTACGACGCGGCGACGCTGCTCGCGCTTGCCCCGACGGACCACGACGCTTTGATCAACCCGGACCGTTGGTGGAGCGAGCGCCGCATGGTGGCGCGGCAGCTTCTCGACCTCAACGAGCCGAAGCTCGCCTTCAAACTCTGCGCCGAAGCCCCTCGGCCGGACGACCCGGCCAACGAAGTCGACCGCGAGTTCCACGC
Source organism: uncultured Alphaproteobacteria bacterium (assembly GCA_963748545.1). Taxonomy (GTDB): domain Bacteria; phylum Pseudomonadota; class Alphaproteobacteria; order Rhizobiales; family Beijerinckiaceae; genus Roseiarcus. Next base: position 66,419 of record CAVVJO010000020.1, read on the forward strand.
CGGCTGGATCGCGCTGCGCTTCCTCGGCGATGCGGGCGCGGCCGCCGACCGGTTCGCGCTGGCCGCGGTCGCCGCCGAGACGCCGCTGTCGATCGCGCGCGCCGAATACTGGCGCGGCCGGGCGGCGGAGGCGAACGGCGACAGCCAGGAGGCGACGCAGCATTACCAAAGCGCGGCGACCGAGCCGGTCGCCTATTACGGCCAGCTCGCCGCCGATCGCCTCGGGGCCAAGCGGCTCGCGCTGCGCGCGCCGCTGAAGGTCGCCGAGGGCGACGAGCGCAACGACGCGGTTCGCGCGGCCGACGGGCTCTACGCCGAGGGACTGGACGACCTCGCGACCGGGCTCGCCTACGAGGCGGCGCGGGTCTGGCGCGACGAAGCGCAGATGGCGGCGATGGCCGAAGTCGTCAGCCGCCGCGGCGACGCCGCGACCCAGGTCCAGTTCGGCAAGATCGCCATGCTGCGCGGCTACGCCTTCGACACGATGGCCTTCCCGGCGACAGGCGTGCCGGGGTTTGTGCCGCTCGCCCACTCGGCCGACCTCGCCAGCGTCTATGCGGTCGCGCGGCAGGAGAGCGAGTTCATCTGGCGAGCCGCCTCCGGCGCGGGCGCCAAGGGCCTGATGCAGATCCTGCCCTCGACCGCGGCTTCGACGGCGCGGCGCGCCGGCGTCGCCTACGACTATACCCGTCTGATCGTCGATCCGGCCTTCAACACCCAGCTCGGGGCCGCCTTCCTCGGCCAGGTGATGGAGGACGAGGGCGGCTCGCTCGCCATGGCGTTCGCCGCCTACAACGCCGGTCCGGGCCGAGTGGCGCAGTGGATCGCGGCCTACGGCGATCCGCGCAACGGCGCCGATCCGGTCGATTGGGTCGAACGGATTCCGTTCGACGAGACGCGCGACTACGTCCAGCGGGTGAGCGAGAACCTCGCCGTCTACCGGCAGCAATTCAGCGAGGAGCAGTTGCCGACCGCGCAAGTTTCGGCGCGGGTGGCGAGGGACTGAGGCGAGCGCGAGACGACACATAAAAAAGGCCGCGCGGGCGGCGGCCTTCCTTGTTGTTATCTGCTGTCGCGGATTACGCCGCGACGGCGCGGGCCTTGGCGCCGCGGCGGGCGAGGAAGCCGAGGCCGACGAAGCCGAGCGCCATCATCGCCCAGGTCGAGGGCTCTGGCGCCGCGAACGCGACGCCGCCGTAGCGCAGTCCGGCCTGCGGGCCGTCAAACACGGAGAATTGCTCGTTCTCCGGCAAGGTCGTGTCGCCGAGCGCGTCGGTGATTTCGACGATCTCATTCGGGTCCGCGCCGTTGTCCCCTGAGCCGCTGGTGGTCGCGGTCGTCGCCCACAGGGTGACGGTGCCGTCGGCGTTGATCTTTCCGGTGAGGTTGCGCAGCCCGGAGGTCGTCTCCGTGTAGTTCCAGCCGTCGACGTTATAGATGTCGCCAATCAGGTTGTCCTGAAGGGTATAATCGAGATGCCAAGCGCCGTCTGAAAGCGTCCATTTTTCCAGACCAGCGTTGTGCTGGGCGTCGGTTTGGTCGCCCGAGCCCTCGTCGGCGACGTAGAGCGTATCCGGGTTGGCGAAGAACAGGCCGAATGGGGTGTAGTCCGCGCCTGGCTTCGCGGGATCGGTCGGGAATCCCGGCAGGATCGAGATCTTGTCCGTCGTCAAGTTGGCGGTATAGACGGTATCGACGCCATTGCTGCCGCTGCCCTTCGAGAAATAGACATTGCCGCCGAATTGCGTGATGCCGCGGAAATTGCTGTCCTTGCCCGCCTTATCCCCGGAAACCGACGAATACGTCGGATCGATCATGGTCGAGTTCGTCGTGGCGCCCGGGGTCACGACTTCGAGGCCGGTCGTCTGCGACAATTGCGTTGGGATCGGCTTTGCGGAACCGTTGTTGGAGTTGCCGACCGTGTAGGAGCTGCCGTTGAGCAGCACGGCGCCGCGGCCGTTGTTGCCGCCGTAGGCGTTCGTCTGCGTAAGGGACACGTTGCTGTTGGTCGTGAGATTGCCCGAGGCGCTCACCGCGACGACCGCGCGGTTGAAGGCGTAGCTCGGCCCGAAGAAAGAGGTCACGGGGTTCGTCGGGTCGCTGTAGTATTTCGAGTCAGAGTTTGAGACGTCGAGGTTTCCGACGCCGCCGCCGGCGTAGCCCATAAAGGTCGCGACAGCCCCTTTAGAGGTGTAGGCGACATTGAGGCCCAGCTCCGACTTCGAACTGAAGCTGGTGGACACGAGGTTCGGGTTGATGGCCTCGGTCGCGAGTGTGCTTCCGCTCAATGAGAGATCGGTGAGGGTGATCGCGGACGTCACACCGAACGAGGCGTCCACCGTGTCGTTGTTCCAGACCGTGTTCAGATTGCCGTTGGACACGGCGTTGACGGTCTGGCCGGCGTTAGCGCCAGGAAGTTGCGATACGTTGGCCACGAGACCGGCGACCGCGCCGACGTCTTGATAGGTCGTGGTGGATATTAGCAGCGACGTTCCGTTTATGATGTCGCCGGCGTGAGCCTGACCCGCAGCGACCGACAGCGCAAGCGCGCTGCAGCCCGTAATGACCGCCGCGCGGCGCGCGGACGTTATGCGATGACACATGAAACTGGCTCCCGACGTTTGGTTGACGCGGGTGGCGTAGGGAGATTCGATGACAACTATCCGACAGGACATGCCGCGATTGTGAAAACGCGGCGACCTGGCTGTCGTTCTCGGGCCTGCAGAGCTCTGCGTGAGCTGAACCTTTGACGTCGCCAGCCAGCGACAGCGCGCGGCGGCGGAGCGCCGCCGAGCGCCCGTTCAGCCCTTGCCGCTCCTCACATGATCGTTTCAACCGCCGCCAACACGAGAAGGCCGATCCAGACGGTCTCGGCAAGCATGAGGCCGACGGGGCGGAAACCGGCTTCGAACAGGTCCTTGAAGGAGGTCTTCATGCCCAGCGCCGCGATCGCAGCGACGAGGCACCAGCGCGAGACGTCGTTGGCGACGTCGATCGCGACGCGCGGCAGGAGCCCAAGCGAATTGACCGCGACCAGCGCGGCGAAGCCGAAGAGAAACATCGGGAGCGCGACCCGCGCCTTGCCGCCGCCTCCCGCCCGCGCGACGGCGAGCGAGATGGCGAGCACGACCGGCAGCAGCATCGCGACCCTGAGGAGCTTGACGTAGGTCGCGATGTCGCCGGTCTCCGGCGAGATCATATAGCCTGCGCCGACCACCTGGGCGACGTCGTGGATGGTGCCGCCGATGAAGACGCCGGCGTGCCGGTGGTCGAGCCCGATCGAGGTGGCAAAAATCGGGTAGAGGATCATCGCCAGCGTCGAGAGCGCTGTGACCAGGACCACCACCAGGATCGTGTCGCGTTCGCGGTCCTTGTCCTGGGGCAGGACCGAGGCGATGGCGAGCGCGGCGGACGCGCCGCAGATCGCGACTGACCCGCCCGACAGCACGCCGAAGGTCGGCGACAGATTGAGGCGCCGCGCGAGAAAGAGGCCGACGAGAATCGTCGTCGCCACGCCGACGATCACGGTCGCGACGGGGGCGAAGCCCAGCGAGGCGATCTGGCCGAAGGTGATGCGGACGCCGAGGAGGGCGACGCCCAGCCGCAGAACGGAGCGCGAAGCGAACTCGATCCCGGCGACGCAGCGCCCGCCTTCGTAGAGAAAGTGAAAGGCCATGCCGAACAGGAGCGCAAACAGCATGACGGGCGCCGTGTAATGCGACGACAGCCAGTCCGAGGCGATCGCGATCGTGCCGGCCGCGAGCAGACCGGGATAGACGGCGTGGATCAGCTTTCCCCGCGGCAGCGAGGCAAGCCAGCCCGAAGGCGCCGACCGCTCGATCGCCGCGACGCCCTCCATGCTGTCCAGGGAGGCGTAGTCGATCGAGCGCGGCGGGATGGTCATGCGCGCCTGCATATCCGAGCTGTCGGCGTCGCGGAAGAGCCTAGGCGCGGCGGGCCCTCAGGCTCAGGCTCGGCATCGTCGCAGAACGGGCGGGCGCCTGGTCTCCCGCCGAGGAGGATCTCGGGTCCGCTCTACCCTGCGCGCCATTGCAACCGTCGTTGCCAATGCGGCCAGCGATGCGCTGGAGCCGCAGGGGTCGCATCGCGGCGCGCGACTTCCTCTTCGGCCTCCAACTCGGGGATCGAAGCCGCCCCCACGGGCGACCTTGGCACGGCGATTCGCTCAAAAATCTCGCCGACGAGAATATGAGCCTGAGCCGCCGTGAGGCGCTCCGCGATGAGCGCGCCGTCGATACGAAGACGAAACATGCTGCGGGAGTCGCCAGGCGCTTCAAGCTCGATAGCAATCTGCCTGACCATGGCTCCCGCTGACCCCGCTGGTTCAATTCGATAGGAAACAGCTGGCAGGAGAGTCCCACGCCAACTGTCAGGATGTCGGAAGCAAGGAACTGAAAACGCTCATAATCAACGCGTATATCGGGTATATTGGCAAGCGAGCGCCAGTTCCGCAATGAGGGTTAATACGTAGGCGACGCGACGCGGCTGTCGGCGCGCCGCGAACGCCCTCTCGGGGGCTCACAGCGCGAGACGGCCGCCGGCGCGGATCTGGATCAGCGGCGCTCGGCGACCGGGACCCCGGACGATCGTCCGTCGAAAGGCTGGTTCAGGACCACGACGCGCCAGTTGAGCCAGCCCGCGTAGGTGACCCATGCGAGGTATGGGAGGATCAGCCAGCCCGCAAGCGTCGCAATCGGGAACAGAGCGATCACCAGAGCCAGGATCGACAACCAGAAAGGGACCCACTCATAGAGGGCCCAGTCGGGCCGCTTCAGTTTGAAGAAAAGCGGACTCCAGAGCATGTTCAGCACGGCGTTGATCGCGAAAAGCGTAACGATCAGGGATCGCTGCTGGGCGTTCGCGGCATCCCAGGCGACGACCCCGCTCGCGGCGATAAACACGTATATGATTGTCCATCCAGGCCCGAAGGCCCAATCCGGCGGCTTCAGCCGCGGGAAGTTCAGGCGCTTGTACCACGGTCCGATTTCGGTCGTGACGCCGCCGATGACCGCGACCCCTGCGGCCGACGCCACGGCGACGGCGATCTCGGGCCAATGCTCAAAGAAGGTTTCGATCATCGGGACACGATTCCCAAGCGGGGGCCCGCGCTTGGTGAAGCCCCTGCGTCCTTAGTCGTTGCGGTATCTCGCAAGCCAGCCTCGCCTTTCAATGCGGAAAAACACGTAGAAAACGTCGATCATCGCCGGGGGAAGCGTGGCGCTCGAGTCTCGCCTAGGCGTCCCTGTTCGCGCGCAACTTCTCCGCGGCCCGGGGCGCAAAATAGGTCAGCACGCCGTCGGCGCCGGCGCGCTTGAAGGCGATCAGGCTTTCCATCATCGCCTTGTCGCCGTCGATCCAGCCGTTCTGCGCCGCCGCCGTGATCATCGCGTATTCGCCGCTCACCTGATAGGCGAAGGTTGGGAAGCCGAATTCGTCCTTCACCCGGCGGATGATGTCGAGATAGGGCATGCCGGGCTTGACCATCACCATGTCGGCGCCCTCCTCGAGGTCGAGTTGGACCTCGCGCAAGGCCTCGTCGCTGTTGGCGGGGTCCATCTGGTAGGTGCGCTTGTCGCCTTTCAGCGCGCCCTTCGATCCGAGCGCGTCGCGGAACGGCCCATAGAAGGCGGAGGCGTATTTGGCGGCGTAGGCGAGGATCTGGACGTCGAGGAAGCCCTCGGCGTCGAGCGCCGCGCGGATCGCGCCGACCCGACCGTCCATCATGTCGGAAGGGGCGATGACGTCGGCGCCGGCCCTGGCCTGATTCAGCGCCTGGCGGACCAGCGCCTCGACCGTCTCGTCGTTGAGAATGCGCAAATCGTCGCCGTGTTCGCGCACAAGACCGTCGTGACCGTGGCTGGTGTAGGGGTCGAGCGCTACGTCGGTGACGAGACCGAGTCGCGGGAACTCCTTCTTGATCGCCCGGCAGGCGCGGCAGACGAGATTGCCTTCGTTATAGGCCTCCGTTCCGTGCTCGTCCTTCAAATGCGGCTCGGTGTAAGGGAAGAAGGCGATCGCGGGGATGTCGAGCCTGACTGCGCGCTCCGCCTCGCGCACTGCCTGGTCGACGCTCAGCCTGTCGACGCCTGGCATTGCCGCGACCGGCGTGCGAACCTTTTCGCCCTCGATCAGGAACAATGGCCAGATGAGATCGTCGGTCGTGAGCACTCGCTCGCGGATCAGCCGGCGCGCCCACTCCGCCTTGCGGTTACGGCGCGGGCGCTGGAGGAGGTCGAGACGATGGGCTTCGGCGATGCGGGTGCGGCTTGTTCATGGCGGATAACGGCTCCTTCGGCGCTGTTATACACCCTCGCGCCCCCTGAGCGACCCCCGCGTCTTGCCGCACCGCCCGTTGATCGCTCGGTCCAAAAGTCGCCTCGGGGCGTCGGAACCCGGTGACGCCGCGCCGCGACGTGAGCGATTTTTTCAGTTACGAATTGACAGCTTATAATCGTCTTTCATGGCGGCGCCGTCGCGGCAGGCCAATTCCAACTTTGAGATCAAGCTTATAGGGATCTAAGAGGACCTATCTACGTCATTGAAATATAGTTAAGCGTGTTCACATTACGTATTTTCCATAATTTACCGCACCGCAGCACACCCTTAGCGTTGTGGCAGTGACATGGACGTCAGTTAACGACCGTAAATTTCTACAGATTTACACGGGTCTCAACTACAGGCAGGAAAGTGAATTAGACTTCTTGCGTATACGTTCGGCATGTGGTTCTATTGTGCAGTGCGGTAAGCGGTGTAAGTTAACTTAAGCAACTAGAAGGGGTTAAAACATGAAAACACATGTGGTTTCGACAATAGCCGTCCTTGCAGGTTTGACCGGCTTATCGGTCGGCGTGGCTCACGCTGCCCCCACCCCTGGCCCGGACGGGGGCCAGGCGCTTGTCGATTTCGGTAAGCCGGGTGTCGTGGGCGGAGACATCACCACGGGGACGAGCTTCACCATCGGCGACCTCACTGCGACCACCAACAACAGCGGCTTTCTCGCCGGTTTCGGCCCGGACTTCTTCGGGAAGGTGACGTTCAGCACGACGGACGGAACGAGCTTTAGTTTCGGTGACGCGGCGTTCGGGACGTTCGACAGCACCTCGATCACCGAGAGCGTCCTGGGCAAGGGCGTCGTTTCCTTCTACATCACGGGAGAGTATACGCCCGGCACTTACGCGGTGGCGAACGGCGCGAGCGACGGCCCGTACATGGCGAGCATCAGCTATGGGTTCCAGCAGAGTCGCGGGACTATCTCCGACTCGGGAAGCTTCTCAGTGCCCCCGACGGCGGGGATTCCCGAGGCTTCGACCTGGGCGATGATGGCGCTCGGCTTCGTCAGCCTCTTCGGCGTCACAGGCTATCGGTCTTCGCGCAAGAGCGGCGCGCTCGCGGTGTAATCCTCGGCGCGAGGGGGGCAGACTTAGGTCCGTCTGCTCTCCTCAGGCCGCACACGCTTCTGCGTTCCAAACTCAGGAAACGGCCTTCTTCACGAAGGTCGTTTTTCTTTTGCGGCGATTGCGCCCGCGCGTCGGACATTCTGGGGATAGCCGACGCGCGACGAACACCGTTGCGCTTCTGTCAGCGCACAAACTGGCGCGAAAGCGTTCCGCCTCAGGCGTACTTGCCGCCCTCGTACATCTTGAGCCACACAGCCGACTGCCCCTTGATCCACCGCCGCGCTTCGGCCTGGGTTCTGAAGCCGTCGATCTCGGGTTGTTGTCCTCCGGGAAGCGTCAGCCGAACGAGCCACTGCCCATCTTTTGTTTCGACCGCGTCAAAGCGCGCTTTTGGTTTCGGAGTGGTGGTCATCTTCGCATTATGGGGAGAGGCGATCGATCGCGCCAGACCTTTTTGTCTATTTCACTCGCAGACTTCGACCAGACGCCAGGCGCCCTTGAGATGCTGGTGGAAGCTGTAGCAGCCGAGCCTGGGCGCCCGGATCGGCAACCCCAGCGGAGGCGGCGCGACAGGCGTCCCGCTATAGCCATAGAGGCCCGAGCCGACCGTCCAGGCGACTCGCGCAGGCGGATAGGGATACGGCACGGGCCCCGCGGCGCACGTCTGAGACAAGGCGGCGAGCGCAAGCAGGGCCGCCGCGAACCGAACTGAAGCTTTCGCCATGTCGAGAGTCCCCTCGAGCGCCGGCGACGCCATGAGCCGCCTTAGGGTTTCGATAACGCGCCGCGCCGGTCCGGGGCAAGACATTCCCTCGCGAGCGCGCCGCTATTCCGCTGGCTGACGGGCGGGGTCCGTCGCTTCGGTCGTCGGCGTTCCCGCCATCGCCTCGAACACGCCGTCGCGCCTGACGAGCGCATGAAACAGCGCCGCCGCGACATGCAGGAGGATCACCGCGAAGAAAAGCAGCGCGAGGCTGACATGCGCGACCCACAAAATCGTGTGCAGGCCGTCGCTTTGCGGCGCGATCGGCGGCAGCGAAAAGCCGTCCCACAGCGTGACGGGGTATCCGCCCGCCGACAGCATCGCCCAGCCGATTAGCGGGACCGCGATCATGAGAGCGTAAAGCGCGACATGCGACAGATACGCGCCAAGCTTCATCAGCGCCGGCAGATCGTTCGGCAGGGGCGGGGCGCCCGAGCGCAAGCGAACGCCGAGCCGAATCAGGGCGAGCACGAGAATGACGATCCCGAGCGGCTTATGGATCGCAATCAGCGTGAGGTAGGTCGGCCTGATGGTCGAGACCATGTGGACGCCGATGAACAGCGTCGCCAGGATGCAAAGCGCCATGATCCAGTGCAGCGCGCGCTGGAGCGGCGTGAAGCGGGCGGGGGTCATCGGGTCGCCTCCGACGAGGTTCGCGGATAGTCTTTCGCCTCGGCCGTCCGGCGGTCGAACGAGACGCGATACGCGGAGGAGCGCGCGGCGGGGAACGGATCGTCCGAGGTCGATATGCCCTCCGGCAGCACGGTCGGATCGTAGTTGATGTCGCGGCATGGCCCGTCCGCTTCGGGGATGATCGCCTGAGCCGTCAGGGTTCCGACCTCGATCTTGCGACGGTCGTCGGGCCAGGCCTTGCTGGGGTCAGCCGTCGGGTCGCCCGGATTGGCGACGGTGACGGTCATGGTCCATCGCGCCGGCGCGCTCTTGATGCGCTCGGCGATCTCGTCCTCGAGGAAATTCGGGCCGCGCTTCGCGAGCTCGTCATGCGGGACGGGGACAGGCTGCGCCGCGGGGATCAACGACCACCGCACGGCGCGCTGAGCGCCCGACCCGTCGGTGAAAACGAAGGCGTCGAGGCTGTTATAGGGCTCCTCGGCATAGCTGCCGGTCCAGGGCGCGCTCTTCGCCCAGCCGCCGAAGTCGGCGAATTCCGGATGCGCGCCGGCGAACGCCCCGATGGCGCCCGGGTCCTTGCTCGCAGACGCCTGCAGGAGTCCGTAAAAGGCGTCCGGGGTCGACACCGGGAAGAACGGCGGATCGATCAACGCCATCCGCCATTGCTGGCCGTCCGGCGTCGTGATCCTCACGCCGAGGCCGCGGACCCTGACCGCGGCGTCCGCCGCGTCGGGGTCCGCGGTCGCGAGATTGAAGCGTCCCACAACCGGATACTGCCCCTTGGCGAAAGCCTGAGCCCTCGAGAGCTCGGCGCCGGCGCCGTTGGCCTCGAACACGCCGGTGAAGCAAATCCCCTTGGCGTGGTTGCGGCGATGACCGAGCGCCGGACCGGAAGGCGGGGCGAGCGCGTCGACAAGTTTGTCGGGCGTCAGGCGCTGCGGCGAAAGCCATCCGCCTGCATAGGCGAAGGCGCCGGCGGCGATCACGACCACCGCGGCGATCGCGACCAGCGATCCGAGAGACGAACGAGAAGTCGGTCGGGGCGGCTCGGCCACGCAAAGTCTCCATCGATCGCACCGCCCGCCCACGCGCAAGGTAACACAAAAGTCGCTATGGTCCATGGGCGCGCGGCGTTCTGTGCGGCCGTGACTCTTGAACTAGGAGCGGAAGAATGGGCGAGCAGGAAATTCGTGAGGCGCTCGATCGTCATTGGGCCGCCTCGGACGCCAACGAGTTCGACCTCGAGCACGAGATCTACCGGGAGGACGCCCTGCTGGAGTACCCGCAGTCGTGCGAGCGCATCAGGGGCCGCGAGCACATTCAGGCCTCGCGCGCCGCGCAGCCGAACGCCAAGCGTTTTACGGTGCGCCGCATCGTCGGGTCAGGAAACCTCTGGGTCACGGAATTCATCCTCGCCTATGACGGCCGGCCGTCCTATACGGTCAGCGTCATGGAGTTCGTGGATGGCAAGGTCGCCCGCGAAACCCAGTATTTCGCCGACCCGTTCGAACCCGGGGCATCCCGGGCGCGATGGGTCGAGCGAATGACGTGATATTGCAGCGACTCCCGCGAGCCTAGCAGGACAAGCGTCACAGAGTGTCGAGGCCGGAGGTAGGGATGTCCAATCGCCAAGTCCTGCTCTATTTTGCGTGGAGTCGTCCGGCAGAAGCAGGCGCGCCGCTTGCCGTGATCGACGATCGTTTTCCTGCGATGTTCGAACTGCGCAGGCTCTTCTACCCGAAGTTCGAGAGTCTGTCGGACAGCGACGATGTCGATCAGGGAATCGGGGGATTTCTGGACCATGTCCAGAAGCCGAATTTCGCGGCATTCGCCGAACAGGCCCAGGCGATAACGGGCAACGGCGCGATACAGGTCGAGCGCGTAAGCGAAAGCGGCGTTCTGACGCCGCTCGACGATGGGGTGATGGCCGACGCCGACACCATCGTCATCATCAGCTTTGATTCCCTGCGAACGGGGCAGGCGGCGAGCGAGGGGGAAGTCGAGGCGGTTCGGCGCTTCCTCCAAAATCCGGATCACCTGATCTTCGTTTGCCCCCACCATGACATCGGGGAAGCCGCGGGCGAGGCAAGACAGGAGCGGGAAAACCGGCAGATCGCCGAGCACCAGCACCATGGCGACCCGGCCATTCCTCCGCGCCAGGGTTTCGGCGGATTTGCGCGCACGCTGCTGGCCGGCCTTGGGGCGCCCGTCGAAAACCAGTTCGGCCTGCGTCCGGCCGTAACGGCCGACGGGGCGCCGGCGCCCGTCGAGATCGATCGGGCTCTCGACCGGCTTGGCCTGCTCACGGGCGTCGAGGCTTTCAATCTCCATCCTCATTTGCCGCACTTCGAACGCACCGGCCCAGCGACGCAGCGGATGGAAGTCCTCGCCCGGCAAGCGATCGATCCCGCCGCCCCGCCTCATCCGTTCACTCGGGACGGCCGCTCGACCTTTGATGCGTTGCTTCAATCGAGCCCGGACGCATTCGCCGGAAAATTGTTGGTGTGCGACACGACAATGTTCAGCTCCACCGCCGGCGGCGTCGATAATCTTCGTCGGCTCTGGTCCAATGTCCTTCGGCGGCCGAGCAGAGTCTAGACGAAATCTTCCGCTAACCCGACAGCTCCCCGAACACCGTCGGGACAAGTTCGGACACGGTCGGGTGGATCGGCACGACGCGCGTATAGGCCGTCGCGGTGACGCCTGCAGCCATCGCCTCGATCACCGCATGGATCGCCTCGTCGCCGCCAACCCCTAAGATGGCGGCGCCGAGGATCGTATCCTTGTCCCGGTCGACCACCACCTTGATGAAGCCTTGCAACTCGCCCTTCTCGACCGCCCGCGCAACCCGGGTCATCGGCCGTTTGCCGACGCGGACCGTGTGGCCCTTGGCTCGCGCCTCTGTTTCGGTCATGCCAACTCGGCCGAGCGGCGGATCGACGTAGAGCGCATAGGCGAGAAGGCGGTCCGTCGCCTTGCGCCGAGCGCCGTCCAAAAGGTTCGCGGCGACGATCTCGTAGTCGTTGTAGGCGGTATGGGTGAAGGCGCCGCGTCCGTTGCAGTCGCCGAGCGCCCAGATGTGCGGGACGCCGGTGCGGAGTTCGTCATCGACCACGATGAACCCGCGCGCGTCGACGGCGACGCCCGCCGCGTCGAGCCCGAGGTCGTCGGTGTTGGGCCGGCGCCCGACCGCGACGAGGACATGCGACCCGATCACCGCGGGATCGCCGCTCTGGCAATCGACGCCGACCTCGACGTCGGGACCGTGGGCGGCGAAGCGGACGCACTCGGCGTCGCAGCGCACCGCGATCCCCTCCGCCTCCAGAATTTCGCGGATCGCGTCCGAGACGTCCGGGTCTTCGCGCGCCACGAGCCTCGGCGCTTTCTCGATGACGGTCACGACCGCGCCGAACCGGCGGAAAATCTGGGCGAACTCGAGTCCGATGTAACTTCCCCCGACAACCACCAGATGCCGGGGCAGCGCGTCGAGCGCGAGTAGCGACGCGTTGGTGAGAAACGGGATCTGATCAACGCCGGGGAAATCCGGGATCGCGGCGCGCGCGCCGACGTTGATGAAAAATTGATCCGCCTGCAGCGTTTCGCCCGCGACTTCGACCGCGTGCGGCGACACGAATCGCGCGTGGCCGTTGATGACCGTGCAGTTCGGCATGTCCTTGAGCCACGACGCGAGGCCGCTGCGCTTGTCGTCGACAATCCTTGTCTTGCGCGCCATCACGGCGGCGAAATCGACCCCGACCGAACCGGCGCTGACGCCATACTGGGCCGCGCGGCGCGCAAGATGCGCGGCGTAGGCGCTCGCGACCAGGGTCTTGGTCGGGGTGCAGCCGACATTGACGCAGGTTCCTCCGAGACGCTCGCGCTCGATCACCGCGACCGTTTTGCCGGACGCCGCGAGCCGGCCGGCCATCGACGGTCCGGCCTGGCCGGCGCCGATGACAATGGCGTCGAAGCGGCGGCTCATCGGAGCGCCAGGATCATGGCGAAGCCGAGGGCGATCGCGATAATATCCTCGACGAAGCCGGCCGGCGGGTCGCGTCCGAACGCCTTGGCCAAGCGCGCGCGAAGGTCGGCGCCGCCGTAGGTTCCGATCGCCGCGCCAATCACGCCGGCGACAAGGCCCAACACCCACGAGCCGCCCGACACGCCGAGCGTTGCGCCGCACAGCGCGCCGCTGACCAGCCGCGCGCCGAACTGCATTGGAACCTTGCGGCTCGGGGTGGACGGCAACTGGTCGGTGATCATCTCGACCAGCGCCAGAAGCGAAAAAATCCACACCGCCCACTTGTTGGCCATGAACGCGAGCCAGGACCCGTCGAGGTCGAGAAGACCGAAGTGGGCGGCCCAACTGACCGCCGCAGGCGCCGTCATCGTGCGCGAGCCGGCGACGATCCCGGCGAGTAGGGCGAGGGCGTAAAGCATGGTTGCGGTCTCCTCAGGCCAACGCGGCGCTACGCTTCGTTCCAAAGCGCAATGACCGGCTCGTCGCGGCTGTCGTGCTCATAAGCCAGCACGCTGAGACTGGCGGTGTCGAGCTTGAAGAGCCGGCCGTCCGCGGGCGAGAGCGCAAGCCATCGCGCCGTCAGAATTCTTAGCACGTGGGCGCTGGAGAAAAGGATCGCCCGATCCTCGACCGCGCGCAGTTTCGCGATCACGCGATCGACGCGGACGCCGACGTCGGCGGCGGTCTCGCCGCCAGGACAGCCATCGCGAAAAATCTTCCAGCCGGGGCGCTCGGCTTGAATTTCGCGAGACGTCCGTCCCTCATAGTCGCCGTAGTCCCATTCGAGCAGGTCGGGATCGAGAACGGCCCGATCGCCGAAACCGGCGAGCGCGCAGGTCTTGGCGGCGCGCTGCAGCGGACTGGCGAACACCCGATCGTAGGCCCGGCCGGCGAGCCGTTCCCGCAAATGCGCGGCCTTGCGCTCGCCTTCCTCGGTCAGGGGGATGTCGGTTCGGCCGGTGTGGCGTCCGGCGGCGCTCCAGGCCGTTTCGCCGTGACGGACAAGCGTGACGCTGGGCGGCATGGAGTTCTCCTGTCCAATGCGCTCCGGATCGAAGCCGCGCTTGGCGGCCGCGATTGTTGCGCGCCCGCTGGACGCGTTCAACTGTCATAACCAATCGCCAGATGAGCCAGGTGAGACCGCCTGCGCCGCGCCCGGCTGGACAGGGCCGCCTCCCGGCGGGAAAAGGGGCGATGAGCCTGTTCGAGGACGAAAAGAGCCGCAGCGAGCCGCCGCCCGCGCCGCTCGCCGAGCGGTTGAGGCCGACGAGCCTCGCCGAGGTCTCCGGCCAGGAGCATCTGACCGGGCCGGACGGCGCGCTGACGCGGCTGCTCGAGGCGCCGACGCTCGGCTCGATGATCTTCTGGGGACCGCCGGGCAGCGGCAAGACGACGGTTGCGCGGCTGATCGGCGCGATGCGCCCCGACGCCTTCGTCCAGGTCTCGGCGATCCATACCGGCGTCGCCGAGCTCAAGAAGATTTTCGACGCCGCTCGCGTCCGGCGCGGGCAAGGGCAGGGGACGCTGCTGTTCGTCGACGAGATCCACCGCTTCAATCGCGCCCAGCAGGATTCCTTTCTGCCGGTGATGGAGGCCGGCGTCGTCACCCTGATCGGCGCGACCACCGAGAATCCGTCGTTCGAATTGAACGCCGCGCTGCTTTCCCGCGCCCGCGTGCTTGTCTTTCGGGCGCTCGGCGCCGAGGCGCTGGAGGCCCTGATCGAGCGCGCCGAGCGGCTGGTCGACAAGGCGCTGCCGCTCGAAGCGGAAGCGCGCTTGGCGCTGGTCGGCATGGCGGACGGCGACGGCCGGTCCGTGCTGACGCTCGCCGAGGAGGTCTGGCGCGCCGCCCGCCCGGGGGAGGTCCTCGATGCGCGTCGCCTGGTCGAGATCGTGCAGCGGCGCGCGCCGCTCTACGACAAGGGCCAGGACGGCCACTACAATCTGATCTCCGCGCTGCACAAATGCGTGCGCGGCTCGGACCCGGACGCCGCGCTCTATTATCTCGCCCGCATGCTCGACGCCGGCGAGGACCCGCTGTTCATCGCCCGCCGCGTCGTGCGCATGGCCTCCGAGGACATCGGCCTCGCCGACCCGCAGGCGCTCGTGGTCGCCAACGCCGCCAAGGAGACTTACGATTTTCTCGGTAGCCCCGAGGGCGAGCTCGCCATCGCCCAAGCCGTCGTCTATGCGGCGACCGCGCCGAAGTCGAACGCCCTCTACAAGGCCTTCGGCGCCGCGCAGGCGCTCGCCAAAACGCACGGCTCGCTGACGCCGCCGAAAACCATCCTGAATGCGCCGACGCGTCTGATGAAGCGCGAGGGCTACGGGGCGGACTACGCGTATGACCACGACCAGCCCGACGCCTTCAGCGGCCAGGACTACTGGCCCGAGGCGCTCGGCCGCCGCGCGCTCTACGAGCCGGTCGAGCGCGGCTTCGAGCGCGAGATCCGCAAGCGGCTCGAATACTGGGCGCGGCTGCGGACCGAGCGCGAGTGAGGGGGCGGCGAGACGCCGCCCCTCCGCGTTCAGAAGCGCCGCGGTCGCCGGGTCCGGGCCCATGCGGCCGCCGGCCTGGTCGAGCGCGCGGATGCGCCGCAAATCGTCGTCGTCGAGCCGGAAGTCGAACACGCCGATATTCTCCTTCAGGCGCTCGGGCCGCACGGACTTCGGGATCACGATCAGGCCGCTGTCGAGATGCCAGCGGATCACCACCTGCGCCGCCGTCTTGCCGTGCTTCGCCGCCACGCCGGCGATGACGGGATCGGCAAGAAAGGCGGCGCGCCCGAGCGGGCTCCCGTGACTCGGTCTTGATCCCGAGTTGATCGTGGACGGCGCGCAGGGACTGTTGCTGGAAGCGGGGATGAAGCTCGATCTGATTGACTGTGGGGGTCACGCCGGTCTCGGCGATGATCCGCTCGAGATGGTCGCGGTTGAAATTGGAGACGCCGATCGAGCGGATGCGGCCCTCTTCCTTGAGGCGAACGAGCGCCTTCCACGTCTCCACATAGAGGCCGACGCGCGGCCTCGGCCAATGGATCAGATAGAGATCGACCGGCTCGCGCCGGAGCCGCTTGGCGCTCGCGTCGAAGGCGCGCAGCGCGTTGTCGAAACCATGGTCGCCATTGCCGAGCTTGGTCGTGACGAACACGTCCGTCCGGCCTTCGAGGGCGTCGCCGACGCCCTCCTCGTTGCGATACATCGAGGCCGTATCGACCAGGCGGTAGCCGTCGGCGACCGCCTGCCGGACGACTTCGGCCGCAGTGTCGGGCGGCGTCTGGAAGACGCCCAGCCCGAATTGCGGCATCGTGACGCCGTCGTTGAGGGTGACGATCGGTTGGTCCGTCATGGCGCGCTCCTTGAAGGTCGAGGCAGAAACCCAGACTATCGCCGAGCGTTCCGTGGCTTCGCAAGCTACGTCAGCGTCTGTCCGATCCTGTCGAGCAGGAACGCCGTGCCGCGCTCGCGCGAGCCGTTGTCGTCGTAGCCGTCGAGAAAGGCGCCTTGCTCTGTCACTTTTAGGGTCGTGCGGCCGGGACCCTCTGTTTTGAGCTCCATGGTGGCGAGCGAGACGGAGATCTTCGCCTCGTTGAGGTGCATCGTGTAGCTGTAGACGATGCGCTGATCGGGGACGATATCGTGGTAGACGGCGTCGAAGTCGGAGACGACGCCATTTTTCCAGCGCCCCTTGGCGCGCTCCGCCCCGCCCACGCGGAAGTCCATGGATCGCTCGATCTTTTCCCACGCTTCGGCCGGGCCGCCGAACCACTTCGCCTTCGCCTCGTAGTCGGACAATGCGCGCCAGACCCGCTCGACCGGGGCGTCGTAGGTCCGTTGCACCGAGAACACGCCGTGGGCGACGGAGCGCGAGGCCTCCCTGCGCAGCACCTCCCGGTCAAGGTTGTCGAGCGTCTGAGCCCAACCTTGCGGCGCGCCCTCCGCCATCCAGGCCGCGTCGGGGTCGATCACCGTGTAGGTTTGCGTGACGTCCAGGCGCGTGCCTCCGATCGTGTCGGAGAATTTGACTTCGGTCAGAGCCCGGAAGAGCGCCCGCCCGCTCGACTCCTCGATCACGAAATCGACCACCAGCCGGTCGAAGGCGGAGACCTCCTTGACCACGCCGCGCGCCCAGTGCTGTTCGCCGGCGGGCGAGCGCATCAGCACCTCGAACGGGCCGCCGACGATGAGCTCGACCTTGGCGTCCGGGATGGTGTAGCCGGTCGGCGCGAACCAGCGCTTGACGGCGTCAGCGCTGCTCCAGGCGGAGAACACGCGCTGGCGGGGCGCGTGGAAAGTGCGGGAAATCTGGACCGGCTTCAACGTCTTGGCGGCGGCGTCATTCATTGCGGTTTCCTTCCTTGGCGAGCGTGGCGAGATAGTCCCCCAGCCGGTCGAGGCGGTTTTCCCATTCGGTCCGCCTGTCGTTGATCCATCGTTCGGCGAGGCTCAGCGCCTCGGGTTCGATCCGGCACGTCCGCACCCGGCCTGATTTCTCCGATCGCACCAGCCCCGAGGCCTCCAGCACCGCGAGGTGCTGCATCACTGCGGGGAGCGACATCGCGAGGGGCCGCGCCAGTTCGCTGACCGAGACCGGCTCGCGCGCCAGCCGCTCGACCATCGCGCGCCGGGTTGGATCGGCGAGGGCCTGGAACGCGCGGTCGAGGGCGGCCTGTTGGTTAAGCATATGCTTTAGTATCATGGCTGGAATCGTTAAGCAACGGGTTTAGTTTCTGGACCGGCCGGTGTCCCCACCAAGGGCGGGAAGGCCAGAGCTCTTCGCGCCCTTGGTGTGTCTTCGCGATGGACGGAGTCGAGCGCCGGTCAGTCGCGCTTTGCCTCGTCGGCGAACTTCGCCTTCAGCGCCGCAATGACGTTTGCCGGCGCGAAGGGGGAGGCGTCGCCGCCCATCGAGGCGATCTGGCGCACCAGCGTCGCGGTGATCGGCCGGACCGGCGATGAGGCGGGCAGGAAGACCGTGCGCAGCTCCGGCGCCATCGCGCCGTTCATCCCGGCCATCTGCATTTCGTAATTGAAGTCGGTCGAGTCGCGCAGGCCCCTGAAGATGATGGTCGCGCCCGCGCCGAGCGCAGCGGCCACGGCAAGGCCGGTGAAGCTCATGACTTCGAGCGTGCAGCCCGTCCCGGCGAGCACGGGCGTGGCGGCCTCGCGGATCAGGTTGAGCCGCTCCTCGACGGTGAACAGCCCGACCTTGTTCGGGTTGGACCCGACCCCGACCACCAGCCGGTCGCACAGGGCGCTCGCATGGTCGATCACGTCGAGATGACCGTTGGTCATCGGATCGAAGGAGCCCGAGAAGAAGCCGGTGCGGATCATGGGCCCAAGGCCTAACCCGCCCCGCGCTCGGCCACAAGCCGCCCTTGGGGCGATTGCGTTGTCCGCGCGGCGCGGGCAGATTGACGGGTCCACAAACGGGAGGATCTCCAGATGACGGGCGACGATTTGCGCGCGCTGCAGGCGCCGATCAAGGACCGCTACCGCGCCGATCCCGAGTCGGCGCGCGTCACCCTCAAGGCGCGGGGCGCGCTCAACTCGTCGTCGATCGCCTGCAACGTCGAGACGGGCCGGGCGCTGGCGGCCGCGGGGCTCCATCCGGCGAGCGGCGGAAACGGGCTCGAACTCTGCTCCGGCGACATGCTGCTCGAGGCGCTGGTCGCCTGCGCGGGCGTAACCCTGAAGGCGGTCGCCGCCGCCATGGGCCTCGCCCTGCGCTCGGGGCGGGTGACCGCGGAGGGCGACCTCGACTTCCGCGGCACGCTCGGCGTCGCCCGCGACGCTCCAGTCGGCTTTGCCGACATCCGGCTGACCTTCGATCTCGACACCGACGCCCCGCAGGACCAACTCGACACCCTGCTCAAGCTCACCGAGCGCTATTGCGTCGTGCTGCAGACGCTCAAGCGTTCGCCGGCGATCGAAGCCAAGATAGCCCGAGGATAACTCGCGCCGCCTCATCATCGGGTTGCGGCGGAAAGACGTCGCCGAGGACGCCGACGCTCCGGAGCGGCGACGTCCTCGTCGCCGGGTATCCGACTTCCCTCTCCGGGGGCGCCGAGTGTGCGCCGGGCGCTGTCGCCAGCAAGCGTGCGGCGGGCAGGGGGCTTGTCGATCGCCTTTGGAAGGGGTAGGAGTATGAGAAAAGCTTTTCCCGGCCTCCATTGGGCTGGGAAAAGGCTTTCCTAGGGAACGAAGCAGCCAAAACAACAGGGAGGAGTCTCATGTTCAGTCGGAAGATCGGGGCCGCGCTCGCGGCCGCGCTTATCGGATCCACGGCGCTGGCCGGCGCCGCCTCGGCAGACACCGCCACGATGTGGGTGAGGGCGAGCGGAACCAATGCGGCCGCCCATCTGGTCGATCTGTGGAACGCCACGCATCCCGACAAGATCGAGCTCACCACCATTCCAGATAACCAGATGGTGACCAAGCTCGCGACCGGGGTCCAGGCCGGCGAAGTCCCCGACCTGGTGTCGTTCGACCTCATCTACATGCCTGATTTCATGAAAGCGGGCTTCCTCGTCGACCTGACGGCCGACCTCAAGGCCGATCCCAACTACGCCTCCGTCGCCAAGGCCTACAAGGACATCGCGACCTACGAGGGCAAGATCTATGGCGCCGGTTTCACGCCCGACGTCTCGATCCTGGTCTGGAACAAGGACCTGTTCAAGAAGGCCGGCCTCGATCCCGAAAAACCCCCGCGCACGATCGGCGAGATCCACGAGGACGCCAAGAAAGTGCGCGCGCTCGGCGGCGACGTGTACGGCTTTTACTTCTCCGGGAGCTGTCCCGGCTGCAACATCTTCACCTCGTCGCCGATGATGGTGGCGGCGGGATCGAAGATCCTGCCCGCCAACGGAAACGACGAGGCGTTGACGGGCGAGGGCGTCAAGGACGTGCTCGAAGCGTTCAAGGCAATGTGGAACGAGGGTCTCATCCCGAAGAACGCTCAGGCCGACAACGGCGCCAACTTCACCAGCGAGTTCATGAGCGGCAAGATCGGCGTCCAGGGGACCGGCGGCTTTCTCCTTTCCGAGCTGAAGAAGAACGCGCCGAACCTCGATTTCGGCGTGACCTTCCTGCCCGGCGCCAAGGAAGGTCAGGCCTCGTCCTTCGTCGGCGGCGACGTCGTCGCGATTCCGACCGGCTCGAAGCATCTCGATCTCGCCAAGAAGTTCATCGCCTGGGAGCTGACCGACGAGGCGCAGCTCGAGGGCTTGGCCAAGAACAACATTCTCCCGTCCCGTCCCGCCCTCGCCGACAACAAGTATTTCGCCGCCGACCCGCGCGTCGTGACGACCGCGAAGGCGCTCGGCATCGGCTACGTGCCGTGGGTCTATCATTTCGCCGATATGGTGAACTCGGATTCGAGCCCCTGGATCAACATGTTCCAGCGCGCCATCTTCGACGGCGACGTGGACGGGGCGATCGCCGAAGCGCGCCAGAAGATGAAAGAGATCGCAGGCGAATAAAGATCGTCGCGGAGCCTCGACATGGCGCGTTCGCGATCAAGAGGACAGGCGCAAGGCTGGCTCTTTCTCGCGCCCGCGCTGCTGTTCGTCGCCCTTTTCGTGATCGCGCCGCTCGGGCAGCTCGCGGCGACGTCGATGACGGACCGTTCGCTGCTCGGCGGCGGACGGTTCATCGGCTTCGCCAATTACGTCAAGATCTGGAACGACTTCGGATTCTGGCGCGCGCTGCTGTTCACCGTCAAATACACCGTCGTCCTGACGCCGATCCTGATGGGCCTGGGCTTCGCCCTGGCGCTGCTCGTTTCCGACAACACGCCGCTCAAGCGCCTCACGCGCACGATCGTCTTCCTTCCGGTCGTCATTGGCCTCTCGAGTTCGAGCCTTCTGTGGTTCTGGCTGTTCGACGAGCGGGTCGGCCTGTTCAACCGGCTGCTGGTCGACTTGCACGTGATCCGCGAGCCGATCGTCTGGTTCGTCAGCGCCGACCTCGCCTTTTGGGCCGTCGTGATCGCGATCACCTGGAAGGTCGTCGGATTCGGCATGGTGCTGTTCGTCTCGGGGATCCAGGCGATCCATTCCGACATTCTCGAGGCCGCCCTGGTCGACGGCGCCGGCTATTGGGCGCGCGTGCGGCTGATTATTCTGCCGCTCTGCCGTCGCGTCATCCTGCTGACGACGCTGGTCAGCGCCATCGGCTCGATGCTCGCCTTCGACCAGTTCTACATCATGACCTCCGGCGGTCCGCGCGGTCAGACCTTCACCGCGGTCTACGCGATCTATCAGAGCTCGTTCGTCTCGTTCCGGCTCGGCTACGGCGCCGCGCTGTCGATCGTGCTGATGCTGATCATTCTCGTCCTCTCGACTCTGCAGATCGCGCTGACGGCGCGAGGGGCGGAGCCATGACCGCGGCGGTCGTCGTGACGGGCGCGCGCGCCTTGCCGGCCCGGCGAAAACGCCTGGCGCCGTCGGCGCTCCTCGCCGCCGCCGCCTGCGTCGGAGTCATCGCCGTCATGGGGGCGCCGCTGGCGCTTTCGTTCCTCGCCTCGATCAAGACCCCTGCCGACGCTTCCGCCATCCCGCCTCATTATTTTCCCGAAGCCCTGAGCGCCGACAACTATCTCAAGGTCATCGGCTACGGGGCGGGGCTTGCGACGTATGTCGCCAATTCCGGCCTCGTCGCCCTGATGACGATTGCCGCCTGCATTGCGCTGGCCGCGCCCGCCGGCTACGGCCTCGCCCGCTTTTCGATGCGCGGCAAGGAGGTGGCGTTCCTTCTTCTGCTCGCGCCGATCATGATCCCTTATCAGGCTCTGCTGACGCCGCTCTATCTCGACTTCGCCAAAGTCGGGCTCGTCAATACCCGCATCGGTCTGGCGATCGTCCACACCATCCTGCAGCTGCCGTTTTCGATCTACCTCATGCGCAACAGCTTCGAGGCGATCCCGCGCGAGATCGAGGAAGCCGCGATGCTCGACGGCTGTTCGTCCTTTCGCCGTCTGACCCATATTTTTCTGCCGCTCGCTCTGCCGGCGATCGTCACGGTCGCGCTGTTCGCCTTCATCAATTCCTGGAACGAGTTTCTGGCCGCGCTCATCTTCATGAACCGCGAGACGTCCTTCACAGTGCCGATCCTGCTGGTGAGCGTGCAGATCGGCCACCATGGCGCGGTCGACTGGGGCGCCCTGCAGGCCAGCATCATGATCGCGATCCTGCCCTGTCTCGCGGTCTACCTGGCGCTGCAGCGCTACTACATCTCCGGCCTGCTGTCGGGCGGGGTGAAATGAACGATCGGCTCGGCGACGGCACGCAGCTCGACGAGGAGGCGCGCGCGCCGGGCGCGCGAACAATTCGCGACGTCGCCCGGCTGGCTGGCGTGTCGATCGGCACCGCGTCCAAGGCGCTGAACGCCAACGGGCGCCTGAGCGCAGAAACCCGGGCCAAGGTGCTTCGGGTCGCCGAGGCGCTCGACTACCGGCCAAACAACCTCGCCCAGAGCCTGCATCGCGCGCGTTCGATGACGGTCGGGATTCTGTCGAACGACAGCTACGGCCGGTTCACGTTCCCGATTGTCTCAGCGATCGAGAGACGCCTGTTCGATAGCGGGATCGCCGTCTTCATGTGCAACGCCACTGACGATCCGGCGCGCGAGCGGCGCCACATCGATCAACTGCTGCGAAAGCGCGTCGACGAACTCGTCGTCACCGCGCGGCGCACCGATAGCCGAGAGCCGATCGAGCCTGCGGCGCGGGGCCTGCCGGTGGTCTACGCCTTCTCCCGGGTCGACAACCCGGACGCGCTTTGCCTTCTTCCGGACGACGAGGGCGGAGCGGCGCTTGCGGTCGGACATCTCGCCAGGCTCGGCCGCAGGCGGATCGCCCATATTACCGGCCCCGAGCGTTTCGAGGCGGTCCGCCTGCGCGAGAAGGGATTTCGCGCAGGCCTCGCTTCGGCCGGCCTGGTCGCTTCGGCTGGACTCTTATCAACCCGGCCGCTGGTCGGAGGACTGGGGGCGCGAGGCCGCGCGGGGGCTCTTCGCCAACCGGCGAACCGCGCCCGACGCGCTCTTCTGCGGCAACGACCAAATCGCCCGTGGCGCGCTCGACGCGTTGCGCGAGATCGGGCTGTCGGTTCCCGGAGACGTCGCGATCGTCGGTTTCGACAATTGGGATGTGATGACGCTCGGCGCCCGGCCGCCGCTCACCAGCGTCGACATGAATCTCGATGCGCTGGGAACCGAGGCGGGCCATTCGCTCCTCCAGATGATGGCGGGCCGAAGGCTATGCGGCGTCATGCGACTGCCCTGCTCGCTGGTGGTGCGGGACTCGTGCGGCGCGACCGCAGGTCCATCGAATGGAGGACGATCATGAGCCCATCGCGCTACGCGCCGATTCCCTTCTCCGACGTGACGATCGCCGGCCCGTTCTGGCGCGAGCGGCTGGAGACCGTGCTTCGGCGCACCATCCCCAGCCAGCACGACAAGCTCGCCGAGGTCGGCATCCTCAATTCGCTCACGCTCCCGAAACCGGTCCCCCCGGTCGTCATTCCGCGAAACAGCCACAACTTCACCATGCAGGTGTTCTGGGATTCGGACGTCGGGAAATGGATCGAGGCGGCGAGCTATGCGCTTGGCCACCGGCGCGACCCCGGGATCGAATCCAAGATCGACGCCATCGTCGACGACCTCGAAAAGGCGCAGTCGCCCGACGGCTATCTGAACTGTTGGTATAACGAGCGCGAGCCCGAGAACCGCTGGACGAACCTGCGCGACAATCACGAGCTCTACAATGCCGGCCATTTGCTCGAAGGCGCGGTCGCGTATTTTCGCGCGACCGGCAAGCGCAAGCTCCTCGACGTGATGGAGCGCTACATGGACCATATCGCCGCGACTTTCGGGACCGCGCTGGGTCAAAAGCGCGGCTATTGCGGACACCAGGAGATCGAGCTTGCGCTGGTGAAGCTCTACCGCCTGACGGGCGACGAGAAGCGGCGTGCGCTCGCGGCCTACTTCATCGATGAGCGAGGGCGTCAGCCGCATTATTTCACGCAAGAGGCGCTTGCGCGCGGTGACGACCCCGCGAACTACTGGGCCAAGACCTACGAGTACAACCAGTCGCACATTCCCGTGCGCGAGCAGACCAAGATGGTCGGCCACGCGGTGCGCGGCATGTACATGGCCGCGGCGATGGCCGATCTCGCCTTGGAGCTGCATGACGAGGACCTGAAGACGGCCTGCGAGGCGCTGTGGCGAGACGTCACGACGGCGCAGATGTACGTGACCGGCGGCCTCGGGCCCGAGGCGTCGAACGAGGGCTTCACCGAGCCCTACGATCTGCCGAACGAGACCGCTTACGCCGAGACCTGCGCCTCCGTTGCGCTGGTCTTCTGGGCCCAGCGGATGCTCCATCTCGCTCTCGACGGCCGTTATGCCGACGTGATGGAACTGGCGCTCTACAACGGCGCCCTCACCGGGCTGTCGCGCGACGGCGCCCATTATTTCTACGCCAATCCGCTCGAGAGCCGCGGGCAGCATCGGCGCTGGGCGTGGCACGCTTGCCCGTGCTGCACCATGAACGTCTCGCGCCTGGTCGCCTCGGTCGCCGGCTACGCGCTGTCGAAGAGCGAGACGGGCGTCGCGTTTCATCTCTACGGCGGGTTCGAGACGACCGCGGCAATCGGAGGCGTTCGCGTCGCGCTGCGCGAGAAGAGCGACTATCCGTGGGCGGGCGAGGTCGAAATCGCGATCGACCCGGAGACGCCGCTCGCGTTCGATCTCAAGCTGCGCGTTCCCGGCTGGGCCGAGGGCGCGACCGCGACGGTCAACGGCCAGCCGATCGCGCTCGCCGTCGAGCGCGGCTACGCGTCGATCCATCGAACCTGGAGCGCGGGCGATGTCGTCGCGCTCAATCTGCCGATGCCGCCGAAGCGGCTCTATGCGCATCCGAACGTCCGCATGGATGTCGGGCGGGTCGCCCTGAGGCGCGGTCCGCTGATCTATTGCGTCGAGGAAGCCGACAATCCGGGCGCCCCTGTCCAGCGCCTGACGCTGCCGCGGGCGGAGGAACTGCAAACGGAATGGCGCGCGGACCTCTTCGACGGGGCGGTCGCGCTGACCGCCGCAGCCCGCAGGCTCACGCCGGGCGACGGCGAAGGCGCGCTCTACGCGCCCTCGCCGCCGCGGGACGAGCCGGCGACGCTGACCGCGATCCCCTACTACCTGTGGGCGAACCGCGCTCCCGGATCGATGCAGGTCTGGATCTGCGAAAGTCTGGGGTGACGGAAACCCGGGTTGCACTGTCCCGGGGAACCCGCAGGACCGTTGACAGCGCGCCTCCGGCATGATGACCTCTCAACGTCGTCGGCGTCAGGAAGGCGTCCGCGAGCAAGAAACATTGGGAGGAAAGCTGATGAGCCCAGCGCGCGAGGGCGCCAATGTTTTCGACCGGCGGGCCCTGATTGGCGCCGGCGTCGCCGCGGTCGCGTTGGCGGGTGCAGCCCCGGCGTTCGCCGAGGACGCGGCAGGCGGCGCCGGTCCGCTTTCCGGCGTACCGATCGACTTGCCAAAGGTCGAGTTCGTCTATGAGGCTGTGGTCGAGCTCGACCAGGGTTTTCTCAAGCTCGGCATGGGACCGCTCGGCGAGCGGACGCTGGTCCCGATCACCGGCGGAAAGTTCGCCGGGCCCAAGATCGCGGGAACCGTGCTCAATGGCGGGGCTGACCGACAGCTTGTGCGGGCGGACGGCGCGCTTCTTCTCAACGCGCTCTACGAAATGAAGACCGACGACGGCGCGATCCTCACCGTCAACAACCGCGCCCTCGTGACCAAGCGGCCGGACGGCTCGCCCTACGCCTTCTCGCAGCTCGACATCGTCGCGCCGCAGGGACCGCACGAGTGGCTGAACCATCTCGTTTTCGTCGGCAATTTTCACTTCGACCCGACCAAGCCGAAGATCGTGGTGATCCGCGTCTTCAGCCTAGTCTGAGCGGCCTCGGCCGCGACGACGTCTTCCGCACGAGGCTTCGCCATGCACGCCAAGCATTCTCCCGCCGATCCGCTCCCGCCCGTCGTCGCCGCGCTCGCCTTGCTCGCCCTCACCGGCGCGGCGGCGGCGGCTGACAGCCAGCCCTGCTCGAAAGTCACCGCCGAGCAGCTCGCCATTCCCGGGCTCGTCCTCACCGGCGCCGCCATGCAGGAGGCCGGCGACGGCCTGCCGCGCGCCTGCGTGCTCACCGGCAAGGTCAACGACCGCACCGGCGCCGACGGCCGGCGTTACGCCATCGACTTCGAATTGCGTCTGCCCGCGGACTGGAACGGCCGTTTCCTCGACCAGGGCAACGGCGGCGCCGACGGCGAGGTGAAGCCGGCGATCGGCGGCGCCGCGCAGGGCGTAGCCTCGGGCGCTGTTCCGGCTCTGGCGCGCGGTTTTGCAGTGCTGTCCTCGGACAGCGGCCATTCCGGCGCCGATCCGGCGAACGCGTCGCGCGGCCTCGCCGCCGGAGTCGCCTTCGGTCTCGATCCGCAGGCGCGGCGCGACTACGGCTATGCGGCGGATATGACGCTGGCTCCCATCGCCAAGGCGATCCTCGCCGCGCATTACGGCCGGAAGCCGGACTTCTCCTACTACGGCGGTTGTTCGAACGGCGGCCGCCACGGCATGGTCGCGGCGGCGCGGATGCCCGATCAATACGACGGCTTCCTCGTCGGCAATCCCGGCTTCGACCTTCCGCGCGCGGCGCTCCAGCACGCCTGGGACGCGCAGGCCTTCGTGAAAGCCGATCCCGATATCCGCAAGTCCATCACCAAGGACGACGCGGCGCTCGATCTCGCGAAAAATCACCGCGGCCTGCGACAAGCTCGACGGGATCGAGGATGGGATCACAGCCAATCTCGAGGCCTGCCAGAAGGCGTTCAGCTTCGACAGCTCTCGCGTGCAAGGACGGCGAGAGCGCCGACTGCCTGCCCAAGGCCAAGGTCGAGGCGCTGAAGATGAGCTTCGCCGGGCCGCACAATGCGAAGGGCGAGGCGCTCTACAGCGACTGGCCGGTCGACGGCGGCGTCGGCACGGGCAACTGGCGGATGTGGAAGATCGAGAGCCCAATTCCGCCCTGGAACTTCTATCCGATCATCGCGACGATGGGCGCAGCGTCGCTGCAATATGTCTTCACCACGCCGCCGACCGAGATCGGAGGATCGAACGACGCGCTGATGAAGGGGCTGCTCGCGTTCGACTTCGACAAGGACGCGCCGAAGATCTTCGCCAAGACCGACGCCTATCCGGAGTCGGCGATGGCCTTCATGACGCCGCCGGGCGTCGACGATCCGAAGCTCGAGCAGTTCCGCGCGCTCAACCGCAAGATGGTCATCACCCACGGTCAGGCCGATCCCGTCTTCTCGATCAACGACACGATCCACTGGTGGGAGAAGCTCGACGCCAACACCGACGGCAAGGCGGCCGACAACGTGCGGCTGTTCGCCGTGCCCGGCATGACCCATTGCGAAGGCGGCGTGGCGCTCGACAATTTCGACGCGCTGACCGCGCTGACAGACTGGGTCGAGAAGGGCAAGGCTCCCGATCGGATCGTCGCCTCCGTCAATCCGGCGAACAAGGAGACGCCGGCCTCCTGGAGCCCGACCCGTACGCGTCCGCTATGCCCCTGGCCGGCCTACGCCCGCTACAGCGGCGGCGATCCGGAGAGCGAGGCGTCGTTCGCCTGCGCCAAGCCGTGAGGAGGGGCGGACCCGCGCCGCAAGGCGCGCGTCAGGCGGTCTCCGCCCGATCTCTCCGCGCGATGGCGATGACCATTGCAAAGCCGAGAGTCGCGGCCAGTCCACCGATCAGGAACACGACGCCGTAACCGAAACGGTCGGCGAGCAGCCCTGTCGCCGGCGCGGTGAGCCCATAGGCCAGGTCCTGGAACGCGGCGAAGCCGCCGATCGCGGTGCCGCGCAGGTGGGGCGGAACGCGCCGAACCGCTTCCACGCCCATCGCCGGAAAGATCAGGGAACAGCCAAGCCCGGTCAGAAACGCGCCGGAAAGCGCGACGACCGGAGCGCTCGCGGTCCAGACAAGATATTGCCCGACCGCCTCGACAGCCATCGAGGCAAGGGCCACCGGGACGCCGCCGATCCGGTCGGGCAGATGACCGAACGCAACGCGCACCAACACGAAGGCGAGGCCGAAGCAGGTCAGGCCGAGACCGGCGTGGGACCAGCCGCGGTGCAGGAACAGGAGCGGCATGAAGGCGCCGATCGCGGCGAAGCCGACGCCCTGAAGGCCGACAACCAGACCCGGATCCCAGATCCGTCCGATGATGCGCCAGAAGGACGGGCGCTCGCCGCCCGCGGGGACGACGGCTGGGACCGGCAGCGCCATCAGGAGGCCGATCAGCGGGACGAGCACAGCGGCGCCCATGACGCCGGCGAAACCCGCCTGGTCGAAGAGGGCGAGGCCGACCGGGCCGCCGACCGCGAAGGCGCCGTACATGCCGATGCCGACCAGCGCGATCACCCGGCCCGAGGCCTGCGGCCCCATGATGCCGAAGCCCCAGGACAGCAGCCCGACCAACGTCAGGCTTTCGCCGAGACCCAGCAGCAGTCGTCCGACCATCAGAACGCCGTACGCCAATGAGGCCGAAGCGCCCGGCCAACTCGCCGCGAGGCAGACAAGCGCTGCGAACGCGTAGACGACCAGTCCTCGGACCATGCAGAATTTGCCGCCGCGATGATCGGACATTCGGCCGGCCAGGCCCCGCGTCAGAATGGTGGACGCAAAGGGCAGTCCGACAGCCAGCCCCGCGAGCGCATTGCTGAAGCCAAGTCGCGTCGAGACGTAGACCGACGTCACGGGAAGCGACATCGCGACGCAGAGAAAGGAGAGGAAAAGCGCCAGCGTGAGCCAGACAACAAGACGCAAGGCGCGGTCCGCGCGGATAGGCGCGGTCGGAGGGGGAGAGGACGTCAACGGGCAACCCTTTCGAAGGAGGCCCTGCCGCAGAATTGGGGGAATCGCGCTGCAAACCGCAACACGACCCGTCGATCCCGCGACAGGGGCGTGCGTTGGTTGACGTAAACGCTTACGGCGAACGATCCGGAACCAACCGGACGAGTCCACGTGCTCGAGCGTCTAGCTTGCGAGGATCAGGCCCGCAACCGTTTTTTTCGATCGCTACCAACGCGGCTTGTCATAGGCGGGCGGGTAGTGGACCGGATCGGCGAAGCACTTTTTCACCTCCGCCTCGAATTTCGTCGGGTCGGTGACGCCCTTGTTATAGACGGTCTCCCGGCAATAGGTGAGCGGCATCATATACCCCGGCGGCCCGCCGCCGCCCATCGCGTGGACCGGCTGAACGCCCGCCGCCACGAGCAAAACCGCGCAAACAATTCGCGGGCGGCCGGTCGCGTTCGTCATCGTGATCCTCGTTCGCAAACGCCCGCCCAGGCTTGATACGAGGAGACGACGCGGTTTGGATTTCCGTCGCGGGCGTGCGCGTCGAGCCAAGACGCGCGCCGCGGCCCGGATATTTCGGACGGGGAAGGCTCTCAACGCTGCTGACAGGCTGATGGTCGGCGCCCGCCTTCACCGGATCGCGATCTCTATCAGCGTCGGGCCTTCGCGCCGGATCGCGTCTGCGACGGCGGAGGCGATCGCGTCGCGGTCGTCGGCGCGGGCCGAGGGCACGCCCATCGAGGCCGCCAGCGCCTGGTAGTCGATCGC
The DNA here is from genome assembly GCA_963748545.1 of uncultured Alphaproteobacteria bacterium. Classification (GTDB taxonomy): domain Bacteria; phylum Pseudomonadota; class Alphaproteobacteria; order Rhizobiales; family Beijerinckiaceae; genus Roseiarcus. Next base: position 95,947 of record CAVVJO010000020.1, read on the forward strand.
CGGTCCGACGATTTCCATGCCGACGAAGCGGCCGGCGACCGCGTTGGCGTAGCCGAGGCTCTTCGCCACGTTCTGCAACACGCCGTAGCGCCGGTTGTTGAAGACGAAGAAGATCACTTTCGCGCGATAGTGCGCCGCGCTCCACAGCGCCTGGGGCGAGTACATCGCGCCGCCGTCGCCGACGAACGAGGCGACGAGACCGGCGCCGGCGAGCGAAGCGCCGACCGAGGCCGGCATGTTGCAGCCGAGCACGCCGCCGCGGGAGAAGAAATAGCGCCCTGGCCGCGTGGTCAGAAGGTCCTGCACCTTGCCGAACGTCGCCGCCGAATTGTTGGCGATCAGCGCGTCGCCGGGCAGGGCGTCGAGCGCTGCCAGAACCGCGGCGTCGGGCGAGAACGGCTGGCCCGTTTCCGCCAGGATTTCGGACCTCAGCGCCTTGTGCGCGGCTTCTTGGCGCGCTGCGCGCGCGGCGAGCCGGGCTCGGATCGCATGCGCGTGGACCCGCTCGCCGATCCCTTTGGCCGCGCTGCGGAGCGTCGCGCCGATGTCGCCGAGGAGCGCGAGGTCGGCCGCGTGCTCGCGGCCGAACGCGTCCGGGTTGTCGGCGACATGCAGCACCGCCACGCCTTCGGGCACGGGCTTCGCGGCCCGATAGGGATAGGCCACGAAGGCGCGGCCGCCGACCAGCACGATCGCCTGCGCGCTCTCGAAATGTTCGCGCATGACGGCGAAGTCCGGCTTGAGCACCCCCGCCCAGCAAGGGTGCGCGGTGGGGAACGCCGTGCGCGAGGTGAGCTGCGTGCCCCAGACCGCAAAGCCGCCGGCCTCCGCGAAGGCGATCAGACCGGGGCTCACCGAGGCCGAGAGGTCGTCGCCGAGGACCACCATGACGCGGTCCGGATCGAGCCCCGCGAGCTTCTCGGCGAGCAGCTCGGCGTCGGGCGACGGCCCGAGGCGCGGCGCGGCGGAGGCGGGGGGCGTGGGCCCGCTCACCTCCTCGTCCAGAATGTCCATCGGCAGAGATAGGAACACGGGCCCGCAGGGCGGCGTGCGGCAGATCGCGAAGGCGCGCCGAAGCGCCTGGCCGACGTCCTCGCCTCGGCGCACCTCCTTCGCCCATTTGGTGACGGGACCCGCCAGCGCGACCAGATCGCCCGAGAGCCACGGCTCGGTCATGAGATGCCGGGTGTCCTGTTGTCCCGCGGTGACGACCAGTGGCGTCTCGCTGGCCTTGGAGGCGACCAGCACGCCCATCGCGTTGCCCAAGCCGCCCATCGCGTGCAGGTTGACGAAGCCCGCGCGCCCCGACGCCAGCGCCCAGCCGTCCGCCATCGCCACCGCCGTGGCCTCCTGGAGGCCGAGGACGTAGGAGATGTCCGGCGCGTCGACCAGCGCGTCCATCAGCGGCATCTCGGTCGAGCCGGGATTGCCGAAGATGTGGGTGATCCCCTCGTCGCGAAGAATGTCGAGCAGAACGTCGCGGGCGCGTCGGGTCATGGGGCATCGGCTCCTGTCGCTTTGCCGGCAGCGATCCTAGAGCAGGCTTGCGCGCAGTTCATCCCGTCCATTATGGCGGCCTGGGCGCCGTGAAGGATTTTGAGGCGCCCCGAAACGCTCGCGCCCGGCGAATTGGCGTTCCGACCCCTGCCTTGCGCGGCCGCGCAAACGCGCCGGGTGTCGCCTCGGAGTTCTCGAGGTGGGCCAATCCGCGGGGGCCTGTCCAAAAAAAAGGCCGGCGAGCGCGGCCTTCCAAGTTCACATGGAATAGTCTGGCGTTAACAAGCCGCCGCAGCCGGGGCGGCAGCCGCTTTACGTCGCCAGGCCGCAAAGCCCAAGCCCGCGAACCCCAACGCCATCATTCCCCAGGTCGACGGCTCGGGCGCGGGGGCGACGGTTGGATACGTTGAGGCGTCGCCCACGACAGTCATGTCTGATAGCGGCGGAGGCGTCACTCCGGGGAAGAAGAGCGAGTTGAGCGCGCTCGCCGCCGTCGACGTCAGCGTAAGCGGGATGTCTGTTGTGGCTGTCGCGCCTGTGCCCAGGTTGAACAGGGGAACAACTCCCAGGGATGTCCCATCCGCGATCACGGTTCCAGAGAGGACGCCCATGCCCGTGTCGATGGTGAAATCCTCCAGATCGACGGTGTCGCCGCCTTTCGAGAGCGCCAGACCGCCGCTGTGATCGATGATTGCGCCGCCCGGTCCGATCGAGCCGCCGGTAATGGGGAACTCCGCGGTTGGGGACGTGGACGGCGGCGACGGCGGGAGGATGGCGCCGGGGGATATCGGAGAGACGGCGATGCCGGCCGATGAGAGAAGGTCCGCCGAGGTCAGCAAGACGTCCGTCATCCCGCCGGTGATGACGGCCGCGTGAGACGGGGTCGAGGACAGTGTCAATATCGAGCAGAAAATGACAAACGGGCTTGCAAGAGTTTTTGTGTACATCACTCACATCCTCCCTTGATACACGCCACGGACACTCGTGGGCGCCTGTCGCTACGTGAGCGTATTGATGTTGGATCAGCGAGAGAAATATCCTGCCCCGTAGATTTAAAATGTGATTATCGCCAACAATATCGCGCAGATTTACATGTATACTTATGTTTTCCCTGTTTTCCATGAGTTTATGCTGTAAAAATGTGGCTGTCGGGAGTCTATTCCGCTCAAATCTGACAGCCGAGACGCGCTCCGCTTATGGATCACTTCCACAGCGCACGGATGTTGGCAGGTCTTTCGTCCGGCGAGCAGAACTCCAAATCCTGCCGCCGCCGGAGCGAAGCGTTTCGCCCGGCTGCTCAGCGCGTCGGCTTTGTCGCCGTTCAGCCGCTCACACGTCGAGTCCATGACGACGGCAGGCCGCCTCGAGGTAAGAGCCCGGCGGCGGCGAAAGTCTGGCCGCCGCATTCAAGACAGAATGCCAAAGGTGGACTGTTCTCGTATGGTTTGTCAGAAGACTTTCGACGGGTTCGGGCGGACCGCAAAGGAGTTTGGCCTGGCGATGCCGCACCGGGTAAAAGATGGAACGGTCCTTGGCCTGATTGAGAACGCGGTACTTGTTCGCCAGATGAGTGAGAAATCTTCGGCCCAAAGGTCCCCCATCGGTAATGTTCCGGCCTGAGGTCGCCTTCCATCATTCGCCTCCAATAGAAGACGAGCGTATTCCTCGGTCCGTAGAACGGCGGTCGCCAGTTGAGGTGGGATATGCTGCAGAGGTCCCGGACCATTGCAGAATCCGGCGGCAACCGCAGAACTGCGCCGTCTATCGAGGTTTCGTGCTCCCAGCCGAAGATATAATCGTCCGAGAAATCAATCGGCCTTATGAAATAAAGGTCGAGATCGACCCAGGCGCCCAGTGCCTTGGCTTGCATGGCGTAGCGAAAAAAATCCGTGCCGAGTGCAGCCCAACCCCCGTCGAAATATCGCGCGAGCGCCCCGTAGCCGACGACCTCGTTGGCGTCGCGGACTTCCACCCCCTTCGGGACGGCGCCGAGCTTTTCGGGCGTATACGAGTAGAGGACGAAACCGTGGCCGACGGACATCGCCGAAATCATGGTCAGACGCTCGACGTAACCGAGGCTTTCACCGATCCACAACGAGTTTAGCGTGGGGAGCATTTCTTGACCCGGTGCGCTTCGGAAATATCGGCTTCGCTTATCACTCGCGACGATACGCAAACAAGCGGTCTTCTAGGCCAAACGCCGTTGCTGCACGCTTCGGGTTGTCGTTCGCCATGGGCTCACGCCTGGGAGGGCGGCCGAACGAGCCTTCGACGCCACGCCTCCTTGCCTGAAGTTGGTTCGCTGGCCCAGGAAACGGCGGGGCGGCGGGTTCCGTTCCGACCGTGACCAAGAGAGCGTTGCGGATTTCGATTTGTGCAAATCAGAAAATAATGTATAGTCTGATCGGGTATTAAGAAACTGGAAAAGGGCGCAGATCCAATGGGTCGAGACCTCTGTCCGACTGGGCCCGCGCATCGGTCCCTCGGCGCGCGGTCGTTCAGCGAGTTTTCGCGGCCCGCCTCGAAACGTCCACGTCGCCTCTCGCCCCGCCGCACGCCGTTTTTGGGTTTGAACGGACGAAGACCGAGGGGCGGGATTGCGGGCAAGGGCGTCCAAGCCCTTCCGAGCGCACGCAAGTCGTTGAAAAGATTGAAAACCGCAAGGGCTAGGCCTTGTTTCGAGTTGGCATGGATTTGGGTTCGATGCGATTGAGCTTGGGTTCGGCGCGCCGGCTAGCGTCGCCACGGACGTGCGCAACGGCCGTTGCGGCGGCTCGCCGGCGCAACATCTCGGCCGCCATCAGGGCCCGCGAGGGAGGTCGCAACGCCCTGAAATCCTTCGCGCGCGTAACTTTGTGCGCGCGCCGGTCAGCCGGCCTCCTCCTCGTCCCCCTCCGTCTCCGCCTCGGTCTCGCTGATCCGGTCCACCGCCACGACCCGCTCCTCGTCGGCGGTGTCGAACACGATCACGCCCTGCGCGCCGCGGCCGGCGATCCGGATGCCTCCGACCGGCACGCGGATGAGCTGGCCTTGATCGGTGACCAGCATGATCTCGTCGGCGTTCTGGACCGGGAAGGAGGCGACCAGCGCGCCGTTGCGCGCGTTCACCGCCATCGCGACGATGCCCTTTCCGCCGCGCCCGGTGACCCGGTACTCGTAGGACACGGTGCGTTTGCCGTAGCCGTTCTCCGACACGGTCAGGATCACCTGCTCGGCCGCCTGCATCGCCGCGAAGCGCTCAGGCGCGAGCGAAAAGCCGCTCCCGTTGCCGTTCGCCGCCCCACTCTCGCCGTCGGCGTCGGACTCGGCCTCGCCCGGAACAGGCTCCTCGGCCGTTTCGCCGGCGAGCGCGCGGCGCTGCTTGAGGTAGGCGGCCCGCTCGTCGCCCGTCGCCTCGAAGGCGTCGAGGATGGCGAGCGAGATCACATGGTCGCCCTCGGCGAGGGCGATCCCCCGCACGCCCATGGAGTCGCGCCCCTTGAACACGCGCACGTCCCCGACCGCGAAACGGATGCATTGTCCGCGCGCCGTCGTCAGCAGCACGTCCTGCTTGTCGGAGCAAATCTGCACATCGACGATCCGCTCGCCCTCGTCGAGCCGCATGGCGATCTTGCCGGCGCGGTTGACCTGGGCGAAGTCGGAGAGCTTGTTGCGCCGGACGGTTCCGCGCGTCGTGGCGAACATCACATCGTAGGAGTCCCAAGTCGCCTCGTCCTCCGGCAGCGGCATGATGGTGGTGATGCGCTCGCCCTGTTCGAGCGGCAGCAGGTTGACCAGCGCCTTGCCGCGCGCCTGGGGCGCAGCCAGCGGCAGCCGCCAGACCTTCTCCTTGTAGACCTGTCCGGTCGAGGAAAAGAACAGCACCGGCTGATGGGTGGTGGCTACGAAAAGCCGCGCGACGAAATCCTCGTCGCGGGTCGCCATGCCGGAGCGGCCCTTGCCCCCGCGCCGCTGCGCCCGGTAGGTCGACAGCGGCGCCCGCTTGATATAGCCGCCGTGGCTCACCAGCACGACCATATCCTCGCGCTGGATAAGATCCTCGTCGTCCATGTCGGCGTCGCTGTCGACGATCTCGGTCCGGCGCGGCGAGGGGAAGTCGGCCTTCACCTTGAGGAGCTCGTCGCGGATGATTCCCATGAGTCGGGCGCGCGAGCCGAGAATATCGAGGTAATCGGCGATCTCGACCGCGAGCCTGTTCAGGGCTTCGGCGATCTCGTCGCGTCCGAGGGCGGTGAGGCGGGCGAGCCTCAATTCGAGGATCGCGCGGGCCTGGGCTTCGGAGAGGCGGATCGAGCCGTCGGCGTCGAGCGTATGGCGCGGATCCGCGATCAACGTGATCAAGGGCGCCATGTCGCGGGCCGGCCACGAGCGATCCATCAGCGCGGCGCGCGCAGCGCCCGAGTCGGGCGAGGTGCGGATCAGCCGGATCACCTCGTCGATGTTGGCGACCGCGATGGCGAGGCCGACCTGGATGTGCGCGTTGTCGCGCGCCTTCGCGAGCAAGAACTTGGTGCGGCGGGTGACGACCTCCTCGCGGAAGTCGAGGAAGGCGCGCAACATATCGTTGAGCGTCATCATCTCGGGACGCCCGCCGTTCAGCGCGATCATGTTGCAGCCGAAATTCGACTGCAACGCGGTGAAGCGCCAGAGCTGGTTCAGGACGACGTCGGCGACCGCGTCGCGCCGGAGTTCGATCACGATCCGCATGCCGTCTCGGTCCAACTCGTCGCGCAGGTCGGAAATGCCTTCGATGCGCTTCTCGCGCACCAGTTCCGCGATCTTTTCGATCAGCGTCGACTTGTTAACCTGATAGGGGATCTCGTGAACGATCAGGGCCTCGCGGTCCTTGTGCTTGCGCATCTCTTCGACCGAGACCTTGGCGCGCATGATGATCGAGCCGCGCCCGGTGGCGTAGGCCGACCGGATGCCGGCGCGGCCGAGAATCTGCCCGCCGGTCGGGAAATCGGGGCCGGGCACAAGGGCCATCAATTCGTCCAGCGTGATGTCGGGCTTTTCCATCATCGCGAGCAGCGCGTCGATGGTCTCGCCGAGATTGTGGGGCGGGATGTTGGTCGCCATTCCGACCGCGATTCCGCCCGCGCCGTTGACGAGCAGGTTCGGGAAGCGCGCCGGCAGGACGACCGGCTCCTCCTCCTTCTCGTCATAGTTCGGCTTGAAATCGACGGTGTCCTTGTCGAGGTCCTCGAGCAGCGCCAGGGCGGAGCGGTCGAGCCTCGCCTCGGTGTAACGCGGGGCCGCCGGCGGGTCGCCGTCGACCGAACCGAAATTGCCCTGACCGTCGATCAGCGGAACGCGCATGGAGAAGTCTTGCGCCATGCGGACGAGCGCGTCGTAGATCGCCATATCGCCGTGCGGATGGTACTTGCCCATCGTGTCGCCGACGGTGCGCGACGACTTGTTGTAGGGGCGGTCCGGAGTGAAGTTGAGCTCGCTCATCGCGTAGAGGATGCGGCGATGGACGGGCTTCAGGCCGTCGCGGACGTCGGGCAGGGCGCGGCTGACGATCACGCTCATCGCGTAATCGAGATAGCTGCGCTTCATTTCGTCGAGGATCGAGACGGGCTTGATGTCCGCCGGCTCTTCGGGGCCGGTCCCGTCGTCGCGGGTGTCGCTCAATGGGTTGCCTTCGGTTCGCTTCGGGCAAGGGTCTAGCCAATTCCGGTGCGCGACGCCATAGCCCGCCAGAGGCGCTGCAGCATTATTTTATCGTTTTTAATCAAAGGCTTATGTGAGACGATGAGCAGCCGATCGCGCCGGTGGCGCGCATCGCAAAGCGGACGCGGCGCGGCCGCCGCCAACGACCCTGGAGTTGGCGCGGAATTTTCCGCCAATTTGCGCTGGATCAATGCAGATTGCGGCGGCCCCGGCTTAATGGAGCCATCGTGATCGCGAACTCGCGACGCGAGGCAGCGGTTCGGGGGCCTCCGCCGTTCCCCCTTGGTTCTCGAATCGCTGCTTATTGATCTCTCATCGTCCTCCGGCCACGTCCAGGATCGCCCCGGTGACGTAGGACGCCGCGTCGCTCATCAGCCAAACAGCCGCTTCGGCAACCTCCTCGGGCGTTCCAGGCCTGCCGAGCGGCGTCGAGCGGCCGAGCGTGTGCGCCCGGTCGGGCTCGCCGCTGCTTGCGTGGATCTCGGTTTCGATGAGGCCCGGACGGATCGCGTTCACGCGCACGCCTTCGGGGCCAAGCTCCTTGGACAGGCCAAGCGTCAGCGTGTCGATCGCGCCTTTCGAACCGGCGTAGTCGACATAGAGGTTCGGCGAGCCGAGCCGGGCCGCCGCCGAGGAGATCAGCACAATCGAACCGCCGGCGCCGCCGCCCGATTTCGACAGCCGCCGCGCCGATTCGCGCGCGGTCAGATAGGCGCCGAGCACGTTGACCTCGAACACCCTGCTCATCTCCGCGAGTCGGGCGGCGGGGGCGACGACGCCGGCGTTGGCCACGACCGTGGAGATCGGGCCCAGAGCATGCGCCGCCGCGTCGAACATCGCGACGACGTCGGCCTCGACCGCGACGTCCCCTTTCAGCGCGATCGCGCGAACGCCGGCCGTGGCGACGGCGGCGACGACCTCGTCCGCCGCGCAGGAATCCTCGCGGTAGTTGACCGCGACCGACCACCCCTCGCGGGCGGCGGCGAACGCGACGGCTCGGCCTATGCCGCGCGAGCCGCCGGTAATCAGCAGGACTTTGGCATAAGAGCCTCATCACGATCTGCGCCAGGCGCCATCTTGACGCCGCCGCCACACGGCGGCGGCGACTTCGACTGTCTGAAGGACGTGGAGCGGGTCGTCCGAGAACCACACTCTCAACGCCGGCGAAAATCCGCGATCGCCGCCGCAGCTTTTGACGGTCGGACGGCTCTACAGCACCGCTTCAATATCGAGCCCCAGGCCCTCGGGCTTGTCGACCGGGGCGTAGCGACGCACGACGTTATGGTTTCGGTCAAGCAGGAATTTCGTGAAGTTCCACTTGATCGCTTCGGTGCCGAGCAGCCCGCGCGCCTCCTTCTTCAGCGTCTTGTAGAGCGGATGGGCGTTCTCGCCATTGACCTCGATCTTGGCGAACATCGGGAAGCTGACGTCATAGGAGAGCTTGCAGAAGTTGGCGATCTCCCGCTCGTCGCCGGGCTCCTGATGGCCGAACTGGTCGCAAGGGAAGCCAAGCACCGCGAACCCGCGGTCGCGGAACCGTTTGTGAAGCGCCTCAAGTCCCTCGTACTGCGGGGTGAAGCCGCACTTGCTGGCGACATTGACGATCAGGAGCGCCTTTCCCTCGAATTCGCCAAGGGTTTCGGTCTTGCCGTCAATGGTCTTGAGAGCGATGTCGGAAGGAACAGGCATTTGAACTCGATCACCGCGATTAGTGGGACCAGTAGCTAAGCATTGCGACGTGGAATCTCTACGGCGGCGGATCGCATTGTCAACGGCATTCGCCGGGTCGTGGTCGGCGAAGCCGTCAATGGTTTTTACGAACCGCAAGGCTTGATCAAAAGCAGCGTTGGCGTTCGCGATCCCGTCCTGTATGGGACCGGCCCCATGCGAGGGTTGCAACAGCGAGCGGCGCATCGGCGCCGGAGGTCCCGCTGGTTGGCGGCGAGCGGCGCCGGCGGCGCCCGTCATGGCTGACGACAATGGGTTGATCGCCAACGCTGCCGGAGCGACCGCCTCGGCCACGGGCCGGGGCGCGAGCGATACGGCGACGTTTGAAGCCGACCCTCACGATTTGACTGCGAACCGAGACGCGGGCCTCGCGGTTTCACTCGTCAAGGCGGTACGGTTGCAGCCACGATGGCTGCGTCCGGCGATCGTCCTCACGGTCGCCCTCGCTCATGCGGGAACGCTGGCTGCGCTGTCTTATGTTCGTTTCGAACCGCCGCCGACAGTCATAACGATCGATGTGACCGTCATTGCGACCGGCGATGAAGTGTCGGCCAACTCGCCGGCCGCTCAGCCCGGCGAACCCGCTTCGGAGGCGAATCTCCAACCGCCTGCTGAGCCCGCCACAACGGTCGCGCCGGCCCCTGCCGTTGAACCGCCGCCTCCGGTCGCCGCCGAAGCGGCGCCCGAACCGCCGTCGTCCGTCGCCTCGGCTGAAGCGTCGCCGCCCCCGCCACTGCCCGTCGAGACGCCGCCTAACCTTCCGCCGGAAGCGCCGCCTCCTGTTTCTGCGACGCGCGCCGGTCGCGGCGCGCCTCGAGACGCCCCTTCCGGTGGTCGATCCACGAGCCGACACGACCGCCTCGCCTCGCCCGCGGCTCGACAAGCCACCACGTCCGAAACCTGAGGCGAAGCCTGCCATGGAGCGCGCAAAGCCGGCGAAACCCGCCGAGCTCAAGGCGAGCGCGTCCCGGAGCGACGCGGCAAGCCGGCCCGCGGCCTCAGAAGCCCATCGGGTCGGGACCGCCTCCGGTCAGCCAGTCGACGCTGGCGCGTCACGGGCGAGCTACGCAGCATTGGTGGTCGCGGAGATCCAGGCACACCGCTACTATCCGGCTTCCGCGCGGGAGCGCGGGGATCAGGGCGCGGTCGGCGTGTCCTTCACCATCGGGCCCGGCGGCCGAGTCGCCGCGGCGTCGGTCGTGCGCCCGTCGGGCTACGCCGAGCTTGACGAGGCCGCGCGCCAGATCGTGCGCTCGATCGCCCCGCCTCCGCCCCCCGGCGGCTCGTTCACCGCCAGCACGACGATCCGGTTCCACTTCGAGTGAGGCGATCGGCCGCCTGCGCGGACTTGTCAGAAGGGAATGTCGTCGTCGATCGGCCCTGCGCTCGTCCCGCCGCCGGAGGAAAGCGCCGGGCGGCGGTCGCCGCCGGCCGAGGGACGACCGAAGCTGCGGGGCGCCCCCCACCTTCCTCAGGGAAGCTGTCGCGGTCGCCGCCGCTGGCGCCGCGCGAGTCCAGCAACTGCAATTCGCCGCGGAAGCGCGTCAGGACCACCTCCGTCGTGTATTTGTCAGCGCCGCTCGGGTCCTGCCACTTGCGCGTCTGGAGTTGACCCTCAAGGTAGACCTTGGTGCCCTTCTTGCAGTATTGCTCAGCGATCTTCCCGAGATTCTCGTTAAAGATCACAACGTTGTGCCACTCGGTGCGCTCCTTGCGCTCCCCGGAAGTCTTGTCGCGCCATGTTTCCGAGGTCGCGACCGAGAAACTTACGACGGGATCTCCGGAATTGAGCCGTCGCACCTCTGGGTCCTTGCCGAGATTGCCGACCAGGATGACTTTATTGACGCTGCCCGCCATCGGGACCCTCCTCACGCTGTTCTCTGCACGGCGAAGTCCGCCAATCGCGGCGACGACCCCAGTAGAGCGGGGTCGCTGACCCCGCTCGGCGCACTCAGCGAGCGCGCCCCACAAGGGGTCGTCCGCTGCGCCCTCATCTCCGCCTTCCATACCGCAAAGCTGCAGCGGCTCGGCGCCGAAACGCTCGGCCCTCATGAGTTGTCCACAAACGCAGCATCAGCCCCGCTTGGGAATAAGCCGTTGCGCTCCTACATTAAGCCCTCAACAGGGTCGGGCGCGCCTTCCCTGTGTTCTATTTTTGTTCTAACATCGGCCCGGGGTCCCGCGCAAGCGCGATTCCCGCGATCTGAACATTTTCGGTCGAGGACCCATGGCCGGCGCCGACGCCAAGCAAAAGTCTCGCAAAACGCCCGCGCCCGACGGCGCTGACGTCGAAGCCCTGTTCGGCGGTCGGGCGATCGTTGTGCGCGGCGCGCGCGAGCACAATCTCAAGAACGTCGATCTGGCCATTCCGCGCGACAAGCTCGTCGTGTTCACGGGCCTCTCGGGATCGGGCAAATCGTCGCTCGCATTCGACACCATCTACGCCGAGGGTCAGCGGCGCTATGTCGAGTTCGCTCTCGGCCTACGCCCGCCAGTTCCTCGAGATGATGCAGAAGCCGGACGTCGACCAGATCGACGGCCTGTCGCCGGCTATCGCCATCGAGCAAAAAACGACCTCCAAGAACCCGCGCTCGACCGTCGGCACGGTGACGGAGATCCACGATTACATGCGCCTTCTTTGGGCGCGCGTCGGCATCCCCTATTCGCCCGCGACGGGCCTGCCAATCGAGAGCCAGACGGTGAGCCAGATGGTCGACCGGGTGCTCGCGCTGCCCGAGCGTACACGGCTCTACCTGCTCGCGCCGGTCGTGCGCGGTCGCAAGGGCGAATACCGCAAGGAAATCGCCGACTGGATGAAGCGCGGCTTCCAGCGTCTCAAGATCGACGGACAGTTTACCGAGATCGCAGACGCCCCGGCGCTCGACAAAAAGGTCAAGCACGACGTCGAGGTAGTGGTCGACCGCATCGTCGTGCGCTCCGATATGGGGGCGCGGCTGTCGGAGAGTTTCGAGACCGCGCTCGAGCTTGCCGACGGACTCGCTGTTGTCGAGTTCGCTGAGACCAGTGAGAGCGAGGCCGAGCCCAAGCGGATCCTCTTTTCCTCGAAATTCGCGTGTCCTGTGTCCGGCTTCACCATCGCGGAGATCGAGCCGAGGCTGTTCTCGTTCAACAATCCGCACGGCGCCTGTCCCGTTTGCGGAGGCCTGGGTTCCGAGTTGCGCGTCAATTCGTCACTGGTCGTCCCGGACCCGAAACTGACGTTGAAGCGCGGCGCGATCGCGCCCTGGTCGAAGTCGAGCTCGCCCTATTACCTCCAGACGTTGGAGGCGCTCGGCAAACACTACAAGTTCAGGCTCGACAAGCCTTGGCGCGAATTGCCGGAGGTCGCGCGCAACGCGATGCTCTACGGCTCGGGCGCGGAGGAGATCCGCTTCGCCTACGACGATGGGCTCCGCGCCTACGAGGTGAGGAAGCCGTTCGAAGGCGTCGTCTCCAATCTCGAGCGCCGCTACAAGGAGACCGAGAGCGAGTGGTCTCGTGAAGAAATCCAGCGCTACATGAGCGCGACCCCTTGTGACGCCTGTCACGGCTTTCGCCTGAAGCCCGAGGCGCTCGCCGTCAAGATCGACGGCCAGCATATCGGCGAGGTGAGCCTCTTGTCGGTGAAGGCTGCGATCGATTGGGCCGAGGGCCTGCCGCACAAGCTCGACGCCAAGCGCAACGAGATTGCCGATCGGATTCTGAAGGAGATTGTCGATCGCCTCGTCTTTCTGCGCGACGTCGGACTCGATTACCTGACGCTCGCGCGGGCCTCCGGCACGTTATCGGGCGGCGAGAGCCAGCGCATCCGGCTCGCTTCGCAGATTGGCTCTGGCCTCACCGGCGTGCTTTACGTGCTCGACGAGCCGTCGATCGGCCTGCATCAGCGAGACAATGCGCGGCTTCTCGATACGCTCAGGAGGCTGCGCAATCTCGGCAATACCGTGATCGTGGTCGAGCACGACGAGGATGCGATCTGGGCCGCCGACTACGTGGTCGACGTCGGTCCGGGCGCGGGCGTCCATGGCGGGGAGATCGTCGCCAAAGGAACGCCGCGGGAGGTGGCGGCCGACCCGAACTCACTGACCGGGCATTACCTTTCCGGCGAGCGGACCGTCGCGATCCCGACGCGTCGGCGCGCGCCGACGCCCGGTCAGGCGCTGAAGATCGTGGGCGCGCGCGGCAACAACCTGAAGACCGTCACCGTCGAGGCGCCGCTCGGACTCTTCACTTGCGTCACCGGCGTGTCCGGCGGCGGCAAGTCGACGCTGGTGATCGATACTCTCTACAAGGCCGCGGCCCGCCACCTCAACAACGCTAGCGACCCACCGGCGCCGCACGATCGGATCGAAGGCCTCGACGCGATCGATAAAGTGATCGACATCGATCAGTCGCCGATCGGCCGCACCCCGCGCTCCAATCCCGCGACCTACACCGGGGCCTTCACCCCGATCCGCGACTGGTTCGCCGCTTTGCCGGAAGCCAAGGCGCGCGGCTATCTGCCGGGCCGCTTCTCGTTCAACGTCAAAGGCGGACGGTGCGAGGCCTGCCAGGGCGACGGCGTGATCAAGATCGAGATGCATTTTCTGCCCGACGTCTACGTCACCTGCGACGTGTGCAAAGGCAAGCGCTATGACCGCGAGACCCTCGAGGTGCGCTACAAGGATAAGTCGATCGCCGACGTACTCGACATGACCGTCGAGGAGGCGGCAGACCTCTTCAAGGCGGTGCCATCGATCCGCGACAAGATGGAGACGCTGAAGCGGGTCGGTTTGAGCTACGTCAAGGTCGGACAGCAGGCGACGACCCTGTCGGGGGGCGAGGCGCAGCGGGTGAAGCTCGCCAAGGAGTTGGCTCGCCGCTCCACGGGGCGCACGCTCTACATCCTGGACGAACCGACGACCGGCCTGCACTTCCACGACGTGGCGCAACTCCTCGACGTGCTGCACGAGCTGGTCGACCAGGGCAATACAATGATCGTGATCGAGCACAACCTGGAAGTCGTGAAGACTGCCGACTGGATCATCGACATGGGGCCCGAAGGCGGCGACGACGGCGGCGAGGTCGTGGCGGCCGGAACGCCCGAGCAGATCGCCCGCAATCCGCGGAGTTACACCGGGCAGTATCTGAAGCCGGTGCTGGGGCGGAAGGGGTCGAAGGCGAGTAGAAACGCGGCGGAATAGGGAAGTCCCGGAAAGTTTCGCCGGCCGCACGGGCGCGGCATAAGCGTCTCTATCAGGGTCTTGGCGAGAACCGCCGGCTAAGATAGCGGCGGCCGGTTCGTTCGACCCGATAACCCAAATAGGCGCCCACGAGCGCCGCTGGTATGAGGACCCATGCCGAAGACGAAAAGATCCAGGATACGCCCGCCAGGGCGGCTGCGAAGGCCAATACGACCCAAGTCGTGAATTCGACTGATTCCGACATGCCTCGCCAACCGCCTTCGCTTCCAGCCGGCCCCGTCGAAAAGCGACGCGCGGCGGTCGAGCAGCCTATCATAGCGACAAAGCGATCGGGCGACGGATAGCGGGTTTGTTCCGCGTCCTGGGATTTTTCGCACCCGAGGCCGCTGGGATAAGCTGACGCAAGCGGGGCGCGTCGTCTTCCGCCGCGTGTAAGGCAAGCCCATGATTGTCGCCGTCACCGAGCATATCGCGGATGTTCACCAGGGAACGCTTCGTCGATCCGCAGTCGAGCGAACTTCTGGAAGTCTGGTTCTGCCCCGAACCGGAGAGCGGACCTACGCGCGTCCGCGGACGAACCCACCCTGTTAGGCATGGCGGGCCGGCCGGGGTCAGGCGTCTTTTCTTTTCGTCGCAACGCGCTAACGTCGCGGCAGAAACCGTCAGGAGGAACCGTCCATGAGCGAAGCGCCGATCGGCAAGTTCGTCTGGTACGAATACATGGGGACCGACCTCAAGCGCGCGGTCGATTTCTATACGCACGTCGTCGGATGGACAGCCCAGGACGGCGGCACGTCCGACTTCGCCTATGAGATCGTTTCGGCTGGCGGACACCCCGTCGCAGGCCTCATGGACATTCCCGCCGACGCCAAGGCGATGGGCGCGCGGTCCTCCTGGCTTGCCTACATTTGGGTGGAGGACGTGGACGCCGCGCTGCCGAAGCTGACGGCCGCCGGGGGCAAGGCTTTCAAGGCGCCGACCGAAACTCCCGGCGTCGGCCGCTTCGCCGTGGTCGCCGACCCCTACGGCGGGACCTTCATGCTGTTCCGCGACTCCGGCGGCAATCCGCCTCCCGCCCCCGCTCCCGGGACGCCCGGGACGATCGGCTGGCACGAATTGCATTGCGATGACGGCGCCAAAGCCATCGATTTTTATTGCAACTTCTTCGGCTGGTCGAAGACGCGCGAGTTCGACATGGGACCAATGGGCGTCTACCGGATGTTCAAGACTGGCGCCGGCGAGGAGGGCGGGATCATGACCCGAATGACCCAGACGCCGGCGTCGTTCTGGCTCTACTACGTCAACGTCGACGCGCTCGATCCAGCGGTCGAGCGGATCAAGGCCAAGGGCGGCCAGATCGTCAACGGCCCGGTCGAGGTGCCCGGCGGCCAGTGGGTGGTCCAGGCTCACGACCCTCAGGGTGCGATGTTCGCGCTCGTCGCGCCGACGCGATGAGCGAGCGCGGCCGAGGGATTCACGTCCTCGGCTTCGCCTTCAGGGTTCGGGCCCAGAGCGCCTGCTCCATCCGCTCGGCGATCTCGCGCAGGTGCGGGTTGCGCGCCTCCCGCCCGGCCCGCCCGGCGTCGAGATCGCTCTGAAATCCGTCGCGTTGCGGCCAGTGCTCGGAGAGGAGCTCGAACCCCGCGTCCTCGATCGTCTCGACCGCCTTGGCGAATTGAATCTCGGAGCGGCCGACCTTCGACAACACCACCACCAGCCGGCCCTCGGCCCCGCGCCGGGCGAGCTTGCCCGCAAGATTGAGCGTCGGCCGGAGGTCGTCGAGCGAGACGCCGGTCGGCAGGAACACGACGTCCGAGTCCTCTGCGATCTCGGTCGACAGATCGTCGGCGAGCCCGCGCGTGTCGGCGACGATGAAGTCGACCACGCTATCGGTCTTGCGCAATTTCTTGAGGCTCTTGAATGCGCGGGTGTCGATCTCGGGCTCGAGTCCCGCGCGCATCCGCGCGGCGCCCCATTCGACGCAGGTAAGCTGATCGAGATCGAAGTCGGCGAGCAGCGTCTTCTTCCCGCGATTCGTCGCGCCGACCGCGAGCAGGCGCGCGAGCGTGCTCTTCCCGACGCCGCCCTTCTGACTGACGAACGCCGCCGTCGTCGGGATTTTGCCCATGTCTTCTTCTCCAAGGCGCTCGGACTGACGCCGATCAAGCGCATTGGCGAACGCCGCTCCGCGTGAAGTCTTTTCACCCATGCTAGCGGTCGAAGCCGCAATGGCAAGGGCGGCTCCCAGTTAACGACAGAGGCATGACGGCCGTACGTCAGCGGTCGATCGTCGCCATCATCCGCTCGGGATAGCGCGGTCCGGTAACCTTGCCCGGGCCGAGCGCGTCGTCGAGCGAGGCGATCTCCTCGGCATCGAGCGCGATCGTGGCTGCAGCGACGTTCTCCTCGAGGTAAGTTCGCCGTTTCGTGCCGGGGATGGGCACGATGTCGTCCCCCTTGGCGAGGATCCAGGCGAGCGCGACCTGCCCGGGTTTTGCGCTGTTCGCCGCGGCGATCTCGCGTACGATCTCGGCGGCTTTCACATTGGCGTCGAAAGCGGCGCCCTGGTAGCGCGGATCGTTGCGACGATAATCGCCCTCGGGATAGTCCTCGGCGCGCTTGACTTCCCCGGTTAAGAAACCCCGGCCGAGCGGAGAGAAGGCCACGAGGCCGACCCCGAGTTCGCGCAGGGCCGGCAGCACGTCGGCCTCCAGGTTGCGTTCCCAGAGCGAGTATTCGCTCTGCACCACCGAAACCGGATATTCGCGGTGCGCGCGGCGGATGTTGGCGACGCCAGCCTCCGACAGTCCGAAATGGAGAACTTTGCCCTCGCGCTTGAGGTCGCCCACAGTACCGGCGACGTCCTCGATCGGCACAGCCGGATCGACGCGATGCTGGTAGACGAGGTCGATCCGGTCGGTGCCGAGGCGGCGCAGCGACCCTTCGACCGCGGCGCGGATCGATTTCGGCCGGCTGTCGCGCTCCACGCCGACCTCGCGCCCGTCCTCAAACTTAAATCCGAACTTGGTCGCGATCGTCACGCGATCGCGCAGCCCCTTGAGCGCGCGGCCGATCAGGGCCTCGTTGACGAACGGGCCATAGACCTCCGCGGTGTCCAGGAAGGTGCAGCCGAGCTCGATGGCGCGATGCAAGGTCGCGATCAATTCCGCCTCATCCGCCGGCCCGTAGGACTGGCTCATGCCCATGCAGCCAAGACCGATGGCCGAAACCTCCAGTCCCTGCTTACCGAGTTTTCGCTTGCTGAGGGTCATGGCCCGTTCTCTGGGATGTTCGTGCAGCGACGGCTGGTCAGCCGACGAGCTCGTTGCCCGAGAACCACTGGGCGATCTCTTGAGCCGCGGTTTCCGGGGCGTCCGAGCCGTGAACGGAATTCTCGCCCATCGACAGCGCGAAGTCCTTGCGGATCGTGCCGGCGTCGGCTTTTTCGGGGTTGGTCGCGCCCATGACCGCACGGTAGCGCGCGATCGCGTCCTCGCCTTCGAGCACCTGCACGACGACCGGCGCAGCGGTCATCATCTCCACGAGCTCGCCGAAGAAGGGCCGCTCCCGATGCACGCCGTAAAAGGTTTCAGCCTGCGCCCGGGACATATGCACGCGCTTCTGCGCGACGATCCTGAGGCCGGCGGCCTCGATCCTGGCGTTGACCGCGCCGGTCAGGTTGCGCCGCGTGACGTCGGGCTTGAGGATCGAGAAGGTGCGCTGGACGGCCATGGGAACGGCTCTCTGCCAAGGGTTGAGGAAAAGCGCGGCGCTTATAGCGGCGACCCGGCGGGGCGGCAAGGCGGCGGCGGCTCGGCGATCCTCGAGGGGCCGTTAACGCGTTCCTTATGGCCAGGTCCGCACTCCCCGATCAATTCCTTATGGGGACGAGGCGCATGTCCTCCCCGGAAGCCGCAGGTCTCGCCGACGGCGTGGCCGAGACCCGGCGGGAAGCGCGTCATGAACCTGATTTCGTTCTTTTTCTGGGGCCTCGTGCGTGGTGACGCTGCTGGTCAGCCTGCGCTGGGGCGCCATGATCGGCCTGATCGTCTTCGTGTTCGCGCTGATGGCCGGGGCGATCGTCATCTCCCGCTTATCCCCGCCGACAGCCGCCGTCACGGCCGGCGCGCTGGTCATGCCGGCCGGGGCCGAGAGAGCGCCGCCTTCCGACCGAACCCTCAATGCTTTTCAATACGTTAGGCCGGAAACAGGCTGTTTTCCGACCGAGCAAATCAACGATTTCAAAGGGTTAGCGCCGAAGTCCGGGAATCGAAGCGCCGCCGCGTCGCCAATTCCCGGGTTCATCGGCCCCGGTCGGCCCGCCACTTGGCCGGCGTCGCGCCAGACCAGGCCTTGAAGGCGCGGGTGAAGGCGCTCGGGTCGGCGAAACCGAGGCGCGCCGCCGTCTCGGCGATCGTCGTGCCGTTTCTGAGCATCCCCTGCGCCATCTCGAATTTCGCCTCGGCGGCGAGCCCCGTGTAGGTGAGCCCCCGCGCTTCCAGCCGGTGAACGAAGGTGCGGGTGCTGAGGCCCAGCCCGCGGGTAATGGCGTCGCGCGACAGCGCCCCGGCGGCGAGCTGGCTCCGGATCATCGCCCGAACCGTCGCGACAAAATCGCCTTGGGCGCTGGCGACCGCCTCCCGCAGAAGCGGCGCAAGAATCTCCGCCGCATGCGGGTCGCGGTCGTGCACGGGCTGGTCGAGGATCGCCGCATCGAACACGAGGCGCCCCGCGGGAGCGCCGAATTCGACCGGCGCCTCGAAGAATTTCGTGAACGGGATCCTGTCCCGCGGCGGGGCGCGCGTCAGGCGCACCCCGGAAGGCCGCCACGCGGGGCCGCACAATTGACGCATCACGTTGAATGCGATCGCGATCGCGGCGTCGACGATCTGATCGGCGCTCTCGACGTTGGGCGCGGTCACCGCATAGCCGAAGGACGCGACGCCGCGGCGGACGTCGAGAAAGGTCGCGCCGCCCGTGTCGCTCGTGCGCAACGTCGTCGTAATGACCTCGATCCCCTCGCGCACGGTCGGCGAATGGATCGAAACAAGCCCGGTCAGTCCCATGCCGGTTGGTCGCGTCTTGATTCCGACCCGGAGCCCGAAACAGGCGCAGCCCGTCGCCTTGACGCACTCAGTCACGAGGCGCCCCAGCGCGGTAAAGGGAAGGACGGCGTCGAGGTGGGCGAAAAGCTTTGGGTCGATCCCGGCCTTCCGAAAGACCTGATCCGGGTCGACGCCAAGTTCGGCGAGAGTCGAGGGAATCGCGGCGATGTTCCGGAGCCTGGCGGTCGCAATGGGCAGTCCAGGTCGAGCAAGAATATCCAACGCCAGTCCACCCCCGAGGGCGCGCCGCCCGGAATACATCTCCTAGTTGTCCGCCTATTGGATCAAATCTTGGCGCGCAAAGTCAATGACGGCAGGCGCACCGATCGCTAGAAGCCTGAGTCGACGTAAGAAGCGGCGCGCGAACGGTCTCGCCGATAATGGTCAACCGGCTTCAGCGTCAATCCGCATGACGCGGAACGGTAGGCTAGGAGGACGACCATGAACCGGCGGCAATTGTTCCTGTCCACGGCGAAAGCCGCGCTGCTCGCGGCGTTCGGCGGCTCATGGGTTCCCGGCCGGGCGAAGGCCCAGCCCAATCCTGCGGCGCCGACCGCCGCCTCCGAGGGCGCGCTTTCCGGCGCGCCAGGAAGCCCGAGCAGCACGATTTCCATCGACGGGCGCGTCTTGCCGCCCGCCCCGCCGGCGTTTGGCGGGGTGATCAACGAAAGCGTCAAAGAACTCGAAGCCGTGGTGGCCGCCGCGCATCGTCCCGCCGGCGGGCGCCCCCAACGTGCTGCTGATCATGACAGACGACCAGGGCTATGGCGTCAGCAGCACCTTCGGCGGCGTGATCCCGACCCCGGCGCTCGACCGCGTCGCCAACGCAGGGCTGCGCTACACCCAATTCCACTCGACCGCCCTTTGCTCGCCGACCCGCGCGGCGCTGATCACGGGCCGCAACCACCACGCGGTCGGCTTCGGCGTGGTCTCGGAGATTTCGACGGGCTACCCCGGCTACAACTCCTACATTGGACGCGACAACGCGACCATCGGGAGGATTCTCAGCGAACACGGATACGCGACCTCGTGGTTCGGCAAGAACCATAACACGCCGGGCCCCCAGTTCAGCGTGGTCGGGCCGTTCGACCAATGGCCGTCGGGCATGGGATTCCAGTACTTCTACGGCTTCATGGGCGGCGAGACCGATCAGTGGACGCCGTATCTCTACCGCGACCACACACAGATTTATCCGTGGGTCGGCAAGCCGGGCTACAACCTGATCACCGACATGGCGGACGAGGCCATCGACCACATCCGTCAGATTGACGCCGCGGCGCCCGACCAGCCGTTCTTTGTCTATTACGTGCCTGGCGGCAGCCATTCTCCGCATCAGCCGACGCCCGAGTGGATCGAGAAGTTCAAGGGCAAGTTCGACATGGGCTGGAACGCCATGCGCGACGAAATCTTCGCCAACCAGAAGCGGTTGGGGGTGGTTCCGGCCGACACCGAGCTGACGCCCTGGCCGGACGACCTCAAGACATGGGACACGCTGTCAGCCGACGAGAAGAAACTGTTCGCCCGTCAGGCCGAGGTGTTCGCCGCCTACACCGCCTATACCGACCATGAGATCGGCCGGGTGATCGAGGAGGTCGAGCGACAGGGCAAGCTCGACAACACGCTGATCCTCTACATCTGCGGCGACAATGGCACGAGCCCCGAAGGCACCGTCGTCGGCACGCCCAACACCTATACCGCCTACAATGGTTTCCTCGACGTCCCGGTCGAGGAGCAGCTTCGGTTCTACGACGTGTGGGGGTCCGCCCAGACAAGCCCGCACATGGCGGTCGGATGGTCGTGGGCGTTCGACACGCCGTTCAAATGGACGAAACAGATCGCGTCTCACTTCGGCGGCACGCGGCAGGGCCTCGCGATTTCGTGGCCCGCCCGCATCAAGGACGCCGGCGGCATCCGCACCCAGTTTCACCACATCATCGATATCGTGCCGACGATCCTGGAGGCCACGGGCATCCGCGCGCCCGAACTCGTCGACGGCATCGCGCAAAAGCCGATCGAAGGCGTCAGCATGGTCTACACCTTCGACAAGGCGAACACGAAAGCGCCGTCGAACCGCAAGACCCAGTATTTCGAGATGATCGCCAACCGCGGCATCTATCACGACGGCTGGTACGCCTGCACGACGCCCCCGGTGCCGCCGTGGCTGCTGGGGGCCAAGATGCCGCCGGTCGAAGAGTACAAATGGGAGCTCTACAAGATCACCGACGACTATTCGCAGGCCAAGGACCTCGCGCCGGCGATGCCGGAGAAGCTGAAGGAGATGCAGGCCCGCTTCGCCGAGGAGGCGAAAAAATTCAATGTCTATCCTCTCGACAATTCCGGGTTTGCGCGCGCGATCACGCCGCGTCCGAGCGCCGTCGCCGATCGAACCGAGTTCACCTACTCGGGCGTGATGCCGGGTGTTCCCACAGCCAACGCGCCGAGCATCCTGAACCGGTCGTTCAAGATCACCGCCGAGGTCGTCGTGCCCGAGGGCGGCGGCAACGGCATGATCGTCACCGAGGGCGGGAGGTTCGGCGGCTACGGCCTCTATCTGCTCGATGGACGGCCGATCTTCAGTTACAATCTGCTCATGCTGCTGACGCCGCGCTGGGCTGGCGAGCAACGGCTTTCTGGGGGCAAGCACGTCATCGAGTTCGATTTCGCCTACGACGGACCCGGCGTCGCCAAGGGCGGCACGGGCGTCTTGAGCGTGGACGGACAGGACGTCCACACGCTGAAGATCGGGCATACGATCCCGCTGATCATTCCCGTCGATGAGTCCTTCGATGTCGGCATCGACACCCGCACCGGCGTGAACGACCTCGATTATCAGCCGCCGTTCGCCTTCACTGGCCGGATCGAAAGGCTGACCTTCAAGCTCGGGCCCACGCAACTGACCGAACTCGACCACAAGTGGTTGCAGGAAGCCAACGCCAGAGCCCGCGACTAGGGTCGAACGATGTCGACGAATTCCTTAACGTCTAGTCCGGCCGCCGCAGGCCGGACCCTGTCCTTGAAGAGGAGCGCTCCCATGACAAGGTTGATCCGCCCCGCCGCGTTGGTCGTCGCGATGCTGGCCGCAGCGTCCGCGGCCTGCGCCCAGGGCATGATGCTCGACTACGCGGCCGACCGGGTGATCGAAAAATACACCAAGTCCACTTGCGACGAACTCAAGGCGATGCGCGACAAGCCGCAATCGGAGAAGGAGAAGCTCGCGCTGGATTTCCTGCGCGGCGACGACCAGGCGCGCAAGGCCTTCATCGACAAGATCGCAGCGCCGGTCGCCAACAAAATGTTCGAATGCGGCCTGTTCCCCTGAGGCTTGGGCGGCCCAGGCTACGACCCCGTGTGAGGTCGAAATGATAAGCGCCGGGACGGCGCAGGCCTAGCGTGCGCCTAGGCCGTCGGTAAGGTGGGCGCTCGCTGCGCTAAAGAAGTCTGACGCGCGGTTTCGTTCGTGGGAACATAGTATTCAGCAAGGGAGGAACGAATGGTCATGAGGAGAACTGCATTTTCGACGGCTGTCCTGGCGGCGATGCTGGGATTCGCCGTTTCCGCCAACGCGGCGAGCCCGCTCGCCTATTGCCGGGCGGATGTGGCGAGGCTTTGTCCCGGCGTGCAGCCGGGCGGCGGCGCGATCAAGAACTGTCTCAAGGAGCACGAGAACGAGGTGAGCATCGGCTGCGGCAAAGAGCTGAAGAAGCTCAAGGCTCAAATGGGGAAGTGAGGGGCGCGGCCTCCTCAACCGGCACGAGCTGACGACGGCGCCTCTCGCGTCGCCTTGGACAGGCGGGCGAGACGGCGGCGATCTGTGGAAAACCGCCTGTTCGTCGCAAATTCATAAACAGCGTTTAGGGGCGGGCGTTAGGCTGCGCAGCGCCGATTCGGACTTCCACGGGGGGACGGGTTGAGGAAACGAGGGGTGGGGATGCGGGCGTTGCAGGGGTTTCCCCGCTCTCCCGCGACGCCGAGCGCATCTGCCCGCGGCGAGACATCCAACGGAGACGGAGCACATAGCATGCGGAACACCATCATGATCGGCCTGTGCGCGGGACTGCTCGCGCTCGTCGCGGCGCCCCTCGGCGCCGCGGCCCAGGATGCGATCGCCGCGCCCGGTCAGAAGGCGATCGGCCAGCCGGCCGGCGCATCCAAGGACGCGATGATCCCATCGCTCGCGGTCATCAATTCGCGCGGGGCGACCCTGCAGGGCTCCACCCTGACGCTGACCGGCGTATCGCCCAATTCGATCGTCTTCGCCGATCGGCCGTTCCGGGCCGCGGGGCACGTGCTGACCAAGCACTTCCTCAAGGAGTGGGACGAGGGCAGCGACAGCTTCGCCAAGGATCCCCCGAACGCCACGATATCGGTGCTGGGCGCGGACGGCGGGTCCGTGGAGGACGCCGTCGTGGTCCTGAAGGCGCCGAAGCTCGACGGCGACAACCTGACGTTCGACGTGTCGGTGCTCGAAGGAAGCCTCGCGAAGGCGACCGGACCGGCGTCGCTCTTCATCGACTGGTTCGCGGCGCGCGGCTACGGCGGACGGGGGGTCGTGGGCGGCGTTGGCTATCATGGCGGCGCGTGGGGCGGCGCGTGGCATGGCGCCTATTACGCGCATCCTGTCGGGGTCGGCGTCGGCGTCGGCGCAGCAGCGGTCGGCGCGGCCGCGGTCGGAGCGGCCGCCGCAGGCGCATACTATCACCCGTACGCCTACCCGTATTACGCGCCGCCGCCGCCGGCCTGCGGCTACTACCCCTATCCGCCCTGCTACTGAGACGACGGCGGGCGCCGGTGACGGCGTTCGCGAGCGTTGAGGGGCGCTGCGTCAAGCGTCAAGCGTATCGAAGCGTCGCCCCGAGGTCGCGCTGCAGTCTTGTGGTCGTTCACATGCAGTTCAGTCGAAAGTTCATAAAGAACGATAACCGGAGTCCCGAATGAAAAAGTTCCTCATGATCTCGAGCGTCGCGTTGATGGCGATAGCCGGCGCGGCCAAGGCCGATCCGGTCGATCTCTCGGCCTATGCCGACGCGAACGGCTTCATCGACGTGCAGAAGTTGACCTGCGGCCAGCTCGCCAACACCTACCAGGAAGACGCCAATGCGCTGTCGAGCTGGTACAGCGGCTGGTACAACGGCCTCGCCCACAAGCACTACGCCGACTTCAAGAAGGGCCGCATCGTCGAGCACCAGGTGATCGAATATTGCAAGGCGCATCCTGAGCACACGATCATCCACGCCATCGCCGTGACCCTCAAAGAGGACCGCGCCGAAGGTCTGATGATGGAGAAGTGAGGGGCGTCATGAGAACCCTGTTCCTATCGGCGGCGCTTTGCGTGGCCGCGCCTTTCTGTTTTGCGGCTCCGGCGAGCGCCGAGCAGACCGTGACCTTCCTCTGCGCCGCGCCGGCGGGCCATGTGTGCCAGTTCGCGGTGCAGACGGGCGGCGGTCAAGTTGCTTTCGCTTTGCCTTCGGGCGAGCGAAAGGAAGTTCCGGGCGTCACGCCGCACGCTGACAAATACTGCGTCTGCGACCCTGGTCCGGTGACGCCCGACTGCAAGGCGCCGCGCCTCGACCATTGGTGCATGGGGCAGTGGCTCGACGTCGACACCGGGCTCAATTCCGAGAACGACGCGGGCCGGAATTTTTCTGCTCAGACGCCGCCGAAGGCCGCGGTCGCGGGAGAAGCAAGTCGAGCGCAGTAGCGCGGTTCGCTCAGCCAATTGGCGGGGCGAGGCGCAAAAGGATCAAGGTCTGGAGGACGTGGCCGCCCTCTAGACCCAGAGGCAGAGGGCGCGCACGGATTGGCGGATGGGGACTCGCGCTTAAGATTTCGATTTGGTGCGCACTCCGCGCATCCGATGAGGGAGGTTCCTGTGAAACGATTGGCCATACTCGTCGCGCTCGCCGCGGCGCTCACGGTAACGGTTTCCGCCGCCGACGCGGCGCCGTCTCAACTCGCCAAGGCCTGCGCCAAGGATATCAAGTCGGCCTGTCCCGACGTGAAGCCCGGCGGCGGCAAGCTGAAGGCTTGCGTGAAGGAGCACTTCTCCGACCTGTCGACCGATTGTCAGGTCGCCATCGTCAAGGCGGCGGCGATCGGGCGCGCCTGCAAGGCGGACATGAAACAGTATTGCGGGGACGTGAAGCCCGGCAAGGGCGCCAAGGCCGAATGCCTGAAGTCCCATGCCGCCGATCTCAGCGACGGCTGCAAGGACGCCTTGGCCAAGGCCGAAGCCGGAAGCAAGTAACGCGTTTGTTCAGGGTGAGTTCGACGCCTGCCGTCGGCGTATGACGGATTGAGCTATCCAACGGGAGATTGAATCCATGAAGACCATCGCTTTCGCCGTCATGGTTGTCGGCATGCTTGCAGGAACCATGGGCGAGGCCAACGCGGTCGTTTGCCGCGCCGGCGTCTATCATGCGGGCTGCGCCGGCCCGCACGGCGCGGTCGTCACCACGCATCGAGCCCCCGTCCGATGCACCGTCAATCGCTACGGCCGGCGCGTCTGCGTCCGCTGACGCCGGAATACCGGCGGACGAGGTCGACCCCCGTCCGCCGGCCCCTTATCGCCGTCCCGATTCAGAAGCTGTATTTCACGCCGGCGAACGGCCCGTACAGCCATTGCTGGTAGCGGAAGCTCTGCGGCTGGTCGAAAAAGTTGTACCCGGTGTTCTGCTTCTCGTAGGTGTAAAGCACGCGGTAGCCGAGCGTCGTCGACCAGTTCTGAGTCCAGTTGTAGCCGACCGAGGCGAGCGCCTGCCCCGTAGCACTGTCGCTCCAGCCGCCGAGGTCGCCAAACACGTTCATGAACCAACGGTCGTTGAAGACGTAATGCGCCGCGAAGCCGGCGACCGGGTTGACCCACCCCTTGTTGACCGTCTGGTCGTTGGCGAAGCCCAACGGCGTGGTGAGCGCGAGCTTCGTCCCGGCGTAAGTGTATCGGGCGCCGACGGTCCCATACAGGTAGAGGTTGGGCGGACCGACAGGAATCCTGAGCCCGCCGAAGGCGGTCGCAAAGCCCTCGGTCAAGGTGAGGTCGAGGCCGACGGCGCCGGCCGGCAGTCGATTGACCTTGACGGTTCCCGCCCCGCCGATCCGTGTTCCGATCAGGTCGAGGCCCAAGATGTAGGAGTTGTTGTACGCCACCACCGAGCCCATGAAGGCGGCCTCGAGGTGCTGGAGCACTTCGCCGAAGGGCGCGTAATAGGATAGCGTTTGAAGCGTGCCGAAGCCGACGTTGCCGGCGACGCTCGACCCCCAGCCGTATCCGGTGAGCTCGATCCGCCAGGGCGAGGGCTGGAGAATTGGGATCATCGGCGTGGGAGGGGCCTTCTTCGTCGGCAAATCCGCGGCAAGGGCCGACGCCGCCCCCAGCGCCGCGATCGATGCGACCATCGCTTTGACCAGGCCCATCATCTGCCGCCCCTTTGTAACCATGCGCCGCGCCGCTTCGGGTTCCGCTCCGGAAGATCGTTAGATAAGCCGGTCGCCTCTCACAAGGCCGCAGGCGGGCGGGGGACGCCAATATGCGCTCTGGCCTCAGAATATTGCGCGAGCGTGTCCGAAACGACACTCGATGCGCACGCCGCGCCCGCATCAGCCCCGCGTGATCCGTCGTGGAAAAGCGTTCGGGGGTCGCCCCGCCTCCCGTAACGGCGTCGACTCTCGACAAACCAGTCGCGGGGTGGATAATAAGGGGAGGTCGGCGGCAGTTCGAACGCGGCCGTGTCGGCACGGAGTTGCGGCGATGGCCAAGAGTTGGGGAATTCGGGCGCGGCGCGTCGCCGGAGCGCTTGCGCTCGCGGGCTTTGCGACCGCGCCCGCTCAAGCCCAGTTCATGACGGGGGCCTATCCCGTCCTCATCGTCCCGCCGCCGGCGCAGAGTTCTGGTGATTCCCAAGCCGCCAAAGCCCAGGCAAACTCAGCCGCCCGAACCCTCCGCGCCGCAGCCCGACACGAGGGGCGATCAGAGCAGGTGCTACCAGGGCCGCGCGAAAATTTGCTAGAGCGCCGTCGCCTTAGAACTTCTCCGACCACGGGCGAACATCGATTTCCTGCGACCAGGCGCTGCGCGGCTGCCGATGCAGCTGAAGATAGAGTTCAGCGATCGCATCCGGCGCGAGGAGGGAGTCCTGGCCGCGCTCATCGACAAGATGCCGATAGCGTTCGGACTCGATTTGTCCGTCAATGACCACGAAGCCGACATGGACGCCTCGGGGTCCTAGCTCGCGCGCCATGCTCTGCGCGAGCGCGCGCAGGCCGAACTTCGGCACGGCCAAGTTGGCGAAGCCGGCGCCGCCGCGCAGGGCGGCCGTCGCGCCGGTGAAGATGATCGTCCCATGCCCTCGCTTGACCATGCGTCGCGCGGCCGCCTGGCCGACGAGCAGGCCTCCGAGACAGCCGACGCGCCAGCAGCGCTCGAAGTCGGCGGGATCGATATCGAGAACGTTGCCCCTCTGGTAGGCGCCCGCGTTGAACACGACGAGGTCCGGCTTGCCAAAATCATGGTCGACCCGATCGAAGACGCGGAGAACATCCTCGTTATTCGAGACGTCGGCGGCGTAGGGCCGGACATCGTGGGCGCCGTCGGCCTTGATCAGGGCGTTCAGCTTCGCTTCGTCGCGCGCAACGGCGCCGACCTGCATGGCCTCGCTCCGAAAGCGCTTCGCCAGAGCCCATCCCAGCCCGGGTCCGACCCCGAACACGATCGCCGTCTCGCGTGTCGTCATGCGCGTCGCTCCTAAGCCTTCCGCTGCGTCCCGGGCCCGAGATCCCAGTCCCAAGACCTGGATTTTATCAAAATCCAAAAGATCATCAGATGCGAAACAATGACCAGGGGGGCGTAGAATGTATAGATGTACCAGAGGGTGCCCAGGTTGAAGCTCGGAACGTTCAACTGCAAGACCCCGCGGACTCCGCTCAACAGATCCGCAAATCCCCACAGATTGGCGACCCACACCAGAGGAATGGCGAAGCGCCAATGGCTCCGCAGCGCCGCGATCGACGCCAGCGCCAACGCCGCTTCCAGGAGATCGCCGTAGGCGGCGCTGGAAAGGAAATCGGCAGGCAGTTTCGGATCGACCATACCCGGAACCAACAACGTCATTCCCACATAGCGGAACACGTGCACGAAGAGCAGAACAATCAGAGCAGAATGACGAGAGAGGCTGGTCAAGCGCGGCCACACGAACCACACAGCCGTCAGCGCGAAGACGAAGGCGCTCCAAGCCAGCTGCAGCCAGAATATCGTGACGCTATCCATCGCGGTCATCGCTCCCCTTGGCGTCGTCGCGCTGGGGCCTCTGGATCACTCCGCCAGCGGCAAACTATCTTCATTAGATACCTTTTTAAAAAAGCTATCTGACAATGTCAAGTCTTGCCAACGGCGGACGTCCGTGCTTTATCGGCCGCCTGCGGAAACGGCGATAACCGGGTGGACTCGACGAGAAAGAGAGGGCTGCTGTGCCGGACGCACTCTTGACGGCCTCAAAGCCTCAATTGCTCGACCAAGACGGCGACCGGACGCTGCGGGCCTTGTTGTATGATTTCTTCGCGTTCGGGCGCAGCCTCGAGGCCGCGCGGGCCAAGTTCGCGAGCTATGTCGGCCTGTCCCCGACCCAATATCTGATCATGATCGCGATCAAGAACTCGACCTCGGACGAGCCGATGGGGATCAATCAGCTTGCGGCCCAACTGCGTTTGAGCGGCGCCTTCATCACCAATGAAGTCAACAAGCTGGTGTCGCAGGGTCTGGTCGAGAAGAGCGCCCATCCGAGCGACGGTCGCCGGGTCCAACTCGCCGCCACCGGCGAGGGTCTTCGTCTGCTGACGCGACTGGCCGCCTGTCAGCGTCCCGTCAACGATGCGCTGTTTGGAAGGCTCACGCGGGACGAGTTCAGATTGTTATCCCAGTTGCTGGCCCGTCTCGCCGCAGAGGGCGATCGCGCTGTCAAGTTTGCCGAGTATTTCGAGGCGGCAAACGCTCCGGACCCTCGTCAGGCCGCCGCATCAGGAGCCCAGAAACCGGAGCGGCGGCAAAAGCGGCCCCGCCGCGGATAGCGCGTGGGGCGCCCCCCCGGAGGCGCCGCGCCGGCTAGCGGATCGGCGGGGCGTACTGGATGCCGCCGTTGTCCCACAACTCGTTGAGGCCGCGGGGAATGCCGAGCTTCGTGTGCGTTCCGACGTTGTTCTCGAAGATCTCGCCGTAATTGCCGACCGTGCGGATCGCGTTGGCCGCCCATGCGTTGGAGAGTCCGAGCGGCTTGCCGAAGTCGCCGTCGGTTCCGACAAGGCGCTTGACCGCCGGCTTGTCCGACTTCAGCGCCTCGTCGATCGTCTTTGAGGACACGCCGATCTCCTCGGCGTCGAGGAGCGCGTAATTCACCCACTTGACGATATTGAACCACTGGATGTCGTCCTGACGCACCACCGGGCCGAGCGGCTCTTTGGAGATGACGTCCGGCAGGATCATGTGGTCGCCTGGCTTGGGGAACTGCGAGCGGAGCGCGAACAGCTGCGACTCGTCGGTCGTCAGGACGTTGCATTTGCCGGCCAGATAGTTCGCGACGGTGTCGGCGACGGTGTCGGCCTCGACGAACTCGTAATTGATGTGGTTCGTCTCGAAAAAGTCCTTGGCGTTCGGCTCGGAGGTCGTCCCCTTCTGGACGCAAACCTTGCTGCCGTCGAGCTCGAGCGCCGACGTGGCGTTGCGGCTCTTGGGGACCAGGAACGCCTGACCGTCGTAATAGGTGACGCCCGCGAAAATGAGGTTCGAGTCCTCCTCGCGGCCCATGGTCCAGGTCGAGTTGCGCGACAGGACGTCGATTTTCTTGTCCTTGAGCGCGTCGAAACGCTCGGACGCCGTCAGGGGAACGTAATCGACCTTGGACGGGTCGTTGAAGATCGCCGCGGCGAGCGCCCGGCAGAAGTCGACGTCGAAGCCGCTCCACGCGCCCTTGTCGTCCTTGATCGAGAAGCCGGCGATTCCCTGGCTGACCCCGCAGACCAGCTTGCCGCGATCCTGCACGGACTTCAGCGTTTGGGCGTCGGCCGCGCCGACCCCGCAGAGCGCCATCGCCGCGGCGGCGGCGAGAAACGGTTTGATCATGCCCATGGCCAGCCTCGAATGTTGCCTTTCGCCGCGACCGGAGCGCGATGCGGCTTGGTCGATCGCATCGCGCTCAAGAGTCTCTCAAAACGCGGGATTACCTGCGAAAACCGGTATCCGCCTCCGCATTCCGCTTTAAAGCGTCACGGCCTGCTTGATGATGACCTTCGTTCCGACCGGCACGCGGTCGTACAGATCGATCACGTCGTCGTCGACCAGGCGGAAGCAGCCCGACGACACGGCGTGCCCGATCGTCTGAGGCTGGTTGGTGCCGTGAATGCGATAGATCGTATGCCCGAGATACATCGCCCGGGGTCCGAGCGGGTTGCCTGGGCCGCCCGCCATGAAGCGCGGCAGATAGGGCTGGCGCTCGATCATCTCCGGCGGCGGACGCCAGTCGGGGTTTTCCTGCTTGCGGGAAATCTTTTCGACGCCCTGCCACTGGAACCCGTCGCGTCCGACGCCGATGCCGTAGCGGAGCGCCCGGTTGCTCGGCTGGACGAGGTAAAGGAACCGGTTGTTGGTGTCGATGAGGATGGTTCCCGGCGGCTCGGTGGTGCGGAAGAACACCTCCTGCCGCTCATAGGCGCCGTTGAGTTGGTTCTCCTCAGGGGTCGGCACATACCCTGGCTGATCGACCACATTCATGTCGACCTGCTGCGCGGTCGCAAACACGCTGGGCAGGAACGCCGACGCCGCGACGATCGCCGCCGCGGCGACCTGCGCCAGAAAAGCCTTTTTCACGTTCATGTTCGCTCCATCATGGAGGTGAAGGTGCGGGCGCCTCACGCCTTCTTCTGGCCGCAGCGCTCGTACACCGACGTGCCATAGCGCGCCGCGTTGTCCGGGTCGACCCAGTTCGTGCTGAAGGAATTGGCGTCTACGTTGGTAACAATCCGGTCGTCCGCCGTGCCGGCGTCGCCGGGCGGACCGAGATAGGTCTTTCCGTCCGGGCCGGCCTTCAGCACCAGTTCGGACAGGTCCGCCTGATCGGCGAGGTTCATCATGACGCCGCCGTTCGGTCCCTTGGCGATGACATAGGGCTTATTGCACTGCGCGGCCGCCTCTTTGATCGTGCGCGTGCGGTCGGTGTCGCGGTGATAGGCGGCGAAGCCCCATTTGCCGACGAGCTGATCGGAAGTGATGGCCGGCGCGGCGACCACGGGCGCCGGCGGCGGCTCGGACGCGCAGCCGGCGAGAAGCGCAACGGCCAGGCCCGCGAGCGCAAGCGCTCCGTTTCGAAACGCGATCGCCATTGGCGCCCCCTCGATGTCTTGTCAGCGGACGCTCGCGGCGCGAATTGTCGCCTAGTCCGCCAACCCTATGATACGGGTTGCTAGCAAACAGCCCGAAGCCGGTCAATCGATCCGGCCGCGGCGTCGACAGAAGTCTCTTGGCTCCGTTCGCCCGGGACGCCGGCTTGCCGCCGCGGCGCCGCCTGCCTAAGGAGGAGCGCGAAAGCTCAAGCCCGCCCGGAAGCCGATGGAGTCCGCCATGCTGTCCGCCGCCGAAAGAGAAAAACGTCAGAGCCTCATCGACGCCTGCCGTTCCATGAATACGCTCGGCATCAACCAGGGAACCTCGGGCAACATCAGTCTCAGGGACGGCGACGGTTTCCTGATCACGCCGACGAGCCTGCCGTACGACGAGATGCAGCCCGAAGACATCATCGCCATGCGTTTCGACCGCACCGTGGTCGGAAACGGACGCCCCTCGACCGAATGGCGCTTCCATCTCGACATTCTGGGCGCTCGGCCGGAGGTGAACGCCGTCGTCCATGCCCACCCGATCTACAGCACGACTCTCGCGATCCTCGAACGCGACATTCCGCCGATCCACTACATGGTCTGCGCCGCGGGCGGCGACACGATCCGGTGCGCGCCCTACGCTACGTTCGGCACCCAGGAGCTTTCCGATCATGCCCTTCGAGCGCTCGAAGAGCGGAAAGCGTGCTTGCTCGCCCATCACGGTCTGATCGCCACCGGCGACAGCCTGCGCAGCGCAATGTGGCTCGCCGTCGAGGTCGAAAACCTCGCTCACCAGTATCTCAATTGCCTGCAGCTTGGCCGCGAGCCGCCTCTGCTGACGCCACAGGAAGTCGCGAACGTGGCCGCGCGAATCGCCAACTACGGGCTTTATTCCGCGCCGAAATGACGTCGAGCGCCGCGATCAAAACGAATCGCGAGCCTGCGCCGGGCAGGGGCAGGCGGTCGCGGATCAAGGGCCCGCTTCCCTGATTGCATCCGCCTTCGACTCGGACGATCGGTTCACGTGGGCGCGCCGACCAGAAGTTGTGCGGCCAGGCCGAAGCCGAGGGCGATGACGAGCAACAGACCGAGGCGCGCCAGCATCTGCGACGGCGCTGGCGGCGCGGGATCGCCGTCGGCCTGAAACCCTGCATCGACCGGCCGGAACGAGGAACGTCGCGCGTCGCTGAACGCGCCAGAGAGACCATTTCGCATAGAGCGAGCTCCACGGATTTACCGTCGCGCAGCATCGGCGCACGCGGGTAAGCGTTCGAGAGGGAATTGCAGGTCGCGGCGTAAGCGTTTCGTAAAACTTCCTTGTGATGCGGGTCGAAGCCGCTGCGCGCTCCGGGCGGCGGTTCAGCGGAACGGGTCCTCGGCCTGGAGGAATTCGGTGACGTAGCGCCGGAGCCCGTCCTCGAGCGAGGTCGAAGGCGCCGCAAATCCGGCGGCCCTGAGCCGGCCCATGGATGCGCGCGTATAGTATTGATACTTGTCCCGCAGATTATCGGGCAGGTCGATGAACTCGACATCGGGCTTTGCGTCCATGGCCTGAAACAGGATGGTTGCGATGTCGAGGAACGTCCGCGCGGATCCCGAGCCGACGTTGTAGACGCCGGACCGCGCGGCCGGGTCTTCGAGCGCCCACAGCGTTGCGTTCACGCAGTCGTCGACCCAGACGAAGTCGCGCGATTGTCCGCCGTCAGGATAGTCCGGGTTTTCCGACCGGAAGAGCCGCGCGCGGCCGAACTCGCGAATCTGGTCGTGCAATTGTACGGCGACCGAGCGCTGCGCGCCCTTGTGGTACTCGTTGGGTCCATAGACGTTGAAGAACTTGAGGCCCGCCCAGCGCGGCGGACTCGGCAAGCCGGTCTCGACGGCGTGGGAGACCCAGCGATCGAACAGGTGCTTGCTCCACGCGTAGGGGCTCAGGGGCCGCAGGCGCGACAGATAATCCCGATCCCATCGATCCTCGAACCCCTCCCGGCCGTCGCCGTAGGTTGCGGCCGAGGACGCGTAGACGAGCGGGATGCCCTCCTCGGCGCAGTGATTCCAGATGTCGATGGATAGCCGCACATTGCTCCTGACGAAGGAATCGACATCGGTCTCGGTGGTCGACGAAATGCCGCCCATGTGAACCACGCCGCCAAGCCTCCCCCGGAAGCGTTCGAGGAACTCGGGAATCGCCTGCGGCGCCACGATGTCGAAGAGCCGGCGTTTGGAAATGTTGCGCCACTTGACGTCGCTCGAGCCGAGATGGTCGGCGATGACGACGTCGGCGTCGTTCGCTTCGAGCGCAGCTGCGATATTGGAACCTATAAACCCAGCTCCGCCCGTGACCAGATGCATAGCCGTCCAGCGTTCATGGAGCGCCAGTCGGCGCGGTCGCCCTCCGTATGAGATTTGCGCTCCGAGCGCGAGTCCGATCGGGCGGAATCAATGCCCGCCAAACGCCCGAAATTGTTGACGATTGCTAAGCTTCACGAGAGGGGCGTCGGTTGCCCGCGATCAGGATCGCCGGCGACCGACGTGTCGGCGGAGGCTGACGTCAGAAGGGAGCGCGCTCGTTTCCGGCGACCCCTCGAACTTGAGTCGGCTCTCCTTTCGGTCCCTTCTCACCAGGATATGACGACGCCGCCCGTACCGCCGACCGACGGCGCGCTCCAGCCGAACTGGCCCTCGAACGTGCCGAACACAGCGACATTCTTATTCAATTTGAGCTTCAACCCGATCGACGTGACCAACGAGTCCCGCGGCGCCTGCGCGCCCTGGATCACGAAATCGAACCCGGGCGCCGAGATGAAAGCGCTCTCGGTCGACCGGCTTGCGTCGAATTCGTGCTTCCAGGCGCCGCGTATCCAAAAGTCGAGGTCCATCGCGTTGGGCAAAGCCGCGTTCGATTCGAGTTGCAACCCTGCGTAGCCCGGCAGCGAATCAATCGTTCTGGCCTCGTACGAGAGACCGATCACGCTCGGGAGCACGCCGAAATTCGTCTCGGTGAAGCCGCTGGACCGGAGCGAGGCCAGTTCGAGGCCGAGGAACGGCGAAGCTTTAAGGGCTCCGTACTGGGCCTGGTAGCCAACCTCGCCGTAGCCGCTCCAGGCGTGGGATCCGAAGCTGCCCTGCGGCCGCTCGCCGAAGCCCGGAACCCCATAGGGGCCGCCGATAAAATTCGACGCCGGCAAGACCACGCCCGGGATGGCGGCGGATCGCTGCTCCTTGTTGTCGAAGCTGCTGTAGGTCAGGTTGCCCAATGCGTAGAGCCCCCGACCATTGCGCCACGCGCCGTAGATCGAACCTTCCCAACCATCGACGGAGCCCCATGTGGCCCGATCGAGGACGCCGAAGCTGGACTGGCCGCCGCCAGCCGAAACGCCGAGCAGGAGGTTCGGATTGATCTGGTAGTCGAGTCCCCGCGCTGAAGCCCGAGACGTGCTCGGTGACCGAGGCCGATCCGACGATCGGATCGCCGGGCCATTGCGCCGTGCCGCCATAGCCCGTCCCCCACATCCGCCAGGTCCGGGCCATCGCGCACGGGGAGAGCTGAGCAGGCTCGCCCTTGCGTGTCGGGATCGCCGGCGGCGCTTCGTAGGCCGTCTTGCTGTCCGTGTCGTCGGCGCAACTGTTGGAGAGCCAACGCTGGGTCTGGTTGTTCACGGTCGATCGATAAAGGTCGATCGTGTTGAACGCGGTCTGCTGCGCCGCCGACACGCCCTCGCCGGATAGCGAATTGTAGATCTGACCGAGCAAGCCGACATCCGGCTGATAGAACAGCGTCGTCGCGATCGGCCTGAAGGCCGGCGACAATTGCAGGGTCTGGATCGCATTGATCGCGTTGCCGACCGAATGCTGGTTTTGCGTCAGCCCCGCGGGCGAATAGTCGATGACGTATTTGAGATCGACGTCCTGAGGGTTGGGATAGATGAGCGAGTAGTTGATGACGGCGGTGTCGAACGCCGTCAGATTGAGCCCGGAGTTGGTCACGCCGCCCGCCGCAGACAAGATGGTCGGCGTGTGCGTGCCGGGGATGGCGAAGCCCGGCGCCGTCAACGGATCGACCAGGTTGACGAAGACGTCGCCCGCCAGGTTGGCGGTCCCGGTGACGGTGATGAGGTCGTTCGCCGGCGGTTTCAGATCGAGGTCCATGCCGTAAACGCCGGTCGGCGTCTGCACCAGATTGCCGGTGATGGCGGTCGTATAGACGTTCTGATAGCCGCCTGGGGACAACAGCCCCTCGTTGGTCAAGGTGTCGATCGGCGCAGCAAGCGGGCCGAGCCAGACGATCGAGCCGGAATTGAAGACGCCGGTCGGCTTGTTGTCGATCGCGTTCTCTCCTGCTGAAAGATCGATCGAGCCGTCCATCCGGCCAAAATTGTCAATCGAGTCGTCGCCGAGGCCGCCAGTCACGACAAATCCTTGAATGTCGGAAGCGGTGACCAGGAAGCCGTTGTTGGTCACCAGGTTGGCCGAGCCGCCGATGAGGCGGACCGCGTTCGCCGGTTCGTCCCCCTGACCGGGCGTCCCGCCCGATCCCACGCCGCCGACGATTGCGACGCCGCTGCCGACCGTCACCGAAATCGGCGCGCCGCGCCCGGTGGCGTCGGTCGAGGCGGCGACGATGCCGGTCGCATTGGCGCCGGCGACGACGATGTTGGCGTTTGCGGTCACGGCGACCGTTCCGGCCGCGCCGGAGCCGCCGGCGCTGCCGAGGAATGCGCCTGCAGCCGACAGGGTCGTGGCGAACTCGCCGCCCCCAACCGCCCCGCCGCCGCCGGCGGCCGATTGCGCGATCACGCCGTGCGCTCCCGCGCCTGACGTCGAGATCGGCGCTTCGACGTCAACACTCACTGGCCCGGCGGCTCCCGAACCTGCAGCGCCCACGATCGGCGCCGGCAGCGGCGAACCCATGGACGAAAAGGCCTGGAAGAAGCCGCCGCCGCCGCCGATCGATTGCGCGACGATCGCGTGCGCCTCGGCGCCGGTGGTCGCGATGGCGCCGGACGTCGTGACGGAGACCGCGGCGCCGTCGCCGCTGCCCGCGCCGCCGAGCGTAACCGGGCCGCCGACGGAAACGCCGTAGGCCTGGGCCGCGCCGCCGCCGCCGCCGATGGACTGCGCGATGACCCCAACCGCGCCGGCGCCGGTGGTCGAGATCGCGCTCTGGCTGGTCAGGGAGACCGTCGAGCCTGCGCCCGACGCGCCGGGATCGCCGAGGACTGCGGCGGTCAGAGCCGGGTTCTGCGCGCCGCCGCTGACGAAGCCCGCGAGACCGCCGCCCGCGCCGATCGCCTGGGCGACGATCGCGTCCGAAATCACGCCCGTGGTCGCGATCGACCCTTGGCCGATGGTCCAGGTCGAGCTGTTTGTCGGGTCTGCGGAGCCGCCCGTTCCGCCGGTCGAGCCGAGCTGGAAGCTGACGCCCGCGGCGCCGATCCCGGCCGCGGCGGTCACGGCGCCGAAGCCGCCGCCGCCGCCGATCGTCTGACCGACCAGGCCCGGCGCAAAACGCCCGGCGGTGGAGACCGAGCCGCTGCTGGCGAAGGTCAGCGAGCCGCCGTTGTCGGTTCCCCCCTCAGACCCGCCGAGCGTCAGCGAGACGGGGCCGGCCGAGCCGGTGACAGCGCCGAGCGCGTAGAGGACGCTGCCGCCGCCGCCGCCGATCGACTGGCCGAGCAACCCGACGGCCGCGTCGCCGCTCGCCAACGTCGAGCCGCCGCCCGTGGCGATCGAAGCGCCGGTGTTGGCGACCACCGCCGCGCCGCCGGAGCCGCCGCCGGTCGTGCTGCCGCCTGCGGTCAGCGAGAGCGGTCCCGCGGCCGTAAAGGTCACGTCGCCGGTCACGCCGGACGCGCCGCCGCCGCCGCCGATCGACTGCGCGGCGAAACCGATGGCCCCCGCGCCGGTGGTGGAGACGACATTGGCGTTTTGCGTGTTCAGCGGGATTGCCGTCGCCGAGATCGCGCCGGTCGCGCCGACCACCTGCGTGCTTCCAGAGCGCCCCGATCGTCAGCGGATCGGGAACGATCAGTCCGCCATTGCCGCCGCCGCCGCCGATCGCCTGCGTGAGCAGGCCGTAGGAGAGATCGCCGGTCGTCCCGATCGAGCCGCCGGATACCTGAACGACGACCTTGCCGTTGGCGCCCTGCGTGCCGTTTCCGCTGCCCCCGACCTGGAGCGCCGATCCGTCGAGCGAGCCGTCCTGAGCCGAGACCGCGAAGGATCCGCTGCCGCCGCCGCCGCCGATCGACTGCGCAACGACTGCGACCGAACCCGCGCCGAGCGTTTCGATGGAGCCCGTGCTGATGACCGTGACATTGCCGCCGTCGCCGCCCTTGCCGGCGCCCCCGACGGTATTGGTGAGTTGGCCGCCGCCGGTGAAATTGAGCGCGCCGCTGAACCCGGCGTCGCCGCCGCCGCCGCCGACCGACTGGGCGTAGACGCCGACCGAGCCGGCGCCCTTGACGATGATGGTCCCGGAATTGGTGACGTTGACGTCGCCGCCCGCGCCGCCGCCCGCGCCCGTGCCGCCGACCGACGAGGTCGCGCCGCCCGAACTCGAATAGGCGCCCGACACGCTGAAGCCGCCGGAGCCGCCGCCGCCGCCGACTGACTGCGCGTAGACGCCGTGGGAGAGCGCGCCGTCGGTCTCGATGAGCCCATCGTTGGCGACGTTGACGGTCCCGCCGTCGCTCGCCACGCCGCCCGCGCCGCCGACGCTCTGCGACACGCCAGATCCGCCGCCCGTCGAAGCCCCGGCCGCAATCGAGAAAGCGCCGACGCCGCCGCCGCCGCCGATCGACTGAGCGAGGACGCCGGTCGAGTTCGCCTGGGCGGTGTAGATGGTCGCGCCCGCATGATTGACGACATTGACCGTCCCGGCCGCGCCGCCTCCGCCGCCCGCCCCGCCGCCGACCGAATTGTTCGCCGCGCCGCTGGTCGAGAACGCTGCGCCGACCGCAAACCCGCCGGCGCCGCCGCCGCCGCCGACCGACTGGGCGAGGATGCCGATGCTCGATACGCCAAGCGCATTGATGGAGTTGAAATTATCCACGTTCACGGTGGAGGCGCGCGCCGCCGCCCCCGCCTGCGCCGCCGCCGACGGTCGACTTGGCGTCGCCGCCGAGGCTGACGCCTGCGCCGATGGCGAACCCGCCGGCGCCGCCGCCGCCGCCGACCGACTGCGCGAGAACGCCGTAGGACATGGCGCCGTTGGTCAGGATCGTGCCGACGGAGCCGTTGATCACGCTCACTTCGCCGCCCGCGCC
Organism: uncultured Alphaproteobacteria bacterium; assembly: GCA_963748545.1. Taxonomy (GTDB): domain Bacteria; phylum Pseudomonadota; class Alphaproteobacteria; order Rhizobiales; family Beijerinckiaceae; genus Roseiarcus. Next base: position 134,752 of record CAVVJO010000020.1, read on the forward strand.
GCCGCCGGCGCCCGCGCCCCCGACGGAGGACGCTTCGCCCCCGCCCGAGGTCGAGAAGCCCGCCGCGACGCTGAAACCGCCAGCGCCGCCGCCGCCGCCGACCGACTGTGCGAAAACGCCCTTGGATAGGGCGCCGTCGGTCTGGACCGCGCCCTCGTTATCGACCGACACCACGCCGCCGTTGCTGGCGACGCCGCCGGCGCCGCCGACGCTCTCAGCGGCGCTGTCCGCGCTGGTCGAGACCGAAGCCGAAAGCGAGAAGCCGCCGCCGCCGCCGCCGCCGCCAACCGACTGCGCCAGAATACCCGTCGAGTTCGCAAGAGCGGTATAGACGGTCGCTCCCGCTTCGTTGGTCACCTTCACGTCTCCGGCAAGTCCGCCGCCTCCGCCAGCGCCGCCTCCGACCGAATTGTCGGCCTTGCCGCTGGTGGAGAAGGCCGCCCCGGCCGCGAAGCCGCCCGCGCCGCCGCCGCCGCCGACCGACTGCGCGAGAATGCCGACGCTCGACACGCCCAAAGCCGAGATCGAGTCCGCGTTGTCGACGGTGACGGTCGATGCGCCCCCGCCGCCTCCGCCGGCGCCGCCGCCGACGTTGGACTTCGCGTCGCCGCCAAGGCTGACCGCGCCGCCGACGGAGAAGCCTCCATTGCCGCCGCCCCCGCCGACCGACTGGGCGAGCACGCCATAGGCCATGGCGCCGCTGGTCACGATCGTTCCGCCGGTCTTGTTGGTCACCATCACGGTGCTGGCGTTGCCGGCCGAGCCGCCCGAACCGCCGGTGCTCTCGTTCGCCGCATCCGAATCGAGCGAGCCCGCGGCGCCGATCGCCAGCGCGCCGTTGCCTCCGCCGCCGCCGACCGATTGCGCAAGGATGCCGACACCCTGGTCGCCCAAAGCGGTGATCGCGGCGGAATTGGTCACCATGACCGCCCCGCCGTCGCCCGCGCCGCCGCCTGCGCCTCCGGTGGCGTTCGTCGTGGCCTTGCCGCTCGAACTGATCGCGAGGCCGCCGGCAAACCCGCCATTCCCGCCGCCGCCGCCGACGGACTGCGCGAGAACGCCGACAGAGCCGGCGCCGTGCACCGCGATCACGCCGGAGTTGTCGACCGTGACAAGGCTCGCGGCGCCGCCGCCGCTTCCCTGGCCGCCGGTCGCGTTCGTCGTGGCGTCGTCCTTGAGGCTGAAGGAAGCGCCGACCGCGAAGCCGCCATTGCCGCCGCCGCCGCCGATCGACTGGGCGATCAGGCCGTCGGACAGGATGCCCCAGGTGGTGATCGCGCCAAGGTTGGTCACGTTGACTTCGCCGCCCGTTCCGCCTCCCGAGCCGTTGCCGCCTACGGTGTTGCTCGACCCCTTGGCGTCCGAGCCCGTGCCGATGCCGGCGCCGAGCGAGAACCCGCCGTTGCCGCCGCCGCCGCCGACCGATTGCGCGAGGATGCCCGCGGCGCTGTCGCCGTAGGTCGTGATGGCGCTGCCGAGCGCGGTTTCGACGGTGACCGTCTTGCCGTCCGAGCCCGAACCGCCCGCGCCGCCGACCGAATTGGTCGCCGCCTCGCCGCCGTTGGAGAACGATAGCGCGCCCGAGAACCCGCCGTTGCCGCCGCCGCCGCCGATCGACTGCGCCAGGATGCCGTCCGAGCCCTCGCCGCTGATCGCGCCCTGGTACACGCCGCCGACGAAATTGCCGACGCCGGTGGTGATCGTCCCGCCGCTTTGCACGGTCACGGCGCCGGCAAAATCGCCGGCCCCGGCGCCGCCCCCGGTGGAACTCGCGTTGACAGCCTTATCGATGGAGAGCGCCCCGGAGACGCTGAACCCGCCGTTGCCGCCGCCGCCGCCGATCGACTGGGCGAGAATGCCGATCGACTGGTCGCCCACAGTCGTCAGACTGCTGGTCGAGTTGTCAGAGAAGTTGTTGACGACCTTGACGTCGCCGGCGGTGTTGCCGTCGCCGCCGCCGCCGCCCACGCTCGTGGTATCGGCGCCGCCGCTCTTCGAGAACGTGCCCGCGACGGAAAATCCGCCGTTGCCGCCGCCGCCGCCGACCGACTGGGCGAGGATGCCGTCGGCGTTGTTCCCGCCTGTGAAGATGTCGCCGGTGTTGGTGACCTTCACGTTCATGCCTTTGCCGGCGTTGCTGCCGGAGCCGCCGACGCTCTGGGCCTTGGAATCGTCGTCGATGCTGAGACTGCCGGCGACGGAGAAGCCGCCGTTGCCGCCGCCGCCGCCAACCGATTGCGCCAGGATGCCGACCGAGCCGTCGCCCATGGTTTCGATGGAAACGCCGGTCAGGGAGGAACTGGCGGAGGACGACGCGTTGACGGTGACGTTGCCCGCGTCATTGCCGTTGCCGCCGGCGCCGCCGACGCTGTTCATATCCGCGCCGCCCTTATAGGACAGGGCCGCCCCAATCGAGAACCCGCCGTCGCCGCCGCCGCCGCCGACCGACTGCGCGAGAATGCCGTCGGACAAGGCGCCGTCGGTAAAGATCGTGCCGACGCTGGAGACGGAGACGTCCAGGCCTTTTCCGCCCGCGCCTCCATTGCCGCCAACCGTCTTCTGCGGGACCGGGGTGACGACAGAGTTGTAGGAGCCGGCCACGAGCAGCGAAAAGCCTCCGTTGCCGCCGCCGCCGCCGATGCTCTGCGCCACAATTCCGTTGGCGTTCGCCGCGCCATTCAAGACGCCGTTGAGGACGCCCGTCGTGATGTTGCCGACGCTTTCCACGTCGACATTGCCGGCGGCGTCGCCCGTGCCGCCGACGCCGCCCATGCTGCGGGCGGCGCCGACGCCGCCGTTCTGCAGGGTGAGCGCGCCGCTGAAACCGCCATTGCCGCCCGAGCCGCCGATCGACTGGGCGAGGACGCCGTCGGACGACAGGCCGGAGGTCGAAATATCGCCGGTGCTGCCGACGTGAACGTCGCCCGCGACATTGGTGGCGCCGCCGGCGCCGCCGATCGCGACGCCGACGTTGGCGGACTCCTCGGAGGTCGTGACGGCGGCCGAGACGGCGAAGCCGCCGTTGCCGCCGCCGCCGGCGACCAACTCGGCGAAGACGCCGTTGGACTGGTCGCCGGTTGTCATGATCGCGCCGAACGAATCGACCGAAACCTTGCCGGACGTGTTGCCGCTTCCGCCCGCGCCGCCGAGCGCGACGCTCAGGGACCCATATTGCGATCCGCTGGCGGAGACCGAGAAGCCGCCATTGCCGCCGCTGCCGCCGATCGATTCGGCGGCGATGCCGTTCGACTGCGCGCCGGTGGTCAGGATGTTGTTGTAGCTCACGACATTGACGGCCTCGCCCACGCCGCCGCCGCCGGCCTTGCCGCCGATCGTCGCGCCGAGCGCGGCGCCGGTGGAGATATTGGCGCCGATGGAGAAGCCGCCATTGCCGCCGCCGCCGCCGATCAATTCCGCCAGGATGCCGTTCGCCTGATTGCCTGTCGTGGACAGCGTGACATCGCCCGAAGCGGGCACGGTGTCGAAGCCCACGCCATAGCTGTTGACGTTGACGACGCCCCCGCCGCCGGCGCCGCCGCCATTGCCGCCGATTGTCGCGCTAAGGCTGCCGACGCCGAGACCGAGCGTCCCGGTCACCGAAAATCCGCCGTTGCCGCCGCCGCCGCCGAGGGACTGGGCCAGAATGCCGTTGGCGCTGTCGCCGCCGGTCGTGATCCAGCCGAAGCTGTTGACCGTGACTGTGGAGGCGCCGCCGCCGCTGCCGCCAGAGCCGCCGACGCTGACGGAGCCGGCGAGTTCGGAACCTCCGGAGGCCGCGATCGAGAAGCCGCCGTTGCCGCCGCCGCCGCCGATCGATTGGGCGTCGACGCCGTTCGAATCGTAGGCCTTGGTCATGATGTTGTTGTAGCTGGTCACGTCGACCGTCGAGGCCGCGCCGCCGCCGCTCCCCGAGCCGCCCACCGAAACGCCGAGCCCGGCGCCGCCGAGGCCGACGCCGGCGCCGACCGCAAAGCCGCCGTTGCCGCCGCCGCCGCCGAGAGACTGGCCAAGAATGCCGTTCGACATCGCTCCGTCCGTCTCGATGGTCGCGAACGCGGACGGAGGCACGATTTGGAACGCGGTTCCGTAGCTATTGACCGTGACGGCGCCGGCCGTCCCGCCGCCGGCTCCGGAACCGCCGACCGCAACGCCGACGCCCGCGAGCCCCGCTGAAAACGCCGCGCCGACCGAGAAGCCGCCGTTGCCGCCGCCCCCGCCGATCGACTGCGCGGCGACGCCGTCCGAGCTCACCCCCTGCGTCCAAACCGTGCCGGTGTTGGTGACGGTGACGAAGGAGGCGTTCCCGGCCTGGCCGCCGCCCCCGCCGACCGAGACCGCCGCAGCCGCTCCAATGTCGGCGAAGGAGCCCGACCCGGCTCCCGCGACGCTGAAGCCGCCGTTGCCGCCGCCGCCGCCGATCGACTGGGCGAGGATGCCGTCGGAGGTCTTGAAGACTGTGGCGATGTCGCCGACGCTTTTCACCTGGACGCCGCCGGCCGAACCGCCGCCCCCGCCGCTGCCGCCGACGCTGACGCCGATCCCGGCGACGCCGCCGAGCGCCAACGCTCCCGAGAAGCCGCCGTTGCCGCCGTTGCCGCCGATCGACTGCGCGAGGATGCCATAGGCGTTGTTCTGAGCGCCGCCAGCCGCTGCGCCAAAGCCGGTCGTCAGGGCGCCGGTGGAGTTCACCACCACGACCGGGTCATTGATGGGGTTGGAGACCGAACTTCCGCCCGCGCCGGCGCCGCCGCCGACTCCGACCGTGACGCCGCCCGCGGCGCCGAGCGACAAGCCGATGGTGGAGCCGCCGTTGCCGCCGCCGCCGCCGAGCGATTGCGCGATGATCGCGCTCGATTGGTTGCCTGAGGTGGTGATGGCGCCGTTGTTGGTCAGATTGACGTTCGAGGCGTTGCCGCCGCCGGCGCCCGCGCCGCCGACCGAAACCGCCGCGGCGACGCCGGTCAGGGACAGCGAGCCCGCGCCAGCGAAACCCCCGTTGCCGCCGCCGCCGCCGACGGATTGTGCGAAGAGACCGTTGGAATCGTCGCCGCCGGTGACGATCGTCCCCTGGCTCGTGAGATTGGCGGCGCCCGCGTTGGCGCCGGTCCCGGCGGTCCCGCCGATCGCCACCGCGCCGGCGAACGCGCCTGTGGTCGCCGAGATGGCGATGCTCATGCCGCCGTTGCCGCCGCTGCCGCCGACCGATTGAGCGAAGACGCCGTCGGAGAAGGCGCCGGCGGTCGTGATGGCGCCGATGCTGTTTGCGGTCGCCGTGCCGCTTGTCCCGCCGTTGCCGCCGCTTCCGCCGAGCGTGACGGCGACCGCGCCGCCCTCGATGACCGACCCGCTGATCGAACCCGCCCAGCCGCCATTGCCGCCGCCGCCGCCGATCGATTGCGCGACAATCCCCGATGAGAAGTCCCCGGTGGTGAGGATGTTGTTGGCGAAGGGACGGTTGAAGCCGCTGTTGACGGTCGCGTCCGCGCCATTGCCGCCGCCGCCGCCGGAGCCGCCGATCGACACGCCGATGCTGGCGACCCCTGACAGCGCGGCCGTCCCGGCGAAACCGCCGTTGCCGCCGCCGCCGCCGAGGGACTGGGCCTCGACGCCTGCGGAATTGTTGCCTTCGGTGATGAGGCTCCATCCCGATCCGAATGCCCCCGGGCCGGTGAGGCTCTGTCCGCCGCCGTCCGCGTTGACGGTCGCGCTCATGGCGTTCTGGCCGGTTCCGCCCTTGCCGCCGACGCCGACCGAAACTGCGCCGGCGATGCCGACGCCCGCAGCGACCGAGAAGCCGCCGTCGCCGCCGCCCCCGCCGATCGACTGGGCGAGAACGCCGATCGAGTTTGCGCTCAAGGTCTCGACCGACCCCGAACTGTCGACGCTCGCTGTCCCGGCCGTTCCGCCCATCGCTCCGGAGCCGCCGACGCCGACATTCACCGAACCGATGCCGACGCTCGCCGCGACCGAAAAGCCGCCGTTTCCGCCGCCGCCGCCAATCGACTGGGCCGCGATGCCGACGGAATTTTGCTGCGTGGTCTCAATATTGCCCACGCTCGTCACGCCCACGGCGCCTGCCCCGCCGCCCTGGCCGCCCGTGCCGCCGACGCCGACGCTGATCGCGCCGATCGCGGCCGACGCGCCGATCGAGAAGCCGCCGTTGCCGCCGCCGCCGCCGAGCGACTGGGCCGCAATGCCGTAGGAGTTCGCGCCTTGCGTGGTGATGTCGCTCAGGTTTGAGACCGTGACGCCGGAGGCGCCGCCGCCTGCGCCGCCGCCGCCGCCCACCGCGGCGGAGATGGAGGCGCCGAGCGCGACGCTCGCCGCGACCGCGAAGCCGCCGTTGCCGCCGCCGCCGCCGACGGATTGCGCCAGGATGCCGTCCGAGTTCGCGCCGTTGGTGGTCAGAACGCCCTTGGTGTCAACCTCGACCGTTCCCGCGCCTCCGCCGGGTCCGCCATTCCCTGCGACGCCGATCGCGACGCTGAAAATCGGGTTGCCGCCCGCGGCCACGGCGAAGCCGCCGTTGCCGCCGCCCCCGCCGATCGACTGCGCGACAACCGCGGCGGAGTTATCCCCTTGCGTCGCGATCGTATAGGCGTTCGCGAGTGATGGATTCGCATTGTCGCGCAGGACGGATACGTCGCCGCCCTTGCCGCCGGCGCCCGCGCTGCCGCCGAAGGCGGCCGATATGCCGGGGCCCACCGAGAGCGCGCCGCCGCCATTGCCGCCGCCGCCGCCGATCGATTGGGCGAGAATGCCAGGAGACGCGCTGGACGCGCCCCCGAGGCCGGTGGAAATATCGCCGCCGTTGGTGACCGTCGCGGTTTGGCCGTCGCCGCCGCCGCCGCCTGTGCCGCCGAATGCGAACAGGCCGAACGACGTGCCGCCATTGCCGCCGCCGCCGCCGATCGACTGGGCGAGGATTCCGTCGGACTGCTGCGAATAGGTCTTGAGAACGCCCTCGTTCGTCACGCTGACCGCGCCGCCGGGCGTCGTGCTGGAGCCGCTGCCGCCCATGGCGAACAGGCCCCCCGAATTGGCGCCGTTGCCGCCGCCGCCGCCGATCGACTGCCCCTCCAGGGCGTTCGATCCGGAGGCGAACGTTGTCACCGCCCCGGAATTGTTGAGCGACACCTGGCCGCCATCGCCGCCCGGAGCGCCGCTGCCGCCGAGCGCGAACAGCCCCGCGACGCTTGCCGAGCTGCCGCCGCCGCCGCCGATCGATTGGGCGAGAATGCCCTCGGAGTTCGTTCCCGACGTCGTGATCGTGCTGGTGTTGCTGACGGTCGCGGCGCCGCCATTGCCGCCCTGGCTGCCGCCGCCGCCGCCAGAATAGAAGAGGCCGAAACCGCCGCTGCCGTTGCCGCCGGCGCCGCCGACGCTCAACGCCATGATGCCGTTCGCGTGATCCCCGTTCGTGGTGATGATCGTCCCGGCGGCGGTGGTGACGTTCGCCGGTCCGGCCTGGCCGGCGATGTTTCCGTCTCCGCCGATCGAATAGATGAGCGGGCCGCCGTTGCCGCCTTGCCCGCCGTTGCCGCCCTGGCTAACCGCCGTCACCCCGTTGTTGGCGTCGCCCGACGTGGCGATCGAGCCGCCAAGGAAGTTGGCGTCAGCCTCTCCCCCGAACCCGCCCTTGCCGCCCTGGCCGCCGCCAGCGAATGTGGAGCCGCCGCCGTCGCCGCCTTGGCCGCCGACCGACTGCGCCAGAATGCCGCCGTGATCGCCATTGGGCACCTGGCCGGTAAAATTGACGATCACATGTCCGCCGTCGACGCCGTCGCCGCCCGTGCCGCCGTCGGAGAAAACGCTGTGGCCGCCGTCGCCGCCTTTTGACCCGGTCGAGACGCCGACCACGGCGATCGGAGGGGTGTTCGAGCCTGCGCCCGCCCCAATCGTGACGGGGCCCGTGGTTGGCGCGTTGACATTGATGGTCACTTTTGGCCCGGAATTGCCGGAGGGCCCTCCGGTCGCGGGGACTTGGTGCGGCACGCACGTCGTTCCGTTGGGGGCGCCGCTGTTCACGGTGCAGGTCGGGGGGGTGACGCTGTTGTCGATTGTGCAATTCGCCGCGCCTGACGAGCATGAGTAGCTCGCGGTGCCGTTCGTGCCGTTGCCCGACGCCGTGCCCGTGCCCGTCAAATTGATGTGGTTTGTTCCGTTGGCGGGGGAGGACACATTGAGGGTGTGATCGCCGCTGCCGCCCCCGGCGGTGAAATCAATCGAGGACGGTAGCGCGCCGTTGCAATTCGCCGTCCCTCCATCCGGGATCGTGGAGCCGCTCGGCGGCGTGCACTGCGCTCGGGCCGGATCGGCGACGACCACGACGACAAGGCCGAGCGCGACCAAGACCGCAGACCGCGCCATGCGGCGCATGGCGTCGGAGCGCGCGCTGATGAGAAAGGCTAACCATTTGGTCGACAGGCCCCGCATCGTGTCCCCGTCCGTTTGAACAACCGTACGTCGCGTCGAGTCGCTACTGTTCTTATCGTCGGAAGTCTGCGCCGAGCGCCGGATCGGCGTCGACGAGCAGGAGCCGGCCGGGCGTCCTAACCGATCCGATTAAAAGCAGAATCGGCTCCCTGACGAGCCCGATCGACCAGGCGCCGAACGTCTCCGTGGCGCGGCCCGGGGCCGGAGATCCCGCTCTCGGCGCGTCGCCTTGGTCCGCAGCCTCACACAAGGATGCCGAACCCATTCGGGCAAACACGGCGCAGATCGTCAACGCGATGCCCACGGCCACCCCCTTGTAAGTCGGCGGAAGGCTAGTGACAACGCCCAGAATAGACAACAGCAGTAAAGCAACTCTAAAAGAAGTGGCCACCCTGTGTCTTTTATGTGACACTTCATGATCAACGGGCGCCGTTGGCGCAAATAAAGCCTAAGTTAACGAGTAATTAATAACGTTAACTTACAGAATTTCGCTTGTTGCGAGTGTACTGCAAGTGCAGCGCCGGCCGTCCAGAGAAGTCGCGAGGGCAGGGCGGTCGGCCCCGCTCCATGGACGATAGCCGCGGCCGCCGCCAACGCGAAGTGTGCCCCGCAGTGGGTTGCGAAGGAAGCGCCAGGAGCAGGTGTTTGGTTCGCCCGGTCGCGGCGCCCGGGTTCAGACGCAGCAGCCCTTAGGCTAGTGCGGCTGCGTCGCCCAGGCCAACGTGCGCTTGCCCTCGAGGATCTCGGCCCGGGTGATAGAGGCCGACTGCGTCGTTCCAGTCCGGCGCGGCGCGCCGACTAGGCGCCTGGATCGACCTCATGCCTCGTCCTCGGTTCGCCGCGCCGCCTGAGCAGATAGATGTCGAGGATCCAGCCGCGTTGCTCCTTCAAGCGGGCGACCATGGCGGCGAGTTCCGCTCCGATGTCGCGGAGCGAGCCCGACCTGAGGACCTCGTTCTCCGTCCCGAGATAGGCGCCCCAGTAGATGTCGAAATCCTCCGGGTCGATCTGGGCGAAGGCCGCGTTCGAATCGAGCATCACGACGACCGCGTCCATACCCCGCGCCGCTCCCGCCAGTAGCCGGCGCGCCGTGGTCACCAGGAATTCGCCGCCGATATCGTGCAGCGGGACGGCGTGGCGCGCCGCGAGAAGCTGTGGGCTCGCCACCCCCGGAATCACCTCCAGCGCAAGCCCCAACTCGCGTTCCTCCCTGAGCTTCCTGAGGATCGAGACGCTGCTGTCGTAGAGCGCCGGGTCGCCCCAGACCAGCACGGCCCCCGCCTCGCCCTCCGCCACATGGGCGACGATCAGGTCGGCGAGGATTTTCGCCTTGCGCGCGTGCCAGTCGGCGACGACCTCGAGGTAGTCGTCGCCGGCCCGCGCGCGCGGCGGGCTCGGCGCCGTGACGAGCCGGTAGGCGCCCTTGCCGCGAAAGGTGTCGAGAACGGCCCGACGCCCGTCGCTCAGCGCCTCCTTGCCGCGACCCTGCTTCTCAAGGATGAAGAAGCAGTCGACCTTGCGCAGCGCGTCGATCGCCCGGCTCGTCAGATCGTCTTGGCCGCCGGGCCCCATCCCGATCACGTAGATCGTCCTCATCCCGTCTCTCCAGTCACTGGCTGTCGAACACGGCCCCGACGTCAGTGTGCGGGTTTCGGCGTTGCGGGCCGCCTCGGCCACAAGCCCCATCCCAATCCCGCGGCCGCGGCAAGCATGGCGGCTGTAAAGGCGAGGGTCGGCGGATGCGAAGGGACGTCGCGCCAGCGTGGGAAAACGACCACGTTCGTGTTGAAAGGCTCATCGCTGTAGCGGCAAAGCGAAAGGGAGACGCCGCTGTCCATCATCTCTCTCTCGATCTTGGCGATCAGCGTGTCGACTGCCCTGCGGTCGGCGCGCGGCCCCTCACGCAGGTGCAGGAGAAGCGCGCGCGCGGCGGCGAGATAGGCGTGCGCGCACTCGTTGAACGGGCTCTCTTCGTCCGTGACGCTGCCGGGAACGACGCCCCAAAGACAAGCGAAGGACTGAAGGTTGAGATAATCTTGCAACCGCCACGTGGTCATGTCGAAGCCGATCCGTTCGTCGGCGAGCGCCCGGATGGCGGACAGGTTGTCGCTGATCACCCGCATCTGGCCATGCGTGAGGCTCGGGATCGAGACCCCGTCCGGGGGAGGCCCTTGGCGCGTGGAGGTCCGATGCGCTTGGCTCGGCGAAGCCGCGAGGACCAAGAGGGCGGCGAGCAGGGCGGGGGCGAGGCGGATCACGACTGCGCTCCCAAGGGGCTCAACGACACGAGATTCCAGCGCCCCTCACGACCGCTGAGCCGCGCCACCGCGAGCGGCGCCGCCTCGATCCGCCAGAAGGCGGAAGCGTCGGCGCCGAGCGCACTCACAATCGCGGCCCGAACAAACGAGCCATGGCTGACGGCGAGCGCGGCGCCGTCTTGCGTCAACGACCGAGCAAGCCAAGCGCCCGCACGCTCGATCAGCGCGTTCAGCAACTCGCCTCCGTGCGGCGCCGCGGATGGATCGCGCGCCCACTCGGCGAACGCATCCGGCTCGCGGGCGGCGACGTCCTTCAGTGTCAGGCCGCGCCAGCGACCGTAATCGGCGTCGCGCAGCGAGGGGTCGACGTCCGCCTCGAAGCCCAACGCCGACACGGTCTCGCGCGCGGCCCGCGCCGGGGCAGTCCATACGCGGCCGTAGCTTCCCAGCCGGCCGCGCAGCGCTTTCAGGGCTACGGCGGCGGACGGCGCGATCGCTTCGGCGCCCTCCGGGAATCTTGCCGCCCGGGTCGCTTCAGAAGCGCCATGAGCGATAAGATCTAGGCGCGTGGTCATGACCCACGCGGGCCTTTCAAGCCGTCTGGAGACGGCCGACTTTCGCGGGCGCGAGGTCCCGCTCCACCCAGGCGCCGAAGCCAAGCCCGAGCACGGTCCACATGATCGCCTGCGCGCCGAGCGAGGCCATGCGGAATTGCCAGAGCACCACGGCGGGGAAGCCTTCCGGAACCTCGTTCAGCGGCGGCATGACCAAAGCGATCAGAATGACCGCGACGACATAGACCGCTCCCCCGATCAGCGTGGCGTTCCAGGCGCCGAATTGATCGACGAGACGGTTGCGGACGCTCCAGGCGGCGATCATGCAGACGAACGACAGCAGGATCATGCCGAAAAAGATCGCGGTGCGAATGCCGATCGTATCCGGGTTGCCGACCGACGGCGGGTTCGCCGGGTACTTGAGAATCGGGACGGCGTAGAGGGCGATGAAACCGCTGAGCGCGATCAGCGCCGCGGTCAGGCGGGGGCTGTAATCGCCCATCCGGCGATAGCAGACGGCGAAGGCCAGCGCGAACAGGCCGCCGAAGGCGATATTGTAGACCGTCGTGCCGGTGAAGAGGCCGATTCCGCCCTGGACCGCACGGCTGACCAGTTCCGGTTCCTGCACTATCGGAGGCGGATTTTCTCCTTTCGCCACTGCCGCGTCGTGTTCGGCCTTGGCCTTCGCTTCATCCATCGCGCTTTCAAAGGCGATCGCCCGGTCGACGGCGGGTTCGCCCACCGTCTTCAGAATACCAAAGGAAAGAAGGGCGGCGACAAAGCCGACGATCATTCCGCGCCACAGCAAAGATCCTGTCGTCATCATGAAAATCCTAAAACCGATCGCACGCCGAGGTCCCCGCGGACACCCAGGCGCATCTTGGCTCACGAATGGCGGAGCGAGCCTGGCTCGCTTGCCACTCGCGGGCCGTTCGACGCCGTTAGTGGCAGGGGAAGCCGAGCAGATGCCGGCTGTCGTGCACGAACTCGTGGATGTACATGCCGTGGAAGATCGACGTCGCGCCCTGTTCCGCGCCGACAAAATAGACGCCGAGAAGACACAAGAGGCCGCCGAAGATGAGCCAGGGGAGAACGTCGCGGATTGGAACAGGCGCGACGCCCGCGGTCGGAGCGAGGTTGATGGCGTTGCTCATAAGCAATACTCCTTGGGGGAATTCGCGTCCCCGTGTGAGATGCGCTTTAGCCTCAGGAGCAGGTCTGGCTTTCGACCGAAGGCCGAATACAGTGGCGCGACCGCGCCGGATTCCCACCGGCTTCCGCGCCCGAAGCATTGCGCGAGTTTATCATAGGTCCGGAACGGCCTGAGTCAATTGGCGAAGGGGCGCTACGTTTGGACGCTGTTTTCTTCTTCAGCGCCAAGCACGCGGACAGGGTGCTTCGGGTCGGAGCGGCCAATCAGCCTTCCGCGATGACGTGAAAGAACGAGCCGGTGACGGAGCCTCTTCGGGAGCCGACTGGCTCGGCGAGGCCCCCGTAGGCGTCGCTCGCCACGGCGAACGGCGCGTCCTCCTCGGCGCCGGCGATGGTCGCGTAGTGGAACTCGTGCCCGAGCAGGGCTTGGCCGCGGGCGCCGAGCGCGCAATCGTCGACGAGCGCCGCCCGGCGGTAGCCAAGCGTAAGCCGTCGCTTGAAGAAGCTGGTCGAGACCGAAAGCAATCCGGCCATTGCGTGGGTTACGCCTTCCGCGTCGGTCAGCGACGCGCCGAGGGCCATGTAGCCGCCACACTCGCCGTGGACCGGCTTCTCCCTGGCAAATTCGCGCAATCCGGCGAAGAAGCGCGAAGCCTGCGCGAGCCTGCCCGCGTGCAATTCCGGATAGCCTCCCGGCATCCAGCAGACACCCGCGTCCGGCGGCGGCGGCTCGTCCCCCAACGGTGAAAAGAAAACGATCTCCGCGCCGGCGGACCGCCAGCCTGCCGTGAGATGCGGATAGATGAAGGAAAAGGCGGCGTCCCGGGCAATCGCGATCTTTTGCCCAGGGGGCTTCAGAGCCAGCGCGCGCCCCGATCCGGCGCGCAAAGACTGCGCGATTGAGCTCGTCGCGTCGACGTCGACGTGCTTCGCAACGAAGGTTCCGAGCGCGGCGAGCTTGGTCTCGAGGTCGTCGGTGTCCGTCGCCTGGACGAGGCCGAGATGGCGCTCAGGCAGCGCGACGGTCGGGTCTCGAGGCAGCGCGCCCAGCACCGGCACTCCGATCGCCTCGATCGCTGTCGCCGCCAATCGGCGGTGCCTTTCGCTTCCGACTCTGTTCAGGATCACGCCTGCGATGGCGATGCGCGGATCGAACGCCGCGCATCCCTTGGCGATTGCGGCGGCGGATTGGGCCTGCCCCGATACGTCGAGGACTAGGACGACAGGCAGGCCCAGAATTGCGGCGACGTCCGCAGACGAGCCGGTCCGGCCAGGCGCAGCGGGGACGCCGTCGTAGAGACCCATCGACGCCTCGGCGATCAGCATGTCGGCGTCGGCCGCTGTCGCCCCGGCGAGACCGCGGACAAGCGCCTCGTCCATCGCCCAGGAATCGAGGTTCACGCTTGGGCGCCCAGTTGCGGCCTGGTGGAAGGCGCTATCAATGTAGTCCGGACCGGATTTGGCTCCGGCGACGCGCAGCCCCCTGTCGCGCAGGGCGCGCATCAGGCCCAGCGAGACGGTCGTCTTGCCGCTGCCTGAGCGCGGCGCCGCGACGAGAAGACCGGCCGCGGTCACGCCGGCGCCTTCGCATTCGTCAGCATCGCGTGCAGTTGCTCCCGCATCGCGACGATCGCGCCGACTGCGACAATCGCCGGGGCGGCGCAGCCGTGCGCGTCCGCGTCGGCCTTTGCCCGTTCGAGGGTCGTCACCAGCACCCTCTGACGGGGGGTCGTCGCTTCCTCGACGATGGCTACCGGAGTGTCCGGAGCGGCGCCGCCGCGCATCAATCCGGCAGCGATCGTCGCGAGCCGCTTCATCGCCATGTAGAGGACCAGCGGCTGGCCCAACGCGCCGAGGCGCTCCCAGTCCGGGCCGTCCTTCTCGTCCGCCGGATGCCCCGTCGCCAGGATCAGGGCGTGGTTCGCGCTCCGCATCGTCGCCGGGACGCCAGCATAGGCCAAGCCCGCGAGTCCAGCCGTCACGCCCGGGACGACGCGGAACAACACGCCCGCCGACGCCAGGCGCATCGCCTCTTCGCCCCCACGCCCGAAAACGAAGGGATCGCCCCCTTTTAGCCTCACAACTCGATGTCCGGCCTGCGCGAGTTCGATAAGGCGGTTGGAGATGTCTTCCTGATGCACGGACGGACGCCCGCCGCGCTTGCCGGCAAACTCCTGAAGCGCATCCGGCCGAGCTAGAGCGAGCACTTCATCGCTCACGAGCGCGTCGTAGACGATCACGTCCGCATGCTGGAGCGCATGAAGAGCGAGCAACGTGAGAAGACACGGGTCGCCGGGTCCGGCCCCGACCAGCCAAACGGTTCCGAGCTCAAAACTTGGAAGGCTCGGCTGTGTTGGCTCCGGGAGCCGCACTGGCCAGACCTCCAAGGGTGCGCTCTCAGTCGCGCTGGCCGGCGCCTCCGAGATGGCCTGCGAATGGTGGGAATGCATTCTCGTCACCGGGTTCTTGCCCCCCGTCGGGGGCGGAAGCGGCGGAGGTAGTCGGGATCGTAGAGCGCGCTCTCCCGGAAATCCTCCGCCGCGAGCGCCTTGCCGACAAAAACCAGCGCCGTCCGCTCGATCGGCTCGGCGCTGAGGCTCGCCGCGATCGTCGCCAGCTTCCCCGGAGGATGCGCTCCTCGGGCCAGGTGGCGCGGAACACGACCGCGACCGGGCAGTCCGGCCCGAGAATCGGCTCCAGCTCGGCGACGATGCGCTCGATCGCGTGAATCGAGAGGTGGATCGCGAGCGTTGCGCCAGTGCGGGCGAAGGCTGCGAGGCTTTCGCTCTCCGGCATCGCCGAGGCGCGGCCGCTCGTCCGCGTCAGCACGACCGACTGGGCGACCTCGGGCAAGGTTAGCTCGCGCTGCAGCGCGGCCGCGCTCGCCGCGAACGAAGGCACGCCTGGGGTGACGTCGTAGGGAATGCCCAGTTGCTGGAGCCGCCGCGTCTGCTCGGCGAGCGCGCTCCAGATCGAGAGATCCCGGAGTGGAGCCTGGCGACGTCCTCACCGGCGTCGTGCGCCCGCCGAAACTCCGCGACGATGTCGTCGAGGCTCATCGGTGCGGTGTCGAGGACGCGGGCGCCCGGCGGACACCATTGCAGCAGTTCGCGCGAGACGAGCGAACCGGCGTAGAGGCAGACGGGCGAGCGGGCGATCAGATCCCGGCCGCGCACGGTGATCAGGTCCGGCGCGCCGGGCCCCGCGCCAATGAAGTGGATGGTCATGGGATGGACTCCGCGGCAACGGCGATCGCACAGGAGACGCCGCTCGCGCTGAATTTTCGAACCACGAGGCGGGACCCCTCGCCCGCGCCGACGAGCGCCGCGCCCTCCGCGAGGCTGCCAACGCCGGCGATTCCGATGACGCGCGCGGAGCGCGAGGGGATCTCGGCGTCGCGCGCCCTGAGCGCCTCGTCGTCGTGGAGGACGAGATCGAGCCCCAGCCGGCGAGCCGCTTCGCTGAGATCCGTGTCGCCGGCCTTGCGCGCGCTGCTGTGGAGGCCAATCGCGGCGGCGCCCGCCGGCGCGCGCCCCATCGCCTCGCGGACGACGGCCACAATCGTCTCCGCTCCCGCGTTCGACCTGCAGCCGACGCCGATCGCCGCGCGCGCGCTCATGGCTTGACGGCGCTCCATTGGACGCTCGGCATCGATGGGCGAAAGCCGCGAAAGCGGCCGAGCGTGCTCGCCGTGCGCGAACTGGGTCATGAGAAGGTCGCCGCCGAGACGCCGCTGCGCGGCGGCGATCTCGGCCTGGGCCTCGAGCGTCACCGCGTTGACCACCAGCCGACCCAACGACGGCAGCGCCGTCCAGCAGAGGTCGATGACGCGAGGCTCGCTCGCGCCGCCGCCGATGAAGATCGCGTCCGGCGGCTCGAGTCCGGCGAGCGCTTCCGGCGCGGCGCCCTCTATGACGTCGAGATGCGGAACGCCGAGGGCTGCAGCGTTGCGGCGAATTCGGCCGCAGCGCCGGAATCGCGCTCGAGGGCGACGGCGCGCATCGCCGGATCGGCGAGCAGCCATTCGATCGAGATCGAACCCGACCCGGCGCCCACGTCCCAGAGGCGCTGTCCCGGCCGCGGAGCGAGCTGTGCGAGCGTCACGGCACGCATCTCGCGCTTGGTGATCTGACCGTCGTGCTCGAACCAGTCGTCCGGCAGCCCCGCGGCGCGCGGCGGGATGCGCAGGCTGGACCCGGTCGCGACCTCGATGGCGACGGTGTTGAGCGGATCGACCCCGGCGAGGTCGAAACCGTCGGCGAAGGCGACGCGCAGCCGCTCGCGCGGGCCGCCCATCGCCTCGCATACTGTCAGCCGGGATCGCCCGAGCCCCCGTTCGCAGAGCAGCGCCGCGAGCTTCCGCGGCGTGTCGCCGTCCCAGCTGAGCGCGAGCGCCCGGGCGCCGGGATGCAGATGCGGCACCACCCGCTCCAGCGCCCGGCCGTGCAGCGAGATGAGCGCGCAGTGCTGCAGCGCCCAGCCGAGCCGGCTCGCCGCGAGGCTGAACGCCGAGGGCTGCGGCAGGCACACGATTTCTCCGGGAGGCACGACCTGCGCAACCAGCGACCCGATGCCGAAGAAGAACGGATCGCCAGAGGCCAGCACACAGACCGGTTCGCCGCGCCGCGCCAGGATGGCCGGGAAGGCGTCCTGCGGCGGCAAAGGCCAGACAATGCGCTCGGCCGGGGTGTCTCCGATCAGGCCGAGATGCCGGGCGCCGCCGACGACGAGGGCGGCTTGCGAGAGCCGCGCCCTTGCGTCAAAGGAAAGGCCTTCGAGCCCGTCCTCGCCGATCCCGATGATTGAAAGCCATGGGGACGCGCTCATCGGACCAACCCGGGAACGCGGGCGCTATGCGAATTCTGCTGCTGGGCGGCTCGAGCGAAGCAAGCCGGCTCGTGCGCGCGCTCGCGGACCGCGGCAACGTCGAGGCGACCCTGTCGCTCGCCGGCCGCACGGCCAACCCAGCGCCCGCGCCGATCCGGACTCGGATCGGCGGCTTCGGCGGGGTGGAGGGGCTCGTCCGCTACCTTGAAGCCGAGGGCGTCAGCGCGGTCGTCGACGCCACCCACCCGTTCGCCGCCCAAATGAAGCGTCACGCGGCGGAGGCCTGCGGCGCGACCGGGACGCCGCTCGCCGCCTTCACGCGCAAGGCCTGGACGCCCGGCCCCGGCGACCGCTGGATCGAGGTCGACGACGCAACAGAGGCCGCGCGCGCGCTCGGCGAAACGGCGAAGCGGGTCTTCCTCACCGCCGGACGGCTCCAGGCGGGCGCCTTCGCCGGCGCCTCGCCGCATCATTACGTCCTGCGCTCGATCGACGCGCCAGTCGCGGAGGACCTGCCCGCCTCGCTCGAACTGGTGCTCGCCCGCGGACCCTTCTCGGTTCGCGACGAGATCGCGCTGATGCAGGCCCGGAAGATTGACGTCGTCGTCAGCAAGAACTCGGGCGGCGAGGCGACGCGGGCGAAGATCGACGCCGCGCGCGAACTCGGCCTTCCCGTCGTCATGATCCGCAGGCCGCCGGTTCCGGCGCGCGCGGTCTTTGAGGACCTCGACGGCGTGCTGACTTGGATCGAGGCTCAACGCTCCGCTCCGTAGCTGCGCGGCGTCAGCAGGAAGGGCGCGCGGCCCGGGCGCGGCACGAACCGCGTCGTCGAGGCGCCGATCAGGACGAGCGTGCTCATGTCGGCCAGACCCGGGTCCGCCTCGCCCACCGTCGTCAGCACGATCCGCTCGTCGTCGCGGCCGACCGCGCGGGCGAAGGCGACCGGCGTCTGCGGGGCGCGCAGCGCGCGTAGCAGCCGGAACGCGTCGTGGATCTGCGTCGGACGCGCCCGCGAGGCGGGGTTGTAGATCGCGATGGCGAAATCGGCGCGGCACGCGGCCTCGAGGCGAAGCTCGACGATCGACCAGGGCTTGAGGTTGTCCGACAGCGAGATGGCGCAGAAGTCGCCGCCGAGCGGTGCGCCAAGCCGTGCGGCGGCGGCATGCATCGCGGTGATGCCGGGCAACACCTCGACGTCGAGACGCGCGCCAGTCTTCCGGGCCGGTCTCCATCGCCTCCAGCACGGCTGCCGCCATCGCGAAGACCCCGGGATCGCCGCCCGAGACGACGCCGACCGTCCGGCCCTCCGCGGCAAGCTGAAGGGCGTGGCGGGCGCGGTCGAGTTCGACGCGGTTGTCGCTCGCGTGCGACGGGCGCCCGAGGCCGGCGCCGCGCGCTCGACGTAGGGCGCGTAGCCGACGAGGTCGGTGACGCGCGCCAGCGCCGCGCTCGCCTCGGGCGACAGCCACGCGGCCGGCCCCGGTCCGAGCCCGATCACGAACAGCCTGCCCTCGCCGCTCATGGGCGCCGCCCCTGTCCGGGCAGCAGGATCAGCGAGAAATAGGGCGCGTCGTCGTCGGTCTTCTCGGCGAGCGGCATCACCTTCTGGTTCGTCATCGTGCCGCGCTCGACGTAGAACGCCCGCTCCGACCAGTCCGAGCTCCGCGAACGCCATGCGCACCTTCGCGAAGTTGTGGCCGAGCTTCATCACCACGGCCGAGTCGCACGTCTTCAGACGCGCGACGAGGCTCTCGAAGGGCAGCGTGCCCGGCAGGACGGTCAGGACGTCGTCGCCCCAGGTCATGCGGCAGCGCCGCCGCCGCCGCGCAGCCCGCCATGCCCGTGACGCCCGGCACGATGTCGGTCTCGAATTCGCGACTTCAGCCGCTCGAAAAGGTGCATGAACGATCCATAGAACAGCGGATCGCCCTCGGCGAGCAGCGCGACGTCGAGCCCGCGGCGCAGCCGCTCCGCGAGCCTCTCGCGTCGCATCCTCGTAGAATGCCGACAGGGCCGACCGGTATTCGGGATGATCGAACGGGATCTCCGTGGTCAGCGGATAGCCGAGCTCGATCTCCTCGCAGGTCGTGGAGATCCAGCGGTCCGCGATCGTGCGGGCATTGCCGCGCCGCCCGGTCTTGGCGAAATAGGCGACGACCGGGCACTCGCCGATAACCCGGACCGCCTTGACGGTCAGCGAGTTCGGGGTCGCCCGGGCCCAGGCCCACGCCGAAGAGACGCCCAGCCACTGTCACTCCTTCGCGCTCGCGAGCGCATTGACCGCCGCCGCCGTCATCGCGCTGCCGCCGCGCCGCCCGCGCACCACGATCCGCGGCGCCCCGGCGAAGGCGATCAGGTCGTCCTTGGATTCGGCGGCGCCGACGAAGCCGACCGGCATCCCGATGACGCAGGCGGGCACGGCCGCGCCCTCTCCGAGGATCTCGAGGAGACGAAACAGGGCTGTGGGCGCGTTGCCGATCGCCACGACAGCGCCGCCCAGCCGATCGCGCCATGAGGTCGATCGCGGCGGCGGACCGGGTCAGGCCGCCCGCCTTCGCGAGCTCGGCGACGCGCGGGTCGCCGAGCAGGCACAGCACCTCGTTGTCCGCCGGAAGCCGCGAGCGCGTTACCCCGTGCGCGACCATCTGCGAGTCGCACAGGATGGGCGCGCCCGCCTTCAGGGCCTCGGCGCCGGCGTCCGCCGCGCCTTCGGCGAACACGAGGTCGGTCGCCACGTCCGGCATGCCGCAGGCGTGGATCACCCGCACGGCGACCCGCTCCTCGACGCCGCGGAACCGCTCGAGCTTCGCCTCGGACCGGATGATCGCGAACGAGCGGCGATAGATCTCGTCGCCGTCACGGACGTAGTCGTAGGCCGTCATGCGCGCTCCTTCAGGGCGTCGAGGACCAGTTCGACGCTGTTGCGGCGCGTCCGCCAGAGTTTTCGCGCGAGCGCGCTCTCGAAGCGCTCGGCGATCGCCTTCGCGGCCAGCGGGTTCGCGTCGACGAGGAACGCCCGCACCTCCGGGTTTCCGCACACGGAATCGAACAGAAGGTCGAAGTGCTGGTCGCTCACGGCGTCGGTGGTCGCGGCGAAGGCGAACAGGTTGTCGACGCTCTCGGCGATCTCGGCGGCGCCGCGGAAGCCGTGGCGCATCTGCCCTTTGATCCAGCGCGGATTGGCGGCGCGACCGCGCAGCGCCCGGGCGATCGCTTCCGCGAGCGGGCGAGCTCTGGGCGTGGACGGGTCGGTCGCGTCGAGATGGTAGAGCGCCGGCGCCGCGCCGAACGTCCCGGCGGCCGCGGCGAAGCCGCCCTCGTGGTCGGCGAAGGCGTCGGAATCGAGCACGTCCTGGCCGGGAAGGTCCTGGACGTGGACGAACGCTTGCGACGCCGCAACCCGGTCGCCGAACTCGGTCGTCTCCCGAACCGAGCTGCCCTCGTAAGCGAAGCCGGTCGCCTTGAGATAGGCGGCGCCGAGGTCTTCGCGCGCAGTCCAGTCGTCCGCCAGCGCGCGGCGGACGACGCCGGTCCCGTAGGCGCCGGGCGCCGCGCCGAACACCCGAGCCCGCGAACCCTCGGCGGTCGCCGCCGCGCGCAGCGGATTGTCCTCGTCGGACTCGTCCTCCCGCTCCGCGACGGCGCTGACCGCCGCGTCGAACAGCGTGATCTGCTCGGGGAAGACGTCACGGAACAGCCCGGAGACGCGGACGGTGACGTCGGCCCTCGGCCGTCCGAGCGCGGCGACGGTCAGGATCTCGAAGCCCGAGACGCGGTTCGAGGCGTGATCCCAGACCGGCCGCGCGCCGATCAGCGCCAGGGCCTGGGCGAGGTCCTCGCCGCCGGTGCGCATCGCGGCGCTGCCCCAGAGATCGAACACGACCCGCCGCGGCCAGTCGCCATGGTCTTGCACATAGCGGGAGACGAACTCCTGCGCCGCGCGCTGTCCGAGCTCCCAGGCGGTGCGGGTCGGGACCGCGCGCGGGTCGACGGCGAAGATGTTGCGTCCTGTCGGCAGGACGTCGATCCGTCCGCGCGCCGGCGCGCCGCCCGGACCCGGCGCGATCCGGCGTCCGGCGAGCGCGGCCACGAGCGCGTCCATTTCGGCCGCGGGCGAGCGTTCGAGACGCTCATGAGCCGCCGCCGCATCGTCGCCGGAGTTGGCCGCGAGCGCCGCCAGGCGGTCCGGCTCCAGGCGCTTGCCGAACACGTGCAGACCGTCGCCGATCCGCATCTCCTTGACGTCGCAGAGCCAGGCGTCGAGGCGCCTCAGCGCCTCGTCAGGCGCGAGGTCGCCATCGAGGCCAGCGTCGCGCGCAAGGCCGCTGTCGACGGCTCGCTCCAGAATGAGGTCGGCGAGGCGCCGCGCGCGCCTCGCGTCGAGCGCCTGCGCCTCGGCATATTCGTCCATCAGCCCTTCGATCTCCTGCGCCACGCCATAGGCGCCAGAGGCGATCAGAGGCGGCGTGAGATGTCCGAGCGCGATCGCCGCGGTGCGGCGCTTGGCCTGCGCCGCTTCGCCTGGATTGTTGACGATGAAGGGGTAGACGACCGGCATGGCGCCGAGCGCAGCGCGCGGCGCGCAATCGGGGGCTAATGCAACCGACTTTCCGGGAAGCCATTCGAGCGTGCCGTGGGTCCCGACATGGACGATCGCGTGCGCGCCGATCACGTCGCGGAGCCAGAAATAGAAGGCGACGTAGGCATGCCGTGGCGGTAGCGCCACGTCGTGATACTCGTCCTTCCGAAGCGGGCGCCGCCCCCGATCGGGCTGAAGCGCGACGACGCTGTCGCCTAGCCGCAGGCCGGAGAACCGGAACGAGCCCGAATTCGCAGGCCGAGTCCGATTCCGGGTCGCCCCATTCCGCAAATACGGAGCCGACGAATTCCGCGGGCGCCTCGGCGAGACGCTTCCTGTAGGTTCCGACGTCCAGGGACGCCGTCCGCGCTCGAACGAGGCGGTGCGCGATTTCGCCCAACTCGGGAATCTGTCCGAGCGGGTAGCCTTCCCGTGCGAGGCGCAGGGCGATCTCTCTCACCGAGGCGAAGGTGTCGAGCCCCACGGCGTAGCCGGTGCGCCCGCCCTTGCCGGGATAGTCGGATAGCACGAAGGCCAGTCGCTTCGTCGAGGGCGGCGCGCGCCTCAGGGCGACCCAGGCGGCCGCAAGCCGCGCGACGTGCCCGATATTCTCGGCATGTGGACGGGCGCGCAGCGGAGCGTACTCCAGGCTGGCGATCGGCGGTTCGGCGGCCTTGAACGAGATGGCGGCGGCGAACAGGCGGCCGTCGACTTCGGGCAGCGCGACGTTCATCGCCAGATCCGCGGGCGACAGCCCACGCACAGCCTGTCGCCATTCTCCTTCCGTAGCCAGACTGACCGCGACCTGGAATACCGGCGCGTCGCATGCGTCGAACGCGGTCGCGCCGTCGTCGAGGCGCGCCGAAAACGCGGTTGCATTGAGGATGACGTCCGGCGGTTCGGCGCGCAATCGCCTCCTGAGGGTCTCGATGACGCCCGGGTCTTTGAGGCTGGTGACGAACACCGCCTCGACCTCGAAGCCCTGCGCCTGAAGCGCGTCGGCCAGCGCTTCATAGGGATCCGTATCGCCGGCCATCCAGGCGGAGCGGTAAAAGGCGATCAGGGCGCGCGGCGCCCCGGCCGGCGCAGTGCGACGCGCGCTTTCGAAGACGCCGATGCGCTTCTGTTCGCGCGGCTCGGCGAAGCCGCACGGACGCCCGAGCGTCGTAAGGGCGAAGCGCAGGCATTGAGACGCATTCTCGACGCCGCCGTCCTGCAGCCACGCCCAAATGCGGCGCAAGTCGGCCGGCGTCGAGGTGGAGGCGGCGTCGAGGCGCGGGTCCTCGCGATGATCGCCGGGCACGACCGCCAGGTAGGCGCCGTTTCGGCGCGCGGTCTGCTGAAGCTCATCGATCCCATAGCGCCAATAGTCGAGCCCGCCCAGGAGGCGGACGAGCACAAAACGGGCGTGGGCCAGCACCTTCTCGACGTAGAGATCGACGGAGTACGGGTGCCGCAGATCCGCGAGGCTCGCAAGCCTCAGCGACAGGGCCTGCGCGTGTCCGGCGGTCTCCGGGCGCCCGCGCAACGCGTCCCAGGCCTTGGCGAGCACCGCGAGGTCGCTGTCGGTGAACGACAGCGCGACGATGTCCGCGCGCGACTGGTCGAGGTCGACGGCTTGCGCCGTCTCGTCAAGCGACCGCTGTTCCGTGCGCAGAAGGTGCATTGCGACGCATCAACAAAGCGCGGACTCGATCGCCTTTCGGTCGAGCCCCTTCAAGCCTATGACGACGAGCCGGCCGCGGCGCGCTTCGTCATGGCGCCAGGCGCGATCGTATTGCTGCCGGAAGCGAGCGCCGACGCCCTGCACAAGGAGACGCATGGGCTTGCCCGCAACGTCGAGAAAGCCCTTCATGCGCAGGACATCGTGGCGAGTCGAGACCTCGGCCAGACGTTCGACGTAGCCGGCCGGGTCGGCGAGCGCCGGAACATCGACGACGAACGAGTCGAAATCGTCGTGGTCATGCGGTTCCGAGCCGTCGTGATGCGAAGGCCTCGACGACAGGTCGTCCTCGGCGCCGGCCTCAATCCCGAGCGCCACGTCCGGGTCGACGCGCCCTTCGTGCGTCGCGATGACCTTGGCGCGTCCTCTGGCGGCCGCAGCAATCGACTGCGACACGCGCGCGAGCTCCTCGGGTTCGAGAAGGTCCATCTTGTTCAGGAGCACGAGATCGGCGCAGAGCAATTGATCTTCGTAGACTTCCTCGAGCGGATTGTCGTGATCGACCGCGAGATCGGCCGCTAGTTCGGCGGCGAGCTTTTCGGCGTCGTCGACGAAGCGACCGTCGGCCACCGCCGCTGCGTCAACCACCGCAATGACCCCGTCCACCGTGACGCGCGCGCGCACCTGCGGCCAATCGAACGCCTTGAGCAGTGGCTTCGGCAAGGCGAGGCCCGAAGTCTCGATCACAATATGGTCGAGCGATTGAGACCGTTTCAGGAGCGCCTCGATCGCGGGCAGAAACTCGTCGGCGACCGTGCAGCACAGGCACCCGTTGGCCAGTTCGACGATGTCGTCCTCCTTGCAGGCCTCGACGCCGCAGGACTTGAGGATCTCGCCGTCGACTCCGACGTCGCCGAACTCGTTGATCACGAGGGCGATGCGACGGTTGCCGGCGCTTTCGAGCAGACTGCGAATGAACGTCGTCTTGCCGGCTCCGAGGAAGCCGGTGACGATCGTTGCGGGGATCTTCCGAAAGTCGCTCATGGGTGCGGCTCCTGTCTTGTGGCTGACGGCGGGATGCGGGCGACGACCCCTTTCTTGAGCGCTTGGGGTCGGTCTTTCCACGGAATGATCCCTTGCGGCGAGGCGCCGTAGAGCCTGGCGGCGGCCAGGATTTCGCGAGGGTTCGTCTCGGCGGGGAAATCGCCGAAGACGTAAGTCCATGCGCCCGGCGCCGAAAAGCTCAGCGTGCACGGTCGCCGGCACACGCTGAAGCATTCAACGGGGTCGATCGCGGGATCGTCGATGGCGCGGTGGGATTGAAGCGCGGCGAATAGTCGCGCGCCGGATCGGCGGTCCCGCGGCTCCAGCGGCTCGCCTTCTGCGCGACAGGTCGTGCAGACCTGCACCACGACCGCGGATTTCTCACTCGGCTCCGTCACCCGTCGCCCTCGCAATCAAACGGTCGCCGGGCGGGGAATAAGACAGCAAACGCTGCCCTGAACGAGACGCCCCGCCCGTTCGGGTCCTTTCGTCGGAAACGGCAGGTCTCCTGGCTCTCGGGCGTTCACGCCCGCAACGCCTTCCCGGATCGCTCCAGTGGCAAGATGTGCGGACTTCCCGACTACAGTTGCGGGGGCAGCTACGGCTTTGCGACCGTATTCCCTTTTGACCTCGCTCTCGCGAGGACCATCTCCAATTTTCTGGTAGGCTGCGGGCGCTTACCTGTCAATGCGCGCACTTGCCGCAAGCCGCCGCAGAAGGACACATATGAAATTAAGCCAAGAGAATGCCCGCCATCGGGAGAAGATGGTCAAACGCAAGGCGGTGCAGGACGCGGAGGTCGCGTCGAAGAGCATCGCCGAGAAGAGCCTGTTGATCGTCCACACCGGCCCGGGCAAGGGTAAGTCGACCGCCGCATTCGGCCTTGCGCTACGCGCGCTCGGACAGGGGTGGAAGGTCGGCGTCGTCCAGTTCATAAAGGCCCGCGACACCGGCGAGCGCCGGGCGCTGGCCGCCCTCGGCGACTGCGTTGCGTGGCGCACGATGGGCGAAGGCTTTACCTGGGAGACTCAGGATCGCGAACGGGACATTGCGGCCGCACGGGCGGCATGGGAGGCGGCGCTGGGCATGATGGCCGACCCGGACATCCGGATGCTGGTTCTCGATGAGCTCAACGTCGCGCTGCGCTACGACTACCTGCCGCTCGGCGAGGTCGTGGCGGCGCTCGAGGCGCGCCGCTCAAACCTGCACGTCGTCGTCACCGGGCGTAACGCCAAGCCTGAGCTGATCGCCGCGGCCGATCTCGTCACGGAGATGGGCGCGACGAAGCATCACTTCGCAGCCGGGGTGAAGGCTCAGGCGGGAATCGAGTTCTAGGTTCTCGGATCACGATGTCGACGCGGTCGCTGACCGCGTCCGCCGAGCACGGCTTCAGACGGCAAGGACAGGAACGCAACATGCCCGCTCGCGCGCTCATGTTCCAGGGCACAGGGTCCGACGTCGGCAAGTCGCTGATCGTCGCGGGCCTCTGCCGGGCGCTGACCCTGCGCGGGCTCAGCGTCCGGCCGTTTAAGCCGCAGAACATGTCGAACAACGCGGCGGTGACCGCGGACGGCGGCGAGATCGGCCGCGCCCAGGCGCTGCAGGCCCGCGCTTGCCGGGTCGAACCGACCGTTGACATGAATCCGGTGCTCCTGAAACCGCAGAGTGACGTGGGCGCCCAGGTGGTCCTGCTCGGAAAATCCATCGGCACGGCGCGGGCGAAGGAATTCCAGACCTGGAAGCCGCGCCTGAGGGCGAGCGTGCTTGAGAGCTTTCAGCGCCTGCGCGACGAGGCCGACCTCGTGCTCGTCGAGGGCGCAGGCAGCGCGGCCGAGATCAATTTGCGCGCCGAGGACATTGCCAATATGGGCTTTGCCCGGGCGACCGGAACGCCGGTCGTGCTGATCGGCGACATCGACCGCGGCGGCGTCATCGCTCAGATCGTCGGAACGCGCGCCGTGCTCGATCCCGACGATGCGAGCATGATCGAAGGCTTCATCGTCAACAAGTTCCGCGGCGACCCGTCTCTCTTCGAGACTGGACTGCAGGCGATCGTCGATCGCAGCGGCTGGCCCTCCTTCGGGCTCGCGCCCTGGTTCCCCGCCGCGGCGAGGCTGCCCGCAGAAGACGCGGTCGTGCTGGATCGGCCGCAATCCGTCTCAAATGGGAAGCGCCTTGTTGTCGCGCCGCGCCTGCCGCACATCGCCAACTTCGACGACTTCGACGCGCTTCAGCGCGAGCCCGGCGTGCGGGTGGTCTTCGCCGGGCGCGGCGCGCCTCTCCCCGCAGGCGCGGACTTGATCGCGCTGCCCGGCTCGAAGGCCACGATCGCCGACCTCGCGGCCCTGCGGGCCGAGGGCTGGGACATCGACATCCTCGCCCACGTCCGGCAGGGCGGCAAGGTTCTCGGAATCTGCGGCGGCTATCAGATGCTCGGGCGCATGGTGCGCGATCCGGAAGGGATCGAGGGACCGGCCGGCGCCGTTCCGGGGCTCGGCCTGCTCGACGTCGAGACCGTGCTCGCCGGCGACAAGACCTTGAGGCGCTGCAACGGCGTCTCCGTCAGCGAGCAGGTCCCGTTCACGGGCTACGAGATCCACGTCGGACAGACCTCCGGGCCCGATGCGGAACGCCCGTTGCTGCGCTTCGCCGATGGCCGGCCGGCCGGCGCCGTCGATCCGAGCGGTCGAGTCCGCGGCTGCTACATCCACGGCCTCTTTAACGACGACCGGCAGCGGAAGGTCTGGCTCGATTGGATCGGCGCGCCCGCCTCGAACCTCGACCACGAACGGGACGTCGAGGCCACGCTCGACGGGCTGGCCGACCACCTCGAGCGGCATCTGGCGGTCGACAGGTTGCTCGCAGCGGCGCGGTAGCTAAACCACAGCGTGTCATCGCCGCGGACGCGAGATCCAGGGTGTCAGCCGGCCCGAGGAGGGACTCGGTCTCTCCAGACGTCTATCCGCCGAACCCCGACATCGCCATCGCGATCAGGAGAAGCGCCGCTGCCTGCGCCGTGCAGGCCCGCACATAGAGATGCAGCGCGGCCCGAATGTCCGAGGCGCCGGCTTCGCGCCGCCCGTCGCCCATATAGACGTCCTCCACCCGCTCGCCGGCGTAGACCCGCGGACCCGCGAGCTTCAGGCCCAGCGCCCCAGCCATTGCGGCTTCCGGCCACCCGGCGTTCGGCGAGCGATGGTTTCGCGCGTCGCGCTGCACGGCCGCTATCGCAGCGGCGGCGGCGCCCGGGCTCGTCGTCGCCGCCGCCAGCGTCAGCCACAGCGCCGCGAGGCGCGAGGCCGGCAGGTTGACGAGATCGTCAAACCGCGCGGCGGCCCAGCCGAAATTGCGATAGCGCGCGTTCTTGTGGCCGATCATCGAATCGGCGGTGTTCGCCGCCTTGTAGGCGACGCCGCCGGGAAGGCCCGCGAGCGCGATCCAAAAGATCGGCGCGACGACGCCGTCGGAGAAATTCTCCGCAAGGCTCTCGATCGCCGCCCGCGCAACACCCGCCTCGTCGAGGACCGAAACGTCCCGCCCCACGATCATCGACACGGCGCGCCGTCCCTCGCCGAGGCCGTCGCTCTCCAGCGCCGCCAAGACCTCTCTCACATGGTCGTGCAGACTGCGCTGGGCGGGCAGCGCCGCGGCCAGCACGGCCAGCAGCAGGAAACCCGCCGCGCTTCGGCCGAGAAGCGCCTGCAGCCCGATCGCCGGAGCGACGGAGACGCAGAGGATCAGCAGCAGAGCGAGCGCGCCCTTCGCTCGCCGGGCGAGCGCGCCGCCGTGATTGAGATGCGTCTCCAGCCGGCTCAGCGCCGCGCCCATCCACGTCACCGGATGCCCGACGGCGCGGTAGAGCGCGTCCGGGTAACCGGTCGTGGCCTCGATGCCGAGCGCGAGTAGGGCGAGCGGGACATCGAAACGCAGTGAGAGGTCAAACATGGAGAGCAAGCGAAGGCGCCTTACGTCGGGAGCGACGACAGCGCTTCGAGCACGCGCGAGCGCAGCGACCGCGGCGGCACGCCGAACCGCAGTCGTTCGGGGTCGGCGAGGAAGGGCCGCGTCAGGACGCCCTGCGCGCAGAGCCGCTTGAACTGTTCGGCGGCGCGCGGGTGACGCACGAGGCGAAACAGCAAGGTTCCCCCCACCGCTTCGAAACCGGCCCGGGCGAGCGCGCCGTGGAGCCAGCGCACGTCGTCCCCGAGACGGGTGCGAGCGGATTCCAGCCATTCCCGATCGACGAGTGCGCGGCGGCCGATCTCGACCGCCGGCCCTGAGGCCGCCCAGGGGCCGAGCGCGCGGCGAATGATCGCCGCCCGCTCCGGCGTCGCGACAGCGAAGCCCAGACGCAGCCCAGCGAGCCCGTAGGTCTTGCCGAACGATCGAAGCACGACGACGTTGGCCTGCAGTTCGGGAACCACCGACTCGTCTTCGAAATCCATGAAGGCTTCGTCCACGATCAGCGATCCGCCGCGGCGTTCAAGACGACGCGCGAGGTCCAGCATCTCCCGGCGTCGATAGAGGCGGCCATCGGGGTTGTTGGGGTTGACGACCACGACGACCTCTTGGTCGCCGACGGCGGTAATTCCCTCGATCACCGAGACCTCGGCGCCGGCGGCGCGCCAGCATCGCTCGTGCTCGGAATAGGTCGTGTCGACCACGGCCACGCTGCGCGCCGGGAGCAGGCGGGGCAGCCACTGGATAAGCGCCTGCGTGCCCGACGCCGCCACGACGCAGTCCGTGCTCGCGCCGTACCGCCCGCCCGCCGCGGCCTGCAACGCCTCCAACCGCGACGGCTCCGGGAGCCGCTCCCAGCAGTCGGCTGGCAATTCGGGCACGGGATAGGCGACGGGATTGACGCCTGTCGAGAGATCGATCCACGGCTTCGGCGCGTCCGCGAACGCTGCGGCGGCGGACCCGATGTCGCCGCCGTGCTGAAATAGCCGCTCGATCAGCGCCGCGCGGCCGCCTTCGCTCGTCATGGGAATTGCCGTCCGCTTGTGTCGCTCGACGGCGCCCTTAGCGCGAATACGACGATCCGTCACCTCAGGCTAGCGGCGTCAGTCGGAACCGGCGGCGATGCGCGCGCCGTCACGACCGCGCGCCTCTTCCGCCGCCGCGCGGAACAGCGCCGCGGCCCGATAGGGCGCGTGCAGGCTCTTCGACGCCGGCAAGCCCATGAACAGGCCGACCACGGCGCCGACGTGGACGATGAGCAGCGGTCCCATCGCAGGGGCGTCCCGTAAGGCGACCAGCGCGAGGCCGCTCAGCGCCACGAAGCCGAGGGCGATCAGAAAGACGACGTTGAGCGCGGCCTCGCCCCTATCGGCCGGCGCCCGGTCCGCGCGCGCTTCGAGCGCGAGCAGGCCAGCGGTCCCGATGACGATGGCGAGGCCTCCGAAGATGCCGGCGCCGACCGGAAAGCTCGCAAGCGAGAAGGGCGGCGTGAGCCCAAGGACGTCCTGGTCGACGAAGGCGGCGACGGTCGCGGCGAAGGCCATGACCACTCCGGCCGCCATGACATGATGGAAGATGCGGCGCTGGCGGGAAAAACGGGGTCCGGCGTCGTTGCAGCCCGGTCCGCCGCCATCGAGCCGCCGCAACGTGACGATGTCGCGCAACGCCGGACGGACAGCGCGCCACAATGCACGAGGCGGGACGTCGGGCGCGATCGCGCGCCAGAACCGCGAGGTCGAGACGCTCAGGCAAGCGACCGCCCACAGCGCCGATCCGCCGGCGAGGCCCGCCATCACCCCCCATGGCACGACCCGGTAGAACGAACCCGGCCCGGAAAGCGCCCATCCGTGCGCCGCGACCATGACGAGCATCGCCGCGAGCGCCGAAGCGGCCATGAACGCGGCCCCGAGCGCTGGCCGTCGGAAAGCGCGACCGAGCCAACCCGGCCAGACGTGCTCGGCATAGGACTGGCGACGCGCGACCGCCAGCGCAGCTGGCGCGTTGACTGCAAGGGGGTGTGGCGGCGCGTACTGGCAGGCGTACCAGCAGGCGCGACAATTGTGGCAGAGATTGGCGAGATAGTTGAGGTCCGCGGGCGCGTAGGTGTGTTTTCCGGACAGCGCCCGAAAGACAGGGCAGAGCCCGTCGCAATACATGCACGCGCCGCAGATTCGCAGGACTCGCTCGGCCTCGCGTGCGACGCTATCGGAGGACATAGCTCGCCGCCGCCTCTCCTGCGCGTCGTCCGGAGACGGCAGAGAGCGTAAGTCCGAAGCCCGCGAGATAGCCGCGTCGCAGGACATTTGCCGCCATGATCATGCCGGGGGCGAACAGCGTTTCGACGAATTGTCCGTCCGCCTTGGTTACCCGCATCCGGTCGTCGACCGCCAGCCCGTAGTGGACGAACGTCAGACCCGGCCGAAGCGGAAGCGCAAAGAACGGCGGGGTCGCAACCGGCGGACGGCCCAGCGGGCCTTCGGCGTTGAAGGCCTCGACCGCCCGCGCGAGCGCGACGCCGTCGAGGCCGAGCGCCCCGGCCAGCGAATCGATCGTGCCTGCGCTCACCGGCGGAAACGCCGTCGGCGACGAGCGGTTCATCCCCTCGGCGTCCAGAATGAGGAACGCAACGCTGCCGGGGCAGCGCGCGATCAGCGGGCCCCATCGCGCGTAGTGCGTGCGACCGGCGTCGCGGCTCCCGGTCGACACCGGAGCGGCGTTTCGGTCGACGACAAGGCCATTGGGGATGGCGGTGATGCGCGTGACGATGCCTCCGTCGAATCTCGGGCCCCGCGCGTCGACCGCCACCATGTGGCACGTCGTCGGGTCTCCGACCTCCCGGGCGCCGGCGTCGAGCAGCATCTGCATCACGCGGCCGTCCGAGGAACGGCCGCCTCTGACATGGATTCCGTCGGCGGGCGGACCGAAGCGTCTTCGCAGCCAGTCCGGATCCCCACCGGGACCGCCGGGCGAGACAATCACACAACTCGGCGCGATGCGATGCCGGTCCGCGCCGCAGGCGACCTTCACGCTCCATCCGCCGTCGGGGCCGCAGGTCATAGAGACGGCTTCGGTCTCGTAGGCGACGGAGACGCCGATGGCCTCGGCAGTCTCGTAGAGGGCGTTCACCATCGCCTTTCCGCCGCCGAGGAGAAACGCCGTTCGTCGGGAGTAAGGAACCATCCCGACGCGCGGATCCTGAAGACGCACGCCGTTTTCGACGAACCAGGTCGCAACCTCCGCCGAGTCGCGGATCAGCAGCCGCGCCAGGGGGAGGTCGAGGTCGTTGCCGGAAACCCGCAGCAACTCCGACAAGAACTCCTCTGCCGAATAGGCCCCGGGCGAATAGCGGGTCGGCGCATCGTGCACGGCCCGGAAATTGCGCGCGTGGCGGGCGTTTCCCCCGCGAAATGCCCGAGGCGCGCTGTCGACGAGTTCAACCGAGGTTCCGCGCCTGCGCGCCGCGATCGCCGCCGAGAGCCCGGCGATCCCCCCCCCGATCACCAGGATGTCGCAACTCGCCCGCACGACGTCCTCCGGGGGTGGGGCGACCGGACATGGCCCATCGCCGACTGCGATCCGAAACGCGCTGTGAGCCCAATGGGTCGCCGCTTCGATATCCCCGTTGATTAGCACCTTTCGCGGGCGCACGCTTGTACGACCGGTTCGCGCGGACCTTCGCCATTCCCTGCCGATGCCGGAGGGCAGCAATGAGACGCCCCGCGCGCCAGAGAGCTATCCGCTCCTGCCCCTGGGGGCGTTCGAGAGCACGGGAGGAATCGAATCTGGCCCATAAGAAACTTGAGATTCAAGGAATGTTGGGGCGTCAGCGCGTACGGATACCAACACAAATACCAACTGACGGTCGCGCCATGTGTCTCTTGCTGTAGTTCAAGACGCCCTTTTCTGCAGGAACGCTAGGACCTGCTGGACCCGTCGGAAAGCTTGCTGACCTTGACCTTCGGTTTGGTCGATCGGATCTGGAGTTCGCTGAGCGGCATATTGGTATCTCGGTTGTTGGTAGACGCTCGATACCAACACATAACCAACTAAATCGCTGGATCGCAACGGACGATCCCGGACGACCTGGAACACCTGCCCCCGTAAGGACTTGCGAAAAATGGACAGCTTCCGGATGCTCGTGGACGTCGTCGCGAGGAAATGTGGTGCCGGATGAGGGGATTGAACCCCCGACCTTCGGTTTACAAAACCGCTGCTCTACCGCTGAGCTAATCCGGCCTTCGGGAGTGGGGGCCTTCGCTACCAGCGGCCTTGCGCGCGCGCAAGGCCGTTCAGCGGCCCGCCGCGACGGTCGGCGTCCAGGGGCCCTCGACCGCCACGGCCTCGTCCATGCCGGGCCAGGGCGGCATCGTGACGGCGACGAAGGCGAACGGCGCATCGCCCTCGGCACGGAACTGGAACGCGGTCCCGAGCGGGATCGTCGCCGCGATGCCCGGGCTCAGCGCCTCGACGCCTTCCTGGCCGCCCGCGCGCCGCCATAGGACGCCGCGGCCGGCGACGACGTACCAGATTTCCTCGACCGTGCGGTGGGTCACGGCATGCGAGACGGCGCCGGCGGGAAGCTCGAAATGCGCAAAACTGCCGCCTTCGAGCGCCGTGAGGAGCCGCACTGCGGTTCCGTCCGGCGCGATCGCGTCAGGCTTGGCGCCGAGGACTTTGGTGGCGAAGGGCGGGGGCAGGGGCATCGAGGCTCCGGTCGGCTGGAACCGCGCTCCGTACTCGGCTTGGCGGGGCGGAGCGCCCCCTGCTAAGAGGAGCCATGAGCACGGACTTGACCAGCACGACCTTAACCGCCGATCAGGCGCTTGACGAGTTCCGCGCCGCCGGAGCCCTGCTCGAGGGCCATTTCATCCTGTCGTCCGGCCTGCATTCGCCGGTCTTCCTGCAAAAAATGTTCGTGTTCCAGGACCCCCGGCGCACCGAACGGCTCTGCCGGGCGCTGGCGGCAAAGGCGCGCGCGGCGTTCGGACCGATCGACGTCGTCGCCTCGCCCGCGGTCGGCGGCATCGTGCCGGGCTACGAGACGGCGCGCTGGCTCGGCGCCAAGGCGATCTTCGTCGAGCGCGAAAACGGCGTCTTCAAGCTCCGGCGCGGCTTCGAAATCGCCGACGGGGCGCGCGTGCTGATGGTTGAAGACATCATCACCACCGGCCTCTCGTCGCGCGAATGCCTCGAGGCCCTGCGCGAGCATCCGGGCGCCATCGTCGGGGCGGCCTGCCTGATCGACCGATCGGGCGGCAAGGCCGAAATCGGCGTTCCGCGCGTCGCGCTCGCAACGCTCGACATTCCGGCCTATTCCGCCGACGCGCTGCCGCCCGAGCTTCAGGCGCTGCCGGCGGTCAAGCCCGGCAGCCGATCGCTCGCCGGCGCGGCCTGACGAAACAGAAGGGAGACTTCCGATGACCGCGCTTCGACTCGGCGTCAACGTCGACCATGTCGCGACCGTCCGCAACGCCCGCGGCGGCGCGACGCCCGATCCCGTCAGGGCCGCGCTCCTCGCCATCGAAGCGGGCGCCGACGGGATCACCGCGCATCTGCGCGAAGACCGCCGCCACATTCACGACGACGACATGAAGCGGCTCAAGGCCGCGATCAAGAAGCCGCTCAATTTCGAGATGGCGGCGACCGAGCCGATGCTCGACATCGCGTTGCGAACCCGGCCCCATGCGTGCTGCCTGGTGCCGGAGAAACGCACCGAGCGCACGACCGAGGGCGGACTCGATGTGATCGGCGGCTTCGGGTCGCTGAAGCCTTTCGTCACCGAACTCGGCAAGGCCGGCGTTCGCGTCTCGATGTTCATCGAGCCGTCGATCGACGCGTTGAAGGCGAGCGCCGATCTCGGCGCGCCGGTCGTCGAACTGCACACCGGGGCCTGGTGCGACGCGCTCGCCCATCACGACAAGGCGCGCGCGGACTACGAATTCGGCCGCCTTCGGGTCGCCGCGGCCCAGACCGAACGCCTTGGTCTCGAATGCCATGCGGGCCACGGGCTCGAGTACGATTCCGCCGGGTCATCTCGGGCCTGCCGCAGATCGTCGAGCTTAACATCGGCCACTTCCTGGTCGGCGAGGCGATCTTCGTCGGCCTCGCCGAAACGGTGAAGCGCATGCGCGCGGCGATGGAGGAGGGGCGGGCGGCGGCCGGGGCGCTGCGATGATCGTCGGGATCGGCAGCGACCTCTGCGACATCAGGCGTATCGAGCAGACGCTCGAGCGGCATGGGGAGCGGTTCGTCGCGCGCTGCTTCACCGAGATCGAGCGGCGCCGGTCCGACGGTCGGGCCGGGCGCGCCGCCTCGTACGCCAAGCGGTTCGCCGCCAAGGAGGCTTGCGCCAAGGCGCTCGGGACGGGGTTGAGACACGGCGTGTTCTGGCGCGACATGGGCGTCGTCAACCTGCCTTCGGGCCAGCCGACGATGCGGCTGACCGGGGGCGCGGCCGAGCGCCTGAAGGCGATCCTCCCCGCGGGAACCGAAGCCTTTATTCACCTGACGATCACCGACGAACCGCCGCTTGCCCAAGCCTTCGTGATCATCGAGGCCCGCCCGGCGCCTTGAGGCGAAGCCGGGGCCGCCTCCGCGCGCAGGATGGGCAGGGTGAGGGCCCATGAACATTTGCTTGTGAAAATCCGAATTTATGCGTATATCTATTCTGCCGAATATACGAGCTCGCCATGCCGTCCGCCCCCTGCTTGCCTTTCTTCGCCCGGAGCGATGCGCCGTCGCCTGCCTCCGGCTCTGGCATGGTCGCCTGGCGGTTTATGCAGCGACACCCTGTGGTGTTGATCGCAGCGCTCGCGTCGGACGGCGCGTGGGGCTGCAAGAGGGCGCAGTCGTCGCATTCAATCTCGGACGGGGCGCGCGTCCCCCGATGCGCTTGCCCCCGCCCGGAAATTCCGGCGCAACCTATTGAAAACGCCCAAAACCGGCTCGGGCGTTCGATGCGAGCCAAGCGGCTGCGAAAATCGGCGGCTCGGGGCTGCGGCATTCGAGCGGCGCCCGAGAGACGCATTCTCGCCTCGCGCCGCGGGTCACCGACGAACAATTGCGCGCGCCCGGAATTTCCTGCGCAACCTCTTGAAAAGGCGCAAAACGGGCTCGGGGACACGGGCGAAAGCCCCAGCGCAACCCAGCGGATCGGGGTTGCGGCGCTCGGATGGGCGCCCGAAAGACGCGTCCTCGCTTCGCGCGGCGGTCGGCGGACGAGGGTTGCGCCCGTCCCGAATTTTCGCCGACAAATTCTTGAAAGGTTCGAAATGGACTCAAGCAAGCCGCGCGATTCGGTCGACCGAACAAAGCCGCGGAATTGCCGGTTTCCGGGCTGGTACAGACTCGAAAAGGCCCAGAAACACCGCTGCCGTTCGTTGAACGGGACAATGAGGCGAGAGTGGGGCGGCATTGCGTGACAATTATGCAACGATGCTTTTCAAACTGTGTCGGAAACCCGGCTGGAGGCCAGAACTTTGTTGATCCTAGGCCGCCCGCGGGTATCTTCGCCGGAGTGAACGGGAGAGTCCCGGTCGCGGACGGATCGCTACGTAAGCCTGACCGGGACCGGGGCGATCCGACAAAATCGGGAAGAGGGGGCTGATCACCTTCGGTTTTGGGTTCGAGAGCGGGCCGCCGGATCGAAAGTGTGAAGAACCAACGCCCAAGGGTATCAACTGGAGGTCACCAAATGTCGCTCATTAAGAGCATACTGCTGGGTTCGGCGGCCGGCATCGTCGCCGTCGCCAGCGCGCAGGCTGCCGATCTTCCCACGAAGAAGGCCGCTCCCGTCGCGCAATACGTCAAGATCTGCAACGTCGGCGGCATCACGGGCTGGACCCTTCCGGGCTCCGACACCTGCGTGAAGCTCTCGGGCTATATCACTGCTCAGTTTGTCTTCGGCAATCTGAGCACCCAGTATAACCAGGCAGGCTACACAACGGTCGCGAACGCGGTCGCGCTTACGAATCCGACACTCGCGGCTACGCTGAACACCCTGGCCGCCGCGAACGGAAACCAGTCGACGCCAGCGCATCCTCATCGCCGGCAGCAACTCGCAGAAGAACTCGACCTTCTACCGTAACGCCACGGGCTGGTCGATGCGGTCCAGCTTCGGCTTCGACATCGCCTCGAACACCGCCTACGGCCCGCTGATCGGGCACTTCGACTTCCAGGCCGACCTCGGCAACGGTCTCGATCCGCTCAACGGCAGCACCCGCATCCAACTCGGCTGTCTACGCCAACGAAGCCTACCTGACCTGGGCCGGAATCACCGCTGGTAAGGCCGCCTCGTTCTTCTCGTTCACCGGCGGCGGCGACAACTGGGCGAACTTCTTCTCGCCTGACCAGAAGGGCTTCAACCAGCCGATCCTGATGGCCTACACCGCCTCGTTCGGCGGCGGCTTCTCCGCGACCATCGCCGCGCAGAGCCCGGGCACCAACGGCTTCTCCGGCGGCGGCACCGCAGTTTGCGCCTCCCGGCGGCACCTACGGCGGTCAGCGCTGGCCCGACATCGTCGGCCAGTTGCATGTCAAGCAGGGCTGGGGCGAGGCCCAGGTCTCCGGCGTTCTTCATAACGTGAACGTCGCGTATAACGTCTTCCAGGGCGCGGCTGGCGTCGATGGCTGCGGCATTTCCGGCGTCGCTACTCGTCAACTGCAACGCACAGCAGAGCAAGGTTGGGTGGGGCGTCGACGCCGGCGTGTCGTTCAACCTGCCGCAGTTCGGCGCGGGCGACACCTTCCTCGTGACCGGCGCCTACACCCAGAACGCGGTGTGGTACTCGGGTCTGCCGGACGGCATGTGGGGTGAGAACGGCCAGGACAACGGCAACGGCCAGGCGATGGCTATGTACGACACCTGGTTCAACCCGCTGACCAACCAGTGGTCGAGCCCGACCGCTTGGTCGGTCAGCGCCCTGCTCGAGCATCACTTCACGCCGCAGTTCTATGTCGACCTGGAAGGGTCGGTCGGCGGTCTGAAGTGGAGCAACCAGGGCGGCGGATGCTACCTCCTCGGCTTCGGCTGCGGCATCGCCCAGGCAGTCCAGGGCGGCCTCTCCCCGAACGCGACCAGCTGGATCATCGGCGCCGACCTCGGCTGGAACCCGGTCACCAACCTGAACTTCGACCTCGAGTTGATGTATCAGGACACCAACCAGCAGAAGCCCTCGGGCTTCCTCGGGACCGTGTACAATGTCGGCGGCGTCGGCGGCGCCTACTTCGCTCCGGGCGCCTGGGAAGGCAACTCGAGCGGCTTCGCCGGTCGTCTCCGCATCACCCGCTACTTCTGATCGTAACCCGATCGGTTGAACAATCGGCCCCGGGGCGCAAGCTCCGGGGTTTTTTTGCGCCCGTCGCCTTTGAATTGGCGGCGTGCTGCGCGGCTTGGCCGATTTTGCGCTTGCGAACGGGCGGCCGGCGGTTGATGATCGCCCTCGAACCCCGCGCAAAAAGCGTGCGGCCAGTCACGCCCAACCTTGGGCGGCCGTCGTCTCGCGCTTCTTAAAATCCAGCCGAATCGTCGTGTTTGCTCCGCGCGGGCCAGCGAACGGGATTCGGCCGAGGAGACAGGTTGAGACGCTGCGGCGATGATGCGGCAATACGAACTGGTGGAACGGGTCCGCCGCTACAATCCCAACGCCGACGAGGACCTGCTCAATCGCGCCTACGTCTTCGCGATGATGGCGCACGGGACGCAGAAGCGCGCCTCGGGGGACCCCTATTTCTCGCATCCGCTCGAAGTCGCCGCGATTCTCACGGAGTTCAAGCTCGACGACGCGACGATCGTAGCGGCGATGTTGCACGACACGATTGAAGACACGGAGACCTCCCGCGCCGACATCGACAAAGCGTTCGGCGAGGAGATCGGGGGCCTGGTCGACGGGCTCACCAAGCTCAGCAAGCTCGACTTCGTCACCAAGCATGCGCAACAGGCGGAGAACTTCCGCAAGCTCCTGCTGGCCATCGCAGACGACGCGCGTGTGCTGCTGGTCAAGCTCGCTGACCGGCTGCACAACATGCGCACCCTTCAGTACATGCCGGAGGCCAAGCGCGTCCGCATCGCCCAAGACACGCTCGACATCTATGCGCCGCTAGCCGGGCGGATGGGCATGCAGAGCATGCGCAACGAACTCGAGGACCTGTCGTTCCGGTGCCTGATGCCGGAGGCCTACAAGCTGATTTTCACTCGACTCGAGGCGCTCAAGACCAAGAACGGGGCGCTGATCGCCCGCATCGCCGCGGAGCTGACGGATCAGTTCGTCCGGCGCGGCATCAAGGTCGAGGTCAAGGGCCGACAGAAGGCGCCCTATTCGATCTGGAAGAAGATGGAGCGCCGCTCGATCGCCTTCGAACAATTGTCGGATATCTACGGGTTCCGGATTTTGGTCGACAACGTCGCAGACTGTTACGCCGCGGTCGGCGTCGCGCATACCACCTGGCCGGCGGTGCCAGGGCGGTTCAAGGACTATATCTCGACGCCCAAGCAGAACGACTATCGCTCGATTCACACCACCGTGATTGGCCCCGGCAGCCAGCGAGTCGAACTGCAGATTCGCACGCACGAGATGCACGAAATCGCCGAGTACGGCATCGCCGCGCACACGATCTACAAGGACGGCCGGCCGGACACGCCTGGAGTGAGCGAGAGCCGCGCCTACCGAGGCCTGAGGCAGACGATCGAGGCGCTGGCGAGCGACGACTCCGAGCGGTTTCTAGAGCACACGAAGCTCGAGCTGTTCCATGATCAGGTGTTCTGCTTTACCCCCAAGGGCCGGCTGATCGCCCTGCCGCGCGGCGCGACGGCGATCGACTTCGCGTACGCCGTCCACACCGACATCGGCAATTCTGCGGTTGGCTGCAAGATCAACGGGCGCATCGCGCCGCTGATCTCAGTGTTGCAGAACGGCGACGAAGTCCAAATCTCCCGATCGGATCGGAGCACGCCGCCGGCCGCGTGGGACAGCGTTGTGGTGACGGGGCGGGCGCGGGCCGCCATTCGCCGCGCCACGCGCGAAGCGGCCAAGCAGCAGTTTGGCGGGCTCGGACGGCAGATCGTGGAGCGCGCGTTCGAGAGGGCGGGCAAGAAGTTCTCCGAATCGAAGCTCAAGTCCGCCTTGCCGCGGCTCGCCCGGAGTTCGATCGACGACGTCATGGTCGGCGTGGGACGCGGGGAGATCTATTCCAGCGACGTCGTGCGCGCTGTCCATCCGGACTTCAAGGAGGAGCGCAAGGCGGGCCCGGCCGTACCGCAGAACGAGACCGGCTGGTTCGAGTTGCCGAAGGCCGCAAACCTCGTCTTCCGCGTGCCCGGCAAGCCCGCACCCGGGAATCCTGCGCCTGGCGCCCAGCCCGCGCCGGTGCGCGGGCTCGATCCCGACACGACGGTGCGTTTCGCCCCCAAGGGAGGCGCTGTGCCGGGCGAGCGCATCGTCGGGATTCGCGGGCCGGAGAGCATCACCATCTACCCGATCCATTCGCCCGCGCTCGCCGACTTCAACGACGAGCCGGAACGCTGGCTTGACGTGCGCTGGGACCTCGAGGCCGCCGACAAGGCGGTGTACTCGACCCAGATCGTGATCACCATGCTGAACGAGCCGGGCGCGCTCGGAGTGATCGCCACGATCATTGGCGAATATGGCGCCAACATCGACGCCGTCTCTTCGGCGGCGAGCGGAGTGGACTTCCGCGACCTGCGGATCGACCTTCAGGTGCGCGACATCCAGCACCTCAACGCCATTCTCGGCGAGCTCAGGGGCAAGAGCATGGTCCACAAGGTGGAAAGGCTGAGCGGGTAGCGATGCCGCTTTACTTCGCCTATGGGTCGAACATGGACGTCGAGGCGATGAGCCGCCGTTGCCCGCGCTCGAAGCCCGTCGGACTCGCCCGGCTCGAACGTCACCGGCTCGCTGTCATGCGCGAAGGGTGGCTGACGGCGGTGCGCACGCCCCGCGCAGCGGTTCACGGGCTTCTGTGGGACCTGGCGCTCGCCGATGTCCCGGCGCTCGACCGTTATGAGGGCGTCCCCAAAAGGCTTTACGACAAGGTTGTCCAGCCCGTCATCGCGGCGGGCGGGGCGAAGCGGGCGCTGGTCTATTTCGGCGCCAACGCCGGGCCCGGCGCGGCGAAGGCGGACTACCTCGCAGGCGTCGTCGCCGCGGCGCGCGCCCTGGGGCTGCCGGCCGAGGGCGTCGCGGCGCTCGAGGCGCTGGCGCTGGGGAGCCCGGGCGGGGCGCAGGGACGTCAAGCCGGGGGCCGGCCGGGCCGCGGCGGCTGAGCCGAGATCTGAGGGCCGCGGAGCGAGGCTTTCTGACCAAAACATAGTATTATCAAAGACTTACATCTAGATTTGGCCGGATCTGCGGCGAGCCACTCCATGAATTCAAGGGCTTACGCCAAAGTCGGGGGCTGCGCCGCCGCCCGGACGCCCGCTCTCGACTTGCCGCCCGCTCCGTGCGACGACGCGGCCGTCCGCCAACCCTCCTGAAACGACGCCCCACACATGCGTTTCCTCGCCACCTTCGATCTCGAGGCGCTGATCAACAGCGCCATCTGCATGTCCGTGGCTTTCGCCCTCGGCACGCTGATCGGGGCCGAGCGCCAGTACCGGCAGCGGTCGGCGGGGTTGCGGACGAACGCGCTGGTGGCGGTCGGCGCGGCGGCGTTCGTCGATTTCGGCATCCGGATCGGCGGCCCGGCTTCGACCCAGGTGATGGCCTATGTGGTCTCGGGCATCGGCTTTCTCGGCGCGGGCGCGATCATGCGGGAGGGGCTGAACGTTCGCGGCCTCAACACGGCCGCGACCCTCTGGTGCTCGGCCGCGGTCGGCGCCGGCGCCGGCGCGGGGCTCGTGGTCGAATCCGCGATGCTCACCGGATTCGTGATTGCCGGCAACACGCTGCTCCGCCCTCTGGTCAACCGGATCAACCGCATCCCGATCGACGAGCAGACGGGCGAGGCGACCTACGAGGTCCGCCTGTCGGTGACAGCGGCCGCCGCCGCCGACGCGCGCGAAGCGCTGATCGAGGCGTTGGAGACCGCGCATTATCCGGTCGCCGACGTCGAAACGGAAACGCGCGGCGACGACGCCATGGACGTCGTCGCCACGCTGGTCGCGACCTCGATCGTGCCGGAAGAACTCAACGCGGTCGCCGCCAAACTGGAAAAATTTCCGGGCGTCATCCACGCGACCTGGGAGAGCGAGGTCCAGGTCTGACCGGCCGAGAGGCGGCAACCTCCGCAGAACTCCGATGACGCGAGCGGACGCTCTTCAGGCGCTGCGGGCCGGCCCGGCGTTCGATGCGCTGCGGGTATTGAGGGGTGATCGCACGCTGCCATGGGAGTCCCCGGGCGGGGACGCAATAGAAGTCTCCCTTGCGGCGTCGCCGAGAGCGTCGTCGCGGCGCGTTTGTGTTCCGTCCCTTAGCCTTGGTCCTGTTCGGTGATCCGAACGTGGGCGTCGGTGATGTGATAGCCGTACCTTTCAATGTCGTCCAAGCACTCGTCGGTGCTGACGCCGCCCGGCGTTGGCACGCCCCTTTTCATTTCAACAGTTTTGAAAGGAGCGCACGGTGCGTAACGTGAGGGGAGGTTCGCTGCCGCCTCATTCGCAGTAAAACCAAAGACTCTGCCAGGGCCTCGGAAAATATAAACCTGCATCCGCGCCTTCCCATTTACGCAGAGCTTATCGCAATTCGGAGATGGGGGCGAGGGCTCCAGCGACTCAGACCCGGGCGCACTCGACTGCGAGCAGGAGTTCGACCA
This sequence comes from uncultured Alphaproteobacteria bacterium, assembly GCA_963748545.1. Taxonomy (GTDB): domain Bacteria; phylum Pseudomonadota; class Alphaproteobacteria; order Rhizobiales; family Beijerinckiaceae; genus Roseiarcus. Next base: position 176,992 of record CAVVJO010000020.1, read on the forward strand.
GATCGTGATGACGGCGGCCGTCGAGGCCGGTGATGTCTTTGATGCGCAGCAGCCGGGCGTAAACGGTGTTGGGGTGCAGCTCGAGTTGCCGGCCCGCAAGTTGCACGTTCAGGTCGGCGTCGGCCAGCGCTTTGAGCGTCTTGATCAGCGCGCCGCCGGCCTTTGCGTCGGCGGCGAGCAGCGTATCGATCCAGATCGGCGCCACCGAGCGCAGGTACTCGCCGCCGGAGTGCACGAGCAGACTGCGCACCGGCAGGGTGGAGAACAGCACGACCCGTCGGTCGACGCTCGCAAAGTCGAGCGCGGCGGAGGCTTCGCGCAACGCTTTCGGGATCGACGCGGTCGATGGGCGATCGGCGCTGACGCCAACGAGGACCGCGGGGCCGAGCTGCAGGAGAAGCCCGTTCAGGCGCTCGGCGAGGCTCGTCTGCGGCGCCGTCCAGCCCGACTGCCGGCGCAGCGCCGAGGCGACCGCGACGACCCTTCCGTTGCGCACGCCGGCGAGCAGGCGGATGTTGGCGGGGGCGATGAGGTCGGCGAGCGCGGCGAGCAACCGTTGCGCGCGTTCGGGACTCTCGAGCTCGCCGGCGATCGGCGTCCGCGCCGCGATCAGGCCATAGGATTGGCGCTGGTCGAGATAGCCAGCTCCCTTCAGCAGCCGCGCGATCCGGCCGTCGGATTCGTCGTAGCCGCTGAGCAGGATATTGAGCAATTCGGCGCTCCGGTCGCCTTCCGCCGCCTCGATCAGACGGGTATGGGCCACGTATTCCGAGGTCATCACGGCGCTGATGACGTCGGTGTATTCGATCGCAAAATCGGCGATCGCGTCGACTGTCTCGCGGGCGCTCTCGGGACGCGCCCCCGCCGCGGCGTCGCGCAGCCAGCGCGACAGCACCCGGTGTCCGCAGCGATAGGCGTGCAGCGAGAGTTCGAGCGGAAAGCGCTGTTCGGCCCGCCGGCGCGCGTGCGCCCGGACGAAAGCGAAATCGTCGGGGGCCTCGCCCGCGAACAGACGCGTGACCTCCGCGACATGGTCATGCGAATGCGCCTTGAGATCGGGAAGGATCTGCGGGTTGCGGCTGTCGGAGAAGCCTGCGACCTCGCCGAGGACCGCGTCGCGCATGGTCGTCTCGACCGCGGCGGAAGAGGCGCGGAGCGCCGGGGCGACGTCGGGGACGACGCCGAGCGCCGCGAGCCGTTCAAGGGTCTGGAGGAGGGCGCGAGGGGAGGGGGCGGCTTCGGTCACTTTTGTGAACTCTTCACAATGACGGGCGGAGTTCAACCCTCGGAGTCGCCATAGGCCCCGGGGTCGCTGGGGTGGTAATCCATCGAGGCCCTGCAACCCTCGATTTTCGGAGACTTCCGATGGCCAAGTATCTTTTCGTCTACCACGGCGGCAAAATGGCTTCGAACCCACAGGAAGCGCAAGCCGCGATGAACGCCTGGGGCGCCTGGTTCGGCGCGCTTGGCGCGGCGGTGATCGACGGCGGCAATCCGGTCACAAAATCCTACACGGTGAAAGCCGACGGTTCGCTGGTCGGCGATGGCGGGGCCAACCCGGCGAGCGGATACAGCCTGATCGAGGCCGCGAGCATGGAGGACGCCCACGCCAAGGCGAAGGGCTGCCCGCTGCTCAAGAACGGCGGCACGATCGAAATCGCCCAGGCGATGGATATGTGACGCTCCGCCGGCCGTCGCCCGCCACGATCCGGCGACGGCCGGCGCCGAGCGCCAAACTATGAGAGGACGCCGATGTCCGTCGAACTGCGTTATCTCGCCTACACCGCCTTTCTGACGGCGGCGTTGTGGATTCCCTACATCGTCTGCCAGGTCCAGACCAATGGCGCGCTGGCGCCGGCGAACTACGTTGACCCGAAGCCGCGGCCGGTTCCCCTCTGGGGCCAGCGCGCCAATCGCGCGCACCTGAACGCGGTCGAGACCTTCGCCCCGTTCGCGGCGCTGGTGCTGATCGCGCACGTCGCCGGCAGGGAGAACGCCATGACTGCGTTCTGGGCCCTCGCGTTCTTCTGGCTGCGACTGATCTACGTGATCGTCTATCTTGCTGGCTGGCCGTTCGTCCGAACGATCGTGTTCACGCTCGGCTTCGTCGCGATCTGCGGCCTGTTCTGGGAAGTGGTCGCCTAGGGCGCCACGGGATGCGAGCCGAACTCGCCTCACGAGGGAGGGAGCGCGAGACGCGCTCCCTCCCGGTTGCTCGCGCGCAAGCGTTCAACTGGCCCAGGAGCGGTACGGGGACAGGCGCGATCATCCCCGGCGACGCCTGGGAGCAGGCGAGCGGAGCCGTCGCTATTTCGTCAAGGACTTCGCCAACGTGACAAGACGAATCACATCGCCAGGAACCAGGCGGCCAATCGCGCGGCTCGAGTAAACGGCATTGACGATCGTTCCATCCGGGGCGAGCACAAACCCCGTCGTCTCGAGGAAACGCCCCCTCGTCGGAAACTGCGAGTCGTAGGCCCCGGTCGCGCCGACAACCGTCTCGACGTTGGCGGAATGCCCGATCTTGAAAGGAAGACGATGCTTCTGGAGGAATTCCGCTGTTGTCGCTTCGTCGTCCACCGAGAAGGCCACGACTTTGACGCCGGCCTGCGAAAGCGCTCCGGACGCGCTCGCGAAGGCCGCCATCTGCTCGTTGCAGAACGGGCACCAATGACCGCGGTAGATCAGGATGACGCCGTATGAACCGGCCAGATCCCCCGGCAGGCTCAGGGTCCCGCCGCCCACGGCGGGAATATCGAGTTCAGGGAAGCGTTGGCCGTTCTGCAGGGGCTGCGTCATGGGGACATCCTCGGGTCTGGACTAACCGGTCCAGATATGCGAGGGCAAAATTGGACTGTCCAGTCCAATTTTGGATGCAAGGGCGATGAGCAGGAAGACAAAGCCGAGGAGCCGTGTGTTGACCACAAGGGGGGCGACGACGAAACGGCGCATCGTCGAAGCCGCCGCCGAACTGATCTACGCCAAGGGGGCGGAGCGAGTGAGCCTCGACGACGTGATGGAGGCGACTGGCGCGAGTCGGTCTCAGCTTTATCATTACTTCGAGAACAAGGACGCTCTTGTGAGCGAGGTAATCGACATGCAGACCAACCGCATTTTGGCGACCAACTCCCTGCATCTCGAAAGCCTCGACTCTTTCGAGGCTTTGCGTGTCTGGCGAGACGCGATGATTGCCGCGAACCGCGCGGGCGGCGCCGGAGGCTGTCCGCTAGGCTCGCTCGCCAACGAACTCGCGGCCCACTCTGAGGAGGCTCGTCGCCAACTCGATCAGAGCTTCGCCGCTTGGGGCGCGGTCATTGAGAGAGGCCTATGCCGTATGCAGGAAGGCGGATACATCAAGCCTGAGGCCAATCCGAAGGCGATGTCCGTGGCCCTATTGGCCGCGATCCAGGGCGGCATCCTCCTGTCAAAGACGGCTCGTGATCCTCAGCCATTGGAGATGGCCTTGGACATGGCCTTCAGTCACCTTGAGCGATTTGCCGCATAGGCGTCGCACCGCGCGTCCTGGAGGGACGGCGTCATCCCGCCTTATAGCGGGATGCGGTTGGGCGGAGCGGCCCGGCTTCGCAACTCCTCGCCCAGCTTGCGAAAGGAGGGCAGGGGCAAGGGGCCGAGGCGATTAGCCGTCGCGGCTTCTCGCCCCGCCCCTCGTCCTAACCTTCTCCCCGCGAGCGGGGAGAAGGGATGTTGAGGGGGCGCGAGACGCGCTCCCTTCGATCATTCGCGCGCGAGCTGCCAGCGGGCCGGTGAGCGCCACAGGCGCGAGCGCAGCATCTCGCGCTCGTAGATGAACTCCTTCGGGATGCGGTCGAAGAAGCGGTCGAACAACTCCTCGTGCAGATGCGCCTCTTCCGCGCCTTCGGTCTTGGCGACCGCCATCAGGTCGTAGAAGGTTTCGCGGTTGTAGTTGAGGCCGCGCCAGTCGAGGTCCTCGTAGCGAGGCATCCAGCCGATCGGGCTTTCCACCGCATAGCCGCGGCCGCGCACGCGGTCGACGACCCACTTCAGGACGCGCATGTTCTGGCCGAAGCCCGGCCACAGGAACTTGCCGTCGTCGTCGCGGCGGAACCAGTTGACCCGGAAGATCCGCGGCGGGTTGGAGACCTGCCGCCCCACGTCCAGCCAATGGTTGAAGTAGTCGGCCATGTTGTAGCCGCAGAACGGCAGCATCGCCATCGGGTCGCGTCGGGTCGCGGTCACGCCGATCGCCGCCGCGGTCGCCTCGGAGCCCATGGTGGCCGCGAGGTAGACGCCATGCGCCCAGTTGAACGCCTGGTAGACGAGCGGCATGTTCTTGCGCATGCGTCCGCCGAACAGGAAGGCGCTGATCGGCACGCCGGCGGGGTTCTCCCACTCGGGGTCGATCGACGGGCACTGCGCGGCCGGCGCGGTGAAGCGGGAATTCGGATGCGCCGCGGGACGGCCGCAGCCGGGCTCCCAGTCCTTGCCGGTCCAGTCGATCAAGTGGGCCGGCGGCTTCTCGGTCAAGCCTTCCCACCAGACGTCGCCGTCGTCGGTCAACGCCACGTTGGTGAAGATCGTGTTCTGGGAGCAGCTCGCGATCGCGTTGGGGTTCGACTGCACGTTCGTCCCCGGCGCCACGCCGAAGAACCCCGCTTCGGGGTTGATCGCGCGCAGCACCCCCTGCGCGTCCTTCTTGATCCAGGCGATGTCGTCGCCGACGGTGGTCACCTTCCAGCCTTCCAGCTCTTTCGGCGGCACGAGCATGGCGAGGTTGGTCTTGCCGCAGGCGCTCGGGAAAGCCGCGCCCAGATAGGTCCGCTCGCCGGTCGGCGAATGGATGCCCATGATCAGCATATGCTCGGCGAGCCAGCCTTCGTCCCGCGCCATCACCGAGGCGATGCGCAGCGCGAGACACTTCTTGCCGAGCAAGGCGTTGCCGCCGTAGCCCGATCCGTACGACCAGATCTCGTAGGTCTCGGGGAAGTGCACGATGTATTTGCGGCTGATGTCGCCCTCGCAGGGCCAGGTCGAGTCCTTCTGCCCCGGCGCGAGCGGAGCGCCGATCGAATGCATGCAGGGAATGAACGGGCCGTCGCCGAGTACGCCGAGCACGGCGCTGCCCATGCGCGTCATGATCCGGGTGTTGACCACGACATAGGGGCTGTCGGTGATCTGCACGCCGATCTTGGCGATCGGCGAGCCGAGCGGCCCCATGCTGAACGGGATGACGTACATCGTGCGGCCGCGCATGCAGCCGCTGAAAAGGCCCATCAGCGTTCCGCGCATTTCCTGCGGGGGCGCCCAGTTGTTGGTGGGCCCGGCGTCGACCTTGTTGGTCGAGCAGATGTAGGTGCGCTCCTCGACCCGCGCGACGTCCGACGGGTGCGAACGGGCGAGATAGGAGTTCGGACGCTTTTCGGGATTGAGGCGGACGAACGTGCCAGCCTCCACCATCTGCTCGCACAGCGCGTCGTTCTCCTCGACCGTTCCGTCGACCCAATGCACGTTCTTGGGCTTGCAGAGATGCCGCATCTGGTTGACCCAGGCCAGCAGGCGTGGATTGCCGACGCCGCCGGGCGCGTTCACGGCGGCCGCGTTTACGGCGGGTTCGTTCAGTTCGTAGTCCACATCAATCTCCGCTCTCTCAGGATCGCCGATCCTCCCTTGCAGCCCCGACGGAGCCCAAGCAGCTTATGGCGATCAATCTGGCTCGCAGCGCCGGTACTTTTTCACCGACGCGAACACGCGCCAAAAACGGCCGCCGCGTCATTCCGAAGCCATTCAGAAAGGGCGCACAGGGACGAAGCATCCCTGGGCGGTGGCCCCTTTCCAGCCGATCATCGGTCACATGGCCGCGACAGGCAATGCGGCAGATTGCAGCGCCCCGACGCATCGCCGCCGCGCCGCTCCGCGCGCCAGCGTCGGGGCTGCAGGCGCCTCGGGGATGGCGAGAGCGGGCGGGGCGAAAGACAAGGGCCGGGCGCGCGGCTACGCAAACCGCAAGACCACGCGACCTATCGTCGCGGCGCGAGCTCCGGTTTTCCCTTTCCCTCCACGCCACGAACGCCGCACACCTAGCGTTCAGGCGTGAAAACCGCCCGTATTATAGGGCGCGAGGGCGGCTCATTGACCCAGTATGCAATGACCGATCCGCCCATCTTGAGACTTTCGTCTATGGTCTCGCCTGCGGCGATTGAACATCTGTATCTTTTCCCGTCCAAGCTCTACTTCTATCGTAGACGAACGGCGGAGGGTATGGACTGGGACGCGTGGCGGCCGCCGATCGACGGCCTCACGAAACGCGACGGCGTGAGCGCCGAGCCGCGTCTCCCGCCCGGTTCCTGAGACACCCGACGACCCAAGACTTTCAGGCGGACGGTGACCGAATGACGCAATTCGCAGACCTTCTCGAAGACATGAACCGGCGCCGAGAGGAGGTGCTGCAAGGAGGCGGCGCCGACAAGCTCGCGCAGCGCCATGAGAAGGGCCTGATGACGGCGCGCGACCGGCTCGATGCGCTCTTCCAGGAAGACACGTTCCAGGAACAGGGCACGCACGTGCGCCACTCGGCCCGGTTCTTCGGCATGGAGACGAAGGTGCTGCCCGCGGACGGCGTCGTCGCCGGAACCGGCTACGTCGGCGGACGCGTGGTCGCGGCGTTCAGCCAGGACTTCACCGTCGTGGGCGGCTCGCTCGGCAAGATGCACGCCAAGAAGATCGTCATGCTGATGCAGCAGGCCGCCAAGCTCGGCTGCCCGGTCGTCGCGTTCAAGGATTCCGCCGGCGCCCGCATTCAGGAGGGCGTCGACGCGCTGTCGGGCTACGGCGACGTCTTCTACATGAACGTGCTCGTCTCCGGCGTCGTGCCGCAGATCGCCGTGGTCTGCGGCCCCTGCGCGGGCGGCGCGGCCTATTCGCCGGCGCTGATGGACTTCGTCGTCATGACCCGGAAGAACGCCTACATGTTCATCACCGGGCCGGAGGTGATCAAGGCGGTCACCGGCAAAGCCGTTGCGATGGACGACGTCGGCAGCGCCGACATGCATGCCTCGGTTTCCGGCAACGTGCATTTCCTCGCCGAGGACGACGCCGACGCCATCCGCATCGTCGCCAAGCTTCTCAGCTACCTGCCTTCGAACAATTCGCAGGATCCGCCGCACCTGCCGAACCCCGACATCGTGATCGCCGAGGACATCGGCGTGAACGCGCTCATCCCCGACGACCCGCAGACGCCGATGGACGTGCGCGGCATCATCGAGCGCATCGTCGATCCGGGCGAGTTCCTCGAAGTGCACCGCTCGTTCGCCGAGAACCTGATCGTCGGCTTCGGCCGGATCGAAGGCATTGTGGTCGGCATGATCGCCAACCAGCCGGCGGTCCGGGCCGGCGCGCTCGACATGGACGCGGCCGACAAGGGCGCGCGGTTCATCCGCTTCTGCAACTGCTTCAACATTCCGCTCGTCACCCTGGTCGACGTTCCCGGCTTCATGCCCGGCGTCGAGCAGGAGCGCGGCGGCATCATTCGCCACGGCGCGAAGCTCCTGTTCGCCTACGCCTCGTGCACCACGCCGAAGGTGACGGTAATCCTGCGCAAGGCGTACGGCGGCTCGTACCTCGCCATGTGCAGCCAGGAGATGGGCGCCGATTTCGTGTTCGCCTGGCCAACCGCGGAGATCGCGGTGATGGGCGCCGACGGCGCCGTGCGCGTGCTCTACAACAAGGAGCTGAAGGCGGCGGCGGATCCGAAGGCGAAGGCGGCCGAGCTGGCCGCCGCCTACCGGGCCGAGTTCGCCTCGCCCTATATGGCGGCCGGCGCAGGCTACATCACCGACGTCATCGATCCGGCGATCACCCGCTCGACCATCGCGCTTTCGCTGCGGAAAGCCTTGTCGAAACGAGAAGTGCGGCCGCCGAAGAAGCACGGCAACATTCCCCTCTGACGTTCGAGACAAGGCGGAGGAGAGCCCGATGATGGAAACGATTAAGGTTGTGATCGGCGCGATCGTCGTGGTCGCCGTCCTTTGGCAGGCCGTGAAGCACCTCGCCCGGTTTCTGAGCTGGGTCGAGCGTTCCGAAATCGCGCGCCAGAAGGCCGAGGCGGAGGAAGAGGCGGCGTTGAAGAAGCGCTGCCGCTCGGCCGGCGCCCGCCGCGGCGCGCGCGCCCGAGATCGTCGCGGACCGCGGAGCTGACGCCATTCCGGCCGACCACGTGGTGGCGATCGCCGCCGCGGTCGCCGCCTATGGCGTCCGGGTGGTGCATATCGAGGATGCGGCGACCGGGAATGTCTGGGCGGCGGAAGGCCGCTGGCTGCACCAGACGTCGCACGGCAGGATTTGACTTCAGGGGTCGGAGGGTAGGAGTTCGCCATGCAGCGGAAGTTCAGGATCAGCGTCGAGGGCAGGGCCTACGAGGTCGTCGTCGAGGAGATCGGCCACGACGGCTCGATCCTCGCGCAGGCCGGCCTCCATACCGCGGCCCCGGTGATCGCGGCTGCGGCCGTCGTGGCTGCGCCGGCCGCGCCCGCCCCGAGGCTCGTGACGGTGAGCGCGGGCGATGAAGTCGCGCCTTTGGCCGGCACCGTGCAGTCGGTCGACGTGACGGTCGGCCAGACCGTCGGGGTCGGGGACAAGATCGCCACCATCGAGGCGATGAAGATGAAGACCGAAGTGTTCGCCAAGGGCGCCGGCAAGGTCGTGGCGATCGCGGTCAAGTCCGGCGATTCCGTCGACACCGGCGGCGTCCTCCTGACTCTCGCCTGAGGAGCGCGAACGATGACGATGCCCGACTCGCTTTACGGCGCCTTCATGCTCAGCTTCATCGACTTCTTCATGTCGATGATCATGATTTCGGGGATCGGCGTCGTGCTCGCGCTGTTCCCGCTCCTCAACCGTGTCGGCAAGATCGACGAAAAGGCGTTGCGCGATGGCCATCACTGATCGCCGGATCGCATTGGGCCGGAGGGGCGTCCATTGATTGACCAGGTGCTTTCGTTTCTCGGCGCGCTAGCGGATCAGACCGGCCTCGCCCACCTGTGGTGGGGCAATCTGGTGATGATCGCCATCGGCTGCGCCATGATCTACCTGGCGATCGTCAAGCACTACGAGCCGCTGCTTTTGGTCGGCATCGGGTTCTCGTGCATCATCTCCAACGTGCCGGGCTCCGACCTCACCCAGCCGGGCGGTCTGTTTTATTACGCCTATCAGGGCGTGCAGTTGCTCGTGGTGCCGCCGCTCATCTTCTTCGGCGTCGGGGCGATGACCGACTTCGCGCCGATGATCGCCAATCCGAAGCTCGTCATTCTCGGCGCGGCGGCGCATCTGGGCATCTTCGTCGCGCTGATCGGCGCCAAGGTCCTCGGCTTCACGCTGCACGAGGCGGGCGCGATCGGCATCATCGGCGGCGCCGACGGTCCGATGGCGATCTTCATGGCGGTCAAGCTCGCGCCGCATCTCCTGCCGCAGATCTCGGTCGCCGCCTATTCGTACATGGCGCTGATGCCGCTGATCCAGCCCCCGGTGATGAAGCTCCTCACCACGCCCGAGGAGCGAGTGATCCGGATGAAGCAGTCGCGCCAGGTGACCCGGCTCGAAAAGATCGCCTTCCCGATCGTGATCGGCATCATCGTCAATCTGTTCTTCCCGCCGGTCGCGCCGCTGATCACCATGCTGATGCTCGGCAACCTGTTCCGCGAGTGCCTGGTGGTCAGCCGGCTCGCCAAGACCGCGGCGAACGATCTGATGAACGTGATCATCATCGTGCTGACGGTCGCGATCGGCTCGACCATGGCGGCCGACAAGTTCCTCACCGGCAGCACGATCGAGGTCATCGTGCTCGGCCTCGTCGCCTTCCTGTTCGGCACCGCCTCGGGCGTGATCGGCGCGAAGATCCTGAACCTGTTCCTGAAGGAGAAGATCAACCCGCTGCTGGGCTCCGCCGGCATCGCCTCGGTGCCGATCGCGGCGCGCGTCAGCCACAATGTGGCGCTCGAGTACGACAAGGAGAACTACCTCATCTATCATGCGATGGGGCCGAACCTCGCCGGCGTGTTCGGCACCGCGATCTCGGGCGGCATCATGCTGGCGCTGCTCGGGGTGCACTGACGGATTCGGTCGCGCGCCTCCCGGATCCGCGAGGTTAAGGCCTTGCGCTTGGGCGGCGTCGATTTGCCACGCGCGAATGCGATAGTCTCTCCGGGGCGCCGGCGTTACGCTTCCGTCAAACAGGACGGGGCGGAGCGATGACGACCTCCGAGGCGGGCAAAGGGATTTCTGGCGCCGTCGAAGCCGACGACGATCCGATCGAAACGCGCGAGTGGCTCGAACTCGGTCGATGCGATCGTGCGCCATCGCGGCCCGGAACGCGCCCTGTTCCTGGTGCAGGCGCTGGAGACGCGGCTGCGGGACCAGGGCGTCTCGGCGCTGCAGCCGCCGTATTCGGCCTATCGCAACACGATTCCGCTGGAAAAGCAGGGCGCCTACCCGGGCGATCTCGAGGTCGAGCAGCGCCTGACCGCGATCATTCGCTGGAACGCGCTCGCCATGGTCATGCGCGCCAACCGCGCCTCCAGCGAACTCGGCGGCCACTTGGCGAGCTACGCCTCCGCGGCGGAAATCTTCGAGACCGGTTTCAACCACTTTTTCCGCGCCGCAGGCGACGACTTTGGCGGCGATCTCGTCTTTTTCCAGCCCCACTCCGCGCCCGGCGTCTACGCGCGCGCGTTCCTCGAGGGGCGCCTGAGCGAGGACGCGCTCGCGCGCTATCGCCAGGAAGTGGGCGGCGGCGGGCTTTCGTCCTATCCGCATCCCTGGCTCATGCCCGACTTCTGGCAGTTTCCGACGGGATCGATGGGGCTCGGCGTCATCAATGCGATCTACCAGGCCCGCTTCCTGCGGTATCTCGAGAATCGCGGCCTGCTGACGAGAAGCGATCGCCGGGTCTGGGGCGTGTATGGGGACGGCGAGCTCGACGAGCCGGAGTCGACCGCCGCGCTCACTCTCGCCGCGCGAGAAAAACTCGACAACCTGACCTTCATCGTCAACTGCAACCTTCAGCGGCTCGACGGTCCGGTGCGCGGCAACGGCCAGATCATCCAGGAGCTGGAGTTGCTGTTCACCGGCGCCGGCTGGAACGTGATCAAGGTGCTCTGGGGCTCCGACTGGGACGCGCTGTTTGCTCGCGACAAGCGGCACGTACTGTTGCGCCGGTTCGCCGAGACCGTGGACGGCGAATACCAGAATCTCGGCGCGCACGACGGCGACTATAATCGGACGAAGTTCTTCCAGAAGGATCCGGATTCGAGCGCGCTGGTCGAGACGATGACCGACGCCGAGATCAACGCGCTGAAGCGCGGCGGCCACGACTTCCGCAAGCTCTACGCCGCTTTCTCGGCCGCGCGCGCCCATAAAGGACGCCCTACGGTCATCCTGGCCAAGACCAAGAAGGGCTTCGGGATGGGCGCGGCCGGCAAGTTGCGCATGACCGCGCACCAGTCGAAGACGCTCGACGTCGAGGCGCTCCTCGCATTTCGTGACCGCTTCGGCCTGCCGCTCAAGGACGAGGACGCCGCCGCGCTCGCGTTCTATCGGCCGCCGGCCGATAGTCGGGAAATGCGCTACCTGCTCGCGCGCCGCGCGGCGCTCGGCGGCTTTCTTCCCGCGCGGAGGCGCCGGGCGGCAGAGACTCCGGCGCTTCCGCCGCTCGGGTCTTACGCAGGCTTCGCGACCGCCGCGGGCGGCAAGGAGATGTCGACCACGATGGCGGCGGTGCGCATCCTCGGCGCGCTCCTCAAGGACCGGCAGATCGGCCCCCGGATCGTTCCGATCGTCGCGGACGAGGCGCGCACCTTCGGCATGGCGAGCCTCTTCCGCCAGATCGGCATCTATGCGCCGCAGGGCCAGCTTTACGAGCCCGAGGACGCCGGCTCGCTGCTCTCCTACCGCGAGGCGAAGGACGGCCAACTCCTGGAGGAGGGCATCACCGAGGCGGGCGCGGTGTCGTCATGGACGGCGGCGGCCACAGCCTACAGCGTCCATGGGCTCGCGATGCTGCCGTTCTATATCTACTATTCGATGTTCGGCTTTCAGCGGGTCTGCGACCTGATCTGGGCCGCGGCCGACCAGCGGGCGCGCGGGTTCCTGCTCGGCGCCACGGCGGGCCGCACCACACTCGCGGGGGAGGGCCTGCAGCATCAGGACGGCGCCAGCCACGCAATGGCGGCCCTGATCCCGAATTGCCGCGCCTACGATCCGACCTACGCCTACGAACTCGCCGTCATCGTCGACCACGGCATGCGTCGCATGATCGAGAGCCAGATCGACGAGTTCTATTACCTCACCGTCATGAACGAGGCCTATGCGCAGCCGTCGATGCCCGAAGGCGTCGAAGCCGACATCGTGGCGGGGCTCTATCGCGTCGGCGGCACGAGCGGCGGCGCCTCCGCAGCGCGCGTCCGGCTGCTCGGTTCGGGAGCGATCCTGCGCGAGTCGATCGCGGCGGCGGAGATGCTGTCCGCCGATTGGGGCGTGGCGAGCGATGTGTTCAGCGCGACCAGCTTCAGCGAGCTCGCGCGCGAGGCGGCCGAAGTCGAGCGGACGAACCGGCTGCATCCCGGCGCGGCGCGGCGCGAGAGTCATGTCGCGCGGCTGCTCCCAGGCCGCGCGCCGATCGTGGCGGCAAGCGACTATGTCCGCGCCTACCCACAGCTCATCGCGGCTTATGTCGAGGCGCGAGTTGTGGCGTTGGGGACCGACGGCTTCGGCCGCAGCGACACGCGGGCGCAATTGCGCAGGTTCTTCGAGGTCGACCGGCGGCACATCGCACTCGCGGCGCTGTCGGCGCTGGTCGAGGAAGGCGCGCTTGCGCGCGCGACTGTGGCGGAGGCGATCGCGCGCTACGGAATCGACCCCGACGCGTCGCCGCCGTGGACAGGCTGAAAGGCGGGACTGTCTACGTCTCGGATCCATTCTGGACGTGCTGCCGACGGAGCGTTCGGCAGGAACAGAAGGAAGCGCTCAACCACCTCAAGGCGCGGGCTCCGGGGACCATCGATCAAGGCTCTGAAAAGACGCCGAGACCAAAAGAGATCGCTTGCGGTCGCGTCTTTCCTCGACGCGCGCGACTCTCAACGCGCGACGTGAACGTTCGCGCACGTCAGGAAGCGACGCTTGATCGATCACGTAGGCGGCGGAGAGTTCGCAGTCGCGCTGGTCCCTGCAGACCGATCGAGCATATAGCGTTACATGGCCGTCAGTCTATTCGTCATGCGGCTGGCTATCTTTTCTCTCCAGCGTGTGAACCGGGTCTTTTCCTGCACACCGTACCCGGCAAAGTGTCGAGCCCGCAGTGGGAGGACGCTACGGGCGCAAGCTCCAATTGAGTTAAGCAGGGATAGGACAGATTTCAAACGATACGTCCCGCCAATTCCTCCCATCGTATTGTTCAACGCGTTAATATTCATCGCATTTATCGACACCGAGAGCAAGGAAATTTGTGCCGTGCTTGATTTTATCCCCAACACGTTGCCGGTTGTATTACTTTGTACGATGGCGAACCGGCACAAACGAGCGCCCTGACCGAGCGCGCCGCGGTTCGCCTGAAACCTGTGGGGGCGCGAGAATGGCCGTCCTCTCGAACAAGGCATTCGCTTCCCCGCATTCCCGGATTTCGCACCGCGAGCTTTCGTTGCGTAGCTGTGACCCGCTGCGATGCAGCGAAGGGTCGAACGTCGTCCGCTGGCTGCGTCTGCTTCTTGGGTCGGCGGCCGTCCTCGGCGTTGGAGGGGATGACGGACCGGCAAGCCTCCCTTAGCGCTTATAGCGATCGTCCCGGCAGAGAGTGTGACCATTCGCCGACGTTCAGTCCCGCCTAAGGCAAAACAACGTCTACCATTTGCTCAGCGCGACGATGTCAACTCTGTAGACTGGAGGCGCGGTGTTTGGGGTTATCTTCGCTGGGGGAAATAACATATGTGAAACTGTATTTGCTTCCCGGTGGAATATTGTGCGCAGCCGCCGGCCAAAAATCACTAGCCAGTATGATTTCATTCTCGTCGTCTCGAAGCGTAATATGAAGCTTCACCCCAGTTTCTTCGTGGCATTCGTTAGCGATAACACCAATAATGGTGGTCGTTTTGACCTGGACGATCACTTCTGCGTGTTTTATGATTATGTCGTCAACTGAACACGCCTTCGCTCCATCATGTAGAATCCATGAAAGCACGATCAACCGTAAGCTAACTGCTTACCACTCCAGCTCATGATCGACTAGAATTGCCAATTCCTGCATCGTACCGGATATTTGGCTTTCCTGATAAATACAAGTCGGGCGCGGGGCTCGTCAGACGGCTTTGGTGATCTTGTGTGGGATTGGGCTCGCTGGTTCAGGCAAGAGAACTTCCGCGACGGATCGCCTCGACCCTTTCGTCAGTTGTTCGGCATTGACGCCGCAGAACGGCCGTCCTCGGCGCTGGCTTCAAAAGCCGTCTCGCCGCATCGACGCTACGGCGCCTGAGCCGGACGCCAGCCGAGTCTTCCCACGTCGGCCGTCACTGGCTCGCCGCCTCCGATGGCGCAGCGCCGGTCGCGCCGCCGAGGCTCAGCCATGTATTCGGGTCGTCCTGCGCCTGGCGCTTGAAGAAGGTGTAGCCGGTCGCGTTCCAGGGCCGGACGTCGTCGGAAAGATTGTCGAGCACGAAGTCGCCGCGGTCGGTCTTGACGGTCAGCACCGCGTGGCCTTCGCCGCTGAGGTCGCGGACGATCGTCATGAGCAGCGCCTGGCGCGGGAAGCCGCGCTCGATCAGGAGCTTCCGCTTGAACAGGGCATACACCTTGCAGTCGCCCTTGCCGTCGACCGGATAGTCCCAGTGGTCGAGCAGGGTGCCCCAATGTTCGAGATTGCTGATCGGCTCGACCATGCTGTTGGCCATGGCGGTGATGTCGTTGAGGGTCTTCCACACCTGGCGGGTCATGTGGACGTCGACGGGATTGAGCTTGCCGAGCGCGCATTCCTCGGCGTGGCGGTTGCAGAAGTCGACCCAGCCGTAGGGGATGGTGGTCTCTCCGCCGACCGGCGTGTAGCTCGCTTTCGGCAAGCCCTCCGAGGCTTCGCCGAAGCCCGCCCAGGCGAGGCCGACGATGATCGCCGCAACGAGAAAACTGAGAAGCCGGTTGACCATGATCGCGCAAACCTGTGTTCGATGGGGCGAGCATCACGGCCGCGGCTTGGCGCGCGGCCAAAAAATTCGTTCGAATTTTATCGATCGAGGGTCAGGCGGAGATGCGAAATTTCTTAATCTTGACAAGAGGTTTGCTTCATTTTCCCTTTACCGTCTTCCGTTGCGGAACGTTTACCGACCCGGGTCGCTTGACCTCTGCGGCCGTCAACCGTTTGTTTTGCGAAGGGGCTATCGACTAAGCGGGCGCAGCGCGGCGAACGGAGATCGGGATGGGCGACGGCGGTGAAAAATCCTCGATCGGGCGCACCGCGCTCGCCGGCGTCGCGGCGCTCGGCGTCGTGTTCGGCGACATCGGGACGAGCCCGCTCTACACCTTGAAAACCGTCCTGGACACAACCGGACCGCACCCGGACCCAGCGGCGACGCTCGGAGCGCTGTCGCTGATCCTGTGGACGCTCGTCCTGATCACCACCGTCAAGTACGTCAACTTCGCCATGCGGGTCGACAATGACGGGGAGGGCGGGATCATCGCGCTGATGACCTTGATCGGCGTCAAGAAACAGCAGCGGCCGATCATTGTGGCGGCCGGCCTGTTCGGCGCGGCGCTGATCTATGGCGATGGCGCGATCACGCCGGCGATCTCGGTGCTGTCCGCCCTCGAAGGCGTCGAGCAGATCGCGCCCACTCTCACGACTTATGTGCTCCCGGCGGCAACCCTCGTGTTGCTCGCCCTGTTCGCCGTGCAACCGCTCGGCACGGCGACGATCGGGCGGGCCTTCGGGCCGATCATGCTGGTTTGGTTCGTCTCGATCGCCCTGCTCGGCGTCTACGGGATCTTGCGGCATCCAACGGTCGTCGCCGCGATCAACCCGGTCTATGGCGTCGATTATCTCACACGGGGCGGGCCGACCGGCTTTCTCGTGCTGGGGGGCGTGTTTCTCTGTGTGACCGGCGCCGAGGCGCTTTACGCCGACATGGGCCATTTCGGCGTTGGACCGATCCGGCTCTCCTGGTACGCCGTGGTCTTTCCCGCGCTGATCCTCAACTACGCCGGCCAGGCGGCGATCGTGCTCGACGGCGCGCCGACCGAGGGCAACATCTTCTACCGGCTTTGCCCCGGACCGTTGCTGACGCCGCTGATCCTGCTCGCCACCGTCGCCACCGTCATCGCCAGTCAGTCGATCATCACCGGCGCCTATTCGATGACGCGGCAGGCGATCCAGCTCGGCTGGATGCCGCGAATGACCATCAAGCAGACGTCTGAAGAGGGCTACGGGCAGATCTACGTGGGGACGGTCAACTGGCTCTTGATGATCGTGACGTTGGCCCTGACCATCGGCTTCGGCAGGTCCGACAATCTTGCAGCCGCCTATGGCATCGCGGTGTCGGCGACCATGCTGATGACAAGCGTGCTGCTGTTCATCGCCATGCGCGAGATCTGGAACTGGCCGGTCTGGGCCGCGGGCGCGGTCGCGGCCTGCTTCGTGGTGATCGACGGCAGCTTCCTCGCCGCCAACCTGACGAAGGTGCTTCAGGGCGGGTGGGTTCCGCTGCTGCTCGCGTCTGCGGTCTACTTCATCATGTGGATCTGGCACCGTGGGGCGACCACGATGCAGACCCGGATCGACGCCGAGGTGGTGCCGCTGTCGACGATCGACGATCTGTTGAGGGCGGGCAAGATCGTGCGCGTGCCGGGCTCCGCGGTATTCCTTACCCGCGCCAAGGATCAGACCCCGCCCGTCATGGCCTGGCACATGAAGCAGAACCGCTCGCTGCACGAACACGTGCTGGCGCTCACCCTCACGACGGTGTCGATCCCCTGGACCGACCCCGCACAACGGGTGACCGTCAAGCACGAGGCGGACCACTTCTGGCGCGCCGAGGTGAAGATCGGATTCATGGAGCGGCCAGACGTCCACGAGATCCTTTCGATGTGCAAGCTGAAAGGGGTTGGCATCGACCTCGGCGACGTGACCTACTACATCGGCGCCGAGACGATCGTGCCTGCCGAGAAAGGCAAGGGCCTGCCGCGCTGGCAGGAAGCGATCTTCGCCGCGATGAGCCGTAACGCGGCGCGCCTCAGCGACTACCTCGCGCTGCCCCGCGGTCAGGTCGTGGAAATCGGCCGGGAGATCGAATTGTGACGCCCTCGACCTCGGCGCGCCCGGCGTCCGGCGTATTGCCTTTCGGGCCAACGCTGTAGACTCCCGAAGACCGGCGATGCAAAATGCATGTCCGCCGCGTAGACACCGACGGCTGGAATTCCGCCATGACGTTGCGTCTCGCCTTGCTAAACGCGGATCGGCTGCCCGACGGCGGCTCGGTGAGCGTTGAGGTCAAGGAGCGCGGCCTCGACATCGGACGACTGGAAGGTCTCGGCTGGACGCTGCCCGATCCGAGCCGCCACGTCTCCGGCCGCCACTGTGAGATCCGGTTCGCCGAAGGCGGCTACTGGCTTCGCGACATCTCGACCAACGGCACGTTCATCAACGGCGCGCGGACCCGGGTCGAGGGCGTACGCCTGCTGCATGACGGCGACCGGTTGGCGATCGGCCCCTATCTGATCGCTGTCGAGGTTCAGTCCGGCGCGACCGATGCGACGGTCGTGAATCTCAAGGGCCCCGAAATCCCGAGCGAGGCTTCTTCCCCGCACGCCAAAGGCGCGAAACCGGACTCGGTCGGCGCCGGCCGCGCGCCGACGCGCAAGCTCGCTGCGATTCTGGCTATGGACGTGGTTGGATTCACCCGCCTCGCCAGCGCCGACGAGGATCGGACGCTGGCCCGTCTCAGGGCGCTCCGCAGCGATTTGATCGAGCCGGCGATCGCCGTTCATGACGGCCGGTTGTTCAAACGCACGGGCGACGGGGCGTTGGCCGAGTTCCGCAGCGCCGTCAGCGCCGTTCGCTGCGGCGTGGAAGTGCAGAACGGCATGCGCGAACGCAACGCCGGCGTCGCCGAGGATCGTCGCATCGAGCTGCGCATCGGAGTCCACATCGGCGACGTGATCGAGGAGAGCGACGGCGACTTGATGGGCGACGGGGTCAACATCGCCGCGCGCCTGGAAGGCGTGGCCAAACCCGGCGCGATCTGTCTGTCCGAAGACGTCTATCGACAGGTTCGGGGACGAGTTCGACTACATCTTCTACGATCTCGGCCCGACGGCGCTCAAGAACGTCGCCGAGCCCCTCCGCGCCTTCGCGATCGAAATGGCCAAGCCCGAGCCAGGCGCCACGAGGTCGCCGACGCTGGCGCCGGACATCGTCGGCGGCCCGAAGCCTCCATCGCGCGCGTTCGGCAAGTCTCTGGGCGCCGTCGCCGCTGTGATCGCCGCCGTCGCGATCCTCGCTGGCGCGGGCTACGGGATCCTCGCGCCACGCATGGCTGCGCCGCCTCGCGCCGATGACGCGTTGCGGGCCGCCGACGCGGCTTTCGACCAGTGGAATTACGCGGACGCGTTGCAGCGCTATCGCAAGCTCGCGGAGGCCGGCAGCGCGGCCGCCGAAGCCCGGCTCGGGCAGATGTATCAGTCCGGGCTCGGCGTCGCTCGCGATTACGGCGAGGCCGCAAACTGGTATCGCAAGGCCGCCGACCAGGGCGACGCGAGCGCGGAGGCCGCGCTCGGCAGCTTCTATCGCGACGGTCGCGGCGTTCCGCGCGACGCCTTAGAGGCGCTGCGCTGGTACAAGATGGCGGCGGAGTCCGGCTTTGTGCCGGCGCAGATGATGCTCGCGCTGATGTACGCCCGGGGCCAGGGGCTGCCGAAGGATTGCGAAACGGCCCGTCGCTGGTTCGAGCGCGCGGCGGCTCAGGGCGCCGACACCGCCCGCGCCTGGCTCGCCTCCAACGACGATTGCTCGACGGGGCAGTAACGGTTCCGTAGGAGACTTCTGTCAACTTTGTGGTCGGAGCGCGCGACCTTTTGCGCGCGAGGCCCGTCGCAACGATGCAGGACGCCCTGAATGCAAGCGCGGGAACGTCGCGCGGCTCTCAGCTTCTCGAGGAGTTCCTGGACGTCGCGCCCGAACTCGCTCAGCTCAGCGACGGCGTCGAAGCGCAATTCTGGGCGACGGTCAGCCTACTCGCGCACTCCTGGGAATGCCTGCTCGACCACATCGACGCGCGCGACAACAAGGTCCGTTCCGACGTCGTGCGGGGGCTGAGGACGCTCTACAGCATTCACTGCGAGACCAACGTCCCGGTCGCCTGCGGCCTGCTGATCGTGGCGCTGAACATCGAGGCGTCGTCCCTCTACGACGAGGACGCGAGGCTCGTGCGGTCGCTGACGACGCTGCATCTGGCGAACGCGAGGACCGCCTTCCCGAACCCGGCCGCGTGACTCCAACCCCCGGGGCCTCGGACGGGGCCCCGTGGGATTGTCTTTGCCGTTATTCCGCCGCCTCGCGCGAGCGTCCGCGTCCCCTCGGCTTCGCTGCGGGCTCGGTCTCGCGAAGGGTCTCGGCTACGGCCTCGGGCGCGATCGGCGCGACGGCGTCGAGCGGGGCCGGGCCGCCGAAGTCGTCGCGCGCCGTCTCGCTCGCGGTCAGCGGGTCCTGCCGGGGCGCGGGGAGCGCAAGGCCCTCGAGGCCGAGCACCGAATGGAACCGCTGGAGGAGCTGGATCGTCGAAGGCTCCATTTCCTCGACCGCGCCGGCGATGAATTCGACCACCTGGATCGCGCGTCGACGCTCGGCTTGGTCAGACAGCAGGTCGGGCAGGGTCGCGAGCGCGCGCTGCGGCTCGAACTCGACGATCAGCGACTGCTCGTGGATGATCGCCGCCCGCTTATCCGAACCGAGCGAGGCGAATGGCTCGTCGTGGCCGAGCACCTTGGCCGAACGCTCCAGGCGGTCGCGTCGAACGGTCGCGCGGGATTCGGCCATCATGATCAGCATGCGGATCACCGCTTCCTCGAACCCGCCTCGGTCGACGTTGAGCAGCACCGTCTGCACTTCCGGCAGGTAGCGCAGCCGCTTGGGATCTTTCAGGGTGCGCTCGAAGGCGAACTTCTCGCCCAGGCGCAGCATGACGGGCGAGCTGTAGATGCCGAGGAACGTCAACTCGTACATCGCGTCGCGGACATCGCGATAGGCGTCGAGCGCGTTCTCGATACTGGCCGCCCAAAGCTTTTCTGCGAATAGGAACGGATTGTCGGCGCCGGCCGCCTTACCCTCGGACGCGGCCTTCCGGGCCTGTTCCGCCACCCCCTTCATCCACGGGTTCGCCTCGCCGAACATCGTGCGCGATACGCGGGCCGGATTGGTCTTCTTGAGGGCTTCGGAGAGTTGCGGCGTCACCAGGGACTGAACGAGCGGGCGGGCCCAGATGTCGTACAATTCCGTCCCGAGCTCCGAGAACCGCTGCACCGCGGCAAAGTCGCGCTCGTCCGAACGGTCATTCTCGTCGATGGCGAGAATGTCGGTCACCTTGCGTTCGTGGAAGCTGACGGTGAACCGAGCATCGACCCCTTCGCCGATCTGCTGGTCGATCGTCATCTCGTAGAGGCCGGGGGCCAGCGCTTCGATCGTCTTCATCACCGAGGTGACCTCGGCGTGCTCCTTCTTAGCGATCGAGGCGGAGACGAAGATTCCGAGATGGCCGACGCTGTCGTGCACCATGTAGATGATGCGCTGGCCGCGGATCTTGATCTCATGTTCGTCGGCGTAGGTGTCGACGATCCAGTTGAGCGCCTGCTGGGGCGGCGTGATGTTGTCGCCCCAGGAGGCGAACACGATGATCGGCGTGCGGATCGCCTTGAGGTCGATCGGGCGGCCCGGCTCCAGGTTGGCCTCATGGCGGGCAAGCTTGTTGCCGACGAACAGGTTCTCGACGATCCAGTGGATCTCCTGCTCGTTCATGAAGTGGAAGCCGCCCCACCATTTCTCGAACTCGAGGAATCGCTCGCGCCCGGCCTCGGGCGCCGCGAACAGGTCGTAGTACTTCCCGAAGTAGTTTCGTCCGGGGTTGAGCTGCTCGAAATTGCTGACGAGATGGGCGCCGTCGAATTCGCCGCCGCCGAGGTCGGACAGGAACAGCGCCGGGGCCGCGCCGCCGAGCAGGCCGCCGTTGTAGCGCATCGGGTTTTCGCCGAGGCGGCCCGACCAGTAGGCGACTGGCGCGCCGTTGACCACCAGCGGGCCGCTGATGTCGGGGTTCATCGCGGCGAGGATCAGGCTCGCCCAGCCGCCCTGGCAGTTGCCGACGATGATCGGCTTGGGCGCGTCGGGATGAAGCTCGCGGATCTTGGCGACGAAGGCGGCCTCCGAGCGCATGACGTCGGCGAGCGTCTGGGTCGGTTCCGGATGGGGGCGGAACACGACGAAATAGACCGGGTGGCCGTCGCGCAACGCGACGCCGACCTGGCTGTCCTGTTTGAAGCCGCCGATGCCCGCGCCATGTCCGGCGCGCGGGTCCACGATCATGTAGGGGCGCTTCCAGTCCTTCACCTCGATTCCTTCGGGCGGCAGGATCTTCAGCAGCATCTTGTTGGTCGGACGCGGGAGAGTCTTGCCGTCGAGAACCACCTCGTAGTCGTAGATGAGCACCGGCGGCGTGCCGGCTTTCTCATGCGCGATATCTTGCTCGGCGCGCTCGCGCAAAATGTCGAGCGTGAGCAGGGTGCGCCGCTGCGCGTCGGCGGCGTAGGTCCTGGCTTCGTCGGCGAGCGTGCCGTCCTTCTGCGCTTCGGCGAAGCGGCGCTGCATGTCGGCGGCGTCGCCCCAAAACTTCTGGATGCGCTGGCCGTGGTCCTTCGAAGTCCGCTCCATGCGGCGGCTGAGGGCGAACAGGATCTGTTCGAACTGATGGCCTACGGTCCTGGCGTCTTGGATGGCGCGTTCGGGGCCGGTTCCGGGGCTGTAGGTGGAGGTCATGGCGTTTGCCTTGGTTGCGATCCGGTTGGCTTCTTGCGGGTAATCTCGAGGGTATGCGTGGCGATCATCCGCTCCTCGTCGGTCGGGATGACGAAGACCGTGGTCGGGGAGGATTGCGCGCTGATGATCTGGGCGTCGGCGCTGTTGGCTTCGTCGTCGAGCCGGATGCCCATCCAGTCCATGCCGGTGAGCACAGCCTTGCGGATGTGCGCGGAGTGCTCGCCGATGCCGCCGGTGAAGACGATCCCCTCGACGCCCTCGACGGTGGCGGCGAGACCGGCGAGCTCGCGCCGGATGCGGGCGACGAAATAGGCGATGGCGTCGCGCGCCGCCGGGCTGTCGGAGGCCTCGAGTTCGCGCATGTCCTGCGAGACGCCCGACATGCCCTTGAGTCCCGAACCTTTGTAGAGGAGGTCGGTGATCTGCTCGACCGTCATCTTCTTTTCGGCGATCAGATACAGGATCACGCCCGGATCGAGCTGGCCGCAGCGCGTCCCCATCGGCAGCCCGTCGAGCGCGGTGAAGCCCATGGTCGACGAGATCGATCGGCCGTTCTTGATCGCGCACATCGAGGCGCCGTTGCCGAGGTGGGCGACGATCACGTCCTCGCGCGCGATCTGGGGCGCCATCTTCCGCAGCGTCCGCATGATGTATTCGTAGGAAAGACCGTGGAACCCGTAGCGCCGCACACCCTCGTCGTAATAGGAGCGCGGCAGGGCGAAGGTGTCGTCCACGAAGGGATGGCTGCGGTGGAACGCCGTGTCGAAGCAGGCGACCTGCGGCGTTCCGGGAAAGGCTGCGATCGCCGCCTCGATGCCGGCGATGTTGTGCGGCTGGTGAAGGGGCGCGAGCGGAATGAGCTTGCGCAGCTTGGCGAGCACGGCCTCGTCGATCAGCATCGGCGCCGAGAGGTCCGGCCCTCCGTGAACCACGCGATGGCCAACCGCGATGATGCCCTCGGCATAGCCGACGTCCTTGAGCCAGCCGAGAATGACGCCGGTCGCCGCCTGATGATTGAAGGCCCCGGACGTCGTGTCGAAGGCGAACTCGGTCTTCTCGCCGCTCGCCCGCTTGACCGAGCCCTTTGGGGTTGCGCCGATGCCCTCGATCTGGCCGGCGGCGAGGTGGTTCAACTGGCCGTTGTCGGCGGCGAAGGTCGCAAATTTCAACGAGGACGAGCCGGCGTTGAAGGTGAGGACGATTTCGCTCAAAGACGCGCGCTCCGTGTTCGGGTCATTCGGCGGCCTTGGCGACGGGCGACTCGCCCTCGAACGCCCGGCCTTCGCGCCGATAATACTGATAAAGTTGCGCCAGCGCGCACGAAGCCAGACGCGCCCGGTCGTCGTCGGCGCGGCTCGTCAGCATCACCGGAACCTTGGCCCCCAACACCAGCCCCGCCGCTTCCGCCCGCGCGACGAAGGTGAGCTCCTTGGCCAGCATGTTGCCCGATTCGAGATTGGGAACGATCAGCACGTTGGCGCGCCCCGCCACCAACGAGGTGATGCCCTTGGTGCGCGCCGCCTCGAGGTCGATGGCGTTGTCCATTGCGAGCGGGCCGTCAACGATCGCGCCCTTGATCTGGCCGCGTTCGGCCATCTTCGACAGAATGGCCGCATCGAGCGTCGAGGCGATCGCCGGATTGATCGTCTCGACCGCCGACAGGATGCCGACGCGCGGCTGCTGAAGGCCGCAGGCGCGAGCGAGGTCGACGGCGTTCTGCACGATGTCGACCTTGGTCATGAGATCGGGCGCGATGTTGATCGCCGCGTCGGAGATGTAGAGGATCTCGTCGAGCGTGGGAACGTCGAGCGCGAAGACGTGGCTGATGCGCCGGGAGGTGCGTAAGCCCCCGTCCTTCTTGACCACTTCGCCGAGCAGGATGTCCGAATGCAGGTCGCCCTTCATCACGGCGACGGCCTTGCCTTCGAGCGCCATCGCGACCGCGCGGGCGGCGGCGAGATGCGGGTCGGAGATCGGCTCGATCGCAAAGCGCGAAATATCGGCGCCGAGCGCCGTGGCTGCGGCCGCGATCCGCCCGGGATCTCCGATCAGGATCGGCTCGATCAGGCCGCGCCCGGCCGACAGGATCGCGCCGCCGAGCGAATTGTGGTCATCGGGGCAGACGACTGCGGTGCGCATCGGCGGCAGCTTGGCCGCCTTCGCCACGAGCGCGCCGAAATGGTCGACCGTGTCGACGATCAGCGTGGGGAGGTGGCGCGCTTCTGTAACCTTGGAAACGGTCGGCGCCTCGATCACGGCGGTCCCCTCGCACACCGTCTGCCCAGAGGCGTTGACGATCCGGGTGTCGAAGACGGCGACCGGCTCCTCACGCTTCTCGCGGCAGGAGACGGTGACGGTGATCTTGTCGCCGACATGGACGCGCCCGAGGAAGCGCAGGTCCTGCGCCCGATAGAGCGTGCCGGGGCCGGGCAGAATGTTGCCGAGGACGGCCGAGACGAGCGAGCCGACCCACATCGACGGCGCGACCGGATCGGCCGTCGCCCCGGCGGCCACCTCCGACGGCAGCATCAGCGGGTTGAGGTTGCCCGACGCGTGGGCGAACAGGATCAGATCCTGCACCGAGCAGGTGCGTTCGATGCTGGCGGAGTTGCCGACCTTGAGCTCGGCCCAGGTCGTGTTGCGGACAGTTGCATTGCGGGCGGGAGTGGCGCTCATGTCAGCCTCTGCGCAAACCGGACAACGGGGTCATATCACCGTTCCGCCGGGCCCCGGGAAACGACGGCGAGGTGCTCATCCTACGCCCCGAGCGGCGAATTGTGCGTCGCACCATCTAACGGGAAAGCGTGACGCTTCGTTGAATTTATGTTCGCCAAGGTCGCCCGACAGGCGATTGGGTGCGCGACACAAGGACGCATTGCGTTACGGGATCGTCCCCGCGCCCGCGCAAAACAGCCAGTCGGGACAAACGTCTTGATTCCGTCGCCTGCATCCTGTCTTAGCTGTGCCGGCTTTCGGGGCGCGGCGCGCGCTCCGACCCGCCTTGGGGCCCAAAAAGTATGAACTTCTTCCAAAGATTCACCTTTCTCTTCTCCGCGCCGATGTTCGACGCCGACGATCTCGAGGGCCTCAGGGTCAATCAGATCATCGCCGCCATCGAGCGGATGGGGTTCCAGGTCATCAAGGCGCGTCGGGTCGAGGATGCGGAAATCGCCGTCCAGACCGACGCCGCGATCGGTCTGCTCGTCGTCGACTGGGGCAAGAAGGGCATCGAAGGCAAGGCCGCTTCGCTGATC
Source organism: uncultured Alphaproteobacteria bacterium (assembly GCA_963748545.1). Lineage (GTDB taxonomy): Bacteria > Pseudomonadota > Alphaproteobacteria > Rhizobiales > Beijerinckiaceae > Roseiarcus. The sequence continues at coordinate 202,270 of CAVVJO010000020.1, forward strand.
AACGTGATGCGGCGGCGAGGGCTCGACATGCCGATCGTCATCCTCGTGCGGCGCAAGCGTTTCGAGGACATCCCGGTCGAGGTGCTCGACTACATCGACGGTTATGTGTTCCTCGCCGAGGAGACTCCCGAGTTTATCGCCAGGAACCTCGTCTCGCGGCTCAAACAATATGCCGAGACGTTGAAGACGCCGTTCTTCGGCGCCCTGGTCGATTACGCCGAGGAAGGCAACCAGCTCTGGACCTGCCCAGGCCACAACGGCGGCATCTTCTACAGCCGCAGCCCGATCGGACGCATCTTCATGGAGCATCTGGGCGAGGCGGTGTTCCGCGACGATCTCGACAATTCGATTCTCGAACTCGGCGACCTCCTCACGCACGAGGGGCCGGCGCTGCAGGCCCAGAAGGAGGCGGCCGCGATCTTTGGCGCGGAGAAGACCTATTTCGTGCTGAACGGCACGTCGTCGTCCAACAAGATCGTGCTGACGAGCCTCGTCGCCGAGGGCGACCTCGTGCTGTTCGACCGCAACAACCACAAGGCCGCCCACCAGGGCGCCCTTCTCATGGCGGGCGGCATTCCGGTCTATCTCTCGACCGACCGCAACGCCTACGGCCTGATCGGCCCGATCCGGCCGGAAGAGCTCGACGAGACTGCTATCCGCGAGCGCATTCGCGTCAACCCGCTGGTCAAGGACCCGAACGCCTGGAAGCGCGAGCGGCCTTTCCGGGTCGCCGTCATCGAGCAATGCACCTATGACGGGACGATCTACGACGCCCAGCGCACCCTCGAGCGCATCGGCCCGTTGTGCGACTACATCATGTTCGACGAGGCCTGGGCGGGCTTCATGAAGTTCCACCCGATCTACGAGAGCCGCTTCGCCATGGGGCTCAAGGGGCTCAACGAGGCCTCGCCCGGGATTGTTGCGACTCAGTCGACCCACAAGCAGCTCGCGAGCTTTTCGCAGGCCTCGCAGATCCACCGGAAAGACAGCCACATCAAGGGCCAGCGTCGGCGCGTCGAGCATCGGCGCTTCAATGAAAGCTTCATGCAATACGCGTCGACCTCGCCGTTCTATCCCTTGTTCGCTTCGCTCGACGTCGGCGCGCAGATGATGAAGGGCCGCTCGGGCGAAGTCTTGTGGGACGACACGATCCGACTTGGAATCGAGCTCAGGAAGAAGCTTCGCGCCGTCCGGCGCGAGTTCGAGGAGAAGGAGCGCGATCCTTCCCGGCGCTGGTTCTTCGACCCCTTCGTCCCGGACCGGGTGTCGATCCGCGACGCGGCGTTCGACGGCGGCGCGCACGACGTGCCCTGGGAGAGCGTCTCGACCGACCTTCTGGCGCGCGATCCGCGCTACTGGGCGCTGGCGCCGGGGCAGGCGTGGCACGGCTTCGACAGCGTCGAGGAAGGCTACGCCATCACAGATCCAGCCAAGCTCACCTTGCTGACGCCGGGCTTCGACCGCAAGACCGGGGACTACGAGGCGCATGGCGTTCCGGCCCCGGTGGTCGTGCAGTACCTGCGCGAGAACCGGGTCGTGGCCGAGAAGAACGACATGAACTCGATGCTGTTCCTGCTGACCCCCGGGGTCGAGGCGAGCAAGGCCGGCACGCTGGTCTCGTCGCTGGCGGCGTTCAAGCGGCTGCACGACGACAACGCCTTGCTCGACGACGTGATGCCGGAGTTCGTCGCCAAGCGCCCGAAGCGCTATCGCGGCAAAAGGCTGCGCGATCTCTGCGGGGAGATGCACGCCTTCTACCGCGCCCACGACATCAGCCGGCTGCAGAAGGCGCAGTTCGCCGCCGAGCACATTCCGACTGTGGCGATGACGCCGCGCGAGGCGCAATTGCATCTGACGCGCAACAACATCGATTATGTGCCGCTCGACGAGCTCGAGGGGCGCGTCGCCACGACCCTGTTTGTCGTCTATCCGCCTGGGATCGCAACCGTCGTGCCGGGCGAACGGCTGGACGCCAGGTCCCGCCCGATGGTCGACTACCTGAAGATGTTCGAAAAGGGATCGAACGTGTTCCCGGGCTTCGAGTCGGAAATTCAGGGCCTCTACCGCGAAGTCGACGATTCCGGGGTCGTCCGGTTCTATACCTATGCCGTCAGGGAAGGCCCGTAGGGAGGTCGGAGCGCAACGGGGCGCAAGGCCCGGACTCCCCTCCGGTGGAGGGCCCTCATCCTGCCGGCAGCTTGATCGCCGAAGTTTCCATGTCCCGCCGGGACCGGCTCCAGGTAAAGAGATAGGGAAGACCAACTTTCGGTCCCCAGACAGCCAGAAGGATGGGGATCATCATCCCCAACGCGGTTCCTACGACGAGATGCAGAAGCGGCCCGGAATAGCCGAACACCTTCTGCATCGCTATTCGCGCTCCCGAAGCAAAAACCGTATGACCGACATAAATTTCCAACGAATAGAATCCAGGAATTCTCAAGAGCGAGGCCATGGGAGACTCGCACAGCAACATTGCCAAAGAAATTGTCGCGACCGTTCCTGTCAGCGCGAGGACAACGTGAAGGAATGGGAGTCCGGATGAATTTACGGCGACCGCAGCCGCGATCAAAACAAATCCGCCGATCGCGAGACCGGACAGCCGAACTGCGTCAAGCGCGTTCAAGTCTGTGAAGAAGGATGTTTCCGCAGCCTTCACGCCCAACGCAAAATATATCAAGAAGGCACAAACGGCGTGAAAAACGTCCCAGGGCACATTTATAATCGCAAACGTGTCGACAACATAAAGCAATAAAGCAATCGTCACGAAGATATTAGCCGAAATTTTTGCATTGCGTACCCACCAATAGGCAATATACATAAGGAATATCGCATATAAAAACCAGTACTGGTCAATTGGCTGATAGGTAAGCTTAATTAAATCTACGATAGATAAATGATTATTTGTGTATCGCGAGGCGAATATTTGAATCGAAACTTCCAGAATTGACCACAAAAAATAAGGATAGACGATGACTGAAGCTTTGTTCATCAAATAATCGCGGAAAGAGCGATTAGCCGATCTGTTTACAAATATGCCTGCTAGAAAAAAGAACAGCGGCATGTGGAATACGTAAATGTAATGTTCAGCCCATGAGTTCTTCAGAATACCGCTTTCTCTGAGTCCACCCAGATTATGGCCAAAAACGACGAGAAAGATGCCGATGCCCTTTGCGACGTCGACCCATTCGATCCGGCGTCCCGAACTGGAATCGCTCGCGGCCATTAATATTGGCTCCCCTACGATGAGAAATGACTGACACAACGAAAACAACTCGCCGCCCAATCACGCAAACGGCTGATAGACCCCCGTCGAGGCCGTCTGAGACTGCCAACGGCCCGACGTCGTGCGGAAGCGAAGCCGGGCTGGCCGAACGGGATCGAACCGGCGCAGAGGATAGCGCCGTCATCATAGTTTCGAAAGGCGCCCAAAAGACAGATCGAGCGAAACCCCGCGGTCGCCGCATCGCGACGCGCGGAGCGATGCGGCGACCGCGCGCGGCGAGCTTCCCGCGCTTCGTCGGGACCTCGCCGCCATCCCGGACCGGATCGCCGCGAACACCGACTTCGTTCATCTCCGAGGGACGTCGCGATCATGTTCAGCGCGAAGCGCGCCCTATTTTGTCAGCGGATGATTTCGCGTAAAGGGTCGCGATGGACTCGATAGCGAAGGTCGCCGTGAGTGAATCGGAAGAGCGGCAGACGGGATCCGGCCGGATCATCGTCCGCGATTTCGCGCGACGGCGACGTGCCGGCGATGCTGGCGATCTATCTGCATCACATCCGGCGCGGGGTCGATCCGGAACTCGACGTCGGCGAGTTCGAAGCCCCGGACGCCGAAGACCTGAAGCGCCGGCGCAAGAACATGCAGAAACGCAAGATGCCGCACATCGTGGCGGAGGAGAACGGCGTGGTGCTCGGCTACGCCTACGCCGTGCCGTTCCGCAAGCGTCCAGCCTACCGCTACGCGATCAAGCACTCGATCTACGTCCACAACGATCATCTGCGGCGCGGCGTCGGCCAGCTCCTGATGGGGGCGCTGATCGATTCTTGCGCCGCGGCGGGATTCCGCCAGATGATCGGCTATATCGACGCCGCCAACCAGGCCTCGCTCAAGCTGCACGAGCGGTTCGGCTTCCGCCAGGTCGGCTATCTGCCGACGATCGGCTACAAGTTCGGCCACTGGACCGACACCGTCATGGTCCAACGCTCGCTCGGGCCGGGCGGAACGGAGCCGGCCTAGTGCGCACAATCGCGGGGTAGGGCCGCCGGTGGAACCGCGCCGCGCGCCGGTGACGCCCAAAAACTCCGTATCGCGAAGGCGATCAGGTCCAACAGCCGCAAACCCTGCCGCAGTTGCTTACGCATTCGGCTCCCCATAAATATGGGTCTACGGTTATATGGGGCAGCGCGATGAAGACCACGGTTGAAGTCCCGGACGACCTCTATCGTCGTGTTAAGTCCGAAGCCGCTCTGCGAGGCGTCAAGGTCCGCGACCTGGTCGAAAAGGGGCTACGTCTGGCTCTTGAGAGACCGAGCAGAACCGATCTTCGACAAAGCGTCGCTGAAGCGCCGGGGACCGGCTCTGGCGGCGACGGACCGCGGTTCGCGGACGCGCCGCTTGCCTCGGTCAAACCAAGGATCGACGCCGACACCGAACGGGCAGCCCGAGCCTTCCTGAAGCGACTGGGAGCCAGGTATGCCGTCACCGAGGCTTTTGTGTTCGGCAGCCGGGCGAGAGGGACCCATCGCGGCGACAGCGACGCCGATGTCGCCGTGATCCTTAGCGGCAAGGCCGGCTCGCGTTTCAAGGTTGCGGGGGACATGGCCGGGATTGCCTTCGATGTGATGCAGGAGACCGGGGTGCTCGTCGATCCTCTCCCTATTTGGGAAGACGAGATGACTGAGCCTGTGATGATCGGCAACCCCAGTTTGATCGAGACGATCAAACGGGAGGGATTCCGGCTGTGACGGGTTCGACGGCCGCGGCGAGTTACCTCAGGAAGGCCGAGCGCGCGCTCGCGGCGGCGCGAATTCTCATGCAGGAGGACGAATGCGAAGGCGCTTGCAATCGCGCCTATTATGCGATGTTCGACGCCGCGCATGTTGCGCTGTGGGCCGTCGGAGCCCGCACCGATGGCGCGATCGTCAAGACCCATAGCGGCCTGGTCGCGGCATTCGGCGAATGTATCGTGAAGAGCGGCAAGATGGCCCCCGAACAGGGCCGCGCGCTCGCACGCGTCCTAAAAGCGAGGCTGTTGGCGGACTACACCGCCGACACCCTTGGTATCGACGAAGCTCAAGAGACGATTGCGCCGGCGGCGGCGTTCGTCGCCGCCGTTCGCTCCCGGTTTATGACATGAGGAACGCGAGTCGGAATTTTGTACACGGCCCGCGTCAGCCTTCGTTAGCCTATTTCGCCGCTCACGCCGCGTACGCGACCAGGTCGGCGAGGTCCGCCGCCCGCTTCGCCGCGCGCACCTTGACCCTTCCGTCGCGACCGCGCGCGTCGACCTCGTGGGCGGGGAGGGCGGCGGGGTCGAGGCCGGCGCGGCGATAGACCTCCTCCGAGATCAGGACCTCGCAGTCGAGGACCCGCGTCAGGTCCTGAAGGCGCGAAGCGACATTGACCGCGTCGCCGATCACCGTGAACTGCGCGTGGCGTTCGTAGCCGATCTCGCCCGCAATCACGATTCCGGCGTTGATCCCGACGCCAAAGCGAACCGGCTCGACCGGCCCTTGAGCCAGCGCGTGATTGAGCTTCTCGACATTGGCCGCGATCACCCCGCAGGCGGCGACCGCCGCGCGGCAGGCCGCCTCGGGGTCCGACTTCAAGCCGAACACCGCCAGCAGCCCGTCGCCGAGCACCTGGTTCGGCTGGCCGTCCGCTTCGACAATGGCGCTGCTGACGGCGTTGAGAAACTGGTTGATCAGGAACACCGTGTCGTAAGGCAGGCGCCTCTCGGCGCGTCGGGTCGAACCGCGCATGTCGACGAACATCACCACCGCGTAGCGCTCCTCGCCCGAGCGCGTGGGTCCGCGCCGCACGTCGGCGAGCGTCGCGTGGGGCGGAAGCAGCGGCAGGAAGGCGATATCGCGGGTCGGCCTGAGCTGGCAGGCGAGCCGCACCCCGGTTTCGGCGTGGATGCGGGTCGAGCACGGCCTCCTCGTCTTCGCTCGGGGCCGGGAGGTCGGAGAGGTCGCCGAGAACGCGAATGCGGCAGGTGGAGCAGCGGCCGCGTCCGCCGCAGACATGGGCGAGCGGAACGCCGCCGATGAGGCTGGCCTCGAGCACGCTCAAGCCACGCTTCGCCCGGATCGTGCGGTCGGGAAAGGTGAGCCGGATCGAGCCGACCCAGCGCTCCCGCCAGGCGCGAGCGACGCGCACCAGCAGCACGCCCGCGAGCGTCCCGGCCAGGAAGATCAACATGTCCGAGCGGCCGGCCAGCACGCGAGCCGCGTCCGCCGCCGTTCCCAAATGCGCCGGCGAGAGGTTCGTGGCCCGCCAGGCCGGGTCGGCGGCGACGCGCAGGATCTCCCGCTCCCCCTCGGCGTAGCCGATCAGCGCCAGCGTGGGGGTGAGCACCGCCGCAGACAGCAGCAGGTTCTTCACGCGCGGGTAGATCGGCTTCAGCGCGAGCCAGAAATGGACGCCGATGCAGCCGTGGATCCACACGATCAGCAGCAGGACGCCTTGGAGAACGCCGCTCAGCGGCGACGTTCCGAACTTGTACAGCTCCTGGGCGTAGCCCTTGTCTGCGCCGGACAGGCTCAGCGCGACCCGGGTGCCGAACACGTGATCGGCGAGCAGAAACGGGATGGTGAGGCCAAGGATGAGCTGCGTCGCCTCGAGCCGCGTCCAGCGGAACTGTCGGCGTTGGTAGAGCGCCCAGAAACCGAGGCTCATGTGGGTCAGGAGGGCGGCGTAAAGCGCCATCGCGCCAGGGAGGGACTGCCAGAGCAGCTTCTGGACCTCGAGTTCGTCCTCCATCGCCGCAACCGAGATCAGCCCCAGCGCATGATTGAGGTAATGCAGGGTCACGTAGCTGAAGAGCACGAGCCCTGAGGCCAGACGAACCTGGCGGACGCCCGGCGCGCGGAGGCGCGGAGACCTCGGCTTGGCGGTTCGGTCGAGGGGCGGAGCGGTCATTGTCGCCGAATCAGGTGAACGGAAGCCGCCGAGAGGAACGCCCTGAAGCGCGCTTTCTGACGGCTCGGGTGCGGCCATATCACGAAACGGCGCCCCGCGCGTGTCGTCCGCGACTGCTCGCTCATCGGACGAGCGGATTAATTTGTCTATTCATATCAGATAGATAGGAAAGAGACGGCCGGAAATGGGCGTGTTGCGCCTCGCCTCTCTTGGAATGCGGCGAGGGGCCGCGGCTTCCGTTCAGGAGCCGTTCAGCCGTTCAGGCGCAGATGTTCGCGCCGCTAACGGTCCGATGCCGCGTCACGCGCGGCCGAAGACCGCAAGGATGAAGACCGGATGTGCGGCGAGCGCCCGAGCGAAAGACGGCGGCGCCGCGAAATGTGACTGAGGGTGGGCGTTTTATCATGTTGAATCCCTGAGTTTGGCGTTCGCGAGCAGGGCCTCGGGCCTGATCCGCTGGCCGATCTGCGCCGCTTCGAGACCGCGCGTCCGGCTTCGATCCTGAGCGACGCCTCGGCGTTGCGCTGGCGGTTCGGGGAGCGTCTCGACGACGTGCTCGACGAGGCCTGCGGCCAATTCGCCGACCGCATCGCCGTCTCCACCGACGGCGTCGAACTCAGCTACCGCGAGCTTGGCGCCCGCGCGAGCCAGATGGCCCGTTTCCTTCGCGCCCGCGGCGTCAAGCCGGGCGACCGGGTCGGCGTGCTGCTTGACCGCGGCGTCGACGCCTATGTCACGCTGTTCGGGCTCCTGAAAGCCGGGGCGGCTTATGTTCCGCTCGACTCGAACCATCCGGTCGAGCGGGTTCGCTACATCCTCGAGGACGCCGGCGCCACGCTCGCCGTCGCCCATCTGCGCCTCGCCGACAAGCTCGCCGGCGCCGGCGTGGAGACCCTCGTGCTCGACGCGGCGCGCGCAAGCATCGCCGGCTTCGGCGACGAGCCGCTGTCGAACTCCGAAAAGGCGGAACGCGGCGAGGGGCTGTGCTACGTGCTCTACACCTCGGGCACGACCGGCAATCCCAAGGGCGTGGCGATCGCGCATCCGAGCATCTGCAATTTCGTCCGCGTCGCCGCCGAATCCTACGGCTTCGGCCCCGGCGACCGCGTCTATCAGGGGATGTCGATTTCCTTCGACTTCTCGATCGAGGAAGTGTGGGTCCCGCTGGTCGCCGGGGCGACGCTGGTCCCCAACACCCAGGCGACCAGCCTGTTTGGCGAGGAGCTCGCCGATTTCCTCGAAGCCCGGGCGATCACCGGCTTCGCCTGCGTGCCGACTCTGCTCGCCTCGATCGATCGCGATCTGCCGAAGCTGCGCGTCTTCCTGATTGGCGGCGAAGCCTGTCCTCCGGCGCTGGTCAAACGGTGGAGCCGCCCAGGCCGGACGCTCCTCAACAGCTACGGACCGACGGAGACGACGGTCACCGCGACGTTGGGCGTCCTCGACCCCGACAAGCCGGTGACGATCGGCAGGCCGCTGCCGACCTATTCGATCGTCATCCTCGATCCCGAGGAGGACCTCGCGGTCGCGTCCGGGGAGCAGGGCGAGATCGGGATCGCCGGCGTCGGCGTGGGCGAGGGCTATCTCAACCGCCCGGAGCTGACCGAGCAGAAGTTCATTCGGGACTTCCTCGCTCTGCCCAACAACCGTTCCGGGCGCATCTATCGCACCGGCGACCTCGGCCGCCTGACCGAGGACGGCGAGATCGAATATCTCGGCCGGATCGACACCCAGATCAAATTGCGCGGCTACCGAATCGAGCTGACCGAGATCGAATCGGTTCTGCTCGACATTCCGGAGATCGCCCAGGCGGTCGCCTCCACCTTCGAGCCGGAGCCCGGCGCGCAGGAGCTCGTCGCCTATTACGCGGTCAGGCACGGCGCGACGGCGCCCGACCCGGCCGCGATCGTCGCGCATATGCGCGCGCGGCTGCCAGCCTACATGACCCCGTCCTATCTCGAGCGCCTGCCGTTCATCCCGACGCTGGTCAGCAACAAGGCGGACCGCAAGCTCTTGCCGAGGCCGAAGTCGCCGCGCTTGAGGCTCACCGATACGATCGTTAAGCCCGAGACGGAGACGGAGGAGACGCTCTGCGAGGCGCTTCAGGATGTGCTGTGTCTCGATGCGGTGTCGATCGACGCCGACATGTTCGTCGAATACGGCGCGCACTCGCTCTTGATGGCGCGGTTCTGCGCGCGCGTCCGGGCGCTCGAGCCGACGCTGCAGGTCGCCATGCGCGACGTCTACGCCAACCCGACGCTGCGTGGGCTCGCCCGCGCGCTCGACGCGCAGAAGCCGGTCGAGACGGCGAACCTCGAGCTCGGCTCCATCCATCGGCCGTCGAACTTCGCCTACTACGCCTGCGGCGCGGCGCAGGCGGCGTTCTACGTGATCGCCGGCGCCGCCGCGGTCGCCGCCGGCCAGGCCGCGTTCGACTGGGTCTACGAGGCGGTCGACGCTCCGGTCACGCTCTATGTCCGCGCGCTCGCAGTCGCGGTCCTTTGGTTCTTCGGCCACAACGCGATCGCGATTCTCGCGAAGTGGCTGCTTGTCGGGCGCGTCCGCCCCGGGACGATCCCGGTGTGGAGCGCGCGCTACTTCCGCTTCTGGGCGGCGAAGGTTCTGGTGCGTTCCGCGCCGGCCGTCGTCTTCTCGGGGACCCCGATCTTCAACATCTATCTGCGCCTGCTCGGCGCGAAGATCGGGGCCAACGCGGTGATCGACTTCGCGCAACGTGCCGGAGGCGTCGGCGGACCTGTTCGAGGTTGGCGAAGACGCGCTCGTCCGGCGCACCGCGCTCATGCCGGGCTATACCGCTTACGGCAACCGCATCCACCTCGATGCGATCCGCATCGGCCGCAACGCCTATGTCGGCGAGCAGAGCGTCATGGAGATCGGCTCGGCGATCGGCGACTTCGGCCAGCTCGGGCACGTCTCCTCGCTGCAAAGCGGCCAGCGCGTGCCGGACGGCAAGCGCTACGCCGGCTCGCCGGCGGTCGAGACGGCATCGACCTTCCGCCTTCCCGACGAGACGCCGGCGCGGCCGCTCCGACGCGCGCTGTTCGCCGCGGCGATGCTGATCTCGGCGCTCGCGATCGCCGGCGCGCTGACCGAGGCGGTCGTCATCTATCTGATGAACGCGCTCACCGAAGGCGATGACGCGCTGGCGCTCAAGCCCTGGGACGCGACCTTTGCGGCGCTGCCGCTGGCGGTCGTGACGGCGCTCGGCGTCACAGTTTTCGCGCTCGTCGGCGGGCTCCTCGTCAACACCGCCATTCCTCGCCTCGCCAACCGTTTCCTCGAGGAAGGCAAGGTCTACCCGCTCTTCGGCTTCCATCACGCGATGCAGCGGATCGTCGAGATCGCTGGCAACTCGGCGTTTTTCAACCTGATGTTCGGCGACTCGATCTATATCAAGTCGTACCTGCGCTGGGTTGGCTGGACGATCGGCGTCGGCGAGGAGACCGGCTCGAACTTCGGCTCCGAGCAGGGCCAGGACAATCCATTCCTGTGCTCGGTCGGCGCCAACACGGTCGCTTCCGACGCCCTTCAGCTCGGCAACCTGACCATGTCGAGCCGCGCCTTCCGGCTTGGCCGGTGCCGCATCGGCGAAAGCAACTTCCTTGGCACCCGGATCTATGTGCCGCCCGGCGCGCGCACCGGCGACAACGTGCTGTTCGCCACCAAGGTCATGGCGCCGATCGACGGACCGGTGCGCGAGAACGTGGGCCTGCTGGGTTCGCCCGCCTTCGAGATTCCGCGCGCTTCCACCCGCGACCTCGCGATGCTGGCCGCCGTCGGATCGAAGGAGCGCAAGCGCCAACTCGTCCGCAAGACGTGGTTCAATCTCGCCTCGATGGCCGGGTTGATCGCTTCGCGCTGGCTGATCGTGTTCCTCAGCGTCTACGTGTTCGGCTGGACGGCCGCGGTCTATGGCGTCAACGACATCGTGGCGATGACGGTCGCGGCCGGCGTTTTGGTCGTGCTGTCGGGCGCGGCCTTCATCCTGATCGAACGCGCCTCGCTCGGCTTCGGCCGGCTGAAGCCCGAGATCGTGACCATCTACGATCGGGCCTTCTGGCGCGTCGAGCGGTACTGGAAGCTCTCGGACAACCCGCTCTCGACGGCATTCGCCGGCACGCCCATGCGCTCCGTGATCTTGCGGCTGATGGGCGTCAAGGTGGGCCGCCGCGTGTTCGACGACGGCTGCAACCTCTCGGAGCGGACGCTGGTTGAAATCGGCGACGAGGCGAACCTCAACGGGTTCAGCACGCTCCAGTCCCATTCGCTGGAAGAGGGGGTGTTCAAGTCCGATCTCGTACGCGTCGGCGCCGACGCGTCGGTCGGGATTGGCTGCCTCGTTCATTACGGCGTCACCATGGGCGACAGGACCCACCTCGACGCGGACTCCTTCCTGATGAAGGGGGAGATCACGCCGGCGGGTTCGCGCTGGCGAGGCAACCCGGCGGAACTCGTGCGGCTCGGCGCGCTAGCCGGCGCTCTGGCTCAATCCACTGTTATAGCGGAGATTTGCTGGGAGAACCCCGCCCTTTGGCTGAACTCGGCGACAGGACGGCCGCGCCCGGCAGGCTCGGCCGGAACGTAGCAAAAAGGTTACACACGCTCTGGGCGCGTTGTACAAGTTAACCGGCATTTTCTTACCGGAACATTACAGGAAGTTAAGATTTCCGCTTGACAACGCCTGGGGGTGGAAACACTCTATCACACGTGGGAGCGGCAGTAGGGGGCCGCAGGACAGCGCGGGGGACGGACGTGAAGGCGGGGAATTTTCGGTATTTGAGCTGCCCTGCAGAGGGCGGCACGTGGGTGGTTGTGGATAAGACCCGCGACGCGGCTGCGGTCGCGAGTTGTCGCGACAAGACCGGGGCGGCGTTGCTCGCGGCCCTGATGAACGGCGACCTTGCCGTACTGGCCGAAGCCAGTCCCGAGACGTTGTCGCGTTGCCGGTCGGCGCTCCGCCGTTCGCGGCGCGACCTCAAGGCGCACGCGTGGCCCGCGATCGGAACAGGCCGGTTCCCTCAGCTGTAGTCTAAAGGCGTCGGCGCGGGGGTACGCCGCGAACCCCGGTCCTGTGCGGGCCGGCGGTTTCGCGTGCTGACGCCTGCCGATCCCAGGGATTGGGCGTTCGGCGTCATCGATCGTAGCCGTCCGCGGCGGCGGGGCGCCGTCTGAGCGCCGCCTCGACTTCGTTCGAGCGCCGGCGGCGTTTTCAGGATGCGGCACGCGGGCGTCGTTCGGCGTCGGACCGCGTGAGCGGATCGGCGCGGTCGCGACCTTCGCCGGGCTGGAAAACGACCGGACGCGGCCGACCGGCCCAAGTTGAAGAACCCGCTGATCTGGGGCACGGTGGCCGACGGCGCGCTCTATCCAGTGGCGAAGAAATGGGCGCCGCGAGGAGGCCCTCATGCAAATCGCATTCTTCGGCGCGGGCCTGATGGGCGCGGGCTTCGTTCGCCGCGCTCTTGAACTCGGCTGCTCCGTCAACGTCTGGAACCGCGATCCGGGCAAAGCCAAGTCGCTCGAGGCGGACGGCGCGAGGGCGTTCGCCGACCCGGCTGCGGCGATAGAAGGGGCGCACCGCATCCATCTCTCGCTGTCGGACGACACGGCGGTCGACTCGGTCTTGGAGCCGCTGGCCGCCGTGCTTCCCGCCTCGACCTGGATCATCGACCACACCACGACCGCGCCGACGCCCACGGTCGAGCGCATCGCGCGCTGGACCAAGCGCGACAGGACCTTCCTGCATGCGCCGGTTTTCATGACTCCGGCCAATTGCCGCGAGGGGACGGGCGCGATGCTGGTATCCGGCGATCCGGCCCAGATCTCGGTCGCGCTTCCCGAACTGCAAGCCATGACAGGCCGCGTCGTCAACCTCGGGCCGAATCCGGGCGCCGCAGCCGCGTTCAAGCTGTTCGGCAACCTGACGCTGATCGGCATGATGGGCGTCGTCGCCGACGTCCTGCGGCTTGCGCACGCGACCGGCGTCGCGCCAGAGGACGCGGTCGGTTTGTTCAAGCAGTTCGACATCGGCGCGATGCTCGCGAGCCGCGCCCAGAAGGTCGCGTCCGGTCCCTACGAGCCGCCATCCTTCACCGTCCCAATGGCCCGGAAAGACGTGCGGCTGATGATCGAGGAGGCCGCGCGCCACGACGTGGCGCTTGCCGTCATGCCGAGCGTCGCCGGACTCTACGACGCCGCGATCGCGCGGGGCGAGAGCGGTCTCGACCACACCGCGGCCTTCCGGTTCCCGGCAGAGGGATAAAGTTGGGCGGGCCGCGGAGAAGCGTGCGCGACTCCTCGAGCGACCGAATCCAGTCTCGCTTGAGGGCGGCGAGACGCCGCCGCTCCGGAGCGACTGTCGCATGACCCCTGACCAGCGCGACGACCTGACGCTGGCGGTGTTCCTGGTCGCGCTTGCCGGGTTCGTCGACGCGGTCGGCTTTCTGGTCCTCCGCGGCCTCTTCGTGTCGTTCACGAGCGGGAACTCGACGCAGTTCGCGATCCGGGCCGGGCAGGCGGCGTGGGCCGGCGCGGCGGCGGCCGGCGGGATGGTTGGGCTGTTCGTGGCGGGCGTCGTGGCCGGCCGCTTGCTGGCGACCGGGTCGGGCCGATGGCGTCGACCCGCGATCCTGGCGCTGGAAGCCGTCCTGCTCGGTCTGGCGGCGGCGATCCCGCCGCCGGCGTTCGCCAAGGGCGCCCTCATGGCGATCGCCATGGGCGCGCAGAACGCGCTCTTTCATGCGGTCGGGGACACCAAGACCAGCCTGACCTTCGTGACCGGCGCGCTGGTCCATTTTGGGGAAGGAATTGCCGACGCGATGACGGGCGCCGGTTCATCCGCGAAGGCATGGCCGTATCTGGCGCTCTGGGTCGGATTGGTCGCGGGCGGCGCGACCGGCGCCGCCGCCTACGGCGCGCTCGGCGTCCACGCCCTCACGCTCCCCGCCGTCGCCGCGGCGCTGCTGGCGGCGTCGACGGTGGTGAAGAGCGAGCGGGGAGGAGCGGCGCGCGAGGACGGTTAGACGGACCCGCCGAGCCGCTTCAGCCACGCCTTCGCCTGCCGCCTCACATTGGCGGGGGCCGTGCCGCCGTAGGAGGTGCGGCTCCTGACCGAACGCTCGACCCCGAGCACCCCAAAGGCGTCCTCGGTGATCCGCCGCTCGACGCTCTGGAGGTCGGCGAGCTTGAGCTTCTCGAGCGCGACCCCGCGCTCCGACGCCAGCGCGACGATCCGCCCGGTGACGTGGTGCGCCTCGCGGAATGGCATTTTCAGCGTCTTGACCAGCCAGTCGGCGAGGTCGGTGGCGGTGGCGTAGCCGGCGCCGGCCGCGACCTTCATGCGCTTGGCGTCGGGGGTCAGGTCCTTGACCATGCCGGTCATCGCGGCGAGGCACAACGACAGGGTCTGGAGCGCGTCGAACACCCCCTCCTTGTCCTCCTGCATGTCCTTGGAATAGGCGAGCGGCAGCCCCTTCATCACCGTGAGCAGGCCGACGAGCGCGCCGACCACCCGGCCGGTCTTGCCGCGCACCAGCTCGGCCGCGTCGGGGTTGCGCTTCTGCGGCATGATCGAGGAGCCGGTCGAGAAGGCGTCGCTGAGCCGGACAAAGCCGAACTGCGGCGTCGTCCACAACACGATCTCCTCGGCGAAGCGCGACAGATGGGTCGCGCAAATCGCTGCGGCGCTGAGCGCCTCGAGGGCGAAATCGCGGTCGGCGACCGAATCGAGCGAGTTGGCGGTCGGCCGGTCGAAGCCGAGCGCCTTGGCCGTCATCTCCCGATCGATCGGAAACGAGGTGCCGGCGAGCGCCGCGGCGCCGAGCGGGCACTCGTTGAGGCGCCGGCGCGCGTCCGCAAAGCGACCGGCGTCGCGGCCGAGCATCTCGACATAGGCCAGGAGGTGATGGCCAAAGGTGACCGGCTGGGCCGACTGGAGGTGGGTGAAGCCCGGCATGACCAGGTCGGCGGCCTCGAGCGCGCGGGCGGCCAGCGCCCTCTGCAGGCCGGCGATCTGGACGATCAGCGCGTCGATGGTGTCGCGCACCCAGAGGCGGAAGTCGACTGCGACCTGATCATTGCGCGAGCGTGCGGTGTGAAGGCGCCCGGCGGCGGGGCCGACGATCTCGGCGACGCGGCTCTCGACGTTCATATGGATGTCTTCGAGCGCGCGCGAGAAGGCGAAGGTCCCCGCCTCGATTTCGCCCTTGACTTGGGTGAGACCCTTGGCGATGGCCTCTGCGTCGGCTTTATCGACCACGCCCTGGGCGGCGAGCATGGCGACATGGGCAAGGGAGCCGGCGATGTCCTGGGCGGCGAGTTTGCGATCGAAGCCGATCGAGGCGTTGATCTCCTCCATGATCTCAGCCGGGCCGACGCCGAACCGGCCGCCCCACATCGCGTTGCTCATAGGAAAGATGCCTCGGATGGTTCGAGAATGACGATGCCCGGATTTCAGGCCGGCCGGTGGCGTCTCGTGGCGGCGATCGTCGCCCTCGCGGTCGTCGTCGCGCTGGCGGTCCTATACGCGAGGCCCAAGCCGCACGACAAGGCCGCAGGGGCCTGTCCGCCCGCCTCGCGGACGCTGGCCGCCGCGCTCGCCCCGCTGGTCCGAGGCGACGCCGCCGCCGTGCGGCTCGCCGAGGATCCCAGTCCGGCCATGCCGCTCGCCTTCGAGCGGGCCGACGGATCGAAGACGGCGCTCGCGGATTTTCGCGGCCGGGCGGTGCTGCTCAACCTCTGGGCGACCTGGTGCGTGCCCTGCCGGGCGGAAATGCCGGCGCTCGACCGGCTCCAGGCGGACAAGGGCGGCAAGGACTTCGAGGTCGTGGCGGTCAACGTCGACACCGCGCGGCTCGAGCGGCGCGGCGAATTTCTCGATCGCGCCGGCGTCAAGACGCTCGCGCGCTACGCCGACCCGAGCGGCGACGCCTTCGACGCCCTGCGCAGGGACGGCCAGGCGCTCGGCCTGCCGGTGTCGCTGCTGATCGACCGGGACGGCTGCGAGGTCGCCTCGGTCGCGGGCCCGCTGGCGTGGGACTTGGCGGACGCCAAGGCGCTGATCAGCGCGCTCAAGGGCGGGTGAGGCTCACGGGGTCGCGGGCTCGCGCTCGCGGTCGAACATCGCTTGGACCGCCGACAGCGGCGTGGGCGGGCTGAACAGGTAGCCCTGCGCCTCGGCGATCGTGCCGAACTGCTCGATGATCTTCATTTGCCGCTCGGTTTCGACGCCCTCGATCAGCACGCTCATGCCGAGCTTGCGGCTCATCGCCGCGACGCTCTCGACCAGGATCGAGGCGCGCTCGTGGACGCCGAGACCCAATGTGAAGGAGCGGTCGATCTTGATCCGGTCGAGCGGGAAGCTCAGGAGATAGCTGAGGCTCGAATACCCGGTGCCGAAGTCGTCGAGCGAGATGCGGCAACCCCGGGCGCGCAAAGCCGCCAGCGCGGCCCTCGTGTCGCCGCGGTCATCGAGCAGCGTCGTTTCGGTGATCTCGAGGTCGAGGCGATGGGGCGAAAGGCCCGCCAAGCTCAGCGCCTCGTCGACGACCGCCTCGATCTTTCCGCTGCGAAACTGCGACGGGGACAGGTTGACGGAAACGGAAATCGGTTGAGGCCAGGCGGCGCACGCCTGGCAGGCCCGCCTCAGAACCGCCGCCCCGAAAGCATCCATCAGACCAATCTCCTCAACGATCGGGATGAACTCGACGGGCGAGACGGCTCCACGCGACGGATGGCGCCAGCGCGCGAGCGCCTCGAACGATACGATCCGCCGGGTGGCGACATCGAGGATCGGCTGGAAGTGGACATCGATGGCGTCGGTTGCGACGGCCGCGCGCAGTTCGAGTTCGATCAGACGCCGCACCTGAATGCAGGTGTCCATCGCCGGCTCGAACGCGCGCCAGCCGCGGCGTCCATCGCCTTTCGCCGCGTAGAGCGCGATGTCGGCGCTTGAGAGCAAGGCGTCGGCGGTCAGGCCGTCGCCGGGCGCGGAGGCGGCGCCGATGCTGACGCCGACGATGACCTCGCTGCCGTCGATCACCACCGGCTCTCCGATCGTCTCGATGATCAGCCGGGCCAGTTCGGGCGTCGTCGCTTCGCCGGCGTCCTGGCGGTGGAGGATGACGAACTCGTCGCCTCCCCATCGGGCGACCAGATCCCGCGGGCCGACGACGACACGCAATCGCCGGGCGATTTCCAAAAGAAGCTTGTCTCCTGTCCGATGGCCGAGGCTGTCGTTGACCTGCTTGAAATTGTCGAGGTCGAGGAACATCACGGTCAGGTTTGGGTCGCGCGCGGAGGGGTTCAGCGCGTCGGCGAGGGCGATCTCGAAGCTGTGGCGGTTCGGGAGGTCGGTGGCCCCGTCGAAACGCGCCATGCGGTCGATGACCCGGTCGGCGTTGCGTTTGGCCGTCACGTCCTGAACGACCATTACCCAGCCCCCGCGGGAGTTGGGCGTGACGGTGATATCGAAGACGGAATTGTCGGCCGTCTCGAACTCTATCGCGCGCGGCCCCCCTTCGATCCCGCTCGCATCGAGCGCGGTCAGCAGAAGACCGAAGGTTTCCCGCGGAACGGCTCCGCGCCGTTCCGCCAGCCTCAGCAGCGTTTGAAAGTGGACGTTTGCGATCGACCGTCCAGCCGGCATGCCGACAAATTCCAGGAACCTCGCATTTGCGACCAGGATTTGCCGCTCCGCCGAGATCATGCACATGCCGTGAGACATATTGTTGAGCGCAAGGTCGAACTGGGCGGCGATCTCTTGCGATTCGTTACGGAATGCGATTTCGCTGAGCAGGATTTCGCGCAATCTTGAGGCGGACCCGAATATGAACATGCTCAACGGGGCCAAAAGCATCGGGATCAGCAATGGGAACGGACCGCCCTTGTAGAGGAAAGCCGCGGCGAGCGGCGTTGCGACCGCCGAGATTTGCAGTCCGACGCCGGTCCGAATGGCGAAGTTCCGGACGGCTATGCTCAGGGCGTGGGTGGTGGAGCTGGCGACCACCAACGTCAAAATGAACGCATCGTCCGAGACGAGGAAGGCGGAGAAGGACAAGAGGCCGTTGAACAACAGATATACGCTCGTCCCCAGGACGTTGGCCCGCTCGAGCCAGCGCAAGTTCGCGGAGTTGTCGACGTGCGGCAGCGTTCGGTATCTTCGAACCAGATGCAGCCTGCCGGCGAAGACCGCGACGATCATCAGGGTGGCGACCGCCGGAGCCCATGCCCGCGTCAGATACGCCACCAGAACGCCGCCGAGGGTGGTCATGATCGCGCCCAGGGCCATGGTTCGCGAGTTGGCGAAAAACGACTCGACGAGCGCGCGACGGACTTCGTCCGGCAGGGATTCCGAAGCCCCTGCTCGGGTGCGACGAGTTACTCTAGGCGCGCCCAATAGGTCATACCTGTGTTTAATCACTTTCCGGTTAAGAATTTGTGGCGAAAGCGAACCGCGACGCGACAGAACAAATTGTAAGGCTCGGCTAAATCTGCGTTTAGCTTTTCTGACGTAACTTTGATCGTATCAAATAATACCGTGCCCGATGACGAAACGGTATCCTGCTTAATTAGAGATGTGGCGCAATAGACATGGCTCAGGACGAAATCTTGATAGCGATCTTCGGACGCGCCGACTTCGAGCGCGCCAAACAGACGATTGCAGGATTTGACCAGTGGACGTCCTACGAAGACTATCGATGCGAGAGAGAGGGCCGACTGCTTAGCCTCGCCTTCGCCGGCCAAAAAGCAAAGTTCGCGCCCATCACAATCGATGGCTTTCTCGAGTGGAGCCGGACAACCGGCGGCGTCGCGAACGCTTCGCGCCTCGAGAGTTTCGCCGACCTCGCGGAATTTGTCCCGGCGCGCCGCGCGTCCCGCTCGGGAGCCGTCCGAAATCCGAGCGGCTGAAGCCGGCCGCATCGCCGAGACGTCGCATTCGCCGCTCGTCATCGCAACGCCTACGCGCCTCAACCCGAGTTCGCGAGGCGCCGCTCAGTCCTGCCGATGGCCTGGAAGACATTGTCCGAGCCGTTCGACGACCGAGCAAACAGGCGCGCCCTTTCCGGCTCGCGCGATCCGTAGAAGGGATAGCGCGCATAGGTGTCCGGCTTACGGGCTTTGCAGTCGTAGCCCAGGAACGCCATGGAGCGTTTGAAATCCGGATAGGGACGGGGAGGACACCAGGGAACGCCCCCGAACATCCGTCGATAAAAGGCCTGATGCTCGGGCAGGCACGCCGCGGTGATGTAGTCGGCGCCGAAAAAGTCCTCCGCCAGGAAAGCGGGTCGGAGCGTCAGATACGGGATCTCGGGATGGCGCTGCGAGAATTCGAAACGAGCGACAAAGCGCGTCGCGTCGATGATCGTGCGCCCGGACCGCAAAAGCGGTTCGACGACGTCGGGAAAGGATTTCAAGGCCGGTAAAATCGCCTTCGGGCTTGACGAAATGTGAAGCCGCAACGCGCTCGCAAGTTCGCCGTCGATGTGGACCCCGATCAGCCACACATTGTCCGCCTCGTCGAACGTGTCGCTGAACAGACCGGTTGCACTGAGCTCGACCGTTCCGGCGCGCGCGTAGGCGACGTGGCGCATGCGGTAGATCGCCCGCTTTTCGTCGACGCTGTCGGCCCTGCGGTACTCGACCCGTTCAAGCAGTTGGAGAACGCGGTCGGCAAACCGGATTTCCTGGCGGTCCATGCGAACGCCCCGATCAATAGGAATTGATGGGCAAACAAACACGCCTCGGGGGAGTTGGCTAGGGGGATCCCCAACGGCAATTTGAGATATTTTTTCTTACGATTGATGACGACGATCAGCGCCTCGCACCCGATAGGCAGGCCATGGGATCAAGCCGGGCGTCGAGGCTTCACCCGCCGTGCGCTGAACCGTTTCGCCGCGGGAGATACGGCGCCATACCCTCGCGCGCGAGCTTGTCGGCGCGCTCGTTGAGGTCGTTGCCGGCGTGCCCTCTGACCCACAGCCATTCGACCTCGTGGCGCGCTCGCGCGAGATCGAGGCGGCGCCAAAGATCCTCGTTCTTGACCGGCTTCTTGTCGGAGGTTCGCCACCCGTTGCGCTTCCAGCCGTCGATCCAGCCCGTGACGCCGCCGCGCACATACTGGGAGTTGGTGTGCAGGGTGACTGCGCAAGGGCGTTTCAGCGACTTCGAGCGCTTCGATCGCGGCGGTGAGCTCCATACGGTTGTTGGTGGTGAGTTGCTCCCCGCCATTGAGCTCTTTTTCGCGCTCGCCGTAACGCAGGATCGCTCCCCAACCTCCGGGGCCGGGGTTGCCCGAGCAGGCGCCGTCCGTCCAGATCGAGACGCGGCCTGTCGAAGCGTGGGCTCCGGTCAACGGGTGAGACCATAGTCGGCAGCCGATCGGACACGCTGATGGAAGCGCAGTTTGTCGCGATATTCGAGCGGATTCTTGGGCGCGACCTTGGCGCCCGGGGGAACGTTCAGCCAGTCGACCAGACGCGTCAGCATGAAGCGAAGCGCCGAGCCGCGCGCGAGGATCGGCAGCGCCTCGACCTCGGCGGAGTTGAGGCGGCGCACCCGCTCGTAGCCTGAGATCAGCGCCCGGCCCTTCGAAATGTTGAACGCATTGTCCGGCTCGAAGCACCACGCGCCGAGGCAAATCGCGAGGTCGTAGGCGAATGCGTCGTTGCAGGCGAAGTAGAAGTCGATCAGCCCGGAGAGTTTTTCGCCGAGAAAAAAGACGTTGTCGTTGAAGAGGTCGGCGTGAATCACGCCGCCCTGCAGACCCGTCGGCCAGCGCGCCTCCAGAAAAGTGAGCTCTGCGGCGCTCTCGTCTCGCAGATGCGGCGCGACCGAATTCGGCTCTCTGCTCCGCGGCCCGAAAAAGGGGCGGCCAACCGTCCAGCGACAGCGCGTTGGCGCGCTTGAGCGGATAGTCCGCGCCTGCGACATGCATGCGCGCCAGCGCTTCGCCGACCGCGCCGCAGTGGCCGACGTTGGGCCGGCGTATCCAGATGCCGTCGAGAAAGGTAACGATCGCCGCGGGACGGCCGGCGAGCGTTCCCAGCGCTTCCCCGGAACGGTTTCGAACCGGTTGCGGGCACGTCACGCCGCGCTTGGCCAGATGCTCCATCAGGCCGACGAAGAAGGGCAGGTCGGCGGCGCGCACACGCTTCTCGTAGAGCGTCAGAATGAACTGACCGCCGGTCGTGCGCAGAAGAAAATTGGAATTCTCGACGCCCTCGGCTATGCCCTTGAACGACACAACCTCGCCGAGATCGTAAAGACCAAGAAACGCTTCCAACGCGTCGTCTGAGACCTCGGTGTAGACTGCCATGCCGTGCTTTTGCGCGTCTCGCGGAGAACGAATGGCGTCCCGCTTAGCCGCGCCCGGCAAGCGCGTCAATTCGGCCCACGCCGTCGGGCGCCGGATGGACGCTCCGCGAAATCCGCGCGCGGGCCGCGAGGTCGAGAGCCGCGGGTACAAATCTCTACGTCGAAAAGCCGCGAAAAGCGGCGAGGCTTTCGTGGACTCCGAATGTGTAGATGCGATCCTTCAATGATCAGCGTGAACGACCATCACTCGTCGCGACGACAGCGATAGCCTTGGCTTCCAGCGAAAATCGGCTATGAAAAGCGCGGTGCTTTCGATCAGACTGGTTTTTAAGGGGGTTAAACGATGCGGATTGCCATGATTGGCGCTGGGTACGTGGGCCTGGTGACGGGAACCTGCCTCGCCGACTTCGGACACGAAGTCGTTTGCGTGGACACCCAGGCCGACAAGGTCGACGCGCTTCGCCTCGGACATGTTCCCATCTTTGAGCCGGGCTTGAGCGAATTGGTCGTGGCCAACCAGAGCGCCGGACGGCTGTCCTTCACCACCAGCCTCAAGGACGCCGCGCGCGGCGCGAAGGCGATTTTCATCGCGGTCGGCACGCCGTCGCTCGCCGAGGTCGGCTCGGCCGATCTCCGCTACGTCCATGCGGCCGCGCGCGAGATCGCCGCGTTGATCGACGATTTCACGGTCGTCGTGGTCAAGTCGACGGTTCCGGTCGGCTCCTGCGACGAAGTCGCGAAAATCATCGCCGAGCGGGCGTCGCCCGAGAAGTTCGCGGTCGTCTCCAATCCGGAGTTTCTCCGCGAGGGCGCAGCGATCGAGGATTTCAAGCGGCCCGACCGGATCGTCGTCGGCGTCGACGGGGAGCGCGCGGCCGCGGTCATGCGCGAGATCTATCACCCGATGGAGGGCGTCGCCGGTCCTCTGGTGTTCACGTCGCGGCGAAGCTCCGAAATGATCAAATACGCCGCCAACGTGTTCCTGGCGATGAAAGTGACGTTCATCAACGAGGTCGCCGACCTGTGCGAGCGGGTCGACGCCGACGTGGTCGACGTGTCGCGCGGCATCGGACTGGACCCGCGGATCGGCGCTCGCTTCCTGAACCCCGGCCCAGGCTTCGGCGGGTCCTGCTTCCCCAAAGATACGCTCGCGCTGACCAAGCTCGCCATGGACGCGCGATCGCCGATCCGGCTGGTCGAGACCTTGGTGGACGTAAACAAGAAGCGCATGGTCGCCATGGCGCGCAAGATCCAGAACGCCTGCGGAGGATCCGTCGCCGGCAAGCGGATCGCCATTCTCGGCCTCACCTACAAGCCGAAGACCGACGACATGCGCGACGCGCCGAGCCTCGTCATCGTGCCCGAACTTCAGGCGGCCGGCGCGACCATCGTCGCCTACGATCCCGAGGGTCTCAAGATGGCCAGGCCGCTTCTGCCGGGCGTCGTGTTCGCAGAGAGCGCCTACGCCTGCATCGAGGGCGCGGACGCGGTTGCGATCGTCACCGAATGGGACGAATTCCGGGCGCTCGACCTCGAGCGCGTCAAAGCGTCGGTGAAGGCGCCGATTATCGTCGATCTCCGCAACATCTATTCGGTCAAGACGATGAAGGACCTCGGCTTCCGCTACGTCAGCATCGGCCGCGGTCTCGGCGGCGAGGGCTGACCGATCGGTCCGAGAAACGCTCGGAGCGCGAAGCCACGGTAAATCTTGGGAGCAAAGCCTCCTCCTTGGCCGTTCGATCTTCCGCTAGGCGGGCCCGGCGCGCCGCTTGCAGGGCGCTTGTGCGCCTCAACCGATTTGTCGAAGGTTTTCCATGTCCAAAAAGCCTCGCTCCTGCGTGATCATTGTCGAAAACCTGCCGGTCCCGTTCGATCGCCGCGTGTGGCAGGAAGCGACGGCGCTGACCCGCGCGGGGTGGCGCGTATCGGTGATCTGTCCGACGAGCGCGAAGTTTCCGGAGCGCTTCGAGATCCTTGACGACATCGCGATCTACCGTCACCCCCTGCCTGCCGAGGGGCGCGGGGGGGTCGCTTACCTGCGCGAATATTCCGCAGCGCTGTTTCATGAGGCGCGCCTGCTCCTCAAGGTCTATCGGGAGCGCGGCTTTTCCATCATCCAGGCCTGCAATCCGCCCGACCTCATCTTCCTTGTCGCAGCGCCGTTCAAGCTGCTCGGCAAGCGCTTCATCTACGACCAGCACGACGTCAGTCCCGAACTGTTCATCGTCAAGTACGAAAAGAAGGGCTTTCTCTATAGCGCCTTGATGGGTTTCGAACGGCTGTCCTACGCGATGGCCGACTTCGTCATCACCGCCAACGCCACCTTCAAGGATCTGGCGGTCGGCCGAGGCCGCAAGCCCGCTGAGCGCGTTGAGGTGGTTTACGGCGTACCGGATCGCATGCGGATCCATCGGGTCGACCCCGACCCGACGTTGCGCGGCGGCCGCAAGTTCCTGCTCGGCTATATCGGCATCATCAACGAACAAGACGGCGTCGATCACTTTGTCCACGCGGTCGCCGAGATCGTCCGCAAGGGATTTGCCGACTTCCGCGCCGTCGTGGTCGGCGACGGTCCGGCGCTCCCTGCGGTCAAGGCGCTGGCGACCTCGCTCGGGCTCGACGATCATGTCCTCTTCACCGGCTATCTCAGCGGCGAGGCGCTGCTGGCCCACATCAGCGCCTTCGACATCGGCGTCATTCCCGATCCGTATAACGAAGCCAACGACGTGATGAGCATGAACAAGGTGTTCGAGTACTGCGCCCTCGGCATTCCCACCGCTTGCTATCCGCTGAAGGAGACGAAGCGGCTGCTCGGGAAAGCGGGCGTGTATGCGCCGACCCTCGATCCCGCGGGGCTCGCGGACGCCTGCCTGCAGCTCATGCAGGACGAGGGCCTCCGTCAGCGCTGCGCGGCGGAAGCCGCAAGGCTGTCGGCGCAGACGTTCGTGTGGGAAAACGAAGCGAAGAAATACGTCGACGTCTACGAGCGGACGCTGGCGCTAGGGTAGGGCGTTTTCGTCGCGCAGGATGCGCGGCAGCGGAAACGCCATCGACTCCGTCACCGTCGTCAGCGTTTCGATCGCGACGTCGTAGCGGGCGCGCAAAGCCTCGAGAATACGCTCGACCAGCGCCTCCGGCGCGGAAGCCCCCGCAGTGACGGCGACCGAGCGGACGGCTTTCAGCGCGTCCCAGTCGATGCCGCGCTCGTCGGCGACCAACTGCGCGATGCAGCCCTCGCGTTCGGCGACCTCGCGAAGGCGCTGCGAGTTGGAGGAATTCGCCGCCCCGACCACGAGCGTCGCCTCGACGGAGCGCGCCGCGGCTTTCACCGCCTCCTGGCGATTGGTGGTCGCGTAGCAGATGTCCTCGTTCGGCGGGGCGTAAATATTGGGGAACCGGCTTTTCAGCGCCGCGACGATGCCGCGCGTGTCGTCGACCGAGAGCGTCGTCTGCGTCACATAGGCAGTCGGCCGCCCGTCGTCGGGCCCGAGGCGATAGACCTCCTCGATCGAGCTCACCAGAGTGACGGCGCCCGGCGGCAATTGCCCCATGGTGCCGATCACCTCCGGGTGGCCGACATGACCGATGAACACGATCCGCCGCCCGCGCTTGAAATGGACCTGCGCCTCGCGGTGGACCTTGGTGACGAGCGGACAGGTGGCGTCGATGGTGATGAGATTCCTGCGCTCGGCCTCCTCGGGCACGGACTTGGCGACGCCGTGGGCGGAAAAGATCACCGGCTGCGGCCCGCACGGCGCCTCGGAAAGCTCCTTGATAAAGACGACGCCCTTGGCCTTGAGCGAATTGACCACGAACCGATTGTGGACGATCTCGTGCCGCACGTAGACCGGCGCGCCATAGATCTTGAGCGCCCGTTCCACGATGTCGATCGCCCGCACCACGCCGGCGCAAAAGCCGCGCGGCTCGCAAAGGACGACGCGGAGCGGGGGTTTTGGCGAAGCGTCTAACATGGCTCGACCCATGGAAGCGTTGGCGGAGGGTGTCAAGAGAGCCTTACGGCCCGGACGGCGTTCTGGATCGCCTTAACTTGTCGAGCCGGACGTCGGACCGAAGCCAGCCGAAAGAGCCGTCGCCGGAGCAACCTAGCTCTGGGCGCCGCAACCAGATAAGACTGCCGGCCCTCCAGAGCCGGACCGGACCCCTGACCGCCCCAGCCCTCGCCCGCGACAAGGCCCGACCCGTGTTCACGCAAGGGTCGCTATTGCGCCACACCGCCGTGATGACCGGGACCGGGGCGATCGGGCTCATGGCGATCTTCGCCGTCGATCTGCTGTCGCTCTTCTGGGTGTCGCGGCTCGGCGACCAGGCCTTCAAGGCGGCGGTCGGCTATGTCGGCCTGGCGACGTTCTTCGCCATGTCGTTCAACATCGGCCTGACGATCGCCGCCTCGGCGACCGTCTCGCGCGCGATCGGCGCGGGCGACCGGCCGCGAGGACGGCGGCTCGCGGCCTCCTCACTCGTGATTGCGGCGATCGTTTCGATCCTGGTCACCACGGTGATGTTCGTCTTCCGCAACTGGGCGCTGACCCATGTCGTCCATGCGCGCGGCGAGCCGTTCGCGGTCGCCTCGAAGTTCCTTGCGATCACGCTTCCGGCCAACGTATTCCTGACGCTCGGCGTGACGATGTCGGGCCTGCTGAGGGCGGTCGGAGACGCCCGCCGGGCGATGTACGTCACGCTGTCGGGGGCGATCGTCACCGCCATCCTCGATCCCACGCTGATCTTCGGCCTCGGGCTCGGCGTCTACGGCGCGGCCTGGGCGACGGTCGCCTCGCGCATCGCCTTCCTCGTAGTCGGCTGGCAGGGCTCGGTCCGCGTGCACGACATCGTGGCGCGGCCGAGCCTCCCGGCGGCCCGCCGCGATTTTTGGCCGATCATGGCGATCGGCTTTCCCGCCATCATGGCTAATCTCGCCACCCCCGTCGGCTCGGCCTACGCGGTCCGGGTGTTCTCCGACGTCGGCGAGGCGGCGATCGCCGCCGGCGCGATCATCGACCGGGTCACGCCGGTCGCCTTCGGGGTCATCTTCGCCCTCACCGGCGCCGTCGGTCCGATCATTGGCCAGAACTACGGCGCCAGGCTGATGGGGCGGGTCCAGCGCACGCTGACCGACGCCTTCCTCCTCTCGATCGGCTATGTGCTCTTCGCCTGGGCGGCTTTGGCGCTGGCCGCGCCGCTGATCGTGGCCATGTTCGACGCCAAGGGCGACAGCGCCGAGTACGTGGTGTTTTTTTGCCGCGTGGGCGTCGTCGCCTGGCTGTTCCTGGCGTGCCTGTTCGTCGCCAACACAGCGTTCAACAATCTCGGCTTTCCGCTGCTCAGCATGGTCTTCAACTGGGGACGGGCGACGCTCGGGACGATTCCGTTCGTGACGCTGGGCGTGCGCTATGGCGGCGTGAAGGGCGGGCTCATCGGGATCGCCCTCGGCTGCGCCGTATTCGGCGTGATCGCCGTGGCCATCGCGTATTGGACGACGGCGGAGCTCGCGCGGCGATCAATCGTCCGTCATCCGGTCAGCGATTGGAAAGAAGACGGGAGCGGGGCCGAGCTATGACGTCGATCTCGAGGCGACGGAGCCTCGCCGCCCGCGGACAGAGTCCGGTAGGGTTCAATTGCAATATGGCGGCTGCGCGACTATCTAGCCGCGGTTGGCCAAATCTCCGGCCGCAGGGGCGGAATCCTTAATGGCTCGCGATGTCGTCGATGGAGAAATTGTCGAGTTGCGCGACGCGCTCGCCGCCTGGTTCGAAGCCGGATGCAAGCACGACGCGCCGCTGCGGATCGGTACCGAACACGAGAAGATCCTCTTTCGCCGCGACGGCCATGCGCCCGTTCCTTACGAGGGCGACACCGGAATCCGCGCGCTTCTGGAGGGCATGAACGCCCGCCTCGGCTGGGAGCGGATCGAGGACGGCGGCCACCTGATCGGCCTCTTCGACGAGCGCGGCGGCGCGGCGATCTCGCTCGAGCCCGGGGGACAGTTCGAATTGTCCGGAGCGCCGTTCGAGACGGCGCACGAAACCGCGGACGAACTCGCCCGCCACCTCGATGTCTGGCGATCGGTCGCCGAACCGTTCGGCCTCGGGGCGATCACGCTCGGCATGAGCCCGAAATGGACGCTTCGCGAGACGCCCATCATGCCGAAAAGCCGCTATGACATCATGAGGCGCTATATGCCGAAGGTCGGGACCCGCGGGCTCGACATGATGTTCCGCACCGGGACGGTGCAGACCAACCTGGATTTCCGCGACGAGCGGGACATGGTGTTGAAGCTGCGCGTCGCGCTTGCGATCCAGCCGGCGATCACCGCGCTCTTCGCCAATTCGCCCTTTACCGACGGCAAGCTGAACGGCTTGCTCTCCGCCCGCTCCGAGATCTGGCGCGACACCGACGCGGACCGAACCGGCATGCTGCCGTTCGCCTTCGAGCCGGGCATGGGCTTTGAGCGCTACGTCGATTACGCCCTCGACGTGCCGCTGTATTTCCTCAAGCGGGGCGCGGCGTATATCGACGTCGCCGGCGCGAGCTTCAGAGACCTGTTGAACGGGCGGCTCGCCGCGGCGCCGGGCGAGCGCGCGACCCTGGCCGATTGGGCGAACCATTTTTCGACCATCTTTCCCGAGGTCCGGCTCAAGCGCTATCTCGAAATGCGCGGCGCCGACGTCGGACCGGCGGACCGGATCGTGGCGATGACGGCGCTGACGAGCGGCCTCTTCTACGATTCCAACGCGCTGTCGTCGGCCTGGTCGCTGGTCGAGGGTTGGACCGCCGAGGAGCGACAGGTTCTGCGCGACGCCGTCCCGAGACTCGGTTTTGCGGCGACCATTCGTGGCCGCAGATTGGGCGATGTCGTCCGCGATCTGGTGGCGATTGCGCGTGGCGGCCTCAAGCGTCGGGCGCGGCTCAACGCCAAGGGCGAAGACGAGACGATATGTCTTGATCCGCTCGAGGCGATCGCCGACAGCGGACGCTCATCCGCGCAAGTCTGGATCGATCGCTTTGAAGGGCCCTGGCGACGCTCGGTCGAACCGGCGTTCACGGAAGCCGTCTTCTGATCCCCGGGTCAGCGGCCGACCGGATCAGCGGGCGCTATCGTCGTGTCCGACTGCGAAAATGGCGAGGCCGCGGTTGAGCGCGTCCGCCGTGGCCTGTCCCACCGCATTGACGCCTCCGAGGAACGAGGGCGGAGCGGCCAGCCGCGACCGATCCGCGTCGGGATGGCGCGCGAAGGTGTCCGAACCGGCTTTGATGTAACCGCTGATGTGGGCGCAGGTCGCGCCGACGCCGCCACAATTCTGCCCGTGTACGCCGCTGTCGAGATCTTGCGGCGAAACGATGTCGCCGGCTCTCGTCTCTGTCCCGATCAACATTGCAAGAAAGGCCGTTAGCAACGCCACTGCGCCCATCGACGGCCGTTCGAACATCTGCCGCATTCCGACTCGCTTCCGTTTCACGGGCGTTGGGATGAGCCGTCATCGTGGCGGCAACATGGCGGAGAGAGGGCTTCACCGGGAGACGCTCCGCCAGTCGCCAAGCGTCGCCTGAACGAGCGCGAGGGCGGCGACCGCGGCCGTGTCCGCCCGCAGAACGCGCGGGCCGAGGCTCAGCCGCAACACACGAGGCGTCCTGAGGATGGCCGCGCGCTCGGCTGCGTCGAAGCCGCCCTCCGGCCCGATCAGAAGGCCAAGCCCATGTTCCGCTGTCGCGGCGCCGAGGGCGTCAAGCGGGCTGGTCGCCGGCGCGTCCTCGTCGCAGAACACGATCAGGCGGTCCGCCGGCCAGCCGGCAAGGGTGCGCTCGAGCGGCTCGAGCGGCAAAACCTCGGGCGTCCACATGGCGCCGCACTGTTCGCAAGCCTCGATGGCGTTGGCCTCGAGGCGTGCGACGTTCAGCCGCGTCGCCTGAGTGCGGCGGGTGACGACCGGTCGCAACCGTCCGGCGCCCATCTCGACCGCCTTTTGCGCCAGATAGTCGAGCCGGGCGTGTTTCAGCGGCGCGAACAGGAAGTCCAGGTCCGGGCGAGGCTCTCGCTCCCGCGTTCGCGAAATCACGACGAGCGAAAGGGTCTTGCGGCCCGCCGCGGCGATCTCGGCGGAGAACTCGCCGTCGCGTCCGTTGAAGGCGAGCACCCGCGCGCCGGTGCCGAGGCGCAGGACGTTGCCGAGATAATTGGCTTGGTCCGGGCTCAAGACCGCCGTCGCGCCGGCCGCGAGCGGCGCTGCGACATGAAGGCGAGGAGCGCGGAGATCGTTGGACACATGGACCTCCGAGGCGGCGGTTCCGAACCTTAAGCAAACAGGGAGGCCTATAGCATCGCGGCGCCCGAGAACGCGACCGGTAACAATCGTCGTCACCGCGGCGAAAGGCGTTCGAGGCGGCCTTCGCCGCATACGGGAGACGAACCTTGATCGACCGGTCCTTTCTCTGCGTGGCGCTCACAGCGCTGCTCCTCGGGGCGCCCCGCCCCGTCTTCGCCGCGGACGGAACGCACCCGACCGTCGTTGAGCTGTTTCAGAGCCAGGGCTGTTCGTCCTGCCCGCCGGCCGCAGCCAACGTCCGGGCGGTCAGCGACCGCGCCGATGTGCTCGCCCTCGCCTTCGAGGTCGACTATTGGGACCGCCTCGGCTGGAAAGACACGTTTTCCAGCCCCGCCTGGACGGCGCGCCAATACGCCTACGCCCGCGCCATGGCCCGTGACGGCGTCTACACCCCGCAGGTCGTGGTCAACGGCCGGGTCGAGGGCGACGGTCTCGAGCCGAGCGGATTGGCCGGACTGATGCGCCAGGGCGACCGCGGGGCAGGGGGCCCGCCGCTGAGCTTTGCGGACGGGACGGTGACCGTCGGCGCGGGCGCCGCGCCCGCCGGCGGCGCAGACGTCTGGCTGGTCCGCTACGATCCGCGTGTGGTCGAGGTCGAGATCCCGCGAGGCGAGAACGCCGGCCGGACGTTGCCGCATAAGAACGTCGTCCATGACCTGACGCGGCTCGGCCATTGGGACGGACGGGCGGCCTCGTTTTCCGCCCCCTCCCGCGGGTCGGGCCTTGCGGAAGCCGCGCTGGTGCAAACGACGGGGGCAGGGCCGATCCTGGCGGCGGCGAAGCGGTAAACTCTACGTCGCGAAAGCGCTCGAGCAACTCTATCCGAGTTGAAGGTGCAGAAACTGATTGAAGTCGCTGCGCTCATAGGCTCCGAAGGCGTCGCCGTCGACGAAGCCGCGTTTCCGGTAAAGGCGCAACGCCGGCTCGAAAGCGGGGCCGCTGCCGGTTTCCAGGCTGACACGCAGCAGCCCCTTTGCGCGAGCCTGAGCGATAATGTGTTCAAGCAGGAAAGCGGCGACGCCCTTCCGGAGGTGGTTAGGGTGCGTGCGCATCGACTTGACCTCGCCTGTGCGGCTATCGAGTTCGCCTGAGCGCGCCAAGCCCTAAGAGCGCCTCGCCCTCCCAAACGCTCCAGACGGTCACGTCCGGCTGCCTCAGCCCCAACAGGTCGAGCGCAAACACGTGGCCTGGCGGAGAACTGGCATGCATAGCCTCGAGGTGCAGCCGAAGGAGCGCCTGCGTTTCAGCCCCCGAAAGATCGTCCTCGCGGATTTGCATGTCGTCTCCCTTTGTCTACGATCGCCTATCCGCTTGGGCCGCGCAGGTCGGCCCGGGATCGCCGGGGGCGAGGCGGCGGAGATACCGATCCACACCGAAGTCGGCGACGACGCGGTTGGCTTCATGCGCAGGATCGATTCCATAGCGGCGGAGATAGGCGTAGAAGGCGCCCCCGGTCAGATCGACCTTGCGCGCATGCCGGACGGCGACCGATCCGATGACGCCGACGCTGTCGGATCCGAAGGCCGAGCGCACCGCCGGGCCGAGCAGGAGATCGGTTCCCCAGCCGCTGACCGTCTCGGAAAAGGCGAAGCCGGCGGCTTCGAGCGCGCGTCGCGTCATCAACGGCGCCATGATCTCGACTGTCGAGACCCGAAAGACCTCCCGCGGCGCGTCGGGCCGCTTCAGGAACGGCCAGGCGCATTCGGAATCCGCGGTCAGCGCCGGCTGGGCAAGGTCGAGCTTTTCGCGCGCCATGGCGGCGAACAGCGCATCGATATCGGCTGCGCCGAGCTCGATGTCGTCGTCGAGAAACAGCGCCGCCTCATAGCGCAGGAGACATTCGGGGCGCTCGCTGAGCAGGCGGCGGATTGCGGTTGTCTTGGTTCCCGTCTGGAAGGCGACCGCATCGGCGCGGGGATTGGGCTCGGCCTCCTGGTAGTAGTTCAGCAAGACGTCGAAAGCGCGCGGCTTCGAGAGCCAGGGCGCGTCGAAGCCGCGCCCGCATTGCACGAAGACAAGGTAATTCCGGCCGCTCGCTTCGGCCTCGCGGACAATGCGCAGCGCGCCGTCGGCGTAGAAGCGGTCCTGCCGCGCCCGCAGGTCCTCGCGGCTGAGCGGGGGCTTCATCGTCCCGTCGCGCGGCTTCGGATCGAAGACGCGCATCGCGGCCTCCTCGAGCCCGTGGCCCTGGCCGCGAATCACGTCGCGCACGAAGGCCATATCGATGTCGGCGCGCGGACGCCGACCGTGCGGTAGCCCAACCTCGAGAAAATGCAGAAACGGATGCGGATGGCTCGCGCGCCAGTCGGGGTTTTGAGCGGCGTACCACCCGGCGTCGAACTCCGCCGAAGGCCGCGCGCCGTCCGGCCGCGCGAGATAATGATCGAGGAGGCCGCTCGCCGCGCCGCTCAATCCCGCCCGCTCGCGATAGAAGCGCGGATCGAAGAAGCCGTTCGGCCTGAAGCCTAGACGCTCGCCGACGAGCGCGTAGTGAACCGGCGCGAGCGCCGCCGCGCTTTCGCTCCCGAACCGGCGACGCGCGTAGGCGCGGGGCCAGAACGCGCGGCGTTCGAGGGACGAAGGAAACAGAACCACCGCCGTATCAGCCGCGTCAGGCCGGCGCAGACAGGGCGGCGGCCTCTCCGATCGCGACCGTCGGCCCGAAGGTCGCCTCGAATGCGGCGCGCAATGCAGAGTCCACCTCGGCAAGCGACGCGGCGCGGCCGAGATCGGCGAGGCTTGTGACTCCGTAATGGGCGGCAGCGATGCCGCACGGAACGATGCCGGAAAAATGCGAAAGGTCGGGCGCGACGTTGAGCGCGACGCCGTGGAAGGTCGTCCAGCGCCGCACCCGGACCCCGATCGCGGCGATCTTGTCTTCGGCCCGCCCACCCAGCGGCGAACGGGCTTTGTCGGGCCGGTCGACCCAGACGCCCACACGATCGTCGCGCGTCTCGCCGACGACGCCGAAGGCGGCGAGCGTCCCGATCAGCCAGGCCTCGAGCGCCGCAACATAGGCGCGCAGGTCCGGCCGGCGCGCCTTCAGGTCGAGCATGACATAAGCCACGCGCTGTCCCGGCCCGTGATAGGTGTACTGGCCGCCGCGGCCGACGCGATGGACCGGAAAGCGGGAAACGAGAAGGTCGCCGTCTTTGGCGCTGGCGCCTGCTGTGTAGACCGGCGGATGCTCGAGGAGCCAGACCCGCTCAGGCGCAGACCCCTGGGCGATCGCGTCCACGCGCGCCTCCATCTCGGCAAGCGCAAGGGCGTAATCGGTCAGCCCTGAAGAGACAAGCCATTCGACCGGCGGAGCGCCGGAGGCGGCGAGGAAAGGCGCCCTGAGCGCGGTGTGGCGACTGGACATGAGCTCATGCTCATATCAGGACGACCGCGCGAAAGGTAAGGGGCGGCGCCCTTCGGCGCATGCCCAAATCTGAGCTTCAGGTTCCGACCTTGCCGGACTTGTTGTCGGGCTCGTGTCGCGGCCTGATTCCGAGCCCTTCCATTTGCAGACGATGGAACCAGTCAACAGATCGTCTACGGGTTGTCTTGGACGGCTCGACGGCAGGAACTTGACCAGGATCGGAACTCGAATTGCGCTGTGACGGTTTATTCGCCGTTTCGCTTGCGCCGACTTTCCACACGCGACACCCTCCACTCCCGTTCCCGGGATTTCAACGCCGACCCGCCATAGCCAGATAACAAGATTACACGAGTCCGTCAGCAGGAAAAAAGGCTAATGAATGTAATTAAAGATGATATAATTATTACGTCGAGCGGAACAAACTCCCCGGTTGCTCAACGGCGAGGACGCTGCATTGCTGAAGACGTTGCTGCTGAGCATTTGATTCGCGATGCATACAATTGTTCTATATCCGGGCGCGATTGAGGCTGCGGCGCCGATGGGGAACCGAGCCCCCGCGGGGCGGGCCGGATTGAACATCGGTACCCCCGAAACACCACTCAAAGTTGAGTAAACACTGTCACGATTTGTCTTGACGTCGCGGCATCCTCAGCGTTCTCCTGCTCAATTGGGGAGCTTGTCGCGACACCTGGGCAGGGGTGCGCTGTTGGATGCCTGCGCTCGCAGGGCGAGGCTGGTTGGGGCGGCCATATTGGCTTCCGCGCCCCTTGGCTTTGCGCCGGCCGCTGCTGTCGCGGCCGCGTGGACGGAGCCGCAAGGCCAGGGCCTGATCATCGAGACCCTCTCCGGCTGGACCGGAACGGGCGCGCCCTGGGGCGGAGAGGCGGGGGTCAAGCAGAACCGCGCCGACCTCTCGACCTACGCGGACTATGGGCTCAACGACCAGTGGACGGTTTTCGGCCAGATGGCGATCGAGCGCTACGAAGTGAGCCGGCCGGAATCGAGTCTTTACGCCGGCCTCGACTATTCCGACCTTGGCCTGCGCACAAAACTCTGGTCGTCAGCCGATTGGGTCTTCTCGATCGAAGCGACGCTGTTCCTGCCCGGAGCGTGGAACCCCTCGTCGCCCGCGCAGGCGGGGAACACCGGCGGGGCGGCGGAGGGGCGCCTGCTCGCGGGCTACGGCTTCACGCTCGGCCCCGCGCCAGGGTTCTTCGATCTCGAACTCGGATACAGGTTTCGCACCGCCGGCCCGCCGGACGAAGGCCACGTGGACCTGACGCTCGGTCTCAAGCCCGCGCCCGGCGTCACCCTGATGCTGCAGGATTTTCTCGTGGTCTCTGCGCCTTCGACCGATCCGTGCTTTCCCGCGTGGCGGCAAAACGTCGTGCAGGGAAGCGTGGCCCTGCCGCTGTGGGATCGTTGGCAGGTCCAGATCGGTTACTTCCAGACCACGCTCGCGTCGAAGACCAACACCGAGCGCGGCGCTGTCGTCGCCGTGTGGCGGAGTTTTTGACGAGGACGTGGAAGAGACAGGACCGAGACGATTTGAACTGTCGGGCCGGTGATGGGGCCGCTGCCCGATGCTGCCCGTTGACCGTCGACACGCAGGACGCCTCCCCCCAGGACATTCGCAACCGGCTCGATGAAGTACAGGTTGACCCCCTGCGGCGCCGATCCGACGCAGACCAGCAAGGCGTGGTCGAGCGGATCCGTCTTAGCCCGCGCGGCTTCTCACGCGGTCTTGGCGAACAGCTCCCGTCCGATCAGCATGCGCCGGATCTCGCTCGTGCCGGCGCCGATCTCGTAGAGCTTCGCGTCGCGCAGCAGGCGCCCAAGCGGATAGTCGTTGGTGTAGCCGTTGCCGCCGAGGATCTGGATCGCGTCGAGTGCGACCTGGGTCGCGCGCTCGGCCGCATAGAGAATGGCGCCGGCGGCGTCTTCGCGCGTCGTCTCGCCGCGATCGCAGGCCTTCGCCACCGCATAGACATAGGCGCGGGAGGCGTTGAGCGTCACATACATGTCCGCGAGCTTGCCCTGGACGAGCTGGAAGGTCCCGATCGGCTGGCCGAACTGCTTGCGCTCGTGCACATAGGGCAGGACCACGTCGAGCGCCGCGGCCATGAGGCCGAGCGGTCCCGCCGACAGCACGACGCGCTCGTAGTCGAGCCCGCTCATCAGCACGTTGACGCCTTTGCCCACGCTGCCCACCACGTTCTCTTCCGGGACCTCGCAGTCGGCGAAGGCGAGTTCCGAGGTGTCGGAGCCGCGCATGCCGAGCTTGTCGAGTTTTGGCCCCTGCGAGAACCCGGCAAAACCCTTCTCGACCAGGAAGGCGGTGATGCCGCGCGCCCCGGCCGCGGGGTCGGTCTTGGCGTAGACGATCAGGGTCTCGGCCACGGGACCGTTGGTGATCCACATCTTGGCGCCATTGATGACCCACCGGTCGCCCTTCTTGTCGGCGCGCGTGGTCATCGACACCACATCCGAGCCGGCGTTCGGCTCGGACATCGCGAGGCCGCCGACATGCTCGCCGGACACGAGCTTGGGCAGAAAGCGCGCCTTCTGCGCCTCGCTGCCGTTGCGCACGATCTGGTTGACGCAGAGGTTCGAATGCGCGCCGTAGGAGAGCCCGACCGAGCCGGACGCGCGCGACACCTCCTCCATCGCGACGCAATGCTCGAGGTATCCGAGCCCCAGGCCGCCGTATTCCTCGGGCGCGGTGATTCCGTGCAGGCCGAGCGCTCCCATCTTCGGCCACAGGTCGCGCGGGAACAGGTTGTCGCGATCGATCGCAGCGGCGCGCGGGGCGATCTCCTTGTCCGCGAAGTTTCGGGCGCTGTCGCGGATCATCTCCGCGCTCTCGCCGAGGTCGAAGTCGAATGGTCTTGGGGCGTTGGGGATCATGGGCCTTCAGGCTTTGTCGTGGCGTTCGTGCGCGGGAGATTGGGGGGAACGGCGGGGAAGTCCAGATCGGCGGAGTTCAGCCGCGTCGCCCCGCCGCCCAGTCGAGGCCTTGTTCGAGCCGGTCGTCGCCCCAGAAGATTTCTCCGTCCTCGGCCACGAGGCTCGGCGCGCCGAAAAGGCCGATCTCGAGCGCGCGGGCGCATTCGGCCTTGAGCTGCGCCTTGTTGGCGTCGCTCTCGGCCGCGGCGAACGTCGCGTCGGGATCGAGGCCGAGTTCGGCGATCAGCGCGGCGATCCGCTCGCGCGCGGCGATCGACAGGCCTTGGCCGAACTCCGCGGCGAACACCTTTCTCGAAAATTCGGCGCGCGCCTCTCCTGAGAGCGCGAGGGCGACGCGGGCAGCCAGCAGGCTCGGTTGCGGAAACGGCTCAGGCCGCCGGAACGGCAAGCCAGCCGCGGCGCAGATTCGCTCGAGATCGCGCCACATGTAGCGGCCCTTGGCGGGAAAGAGGTTGAAGGGCGAGTCGCGCCACCCTTGCGCGGCGAAGATCGGCCCGAGCAGAAAGGGCCGCCACACGAGGCTGACGCCGCGCGCTTGCGCGAGCGCCCCGACCCGCATCGCCGCAGGATAGGAATAGGTGCTGGCGAACTCGTACCAGAATTCGGCTGAGGCCATCGCGCGCTCCTCCAGACGCGAAAATCGCATGGCCGCCGACCGCCCGAAAGAGGACGAAGCGCAAAAAAACCGCCCCGTCCGGAGACGGGGCGGGCGCGAAAAGGAGGCTTGCCGGCCTCCGAACTCAGCTCTGTAAGGTCAGCTCTTGGGCGCCGCGTCGGCGGGCGCCGCCGGGGCGGCCGGGGCCATGGTCTTCTTGGCGGAGTGCTTCTTCGCCGTATGCTTTTTCGCCTTGTGCGCCTTCATCGGCGCCTTGGCGGGCGCCATCGCGTCGGAAGCCGCGGGCGCGGCCGCAGCCGGGGCTGCATCCGTTTGGGCGAGGGCGGCGAGCGGCGAAAGAGCGATAGCGGCGCTGAGGCCGATGGCGGCGATCTTTTTGAACATTGGCAACTCTCTCCGTTGCGGGTTTGCACGGGAGAGACCTGCGCCTATGCTCATGAATTGGGGATGAACGGGCTCATCTGCGGACCCTCGCGGCCCGCGCCGTCCACATCGGGCGGCCGGCCGCGAGGACGCGCCGGGTCACCCCTTCGGCTGCATCGTGTCCGTATGCATCGGTTTCGCCATCATCGGCTTCTTGTGCATGGTGTGATGCTTCATCATCGGCTTATGGGGCGCCATGGTCTTGTCGGACATCATCTTGTCCGGCATGGGCGCGGTCGTCGTCTGAGCGAATGCGACGGAGCCCGAGAGGGCGAGAGCGGCGACGAGGCCCGCGGCGGCGAAGGTCTTCAGCATGCGTTTCTCCTAGGCGAGCCCGATGTCGGCTCAAGAAGCCCTTCGCGGCGAAAACGCGGCTGTTACGTGGCGCCCGAAACTTTGTTTGAAACTGGGCGTTGATTCGCAGCAAGGGTTTGACGGGGCGCGCAGGGGGTCGCTAAGGAGCGGGCCATGTCGCACAACACCTTCGGCCGCCTTTTCCGGGTCACCACTTTCGGCGAGAGCCACGGCGCCGGGATCGGCTGCGTCGTCGACGGCTGCCCGCCGCGGCTCCCGCTCGACCTCGCCGACATCCAGGCCGAGCTCGACCGCCGCCGCCCCGGCTCGTCGCGCTTCACCACCCAGCGGCGCGAGCCCGACGAGGCCCGCATTCTTTCGGGCGTGATGCTCGACGAGGCGAGCGGGCGTCAGATGACCACCGGAACGCCGATCGCTGTCTACATCGAGAACGTCGATCAGCGCTCGAAGGACTACGGCGAGATCAAGGACAAGTATCGCCCCGGCCACGCCGACTACGCCTACGACGCCAAATACGGCGTCCGCGACTATCGCGGCGGCGGCCGCTCGTCGGCGCGCGAGACCGCGGCGCGGGTCGCAGCCGGCGCCATCGCGCGCAAAGTCATACCGGGCGTGACGATTCGCGCCGCGCTGGTCCAGATGGGCAAGCTCAAGATCGACCGGCAGAAATGGGACTGGGACGAGGTCGGCAACAATCCGTTCTTCTGCCCCGACTCCGAGGCCGCCCGGCGCTTCGCCCACTATCTCGACGCGATCCGCAAGGCGGGCTCCTCGGTCGGCGCGGTGCTCGAAGTCGTCGCCGAAGGCGTTCCGCCCGGCTGGGGAGCGCCGATCTATGGCAAGCTCGACGCGGAGATCGCGAGCGCGCTGATGAGCGTCAATGCGGTCAAGGGGGTCGAGATCGGCGACGGCTTCGCCGCGGCCGAGCTCCACGGCGAGGGCAACGCCGACGAGATGCGGGCCGGAAACGACGGGCGTCCGCGCTTCCTCTCCAACCACGCCGGCGGCATCCTGGGCGGCATCTCGACCGGCCAGCCGATCGTCGCCCGCTTCGCCGTCAAGCCGACATCCTCGATCCTGACGCCGCGCCTGACCGTGAACCGGGCGATGGAGGAAACCGAGATCGTCACCAAGGGCCGCCACGACCCCTGCGTCGGCATCCGCGCCGTTCCGATCGGCGAGGCGATGGTCGCCTGCGTGCTCGCGGACGCGTTCCTGCAGCATCGCGGGCAGGTGGGAGGGTAGGGCCCCCGGTCGCCTGTCATCCCGGCTCGCGTGGGGATGGCATCGACCTATCAGCTCGCCCCGCCTTCATCTTGGCGTCGCGCGCCGGTAGTCTCATGACCGCACAACCGAAGCGGAGGCCTGGGGATGGCGGAGCATGAGATCGAGCTGACGCGGCGCGAGGTGCTGGCCGGGGCGGTTGGCGGATTGGCCTTGGCGACGGTCTCCGCCGGCTCGGCGCTGGCGCAAGCGCAGGCGGCGACCGTCGCCGGGATCGTGTTCGAGGACCGCGACGGTTCGGGCGTTTCAGGCACGGCCAATCCCGGCCTTGCGGGCGTGCTGGTCTCGAACGGCGCGGACGTAGCCGTCACCGGCGCGGATGGACGCTATGCCCTGCCGCTGCCGGACGAGGCGACGATCTTCGTCGTGAAGCCCTCGGGCTTCATGCCGCCGCTCGACCCCAAGACCAACCTGCCGCGCTTCTATCGCCATCATCGGCCCGAAGGCTCCCCCGCTTCGCTCAACCTTGAGTTCGAGGGGATCGCGCCGACCGGGCCCATGCCGGCCTCGCTCGATTTCCCGCTCAAGCGCCAGGACGAGCCGAAGGCGTTCGACGTCGTGCTGATCACCGATCCCCAGCCCGAGAACGAGGCCGAGGTCGAATTCATCCGCGAGGACCTGATCCAGGCGCTCGACGGCGCCGACGCGAAGTTCGGCCTCACCGCCGGCGACGTCATGTTCGACGATCTGTCGCTGTACCCGCGGCTCAACGCGATCATCGGCACGATCGGGCTGCCGTGGTGGAACATCGGCGGCAACCACGACCTCAATTTCGAGGCGCCCAACCGCACCTACAGCCGCGAGACCTTCAAGCGCGTCTACGGGCCGAACTATTACGCCTTCTTCTATGGCCCGACGCTGTTCCTCATGCTCGACAATGTCGACTACCTCGGTCCCGATCCGACAAAGCCGCGCCAGTCGGGCAAGTACGAGGGCCGGTTCGACGACAAGCAGCTCGCCTTCGTCGGCAACGTGCTTGCGCACGCGCCCGAGGACACGCTGATCGTCGCCGTGATGCACATTCCGATCCGCACCTATCTCGGAACCGAGCCCTACCAGAACACGGCGAACAAGGAGGCGTTCTTCAAGCTGCTCGCGGGTCGCAAGCACACCGTCAGCTTCGCCGGCCACACCCACACGACCGAGCACCATTATTTCGGCAAGGACGACGGCTGGACCGGCGAGGCCCCGCACCATCATCATGTTCTGACCGCCCTCTCGGGCTCGTGGTGGAGCGGCCCGTTCGACCATCGGGGCGTCGCCAGCGCCGACAGCCGCGACGGCACGCCGAACGGCTTCCACATCCTCACGGTCGACGGAACGGATTACACGACCCGCTTCGTGCCGGCCAAGGAGCCGAACGGCCGCCAGATGCGCCTGTCGATCGACAGCCGCTTCCACGGCTACACCAAGGAAGCGGACCACGAGTTCCGGCAGGTGCAACTCTTGGGCTCGCCGGTGCCGCACGCCGCGCTCGGCGCCTCGACGCTGATCGCCAACGTGTTCGACGGCGGCGACAGGACCAACGTGACCATGACGATCGGCGACAGGCAGCCCATTGCTATGGCGCGCGCGGCTCGGCCCGATCCTTTCGTCGAGGAAGTCTTCTCCCGCAACGAGGCGACCAAGAAGGCCTGGGTCAAGGCCGAGAACTCATCGCATGTCTGGACTGCGCGTCTGCCGGCCGACCTTGCGCCCGGCGCCTATCGGATCGAGGTCGAGGCGGTCAACGAATACGGCAGGACCGTCACCGGCCGGCTGGCGCTCGAAGTGACGGGGTAGGAGCCGCGAAAGGGGAATGATGACAGGGCGTCATGGGAATCCCGAGGTTGATCCTTTCTTCCAGACGGCCAAGACGTGGAAGGCCGAATATGCGCGATTGCGGGCGATCATCCTCGACCGGCATCTCGACGAGGGCCTGAAATGGGGCAAGCCCTGCTACACTTTCGAAGGTCGAAACATCGTTCTCATCCACGGCTTCAAGGACTACTGCGCGCTCCTGTTTTTCAAAGGCGCCCTGCTGGCGGACCCCAACGGCCTGCTCGTGCGGCAGACGGACAACGTGCAGGCGGCGCGTCAGATTCGATTTGACCAGCGCCGAACAGATTTCAGCGATGGAGGACGTCCTCAAGGCCACGATCGACGAGGCGGTCGCAATCGAGAAAGCCGGACGGAAAGTCGAATTCAAGCCCACGACCGACTTCGCTGTCGCCGAGGAATTCCGGCGCGCCTTGCCGAGAGCCCCGACCTGAAAGCCGCGTTCGAAGCGCTCACCCCCGGCCGGCAGCGAGGCTACCTCTTATATTTTTCCGCGCCCAAGCAATCGAAGACGCGCGAAGCCAGGATCGAGAAGAGCAAGGCCCAAATTCTCAAGGGGAAAGGCCTGGACGATTGATCGCCGCCCGTCATGGCGAGCGAGGCTTCGTCGCTCGCGCTCCTCGCGATGACAGCTCCTCTTGCTCCCGCCGCCTACCGTCCGATCGCGGTCAGCACGCCTGCGAACTGGGTTGCGGCGGCGATCGCGACGAAGGCGTGCCAGATCGCGGTCTGGAATTTTAGGCTCTCCCAGAGGAAGAACGCGACCCCGATCGAATAGATCACCCCGCCGGCGAAGAGGAGCGCAAGCGTGTCCGTCGGCAGCGCGTTGAAGAGCGGCTTGGCGGCGAAGACCGCCGACCAGCCGAGCGCGAGATAGAGCCGCACCGCGATATGATCCAGGCGACCGGGCAGAAAAATCTTCAGCGACGCGCCAGCCAGCGCGGCGATCCACACCGCGATCGCCAGCGCCACCAGCCCGGCCGAGGCGCGGGCCTGAGACAGGAAGGCGGTATAGGTGCCTCCGATCATCAAGTAGATCGACGCGTGGTCGAATCGCCTCAGGATCGCCTTGGCGTTCGACGGCGGCGTCACGTTGTAGGCGCAGGAGAAACCGAACAGAAAGAAGAAGCCGGCGGCGTAGACGGCCATCGCCAGCCCGTCGCCGACCGCGCCGCGCAGCGCGATCTTCTGGAACAGCACGGCGAAGCCGATCACCCCGGCGATAATCGCGACCGCGTGCACGACCGCGTCGGCGATGATCTCGCCGTGGCTATAGTCCCGATAGTCTCGAGGCGAATCGGGCGTCGACAAGGGGGCAGCTCCGAACCGTTTCTGAGCGAATCGTGCCGCGCGATTGTGTCGAACGCAAGTACGTCTCCCGATACAAAATGGGAGGATCCGCGAACGGAAGGCGAGCCGGTTGGTCAGGCGCCCCGGCCTAATCGTCCTCGGCCTCATCCGTTTTTCGCCGGCCTGGCTTCCGCCCCTTGTGCGAGACGCGCGCCTCGGCGGCGGAATGCGGGCCGCTCGACGGCGAGAGGCCGCCGGTTTGAGCCTGCAGCGCTGGCCTTGCGCGTGTCGAGGCGTCGACGTTCGGCGTCGGCAGCGCGTCGGCCGCGGGGACGGCCCCGAGCCAGAAGCCGAGCTCGGCGGACTTCACCTGGTTGTCGGGCGAGAAATAGGCGTCCTGCCACGTGTCGTCGGCCGCCAGAAAATGCCAGGCCTTGTCGCCCTCGGCAGCGAGCCAATAGCGCCACGCATAGTGATCATAGACGTCGAGGCAGTGGGCGGCGTAAGCCTCCGCGACCGCGCGATGATTGCGGATGATCGCGAGATTCTCGTCGTTGTTATAGGAGGCGCGATAGCCGAGGTTGTGGCTCCCGGTGATGACGACGCAGGCGTCGGAGAAGGGATCGATCACGACGATCTTGTCGTGGATGACCGCGTGCCCCGCCTGGTTGAGTTCGGCTTCCCATTGCCCGAAGGCGTCGCTCTTGGCGACGCCGCGGGCGTGGATGACGCGGTAATCCTCCGGAAGCGGCGGATCGCCCTTTTGATGTTTGGGCTGAGCGGCGTCCTCGCCCCCCGTGATCGCCGTGCGGAATTCGCCGGCCGCGCTCGCGGCGGTGACTGCGCCGCGCACGAAGAGCGACGGCCGCGCCGTCTGCGCCTCCGCGATCGCATCGATGATGCTGGGCTTCCCGGGCTCGAACACCAGGAAAACGATCGCTTGCTGGGCGTTGGCGATGATCTCGAACACTTCGGCGAGATCGGGGGGGACGGCTTCGTCCTCTCCGGGCCTGCTCGCCCGCGCGTGCGGGGTGTTGGGCGAGAACCACAGATCGACCTCCCCGCTGCCGTCCTCGAGCGCGATCGGCGGAATCTTTTTGGCATTCTGCTTGCGGAACTCCGCCGACTGCTCCGCCTTGCCGCCTTCGCCCGGGGGGTCGGTGTCGGCCTTCAGCCGGCTCCAGTAGTCGAGATAGGCGGCCGCGAGCGCCGGGGAGCGCGCGATGATGGAATTGTTGGTCTGGGCGCAAAGCGCATGCGCGGTCCAGTTGGTCGAGCCGAACAGAACCGCCTCAGCGCCGTCCTTGACCAGCACCTGAAACTTGTTGTGCCCGATGTGGCCGCTCGGCATGAACCGGTCGATCACGTCGAGGCCGGCTTGCCGGATGTCCTTGCGCTCGGCGGCGTAAGTGTCCTTGGTCTTGTCTTCGCCTTTGCCGCTCGGCATGTTGGACAGGATCACATGGGCGTTGGCGCCGACCCGCTTCAGGTGGTCGATCGCTTCCGGGTCTTCGAACTCGTAGAGCGCGCAATAGGTCTCGCCGCCGTTGCTGACCGCTTCGTCGGATAGCGTGGTCAGCGCCTCGATCAATTGTCCCATGAGGTCGTTGCGCAAGGGATCGCCGACGATATCGATGTGCTTTTCCAGCTTGTCCACGAGCGAGCCGCCGCTCGCATCGGCGTCGAGCGCGCGGACGGTCGCCTGGGTGGCGAGAATGCCGCGATTGAAATAGGCCGACAGCGCGCCATAGTGCGCACTGAGCTGGATCGCGTTGCTGATCGCGGGGCCGTAGGGCATCGGCTGAAGCGCGCCCGGCGTCCCGCTCATCGGCACGATCTTGTAGCGATAGGTTCCGCCGCGCTTGGCGGTGACGTCTTTCCAGAAGAATTTTTGCACGGGATCGTCGGCGGTCGTCCGACCTGGCGCCGTCGCGTCCTGCCCCTTGAAGGTCGCCATGGCGGGGAGACACGTCTCGGTTCCCGCGCGAACGTCGATCCGGTAGACCGCAAAGCCGAGGCAGTTCGGCAGCCTGCCGCCGAAGGTCCATGCGACCACCGCGACATCGTTATTGGCGAACGCCACCGCTTTCAGCGATCGCCTCCGGCTGTGAACGTCGAGCACCCTACCGCGGGCCCCGTCCCTTCGTATGACAATCGTCATGCGGCGGTCATTTGGGGCAAAATGTGCTGGCCGAGAGCGCGACTGTGCCCTGGCTTGCCGCAGGACCGGAATGAGGTCCGCGGCCCCGGCATAACAGCACAAATAGGGAACATTTTCTTGCCAAGCGAGGGGTTTCGCGTCATATTGCTTTTCTCAGAAGGAAAGCAGGTCCTATGTCCGAATACGCCGAAGCCGAGTCGTTCGTCGCTCCTCAGGATTCGCCCACCGAAGCGGCTTTGGGGGGCGCGCGTCTCACGCGTCCTTGCCTGCCAGAAGAGACGGTCAGCGAGAGGCTGTCGCACCCATCGCCGACGGTCTCCTCCGGGCGCGCCGCGCGACTGGCGAAATTCAAACGGGAGCAGTTGATCGTCGATTATCTCAACCGCGGCGTCGCGGTCGCCGAGATTGCGGCGCGCTGCGACGTCGGCGAGAAGCGTATGCGCGCCATCATTCGCGAGCTCTTCGCCCGCCGCATGCCGGCGCCGCCGGCGGAATTCGCAGCGATCCAGGTCAGCCGCCTCAACGAGGCGCTGCTGGTCGCCTACAGCGCCATGGGGGAAGCGAACCTCAAGGCGGTCGACCGCGTGGTCCGGATCGTGCGAGAGCTCGAC
Organism: uncultured Alphaproteobacteria bacterium; assembly: GCA_963748545.1. Taxonomy (GTDB): domain Bacteria; phylum Pseudomonadota; class Alphaproteobacteria; order Rhizobiales; family Beijerinckiaceae; genus Roseiarcus. The sequence continues at coordinate 246,939 of CAVVJO010000020.1, forward strand.
CGCTATCACGGGTTCGTCGCCGCCGAGCGCCGTCGGCCCGCGCCGTCACGCTCCCTGACGGACGAGGGGCGCCCGGGAATTCCGCCGCAAGATCTTGAAAGGATCTGAATCCGCGCCCGACCGGCCGCCGGCGCCTTGCATCGATCGCAGCTCGGGTCCCGCGGCCGCCGCCCCGGCGCTCCCAAACCCGTCCGCGCCGCTAAACTTGGATGCTCGCTTCTGCCGCCAGGGCAAGGCGGAGCCGTCGCCAGCGGCGCCTGTGTGTTGCGACCCGCAGAGCGGCGGACGCCCGGAAAATCCGGCGCAAAGTGTTGAAAACGTTGATTCCGCGCCCGGCCAATCGCCGCAGCCGCCCCTCCCGCCCGCGTTGTGTCGCCAGCGCGAAACCGGGGGACCGGCGGCCGCCGCCGGCGAGGTCTCAAACCCGTCAGCGCGCCTGGATCCGGACGCCCGTCTTCGCGAGCTTGAAAAAGCGTCTTTCTCGGAGGTTCAGCCGGACAGTGTTAATCCGCAAAGCGACATCCGCCCGGAAAATCCGGCGCAAGGCGCTGAAAACGTTCAATTCGCGCCCGGGCTCGGCGCGGCGCCGCCTGCCGTTCCGGCAGCCCCCGAGCCGAACGGTATCCGGCGGGTCAATGTCCGGATGATCCCCAATGGCGTGATGGCCTGCTGATCCCGCTAGAGGGCGTTTTCCGACGCCTTCGAGCGCTCGGCGCGCTTGCGGTCGTTCGGGTCGAGCAGGGCCTTGCGAAGGCGGATCGACTTCGGCGTCACCTCGACCAGCTCGTCGTCCTGGATATAGGCCAGCGCCTTCTCCAGCGTCATCTGCATCGGGGGGGTCAGGCGCACCGCCTCGTCCTTCGAATGGGTGCGGATGTTGGTGAGCTTCTTGCCCTTGAGCACGTTGACTTCGAGGTCGTTGTCGCGCGTGTGCTGGCCCACGATCATGCCCTGGTAGACCTTCCAGCCCGGCTCGATCATCATCGGGCCGCGATCCTCGAGGTTCCACATGGCGTAGGCGACCGCCTCGCCCGCTTCGTTGGAGATCAGGACGCCGTTGCGGCGGCCGGCGATTTCGCCCTTCCAGGGCCCCCAGCTGTGGAACAGGCGGTTCATGATCGCCGTGCCGCGGGTGTCGGTGAGCAGCTCGCCGAGATAGCCGATCAGGCCGCGGGTCGGCGCGAGGAACACCAGCCGCAGGCGGTCGCCGCCGGAGGGGCGCATCTCGATCATCTCGCCCTTGCGCTCGCTCATCTTCTGCACGACCACGCCCGAGTGCTCCTCGTCGACGTCGATCACGACCTCCTCGATCGGCTCGAACATCTCGCCGGTCGCCTCGTCCTTGCGGAACAGCACTTTGGGTCTGGAAACGCCGAGTTCGAAGCCTTCCCGCCGCATGGTCTCGATCAGGATCGCGAGCTGCAATTCGCCGCGGCCCGAGACGATATAGGCGTCGGAATTGGGGGCGGCGTCGACGCGCAGCGCCACGTTGCCCTCGGCTTCCTTGAACAGGCGGTCGCGGATGACGCGGCTCGTCACCTTGTCGCCCTCGGTGCCGGCGAGCGGGCTGTCGTTGACCGAGAAGGTCATCGACAGGGTCGGCGGGTCGATCGGCTGGGCGTGCAGCGGCTCGACTTCCTCGGGGCTGCACAGGGTGTCGGCGACGTTGAACTTCTCGAGGCCGGCGATCGCGATGATGTCGCCCGCGACCGCCTCGTCGATCGGCGTGCGCTCGATGCCGCGAAAGGCGAGAATCTTCGAGACCCGGCCGGTCTCGACCAGATCGCCCTCGACGTGGAGAACCTTGACGGGCGCGTTGGTCTTGATCGAGCCGGAAAAGACGCGGCCGGTGACGATGCGGCCGAGGTAGGGGTTCGCCTCCAGCAGCGTGCCGAGCATGCGGAACGCGCCTGCGCCGACCTTGGGCGCCTCGACGTGCTTGAGCACGAGGTCGAACAGCGCCGCCATATTCTCGCTCGCGCTTATCCGGCGAGTTCGACATCCAGCCCTGCTTGGCGGAGCCGTAGATGATCGGGAAGTCGAGCTGGTCGTCGGTCGCGTCGAGCGCGGCGAACAGGTCGAACACTTCGTTGACGACCTCGCTGGGCCGTGCGTCCGGCTTGTCGACCTTGTTGACGCAAACGATCGGCTTCAGGCCGATCTTCAGCGCCTTGCCGACCACGAACTTGGTCTGGGGCATCGGCCCTTCGGCTGCGTCGACCAGCACGATCGCGCCGTCGACCATCGACAGGATGCGCTCGACCTCGCCGCCGAAATCGGCGTGGCCGGGCGTGTCGACGATGTTGATGCGGATGTCCTTCCACACCACCGAGGTCGCCTTGGCGAGAATGGTGATCCCGCGCTCGCGCTCGAGGTCGTTGGAGTCCATGACCCGCTCGGCGACCCGCTGGTTGTCGCGGAACGCGCCGGACTGCTGCAGGAGCCGGTCGACGAGGGTCGTCTTGCCATGGTCGACGTGGGCGATGATGGCGATGTTGCGAAGCTTCAGCATGGGGAACGGTCTTTTCAGCGGGCGGGAGGCCGACGCGGGAACGGGCGAGCCTTAAGCACGCGCATGGGACGGGAATGCGACGGCGCGGGCTTTCGCCCGCAATCGCGTCGGGATTGTGCGGCGCAATACACGAACATGGCGACAAAGGGAAGAGCGGGGAGGAAATCGGCCAGGAGCGGGCGGAACTCCGGCCTTTCCGGCGCGTTGTCGGCGGCCCTTCGGCAAACGCAGCCGAGGACTGCGGGGCAGGCGATCAAAGAGGGGGTCTATCGTGGAAAGCATCGGCGGCGTCTGGCTCTATCCCCTCATCCTCGCGGCGGGGGCGCTTCAGGCTTGGGGGCCGCCGATGAACGGGGCGCTCCGCGCCGCCCTGACGAATCCCTGGCTTGCGAGCCTCGTCTCGTTCCTGCCGATCGTCGCGCTCCTGGCGGTGCTGTGGTTTTGCCAGCCTCGCCCGCTCCCGACCGCGGATGGTCTCGCAAGCATGCCCTGGTGGGCGCCGCTCGGCGGGATCGTCGGCGCTTTCGCCGTAATCGTCGGCCTTCTGTTTGTCGACAAGGTCGGCGCGGGGACGCTCGCGGGGCTCACCATTACGGCCAATATCTTGATGTCGCTCGCTATCGACCATTTTGGCTGGTTCGGAATCCCCCAACACGCTCTGACGCCCGGCCGCGCGGTCGGCGCGCTGCTCATGGTCGCTGGAATCTATGCGATATCCAGGTTCTAAACGCCGGTCTCGCGCGGGGATGGCTTCAGAGCCTCGATGACCTCCTCCGCGGCGCGGACTCCGCTGTCATGCGCGCCGTGGGCCGTCGAGAAGTCGTAGGGGTGGGTCGCTTCGCCCGCGAAAAAGACCCTGCGGTCGAGGGCGCGAGCCAGTTCCGAGCGCGCGGCCCGGCAGCCGGGCAGGGCGTGGCTGTAGCCCCCGCCGATCCAGTCGTTCCGCGTCCAGTCCGATCCGGCAAGCGGCCTGAGCGACCGGCGCACGTCGGCGCCGAACAGCGCCGCAAGCTCCCCGGTCGCGTGCGCAAAACCGGCGACGAGACCCTCCTCCGCAACGATCTGAGCGCCCGCGCCCCCAAGAAAGCACTCGATCACGGGTCGGCCGAACGGCCGGATATAATAGGAGCCCGCCCGGGCGTCGCGCGGATTGCCGTGAACGTGACTCTCCGGCGCGAAGCTGTGGGCTGCGCCCGAGATCTCGAAGAACAGCTTCTCGTTTCGGCCGAGCGGAAGCACATCGGCCGCGCGACGCCACGGCTCGAGTTCAGGCGGAAGCTCGATCGCCTCGCTCGCAAGAACTGCCGTCGAGACGGTGACGACGGCCGCGGACACGCGCGCCTCGCCGAGCGGGGTTGTCAGCGCGACCGCCCCGTCCACGAGCGCGATCCGGCGGACCGGCGCTGCCAGCCGCAGGTCGACCCCGGCCGGAAAACTCGACGCGATCAACGCTCCGTAGCCCGCGGGCGCGCGCCAGTTTTCCTCCGTGGCGGACTCCTCGTAGGCCAGGCTGTCGGCCACGGAGATCCGTGCCAACGTGTCTCCGTTGAGATAGCCGCTGATCGACTCGATGAACGGGTTCCATTCCGACCCCGGCTCCAATGCGTCCGCGGCGCAATCGCTCGGCGGCGGCGTCGTTTCGAGGCGCGCGCACCAAGCGGCGTAGGCGCGTCGCGCCGCGTTGCGTTCGGCGCGCGAGAAGCCGCGGTCCTGATATTGGGCGCCCCACGCCGCGGTCCGGCGATCGACAACGACTCCCATCGTCTCGGCGACGCGCGCCCAGGCGTTGCGCTCCCCGGAATGCAGCCAGCCGCAGCCCATGTCGAGCGGCGCTCCGGCAAGGATGTGCGTCCAGGCCCTTCCGCCGATACGCGCGCTCGCTTCGAGCACGACCGTCGTCAACCCGCTGCGCGACAGGCGCCTCGCCGCCGCGACCCCGGCGGCGCCTGCGCCGACAATAGCGACGTCAAAATTGCCGGTCATTTCGGCATGATGGCTCGTCTCGCCGCCGGTCCGCAAGATGGGTTGTCGGGTTCGGGCGGAGCTTTGTGGAACCAGGGCGTTCCAATTTCAAATAAGGTGGTAAGCTGGTCGCCGAAGGCGCACGCGGCGACGCCTCGCAGGCGGAAAGCTGCGGGGCCCGGTCCAAGCGTGACGCGAGGAGGACGGTCATGTCGAACGAGAAGATGAAAGAGCAAATGTCGAGCAAAGGCGGTTTCATCGCCGCTCTTGACCAGAGCGGCGGATCGACGCCTGGCGCGCTCCGGCTCTACGGCATCCCCGACAGCGAATATGCCGGCGACGACGCCAGGATGTATCAACTGATGCACGAATTTCGCGTCAGGATCATGAGCGCGCCGAGTTTCACGGGTGCAAAGGTGATCGCGGCCATCCTGTTCGAGCGCACGATGGACGGCGAGGCGAACGGCAAGCCTGTGCCGACCTATCTGTGGGAGGACCGGGGCGTCGTGCCGCTCGTCAAGGTCGACAAGGGCCTCGATGCGGACAAGGACGGGGTCCAGCTGATGAAGCCGATGCCGAGCCTCGATACGCTGCTCGCCCGAGCGGCAAAACTTGGTGTGTTCGGCACCAAGATGCGCTCGGTCATTAACCACGCCTCGAAGGACGGCATCGCCGCGATCGCAAAGCAGCAGTTCGAAATCGGGGAGCAGATCGCGGCGCACGGCCTCGTGCCGATCCTCGAGCCGGAAGTCTCGATCAAGGCGCCAGACAAGTCTGCCGCCGAAAGGATCCTGCTCGACGAATTGAGGCGCGGTCTCGACGGCTTGCCGCGCGGGCGGCAAGTGATGTTCAAGCTGACCATCCCCGATGTCCCCGATTTTTACGCGCCGCTGATCCAGGACGCCCGCGTCATGCGTGTCGTAGCGCTTTCGGGCGGCTACACGAGAGACGATGCTTGCAGGAGGCTTGCCCGAAACCATGGCATGATCGCGAGCTTTTCGCGGGCGCTAACCGAGGGACTGAAGCGGTCGATGAGCGAGGCCGAATTCGACAAAGCGCTCGGCGACGCCATTGACGAGATCTGCAAAGCGTCGGTCAACAAGGTCGCGGCGTGATCCGGACGTAACGGAAGGCGGGCGCCCCTGCGACTCTCTGCTCAGCCGGACGACGAGAGACCAAGTATCGCAGCGGCGCGCGCCGCCGTCGCCTCGAGCCCGTCCGAGGCGTCAATCGCCAACCAGCCGCGTTGGCCCAGCGGTTCGGCCAGCTGCCCTCGCGCAACGGCCGCGTCGGCGTCCGACGCGTCGGCGAGGCGACCAGCCACGCGCGCGAGCCGAACCGCAAGCGGCGCTTCGAGATACAGGCCGTCGAAGGCGACGCCGGTCTCCGCCGAAATATGCGCCGCGGCGATGCGTCTGGCCCGTGTCGCAAAGGTGGCGTCGAGCACAACCGACGCGCCCGCGTTGAGCGCGTGCCGCGCCTTGTCTTCGAGCCTCTGGTAGACTTCGCGCGAAACCTCTGGCGTATAGGCTTCAGGCTTCAGGCGAACAGTCCTCTCGACGCCGAATGTCGCCTTGCGCTCAAGGTCGCTGCGCAGCCAAAGCGCGCCCGGCGCGCGGCCGAGTTGCGGCGCGAGCGTCTCCGCAAGGGCGCTCTTGCCCGTGCCCGAGAGGCCTCCGATCGCTACGAGCCGCGGCGCGACGTAGCGCAGAAACTTGGCCGCAAGATCAAAATACCTGCGCGCCAGCGTATGCGCCTGCTCACGCGCTGCACCCGCAAGACGGTCCGCGCGCGCCACTTCAACCTTCGCCCGAATCGCGGCGCGCAGACTCATGAACAGTGGAAGCGCCGAAACGCCAGCAAGCGCCTCGGGAGGTTCGGTCGCTAGATAATGGTTAAACAGCCGGTTGGCGGCGAGGGTAAGAGTTCGCGCCTCAAGGTCCATCAGAAGGAAGGCGAGATCGTAGAGCACGTCGCCGCTGGCGATCGAGTCGGAAAACTCCACCGCATCGAAAGGACCGGCTGCCCACCAATGAGCGCGATATTGCCGAGATGGAGGTCGCCATGGCAACGACGGACGAAGCCGTCGCGGCCGCGCTTCAGCAATGTGGGGCGGGCGACCGCGAAGGCGAGCCGCGATTCGCGCGCAAGACGGCGCGCCTCGGCGGGCGGAAAGAGGTCGGGCCTGAGGCCGAAAGCGGCGTCGTTCTGCTCGATGAAGCTTTCCAATTCCTTCGCCGCTCGCATCCCGTCGCGCGGCGGCGCTCGCGCGTGCGACCGGCGAATCGCCCGCGCAAGGCTCTCGATGACGGAGTCGGAAACGCCGTCCCGCTCGGCGATCCGGTCCAGCGTCGCATTCTCGTCGAATCGGCGCATGTGGCAGCACCACTCGACCGCCTCGCCCTTCCCGCCGAGTGAGAGGCCGCCCTGCGGCGTGCGAACGATCCCCACCGTCTCAAGATAGACGCTGGGCGCGTTCTCGCGGTTCACGGCTATCTCCGCATTGCAGGCCTCGCGTCGCTTCTCGATGGTCGAGAGGTCCATGAACGGGAACGTGATCGCCCGTTTGATCTTGTAGACGTGGTCCCCCGCGAGGAACACGACTGCCCCGGCGGTATCGACGCGAATGACTGGGGTTTTCAGACCGTGGGTGGCGGGATCGGCGAGAAAGCGTAATACCTCCTCCTGCGATTGGGCGTGTTCGTTCACCGTTCTCCCCGAGCGAAATGCACTGCGCGCTCATGAACCCGTCGCAGAGGGACCACGGAGCGGAGCGCGTGCAAGGACGCTAGCTTGCGTGCGCACGATCCGACTCCCGCAGTTCCTTCTTCGAGATCTTGCCTACGGCGGTCTTGGGCAGTGCGTCACGGATTTCAAGCGCGCCTATCATCTCGTGCTTGCCGATGCGATCCTTGAGATAGGCCTTGAGTTCGTCCAGGCTAAGCGGACTAGCGCCGGCTTTGAGCTTTACGAAGGCCTTCGGGATCTCGCCGCGGTACTCATCCGGCACGCCGATCACGCTCACCTCCTCGACTGAAGGGTGCTTGTAGATCGCCTCCTCTATGTTGCGTGGGTAAACGTTGAAGCCGCCGACGAGCAGCATGTCCTTGGTGCGGTCGACGATGAAGACGAAGCCATCCTCGTCCATGTAGCCGACGTCGCCGGTGCGGAAGAAGCCGTCCGCGGTCATCGATTCTGCGGTCGCGTCGGGCTTCTTCCAGTATCCCTTCATCACGTTCGGTCCCTTAACGCAGATCTCGCCGCGCTCGCCGAGCGCCAGGTCGCGCGAAGGGTCCGCGACATCGATGAACTTCATTTGCAGGCGCGGCATCGGCAATCCGCACGAGCCCGGCCTGCCGCGGCCGTCGCGGGGCGTGAACGTGCCGGCCGGCGCCGTCTCCGACATGCCCCAGCCCTCCGTCAGAAGGGCGCCCGTGATCGTCTGGAAGCGCTGCTGCACCGCAACCGGCAGGGGCGCTCCACCGGAAGAGCAGAACTTCAGCGAGGTGAGATCGTAATTCTCGATGTCCGGCAGGCTGAGGAGCGCGACATGCATAGTCGGCACACCGGGGAAGACGGTCACCTTCTTCAAGGCGATGTCCTTTGCGACCGCAGCCGGATCGAATCGCGGATGCAAGATGAGTTCCGCGCCGAGACTGACGCCAAGAATGAGAACCGCAGACAGCGCGAAGATGTGGAACAGCGGCAGCACGCAGAGCGTGCGCTCGCCGCCTTCGGTCATAGCCGGCGGATCGATGCGGGTCGTGACTTCGGTGTACTGCGCGCAGGCGGCGGTAAGGTTGGCGTGGGTCAGCATCGCCCCTTTTGGCAGACCGGTCGTGCCGCCGGTGTACTGGATGACCGCGAGCGCCTCGCCGCAATCTGCGACAGGATAGACCTTATGTCTTCCGTCGTTGTCGAGGAGATCGCGGAACCCGATATGCCTGTCGTCGGACGCTCTCTCCGAGAGCATGCCTTGCGATTTCAGGAAGGCCGTCACAGGCCCCGGCGCTACCGCGTATTCCGCGAACGCGCCTACGACGAGTCGCTTGAGACGTGTCGTAGCCAGGAGCTTCTCGGCCTGCGGATAGACGGCCGCGAGATCGAGCGTGACAAGGATGTCCGTCTCGCTGTCCTCGATTTTGAACGCGAGCGTATTTAGAGCATCGAGTGGTGAGTAATTCACGATGACGCCGCCCGCCTTGAGCACGCCGAATAGAGCGATGACGTAGTGCGGCGTGTTCGGCATGAAGAGGCCGACATGCACGCCCGGTCCCACGCCAATCTTCTGGAAGCCTGCAGCCGCCTTATCGGAAAGCGCGTTCAACTCCTCGTAGCTGATCCGCTTGTCCATGAACTGAAGCGCCGGACGGTCGGCGAAACGGCGGGCAGAGGTCTCGAGCACGCTTTGCAGCGAGGTCGGCTCGAAGGGGAAGTCCCAGCGGACGCCAGGCGGGTAAGATTTCAACCAGGGCTGAGCATCCATCGGCTTCCTCGCGCTTCCTGCCATTGTTCTTCGTGCGTCGGGTCCGCTCGCCGTCGCGAAGTCCGGATGTAGGCGAATGGGAGGGGCCGTCAAGAGCGGGACGCCTGTCCGGACGCCGCTCAGCCCCCAGACGCTCGGCCCGCCCTTTCAGATCGCTCCCGGCGGTATGAAGGCGCAGTATAGGTAGATGTCGTCGAACACGTTCGATGAGCTCCAGCCGGTTCGGTCCGCGTCGGTCGCGGTGCGATAACAAAGGTGGGCGTGGTGGGTGTCGTCGCTGGGCGGATCGCCGGGGACAGGCAGAAATGTGATGCGCTCCTGGGGAATTGAGACCCAGCGCCGCTCGCGCGTGAGGAATTCGAACTGGCCGCCGCGTTCTCGGTACGTGGTCGCGGCGCAATCGTTGCCGCCGCAACAGAGCAGGCCATCCTTGCCCTTCACGCCGGTGTAGATGTCATGCGCGCTCGCGCTGGAAAAAGCGCCAATCACGAGGGCGGCGCCGAGGGCCGCTCGCAGAACCTCATGGATCATTTCAACCGCTCCTGTTGGCGGCCAACCGGTCGAGATGATGTCGACGGGGTCCGGCCGCAGGCCGATGACCCTCCAGAACGCGGGAATCCTCCCAAAAGTTGCGAGCACGCAACAGGGGCGGCGCGCCACGCCCAGTTCGTTATGCAGGGTTCATGCCATGTTTCGGTCGCGGGCCGCGGGAGGCTCCAGCGGCGTGGAGCGCACGGCCGGCGCGATAAGACAGGGGGCAGGGCGCTTGACAAAGACTGATAAAGATATATCTTAGCGCTGTCTTCGATAGGAAGACGACTTACGAAAGTGGAAAAACTTGAAACATTACAATGAATTGCGCATGCGCTCGGACGGGGCGGGCTGGCGTCGCCACGAAAGCGCCGAGCCGGCCAGAGGCATGCACGGTCACGGACGCCGCGGCTTTGGCCGCCATGGCTTCGGTCGCCGCGGCGAGGATGGACCCGGCGAAGAGCGCGGCGAGAACCGAGGCCGGCGCCGCATGTTCGAGGGCGGCGAGCTGCGTCTCGTGGTGCTGCTCCTGATCGAGGCCGAACCGCGCCATGGCTACGACATCATCCGCGAGATCGAGGCGCGAACCGGGGGCGCCTACGCGCCAAGCCCCGGCGTGGTCTACCCGACGCTGGCGCTGCTCGAAGACATCGGCCAGGCCGAGGCGCGCGCTTCCGAAGGGGCAAAGAAGCTGTTTGCGATCACGCCGGAAGGCGTCGCGCATCTGAACGCCAATCGCGCCGAGGCCGAGGCGGCGCTGGCGCGGCTCGACGCGCTCGCCCGCAAGGACGAGGCGCTCGACACCGGCCCCGTCTTTCGCGCCATGTCGAACCTGAAGGCGGCGCTGAGGATGCGCCTTGCCGGCGAGCCCGATAAAACCCTCGTCTTCGCCGTCGCCGATGCGATCGACGACGCGGCGCGCAAAATCGAGCGGTTGTGAGGACGAACGATGAGTGACCTCGCGACCGGCCGCCACGCGATCGAACGTGTCCGCCGCGAGCCCAAGCGCCGGCGCGTGACGGTCGAAAGCGTGGAAACGCTGACGCCGAACATGCGCCGCATCGTGTTCGCTTCGCCCGATCTCGCCGATTTCGTCAGCCTCGGCGCGGACGACCACGTGAAGGTCTTCGCGCCCGACGCGGCCGCGCCGCAAGGCGTCGCGATGCGCGACTATACGCCGCGCGCTTTCGACGCCGGCCGCCGCGCGCTGACGATCGACTTCGTGCTGCACGAGGCCGGGCCCGCATCGGACTGGGCGCGGCGCGCCAAACCCGGCGACACGCTCGAGATTGGCGGTCCCCGCGGCTCGATGGTGGTCGCAGACGACTTCGACTTCTATCTGCTGATCGGCGACGAGACGGCGCTGCCGTCGATCGGGCGACGGGTCGAGAGCCTGCGCGTCGGGGTCCCCGTGACCACGATCGTGCTGCTCGACGGTCCCGAGGAGATCCAGACCTTCGACAGCCGCGCCGACTGGCGGCCGATCTGGCTTGCCCGCCAGGATCGGCGCGTAGGCGACGCGGATCTTTTCCGCCATGCTTTGGATCGGTTGGCGACGCCGCCAGGCGACGGCTACGTCTGGATCGCCGCGGAGGCGCAAGCCGCGCGCACGCTGAAGACCCTGATGCTTCAGGAACGCAGCCATCCCAAAAGCTGGCTCAAGGCCGCCGGGTACTGGGTGCGCGGCAAAGCCGGCGAAAGCGAGAAGCTCGAGGAGTGAGCTCGCTTCGGCGACCGCCCGAATGTCGCGGCGTCCCGCCGACGCCGGGGCGCTGGCGGCGGTCGCCGCCCAGCCGCCGCGGCGATTTGACGCGTTGTCCAGAGACGTCTCTCGGTCAAAGGGAGCGGCGCGCGCCGTCGTTTGGAAACGATGACCACAAGCGTCGGGATTCCAATGCGATAATCGCGGTTCGGCGTCCGGAGACGCGGGCGCTGGGCTTCGGCTGCGCGCCGAGGCGCCCCTTCCGGTCTGACCGACCCCGTTAGGGTATCGTTGCAAAGTCGGCGTAAAACCGCGGGAGCCCCATGGAGCGGGGCGGGCGTTCGCGCGACGCGGCAACCTTCGGCGCCCTCGCCATGGCGGTATTGGACGCGGCGAGATCGGCATTGAGGGCCTAGGAGAGCAATTCATGAGAGTTCTGGTGTGCGGCGGCCGCGACCTGCAGGATGAAGACTACGTCGACAAGACCTTGGATCGCCTTCTCGCTGCTCGGGGTCCGTTCGAGAGGGTGATGCACGGAGACGCGCGCGGCGTCGACAAGCTGGCAGGCAAATGGGCGCGGGCTCATGGCGTGCTCGAATGGGACTTCTTGCCGGAATGGCACCGGGTCGACGCCCATGATGGCGAGAGCCGCAATCAGCGGATGATCGCCGAATGCGCTCCCGATCTCGTGATCGCCTTTCCGGGAGGGATCGGGACCGAGAACATGATCGAATCGGCGAGGGCCGCCGGGATCGAAGTGATCGAGATCCCGCCCGCGCCGAAGAACCACGGCTAGCGAAGGCTGGGCCGCCTGCTCGGGCGCCGAGGGCGCCCGCCGCTCCGGCGCATTCTCCGTTCCCGGGCGCGGAATCAACCTTTTCAATTCCTTGCCGCCGATTTTTCGGGCGCCCGAGCGCCGTTCGGCAAGCGCCGCGTTCCTGTCGAGGCGCGGCGTAGGGCGGCGTCTCGAAGCCTGCTCCCGCGGCGCTACCGACCGCCCGAGCTGTCGTCGACGCCTCTCCAGTCCCGGATTCAGGATTTTCAGTGGCTTGCGCCGGTTTTTCCGGGCAGCTGACCACGGCCCCCGGCGCCTGAGGCGCGATCCGAAGCGGTGCGCCTCGAAGATGCCGCCTGCAGCGGCGCCCGCCGGGTCGGCCCCGTTCCGAAGTCCGAATTCGAGCCTTTTCAGAGCCTTGCGGCAAGTTTTCCGGGCCATCGCAACGACCGGCCGCCGCCTCGTCCTGGGGCAAGGCGCCGGAGCCGACGCGTCTCGAAAGCGGCTTGCCGAGCGTCGACGCCAGCGTCCTCCGGGACGCGCGAGGCAAGCTTCGCGGCGCTTCAGCCCGGGGGAGCCGCGGGCCGGCGGCGCGCGGTTCCTCCCGCCTCCAGGGCTCGGTTCCCACAGCGGCTATGGCGCAATCGGGCATGCGGCCTTGATCTCCGGCTAATGAGAACAAAAATAGAACAAAGTCGCCGGCCTGGCAAGAAAATGTCTTCGCCCTCCCTTGGCCCTCGTCCGCCATTGCGTCAGCCTGGGCGTTTATCATCCTCATGACGGAGGCTCTTCCCGTGAGCGGCACCATTCTGATCTACGGGGCGACCGGCTACACCGGGCGGCTGATCGCCAAGCATGCGGTTGAGCGGGGCGCGCGGCCGATCCTGGCGGGACGCGCGCTGGACAAGGTCAGGGGCGTCGCCGAGCCGCTCGGGCTTTCGGTGCGGGCGTTCGATCTCGCCGACCCCGCTGGCGCGGACGCAGGCCTCGAGGGCGTCGCCGCGGCGCTCTGCGTCGCCGGGCCGTTCTCGGCGACCTCGCGGCCCTTTGTCGACGCGTGCCTCCGCAACCGCGTCCCCTACCTCGACATCACCGGGGAGATCGACGTGTTCGAGGCGCTTGCGGCGCGGGACGCCGAAGCCAAGGCGGGCGGCGTGACACTCCTGCCCGGCGTCGGCTTCGACGTCGTGCCGAGCGATTGCCTTGCGGCGCATCTCAAGCGTCGATTGCCCGACGCCAGCGACCTCAAGCTCTATCTGTCGGTCGGGACGGGCGCCTCGCGCGGGACGGTCAAGACCGCCGTCGAAGCGATCGGCGCCGGCACGCGCATGCGCCGCCGGGGCGTCCTGCTCACGCGCGCCGCGCCGGAAACGGGATCGTGCGACTTCGGAGACGGCGAGAAGGCGACGATCCAGGTCAGTTGGGGCGACGTCGCCACCGCCTTCCACTCGACCGGCATCCCCAACATCGAGGTCCATTTCGAGGCGTCGCTGGCGATCGCGGCGCTCTCCCGGGCGCCGTCGTTCGTCAAGTCGTTGCTCGGGACGGGGTTCATGCAGCGCCTGCTCAAGGCCCAGGTCGATCGGATGCCGGAGGGGCCGAGCGAAGCCGCGAGGCGGGCGGGACGCGCCGTGCTGGTCGGCGTGGCGCGCAATCGCAAGGGCGAGACGGTTCGCACGCGCCTGACGACGCCGGAGGGTTACACCCTGACCGCCGCCACGGCCTTCGACGCCGCCCGGCGCGTCGCGGACGGGGAGGTGCAGGCCGGCTTTCAGACGCCGAGTTTGGCCTTTGGCGCGGACTATATTCTCGGCTTCGACGGGGTGAGGCGCGAGCACCTCGATCGCTGAGCGCGCAGGATGCTCCTTGCCGTCGCGTTTGGCGCTCCCAGATAGGCTTGGGGCTTAGGGCTCGGACAAGGGACGAGATGATGCGCGCAGTTGGACTGTTTACGCACGGCGGCCCCGAGGTTCTAAAGGTTATCGACCTGCCCGAGGTTCACGCCGGTCCCGGCGAGGTGCGAATCCGCGTTCATGCCGCGACCGTCAACCCGACCGACGTCGGGGTCCGCAACGGTTCGCGCGCCGAACAGCAGAAGGCCGATCCTCCGCCCTACGTTCCCGGAATGGATGTGGCGGGCGTCCTCGACGAGGTCGGGGCCGGCGTTCCCGGCCGGCTGAAGGTCGGCGACCTCGTGATCGCGATCGTCGTGCCGAAAGGCAGTCATGGCGCCTATCGCGAGCAGATTGTGCTCGACGCCCGATCGGTCGTCCGCGCGCCCGCCGGGAAGACCCATACCGAGGCCGCGACCTTGCCGATGAACGGCTTGACCGCGCGCCTGTCGCTCGACCTCCTGAAGCTCTCCCCGGGCCAGGTGATTGCGGTGACCGGCGCCGCCGGCGCTTATGGCGGCTACGTCATCCAGCTCGCCAAATCCGAGGGACTGACCGTGATCGCCGACGCGTCCGAGCAAGATGAAAAGCTGGTCGCCTCGCTCGGCGCCGATATCGTCGTGCGAAGGGGCGACGACGTCGCGGCGCGGATTCGAGACCATTTTCCGGGCGGAGTCGACGGGCTCGCGGACGGAGCGGTGCTCAACGCGCTCGCCATTCCCGCGGTTCGCGACGGCGGCGCCTTCACCGCCGTGCGCGGCTTCCAAGGCGCCCCGCAGCGCGATATCCGCTTCACCACCACCTGGGTGCGCTCCTACGCGCACGAATGCGAGAAGCTCGATCGGCTTCGGCAGCAGGCCGAGGACGGCGTCCTGACGCTGCGGGTGGCGGACGTCTATCGGCCGGAGAGGGCGCCTGAGGCCCATCGCCGGCTGGAGGCCGGCGGGACGAGGGGCCGGCTGGTCGTCCAGTTCTGATCAGGTCGGACAAGTCGGGGCCACACGCGATCTTGATCCAATCGCCTCGTACTCGTCCTGGCGCGCCCGACGCCGACAACCTTGCGCCTCGCCGACTTTTCCAACCTCGCCGACGCGCAGCGATATGCGATAGGCTTTGTCGGCCGCTGCGCGCTCCTACGCGGATGACAATTATCGAACGCGTAAAGCGGCTTTCGGAAGCGAGGGGGCGAGCTCAAAAATCTTAGTCTCTTCACCGCTTTGTAGGGACGTTTCTTGCGGCAGCCGCGTGGCGTTCGCTTCTGCGATGGCCATGTCGATAAAATAGACGAGCATAGACAAACCGTTCAATTCAGCGCCCGCGCGGGCCTCCAGAAGCGCCGTGTGAACGGAGCGCAATTCGGTTTAACTCAGGGCATATGGAACATCTGTGGTTTTCCAGGGACGCGCTGTACCCATGATAACCCCCTTGATCGAAAGTCTAACAACACGACTGTTAACCGGGACGCGGACGTCCGCAACTACAAATATGAGGAGAACATGAAGCGAACCCCCACGTCAAGCCTGCCCAAGCGTCGGCGTGTTCGCGCTTGGGGCTTCGGGGCTACACCGTTGACGAGCGTGGACTGACCCGGTCGCAATGCTTGAACGCAGGCAGTGGACGTTCCTTTGCCCCTCAGGCGCGCCTCGAGAAGAGGGTGCGGAAATACCGCTTTAAGCTAAATTGACGCTCATTTTTTCCTAATGTTAATTCTGTATATGCCGGTGCTCTTCGCGCCCTGAGAACTCGGTCCCCGCTCCGCATCGACTTGGTCTTAATCCTGCCAGGCTGAGGAGATGCGGAGCGCCCACATGACGTTGGGCTCAAATGGGAACAGATCAGAAGCTTGCGTTCTGTGTTGATCTGTTCTGCGCTATTACGCGCGGCAAGTTTGACGCCGACTGTCGGAAGTGACTGCAGGACGACGTCCTATGGGACTATACACATGCAAGGCGACCTCACACGCACGGTGCGACAAATCGCCCGGCGCAGGGACTCGGCTGCGCCCGTGCAGCCCTCAATTGGGATCGCCCAGGACTGACGGGCCCTCAGTTAGAGCGGCTTAGACAGCGCCGGGCTGGCGCAACCGACCCGAAACGCAGAGCATGTGAGGAAGAACGCGACAGGGGAAAGCTGCCATCATTTGCGGCGATTGATTCCGCTTTTTGACCAAGGTCGCTTACGCAACGGCTTTCGACGATCCGGCCTCGATCCATGATCGCCTATCTGTCCGCCAAATCGAGCGCGATCTCGATGCGCTGCTCGACCAGGAGGATCGCCATCGAACGCTCGCCAATATCGTCGTGCGAAGACGCGACGACGTCACGGCACGGACTCGAGCGGACGAAGCGGCGCTCGATGCGTCAAATTCCGGCTTCCGCATTCCGGAGCCGAAGTCGGGGTCGGTCGTCCAGCGCGGCGTGAGCCGACCAAACTTGACGCTTCCAGCCTGAAGGGTCTTCACTGAAAGTCGACGTCGACCTGCTTTTTCGCGCTGCGGTTCTTGCGCTTGGCCACGAGTGGCGAGAGACGTCCCGAGACAGCGCCGGCTCTGTCTCACAAGCGGCGACATCTCAGGGGAGACAACGATGACGACGACGGGGTCGGACGGGCGGAAAGGGATCTTCGACGTCGACGACGCGTGGCTCGCCGGGCGTCAGGAGGAGATCATCGCCCCCGAACTGCCAATCGTGGATCCCCACCATCATCTCTGGGACCGGGGCTCCCGATATCTGTTTGACGAGTTCAAGGCCGACTATGCGTCCGGTCACAACGTCCGCGCGACGGTGTTCGTGCAATGCGACGCCATGTACCGGGCCGACGGCGATCCCGCCTTCGCGCCGGTCGGCGAGACGGAGTTCGTCAACGGCGTCGCGGCGATGAGCGCGAGCGGGGCCTATGGGCCGACACGCGTCTGCGCCGGCATCGTCGGCTTCGCCGACCTTCAGCTCGGCGCACGGGTCGACGCGGTGTTGGAGGCGCACTTGCGCGCCGCCGGCGATCAATTCCGCGGCGTGCGCGGTCGCTCGGTCTGGGACGCCGACCCCTCGATCAAAGGGTCGAGCCGAGACTTTCCCCCCGGCCTCCTTCTCGACGCCGCGTTTCGCGAAGGCTATGCGCGTCTCGCCGCCCATGGCCTGACTTTCGACGCGTGGTTGTTTCATCCCCAGATCCCCGAACTCGCCGATCTCGCCGGCAAGTTTCCCGCGACGCCGGTCATTCTCGATCACATCGGCGCGCCTTTGGGCATCGGCGTTTACGCGGGCAAGCGCGACGAGGTCTTCGCGGATTGGAAGCGCAATCTCAACGCGCTGGCCGAACGCCCTAACGTCCATGTCAAACTCGGCGGTCTCGCCATGCATCTCTTCGGATTCGACATCGGCGTCGCCGACCGCGCGAGGCCCGCCTCGTCGGAGGAGCTCGCTGCGCTCTGGCGCCCCTATATTGAAACCTGCATCGAGCTGTTCGGCGTCGAGCGCTGCATGTTCGAGAGCAACTTTCCCGTCGACAAGCGCGCCGCCAGCTACGCCGTGCTCTGGAACGCCTTCAAGAGATTGGCTCAAGGCTATTCCGATCCGGAAAAGGCAGCCTTGTTTGCCGGCACAGCTTGCCGGGTTTATCGCCTGTCGATCTGAGCAAACCGCAAGGCCCGCGATGAGAGCGGCGGCCGCGAGGCTTTATACGTCCCGGCCCCGCGCCGCGCCGCCCGCGGCGATGTCGATCGGCGCCGCGCAGGAGATTTCGTCATCGGGCTTCCGTTGTCGCGGATAGGTGTTGCAACTGTTCGATGACAGCCGCCGCGGTCATGACGTCGGCGAACTGGCGATCCATGTCAAAGAGATTGACGGCGTGAGAGACAGGCAGGCGGTCGAACACCCCGTCTGCCGGCACGATGGTTCGGAAGTTGTAGGACGCGGAATCGAACACCGTGGCGCGCACGCAGTTGCTGGTCGCGCCGCCGAGAACGACGACCGTGTCGACGGCGCGATCGACGAGGTAGCTCAAGAGCGGCGTGCCGAAGAAGCCGCTCGGCTTCTTCTTGGTGAAAACGATGTCGCCCTCGTGCGGCCCGACTTCAGGCAGGAGCTCGGCGCCTTCCGTTCCCTCGAGACACCAGTCGGGACGCTGCAGCAGCGTGCGTTTGCGGCCGTAGACGCCAATGTCCGCCCCGCTTGGATCGAGCGCATAGCGAGTGAGGAATACCGGGAATTTTGCGGCGCGCGCGGCTGCGAGGATCTCGGCGATACGGTCGACGGCGGCCCAGCCGATTTCGCCGCAAGAGGCGGGATAGCGATCGTCTTTCACGCCGCGTTGACCCACCATGTAGCGCTGGCAATCGATGACGACGATCGCCGGTCGGCGGCCAAATCCCATGCGCTGCGCGAAACGTCCGCGACTGAGCACGGCGCGATCGGCATCGTTGAGATACCGGTCCCAGACTTTGGCTTCTCCGGCGTCAGTCAAGAGCGTTCTCCTCTCGGGGCGGATGATGCGCGCGCCAATGCTGAGCGACGTCGAGCCGGCGACAGACCCAGACCTTGTCATGCTTCAGCACATGATCGAGGAACCGCGCCAGGGCGTGCGCGCGGGCGGGACGTCCGGCCATGCGTGGATGGAGCCCGACCGACATCAAGGCGGGCGTTTCGGCGCCCTCTTCGTAGAGTCGGTCGAAGGCGTCCTTGAGGTAGGCGTCGAAATCCGAGGACGTCCCGAAGCCCGCGGCGGCGGCGAACTTCCCGTCGTTGGCGTCCATCGAATAGGGGACGACGAGATGGCGTTTGCCGCTGACCGTCGTCCAATAGGGCAGCTCGTCATTATAGGCGTCGGAATCGTAGAGAAAGCCCCCTTCCTCGACGAGCAACCGGCGGGTGTTCTCGCTCGGCCCGAAGCGGCAGTACCAACCGAGCGGCCGGTTTCCGGTCGTCTTTTGGATCGAGACGACCGCCCGCGCGATCCGCTCGCGCTCCTCGTCTTCCGAGAGAAGAAAATGCTCCTCCCATCGCCAGCCATGGCAGCAGACGTCGAACCCGGCCTCGACGATCGCCTCGGCGACTGCCGGATTTCGCTCGAGCGCCAGAGCGCAACCGAATACGGTCGCGGGGATCCGGCGCTCGCGGAACAACCTGAAGAGCCGCCAGACGCCGACGCGGGAGCCGTATTCGTACATCGACTCGAAGGCGAGATCGCGCCCCTTGGGCACTCGGCCGCCGGGACTTTCCGCAAGCCCGGCCTCGGTGCGTCGGTCGCCGTCGATGATCGTGTATTCGGATCCCTCTTCATAGTTGATCGCAAATTGCACGGCAACTCGGGCTTGCCCGGGCCAGTGCGGGTCCGGCCTGTGTCGTCCGTAGCCGACGAGATCGCGAGCCGGGGCTGCGGCGGTCGGATTCGGATTGTGGTCGTCCATGGGCCGCTCTGCTCCGCTCATGAGAGGTAGCACTGCTCGGCAATGCGCAATTCGGTGAGGTCGTCGCCAGCCAATTCGCCGACGATCTCGCCGCGGCGGAAGATCAAGACGCGGTGGCACAGGCGCGCGAGCTCTTCATATTCCGCCGAGGCGATGACGACCGCCGCGCCTGCGGCCGCGACGTCGGAGACGATCTTGAGGATCTGCTTGCGTGAGCCAATGTCGACGCCCTGCGTCGGCTCGTGCATCAACAGGACCGTGGGCTGCGTCTGCAACCACTTTCCCATGAGCGCCTTTTGCTGATTGCCTCCGCTCAAAGTCGCGAGAAGGCGGTCTGGATTCGCCGGACGCACGTCGAACAGGTCGAGCACATCCAGCACCGCGGTCCGCTCCTCGCGATGGTCGAGCCTGCCGGCCCGCATGAAGCGCCCGCCGTGCGTCATGGCGATATTCTCGCTCAGCGTCGCCTTGGCAATTCCGCTTTGGCGACGCCGATCCGCCGGCAGAAACGCCATCTTCGCGGCGATCGCCTGTCGCGGCGCCGCCCCTGTGAGCGACTGGCCATCGACGAGAACTTCGCCGCCCTTCATCGGCTGCGCGCCAAACAGCAGATAGGGAATCTCGTCGTGTCCCATGCCGAGAAGGCCGGTGAGCCCAAGGATCTCGCCTTGATGGGCTTCGAGGTTTACGTCGTGCGCGAGTTTGCCGGTCAAGCTTCGCACGCTGAGCACGGGACGCCCGTTCGCGACGGACTTGGTGGGATAGAGCGTCTCCAGCTCGCGCCCCAACATCACCGTCACCAGGTCGCGCTGGTTGGTGGTCGAGGTCTCGACCGTCTCGATGAGTTGTCCGTCTCGCAAAATGGAGACGCGATCCGCGATTCCCATGATCTCATCGAGGCGGTGACTGACGAAGATGATCGCCGATCCGCGACGGGCGATCTCCCGGATCGCGGTGAACAGCGTCTGCACCGATGGCCCAGGCAGGAACGCCGTGGGCTCGTCCAGCACGAGGACGTCCCCGCGCCGATGGTCGAAGTCCTGGATCGCGCGCGCGAAACCGATGAGCGCGCGTTCGGCGGCCGGCACGTCGCCGACGCGCATGTCGGGATCGACGTCCAGGCCGATGTCCTCCAGCAGCGCGCGAGCGGCGCGCCGCTCGTTGCGCCAACGCAAGCGCCCGTAGCGCGTGGTCTGGAAGCGTCCGAACTCGCAAATTCTCCAGGATCGTCATCGTGCGAGCGACGCCGACGTCCTGATGCAGAAAGTGCAAGCCCAGGCGGGCCGCTGCGCCGGGCTTGATCGGAAGCGGGAGGCGCTCGCCGCGGAGGAAGATCTCGCCGGCGTCGGGCGCGTGGTAGCCGGACAGGATCTTGATCAGCGTCGACTTACCAGAGCCGTTTTGTCCGATCAGCGCATGGACTTCGCCGGCGCGGATCGCAAGATCGACCGATGACAGGACTTGCGTCCCCGCAAAGCTCTTCGAAAGGCCGCGAAGCTCGAGGAGCGGGGGGCCGATCCCGGGCATGTATCGATCCTGCTCGCGTTCGGCGCCGCTTATTTCAGGCCCCACAGCTTGCGGTATTGCGCGACGAAGTCGCCTCCAAACAGCGCGTTCTCGTCATTCGAGACATCCTTGAGATTGCTGGCCACGAACAGCCGCAGCGGGATTCCTTCTTCGACCGTGGGCAGACCGAGCATGGCGCGCGCCACCTGGTCGACCGCTGCCCAGCCGGCCCAGACATCGGGCTCGCCGACATCGGCGACCTGGACATTGCCCTGCCGTATCCAATCCAGATTGCTGCTGACCGCGTCGGAGCCGACGACCTCGACGGGAGAGCTGAGGTTGGCCGCCTTGATCGCGGGCACCACGTAGATCGCCTGGGCGTCGTAGGTCGGCAGGACCATGGTTATCGTGGGATCACGGCGAAGCAAGGTCTGGGTGAGCTGTCCGAGCTTGACCCCGAGATTGCCGACCTGCGTGTCCTGAACGGTGACGGCGCAATCGGGACAGAGCGTCTTGAACTCATGCTCCATGCCCTCGACGCGCGAGACTTCGCCGGGGAACTCGTTGTCGCCGAGGATCAGCACATGGGCCTTGCCGCCGCTCTTGGCGATGGCGTAGTCCGCCTGAAGCTGGCCCGAATGATAAAACGAGATGCTGACGTGCGCGTTGTTGCCGGGAACCAGCGGCGCGGCCTGGTCCGCGGTCAGCGTGTCCACGACCGGGATCTTGGCGGCGAGCGCCGCCGCCGTCGGCCCTTTCATCAGTTCCGGCGACGCGCCGACCGTCACGATGCCGTCGGCGTGCTGATCGACGGCCTGCGACATGCCGCGGTTCCACTCCGAGACCTGGCCCTTGCCATCGAACAGCGTGGTCTCCAGACCGGCCTCCTTGGCGGCGGCCTCGACGCCGTGCGCGATGGTCGCGACGAACGGCACCGCAAGCGTGGAAGTGATGATCCAGATGTGCTTGCCCTTCAGTTTGGAGATGTCGAAGGGCTCGCCAGGCGCGACGAACTGCGGCATGACTTCGACTTTCTCGACCTCGGCCTTCGCCTGGTCGATGCCGCCCTCCGCAAGCGCCTGAGACGCCGACCCATAAAACGCCGCCGCCGCGGCCAGCGCCAACCAACCCTGTCTCGTTTGCATCGCTCTTCTCCCCATGCTCTTGGGCTCAATCGAATACCAAGTCGCCGCAACTCAACGCGGTCGATCCGGTCACGAAGTCTGGTCCTGCGCGACGAAGCGCGCAAAAGTGACGGCGACCAGCAGCGCGACGCCGTTGAACATTTCTTGCACCCACGACGACGACCCCAACAGTTCGAGGCCAGTTACGCCGGTCACCAGCAAATAAAGGGCGACGACGGTCCCCCAGGCGTTGAAGCGCCCGGGCTTGATCGTGGTCGCGCCCAGGAAAGCCGCGGCATAGGCGGGCAGAAGAAAGCTCGGGCCGACCGAAGGGTCGGCCGCGCCGAGCTGGCCCGCGGTGATGATTCCGGCGATCGCGCTGACGGCGCCCGAGGCGACGAATGCGCCGAAGCGCAGGCGATCGACGCGCAGTCCGACGAGACGCGCGGCCTCGCGCCCTTCGCCGACGAAGAACAGGTGTCGGCCGAGCGGGGTATGTTCGTAGACATACCAGACCGCCGCGACGAGCAGGAACCCGAGGTAAACGGGGGTTGGAAGGCCGAAGACCTGGTACTGGACGAAGGTGACGAGCGGCTCGGCGACGGTGTTGAGAATCTGTCCGTCGGACACCGCAAGCGTCACGCCTGTAAGAATGGTCGAGACGCCCAAGGTGCCAATGAAAGCGTTGATGCCGATCCGCACGACAAACAGGCCGTTCAAGGCGCCGGCGAGCGCGCCGACGAGCACCGTGCCGACCACGACCAAAGGCAACGGCCAATGCAGTTCGCCCGTGAAGAACGCCGTCAGCACGGCGGCGCAGCCCAGCATCGAGCCGATCGACAGGTCGAATTCGCCGGTCGTCAGCGGGATCGTGAGGCCGATCGCCAAGATCATCAGCACGGCCTGCGAACTGACAATCGTGCGAACGTTCCCGAGCGTGAAGAAAGTGGTCGGGAGTAGGATCGAGAAGCCGATGAGGAACGCAGCCAGCGCGAGCGCAACCGCATATTGATAGACGATCTGGCGAAGGCGCCGACGCCGCCGCCCGGCGGCGGCGTCCGGCCTCTCCCCGCGTTGGACGGGCCGCTCGTAAAGGCCGGCGGCGAAAGCCGAAGTCCCCATGTGATCTCCGCTCTGGGGTTCGCCCGCCATCCGACCCTCAGCTTCCTGGGGCTGAGAGGGCGCTCGCGCCCTCGGTCAAGTTTCGAATTGTGATTCTCATGATTCCTGCGCCTCGTCGGAACGCGGCGGACGCAGCTTCTTCCTGAGGCGCAGCTCGGAAAGGATTTCCTCGCGATGTTGGTCGATCCGCGCGCCGGCGAAGCGCACGCGGCCCGGCGTTCGCGAGAGCCTCGGGAAGACGTTCTGCATTTTTACCGGACCGAGATCCTCGTCCGCGACCGTGGTGACGAACTCGCGCGCGACATACTGCGGATCGAGGAAAATCTGGGCGACATCGTAGATCGGCGCGATGGCCGCCTCAACTTTTTCGAACGTCTCCAGAACCTCATGAAGATCATGCCGTGCAATCCAGCCGCCGACGATCTCGTCGACGGCTTCGACATTTTTGATCCGATCGAGGTTCGTCTGGAAACGCGGATCGTCCGCCGTTCCCGGACCGCCCGTCAGGTCCAGCACGCGCCGCACAATGCTCGGCGCGGCGGCCGAGAGCGCGACCCAGCGCCCGTCTCGAGTCCGATAGGCGTTGCGTGGCGCGTTGTTGACGGAGCGGTTGCCCGTACGATTTTGAATGACGCCGAGTTGGTCATAGATGATCGGCTGAGGGCCAAGCAGGGCGAAGATTGGCTCGTAGATCGCGAGGTCGATGAACTGACCCTTGCCGCTGCCCCGAACATCGCGTTCGTAGATGGCGAACATCGCCGCGAAGCAGCCGAAATAGGCCGCGACGCCGTCGGCCAACCCAAAGGGCGGCAAAGTCGGCGGCCCCTCGGGCTCGCCGGTGATGTGGGCGAAGCCCGACATCGCCTCGGCGAGCGTGCCAAAGCCCGCGCGTCGCCGATAGGGGCCGGTCTGGCCGAAGCCGGTAACCCGCACCATGATCAATCTCGGATTGAGCTTCGAGAGCGCCTCCCAGCCGAGCCCCCAACCCTCGAGGGTGCCGGTGCGAAAATTCTCGACGAGAATGTCCGCATCGGCAACCAAAGTCTTGAAGATCTCGGC
This sequence comes from uncultured Alphaproteobacteria bacterium, assembly GCA_963748545.1. GTDB lineage: Bacteria > Pseudomonadota > Alphaproteobacteria > Rhizobiales > Beijerinckiaceae > Roseiarcus. The sequence continues at coordinate 271,014 of CAVVJO010000020.1, forward strand.
GTCCCCATGGTCTTTGAGGTCGAGCGCGATGCAGCGCTTGTTGCGCCCGGAGACCTTCCACCAGAGCCCGTGCCCGTCCTTCCTTTGTCCCATGTTGCGCAGCGGGTCGCCGCTCGGATGCTCGATCTTGATCACGTCCGCGCCAAAGTCGCCCATAAGGGTCGAGATGATCGGACCGGCGAACAAAGTTGCGCAATCGATCACGCGCAGGCCGGCGAGCGGACCTTCGTCATCCTTCAACGACGGGGCGGAAGCCTGTTCAAGCGCCATCGTCGCTCCTCTTCGCCGCGGCCAGGACGGCGCGGGCCTGCACGATAAAGGGCTTGTCAACCATGACGCCATCGAGTGTGAAGGCGCCGACGCCGCGCGGCAGCATTGTCTCGGCCGCGTCTGCGATTTTTCGGGCCTTCTCGATCTCCGCCGCGGTTGGCGAGAACACCCCGTTCGCTAACGGGACCTGGCTCGGGTGGATGCAGCTTTTGCCCGCCAAACCGAGCTCGCGCGCCTGCTGCGCCTCGGCTCGGAAGGCCTCGGCGTCGCCGACCCCGACGAACGCGCCGTCGTAGGCCGGCAGGCCCGCCTCCGCCGCCGCCAGGCGAACGGATAGACGGACGCCATCGACCGCTGTTTTGTTGTGGCGCGCGATGCCGAGGGGCGCGAAGAGGTCGCCGAATTCGATCTGGAGCCCAACGACTCGGCGATCGGCCAGCGCAATATCTGCGGCGAACCGCAGGCCGCGCGGCGTCTCGATGTTCGCCAGAATTCCGATCGGTCGGGAGAGTCCGCGCGCCTTTTCAAGCCGGCTCAGCAGATCGCTGACGCGTTTGATCTCGTCCGCGGCCTCTATCTTGGGCAGATTGACGACATCCAGCCCTTCGCGCACGACGGCGTCGAGGTCGGCTTCGAAATGCCCGCTGTCGAAGCCGTTTACCCGTACGATGACCGTCTTGCCTGAGGCGACGGAGGCCTTGCCGAGCGCCTCCCCGACCAACGCGCGAGCCTGTCGCTTCTGGCCCGCCGCAACGGCGTCCTCGAGGTCGAAAGAAATCGCATCCGCCGCCGACAGATAGGCCTTTTCAAACAGTTCCGGCCGGGATCCCGGCACGAAAAGCTTGCTCCGCATCATCCCATCGCCTCGCGAGGCGCGCCGTCCACCATGATCTGTCTCCGCCAAGGAGAATTCTTGTCCAGGCCATCGCCGAGCCTTATGGCTCGCAAACCGTGCGGAACAGATCGCAAGGTCAGACGAGTATTCTCTATAGAGCCAGGCCTTCGGGCAAATACCGTGTTACGAGGAGGCCATTCCTAATGGGTATGGCCCAGCGGTCGCGGGAGAAGCAGATGGATTTCCGCAGACTTCGGTATTTCTCTCAAATCGTGGAGGCCGGCAGCATCAGCCGGGCGTCCAAGTCGCTCAATGTCGCCCAACCGGCGCTGAGTAAGGCGATTTAGTTGCTCGAGCAGGAATTTGAGACGCCGCTTCTGCGGCGCTCTACTCACGGCGTAGCGACGACGGAGGGTGGCCAACGTCTCTACGAGCACTGTCAAATTCTTTTCAAACAATTCGAGCGCGCTCAACTCGATGTCCGGAAGTCGATCGAGCGTCCATCCGGCCACGTCACGGTGGGCATGCCGCAGAGTATCGTGAAGATGTTGACGGTGCCCCTGTTGGAAGCGGCGACGCGCCTATATCCCCAGGTGCAGGTGGAGATATCGCAGGATCAAAGTCACCTGCTGAGCGATCGCATTCGCTCAGGTCGGCTCGATTTCGCGGTGATGGCCGCCACACGGCCAACGACGGGGCTGACGTCCGAGTTGCTGCTTCGCGAAGAATTGTTCTTCATCGAGAAATCCCACGAGGGCCGCGCGGCTGACGATTCCGCCATCGCCTTCGCCGAGGCGGCGCGGCGGCGCTTTGTGCTGCCGGCTGTCGGCAATGGATTGCGTGCGTCCGTCGAGGGCCATTTCCGGGCTCGCGGATTGCAACTGAACATCGCCCACGAGGTCGATGCGATCGGCATGGTTCTGGACTGCGTCGAGGCGAACCTCGGCGCCGCGATCCTGCCGGGAGGGTGCATCCAGGACGACGCCAATCTCCGCAAGCTCGTCGTGCGGCCTTTCGCCGAGGGCGGGTGTCGGCGCGTCATCGTCGTTTGTCATTCGCCGTCCAAGACCTTGACGCCGGCCGCGGCCACAATGATGGGGCTCATCGAAAAGCTCGCGAACGAACGTGTCGCCGAGGGGCGATGGCTCGGCGCAAGCCTGAGTTGATTGGGTTGTCAGGCGCGGTTGTGGACGCGCCGCTCTTTGCCGTCGCGGTTAATTGGCCGAGACATAAAACCCCGGCCGCAACTGCTCGTCGAGGAGAACGATGGGATGGGAGGCGCAGGCCTGCAGCACGCCCTCGCCGTCGAAACGTGTAATGTCGTACTGGCAGACGATCGTCACCTCGGGATATTCGTCGAGGAGCTTGTTCAGCCGGCGTTCGTAGGCGTGAATTTCCTCGACCCCGGGGGTGCTGGTGAAGAACCAGTCCATCTCGCCCGTCACCAGATGCTTGCGGAACCCGTCTGCCGCAAGGCGCACCATGATCAGCCGCATGAAGGCGATCATGAAGTCGGCGGAAAAGACGCCCTGCCGGAGATAGGAATCCCGCGCGGCGACGACGCGCAACAAGCCGCGGTTGACTGCGTCCTGGGGATCAATCCCTTCATCGCGAACGCGCTGAAAGATCTGCTCCCGAACTCGAGGCGTGATGAAGATACGTGGTGGGAAGCCCGGCCCGATAGTGGTCCAAAAAATAGGGACGGAACGCCTCCCATTGCTCGATCGGGTTTCGAAAATATAGGCAAAGATGCTTATGGGGCGCTTGCGCCGCCTGCCGCCGCGCATCGACCAACGCCGCCCCGGATCCAGCAGGCGCCTCACCGTCGCTGCGCCGCAGCAGAAATTCGTCGAGCATCTTCTTGTCGAAACGCCTCTCCGCGCGCGCCCCGATGCGATGACAATGGAGCTGACCGTCCTTGGTCCAGCGACGCAACGACGTCTTGCTGACGCCGAGATATCGCGCAGCATCGTCAAGATTTAGCATTCCGGCGTCGTCGGGCATTGTCGATCTCTTTTACAGACTAACTTAACTTCCCACGCTTCGCCAAGAGCGAATCCTCCCCTCTGATTGGCGACGGGTCATAGCGGCAATGATTCCGAGAGGCCACAAAATTCTGTTTGACATAGTATGGATAGGTAAGATAGGGATCGGATAACAAGATACAAGGGCCGACAAAGGCCTGGAATTTCCGGCAAACAGCCGGTGAACAGGGAGGAAGGCATGAAAATTAGAGGCCAAGAGATTCTCATTCCCACAAGTATGGTGGGTAATTATCCGAATCCTCGCTGGTGGGACGCTTCCTGGGGACGCCACTTCACGGGCAACCAGGAGCCGCCGGATTCGATGAACCGTGAGGCGCTCGAGGACGTCATCGGCGCCGTCGCGCTGGACCAGGAGAGAGCCGGCCTTGACATCATTTCCGACGGTCGCGTCCATGGCGACAACTACGCCGACGCGGCGGTTTACTACTACCTGCGCCGCCTAGGTTACGACCTGAAGGGGGGGCACCTCGGTTTCCCGATCTACAGCCGACTGCACGCCGGGACGATCGAGCAGGAAATCAAGCGCCACGGCGCCATCATGGTCGAGCAGGCCAAGGCCCTGCGTCGCGCCACGAACAAGCCTACGAAGATCCAGTACACTGGCGTCCAGGTCCTCGCACAGTGCACCAACGACCGCCACTATTCCAACAGCCGCGACCGAGCGCTGGCCATCGCCAAGGCGATGAACCAGGACATCCTCGAAGTCGACGCTCTCGGTATCGATTTCGTCCAGCTCGATGAATTCACCTGGCCCTATTTCTACGAAGATTGGGCGATCGAGGCCTTCAACGTCGCGGTCGAGGGCGTCAAGCACGCGAAGATCATCGTCCACGTCTGCTGGGGGAACTGGGGGGGCACCCCGGCCTATTATCCCGACGACACCGCGAAGGCCGGCGAGATCTTCGACCTCACCAAGCGCAAGTCCGACGCTTCCGCGCCGTCCGCAACCCGCTCGGTGGTGCCGAAATCCTATGAGGCCCATATCGACGTTTTGAATCTCGAAACCTGCGGACGACGGGACGACGATCTTTCGGGTCTCGACACGTTCAAGGAGCACCCGCTCCCGGCGAACGTGGACTTCTGGGCCGGCGTCATCGACGTCAAGAGCACCATCACGGAAACCGCGGAGCAAGTCGCGAGCCGCATCCGCAAGCTCCTGCGCGTCATTCCCGCCGAAAGGCTCGGGGTTACGACCGACTGCGGCCTTATCCTGCTGCAGCGCTATATCGCCAAGGACAAGCTGCACGCCATGGTCGAGGGCGTTCAGATCATCCGCAACGAAATTTCCAAGAGCAAGGCCGCCTGATCCACCCAAGCGAGCAACGCTGAGGCCCTCCGGGAGGACTCCATTCCTCCCGGAGAGCGAAGGAGAAGCCGTGCCTGTCTACAGCCTCCACTGTCCGGATTGCGGCCATCGCTTCAGAGGGATGGTCATGGCCCGCACGACGCCGCCCCGTGAATGGGCGTGCTCAAATTGCGGCGGCCGCCGGGCCGCCCCTGAGCGCGGTTCGACGCCCGAGCCGCATCCTTGGGAACACGGAACGGGCGGCGGCTGCCTCTGCTGCGGCGGCGATAATCGTTCTTCGGGCTTGCAGAGGGCCGAACGGGTTTAGCGAAGCCGGATCCCCCGACGCGAGAGCGTTTTCGGCAGGTATTGGAGCGCGCGACTTATGAACAAGCATACCAACATCCTCGATGTGCGGCACGAGACTTGGAATGTCGAGCAATGGGGTCAGCGCATCGAAACCCTCCTTGAAAGGGAAGGGCAGGGTCCGGCGGTTTTCAATGTCGACGAGAACGACAGTCGCGAATATGACGCCATTTTTCTCGGCGGCGGGGCTGCCGGACGCTTCGGCTCCGCCTATTTGCGGGCGATGGGCGGGCGGCAGCTGATCGTCGAAAGCTGGCCCTTCCTCGGCGGATCGTGCCCGCATAACGCCTGCGTGCCGCATCACGTCTTCTCCGAATGCGCGGCCGAGCTGATGCTGCAGCGCACCTTCTCCGGCAAGCTGTGGTTCCAGAACCTCGACGGCGTCGTGACCTCGATCAAGGATGTGGTGGACCTGTTCCGGCGCGGGAGGATCGGGCCGCACGCCATCATGAACTACCAGAGCAAGGAACAGCTCGATCTGGAGTACGTGCTGAACGCCCGGGGTCGCATCATCGACAATCACACCGTCGAGGCGGCGGGCCGGGTGTTCCGGGCCAAGAACCTGATCCTCGGTCTCGGCGCGCGATCGCAGATCCTCGACATACCCGGCAAGGATCTCAAGGGCGTCTACACCTACGAGAGCATCGTCGAAACGCTGGACTATGAACCGTCTAAGACGGTCGTTGTGGTCGGCGGGGGGAAGACCGCGGTCGAATACGGCTCATTCTTCAGCGCCACCGGCCGACGCACGATCATGGTCGCCCGCACCCAGCCGCTCAAGATGCTGCCGGACCTTGAAACCCGCGGCTATGTGCGCGACCGCATGGTGGAGGAGGGCGTCGAGATCTGGGATGGCTCGCAAGTCACGCGCATCGAGGACGACGGCCAGGGCCGGGTCGCCGGGGTCATCGTCAGCACCCCCAATGGCGAGGAGCGAATCGAGACCGATTTCGCCTTCATGGCGCTCGGCGAGATCCCCAACTCCGAACTGCCGGCGAAGGTGCTGGGAGTCCGGATCGGCGAGCGCAACGAGGTGGTCGTCAACTCGCGTCTGCAAACCTCGGTCCCCAATGTCTACGCCGTCGGGGATTTGATCGGCGGCCCGTTCGAAATGTTCAAGGCGCGCAAGAGCGGCGCCTACGCCGCCCGCAATGTGATGGGCGAGGAGATTCACTACCAGGCGCGAGACTTCCCCGACTTCCTGCACACGCATTACGAGGTGAGCTGGCTGGGGCTCGGCGAGGAGGAGGCGCGCGCCAAATACAAGAACGTTATCGTCATCAAGATGCCGCCGAACAACCCGAACGGGCTGAATATCGGCTTGCCAGCGTCGGACCGCACGATGCTCTATGCGATGGAAGTCCCGCACAAGTCCGGCTTCCAAAAGCTCCTGATCGACGGCGATTCGCGACGCGTCGTCGGGGCGCATCATGTCGGCTATGGCGCCAAGGACGGGTTCCAATATCTCAATGTCCTGGTCAAGCAGGGCCTGACGATCGACCAGCTCGGCGACATGGACGAGCTGTTTCTCAATCCCAGCCATTTCATCCAGCTCTCGCGGCTGCGCGCGGGCCAGCGGCAACTGCACGACCTATGAGCCGCGTCGTCCTCGTCACTGGCGCAGCGTCGGGCATCGGCCGCGGCCTCGCCCTGCAATTTGCGCGGGACGGCGACCGTGTCGTCGCGTTCGATCAAGCCGCCGACAGCCTCGACAGGCTGCAGGCGGAGGCTCCCGGGCTTGTCACGATCGTGGGAGACGTCGGCGACGCCGCCGATGTCGAGGCCTGCGTGTCCGAGACCGAGGCCAGGCTCGGCGCGGTCGACGTCCTGATCAACAATGCGGGAACGACGGGCGGGCCCAAGGCGTCCACGGCGCATGAAACTTCGGTCGCGGATTTCGACCGCGTGATCGCGACCAACATCCGTGGCCCCTTTCTGCTCTGCAGACGGATCCTGCCTTCGATGGTCAAGCGCGGTCGAGGCGTGATCATCAACATCGCCTCGGTCGCAGGCTTCGTCGCCTTTCCAGAGCGGGCGGCCTATTCCGTGACCAAAGGCGCGCTGATCCAGCTCTCGCGCTCCATCGCCGTCGACTACGCGCGCCATGGCGTGCGCGCGGTATCGCTGTGCCCCGGCATGATCGCGACGCCGCTCACGCAATGGCGTCTCGACGATCCCACGCTCCGCGAGGAAGTGCTGGCGCGGATTCCGCAACGCGAGTTCGGGGCGATCGCCCAGGTCGTCGCCGCGGTGAAATTCCTATCCAGCGACGAGGCCGCCTACTTCAACGGCGCGGCGCTGCCGATGGACGGCGGCTATTCGGCGCTGTGACGGCGCCGGTCGAGAGATGAGAACGCAAAGCCCTCAGCGAGAAAGAAATAGAAATGTCAGATCGTTTGAAGAATGAGGTGATCGCGATTACCGGCGGCGGCGCCGGAATCGGGCTGGCGGTGGCGACCGCAGCCGCGCGCGAGGGCGCGAAAGTGGCGCTGATCGATCTCGACGGCGCGCTGGCGGAGCGGTCAGCCGCGACTCTCAAGGCGACGGGCGCGACGGCCAAGGGATTCGGCGCTGATGTCACCAAGGCGTCCGATATCGCCTCCGCACTCGAGAGGGCCGAAGCGTCCCTCGGCCCTTTGACCGGTCTCGTCAATAACGCCGGCATCGCCGGATTCGGCTCCGTTCATGACTCGGACCCGGCGGCCTGGGAGCGGATCATGGCGGTCAACGTGACTGGCGCCTTCCTCGCGTCCAAGGCCGCGCTGCCTGGCATGCTGGCGAGGGGCAAGGGCGCGATCGTCAATTTCGGGTCCGTCGCGGGACTGGTCGGCATTCCGACAATGGCCGCCTATTGCGCAGCGAAGGGCGCGGTGGTCAATCTGACCCGCCAGATGGCGGCCGACTATTCGGGCAAGGGCGTGCGCGTGAACGCCGTCTGCCCCGGCACCGTCGCCTCGACCAGCATGGGACAGCAATTGCTCGGGACCGAACTCGAGCCCAGAGCTGCTCGCCCGTCGTCTGGCGAAATATCCGATCGGCCGCTTCGGCGTCCCCGAGGATATCGCGGAAGCGGTGATCTTTCTCCTGAGCAGCCAGGCTGCTTTCGTCTCGGGCGCGGCCTTCGCGGTTGACGGCGGGATGACGGCGATATGAGCGAGCGGCAAGTTCCTGACGCCGACGCCGCCTGGCGCGCCGCGAAGGTCCAGACCCGCGCCGACAAGCGGATGGGGCTCGACGACATCGCGAGGGTCGTCAAGAACGGCGACACGGTCGCCGTCGGCGGCGGCCTCTCCTCGCGCGAGCCCATGGCGATCCTGCGCGCCCTTCTGCGTCGCAAGACGCGCGACCTTCGGGTCGTCGGCTCTGCGCACGGAATCGACATCGACATGCTTTGCGGCGCGGGAGCGGTCTCCTGCACCAGCGAGAGTTATGTCGGCTTCGAGCAGGATTTCGGCATCGCGCCGAACTATCGGCGGGCTTGTGAGGCGGGCGACATTCGCATCGACGACAGTTGCTGCTACACGGTCGTACAGCAGCTGCGCGCGGCGGTCATGGGTTTGCCCTTCATGCCGATTCGGTCCGCGCGCGGGACCAATTTTCCCGACCTGCATCCCGAGTACAAGACGATGACTTGCCCTTACACGGGCGAGGAGCTGCTGCTCGTGCCGGCGCTTGCGCCCGATGTCGCCATCCTGCATGCGCAATACGGCGATGCGGAAGGCAATCTGCGCATAGAGGGGCCGCCCGTCCTCGATCTCCTGTTCGCCAAGGCTTCGCGCATGGTTGTCGCCTCCGTCGAAAAGATCGTCCCGACAGAAAAGCTGGTCGACCTGGGCGGGATCAGCATTCCCTATTTCTACGTGTCGGCGGTCGCCGAGGCGCCGATGGGCGCGCATCCGACGGCCTGCTACCCCTTCTACGCCTACGACCGCCCGCACACGGCGCGCTACTATGCGGCGGCGCGGGGCGGCGGGGAACGCTTCGCTGCCGATTACCTCAAGCCTTATGTCCACGATTGCGGCGACCTCGCCTCGTATCGCGAGCGGGTCGGCGGGGACGAGACTCTTCGCCGCCTCGGCGCGTGGGCGGCGAGCCCGGAATCCTGGATGGCGCTCTATCGCGAAGAGGCCGCGCCATGATTCGCGATTGCACCCTCGGCGAGATGATGATCGCCGCCATCGCCCGCACCATCGAAGACGGTACGCTGGCTTTTCACGGCTATGGCTCGCCGCTCGTCCAGCTGGCGCTGCACGTCGCCAAGCGAACGCACGCGCCGAAAATGGTCCTAGTGGCCGGCGCGACTTATGGGGTCAACCCCGATCCGCCGTTTCTCAGCCCGACGTCCAACGACTGGGTGATGGACCGCGGCGCTCCTCTGTCGCTGGACATCGAGGAGCTCTTCGACCTTGCCGCCGCGGGCCGCATGGGCCGGATGTTCCTCTCAGGGCTCCAAATCGACAAGTGGGGCAATTGCAACGTCACCCGGCTCGGAAACACGCGACTCGCGATGAAGCTGCCGGGCGGCGGGGGCGGCTGCAACCTCTCCTGCGACGTCGAGCGCGTGACCTTGTGGACGACGGGCCACCGTTCGGCCCCCGACGCCAGCGGACGGCGGCGCCACCGGCTCGTCGAGCGATGCGATTTCGTCACCAATCTTGGACACCGCGCCGTGGACGGACGGGATCGTGAAGCGCTTGGCTATCGCGGCAAGGGTCCCCAATGGATTGTGACCGACCTTGGCCTGTTCGATTTCGACGCCGAGGGCCATGTCCGGCTGCGCGCGACCTACGACGACGTCTCGACCGATGCAGTTCGTGAGAACACGGGCTTTGAACTCCGTTCCGCCAAAGACGTGACTTGCGTGCCAGCGCCCGATCGTGAAGTCGTCGGCCTGATTCGTCGACTGGATCCCCTGCGTGTCCACGAGAACGAGATCCGCTCCGAGGACCGCAGCCGCCGGTTTGAGGTCTGCTGATGGAACAGCCGCGCTCCGCCGCCTTCCCATTCGACACGGAGCGAGCGTCGGCGCGCGCGCGACGCAATTACGTGGAGCTGCCCTATCGAGGCGTCAGCGTTCAGCCCTACGACGGCGCGATGACCGAAGCGGCGATCATCGCTCATCTGATGGGCCGGGAGGCCTATCGCCGGACCAATGCGATCGTCCTGCATCGGCTGGATGAACTCTACGCGCTGGCGGCGATCGGACCACGCGACACCGGGCCTCTGTTCGCTCCGATCGACTCGGTCGAGGTGTTGGCGCTGCCGGACGTTTGCCGGTTCGTGATCGATCCCGAGACCGACTGCGGCAATCCTTCGGCGCTAGCGCGTCTTGCAGAGCGCAGCGGCGTCGGCCCCGAGGGAACGCTGATCTGCCAGGGCAAGTTCGATCATGTGAACTTCATCCATCGCCCGGATCCCCTGATCCTGCGTGTCGTCGAGGTGAGCCCGCCCGATCCGCCGAAACTCTTCCAGCTCATCGAGCACGTCCTCACTTATGCCGATCTGCCGCCGATCAAGCTCCAACTCGAGCGCATCGAACTGGGCGCGCTGGCCGCGAAGGTCCAGCCGGAGGCCTTTCTCGTTCCGTGCCGCTCGGGGGGTCTCGACGCTCTTGGCGCGCCGGTGCACTTCCTCGACGAGCGGCCGGCCGAGCGTCACGAGTGGGTGATGATCGGCTGCGAGCGCAGTTTGCAGTTTCATCGCCATTACTATGGCGACGAGCCGCCGCGCATCGAGATGTGTCCGCGCCTCATCGCGGGAAAGCGCGGCGAGCCGACCATCCTCAAATGCTGCCTGCTCGAATTCGGCATCGAACGCGACGGCGACGTGATGGTCGTCCCCTGGGGATCGGACTTGAAGATGGTCGAGAAGGCTTTGCAGGAGATCGTCCGCGATGCGCGCTAGGTCGGATCGCCCGTGGCTCGGCGTTCTGGGTCTCGACGCCGCCATCGACCGCCGCAACACGCGTCCGCGACAGTGTGGCGTCACCATGGTGATCGACACCGGGCTGGGAATGACCGCGACCAGCGACCTCCTAGCGATCGCCGCGCCGCATGTCGACCATTGGAAGCTTGCTTTCGGCACTTCGGCGCTGATGCCGATCGACGCGCTTCGCCGCAAGCTCAAGCTTCTGGCCGAACACGAGGTGCTGACCTATCCCGGCGGCACGCTGCTCGAGGCGGCGATCGTGCAGCAACATTGTCGGGTCTACATGCGTCGCGCCCGCGAGCTCGGCTTCGGCGCCGTGGAAATTTCGGACGGGACGATCAGCCTGCCGGCCGATCGGCGGCAGCGTGTCATCGATTGCGCGCGCGACGCCGGACTGATCGCGATCACCGAGGTCGGAAAGAAGGATCCCGCGCATCAGCCGGAAGCCTCCGAACTCGCGGAGCAGGCGCTCAAGGACTTCGAACGCGGCGCGGCCTGGGTCATCGTCGAGGCCCGAGAATCCGGCCGCGGAATCGGGATCTACGATCAAGAGGGCGATGTGCGCGACGCATTTCTGGCGGACTTCGAACGTCAAGTCGGCGCGCTGATCGAGCGCATCGTCTGGGAGGCGCCGCGCAAGGAACAGCAGGCTGCGCTCGTACAGCGGTTCGGCGCCAATGTGAGCCTCGGCAACGTGGCGGCAAGCGAGGCTTTGGCGCTGGAAGCCCTTCGGTCCGGCCTTCGCTACGAAACCTTATCTCTGTTCGCGGAACGGCAGAAGGGGACGGGCAACTGGAACCCTTCAGCGGTCGAGCCGGCAGTAGTCGAGCCGGCCGTCGCTCCGTCGCGGACCGACCTGCTCGCGGCGCGAGGTCTTTGACGTGACGGAAGAGCGGCGGCTGGGTTCAGCGGAATCCGTCCTGGAGATTGGCGGCCGCCTTTCCGCGGCGCCTTCGCGCCGCCTCGTCGCCACCGCCTTCGCCGAGGAAGCTTTCGGACAGCGCGAGCTCTTCGGGCCTTTGTGCCTCGTCGATCTCGCTCATTGCCTGACCCTGCACGAACAGCGCGTCATTCCCACGGAAGCGGCCCGCTCGCTCGTCAGAGCGCTGCTCGATCTTCGAGGGGACGCCGACGTCTTCGCCGCTGCGCCGGAGTTCGGCGACCTCTACACCAACCGCGAGGCGGATATCGCGAGGCGAACGCCCGCGGCCGGGTGGCTTGGGGTGTCCCGGGCGCGGCGCGAAGCGTTGACGACGGCCTATCACCTGCTCCTTCGCGACCGCTTGATCGAGCTGGGTATAGAGCTCGCCGGCTTTGGCCGGTCGGTCGTCGCCGTCGCCCGACTTCATCTCGACAGCCTGATGCCTGACTATACGTATTTCCAGGCCGCTCAGCCGACCAGTTTCGGCCACTACCTCTCGGGCTTCGCATGGCCGGCCTTGCGCGATTTGCAGCGGATCGAGTTCTCTTTATACCCGCATCGATCTCTGTCCGGCCGGATGCGGCAGCAGCAACGGTTCGGTCGCATTCCAGGATCGGGCCGCGCAGGCGCGGCGTCTCGGCTGCTCGGCGCCAGTCGCCCATGCGCGCGACGCCATGTGGCAGGCCGATCTGGCGATCGAGACGATGGGGGTAGCCGTAGGCGCGGCTGTCGGCCTTGACCGGTTGGCGGAAGACCTGCTGACCTTCGCAACCGCAGAATTCGGCTACGTCCAACTGTCGGACCGACACGCCCGCGCCAGCAAGATCATGCCGCAGAAGCGCAATCCTTTTGCGCTCGCCTATGTACGCGGCCTGGCCAACCGCCTCATTGGCGAGCAGGCTGGCGTGGCCACTAGCGTAGCTTCTGATCGGGAAGGCGCAGGCCACCCTGATCGAGGTCCGCGATCACCTGCACTCGGAATTGTCGGGATCCTGCGCGGAGCCGGCCCCAAAGAGCAATGTATGCCCAAAGGGCAAAGTAACGTGCGCCGTCAGCGGTGCAATGCCCTTCGTCGACTCATCGCCGCAATCAAGTCCATCTGCGGCTGAAGCGCGCCAACGCCACGCCGGTTACCAGCAGCCACATCCATACAAGCGCCGTAGAAATCGCAACCTCCTGCGTCACCTTGTTGGGCGCCGTCTTCGCGGCTGCCGCCTCTTCCAGAATGCCGCGCAGAAACTGCAGATTATCCTGGTAGAGTTTCGCATACACGCCCCACGAAGTTTGGCCGGCCGAATGGGATTCTTCTTTGCCATCCACCGCAGGAATATGCGTAAAAATCCGTGCAGGGATCGATCGTCTTATCCATCGACGTAACATCGAGGCTCGGCGAATAGGGCAGAGTCGCCTCGGCTGAGGTTTGGCTGATGCGGGCAGTGCAAGCAGGACGACGAAGGCTAAGCAAGCGGTGGACCGAATCATACGACCTCTGTGCAGCAGTCAAGACACATGGCCCGCTAATACTTCAGCAGAAACACCGCCGCAAAGCCATTCGGAAATTGAGGGCGGTGCATCGAGGAGATCTAAATCGCCAAATTCCAGCACACCGGAACGTGCTTTAGGAATGCCTCTGCTCAGCAGGAGGACAGAGTGCAGGCGTGATTCACCGAATCGTAAGGCGGGATGCAACCGACCGCCTTACCACCGGGAAACACAGCCCACGTGCAGCAGTCGTTCAACGGTTGACGTTATTGCGGATGACTCGGGAATCGAGTAGGGCGAGCCCGGAGCCTCCTTGATGCCGCTGGAAATGACAGTAAACACGCGCACGTACCCGTTCTGAGGATTGTGGACGTACACGTGATCGCTGCCATCACGCATCTCATCCGAAGAAAGCACCCAGCTTTGCTGTGGCAAAATGCGTGATCGGCGAACTGCCATTGAGGTGGTAAATCTGAACCCCATCGCCGGCCAGCGCAAGATACTTGCCCGAGGGCGAGATACTCAGAGCTTGCGCGATCCACTCATCCGGAACCACGGGCATGTTCTCGTAAGTGCTTTTGGTCGTCAGAACACCTTGCGAGTTAGCGGAATAAGTTGCCAATACCGTGTTTCCTATGTAATTGCCATTATTATCGACGTCGCCCATCACCACGGCCAGGTGGCTCGAATTCCGTTGCCGCGGCGATTGGGCAGTAGATACCACCGGCACTGGCGGGCGGTGTGGGCACAGGCGAGTTACTGGCCTCATGGTATTCCAGCAGGCCGGAACTTGACCGCTTGTAGGTTGTCAGTTGCGCCTCGTTCGTGTCGTCCTTATAGGCACAGCCAACCTGGTAAGCGTAAGCATCGCTACTCAGGAATGTTGGCTGCGAAAGAAATTTGCGTCCACCGAATACACATAATTGCTCGCTCCAAGGAATCCCAGGTCTCCGTTGGACTCAACCTTGAACGAAAGCAGATGGTTGTCGGAATTGCAGTCCGGGGCAACAAGGTACACATCGGCGCCCGTCGTATTCATTGACAACATCGTTTGATCGGCGTACCCGGCAATACACGGTAGATACTTCTTGACGTTCAGCGTGCTCACGGGATTCAACGAGCCGTTCGACTGGATGGCGAAAGTGTGCAGGGATGCCCCACTGTCATCCAGGGCCACAAGATACTTCTGGTTGGCCACCAGCGCCGCAAGGCTGAGGTTCGCAAACGGAGCGCCAGGCGTCGGCGTCAAAGCCCCGTCCGCCGCAACGGCGAACGCATCCAGGTGAGTGGGCCGCGCCACATAAACAAACGCTACCGGCGCCGGTGGGCCATTCTTCGCGATGCTCTCATCGGTTGGCCCCGCGGGGCTTTGAGCGAGCGCTGCCGGCGAACACGAAAGGGACCCGAGCAGAAATACGAGCAGGACGGAGATCTTCATACCAGTTTGCTCCTAACCTAATTTTTGCGATTCGAGGTGGATCGGGCTTGAGTTGCAAGAGAAGTAGGCCCGAACTTTTGATTGTGCAAGCGGGAGCCGCCGCGTTTCAATAAATTTTCAGTACCTGACCCCCGTTCTTCTCGAACGTTGGTTCTCCTCCGCGAGTACCAATCCCTCGCTATCTTTGCCGCTCGTTCCCAGACTTGGTGAAATTCGCAACAAGTAAGGGAAGGATCTGGAGAAGGAACGCGGGTTTCACAAAGCCCGGGCCCGTACCATCTGAATCAACCCGGATATGCGAATATGTTACTTTCAAGTTAACAGTCTAGATCGACGGATATGTTACCTTCCAGTTAACAGTCCGGCTGGACTCAAGCGGCATGCTCGCAGCGAAGCTTGGTCCGCACCGCTGAGCACACGATTTCCATCTCATTACGCTCGAGGTTCGGGCGCGGGATCGAATCAATAGGGCTTCTGCTGAGTTCGGGTATCGCTCATCACTGACACGACGATTTCGGAAATCCTAAGCTCTTTGCCGCATTGTTTGGAGGACATGCCCTTGAGCACGATCGGGCTGTTTCCAACGAGCCAGGGTACAACGCCACTGGTCGGAATCTGCGCTCGCTCGAGAAGCGATGCGGTGATCCGCCCACAACCGGCAAGTTTGAAGGGATCTGGACATCTTGAAATACCCAGCCACTGGCTTACTTCGCACTCCATTCGTCGCCATTCCCCTCGCATTGTTCACCCTCGCGGCTGGCGCGCAGGTAACCCTGCCCCCACCGGTCGAAATATCCCAGGGATGGGAACTGCAGAATGTAGCCCATGTGAGCCAGGATGGCGAGAAAGTGTCATCGGCGTCCTTCGAGCCAAAAAACTGGTATGCCGCTACCGTACCCGGCACGGTCCTCACGACGCTCGTGAATAACAACGTACACCCCGAGCCGCTCTATGGCGAAAACAATCGACCCAATAAAATTCCCGATAGCCTCAGCCGCACTTCGTATTGGTATCGCACCGTGGTGAAGGTGCCCGCCGGTTATAAAAGCGAGCACGTCTGGCTCAACTTTGAAGGCATCAATTTTTCGTCCACGATCTGGGTGAACGGTTCAAAAATCGGTTCGACACGCGGCGCTTTCATTGGCGGAAATTTGAATCCCGTCGAGTCACGGCCAGCGAGCCTCCGCCATCGCCGTTCTCGTCGCACCGAACCGCACCTGGCAAGCGGTCCGACAGACCCCGCGCCGATGGGGCCCGAATGGCGGTGTCACCGCCGAAGATGGACCCACCTTCCTGTCCACCATCGGCTGGGAATGGATCCCGGCATTGCCGACCGCGACACCGGCATCTGGCGCAGGTCTTTTATCCGCCTCCGGCCCGGTATTGGTAAAGGATCCGCTCGTCACCACCGACCTTCCCCTTCCGCAAATCGATTCAAGCGACATTTCAGTAAGGCTAGCTCCGTCGAGTTACCAGACGGAAGTTGAAGCGAGTCCTCAACGGAACCATAGGAAGCATAACCTTCGCAAAATCCATCACCCCATACACCGCCCACTCCTCTGAGCTAGTCACATTCACACCCACAAGCCACACCCGTCTTCATGTGGTCAATCCCCTACTTTGGTGGCCCAACGGATACGGCCCTCAAAACCTCTATGATTTACACCTTAAAAATGACCAGAATCGACACCCCTCCGAGCGCGCAGGATGTTTCCTTCGGCGTTCGCAAAATTACTTATTCCGTTCCCGGTTCTTCAACTCTCACTATTTCCGTGAACGGCGTGCCCATCTTCATTCGTGGCGGCAACTGGGGCATGGATGAAGCCATGAAGCGCATCCCGCTCGAACGTCTCGACGCGCAGATTCACATGCACCGATCGCCAACCTCAATTTCATTCGTAACTGGGTGGTCAAAGCACCAACGAAGATCTCTACGACTATGCGATAAGTACGGCATCCTCTTGTGGGAATGAAGTTCTTTCAGCCTCTAACCCCAACAACGGCCCCAATCCCGACGACGTCGACACCTACATCGCCAATGTGCGCGACAAAATTTTGCGTTTCCGAATCATTCCCTCCATCGCCATATGGTGCGCGCGCAACGAGGGCTTTCCACCGACAGAAATCCGGAGAACAAACTTCAGGCGCTCATGACGGAGTTGAACCCCGCACGCTACTACCAGGCTAACTCCTTCCAACTCCGGCGGCGGAGTTCGTTCCGATGGCCCTTACGACTCGCGCACGCCGCGCCAAGTTTTACACCATCACCAACGATTACTTCAAGACTGAAACCGGCAGCGTCTCTATCCCCACGTTGAGTCGATTCAGGGCATGATGCCCCAGAAAGACTGGACAATGATCACCGACGACTGGCCAAACACGACTTTGCCAAGGGCGCGCAGCATGGCGATCTGTATCCCGGCGGCCATCGTCGCCAGCCGTTAC
>CAVVJO010000021.1:0-33617 GCA_963748545.1 uncultured Alphaproteobacteria bacterium
GATCCTTCGAGCCGCCAAGTCCGACCGAAACAGACGTGGGTCGCTGCCGAGCGGGTCTGACTGGCCGCTAACTTGACATGTTCCGGGGCGTGCGCCACTCGCCTTCGTTGAACCCTATGGAGGCGCTGATTGTCATTTCGTCCGAGACAGGTCGTCGCGCGACGGGTCCGGACGCCCGACATAGGCCGGAAAGAGGGACGGGCTCCTTCGCAGATCGGCGATCACAATCTGCGGGTCACGCTCGAGGCGATAAGGCGCGACGGACCGCTCACCCGTTTCGAGCTCGGGAGCCGGACGGGCCTTACAGGTCCCGGCATCACAAATATCCTGCGCCGGCTCGCTGACGACGGTCTCGTCAGCGCGCGCAAGCGCGGGGAAAGCAGCGGGGGACAGCCCTCAACCGAGTTCGCGATCAATGCGGACGGCGCCTTCAGTGTTGGGATCCGGCTGCGCGAAAGAGAGGGCGAAGCCATTCTCTTGAACTTGGGCGGCAGGGTCTGCGACCGGCGGTCTTTCAAAACGACCTCGGACCGGGTCGCCGCCATCGCGCAAGTCGCAGCGTCCTTGACCGCTGCGCCCACGCCGTCTGCGAGGATTCTTGGCCTCGGCGTCGCCGTGGAAGACCCCACCGCCGAGGATCTTCGTCGCCTTGCGGAAGCGAGCGTTGCGCCTAAAGTTTTTCTCGAACGAGACTGCGTGACCGCTCTGCTCGCAGAGCGCGCATTCGGCGTCGGCCAGGTCGAAGGCGGCGTGATGCTGATTATCATCGACGAGCGGGTGAGGGCGGGCTTTCTTTTCCGCGGCGCGCCATTTAGCGGGGTTCACGATCGAGCGGGCAGCATCGGTCTCATGCGCACCGGCGCAGACCACGTTCCGCTCGACGCGGTGGCCGGCCTGGGCGCGCTCTGGGCGGCGTTGGGATCGACGGAACGATCGCAACTGGCGGACGGCGGCGTCGCAATGAGTCCGCCCATCCGCAATTGGGTGCGGGTGGCGGCTGGACATCTCGTCGACGCCATTGTCGCCACGGCGGGATTTCTGGCGCCAGGTTTGATCCTCATCGGCGGCGACCTCCCCGACAACATTGTCGACGAGCTGATCGCCCAGATTTCCGCCGAACGTCGAAACACCGCTGTTCGGCCGGTGGTCACGCCCTGGATTTCGCCAATTCGCAGGACGACGTTTGCCGGCGCGGGCATCGCGATCGGCGCCGCCCTGCTGCCGTTCTTCGATCAGTTGCTGCCCTCGCCGAGGTCATAGACCGCTCGACCGCCGCAAAGTCGGCGGCGGACCCGCACGCTCGCGGGGCCGCCTGGATTCGACGCTCAGGCGACCGCGCGGTCGCTATGCTCGAGATCGGACGCCATCGCCATGTCGAGCACCTTTTGGATATTGGCCGCGCGCCTGAACGAGGGTTCGACCGTCGCGCCCGCCTTCACGGCGGCGGCGAAGCGCTGATAGTTTGTTTCGACCGGCTCGAACGGGACGTCCCGCCATGTCGCGGTGTTCACGTCCTCGCCGAGACAGGCTCGCAGCGTCGATTTGCCGGTGTCGTAGATCATCTCGATCGACCCTTCGTCGCCGTAGACCCTGAGCCGCAGCTGGTCGAGCTGACCGGCCGCGGTGCGGGTGGCCTGAATTGTTCCGATCGCGCTGTCGCCGAACTCGACCGACATGGCGAAGCTGTCGTTCGCGTCGAGGTCGTACTCGCCAATCTGGTTCGTCGGGGGAGCCTTATCGAAGGTCTTGAGACGAGCGTAGACGCGTGTCACGTCGAGCCCCGACCCGTAGGATGCGAAGTCGACGATATGGATGCCGATGTCTCCCAAGGCGCCGTTAGAGCCGTGCTTCTTGCTCAGCCGCCAGAGCCACTTGCTCTCCGTTTTCCAATCGCCCCAGGCATTTCCGACCAGCCAGCTTTGAAGATGCGAGGCTTCGATGTGACGGACGGCGCCGACCGCGCCGGAAAGCACCATGTCGCGACCTTTCTGCAGCGCGGGGGAATTGCGATAGGTGAAGTTCACCATCCCGACCTTGCCGGATCTCTCCATCGCCGTCGTCATTTCCATCGCAAGGATCGCGTCCGTCGCGAGCGGCTTCTCGCAAAAGACGTGCTTGCCGGCCTGGATTGCGAGCATCGTGGTCGGGTGATGGATGCGGTCTGGCGTGACATTGGCGACCGCGTCGAATTCGCCCCAGGCGATCGCGTCCTCGAGGTTTGCGAACTGTCGACCGATCTTATGCTGCGTGCAGAAGGCGGCCAGGCGATCGGGCAGGACGTCGACCCCTCCGACGATCGTTACCCCGTCGATCGAGGCGAAATTGGTCGCGTGAGCGTTGGCCATTCCGCCAGTGCCAAGAATGAGTAGACGCATTTCGTCGGTTTCCTCTCTGTTTTGCGATGTCGTCCAGCGGCGGCAAGCGCGAACCCGGACAGGCTCGCCGGACGCCGCTTGACATCATAACAAAGTTACTTAATCTATCCAACAGAAGCCGCCAAGCCGTCGCAGGCAACTGCGCAAAGAGGCCCATGAACCGGACCCGGAGGAAATCGATGTCACCCAAACTGCCCGTGAGCGCCTTCGCCTTTGCGATCGCGCTAAGTCCTTTGTCGGCGGCCTTCGCCGCGGATCAGGATCTGGTCGCGCCCGACCGGATCGGGCTCGCGAATGCGCCGAACACGCTCTCCGTCAGGTTGAACACGAGCAGTCCTGGGAATGGCGATCCAGCGGTCGCAAAGAGCTATCAGGATCTCTTCGTCGCTTTCATCAAGAAGCATCCGGACTGGCGTCTCGAGATGCAGATCGAAACTCAGGACATCGGCAACGAGCAGGCGAAGATGCTGGAGGAGGCCAAGTCCGGCAACGCGCCCGACTGCGCAGCGGTCAATTCGTTCGTCCTCGGCCAGTTCAAGCAGAACCATGTCCTCTCGGACTTCACGCCATATTTCTCCAAGGAGGAAGTCGCCGACCTGTTCCCGTTCGTCCGGGAAGGCGTGACCGGCGCCGACGGCAAGGTTTATGCGTGGTGGTGGAACACCGACCTGCGCGTGCTCTACCGCAGAACGGATATCGTACCCGATGCGCCGAAGACCTGGGACGACGTGAAGGCTGCGGGGATCGCCTCCACGAAAAAGGGCATGGAGGGCGTGCTCTTCAACGCCGGCCGTTATGAAGGCGCGATCGTCGACTGGCTTGCGGCCTATTGGGATCTCGGCGGCAAGCTCGTTGACGATTTCGGGCAAGCCGGTATTCGGCGATGCGACCAATAGGCCCTTGTTCCTCAAAGCCATCGGCTACTACAAAGACCTGGTCGAACTCGGGCGCGGCGCCGAAGCGGGTGACGACCATCGCCAACTACGATGACCTCAACGCCGCCGCGGCTGGAGGGACGACGGCGCTTTTTATCGGCGGCAGCTGGCAGTACGCGCAGCTCAAGTCGATGCTAGAACCCGATCAATTTTCGAAATGGGCCTTCTCGCCGCTTCCCGGCCCGACCCCCGACAAGCACATTACCGGGACCGGCGGTTGGACCATGGCCTCGCTCAGCAAGGACCCCAAAAAGGTCGCTATGTGCGCCGAACTCATCAAGGACATTTACATGGGTCCGGCAAACGCGGTCGAGCAGGCCCTCCCGACCCGCGCCTCCCTGTTCGACAAATATCCGGTGTTTTCCACGCCGGCCAACAAGGCCTTCGCGGCCGATCTGAAGTTCGGACAGGCTCGTCCGGGCGCGCCGATCTATCCAGAAATCTCGAACCAGATTCAGATCGTGCTGGGCGATGTTCTCTCCGGAAGCAAACCGCCGGAGGAGGCCGTCGATACCGCCTATCAGGCGGCGTTGGCGGCGTTCAAGCGTCTCTAGCCGTCGGCGGCGCCGCTCCTCCCACGGCGCCGCCGTTCCTTCGCCTTTTGGTGCTGCGATCATGTTCAGAAGCGCGACCGGCGTCGTGACGATCGGCGCGGCAGAAGATCCAAGGAAGCGCGCTCGCCGTCCGATCCGCTCCGGGCCGGTCCTCTGGATGCTGCCGGCGATCATCGTGCTCGGTCTCTTTTACCTCTACCCGCTGATCGACGTCGTGCGCCTCTCCTTCACGGACGCGACACTGATCGGCGATCATGAGAACTATACGTTCGCCTCGATCGCCGACGCGCTCGGGTCGCCCCGGCTGGCGGGGGTGCTGCTCGCCACGCTCATATTCGTTGGCGGAAGCATCGTCGGACAGCAGATCCTGGGGCTCGTTCTGGCGCTCGTCGTCATTCGCGGCGAGACCCGGGGTCTGTTCGGAACCACCCTTCTGCGCACGACTGCGCTCGTCGCCTGGGTTGTGCCCGGCATCGCCGGCGGCATTGTCTGGCAGATGCTGTTCAGCGAAGCCCCGTTCGGGGCGATCAACAGCCTTCTGCGCCTCTTGCACGTCACCCCGGTGGCTTGGCTTTCCAATCCCGCGATGGCGCCTTGGTCGGCCGTGATCGCCAACATTTGGAGGGGGACGGCGTTCTCGATGGTCGTCATGTACGCCGCGCGGAAAGCGATTGATCCGGAGCTCTATGAGGCGGCGGAAGTCGACGGCGCCTCTTCGCTCCAGCGGCTGCGCTTCATCACCGTCCCGCAACTGCGTCCGGCAATCCTCGTCAATATGATCCTGATCACCATCCAAACGATGAACACGTTCGACGCTATCATCTCGCTAACGGGCGGCGGACCAGGTCTGGCGACCGAGGTGATCTCTCTCTACACTTTCAACATCGTCTTCCGGAACTACGATCTCGCCGGCGGCAGCGTGATGTCGTTTCTGATGCTCTTGATCAGCCTCACGCTCGCTTTGATCTACGCTGGTTTTCTTCCTCGGGAGGAACAGTCATGAGCGCACGTCGGGGTTCTCGCCTCGGAGACGCTGCGAGCTATGTCTTCATGCTGGTCTCGTTCGCTTTCTTCGCAACTCCGCTGCTGTGGCTCTTGTCGCTTGCGCTGCGCGACCGACGAGAGATCTATCTCGGCGTCTCGCGCTTCATCCCGAAGCATCCAACCCTCGACAATTTCGTGAACGTGCTGACAAACGGCGCGTTTCCCATCTACCTCTGGAACGGACTGAAACTCGCCTCGCTCAGCGCGGCGGGAATCCTGATTGTCGCTCTGCCCGCCGCCTACGCCTTCTCGCGCTTCGATTTCAGGACGAAGGGCCTTTGGATGCTCGCACTCCTCGCGTTCCAGATGATATCGCCGCTCGTGATCATGGTGCCGCTTTACCGGTATATGAGCCGGCTCGGCCTGGTCGACACGCATTTCGGCGCCGTGATGGTCTATGTCGCGCTTGGTTGTCCCCTGGCTTGCTGGCTGCTGAAAGGATCGATCGACACCATCCCCAGAGCGCTGGACGAAGCCGCCATGATGGACGGCTGCTCGCGTTTTTCGCTGTTCTGGCGGATCATCGTGCCTCTGGCCGTACCCGGGATTGCTTCCGTCTTCATCATTTCTGTGATCGCCGGCTGGTCGCAGTTCCTCGTTCCGTTCCTGCTCCTGACCCGGACAGACCTCATGCCGATCGCGGTCGGGATTTTCACGTTCCAGGGCCTCGAGAGCTCGACCTCGACGCAACTGCTCGCAGCGGCTTGCCTGATCTCCGTTCTGCCGGCGATCGTCGTCTTCCTGTTGCTCCAGCGGCTGATTCTGAGTGCAATGACCGCCGGAGCGGTGAAAGGATGACAAACCGCCATTCCGCGCCGCTCGCCCGCGAGGTCATCGACCTCACAGGGTCGAATTCGGAGCAGGCCGGCGAGCACAACCGCGCGCTTCTTCTACGCGCGATCCATCGCCATGCGCCGATCTCTCGCGCCGACCTAGCCAGGCGCACTGGACTGACCAAGCCGGGGATCGCGCGGATCGTGGATCGTCTGCTCGACGAAGGCCTGATCCTGGAGGCCCGCCGGCGCAAGGGACTCCGTGGTCAGCCAGCGATCGAGCTTGAGATCGATCCGGAAGGATGCTTCTCGATCGGCGTCGACATTGATCGCGATCATTTGACGATCCTGGCCGTAGACGCCGTCGGTCACGTTCGCGGCCAAGTCCACCACGAAAAACGCTGCATTTTGCCGGTCGAATTCGTCGAGTTGACGGCCGACGCCATCAGCTATTTTCACCGCAGCCATCTCGTCGATGACGCGCGTCTGGCGGGAATCGGCGTTGCCATCCCCGATTGGCTTGGCGAGCTGCCATTCCTGGGCAAGCATGGCGATTACGCGCAATGGACCGGATTCGACGTGCGCGCCGCGCTTTCCAATCTCACCACGCGCCCGATCTTCATCGACAACAAATCCAACGCCGCGGCAATGGCGGAGCTCGACTATGGGCTGGGAGCGGAAAGTCGAAGCTTCTTCTATATCTACGTCTGCGCCTGCACAGGCGGGGGGCTGGTCCTCGACGGAATTCGACATCGCGGCGCGATGGGATTGAGCGGCGAAATCGGGTGGCTGCCGGTCGTCGACGAAGAGGGTCCGGGACGCGGCAAGGTGCAGCTTTTGGGCGAGGTGTTCTCGCTGTCGTTTCTCTACGACTATTTGGGCCAACACGGCGTGACCGTGGAGAAGCCTCAGGATCTCACGGGTCTCGACGCCCGCGGCCGCAGCCTCGTGTCCTCGTGGCTCAAGCGAATGAGTAAGCACATCGGAGAGGCGGTCATGCATATCGGGCTGGTCGTCGATCCGGACGCCGTCGTGGTGGGAGGCCGGCTGCCCGTGCGCTTGGTCGACGAGCTTCTTCGGTACGTCAATGAACGCCTAGACGCTGGCGATCCGAACTTGCCTTCCATCCATCGGGCCACAGCCGAGGACGCCGCGGCTCTCGGCGCGGCGGCGATGTCGACCGCCGCCAGGCTCATGCTGAGTTCAGTCGATCCGGCTCAGAGGACGCGGCTGCCTCTGCAGGGGATTGAACGGATCGCCCTGATCTAACTCGATCACGGCCAACCCAAAACGAGGACGCCATGCAGATTGGATTTTACACGTCCACATTCAACGATCGCCCGATTGAGGAGGTGCTTGATTTCGCACGGGCGTCGGGTTTCGACGCCCTGGAAATTGACGTCGGCGGCCATATCAAGAGCCCCGACCAAGTGGGGAAGGTTGTCACGGCGGCGCGCGCGCGGGGGTTGATCGTCTCGTCGATCGCGCTCTTTGGCAATCAACTGGATCCCGACCCCGCCAAGCGGGAGGCGCTGCGAAAGTCGACCGCCGACTATGTCTCCGCGATCGCGGAGGCAGGTGTTCCCGTCCTGGTTGTTTTTCCCGGGCGCGACGCGACGGTGTCCGAGGACGCCAACTACAAGGATTTCGCCGACTACGTGAACAGTCTCCTGGCGAGCCCGCGAAGCGGGGCCCTCGCGCTCGCAATCGAGAACTGGCCCGGACCAAACAACGACTTCATCGCGACGACCCCGGAGGGCTGGGCGAAGCTCGGAGCGCTGGTCGCCAACCCCCGTTTCGGTCTCGAATTCGATCCCTCGCACCTCCTCAAACTCGGCATTGACCCTTACGTCGCCTTCGATGAGGTAAAGGATCGGATCAAGATCCTCCACGCAAAGGACACCTCCATCGATTCCGCGCGCTTGCAGCAAGTCGGTTATTCTGGACAAGGATGGTGGCGCTACGTGCTTCCGGGACTGGGTCTGCTGGACTGGACCCAATTCCTTCGTCAGGCGCGCGACGCCGGATACGACGGAGTCGTGTCCGTTGAGCATGAGGACGCCGAGTTCGGTTGGCCTGGAAAGAGCCTCGAGTTCCCGCGAGGAGGGCGAGCGGCGAGCCCTCGCCTATCTAAGAGAGACACTGGCGGCATTCTGAAACGTCGAAGTTTCCGCAAGCAGAATTGACTTCGCGGTTGGGAGAGAACGCCTCTCGGATCGCTAATCGGCGAAAAAAGGGCGCTCTGTGAAGCGTCACGGCGCGCAGCAGGGCGACCATCACGGACCGACCGGGACCAATCCTGACCGCGTTGCGGCAAAATACGCTGAAAACGACAGCATTTTTGGCTCACGCATGGTCAGGAACGATTTTGAGCGCTGGCGGAGACGGAGGGATTCGAACCCTCGATAGGGCTTTACAACCCTATAACGGTTTAGCAAACCGCCGCCTTCAGCCTCTCGGCCACATCTCCGTGCGGCTCGGACATATGCCCCACGCCTTTGGCCTTTGCAAGCGCAGAAGGAGGGCGAGAGGGCGCGCGTCTCGTGCGCCGTGGCCTCGACGTCCTTCCCGGAGGGCGGTGCGGGGCCGCCCCGCCGAAAGTCATCGCCGTGCCCTTTGCCCGAACAGGATCTTGCGCGCAGCCTCGTCCTTCGAGAGGTCGTGCGGTTTGCGGCCGGGGATGTCGAGCGTGACGCCCCGCTGAACCGCGGGCCGCGCCAGCACCGCGTTGAGCCAGCGCTGGACATGCGGGAAGTCGGCGATGTCCTGGCCGTAGCGCTTCCAGCCGCGCGCCCAGCCGACCGAGGCCATGTCGGCGATCGAGTAGGGGCCCGCAAGATAGTCGTGGTTAGCCAGGCGGGTGTTCATCACGCCGAACAGGCGATTGACCTCGTCGCTATAACGGTCGATCGCATAAGCAATCTTTTCGGCGGCGTAGACGCGGAAGTGATTGGCCTGACCGCACATAGGACCCAGTCCGCCCATCTGCCAGAACAGCCACTCGGCGACGGCAATGCGCTCGCGGGGCGTGTCGCCGCCGAAGCGACCAGTCTTCATCGCGAGATATTGCAGGATTGCGCCGGATTCGAACACCGACACCGGCTCGCCGTCGGGTCCGTCCGGATCGACGATCGCGGGCATGCGGTTGTTGGGCGCGATGCGCAAGAATTCGGCCGCGAACTGTTCCCCGGCGCCGATGTCGACGGCGCGCAGCCTATAGGGCAGGCCGCACTCCTCGAGCATGATGGAGATCTTCCATCCGTTCGGCGTCGGCCAGTAGTAGAGGTCGATCGGCTTCAGAGCTCTGCTCACGTCCGGATCGCCTTCCCGCGCTGGACCGATCCTGAACCGGACCTAGCAGACCTAAACTCGTCTTTGCGGCGGCCGCAGGACAGGCGCCGACACGACGGCTCCAACAGAGCATGCTCGCGCCCCCAATGAACGGCGCGAAAAATTCAGGCCGCGCCCAAACGCCCAAAGCGCCGGACCGAGACGCCGCTTGCGGCGCCTCTCTAGAAACGCGGCCTGCCTGAACGAACCTTCGAGCCGACGAATATTATTCGGTCGAAGGCGTTTCGGTCGGCGCAGGGGGAACCACAGGCGCTGCTTTCTTACGCTTCGCCGGAGCGCGCTTTGTGGCGGACTTTTTCGCCGCCCCCTTTTTGGCGGCCGTCTTTTTCACGGCCGACTTCTTGGCCGGGCTCTTGCGCGCGGTCGACTTCTTGGCCGCGGACTTCTTGCCGGCGCTCTTCTTCACGGCGCCCTTGCGCACGGCCTTCTTGGCCACGGTCTTGCGCGCCGTCTTCTTGGCGGCGGCTTTCTTGACGGGTTTCTTCTTCGCTGCGGCCTTCTTCGCCGGCTTCTTGGCTGCTGCTTTCGCCATATGTCGCGTCCCTCTCGATGGCCTGCATTCCCACGCGTTTCCGCGCGCTTCGCAGATACGCGAACGAAGGTACATTCGTTTTGGGTCTTCGCAAGTCGCGCCGCTCCTGAGAGCAGGCGCAACGCATCTTCACTATCGAATTATCGCGCGCCATACGGCGCCGAAGCGACGCGTCCGACCTAGCGTGCAGCCTGTCGTCGCAAGTCCTTGTGCGCGCAGGCAAAGCGCCGTCGCGCGTTGCGAGCGAACCCGCGCGCGGTCACGGAGATCCTCGCACACGCCTTGTTTTACAGGGCTCTCCGAGAGTCGTGCCAGAGAGATGGACGCGCTGCGGCGCCCATATCGCTCATATCGCGGACGAAAACGGAGCGCTGATCTTCGCGCTCAGCGCGCCGCGCCAAGCGATCGCAAGCACGCATGCGTCAATCGAATTTTTCTTGGGAGACGATGTCGCATTTCTGTTGCGACGGTGATGCGAAACGCCACGCGAGTGCGATGCGACGCGTGCGAGTCGCGCGAATCGCTGCAAGCGATTCGCGCATTTCAAAGCCCGAGTCGCTGCTTCAACGCGTCGCTGACCGCCTGCGGATTGGCTTTGCCGCCGGTCGTCTTCATCACCTGGCCGACGAACCAGCCGAGCATGCCGGGCTTGGCTTTCGCCTGCTCGGCCTTGTCCGGATTGGCCGCGATCACCGCGTCGACCGCGGCGTCGATGGCGCCCGTATCGGTCACCTGGCGCAGTCCGCGCGCTTCGACGAGCGCGCGGGGATCGGCGCCGCGGTCGCCCCCGAGCAGCATGACGAGAAGGTCCTTGGCGATCTTTCCGGAGATCACGCCTTCGCCGATCAGATCGACGAGGGTCGCGAGCGAGGCGGCGGGAAGCCCTGCGTCCGGGAGGCTCACGCCCTGCGCGTTGGCCTGCGCGGAGAGATCGCCCATCAGCCAGTTGGCGACGGCTTTGGCGTCGCGTCTCGCGCCGCCGTGGTTGACGGCGCTCTCGAAGAAATCGGCGGTCTCGCGTTCCGCCACGATCACCGACGCGTCGTAGGCGGAAAGGCCGTAGTCTGCGATGAACCGCGCCTTCTTGGCGTCGGGCAGTTCGGGCAGATAGGCCGCCAGCGCGTCGATCCACTCTCCCTCGATTTCGAGCGGCAGAAGGTCCGGATCGGGGAAGTAGCGATAGTCGTGCGCCTCCTCCTTCGAGCGCATCGAGCGCGTCTCGCCGCGCGCGGGATCGAACAGCCGCGTCTCCTGGTCGATTTTGCCGCCATCCTCGATGATCGCGATCTGCCGGCGCGCCTCGGTGTCGATCGCCTGGCCGATGAAGCGGATCGAGTTGACGTTCTTGATCTCGCAGCGCGTTCCGAGCGGCTCGCCAGGGCGCCGCACCGAGACGTTGACGTCGGCGCGCAGGCTCCCCTTCTCCATGTCGCCGTCGCAGGAGCCGATGTAACGCAGGATGGTGCGCAGCTTGCCGACATAGGCCTTGGCCTCGTCAGCCGAGCGCAGGTCGGGCTTGGAGACGATTTCCATCAGCGCCACGCCCGAGCGGTTGAGGTCGACGAAACTCATGGTCGGCGACTGGTCGTGCAGCGACTTGCCGGCGTCTTGCTCGAGATGCAGCCGCTCGATGCCGACCCGGATCGCATAGTCGGGCGTGAGGTCGACCTGGATCTCGCCCTCGCCGACGATCGGGCTCTTGTACTGCGAGATCTGATAGCCCTGCGGCAGGTCGGGATAGAAGTAGTTCTTGCGGTCGAAGGTCGAGCGCTTGTTGATCTGGGCCTTGAGCGCAAGCCCGGTGCGCACAGCCTGTGCGACGCACTCGCGGTTGATCACCGGCAGCATGCCCGGCATCGCCGCGTCGATGAGCGACACATGGGTGTTCGGCTCGCCCCCGAACTCGGTCGATGCGCCCGAGAAGAGCTTCGCCTTCGACGTCACTTGGGCGTGGACCTCGAGACCGATCACGGTCTCCCAATCGCCCGTCGAGCCTTTGAGGAGTTTGGCGCTGGCCGGGGATGTCGTCATGGCGATGACCTCGTCATCTTTCTCAGAAAGTGTTGCGGAGCCGCGGGAGCGTCACGCCCACCAGGGCGCGGGCGGCGCGATGGGCCCGGCGGCGTCTTCGAGCGTCGCGCCGATGGCGAACAACGTCTCCTCGTCGAACGGGCGGCCGATCAGCTGCAGGCCGAGCGGCAAGCCCTCGGCGGAAAGCCCTCCCGGCGTCACGAGGCCCGGCAGCCCGGCCATATTGACCGTCACGGTGAAGACGTCGTTGAGGTACATCTCGACCGGATCGGCCGAGGTTTTCTCGCCAATCCCGAACGCCGCCGACGGCGTCGCCGGGGTCAGGATCGCATCGACGCGATTGGCGAAGGCGGTCTCGAAATCGCGCTTGATCAGCGTGCGGATCTTTTGCGCGCGTACATAATAAGCGTCGTAGTAGCCGGCCGAGAGAACGTAGGTGCCGATCATCAGGCGGCGCCGGACCTCGGGCCCGAAGCCGTGCGCCCGCGTTTTTTCATAGAGGTCGACGATCTCGGAGGAGGGCTCGCGCAGGCCGTAGCGGACGCCGTCGTAGCGCGCGAGGTTGCTGGAGGCTTCCGCAGGCGCGACTATGTAATAGGCGGGCAGGGCATGCCGGGTGTGGGGCAGGCTCACCTCGACGATCCTGGCGCCGGCGGCCTTGAGCCACTCGGCGCCCTTGGCCCACAGAGCCTCGATCTCGGGGTTCATGCCGTCGAGTCGGTATTCCTTCGGCACGCCGATCGTGAGGCCCTTGACCGAGCGTCCCACCGCGGCCTCGTAGTTGGGGACCGGCTCGACCGAACAGGTCGAAGTCCTTCGGGTCGGGGCCGGCCATCGAGCCGAGCATGATTGCGGCGTCGCGGACCGTGCGGGCGAGCGGTCCCGCCTGGTCGAGCGACGAGGCGAAAGCCACCATGCCCCAGCGCGAACACCGTCCGTAGGTCGGCTTGATGCCGACGATGCCAGTGAAGGCGGCGGGCTGGCGGATCGAACCGCCGGTGTCGCTGGCGGTCGCAGCCAGGCAAAGATGCGCGGCGACTGCCGCCGCCGACCCGCCCGACGACCCGCCCGGCGTTAGGAGACCGCGCTTGCCCCTGTCTGCGAGCGCGGCGCGCGCCTGCTCGGAACTCCAGTTCGGCGGCAGCCAGGGCGAGGCGACCGGACCATAGTAGGAGGTCTCGTTCGACGAGCCCATGGCGAACTCGTCCATGTTGAGCTTGCCGAGCATCACCGCGCCGTCGCGCCAGAGATGGGCGGTGACGGTCGAACTCGTAGGTCGGCCTGAAGCCGTCGAGGATGTGGCTGCAGGCCTGGGTATGGACGCCCTCGGTGGCGTAGAGATCCTTGATTCCGATCGGCAGGCCCTCGAGCGGACCGCCCTCGCCCCGCGCGAGACGCGCGTCGCTCGCCTCGGCCATGGCGAGCGCCTTGTCGGCGGTGACGGCGACGAAGGCGTTCAGTCCCTGGGCCCGCTCGATCGCGGCCAGATGCGAACGGGTGATCTCTGCACTCGAGATCGTCCGGGATTTCAGCCGATCGCGCGCCTCGGCGAGCGTCAGGGAGGTGAGGTCGGTCAACGGAGAGTCCTAATAAGAGAGCCGCGCGCGGCGCGGCCGTTCACTCGATCACTTTGGGGACGAGAAAGAAGCCGTCCTCGGTCATGGGCGCGTTGGCGAGCACTTTCGGGGCGATTTCGCCGTCGGTGACGACGTCCTCGCGCATCGGCAGCTTCATCGGCGTGACCGAAGTCATCGGTTCGACGCCTTCGACATCGACTTCGCTCAGCGCCTCGACGAACTTGAGGATGGCGTTGATCTCGCCTTGCAGATGCGGAACCTCGGCGTCGCTCACGCCGATGCGCGCGAGATGCGCGATACGGCGAACAGCGGTGAGATCGACGGACATCGATGGCTCCTTCAAGACGCCAATCTACGGGAAGAGGCCCCTATACATCGCGCTCCGGACGCTGGCAAACCCGTGCGCCTCGCGAGGTTCGACAGGCGCGCGGCGGCGTGATAGCGCGTGATCCCGATGACCCTTCCGATCGCCGTCGAAGACTTGGCCCTGCGGCTTCCCGCCAAGGCGCGCCTGATCGGGATCGACCTCGGGACCAAGACGATCGGGCTTGCGCTTTCGGACGTCGAGCGTCGCATCGCGTCGCCTCTCAAGACACTGGCCCGCACCGCGTTCCAGAGGGACGCCGACGCCCTCCTCGCGGTTTTCGCCGAGTTCGAGATCGCGGGAATCGTCCTCGGCCTGCCGCTCGATCTCGAGGGACGCGCGAGCGCGCGGGCTCAGTCGACGCGCGCCTTCGCGCGGAACCTCGGCGCCCGGACAGACCTGCCGATCGCCTTTTGGGACGAGCGCTTCTCCACGGCCGCCGTACTGAGGTCGCTGATCGAGAATGACGTGTCGCGGGCGAAGCGCGCGGAGGTGGTGGACAAGATGGCGGCGGCCTACATTCTCCAAGGCGCCTTGGATCGAATTTCCGCTTTATCCAACGGACGATGACGTCCCCGCCCCCAACTTTTCTTGACGAGACCGCGAATGGGACTTGTGTTTCGCACAAAAAAAAGGCTGACTCGAACGAGGGACGGGGGCAGGTCGAGTCGGCGATGCGCGCGCGCCGTGCCCCCTGTTCGCGCTATGTCCATTTGACTCCGGGTTGCGCGCGAGCGACAGAACGTATGGCAATTCACCACGAATATCCGGGACGAAAACAAACGGCTCATGCTCGATCGCCGCACGAGCCCGGAGAGCTATCCAAAGGACAATCGGAGCCGGTCGCCACGCGCAAGTCGCTCGACGTCGCTAGCTACGTCTCCGATATGACCGCGCAGCTCGAGGCGATGGCGCTCGCGGCAAAGCTCGATCTCCTGGCTTATTTCCTAGGCATGGCGCGTTCGGAGGCGGATCTGTTCGCGCGCACCAACGCCGGTCCGGAGGGCAAGTCTGATAGTGGCGAGGGCGAAGGCGGCCCGCTTTCCGACGAGGATCAGGCTGCGTTCGACAGTTCCGGGGGCTGACGGACGAGCGCGGGATGCGATCGGTCGAAGCGCCTTCTGCTTTGGCCTCGAGGATTACGCGGGCTTGCCGGCGGATGGCCGCAGGGCGACGCGGTCGCCGCCGGAAAACTCGATCCGACCGGCGAGTTCAAGCTCCATCAGGGCGACGCGAACCTCGCGCGCCGAGGCTTCCGCCGCCCGGGCTAGGTCGTCGAGCGTAATCGGAGAGGGCCCCAGGAGAGCGACGATGCGATCGCGCTGCGCCTCCAGGCGGTCGATGGCGACATAGGCCGGTCCGACGGGGTCGTCCAACTCGTCGCCGGGCGCTGTTCGCGGCGTGGCGTCCGGGTCGACGCCGAGCAGCGCCTGTTCGCCCCAGAGCGGTTCGCCTTCGCCGCCGCCTTCCAGCACGGCGAACAAGTCCGCGGGCCTCGAAGGGGCGAGCGCGGTCACGACGTCATCGGCGCAAGTGCAGATCGTAGCTCCCTGTTTTAGGAGATCGTTCGTCCCCTCTGCGCGCGGGTCGAGCGGCGAACCGGGGGCCGCGAACACCTGGCGGTTCTGCTCGAGCGCGAACCGGGCGGTGATGAGCGAGCCCGACCCGCGCGCCGCTTCGACCACCACGGTTCCGATCGCGAGCCCCGAGACGATCCGGTTGCGTCGCGGAAAGTCACGCCCGCGCGGCTCCCATTCGATCGGCATCTCTGAGAGCACCGCGCCGTGCTCGACCATGCGTTCGATCAGCGGAACGGCTTCGCTCGGGTAGGGGCGGGCGTGTCCGCCCGCAAGCACCCCGATCGCGCCGGTCTCGAGGCTTGCGACATGGACGCGCTGATCGATGCCGCGCGCGAGGCCCGAGACGACGACGTATCCCGCCTGTCCGATCCCCCGCGCGAGCCGCTCGGCGAAGATGAGCCCCGCGGCGGAGGCGTTGCGCGAGCCGACGATCGCCACCGCAGGCTGCTGCAGCGCCTCCTCGCGGCCGCGAAGCGACAAGACCGGCGGGGCGGAATCGATGTGGCGCAACATGGGAGGATAGTCGGCCTCGCCGAGCGCGATGAAGCGCACCCCTAGCTTGCGCGAGGCGTTGAGCTCGCGCTCGATCTCCTCGTGGGTTGCGACGCGGATCGGTCGGCGCGCGCCGCCGCGGCGGGCAAGATCCGGCAGCGCGTCGAGGGCGGCGCGCGCGCCGCCGCAGGCGTTGAGCAGCGCGCGGAAGGTGCGAGGTCCGACGTTCTCGGAGCGGATCAGCCGCAGCCAGTCGAACAGCTGCTCGTCGGAAAGGCGCGCGGGCGGCTTCTTCGCCATCGTCTTACGCCTGACCGATCTTCGGTTCCGTCCCGGCGAGGAGGCGTCGGATGTTGGCGCTGTGCTTGAACCAGACGAGCGCCGCCAGAAGCGCAAACACGGTTCCGACCTCCGGTAGCCCGAGCGCATAAGCGGCAAGCGGCGCGGCGACGGTGGCCGCGAGCGCCGCCGCCGACGAGTAGCGGGTCAGATAGGCGACGGCGAGCCAGGCGAGGGCGAACACCAACGCCGCCGGCCAGGCCATGCCGATCAGGCCGCCGAGAAAGGTCGCCACGCCCTTCCCGCCGCGGAACTTCAGCCAGACCGGATAAAGGTGGCCCAGAATTGCGCCGGCCGCGGCGGGCAGGCCGGCGACGGGACCGAACAGCCAGACGCCGAGCAGCACCGCCGCGGTGGCCTTGAGCGCATCGAGGACGAGCGTCGCGGCGGCGAGGCCCTTCCGCCCGGTGCGCAGCACGTTGGTCGCGCCGATGTTGCCGGAGCCGATCGCCCGCAAATCGCCGGCGCCGGCGACGCGGGTCAGGATGAGGCCAAACGGGATCGAGCCCAGCAGGTAACCGAGCGCGAGCGCCAGCGCTCCATCATAAGAAACCCCAACCATGCGCGCTCCGCGTTCTTCCGCCGGAGATTATTCGTGCGCGACGCGTCCCGCAACCAGCGTCAGCTTCACTCGGCCCTCCAGCCGCGCCTGATCGAACGGCGTATTGCGGCAGCGGGAATGCAGGGCGGCGGGGTCGAGCACATAGGGCTCTTCGGGATCGAAGCGGATGACGTCGGCTGGCGCGCCGACCGAGAGCCGGCCGACCGGCAGGCGCAGGATTTCCGCCGGCCTCAGCGTCATCGCGCGGAGGAGGCGCGGCAGGGTGAGGTGACCGGCCGTCACCAGCCTGAGGCTGGCCGACAGCATGGTTTCGACTCCGATCGCGCCAGCCGCGGCTTCGGCGAAGGGCAGGCGCTTGGTCTCGACGTCCTGCGGGTCGTGGTCCGAGCAGATCACGTCGATCACGCCGTCGCCGAGCGCCTCGACCAGGGCCAGCCGCTCGTCCTCGTCCCGCAGCGGCGGGTTGAGCTTGAGGAAGGTGCGGTAATCGCCGACATCGAGTTCGTTCAGCGTGAGATGGTTGATCGAAACGCCGCAGGTCGCAGCAAGGCCCGTCTCGCGGGCGCGGCGCATCGCCTCGATCGACAGGCGGTTGGAGATCATCTGGAAGTGGGTGCGCGCTCCGGTCAGCGCCACGAGCCTGAGGTCGCGATCGAGCATGACAGTCTCGGCCTCGCGGGGCGCACCGGGCAGGCCAAGCCAACTCGCGCGAAGCCCCTCGGCCATGACGCCTTCCCCGACGAGGGAGCGATCTTCGCAGACGGGCGCGATCAGGGCGTCGAAATCGCGCGCGTAGGTCATCGCGCGGCGCATCGTCTGCGCCTCGACGACCGAGCGGCGCCCGTCCGAGAAGGCGATCGCTCCCGCCTCGGCGAGAAGCCCGATCTCGGCGATCTCGCGACCCTCGAGACCCTTGGTCAGCGCCGCCGACAGGAAGATTTGAATCTTGGCGTCGTCTCGCGCGCGCCGAAGAATAAAGTCGACCACGGCCGGATCGTCGACCGGCGGATGGGTGTCCGGCCGAACGAGAACGCTCGTCACGCCGCCTGCTGCGGCGGCCGCGCTGAGACTCGCGATTGTCTCGCGATGCTCCGCGCCCGGCTCTCCGACGAAGGCGCGCATGTCGATAAGCCCCGGCGAGACCACGTCGCCGGCGCAGTCGACAACGTGCGCGTCCTCGGGAAGCTGATCCCGCGCGACCTGCGGTCCGACGCCGGCGATGACGCCGTCCCGCACGAAAAGGCCGCCCCGCGTCACCGTGTCGCAGGACGGATCGACGAGGCGGGCGTTCAGGAGCGCGATCGGCCTGGCGGACATGGGGGGCGATTAGCGAGCGCGGGATGCGATTGCAAGCGGCGCGGCCTGGATCCCATAGCGATGCGCGGCTCGCTTTCCGTCAGCGGCGAGGCCGGTTCGAAACGGGGGCGCGCGTCAAGTCGGCAAGACAACAAGAATCGAGAAGTTTGGGAAAGTGACAAGCGATCTCGACACTCACGCGGCGTCGCCGTACAAGTTGGACGGCGGTCGCGGCCAGGGCGACGCAGAAGGGGAGCCGCCCTAGAGGACTTGAAGAAAGCGGTGCGACGATGGCGATCGAAAAGCGAACTTATGCGACGTCGGAAGAAGCCAAGGCCGTCATGGACGAGCTTTTGTCACAGGGCTTCGCTGATGTTAAGGCGTCGTTCAAGCCGGATCGGGTTCTTGTCGCCGTCAACGCCGCCTTCGGCGAGGGCCAACGCGCGACGCAAATTCTCGATCGCTACCAATCGATAGCGCCCGACGACGAAGGATCGGCCGACGAGGCCGCCACGTCCGCTCCGGCGCCGCGGAATCTCGATTGGGCCAAGATCGCGAACTCGGCGACCCCTCTGTCCGATTTCTTTGGTTGGAGCGTTCTGAAGGACTACCGCTCCCCCGTCTGGCCGAAGGCTTTGGTCGACGACCCAACGCCGCTCTCGAACAAGTTTGGCTGGTCGGTCCTCTATGGGGCGTCCGGCGGGACGGATCCCCGGCGCGCCGGGGATCGCCTTTCGGCTCCCATTGATCGGACCGCCGCCGCCGCGCCCGCCGAAGCCGCGCATGAAGCCGCGCAGGCCCCTGTCGAGCAAAGCTCCGGCACAGGCGCGGCGGCCCAGGACGAGGGTGGGCCGGCTCAAATCGAGCAACCAGCCGCACGCAAGCGCCCGCGCCGCTCCCCAAGAGGTCAAGGCAAGTCCTAAATCTCGGACGCGCCCGCGACGCTGGGCGTCCGGACGGGATTACCGGCGGGCCGTCCTTTGACGGCAAGGGCCCCTGCGGCGCCGTGTCGCAGGAGGGGCGGCCGGAGTCTCGAGGGCGGAGCTCGACGGCCGACGCGCCACAGCCGCTGAAAACCGGCCTCGAGGCTCATCGAGGCGCGTCTTTCTGCGGGTCCGGCTCCCCCAGATTGGCGGCGCGTCTGCGAAAACCGACCTAGGTGACAATCATGATTGACGAATTGAAATGCCAATCCAAGATGACAATCAACCTCGACACGGCTCTCCTGCAGCCGTACAGTGTCCGCACGGCGATTGCGTACCGCGGCGACGCGATGGGGAGAGAATTCCGCCGCAGGCATTGGAAAGAAAGCGGTGCGACGATGGCGATCGAAAAGCGAACATACGCAAAATCGGAAGAAGCGAAGGCGGCGTTGGACGAACTGTTTGCCAATGGCTTCACCGACGTGAGTACCTCGTTCAAGCCCGATAGGGTGATGGTCGCCGTCAACGCGCCGTTCGGCGAAGGCGCGAAGGCGGCGAAAATTCTCGACAGCTACCCGACGCTGCCGATGACCGACGAGGAATTGGAGGGCGAGAGCGTCAAGGCTCCTGCACTGGCGCGAAAGGCCTTCGATTTCGAGACTGCCGCGAGATCGGCGACGCCGCTGTCGGACTTCTTCGGCTGGACCGTCCTGAACGATTACCGATCTCCCCTCTGGCCGGCGGCTTTGATCGACGATCCCACTCCGCTGTCGAACAAGTTCAACTGGTCGGTCCTCTACGGAGCGTCCCGATAACGGGTGTGTTCCGTCTGCGCCGGGGCGAGGGCCGCCGTCGTAGCCGAGTCCGTTGAGCGGGAAAAGTCTGCCGCCATCGCGGAGCGGCAGGCCTTTCGCGCGTGGGGTCGTGTGGGCTTGTGAGCGCCGTCGGCGCGTTGAGGTCGGTCGCAAGTCCGGGGGCCCTGATGAAAGGCGCCTGCGTCACAGGGTCGCGACAAGGGCGAGCAGTCTGGCGAGGTCGGCGGGCCCTGGGTCGCGCTCAAGCCGCGCGGCGGCGCGGAACGCGGCCAAATGCGGCGAAAATGACAACTGACGATGACATAATTTAATGACAATCAAACTTGACAACAACCTCGACACCCGCATCTGGTCGCCGTACAATGACCGGCGGCGGTCGCGTCACGGCGGCGACGCGACGGGAAAGGAAGGCCGCCAGAGGCGCAGCAAGAAAGCGGTGCGACGATGTCGATCGAAAAGCGAACCTATGCGGATGCCGCAAAAGCCAAAGCGGCGATGGATGAACTGTTTGCGAAGGGCTTCACAGATGTGAAGGCCTCGTTCAACCCGGACAAAGCTATGGTCGCCGTCAACGCGCCGTACGGCAAGGGCGCGGCCGCGGTGAAAATTCTTGAGAGTCACGGGCCGTTGGCGATGGAAGACGAGGCGTGGGCGATGGAAGGAGCCGAGCCGGCGCCTGGCGGTTTCGCATCCAAGATCAAGAACCCGGCCACCCCGCTGTCGGATCTGCTGGGCTGGAAGGTCCTGAGCGACAAGAAGGGGCCCTTCTGGCCGGAGGCCTTAATCGACGATCCGGCGCCCTTGTCGAACAAATTCGGCTGGTCGATCCTGTCCAAGGACAAGTAACCTCGCCTACGGTCGTTCCGCTCCCTTCCCAAAGTCGCGCCCAAACCCGGGCGTGCGCCTTTGGGAAAGGCGCCCGCGCGTGCTGGACGAAGCGGGACGCTGTGGCGAGACGGGGCTTCCGATCGGAAGCCCCGAGGGGCTTCTGCGCGAGCGCCGCCCTACTCGCCCTTGACCTCGATCGTCTTTGCGGGCTTCTGCGCTTCTGCGCTCTTCGGCAGTGTGATCGTCAAGACGCCCTTCTTGAAGTTCGCCTCGATCGAGTCGGCGTTCACGCCCTCGGGCATGTGCAGGGCGCGCTCGAAGGCGCCGAATCGCCGCTCCCGCAGATGAAAGTCGGGCCTTTTCTCGTCCTTCTCTTCGTGCTTCTCGCCCTTGATCGTGAGCACGTCGCCGACGACCCTCACCTCGATGTCCTTCTCATCCATCCCCGGCAGGTCGGCGCGAACCTCATAGGCGTTGTTGCGCTCGACGAGATCGACGGCCGGTGAGGCTATCCAAGACTCGGGCGCCCAGAACGGCTCGATGTCGAACGCCGGACGACGAAACGGCGGCCTGAACGGGCTCACAGTGAAATCCTCGAACAGACGGTCGACCTCCCGGCGAAGGGTCTCGAACGGTCGGAACATATGCAACTGCATCCTCGCTGACTTCATCTCCGGTTTCGCTTCAGTCGTCACAGGGACTTTGGTTTCCGCTTTCACCATGGAATCCTCCATTGCGGCTGGCCCTCGGCCCGTCCTGCAAAATACGCGCTTGCGGTTGCGGCGCATTGACGAGGGTCAAGCCGGCCGCGCGGGGGTGACGGGATAGTGAGCTTAGCGCGACGCCGTCGCCCCCTTTCGGGAGCATCTCGTCCGGTTTCGGGGTCAGGGCGCTCCCGGCGGAAAGAAGCCGATGCGGCCGCCGGCTTCGAGCCGCGCCGAAATGGCGCCTCCGCCCTTGGCCACGACCTTCGCTTTCCCTTTCGGCTGGCCTTGGCCGTCGAGATCGAACGCCTCGAGCCCTTCCAGGGCCTTGAGCGTTACGGTTATTGTCGCCGGACTTGGAGAGGGATTGGCGAGGAGGTAGCCGCCCTTCGCCCCGACTTCGATCGAAGCCAGACCCTCCTCGCTGCGCTGCAAGATCGCGTCGCCAACTTTCAAGATCGTTCCGCCGCCGAGGTAGAGCGCACGCGGCGAGGGTCCTTTCATTTGGGCCATCGCCTGGAGCGCGTCGGTCTCGATTCCCGGCGCGGAATGGACGCCCGGCTGATAGGACGCAAAACAGAGATCGACGCCGTCCCGCGTCTCGATCCGAAGGAGCCCAAATCCGCTTTCGCGGTCGCCGTGCTGAGTCACGTCTTTCACGGCGCCGGCCTTGGCGCCGGAGAGATCGAGAACGTTGCCGAAGACCGTGGAAGCGGTGTCGCGGCGCTCGATCACAGTGGCCGCAGTTGGCAGGGTCGGCCGATCTCCCGGACCCATATCGGCATAGACGCCGCCCGCGCCGAGGATTGGTTGCGTAGACGCGCCGCCGGCGGCCAGGAGCCGTGCAAAGCGGTCTCCCGAGCCGAAGTCGATGGACCAGGGGCCGTTGGTCGGCGGGGCCTGCCGGACTTCAGTGAAGGCGTTGTATCCATTGGGAACCGGATCGGGAAACGGGGAGACGACGAACGGCAGGTCCGACGACGGGTCGCCGCGGACGTGCCATGCGAGATCATAACGATGCGGCGCGTCCGAGAACGCCGCGAACAGGTCCGCAAGATAAGAGCCGGTCAGACAAACGGATCGATCCATGGTCACGCCTGGATAGGCCGTATCGCTCCACGCGCGCTGGATACCCATGGTGTCCGCGGGTCCAAACACTGTCTGGTCGGCATGGACGACCTGTTTCTCGACCGGATGATTGACTGAGTGCTGGCTTGCCTCGTCGACTGTGAGCGTGTTGTTGGCAAGAGTCGTCCAGTGCCATTTGGCGTCGAGGGGCGTGTTGTAGGGGTACTGGACCCCGGGACTGGGCATCAGAATGTCGCCGAGGGCCCAAAGGTCGATGTGCAGTTTGTCAGGATGGCCGTGCGATGCCGAGGGGCCGTAGGAAAGCGTCAGGTCCTGAATCCCGTGGCCGTTCGACGCCGGGACACGGAGCACGCCAAAGCCGACGGCTGAAAAGTTCACGCTGGGCAAGACGGGCGGCGGAGGTTGATCGCGGGAATCGAGATCGTAGAGAAACGAAGGCGGCGCACTGGGAAGCCAGCGGTAAATCAAATAACGCGAGCTCTCAGCGTTTGTATTGCCCGAGGGCGCGCCGTTCAACTCCTTGGCGGGGACCGATCGGTCCGCCGGAGCATGGATGACTCTGAGATAGCGGGGATCCCGGTATCTGCGGTAGCCATATTCATACAGTCCAGGATAGTATATGCCGGTGAGCCGGGTGCGCCTGGAATTGTTCTCCCCGGGGTCGGACAGGTCCGGATAGGCGAGCAGAAGCGGGAAATCGAAGATATATTTCAGGATCGCGTCGTTGTAGCTGTAAAGGTCCAGCCCATGCCGCCAGGCTGCCTCCGCCGCATTGATCAGAGCGGCGAGTGCGTAGAGGCCGTATGCGGGCGAGCCTTCGACCCACATGCCGCCTGTGATCCCAGGCGCAGCGAGATGGACTGTGAGGAGGCCGAGGCTAGGGTGGTCTGCGGTCGCGGCGACCCAATCCTTCGGCGGCGGAAACTGCTTGTAATGCGGAGCCTGAGACTTGAGCAGCGTCGTCCGCGTGCCGTACAGCGCGGCCCTCACGAGTTCCTCGTCGTCGGTGGCGTAGCCGGCCATGAGGACGGCGGCGGCTCCGATCGCTCCGCGGTTGTTGATTTGGCTCGCAAACGTGCTGCCCGGGTCCCGCTCAGGAGTCTCGGGGTAGAGCATGACCCACGCCAAAGGCTGAATAAGCTCGTCGTGAATCCTCACGTGGTCCGCCGGCGACAACGATGGGGAGTTGTAGATGAGATCATAGCCACGAGCGATCAGCTCAAGGTTGAGCGCGTCTTCCAGGACCTGATTGGTCAGGCCCTTGGCGTAGCGGTAATTCATCGTTTTGGCTGGCCCATAGCGCGGCAGGTTGGCGTAGGCGAGCAGCAGCTCCCTCGCGTAATTCGCGTATTTTTCGTTATCGGTGAGCGCGTACAGGAAACCGAGAGACACGATCGCCTCCGAATCCCGCTGCAGGAATCGTGAGAATCTTACGACAGGGTCATCGGCGTGAGGGCGGCCAGGGAGGTCGGGGAAATAGTCGCCGGGATAGAGCCAGGCGCCGTCAGATCCCTTCTGCGGTTGCGGGACGTCGATCGGCTTGCCGATCCGGTCGTCCATTTTGCTTTGAAGTTCCGAGAAGAGGCGCCGGAATTCCGAACTCGTCTTCAACAGCTGCTTGTAATGCTCGATGTCCTCTGCATCCCAGAGCGTGTTGGGATGCCGTTTGTCGCTGCGCGGTTCGCCGAACACTTTGACGTCCCGATGCGGCTCCGTGGCGATCGTCGGCGCGATGTTGTTCGGGTTGGTCGGGACACCGTGGCCCACGGAGGGGGCGTCCTCAGCGCGCGGGCTGAGCGGAGCGAATGCGAGCGAAGACGCGCAAAGAACCGCAAAGATCGCCCAGCGCGCTGTCCGCATTGATCGCATAATTCGCCCTCTCGCCGCGCAAGACGCACGCCAGTACAACTCCAATCCTCCTCCGTCCAGGGCGTGAAACAAGAGGTTCTGTTTCCGCGCCGCGTCGGAGGCTGACGGCGCGCCCCGCGGCGTCCCCCGTAGGCTCGAGTCCGGAGCGTGGATCAGCGCGAGCTTCCCGAAACCGCCGCGATCGCGAAGTCCATCGTCTTCCGAGCTGTCGCGCCGAGCCCGCCCATAAGCTGCTGCAGCGGCGTCTTTCGCGCCTCCCACTTGACCTCGTAGAGGCGAGCGGCGTCGCGGGCGCGAAAGAGAAGCTCGTCACCAGCCGCGATCTCGTCGACGAGACCGAGCGCGAGGGCGTCGCTCGCCAGCCAATAATCGCCGGTCGCCACGCTGGCGATGTCGGCTTTCGGCCGGCGTTCGGCGACATGCGCCTTGAAGGCGGCGTGGATCGCGTCGAGCTTGCCGCGGAAATGCTCGCGGCCCGCGGGCGTGATCTCGCCGAGCACGGAGACCGTTCGCTTGAACTCGCCCGCGGTGATGTCCTCGTATTCGATCGCGTTCTTCTGCAGGAGCTTATGAACGTTCGGCACCGAAGCGACGACGCCGATCGAGCCGACTACGGCGAACGGCGCCGCCACAATGCGGTCCGCCGCGCAGGCCATCATGTAGCCCCCGCTCGCCGCGACTTGATCGACCGAAGCCGTCACCCGCACATTCCGGGCGCGCAGGCGATCGATCTCCGCGGCCGCGAGGCCATAGCCGGTCACCGTTCCGCCGCCGCTGTCGATCCGCACGACGACTTCGTCCGCCTCAGGTCGCGCGACCGTCAGAACCGCATCGATCTCGCGCCCAAGATTTTTGACCGCGGTCGCGCGGAGGTCGCCCTTAAAGGTGAGGACGTACAGGCGTTTGCCGGCCGGCTCGCTGCGGCGCGCTTTCGTCTCCCTCTTGCGAGCCTTGAGGAACGCTTTCCGGGCTTTCTTGTCGAGCAATTCGGCGTTGATCGCGTCGCGCATGGCGTCGTATCGGTCGTTGATGGACTTGATCCGGATCTCACGGTCCTTCGGCCCGTCGGACGAGCGGGCGAGGCGGATGATCAGCGCCACGAGGGCGCCGACGGCCGCCACGAGAATGAGCGCCTTCACGAGGAAGGCGGCGATATCCAGCCAAAAGGCCATAAAGGGCTCCAAGAAAGGGAAGCACCGAAATATAGGGCGCCGCGGCGCTTTTTCACGTCGCCGCGTCTATGACAAGACACAACGCTCTCCCGCGCGCGCCTGAGCCAGTTAAAGCGACAGCCGCCCAGGTTAGGACGCCACGGTGCTGAACAGGAAGCCATGGCCGCGATGGACGGGGGCGCCGTGGCGCTCTTATTAGCCGCCGGTCCGGTCCAAATCGTTTCCGATGCACGCCGTGCGCAGTTTGGGAAACGGATAGCCGGCGAGACGCGGTCGTCATGCAATTGGGTCGAAACCGTCCAATTGGGTCGAAACCGTCGCTGTGAGCGAGGACGTTCCGGGATGCCTGGCGCTCATGAACATGCGCCAGGCCACATATGTTGCGTTCTCGATGGGCCGGCTGGTCGCGCTGTCGCAGGCCGATTCCTTGCGGCGCAAGTCGTCTCTGTCCCACGAAACCCAATCAGCGGCGCCTGTCGGCGCGGGAAACCTTCAGCCGCTCGCTCACCGCGCGTCAGGCGCGCCTCGCGGGTCAGTGAGAGAAGAACGCTCCTGCCGCGAGCGGCCCGAGGACCATCACGGCGGACGCGACGAACGCGGCCATGTCATTCGTCCCGAAGATCGGTCCGCTGGTCGTTAGCGGCGCGCGCGGAACCGGCGCGGTGCGCGATACAGCCGGGTCGTTCACCAGCCTTGTCGAACGGGGCGGCTCGCTCACAACGTTCGGCTGGCTGGGCGACGGCTCCCGAAAAGCGTTGCCGGGACGGGTAAGGTCCGTGTTGGGTTCCCGATTAAACTCGCTGTCGGTTTGGCGGGCAAAGTTCGGGTCGGACTTGCGCGGGAAGTCCGTGT
Source organism: uncultured Alphaproteobacteria bacterium (assembly GCA_963748545.1). GTDB lineage: Bacteria > Pseudomonadota > Alphaproteobacteria > Rhizobiales > Beijerinckiaceae > Roseiarcus. The sequence goes on from CAVVJO010000021.1 coordinate 26,058, forward strand.
TGGATTGGCGGGTCAAGTCGCTCATGGTTCTCTCCTGAAGCCTGGTTGCAAGCTACGAAGAGAAGCAAGACGGGCGGCCTTTGTTCCCGGCGGACGCTGTTCCAGCCGAGCGCCCGGGTTCAAGGCCAGACCGGCCGGGTGTGAGGGAGTTTTGGGCTTAGGCGCCGAGCTTCATCCGCAAGGCGGCGATGATCGGCGCCTGACCTTTTGTCGTCTTTCTCGAGGCGACGTCGAGATCGAACCAGGCCGCTCTGTCAACTTCCGGAAACTGCGCCGTCTTGCCGGAGCGGGGCGGCCACTCGATCGTGAACATGTTGCTCGTGAGACTCGCGGGATCGAATGCGCCCTCACAGCACCACGCCGCGACAATCTTACCGCTGGGTTGCTTGAATTGTCCGAGGTCGATGAGGGCGCCCTCGACCCGGAGGCCGGTCTCCTCGAGCGCTTCGCGCCTCGCCGCAGCCAGGAGGTCCTCGCCTTCGTCGACGAGTCCTTTTGGGATCGACCACGCGCCCTCGTCCTTCCCCACCCAGTAAGGACCTCCCGGATGAACGAGCAGGACTTCGACGCCTTGCGGTCGCCTGCGGAAGAGGAGGATGCCGGCGCTAATCTGAGGCAATGGAAATTCACCACAAAGGACACGAAGGCCCGCGAAGCTTCGTGCATCTTTGTGTCCTTTGTGGCGAGATTCGCAGCCGCGAACGCGCGTCGGGTCACTCCCGGAACGGCGTCACGAACAAGCCCCCCGCCTCGACCGGAGCGTTCGGTCCGCGAGGCAGGTTAAGTCGCGAACGGTCGCCAAGATTGCGGGCGTAGATGTCGGCGTAGGTCCCCGCGGCCGCAATCACGCGCGTACCCCAGTCGTCCGGCAGGCCCAAGTCCGCGCCGTTGACAGCCGCCGTCTTCTCCCCGGCCGCAGACCACGGTCCGCCCCGAAGTTCGGCGCGCTCGAGCGCCACAATCGCCCAGGCGACGACCGCCGCCCATTGAGGATCGATTGCCGGCGTCACAGCGAAGATCGGGAAGGTCGCAAGCGGCTTGGGCAGGATGCGGCTCCTGACGCCTTTCCCTTCGAGTTCAAGGCGCGCGATCGCGAGATCGCCGATCTCGCCGACGACAGCGTCGCATTTCCGGGCGGCGTAGGCGTCGCCCATCTCGCCATATTCGGTGTAAGCCATGCGGGTGAAGTCGAGCCCGCGCGACGTCATCCAGGCCTCCAGGCTCCGGTGCGCGCTCGAGCCTTGGTAAAAGCAGACCGACCGGTCCGAGAGGTCGGAGAGGGTTTTCGCAGCCGAGTCTTCTGGGACCATCACGGCCGTAGACGCGAAGGCCACGGCCGGGCCCAAAACCGTCTGCCCGGCGACGCGCTGCTCGAGGATCTCCGACCCGTCAAGGAAGGCGAGGTCGTCGCGGCCTTCACGCAAGCGGTCGAAAGCGATATCGGCGTCGTAGGGATGAAATTCGATCCGCCCCTTTGGACCGAGCAGCGCTGCGCCGATGGCGCGGCAGAGATCGAGGAACAGGCCCGAGGCCTCCCGTCCGTCGAGCGACTGGCCGAGTAGACCTGGCCGTGACGCCCCGCCACAGCGGATCACCCCCTCCGCCTTGATGCGGTCGACGACCGTGCCGGCATCGGCGGCCGGCGAGGCGAACGCAGTCGCCGCCACGAGCGCGAATTGCGCGACTCGCGTGAAGCTTCCGAACCTCAATTGTACTCCGGGAGCGTCATCGGCAAAGAATTGAACCCCTCGGGGATGACGTTCGGGATGTTCTGCCGAACGTTCTCCGGCGTCACGCCGATCGCTGCGCAACCCTTGCCGCCGTAATGAGGGAAACGCTCGACGTCGGCGCTCGGGATCAGCGCCAGAGAAGCCGGAAGCGGAGGCAGGGCGCCGCTGACCCGCGCCTTGTCGAAGCCCGAAAGCAGGCCGTCGGTGATCGCCGAGGGCGTGTCGCGCGGCCCGAGATAGTTCTGCTCGAAGCCCTTCGGCGCGAAGGCGTTGAAGGTCGGCGAGTCGCCGTCCTTAAGCCCCTGGGCTTCGTCCGGCAGGCTCGAGAGCGCGGGCAGGCCGAACAGCGCATTGATCGTCTCGATGATCGCGTTGTGGTCGCCCTCCGCGTGCGACGCCGCGTGCGCCCGAGCGTAGGGCGAGATCAGGATGAGCGGAATGCGGACGCCGCGCGCAAGCGGCAGTCCGTCCGGCCCGTAGCTCAGAATGCGCGGCGGGACGTGATCGTAAAGGCCGTCCAACTCGTCATAGGTGATGATGATCGCGCTTTGCTTCCACAAAGCCTCGTTGCCGGCGATCGCGTTGATGACGCGGGCGGCCATCGCTTCGGTGAGCTGGCTGTCGGAATAACCGGGATGGTCGTCGTCGCCGGACTTGACCTTGGCGATCTTGGCGAGTTCGTCCGGCGTCAGACCCTTGGGGTCCGGATAGTTCGGGTTCTGAATGACCGCGGTCTGCTTGGGATAGTTCAGGTTGTAGTAGCCGCCGCGAACATAGAACACTCCGCCTTCCGCAGGCAGGTCGCCCTTGGCGAGATCGGCGAAGAAGTCGCCTTCGCCGCGCAGGTTGATCTGCTCGACGGCATTGTTGGCGATATAACCGAAATACTGCGCCCCGTTGTGGTGGCTGACGTAGGCCTTGTGCGAGACCACGAGCCCTGTATCGGTCGGCTCGAGGTCATAGCCATTCTGATACCATCGCCACTGGACGGGCGTCTTCCCGAGCGCGGCGATGGCGGGAATGTCCTTCTGGACGTCGGGCAGGTCGAAGTTCGGGCTGCGATCCCAATGGGTGAAGAGGTTGATCCAGCCTCCCATCATGGTCAACGGCAGCGAAGCGAAGGTCAAGTTTGAGGCCGTGTTGCGGGGATCCCATTCCTCATGCGGGGACGTTGGCTCGCGCCCGATGGCCGTATCGTCGAAAGCCGAGCCCCACCACGGCTGCGGGTCGTTGATCAGCGGCGGCCCCTGGGTCGTTCCCGTGCCGCTGTACGTCTTGCCGTTGATCGTGCCGCTGATCGTCCCGGTGAAGCCGGTGTCGCCCGGATCGTTGGTCGCGCTCGGGTGCTTGACCCACTGCGTCTCGCCGCTCTGGCCGGCCAGGATCGCGACGGCGTTCGGGGTCGAGGGCGTGTCCTCAGTCGCGAAAATGTTGTCGAAAATGGTGAAGCGCGAGGCGTAGCGCCAAAAGAACGGGATCGTGTCGCAGTCCATATGCGCCATCACCAGGCGGGCCATCTGCGTTCCCATCCGCTCGGAGCGGTCGCCGCCGAAACTCGCATACCTGCGCCACTCGACTTCGGCGAACTTGTCCATCCTGGCGACGCCGTCGTGCACGTCGAGCTTGGCCGCGAGCCCTTTGTGCGAATGGTCGGTCGAATCCTTGAACGAGGCGTTTTGCGCCGGTCCGACGAGGAACGGCTGGACAGTGACAGTCTGGCCGGTCGCCGTGTCCTGATAGCTTTGGGTGAAGCCAGGCGTATCGGCTGGCGCGCGCGGGGTCTTGCCGTCGGAGTAGAGACCGTCGACCCCCGGCAGCGTGCCGTATTCGTGGTCGAACGAGCGGTTCTCGTTGAAGATGACGAAGACGTATTTGACCTTTTTGCGCAACGCCTCGATGTCGGCCGCAGACCACTGCGGACTCGACCAGCGCGGATCGCTGTCGGACACGAAATAGGGGGCGACGTCGGCTTGCGCGTCGGGCTGGGTCGTCACCAGAGGGCGTGGATCGGCGGCGACGACGCGCGGGCCGAGAACTCTGCGATCGTGACGAAGACGACCGCGCAGCACCTGAGCGCTTTCATAAATGACGTCCTATCCTTCAAACGCCTCGTTGCGGGACGCTTACAGAGGATCGCAGTCACAGTCGACCTTGTGCATGGCGTCGGTGTGAAACAAGCCGGATACCAACCGCTGCTGTTTGGGAAGAGGCTCGACCGTCGAGGCGCGCGTGTCCCTCTGCAGGCCGCAGGCCGTCCGGACGAGCGTCGCGAAGGGATGGTTACACGACAACAATAGGGTCTGCTAAAAAATCAGCCTCGACAACAACGAAAACATTAACGTCATTTAACTTTCTTCTGACCGGAAGTCGTCCCAAAGTTGGTGAGTTGTGGCCGAGTTGGAGCTTTTTAACGGCAGGCCTGTCAACCTTGCGCTGGTCTTGAGCTTAGCCTCTGCTGCCGTCCCCTCCACCGAGAGCATGATCAAAAGACTGTTTGAAAGCTGCAAGTACAATTTGTCGTGGGATCGCTCGGATGAACAGAGGTCACAAAGAACGCCCGCTATCCGCGCGACGGGAGGTACGCATTGGCGAAAGTCGGAACCGTAAAGTGGTACAACGCGCGCAAATGCTATGGCGTTATCAAGCCCAATGACGGAGGATTTGACGTCTACGTCAGCATCAAGGCCATAGAGCGCGCCGGGCTGACGGAACTGAAGGAAGGCCAAAAGGTCAGTTTCGACGTCGTTACTGATGATCGCACTGGCGAGCTTTTCGCCGAGAACCTGACCATTTCGTTGAACAGCCAAGAGGACACAAAAGTCGTCCAGGCTGCATTGCCGACACGGCGCAACCGGTGGTCGCTTCGTATGAGCTGACAAGCGCGGCCGCCGCCGCAAGCCGGCCACTCGCTTGTCACGCGAGTAGCCGCCGTGGTGCCCGTCGGTGTGGCGGCCCGACGAGCGACGTCTACTTTCCCTAGAAACGGATCCGCCCCGCCCATCCGATCGAGTTGCGCGCCGGCGGCCCAAAAGCGCGCCGACGCGTCCTCTTCAGATCACATACGCCTTCAGCGGCGGAAAGCCATTGAAGCCGACAGAGGAATAAGTCGTCGTGTAGGCGCCGGTCCCCTCGATCAGCACCTTCGCGCCGATTTCAAGGGTGACGGGCAGTAGGTAGGGCTCCTTCTCGTACAGCACGTCGACCGAGTCGCAACTCGGACCGGCGAGCACGCAGGGAGCGAGCGGCGCCTCGTCGTACTCGGTGCGGATCGGGTAACGGATCATCTCGTCCATCGTCTCGGCGAGGCCGTTGAACTTGCCGATGTCGAGATAGACCCAGCGCAGGCGGTCCTCCTCGGACTTGCGCGAGATCAGCACCACCTCGGCCTCGATGATCCCGGCGTTGCCGACCATGCCGCGGCCAGGTTCGATGATCGTCTCCGGAATGCGGTTGCCGAAATGACGGCGCAGCGCCCGGAAGATCGTCTGCCCATAGGCGCGAACCGGAGGCACCGACTTCAGGTAACGCGTCGGGAAACCGCCGCCGAGATTGAGCATCGCGAGCTGGATGCCCCGCTCCGCAAGGTCGCGGAAAATCCCCGCCGAGACCTTCAGCGCGCGGTCCCACATGCGCGGATTGCGCTGCTGCGAGCCGACATGGAACGACAGACCGTGCGCAACGAGGCCGAGCGCATGAGCGCGCTCGAGCACGCGCGCCGCCATTTCCGGCGCGCAGCCGAACTTGCGCGACAGCGGCCACTCTGCGCCCTCGCCGTCGCACAGGATTCGGCAGAAGACCTTCACGCCCGGCGCGGCGCGCGCGATCTTCTCCACCTCCGCCTCGCAGTCGACCGCATAGAGCCGGACGCCGAGCGCATGGGCGCGCGCGATGTCCTTCTCCTTCTTGATCGTGTTGCCGAAGCTGACGCGGTCGGCCCTCGCGCCGGCGGCCAGCGCCAGCTCGATCTCGCCGATCGAGGCGGTGTCGAACGACGAGCCGAGATCGGCGAGCAGGCTCAGGATCTCCGGCGCCGGATTGGCCTTCACGGCATAGAAGACGCGCGTGTCGGGCAGGGCGTTGGCGAAGCTCAGATAGTTATCGCGCACGACGTCGAGATCGACGACGAGGCGCGGTCCGTCTGCGTCGCGATTGGCGGCGAGGAACTCTCGGATTCGGTCCGTCATAGCGGCATCCCCCGGCGGCGCGGTTTGCAGCCCGCGCCTGAGAACGTGAAGGATCCGCCGGCGATGCGACCATCGCCCCCCGTGTTGGAGACGCGGAGGCAATGGCGTTGACCCGCCGACGCGATCGCCCGTTGCTTGCCGCCGATGGGGGCGGTAGCCAAAAGACAATCAGCTGCTGCGCCGTAGCCAAATGCGCGTCTTAAGCGGCGACGCCGCTCGAGACGATCACAAAGGCCATCGTTTGGACGAGAAAAACCGTCCGCACGCCCGGCAAGATAGACAAGCCCCTTTGATCGCTGACCTTTGGAGGGCCAACAGAGACCAAAAAAGCCCGGTCCGTCGTTGCTTCAAGTCGCGTCCCCCGTTGGGCGGGGTTCGCCGGTTTCGCCTCCGGTTGCCGGTCTTCCACGGGCGGTTAACTGGCCTCTTGTCCAGATCCCCGCCAACCGACACACGACCACAGGCACGTGCGTATTGGGCAACGGCTTATTTGGTCGAATCGAGCCGCGGCGCAAGAGGTTTTTTCGCGGCGGACGAATTATTTGCCGCAGGCGATTTCACAGACGGGCGTACGGCGCGGGTCGCCCGGAACCTTCCCTCCCGCCCATCGTTTTCCAAAGTCACTGAGAGCCTCCTCGCAACGGTATTCCACGGAGAACGTCATGAGACGCACAGGAATTGGAGCGGCTGGCATTGCCGGCGTGATAAGCTTGGGCTTGGTGGGATCGGCCGCCGCTCAGCAGCCGCAGACTGGCGACCAATCCGGGAAGGCGGCCAGCGCAACTCCGCATGTGGACCCGGAGAAAATCCGCGCCGAGGGCAGCGCCGAAATCACCAAAGATAGAGCGGCGCGTATCGCCGACCTTCTGTTGGCGACGGCGCCTCAAACGCCAAGCGTCAGCGGTAACGTTCACGTCGGCGCGCCGTTGCCCGGCGATGTTGATCTGATGCCGCTCCCCAAGCCGATTGTCGATCTCGTCCCCGAGTACCGAGACTACGAGTACGTGGTGGTGAACAACACGATTGTGTTCGTGAAGCCGTCGACCCGTCAGGTGGTCGAAGTCATCGATACGGGCGGTGGCTAGGCGCTCGCGTCACCACGGCACGGTGTGGCCGAGATAGTCGAGATACTGGAGGCCGGGCTTGCCTCGCGCGGCAAGCAGCGTACGGACGACGCCCGGCACGCTCTCCTCGATCGTGAGCCGTCCGTCGGGGCCGCCCATGTCGGTCCTCACCCAGCCCGGCGCCATCAAGAGGAAGGCGCGAGGATCGCCCGCGTGGCGCGCGGCGAAACTCCGCATGAACTGGTTCAGCGCCGCCTTGCTGCCGCGATACACCTCGCGCATGCCGACGGTATTGTTGGAGACGCTGCCCTGGCCTGACGACATGACGCCGATCAGGCCGGTAGGGGGTACGAGGCCTTCAAGGGCTTCGACGACCCGCATGGGGCTCAGGCTGTTTGTCGTCATCACCCGCACGAATTCCTCGGTCGTCACATCGGCGATTGTCTCCTGCGGGTTGTTGGTGACGCCAGCGTTGACGAACAGCACGTCGAAGCTCCGGCCGCCGAGGCGCGCGCTCAGCGCCGAAACCTCGTCCGGCGCGTTGATGTCGACGGTTTCGATCGTCAGCCGGCCGTGGGAGGC
>CAVVJO010000022.1:0-12198 GCA_963748545.1 uncultured Alphaproteobacteria bacterium
TCGACGACATCGCCCGCGGCAAAGGAGCCGCTGTATCCGGTGACACCCACCGCCAGCAGGCTCCATCCCTGCTCCCGGAGGGCGGGCACGGCTCGGGCATTGATCCTGATTGTCCCTCCGGGTCTTTGAAAGTACGCGAGCCAGCGTTTCCTGGATTCCAGGCGGAGGCCGCTGGGAACGAAAAAGGTTCCGGCCCCGATCCCGCGAGCAGCCTCTGGAGGATGCCCCGCTCGGCATCGAGGCCGCGATTGGTGTTCTCCGCCTGGACCATGCGGTCGCGGATCACCCGGGTCGAATATTCTTCGGCGGCAAGCAGGATGTGATCCTTCGATTTGATGTAATGCACGATCGCGCCGACCGAATAGCCGGTCTCGCGCGCGATATCGCGGATGGTGGCGCCCGCAACACCCTTGCGGCCGATGACGCGGAAGGCCGCCATCGCGATGTCCGCGCGGCGAGTATCGTGATCGACTTTCTTGGGCATGGGCTAACCGGCGTAAACGCCGCCATCGATGACGAGCTCGATGCCGGTGATGAAGCGTGATTCTTCGCAAGCGAGAAATACCACGCCGGCCGCGATATCCGAAGGCAATCCGTAAAACCCGAGCGGAGTTACGGCTGCCGCGCCGACACGCGTCTGCTCCATGATGTCTTCGTTGCGGCGCTCGGACGGGTCCGGCATTTCGCCCTTGTTGACCATCTTGACCCAGATCGGCGTTTCGATGGCGCCGGGATGGATGGAATTCACCCGGATCCCGTTCTTCGCCTGGGCGCATTCAAGCGCCAGCGCCTTGGTGTAGAGGCGCACGCCGCCCTTGCTCGCGCAGTAGCCGGTGAGGCCGGGAATGCCCTTGAGCCCTGCGACGGAAGACACGTTGACGATCGAACCGCCGCCCGACTCCGTCATCAGCGGGATCAGGTATTTCGAACTCAGGAACATGCTGTCGAGATTGATCGCGAGTTGGCGCTTCCAGGTCTCATAGCTCATTTCCGCCACGGGCATCGAAATGCAAATGCCCGCATTGTTGACCAGCACATGCAGGGCCCCGGCTTCCTTGCGGGTCCGCGCCGCGATGTCCTTCCACGCGGCCTCGTCGCTCACATCGAGCTTGCGGAATGTCGCGGCCTTGCCGATTTCCTCGGACGTTTCATGGCCGCCTTTCTCGTCCACGTCGGTCACGATCACGCGTGCGCCTTCGGCGGCGAGCGCCACGGCGCAGCCCCGGCCGATGCCGCTGCCGGCGCCCGTCACGAGTGCGATCTTTCCTTCGAGCCGGCCCATGCGGAATTCCCTGTGTTAAATCTTGAAGAAACGATACGGCGCCGGAAATGCGCTCCGGCGCCTGCGATCAGTTCAGGTCGTAAAGCTCCCGGACATTGTCGCGCAGGATCCAGGTCTTTTCCTGCTCGGTCAGCGATTGGGTGTGCTTCTCGAGCAGTTCCTGGCTCCACGGCCAGGTTGAAATCGCTGTGCGGAAAATCATTCGCCCACAACAGACGCCGCGGATTGCAGAGATTCGTCATCTTGAACGCGACCCAATCGTCCTGGAACGTCACATAGACGTTCTGCTGGAAATATTCGCTGGGCAGCTTCGTCATCTCATCGCATTTGAGCCATGCCCGGTGGCGCTTGTAGACATGGTCCATGCGGTACATGTAATGCGGGGCCCAGCCCGCATCGGCTTCGACGCAGACGAGCTTGAGATCCGGGTGCCGCTCGAACACGCGCCCGAATATGAACATGCCGATGATGTCCTGGCAGGTGCGGATGACGGATTGCCAGGCGGAGATCTTCGGCCCGCGGGAAAGGCGAGACCCTTCCGCCAGGTGGTTGTCGCTGCGCCGTTCGGTGAAGGTGTGGAAGCTGACGGGCAGGCCGAGTTCGACGGCTGTGCGCCACAAGGGATCGAACGACGGGTCGTCGTAGTCTTCCTTGGTGCCCGGGTTCGCGGGCAGCATCACGCCCCTGAAACCCATTTCCTTGATGCGGCGAAAGTCTTCGATCGCTTCCGGCACGCTGGAGACGGCCGTCATGCCGAGACCGTAAAGCCGCTTGGGCGCGGCGCCGGTGAATTCCTGCAGCCAACGATTATAGGCCCACATGCAGGCGCTCTTGTAATCGTTGTCGACGAGGCCGCAGAGCACCATGCCGATGGTGGGATAGATCATTTCGGCCGCGATGCCGTCGCGATCCTGATCCTTCAATCGCGCCTTGGGATCCCAGCCGCCCTTGTGCAGATCGGAGAAGAATGTGCTGCCCGTGCGCAAGTCGCTGGGATCCTTGCCGGCGGCGGCCACGAGCCCGAGCGCCAGCGGATCGGCGTAACCCTGCACGATGAACACGTCGCCCAACTCGCCGCTGCGCTTGTCTTCCACCATGTGCGGCGCGACATCGCGATAGCGCGGATCGATATAATCCACATAACAATTGGGCGGCTCGGTGATGTGCGAGTCCGCGGAGATGGCTTTGATGCCGGCGACACTCATGATTCCTCCCGATTGCTGTTAGGACAGGAACGGATCGAACTGGACCGCGACGGGCCGCATGCGATGCACCGTGCCGCGCGCGGACCGGCGATAGGCGCCCGGCGTCGCGCCATATTGCTTCTTGAACGCGCGCGCGAAGGACGACACCGAGCCGTAGCCCACTTTCTGCGCGATCTTCGCCACGGACAGCGTGCTGGATTTCAGCAACTGCCCCGAACGCGTGATGCGCACGCTCGTTACATATTGCATGGGGGGCTCGCCGACGCTCTGGCGGAACACGGCTGCGAACACCGAACGCGACATGCCGACTTCGCTGGCCAGCGACGACACCGACCAGTTCTTTTCCGGCTTCATGTCGATCAGGCGCAGTGCCGTGTTGATCTGCGGCGCGCCGAAAATATCGGCCGCAGATTTTCCGGAAGGCGACAGGCTGACGACAGCCGAACGCACCGCCTGCACCAGCAGCATGTCGCCCACGATGCCGAGAAACGCCATGCCGCCCGGGCCCATCGCGCCGCGCTCCACGGCACGCGGCTCCAGATGGAAACCGTCGGGACCGTTTGGCGCGGCATTGTCGCGCTTGCCGAGGAGGATGTTGGGAAGGCCGCGCGTAATCGGATTGCCGCCTGCGCGGGCGACTTCGAGCGTGCCCGTCAGGATGCGCGTGACCTTGCCCGCGCCGCCGAAGCGCAGAACGGGCGGCGTATCGAGCGTGTGGTCGTCCTGGAAGTACCGCGCCTCCGTTGCAGCCGCGGTTTGCGTATCGCGCACGGCATGTGTCTGGCCGTTCAGCACGATGGCGTAGGATCCCGCGCCCAGTGCGACGGGCGAGGGCATGCCCGCGCCGTCCAGCATCACGCTGCCGTCGAGCACGAAGTGCACATAGGCGCGGTCGTCGCGCTTGAACTGCAACCCTCCGGGAGCGCCCAGCTCGATGATCGCCCAATCGGAGCGGCCGATGCGGATCGCATTCAGGAGATCGGAGAGAATCGTAGCCATGATGTCGTTCCTACTGTTTGCGTTCGGGGTAGAACTGGTTGCGCAAGTCGCCGGTGAGGTATGACTGCGCGGCCGAGTCGTCGAGCGCGTCGAGGTCCCAGCCTTCGGCGCGATAGGCGGCGCGCACGATCTCGGGCTCGGCAAACAGGCCGAACTCCTCGCCGTGAATGACGAAAGTCCGGCCGTTGATGTTCTTCGCAGCGTCGGTGCAGAGCCAGACGGCGAGCCCCGAAGCCTGCTCCGATGTCGCAACCGCCTGGCGCGGCGGCGACCTGGTGGTCGTAGCGCCGGAAGATGGACCGGCGGCTGCCGATGTTGGGACTGCCGATGAGGCGGAGCAGGGTCTCGCCCATCGACCAGGGCGGCGTCATGGCGAACGGATCGGCCGAGAGCGCCTCGTCCAGCCCGGCGGGGCGCAGCGCCTCCGGGTGGCGAAGCGGCACGTCGTCGATCAGGAGGTCGAGGGGCAGGTCGCACACCACGGCTCCGCCATCGGACACCACCAGGCGTCCCGTGTCGGTGACCGTCCCGATCACGTCCGAGTGGAGGTCCCAGCGGTCGAACTCCACCTGCACCGAGGCCGCGTCCCGGCCTCGCCCACCAGCAGCATCCGCTCCTGAACTCGCTCAGCATCACCTCGTAGGGCGTCATCCCCCACTCTCGTCGTGAGATCCGGGAGACGTCCATCTCGATGCCGCACCCGCCGCGATCGGCCAGCTCGGCAGACGAGCTGGTGAGCCCGGCCGCCCCCAGGTCCTGCATGGCGACGATGCGCGGGTCGCCGGCCAGGGTGACGCAGACCTCCATCAGGCACTTCTCGAGAAAGGGGTTGCCGACCTGGACCGCGGGACGGCGCTCACTGGAGGCTTCGTTGAGCTCGACCGAGGCGAAGGTGGCCCCGTGGATGCCGTCACGGCCGGTGTCGGCACCGACCAGCAGGACCAGGTTGCCGGGGCCAGCAGCGGGTCCGCCAGGGTCAGCTTCGAGCTGCTCGATGATGCCGACGCACATGGCGTTGACGAGGCAGTTGTGGCGGTCGAACTCGTCGAAGTAGATCTCGCCACCGACGGTGGGAACGCCAATGCAGTTGCCGTAGCCGCCGATGCCGGCCACGACACCATCGAGGAGGCGCCGTTGGCGCCGGCTCCTCGAATAGCCGAAGCGCAGTGAATCGAGCAGGGCGACGGGCCGCGCGCCCATGGTGAAGACGTCGGCGGAGGATGCCGCCGACCCCGGTGGCCGCTCCCTGATACGGCTCGATCACGAGGACGGGTGGTCCTTGAACCGATCTTGAAGACGCAGGGCGGGACCGTCTCCGATGTCGACCGCGCCGGCGTTCTACCCCGGCCCCTGCAGCACCCCGCGCACCAGTCACCGGCAGACGGGCGAGCAGGGGCTTGCTCGTCTTGTACCCGCAATGCTCGCTCCACATCGGCACCGATGGCGCCAGCTCCACCTCGGTCAGACCGCCGGTGGCGGGACGCCAGCTCGTACTCGCCGCGGGTTAAAAGCCTCACAAAACCGGTGATGTGACGAAAAGCAAGGGCGCGCGCCGCCCCGAAAGGCGGCCCGTCCCGTCGCGAGGCCATTATCAGAGCCGCGCCGTCTTGTCCAGCCGCGGGGCCTTCCGTTCGCTGGGCAGGATCATTCCTCGCGTTCGGGCGAGGCGATCCTACCGACAAGCAAACAGTTTTAAGTGCCGGCGCGTCGCTGCGAAGCCCTTCGGCCGGAGATGACATTCGCCCTTTCCCTCTTCGAGAGCCGTGGCGTAGAATGACCGGCGAGCGAAAGAAACGCAGGCAATGAACAAGTACGAGAGACCCACCGCCCAGACGGGCGAAGCCAAAGTCGAGTATCTGGACGGCGATTTCCGCATCCTTCGTCCTGGCGCCTTCGTGCGTTGCGCGGTGACGGGCGAGACGATCCCGCTGGAGGAACTGCGCTACTGGAGCGTCGATCGCCAGGAGGCCTACGCGAGTCCCGCAGCCTCGATGCAGCGCGAGCGCGAACGCGACGCTCGCTGAAGGCTTGCGCGGAGCGCTTCGCCGTCTGAACGCCTTAGGCTTTTTCGCCGGGATCGCGTCGCAAGGCGTCGCGCGCCCGTTCCTTGTCGATTTGGGCTTGCAAGTCGCGTCAAGATAGTTCATATATGAACCGTTCCCGCGAGCGCGCGCGGCTTCATAGGCGCGCGGCGCGGATCTCATGACGCCCCGAGGACCAGAATGCCGACTTACAAAGCGCCGGTGAGCGACACCGTTTTCCTGTTGAACGACGTCTTCGACTACGCCCGCTACGCCAACGCGCCCGGATTTGCGGAGGCGCCGATCGACGTGGTCGAGGCTGTTCTCAGCGAAGGGGCGAAGTTCGTCGAAGAGGTCTTGCAGCCGCTGAACCGGATCGGCGACGTCGAGGGCTGCAAACGCCTCCCGGACGGCAGCGTCAGCACGCCCAAGGGCTTCAGGGAGGCCTACAAGGCGCTGGTCGAGGGCGGCTGGGTCGGTCTCGCGGGCGACACGAAATACGGCGGTCAGGGCCTGCCGCATTTTCTGGCTGTGCTGCTGAGCGAATATGAGACCTCGGCCAACCTCGCCTTCGCTATGTATCCCGGCCTTACTAACGGCGCTGTGGCGGCGATGCGGGTCCACGCCAGCGACGAACTGAAGGATCGCTACCTGCCGAAGATGACCACCGGCGAGTGGACCGGGACGATGAACCTGACCGAGCCCCACTGCGGCACGGACCTCGGGCTGATCAAGACCAAGGCCGTCCCCCAGGCGGACGGGTCCTACGCGATCACCGGTCAGAAGATCTTCATCTCGGCCGGCGAGCATGACCTCGCCGACAACATCATCCATCTCGTCCTCGCCCGGATCGAGGGCGCGCCAGCCGGCGTCAAGGGCATCTCGCTGTTCGTCGTGCCGAAATTCCTGCCGGACGCCAACGGCCTGCCTGGCGCGCGCAACGGCGTCGTCTGCGGCTCGCTCGAACACAAGATGGGCATCCACGGCAACGCCACCGCCGTGCTCAACTACGACGACGCCAAAGGGTGGCTCGTCGGCGAGGCGCATCGCGGCCTCCCGGCGATGTTTGTGATGATGAACGGGGCCCGCCTCGGCGTCGCGGTCCAGGGCCTTGGGCTGTCCGAGGTCGCCTACCAGAACGCCGCCGATTACGCCAAGGAACGGCGCCAGGGCCGCTCGCTGAAAGGTCCGGCCGAGCCGGACAAGTCCGCGGACCCTCTGCTCGTCCACCCCGACGTGCGCCGCATGCTGCTCGAGATCCGCGCGTTCAACGAGGCTGCGCGCGCGTTGCTGGTCTCGGTCGCGCTGACGCAGGAAGAAGCGCTGACGGCGCCCGACCCGAAGGTTCGGCAGGCCGCCGACGACCGGCTCGGCCTCCTGACGCCGGTGCTCAAGGGCGTATTCACCGACTTGGGATTCGCCAACGCGGTCAAGGCGCAGCAGGTGCTCGGCGGCCACGGCTACATCGCCCAGTCGGGCATGGAGCAGTTCGTTCGCGACGCCCGCATCGCCATGATCTACGAAGGCGCCAACGGCGTGCAGGCGCTCGATCTGGTCGGCCGCAAGCTGCCGAAGGACGGCGGCCGCGCCGTCATGGCCTTCTTCGGCGAGATCGGGCAGTTCCTCGCCGCCAACAAGGACGACGCCGGGCTTCAGCCCTATCTCGTCGGCATGCAGGAAGCGCTGGGGCGCCTCCAGCAGGCCACGATGTGGCTGTCGAAGAACGGCCTCGCCGACCCCAACAACGCCGGCGCCGCCTCGAACGACTACATGCATCTCTTCGGCCTGACGGCGCTCGGCTACATGTGGGCGCGGATCGTCAAGGCGGTGCTGGCGAAGCAGGCGGCCGGCGAAAGCAGCCCGGCGCTCGACGCCAAATTGACCCTCGCCAAGTTCTTCAGCGAGCGTATGCTGCCGGAGACCGGCGCTCAGCTCGCGCGCCTGACGACCGGCGCGGCGACGATCATGGCGCTTCCGGCGGAGGCGTTCTGAGGAGGGCGCCCGTCTCGGGCGCCTAGGGCGGCGAGACGCCGCCCCTCCAATCAGTTCGGCATCGGGAGGGAGAGGAACTCAGATGATCGGCGAGACGCAGGTTCGCTGGACGGGCGGCTGCCAATGCGGCGCGGTGCGCTATGCGCTGACCGAGCCGCCGCGGGGCGCGAGCCTCTGCCATTGCCGGATGTGCCAGAAGGCGAGCGGCGGTCCTTTCATGGCTTTCGTCGGCGTGCGTCTCGATCATTTCGCCGTCACCCGCGGCGCGCCGGCGCTCTACCGGAGCTCGGAGATCGCCGAACGCGGCTTCTGCGCCGCATGCGGCACGCCGCTCACCTACCAACTGCTGGGACGCGATGGGATCAATGTCACGATCGGCAGCCTCGACCGGCCGGCCGATGTCCAGCCAACCGAGCAGTTCGGGGTCGAATTGGCGTTGCCCTGGTTCGCTGGCCTCGCCGCTCTGCCGGCGACGCGGACCGAAGACTGGATGAAGGCGCTGAAGATCGCCGACGTGGGCAGCCGCCAGCATCGCGACGCCGATTGAGGGCCGTCTCGCCGAGAGACAAGACGAACGAACGACAGGAATCGCGGCCGTCAGCGCCGCAGGGAGAAACAGGATGACCGAAGCCTATATATTCGATCACGTGAGGACGCCGCGCGGCCGCGGCAAGGCGGACGGCTCGCTTCATACCGCCTCGACTCTTCGCCTCGCCGCGACCGCGCTGAAGGCGATCAAGGACCGAAACCACCTCGAACCCACCCAAATCGACGACGTCGTGATGGGTTGCGTCGATCCGGTCGGCGAAGCCGGCGGCGACATCGCCCGCATGGGCGCGCTCGCCGCGGGGTTCGGCGACACCGTGCCCGGCGTGCAGATCAACCGCTTCTGCGCCTCGGGCCTCGATTCGGTGAATTTCGCCGCGGCGCAGGTGATGAGCGGCCAGCATGACCTCACCATCGGCGGCGGCGTCGAGTTGATGAGCCGAGTGGGCATCGGCGCCTCCGGCGGCGCGTGGCCCGCGGATCCCTCGCTGGCGATCCCCGCCTACTTCATGCCGCAAGGCGTTTCGGCCGATCTCATCGCGACCAAATACGGCTTCTCGCGCGACGATGTCGACGCCTACGCCGTGCAGTCGCAGAAGCGCGCCGCGGCCGCCTGGAAGGACGGGCGGTTCAAGGGATCGATCGCCCCGGTCAAGGACGTCAACGGCCTGTCGCTGCTCGACCATGACGAGCACATGCGCCCGCAGACCGACATGCAGTCGCTCGCGTCGCTCAAGCCGTCGTTCGTCATTCCCGGCGAGCAAGGCGGGTTCGACGCGGTCGCGATCCAGGCCCATCCGGATGTCGAGCGCATCATCCACGTCCATCACGCCGGCAATTCGTCGGGCATCGTCGACGGCGCGGCCGCCGTGCTGCTCGGCTCGCGCGAGGCGGGCGCAAAGGCCGGGCTGAAGCCCCGGGGAAAAATCCGCGCCTTCGCCAACATCGGCTCCGAGCCCGCGATCATGCTGACCGGCCCGGTCGACGTGACGAAGAAGGTGCTGGCGCGCTCCGGCATGACCATCGACGACATCGACCTGTTCGAGGTCAACGAGGCCTTCGCCGCGGTCGTGCTGCGTTTCATCCAGGCTTTCGACGCCGACCCCGACAAGGTTAACGTCAACGGCGGGGCGATCGCCATGGGCCATCCGCTCGGCGCGACCGGCGCGATGATCCTCGGCACGGCGCTCGACGAACTCGAGCGCACCGGCAAGTCGACCGCGCTGATCACGCTGTGCATCGGCGGGGGCATGGGCACCGCCACCATCATCGAACGCGTCTGAACCGCGGGACGGAGTCTGCACTCATGGAACTCAAGAACTTTCGTTTCGAGACCGACGCCGACGGCGTTGCGCTCGTCACCTGGGACATGCCCGACCGCTCGATGAACGTCATCAATCCCGACGTCATGTCGGAGCTTGGCCAGATCGTCGACGCGATCTCCAGCGACGCCGCGATCAAGGGCGCGGTCATCACGCTCGCAAAGGGAGTTGGCGGCGCCGACCTCGCCTTCCTCAAGGTCGCGGGCGACGAATTCGTTCGCCGCAGCAAGACTGAAGGCAAGGACGCCGCGATGCGCGCCTTCGTCGACGGGACGAAGCAGCTGAACCTCGTCTATCGGCGGCTCGAGACCTGCGGCAAGCCGGTCGCGATGGCGATCGACGGCGTCTGCATGGGCGGCGGCTTCGAATTGGCGCTCGCCTGCCACTACCGGATCGCCTCGGACAGCCCCAAGACCCGCGTCGGCCTGCCCGAGATCAAGGTCGGCCTGTTCCCGGGCGGGGGCGGCACGCAGCGCGTGGCGCGGCTCATGCCGACGCCCGACGCCCTGCAGATGCTGTTCAAGGGCGACCAGCTGAAGCCCGCGGCGGCCCAAAAAATGGGCCTCATCCACGAGGTCGCGCCGGCGAACGAAATCGTCCAGCGCGCCAAGGATTGGGTCAAGGCGAACCCCAAGGCCAAGGCGCCGTGGGACGATCCGAAGTTCAAGCCGCCGTCCGGAAAAGTGTTTTCGCCTGTCGGCATGATGACCTGGCCGCCCGCCAACGCGATCTACCGTCGCGAGACCCAGGACAATTACCCGGCGGCGAAGGCGATCCTTTCCAGCGTGTTCGAGGGGCTGCAACTGCCGATGGACCTCGCGCTGGCGGTCGAGAGCAAGTACTTCGCCAACATCCTGCTGTCGAAGGAGGCGGCGGCGATGATCCGCTCGCTGTTCCTGTCGATGGGCGAGCTCAACAAGGGCGTGCGCCGGCCGCAGAACGTGCCGCCGTCGAACCTCAAGAAAATCGGCGTGCTCGGCGCGGGGCTGATGGGCGCCGGCATCGCCTATGTTTCGGCCAACGCGGGGCTCGAGGTCGTGCTGATCGACCGCGACCAGGCGTCGGCCGACAAGGGCAAGGCCTATTCGGACAAGGTGGTCAGCGGCCATATCGCCAAGGGCCGCGCCAAGGCCGCCGACAAGGAGGCGCTGCTCGCCCGGATCCACGCGACCGCCGATTACGCGGCGCTGAAAGGGTGCGACTTCGTGGTCGAGGCCGTGTTCGAGGAGCGCGGCGTCAAGGCGGAGGCGACCAAGAAGGCGCAGGCCGTGCTCGGAGCGGACGTCGTCTTCGCCAGCAACACCTCGACCCTGCCGATCACCTCGCTCGCCGAGACGTCGCTGAAGCCTGAGCAGTTCATCGGCGTGCATTTCTTCTCGCCGGTGGAGAAGATGATGCTGGTCGAGATCATCATGGGCGAAAAGACCAACGACAAGGCGTTGGCGACCGCGATGGACTTCGTGCGCGCGATCAAGAAGACCCCGATCGTGGTCAACGACTGCCGCGGCTTCTACGTCAACCGCTGCGTGATCAACTACATGCTCGAAGCCCATCTCATGCTGATGGAGGGCGTGCCGCCGGCGATGATCGAGAACGTCGCCAAGATGGCCGGCATGCCGGTCGGGCCGCTCGCGCTGACCGACGAGACCGGCGTCGATCTCGCCTGGAAGATTCTCCAGGCGACCGAAGCCGATCTCGGCGCGAACGCCATCGACGCCGGGCAGAAGAAACTGATCGAGACGCTGGTGGTGAAAAACCAGCGGTTCGGCCGCAAGAACGGCAAGGGCTTCTACGACTATCCCGCGAGCGGACCGAAGAGCCTGTGGCCGGGCCTCAAGGCCATCGCCGGCAAGGCGCTCGACCCGGATGCGATCAGCATCAAGGATCTGAAGGACCGGTTCCTGTTCCCGCCCGCGCTCGAGGCGGCGCGCTGCCTGTTCGAGGGCGTCGTCACCGACCCGCGCGAGGCGGACGTCGGCTCGATCCTCGGCTTCGGCTACGCGCCCTACACCGGCGGAACCCTGTCGTTCATCGATGGGCTTGGGCCCAAGGCCTTCGTGGCCCGGGCGCGCGCGCTTGCCGCACAGTACGGACCGCGCTTCGCGCCGCCCGAGAGACTCGTTGAAATGGCCGAGAAGGGCGAAACGTTATACGGCGGCGAGGGCAAGACACAGAAGGCGGCGTAAGGCTCGACCCTCTCCATTCGTCAGTTAAGAGCCCCCGGCGGCGTCATCGCCGGGGGATGACCCCTCCCCGTCCAAGACAGTCGGCGCAGTCTCCAATCGATCCGCGACCCCTCGCCAGTCGTCCGCGAACGGACCGTAAGCCGTCTTGATCGTCACGCCGACCGGCAGCTCCGGGCACTCGTTCTCGCCGTTCGTGCCCCAGTTCACCCAGCCGGACTGACGGCGCTGGACGATCTGAAACGCGCCGCTGGGAGCGGACGTCCACCACACCATCGCGCGTCCCGAGCGCGAATCGAATTCGACGGTCTTGTCGGCGGGTCCGGGAAAGATCGTCTCGTGCGGCGCGGCCGAAACGTCGACCGCCGCCTCCGTCAGGATCCAGGGGCGCGCGTCCGGCAGATCGGCCTTGACGTGCGCCGCGGCGCGCACGCTTGAGAGCCGCTCCCGTAACTCGTCCTCGGGAAGCGCGTTTTCCCAGGCGCAGAAGAGGCGCCAGTACAAGTCCCAGTGCGCCGACTCGATGTCGGCGAGCTGGGCCCGGAATTCCTCGAATTTTTCGCCTCCGCGCCCCGAACGGCCGACCGTCTCGGCGACCATCGCGACAAGCTCGCCGGCGTAGGGATCGCCCGCGCGGTAACGCGTTCC
>CAVVJO010000023.1:0-7344 GCA_963748545.1 uncultured Alphaproteobacteria bacterium
GCCATAAGCCTCAAACCGGTCGAACACCAGTTCGCCCCTGCCCCCTTCGAATTCGTCGCCGACGGTGATCTTGTTGGTCACCGAACGGCCGTTGACGACCGTCTGGAACGGGTCCACCTGATAGCGCCTTTCAAAGTAGGGGCACCCGAAAGCGAAACTCCAGTCGATGGAAAAGCGCTTTCCCTTCAATTCATCGAGCAGTCCGTCCGGGATCGTTCCGTGCATCCTGTAGCGCCGCACGACGGGGCCGCTTTCCAACGTCTCGATCCGCACCCTGGTGTGCTCGGCGGATTGATGAGGCCGTTCTCCGGCGTGAAGAACGGTCCGTAGAATCCGCCGATCGCATTGTTGCCGGAGGGCAGGAGTTCAAAGCCGTCGGCGAGACCCCGGAAATGGCGAAGCCCCCATTTCGAAGAGCCCAGGCCCTCGGCGGTTCCGGAACAGAGTTCGAGATCGAATGCGCCGGTGTCGAGCCGGACGAAAGCGTCGGCCTCGCGCGGCTTCAGCTCGCGAATGCCGGGAATGCCCGCCGCCTCTTCCTCCGAGCACGGTCGATCGAGCGTCAACGCTATCCGGCCTTCGAAGCTGACGCTTGCGGCGAAGCGCGTGCGTCCGGGCGCGCCTTCCGCCCGGAGCCTTTGGCAGAGAACGCGCCCGCCGGCGTCGTCGCTGGCCCACCAGAGCGGCTCGCGCACATCCCCGTCGACGGCGAAGACCACCGGCTCATGGCGACGGGCGCCGCCAAGCGGATCGACGATCGCAATTTTACGGGGCATGGAAACGCCTTTCGATTTCGACAAAAAGGAAGAGTCGGACAGCCGCGCGCTCACGCCTTCGGCCGGTCCGGCGCGGCGACGGCTTTGCCAAGGGGAAGCGCAAATCGGCGCCGCTTCAGGCTGTCGATCGCAACCGCCAGGATGATCACGATGCCCTTGACCAGGAGCTGGGTGAAGTACGGGACGTTCAGAAGGATGAAGTTCCGTGCTCAACACCCCCAGGATCACCGAGCCGATCAGAGTTCCGGCGATCCGTCCCCGACCGCCCGAGAGGCTTGTGCCGCCCAGCACGACGGCGGCGATGGCGTCGAGTTCGTAGCCGGTCCCCGCCGTCGGCTGCGCCGAGATGACCCGCGCCGCGAAGATGATGCCCGCGATGCCCGCGCAGGCGCCTCCGATGACGTAGACGGAGGTGGTGACGCGCAGCACTCGGACCCCCGCCAGCCGCGCGGCTTGCACGTTGCCTCCAACTGCATAGACGTGGCGTCCGAACCGCGTCCGTTCGAGCACGAACCAGGAGACGACGTAGACCACCGCCATGATGAGGACGGGGATCGGTATTCCCGCCAGATACCCGATGCCCGCTTCCTTGAAATTGAGGCTGCTGGAGACGATGGGCTGGCCGTTGGTCATCGTATAGGCAAGCCCGCGCAGGAACGTCATGGTTCCCAGCGTCACAATGAACGGCGCGAGCGCGAGGTAGGCGGTCAGCGCGCCGTTCAGCAGCCCGCATGCCGCGCCGATCGCGACCCCTGCCGCCATCGCGAGAAGGGCGGGCCATCCGGCGATCGCCACAAGCACCGAGGCCACGCCCGTCACCGCGACGATGGAGCCCACCGAAAGATCGATGCCGCCCGTGAGGATCACAAACGTGAGTTCCTGCCGCCAGGATGGCGTTCACGGAAATCGAGCGCGCGATATTGAGGAGGTTGTCCAACCGGTTGAAGTTCGGCGCCATGATCGACATGAAGATGACGAGCACGATCAGCACGGCGAAGATCCCGACCCGGTCCCACCATTTTGCGAAATCGAAGGACGCGTGGGCGGAGGACGCGGAGGCGCCGGTCGCGTCCGACTCATTCATCTGCGTCACGACTGCGCTCCTTCGCCGATCACCGTCGCCGGCGCGCTGGCGCCGGTTGCGTAACTCATCACGTCCTCCTCGGTCGCCTCGCGCGAGGCCGTTTCATGCACGATCCGGCCGGCGCGCAGGACGAGGATGCGATCGCTGATGCCGATCGCCTCCGGCAGGTCCGAAGAAATCACCAGAATGGCCTTCCCGGCCCGGGCGAGGTCGTCGATCAGTTCGTAGATCTCACGCTTGGCGCCGATGTCGACGCCGCGCGTCGGCTCATCCAGAATGAGCAGGCGGGAGTCCGTGAGCAGCCAGCGCGCCAGCGACGCCTTCTGCTGATTCCCGCCTGAGAGGTCCCGCACCGGAAGATCGAGCGCGTTGAGTCTTAGCCGCAGCCGCTTCATCTGCTGTAGGACCGCGCCTCTCGCATCCTGTCGACGCACGACGCCGGCGGTCACGAACCGATCGAGCGAGCTTATCGCGATATTGTCCTCGACGGAGTGGTCGAGGAACAGCCCTTGGACCTTTCGGTCCTCGGGGACCATGCCGACGCCATCCGCAATCGCGGCGCAGGGATCGGCCGGGTCGCTCGCGGCGCCGCCGATCCGCACCGCGCCGGCAGTCCTTCGGTCGGCGCCGAAGATGAGCCGCGCGATCTCGGTGCGGCCGGAGCCGATCAGGCCCGCCATGCACACGACTTCTCCGGCCCGAACCTGAAAATCGACCGGCCCAAGGCCATCGCCGGCAAGACCCTGGACGTCCACCACCACATCGCCGGGGACCCGTTCGGCGTGCTTGTAGAGATCGCCGATCGGGCGGCCGACCATCATGCGCACGACGTCGGAGGGCGCGAGATCGGCCATGCGTCCGCCGCCGACGTAGGCGCCGTCGCGAAAGACGGTCACGCGATCCGCAAGGCGCCAAACCTCCTCCATGCGGTGCGAGATATAGACGAGCCCCACGCCCTCCGACCTCATCTGGCCGATGATGCGATAGAGTTCCTGCGCCTCGCCGCGAGAGAGCGCGGCGGTTGGTTCGTCGAGCACAAGGACGCGCGCGTCCTCGCTGATGGCTCGCGCGATCTCGACCATCTGCTGCATTCCGACGGTGAGCGAACCCAGTGGGCGGTCCGGATCGATGTCGGCGTTGATCAAGCCGAGTTTTTCCCGCGCTTCCCGGCGAACGCGCTTGCGGTCAAGCGCGCCAAAGCGCGTCAGCGGCTCGCGACCGAGCGAGAGGTTCTCCGCCACAGTCATATCCGGAACCGTGTTCAGCTCCTGGTGGATGATCGCGACGCCGTGCGCCCGCGCGTCCAGCGGCGAGTTGATCTCGATCTCCCGGCCATTCATCAGGATCCGGCCCGAGTCGCGGGCGATGTTGCCGGCGAGAATTTTCATCAGCGTCGACTTGCCCGCCCCGTTCTCGCCCATCAGGGCGTGGACCTCGTGCGTCCGCAGGTCGAACGACACGTTCCGCAGGGCCTGGGTCGCCCCGAAGCGTTTCGATACGCCGTCAAGCCTGAGAAGGACCTCTTCCATCGGTCTCGTCCTGGATAGGAGCGCGGAGCGCCTCAAGGCGCTCCGCGCGAAGACTTCACCAGCCCGCGTATTGGGCGACGCTGTCGCGGGTCACGAGGACGCTCGGAATGAGGACCGTCTTCTCGGCCGGCGGCTTCCCGGCGGCGATGTCCTGCGCGATCTTGACGGCCTGCCGAACCATCTCCGCCGGATTCTGGGTCGCCGTGCCGATGAAGGGCGAACCCGGCTGCTTCAGCTCCGCGACGGCTTCGGGACTGCCGTCAACGCCCGTCACCTTGATCTGGCTGGTCTTTCCAGCCTGTTCGACGGCGAGCACCGCGCCGAGCGCGGAGGGATCGTTCATGCCGAAGATGCCGGTCACGTCCGGGTGGGCGGTCAACATGTCGGTGGTGACGGCGAGGCCGGACGCGCGGTCGTTTTTCGAGGACTGCTGACCGACGATCTTGATGCCGGGGTATTTCTTGGCGACCGTCTTGCAGCCGTTTATGCGATCGATGATTGTCTGGATCACCGTTCCGTCGACGAGCAGGACCTCGCCCTTTCCGCCCATCTGCTGGAAGAGATAGTCGCAGGATTTCTCGCCGGCCTGGACCGCGTTGGTCATGATGACCGCATCCGCGCCATGGGCGGGCGTATCGACGGCGATGACGATGAGGCCCGCCGCCTTGGCGCGTTCGATCGCCGGCTCGATTCCCGCCTCGTTGACCGCGGAAATCACGATCAGATCCACGCCTTGCTGAATGAAGGCGTCGATTTGCGTGTTCTGATTGGCGAGGTCGAGCTGCGCATCCTGCGTATTCAGTTTGGCGCCGATCTTCGCGGCGGCTTCTTTTGCGCCCTTGTCCATGGCGGCGAAGAAGGGATTGGACATGTCTTGCACCATCAGGCCGATGCTGCTGATTTTCGTGGGCGTCGCGGACGCCGGGACGGCAACGAGAGCGAGCAGGGCGGCCGCGGACGCGGCGAGGCTCAATTGGGCGCACAGGGTCTTCAACATCGTGGGTTTCCTCCATCCTTTTCGCCAGCCCGAGACTGCGTATGCGAAGCGCCGGCTGGCAGGGCGCAAGACAAACTCTCCCCTCGGCTGGGCGGGGCGCCGCAGCCGCTCGATCCGTATCTGAAGACCCCTGTCAGTCCGGGGCCGGGGCCGGCATGGCGTAACGCGCTCCCTGCCGGATGCAGCCGCAGGACCCGCGGATGATCAGTTCGGCAGGAACCTGCTGCTGGTATTCAGGCAGGTAGACGGGCGACCGGGATTGGCCGCTCTTCTCCGCCTCGGCTTGGCCGTCGATGATCTGAACGAGCGTCAAGGCTGCGCGCCGGCCGATCTCGGCGCTGCTCTCGTTGAGCACGGTGAGCGGCGGATTGACCAGGGAGGCCCAGGCGAACTCGTCGTAGCCGACGAGCGCCATATCCGTCGGAATGGCGATGCCCTTTTGCTGCGCAAGATTGAGCGCCCCAAGCAGCAACGGATTGTTGCCGGCGATCGTGACCTGCGGAAGCTTCGGATGCGCCTCGAAATGCCGTTCGAGCGTCAGGCGTCCGGAATCGGCGTCGTTGCCGATTCCAGAACCACGAGTCTGGCGCCGTGGCGCTTTGCCGCCTCGCGCAGGCCGCGCTCGCGGTTGAACCGCGTCGACCATCTCGCGGGGTAGACCAGGAAAAGCCAGTCGCGAAAATTGTGGTCGGCCAAATGCTGGCCAACCAGCAGGCTCGCCGAATAATTGTCCGTCGTGACGCTTGGAAGCTCCGGCGCGGTATGGGGAGGCGAAGAATCGACGAAAACGACGGGAATGTCCCATAGCGCGAGAAGCTTGGCGTTCTCGGACGTCAGCGTCAGGGTCGAAATGACCCCCGCGACGCGCGCCTCGATCAGCCGCTTGGTCAACCGATCCTCGAGCGCCTGGTCGTAGGCGCCGTCGACCGCGACATCGCCGACGATGACCGTCCAGTCCGACGGCTGAAGCGTTCTCTGGATGCCGGACATGAGATCGAGATAGTAGGAGTTCGATGTGCTGGCGGTGATCACCGCGACGCTGTCGCTGCTCGCCTTGCGAAGCTCCTGCGCGGCCCGGTTGGCGACGTAGCCCAGCTCCCGGGCGACCTTCAACACATGCGCGCGACTCTCCGACGACACCCCGTCCGCGCCGCTGAGCGCGCGCGAAACGGTGAACATGGAAAGCCCCGCCGCGCGGCTGACGTCCCGCATGGTCGACTTGCGCACCAGCTCCTCCCGGCGATGAGGCATCGCAAACCTAATCGATTAGTATGGGTACCTAAACGATTAGGTTATGTCAAGCCCCTGCCCTGAGCGGCTGAAAGCGGGCCATTTTGGGTGTGGGTCCGATCGAACGGACGATCCGAGAGCGCCGCGCCGGGGCGTCCGGCGCCGGTCTGACGCGGTTTCGGGCCGCGGGGCACGGATGCTGGCGGAGGCGCCGCCGCTGATCCGGCGCATTCGCCCGGCGCGGCCGGCCTTCTTTTTACCAGAAACACGTAACAAAATATTGCGTAAAATCGCTATGATGGGTAGTGTGGTTTCGATGCGCTCGGACTGAGCGCGCAAGGGTTCGTCGTGCTGACTTCAATTTTCTCCCGTCCGCTGTGCGCGGCGCCCTCGACCGGCGCCCGCAGGGGCGCGCTCGCATGCTCTCGGCGGCGCGTCGTCACCACGCGGCGAACGTCGACCTCGGGGAGCTGCGCGCGTCTCGACGTCGAACCCGTCGCTCTTGCCGCGTGGCGGTGTGGGGCTGGGAGCCAACGGCGCCCGTCAGGACGCCCTTCTGTCGACGGTTACGCCCCCTGGAGCACGGCCTGGGCAAAGACGGTCGACGCTGAGCTTGGGGGTTGCGCTCGCCCAGGGAATCGGCGGCAACGGATTGAAAAGGCTCAAAACCGACTCGGCGACGGCAGGGCGGCGCGGTCAAACGGACGTCCGCTCGGACGCCCATTCAATCCGTCGCAAGGTCTTGAAATCCTTGGAAACCGACTCGGGAGCGGCTGCACGGCGGCCTCGGCGCCGCGGTGCGCGAAACGGCGGGGCCGACGGCGCCCGCGCGCGCCGGGGCCGACGGCGGTCGTATCGCCTTTCCGCGGTTCAAGTGGTTTTTCGGAAAGAATAGCACTCGCCCAATATGGCTGCTAACAGTTTGATTTGGCACGATCTTTGCGGAACCAATGGTTGCAATGCGGCGTTTGGAGTGACACCATCGCCCTGTTCAATCTTTGGAGAAACCGTATGGTGAGCAAAGACTTCCGCCGGCAGCTCGAAGGGTTCGGTCTAACGACCGCCAATATCCTGTACCGGCTGCCCGACCACCCCGGAATCCTGCAGACCTACATTTGGCAGCAGCACGACCTCCACCCCCACTTCCCGGAGCTGCGGAAATTTCTCGAGTTCTGGACGCGGGAACTGGACGGCCTGCTTCATTCCGTCACGGTCGCGCACAACCGGCTGATCAAGCCGGCGGAGTTTCGCTCGGTCGGCGCAGAATTCCGGCTGCACTGAAACGGCCGTGAGCGCGCCCTCGCGGCGGGGTCAGACCGGGAAGGCCGCGCCTGAAACGCCGCAGGTCTCGAGGAACTTGCGCACCTGCATCACCTCCGCCTTCAGCAGCGTGTGGTTGGCCAGGTGGAGCGTGGTCTCCCGTCCGTTGAGCTTGACGGCGATCCGGCTCTTGGTCCGGCCGTCAATCTCCGCGCCGAGCCCGTGCAGCACCGTCTCGACGTCCTTCATTTCGAGGTTGGCGTTGACCGGGTGGGCGAAGATCGCGTGCAGCACCTTGCGTTGATGATGGTTCACGAGCCTCCTCCTTCGAGTTCGGTTTGAGCCCATATTGAAACAGGTTGCAGGATTTATCTTTGACCAGCGTCAAACTGGTCGACTGGGTATTCCCATAGAGTCGCTTGATGCGCCCTGGCACAGCGGCCCATTGGGTTTGGGTTCGTTTTGCCA
>CAVVJO010000024.1:0-27401 GCA_963748545.1 uncultured Alphaproteobacteria bacterium
CGATGCCTGTCCTTTGCGGAGCGCATGCATCACTTCGAAGCCTTTGATCGTTGCGTAGGCCGTCTTCAGCGTCTTGAAGCCTCTGACCGGTCGGATCAACTGCTTCAGCTTCCCATGGTCAGATTAATGATGTTGTTCAGATACTTGACCTGCCGGTGCAGCGTCTCCTCGGGACATCTGCCCTCCTTCTTCAGCTCGGTCAAAGCGGCGGCGTAGGTCGGCGCCTTGTCGGTATTGATGACCTTCGGCTTCTCCCAGTCCTTCAGGCCGCTCAGCGCCTTGCCGAGAAAGCGCTTCGCCGCCGCCGTGTTGCGCGTCGGGGAGAGGTAGAAGTCGATGGTGTTCCCATGCTTGTCGACGGCCGGGTAAAGATAGGCCCATTGGCCGCGGACCTTCACGTAGGTCTCGTCGATGCGCCAGCTGGTCGAGCGCGCCCGCGCCACTGCCAACGCAGCCGTTTCTCGATCTCGGGCGCGTATTTCTGAACCCAGCGGTAAATCGTCGAATGGTCGACCGAGACGCCGCGCTCGCCCATCATCTGCTCGAGATCACGATAGCTAACCCCGTAGCGGCAATACCACCGGACCGCCCAGAGCACGACCTCACCCTCAAAGTGGCGCCCCTTGAAGTCCGGCATGGCCGCTCCCGTCCCTCACACTGGACCCATCTCGACGGAATACGGTGGGTTTTGCAACAGAGCCGCCAAAGTTGACGAAGTCGTGGCGCTCGCGCGGGTCGAGCACGATGCTGATTACGACCCCACGGCGCTCACGTTGCAAAGCCGCGGGTAGTGTGCTCACGAGACGCAGCCGCGCCTAATCTCCGGTAAGTGAGTGAGGGCCACCAGAAGGGGGGCTGGCGGCCCTCTTCTGCCCATCTTTAGCCGAATGGCTTTAAGGGGCAACCTGATTATGCATGTTACCATCGTTTACGCAAGGGGAATTAGTGCGAGCGCATTCAAATTCTGGCAGGCGAGCCTGCCGTTGGCTCCAAGGTTTGAGATGGAACTGGCAGGGCGCAGCCGACGGATCGGGATTGCGGGCCAGCGTTTTCGCCTCAGTCCATGACCGCTATGCAGATGTCGGACCGCTGCCTTGGGCGGGAAGGTGATAGCGGGCATCGCGAAAGGGGGATCGCGATCACTCGGAGCGAGAACTGGGCGCCAACGTCAACCCGGCGCGCGCGGTCCCGACCCCATCGAGTCGCTGCCCTGTGTTCTGGATCTACTCATTTTTGTGGTTGTCATCTGTTCCTCGCTCAGCTACTTCAACATTTTGGCTGGAGGTCGCTCGACAACAGATTGCGCTGCAATCACAGGTTTTTCCGTATCCGAAGCGCCAGTTCCGGTGGATCATTCGGGTTACCGCCGCAGCGTTTTGTGCGCTATCGAAGCGGCGCTTACCAAGGCCCGTATTGACGCTGGAGCGTTCGAATATCCGATGCTAGCGTTTTCGTAGAGATGGCGATCACCGAAATCAAAAACGGTGAAGGAACGATCAATAAAGACCTTGTCAGCAACAAAGGAGTATAAAAACTAAAATTACAACGAATACGTCATTCGGCGCTTGAACCATGCCTTGAGAGACTTATTATCAACGTAATAACCGCTTCGCGCACGCCTCGCTGCTCGATATTCAAAAACGCCCGAATTAACTCCGCTCCTTCCTCTGGCGAGGCCGGCTTGACGGAGGCGGAAGGGCGGTCGCCCTTTGTCGTCCACGAACGCAATTCGTTCTCCCACCCAGGCGATTCCGCGGACTTGGTTGGAGGTTTTTTCTTCCGCACTGCATCCTCACGGAAAGGTTGTATCATCGTAAGTTTACATCAGTATCAAAAATGGCTCCGGCTCCAGGGATCCAACGCCCACCACGCCGCCAATTCCTGGGGGGTAGCAGCATTTGCGGTGAAGCGATCTTCAGTGAACATTCCACCCTGGAGGAACTACACTGTGTTGAATTTGGAGCCTGGCTATCCTGAGCCAACCCAGCACCCCTTGAACCAGCGGCGATATGCCATGCCCTCCCAGCGGCGGTCGCGATCGTAACCGTCCAAGTAGAACTTGGCGCTGATGTGTGCGACAGCGACCGCGATCGCGCCGCGATCTTCCTTCGAAAGCTCGGCAAAGGCGGTAACCTTCATGAGTTCACTCAGAACGAACTCGGCGGCAGCCGCAGTCTTCCGGTCCCCAGCCAAATTGAAGTCGGGCATGCAAGGCTAGCCTCGTAAAGGGCGCACTCGGCGGCGCGGTTTAGAGACGGCGGTCATCGGGCGTCGAGGTGTCGGCGGCGCGGGGCGCTCGGGGGGTGTGGGGGCCGTTGCGCGGCATGTGCTGCTGGCCCTCGCTGGTGGCTGCCGCCGAGGATGTGGGAGGTGACAATACAGCGCGGCGAGGAGCGCATTGGTAAACCCATACGGGAGTTCCATCATCGCGAAACCTCTCGCCCGCGCGCCCACCCTAGGCCGGAACAGGACGGTTCCAATCAGGCAACCGACGCCGTTCAGCATGAGAAACTTACCGAGCATTGTTCTCTCCCGCACGCCCATTGTTGACATAAGAAAACTTTCACAGCAAGCGGCTAAATGTCACACAACTGAGAAGTTGTTACCCTGAGGATGGCCCTCGAGGGAGGACGACCGGGAGCCTCCCTGCGCTCCTGACCCACGTGGTCAAGCGAGCGTTCGCGTTCGCCGCGGGCGTCTGCGTCAGATCCGGGCGTCTGCGTCGCCCAAGAGATGAGAACGGCCGCCCCGCATATTGGGACGCTGGCGGCTCCATGGGAGATGCAAGGGGTCAACAGGGCAGGCTTCTCGTGACCCCGAAGGGGATGTCAGCATATCCGCCCCGAGGAGAATGACGAAGATAACGCCCTCAAACCGCACGGTCAGTCCGCGACGTTACGTTTTCGACGCAAGCAATTCAGCGACGCGAGACCGGTAACTTCCCTGGGGTCGGTTACGAATTGTTAGCTATTGAAGGCTCATCGCAAACGTCTTGTTTTAAGAGGCGGCGGTGGCGACCATGGCGGCGGTAGTGGAAAATCACGATCGAAGGTACGGACGCTTTTGGAGAGGTTCGCCGCCATGAGATCCTCATCGACAAGAGTTGGGACGGGTTGGTGGATGGTGAAGTCGGCCTATCGGCTTGCAAGGCGATGCCCTGGGACCTCTTTGGCATCTCGGACAGTTCCGAAGCTGACGTCCCTTTCAAGGGCGGCCAAGTGGTGAGGCGGTTCGCGGCGATCGACGACCTCGGCGGTCCGAAGTACTCGGACTGTCGACCGGAGTTTGCGTCGGATCGGACGCCGGCGCGCCGGTCATGCCCGACTACAAGCCGCCGTTCGCCTTCTCCGGAACGGTAAAGAAGGCGCTGGTGGACGTGACGGGCGAGGCTGTCGAGGACAAGGCGGCGATGATGAAGATGTACCTCGCCCGCCAGTAGGTCGTTACACAAGGTTCTGATGCGGCGGGTCGTGTAGTCCTTGACAGGTCGGAGCACGCCGCAGTCGGGACAGATCCGCCGAAAAAGCGTGTACGTATCGGCCTCTTGGCTCACGATCGCGGTCTGAAGGGCAGCCATGATCTTCTTGCCGTCCTCAACCGATAGGTTTCGCTTTATCAAGATGCTAGCCGTGCACCTTATTTGCAACACAGCACCTAAACCCGGAACAGAACCTTGGATTTGCGGCACCTTCTGTGCGACAAAGTGACATGGACACTTGAGCGCACGGCAAGCCAGGATGAACAGTGGCGCTGCTGACGACAGAGTTGGGTTGAGGCCAGCGTCAAAACTGGTAGCCTGGATAATTCCACAGAGTCGCTTGATGCGACCCGGCACACCGGCCATTGGGTTCGTTTTGCCAAAACCAACTCCGATGGATCTCTCGGGCAAGTGGCATTGCGCATAGGCTGTCTCCCCACAGCCGGAGAACATAAGCTTGGGCCAGTAGTCTCACTAGCATTTGGACTCGAGTTTCGAAACAGAATTAAGTCAACTGCCACAAAATGCGTCAAATTGGCGTATGGCTCTCTTGCGGCGTGAAAGAGCTCTACGCTCATAGCGGTCTAAGCGCATCAAACGCGAGGCCTCATGCAACAATATAAACGCTAAGTTCCCTCCGTCTTTAGTTATCTTTGGCTTTCCTTGACACAAAATAGCCGCCGAGGGGCCCGGAGCTGCCACCAAACCACTGATATAAGTTCTTCGAAGCGCACGGACGCGATTAATGTCGCCCTGCGCGGCCGCGATATCACGAGCAAGTTCTATTTTCTGATTGCTCGCGCCATTCCCCGCTATCCTCGAAGCCAATGCCTCTGCTTCGGACGCTAAAGTAGGACTGCCCCATAACGGTATATTGAGTCCGTGACGCAAAGCGTTCCTCGATGAGCGCGCCTTGCCAGCCTTCGACTTCGGACCTGTGCTCAAATGAGCATTGGCTCGATTGACGCTACTAAGACGTTCGCTTGTCGTTTCTCTCGTCATGAGTTACTACACCATTAGTCTGACGGGGTATGAACGACCCCAGTTTCAACATCAATAAAACCCACGTCTTCGACTTCTCCGATAGCTTTGCGCGCCTTGTCTCCAAGCGAATCTCGGTGGCGATCAATCTCTCGTAAGGCATTATTACGTCTAGTTTCAACGCTCGCCAACATACGATCAAGCCGTTCGATGCTCTCGATCTTAAATCGATTGTCTCCGCTGTCACATCGTCAAGGGTAAGACTGGCTTCTGTTAGCGACTTACGTACAGTCTCTTGTGTTTTTTTGTTACCTTTGACCCAACCCTGTCTCAGTGCTTTCTGTTTGGCGTAGTCATGCCCAAGCTTGTCCAAAACCCGCCTGAGTCCATCCCCGAAGGACACCGTTACCAGCCCAGCCTTTGCCCGCCGGATGCGCTGAATTTCCCACGTCAGGTCGATTACGTCGCGAACAAGGATTTCCTCGATTGCGTCTTCCGGTTTGGCAGCGTTGACCACATGCGCAGCCAACGCATGGAACTCAACCTTGCTATCACCCGGGAGCAGAGGCTCTGAGGAGAGAGCAAGAACGCGATCAAGCGGCGTCTTTTCTGCCCGAGGCACCAGAGATTCCCCGGTCGATTGAGAATGCTTTTGGGTTGGCATCGCGAGTCCTGCCCCATGATCCGGTTCAGAACATTACCGGAACGCACGACGGAACGAAAGCGCTCTTTGCATGGCCGGCAGTCGTAGACGTAACCCTTACTGCGGATCCTCTTGTCTGTTAGGCGGTCGTCAAAGTGGCGCTACCGAGACTCGGACCCGGCTCTACAACTTGGGTCGCCGGCCCTCCAGAGCAACCCATTGGCGCGACGAGGCGGCGCTGGTCACTCACTGAGAAAGGCCGTTACGGGCCCCCTGCGATCCCAATGGATTACTAAGCCGCACGCCGACGCCGCCGCCGTTTTCGGCGATGAATTCAACGCCGGCCGCCTCAAGGCACCGTTTTACGACATCGAGAGTAGCGCGACGAGGTTGATGACCTCCGGCCTCAAGTTGGCGAATGGTCACCACGCCTACCCCGGCCCTCTCCGAGAGTTCCTGCTGGCTCCAGTCCAGGAGCCCCCGGGCCGCGCGACACTGGGACGAGGAAATCATCCTCGTTAGATCGCATAAGCCGCGCAATTAATCAATTCTGTCGGAAAACGATTGACACGAATTATATATCGATTAAATATGTAAGCGTCGTTTTTAGATGGTTATGGCGATCACACCAACGATTGCCTCAGCGGAGGTATTCCATGGAATTTTCATTGAGCGACCTGATGGGGGCATCCCCGGTGAGGCCGGACCGCCGCCAGTTCATCGGCGGCTCAGACGCACGGATCATCATGAGCCCCGACGAGGCCGCGCTAATCCGGCTGTGGAAAGAAAAACGCGGCGAAGCCGAGCCTCAGGACCTGAGCGACAATCTCATCGTCCAACTCGGATGCGCCACCGAGGCCCTCAACAGGACCTGGTACGAGCGAAACACCGGACGGACGGTCACGGACATCCAGCGCTGGGTCAACCATCCGGTGCATCGTTATCTCGCGGCCACGCTCGACGGCATGGTCACGGAGACCGACGCCGTGTTTGAAGCCAAGTTCATGTTGCCATGGTCGTTCTCGGAAGAAGCGGCGGCCGAAAAGCACATGGCCCAGCTTCAGCACAATATGTGGGTGACCAACTCGCGTTCGGCTGCGCTCTCGATCATCACCGGCGGAGGCAAATGGGTCGAGATGACTATCCCGGCCGACGTCCTCTACCAGCACTTTCTCGTCACCGCCGAGAGGCGGTTCTGGCGGTGCGTGCAGACCGGCGAGACACCCCGCCCTTACGGGATCGAACCGCCGCGGCCAAGGATCGAAGGCGTCCGCGTGGTCGACATGAGCGACTCGAATTCTTGGGCGGAGTTTGCCGGACTCTTCTGCGCGACACGGCCTGCCTTCCTCGACCATGAGCGGGCCAAGTCCGAGCTCAAGACCTTGATGCCGGAGGACGCCAAGGAGGCCTCGGGCCATGGCGTACGCGCCAAGCGCTCGAAGTCGGGCGCGGTGAGCTTTGATCTTCTCGCCAAGGATGATGACCATGCAGCGGTCTAGCGAAACCATCGGCGCGATCGCGGCGGCGCTCGCCAAGGCGCAGGCCGAACTCGCCAATCCGGAAAAGGCGCTTGTCGCCACCATCCGGTCATCGAATCCGCGCGATCCGGATCAGACCTTTCGTTATGCGGCGCTGTCTAGCGGACTCGACATCGTGCGCAAGGCGCTAGGCGGACACGAAATCGCAACAGTCCAGACAACCGCGATCGACCGGGAGGCTGGACTCATTCGCCTCACCACGACGCTTGCCCATTCCTCGGGCGAATGGCTCTCATCGGAATGGCCGGTGTGCGCGCTCGCGGAAACCACGGCGCCCCGCCGGATGGGCGCGGCCCTAACCTATGCGAGGCGCTACGCCCTATTCACCCTGGTCGGCATCGCCGGTGAGGACGATCTCGACGCTCCCGATCTCAACCTAAAGGTCGAGCTAGTGAGGGGCGAACGGTCAACGAGCTTGGCGACCGACACGGGCGCCAGTGTGTTGGCGAGGGATGAACGCCAACGAGCAGATGCAGGAAACCCAGTGGGGGAAAGCGCGAAGGCGAATGACCGATCAGCTCCCGGTTCGCGCCCCGGAGCAAACGCGAAGTCCATCGCTCCGCCTGCCGCGACGTTGCGAGCCGCAGCGGCAGAGTTGGCGCTGGCTATCAAAGCAGCGCGCGCGCCCAAAGAGGCGTCGCCGCGGCCTGATAGGATAACGCTGAGCGCCGAAACTTCGCCGCGCTGCGCGACCAGTTGGTCGCGGACCTGGATCGGCTTCGGTCATCGGATGAGGCGGCGGACTGGGTCCACAAAAATCTGTCCGCCAAGAACACGCTTACGAGCTCCGACGCCGACCTTCTCGAGGCGATTTTCCGAGAGAAACTGGCTACGGTCGAAGCGTTAGACCGGGCAGTCGATGAACTGTCGAGCCTGGCGCCTGAAAGGGCTAGACCCCATGGGACGGACAAGGCACAGGCAATCGCCGAATCCATTGAGTGGCCAACGCCGACGCCAATCCAAGTCCCTGAAGGGGCGCGGATTCGCCGTCGCCGAGTGACGCCGAAGACCATCCGGCTGCGCGACAAGATGCATTGCAAGTACGTCGCGACGCAGCCTTGCGTCGTCTGCGGTCGGATCCCGAGCGAAGCACACCACATTCGGTTCGCTCAGCCGCGCGCGCTTGGCCGAAAGGTCAGCGACGAGTACACCGTGCCCGTTTGCCGACTTCACCACCGCGAACTGCACGGATACGGCGACGAAGCGTCTTGGTGGTCCGGAGTCAATGTCGATCCGATGCCGATTGCTTTGGAGTTGTGGAAGCGCTCCCGGCGTCGGGCGGGGTGAGAAGCGCAGCGGCTCTCAAATCAGACGTGCCTACCGAAGGAGCTTCAGCATGAAGGGCCGTCCTACAGCGGCGAAGCACGGGGCCACGATTGGGCATCGCAAAGAGCGTGCGCTGTCGGGCGGTTTGGCGAATGAGACATATTCGGCCGCTGCCGTCCCGGTCGCCCCGCTATTGCAATAAGTGCCACCTGTGCGCATTCGGTCCGCCCCTGGGACGCCGGCATTGCGCAATAGGCGAAGTTCCCCGTCGGCCGAACGAACAGAATATAACCGGTGCTTTCCGGCCGATCCCGTCGGTCCCGGGAGGGAAGGAAGGCGCCATACGCAGACGTTGCTGTTGGTACGCAGAGAGATCCTCAAATCGGCGCGATTGACGCCGTTGAGATTTGACGGGACGGGCGGAGTGACCGCGATCTCCTTGAGGTATGCAAGAATTGTCCGGGATGCGCCAAATGCCAACTATGTGCTCGAGTTCGCTCGACGCGGCGGGCGCCCAAAGCTCCGCCGCGTAGGCGTCAGCCGTCGATATTGGTCGGCAGGACGACCACGTCATGAATTGTGACGTTACGGG
Organism: uncultured Alphaproteobacteria bacterium; assembly: GCA_963748545.1. Taxonomy (GTDB): domain Bacteria; phylum Pseudomonadota; class Alphaproteobacteria; order Rhizobiales; family Beijerinckiaceae; genus Roseiarcus. Next base: position 8,499 of record CAVVJO010000024.1, read on the forward strand.
GCCGGCTCAGGATGAAAAAGACGGCTTCCGCCACTTCTGAGGGTTCAATCAGGGCGCCGGCATCCTTGGCCTCCTGCAGCCGATCGGCTGGCCAGTCGGCGAGCAGCGCCGAGTTCACCGGCCCGGGAGAGACCTGGGATACACGAATTCCATGCTTGTTGACCTGCCGCCGCGTGGTTTGAGTAAAGCAGGTGATGGCCCACTTCGACGCGGAATAGACCGGCTCGTGCTTGATCGCCGATCGACCCGCAAGGGACGAGGTCACGACGATGTCGCCGCTTCCACGCTCAATCATATGCGGCAGGACAGCATGAACGTTCTTGATGACCGCATTGATATTCAAATTCAGCATCCGATCGATCGTCGGCGCGTCGGTGTCGACCAAGTCGCCTCCGATGTAGATACCAGCGTTGCAATGCAGAATGTCGATTCGGCCGGTTTTTGCCAGGACATCGGGGATCATCGCGGCACAACTCCTTGCGTCGAGCAGGTCGGTCACCTGGGGGATCGCCTTGCCGTGCGACTTCGCGACGAGTTCGGTCAGCGCCGCTTCGTTGCGGTCAGCCATGACCACGGTCGCGCCAGCCCGCATCAGGGTTTCGGCCGTCGCCAACCCGATACCCGAGGCCGCGCCTGTAATCAAGGCGACGCGGCCATTCAATTCGTTCGCCATTTCACTCTCCTCTTTTGATTTTCGGAGCAGGGATGTGGTCTGAACCATGCGGTCGGGCCGGCCCCTGCCGGCCTTTTCAGCAGGCGGTAAATCCACCGTCGATGGGGAGCGAGACACCCGTGATCATCGCGGCGGCGTCGCTCAGCAAGAATACGATAGGCGCGGCAATCTCGTCCTCCGTCGCCCAGCGGCCGAGCGGCACGTTTGCGAGAAATGGGCCGCCGATCTCGGGTGCCCCCAGTAGAACGCTGACATCTCGGTCATCACCACGGTCGGATTCACGCTATTGACCCTGATGCCGTACTTGCCGAGTTCCAGCGCCGACACGCGGGTGATGCTGTCGAGCGCCGCCTTGGAGGACCCGTAGGAAATATGACCACGCAGCGCCACGAGCGAGGCCTGGCTCGACACGTTGACGATCGAGCCGCCCTTGCCGAGCCGAATCATGGACGCCGAGGTGTATTTGGTGACAAGCAGCGCGCCGCGTGCGTTAATCCCAATCACCTTGTCGAAGACGGCAATGTCGGTGTCCATTGGTGTGGCAATCTCGCCGCCAAAGCCGCCGCAGTTCACCACGCCGTACACGTCGAGCCCGTCCAGGGCCTCGCGGACGCTGTCTTCCGACGTGAGATCGAACGGGAGAGTGCGACAGCCGATTGCGTCCTGGAGCGCCTTTAGCTGTTCGACATTGCGGCCGCTCGCAATGACTTCGGCGCCGGCGGCTACGAGCTTCCGCACCGTGGCGGCGCCGATGCCGCCGCTGGCCCCAGTGACGACAATCGGACCCTTGTCAAAGCCGGTCATCTTCCGCTTCCTTTCTGAATGATGTCGGAAAATGGTAGAGGGAGCCCATGTCCAGAGGACAAAATTCGACTTGACGGTTCAACGAGCTCGAAAATGCCGTTGGGTCACTTCTGTGACGATTTCCGCCAGGCGCAGACATTCGCCGAGGAAGAAGCCTATCGCTTAGCGGGCGCAAGAGCGCGCCTCGCCCAGCTAGCGACCGCGTCGATGTCCTGCGGCGTCGTTGTGTCGATATCGAGCACTGGACCAAGGCGGAAAGGCCCGGCGCGCTTGGCCAGTTCGACGAGCTCGGGGACGTAAGAAAGCCCGGGATGACCGGCGGCGCGTCGACTGGCTCTGTCGGCGTAGCGCTCCGCGAGGACTTCGGGAGGGGCGTGGCACCAAAGCTCGGCTACACGAGTAATCCTCGACATCTTGATGTGCTCTTCAAGCAGAGCGAGCGGCTGGAATCCAAACCACGCGTCGACGACAAAGGCCGCGCCTTCCGGCAATTCCTCGATGATCGAGAATATAGCCTTGTAGCTGGCTTTCCCGAGAAGCCGATTGCCAGCTCGATCGACGTTTTCGAGGACTTCGAGAAACGGCGTCTTCATCGTATCGAGCCCCAGCAGGGGCCATCCAGTTTCTGCGGCAATCGCGCGCGCCAGCGAACTCTTCCCCGAGGCCGGCACGCCGTTCACCATCAGAAGACGCTTTCCAACCTCGCTGGAGGGGCCTCGTCGACCCGAAGCCAAATCGAAAGCGGCGAGGCCCGATCCAATGACGCCGGCGTCGTCGCCCAAGACTGCCATGCGGACCTCTACGTCGTACCAGCTGTGGAGCGGGGGTAGGAACGCCTGCGCCCGCGCCGCAGCGTCTCCCATGCCCCCGCCGAGTATGATGACTTCCGGATCGAAGGCGGCCGAAAGGCTGCAGATTGCCGCTCTCAGTGGCGCTGCCCACGACTGCATCACTGCCAGCGCGTTTCGATCGCCGGAGGTCGCGAGCCTTAGAACGTCCTCGAACATTGTGTTTTGATCGTAGCCCGCCTCCGACAGGTGGCGCCGCAGCGAACTGCCCGAAGAACTCCGTTTCGACGCAGCCCCGTTGACCGCAAAGGCAGGGCTGACCGTCGACGCTCACGACCAAGTGGCCGAGCTGCCCGGCGCATCGCTTGCCGTGAACGAGTTGCCGGCTCTGCATAATGGCGCCGCCGATCCCGGTCCCGATGGTCATCATCACCACGTCGCTCAGGCCTTGCGCAGCGCCAAGGCGCGCCTCGGCGACAAGAGCCATGCCGCAATCGTTCTCGACAGAGACGGGCTTTCCAAAGGCTCTTGCGAGGATTCCCTTCAGATCATGGCCTGAAAGATCCAAGTATCCTCCGGACAAAATTTCTCCGCTCCAACCGTTGACACGGCCCGGAACGCCGAGGCCGATCGCGACGGCGCTCGTTCCGTTCAACTTCCGGATGAGTTCTTCGATGAGCGCAAGCGCCCGTGATGGATCCCGGCTGCCCGGCGTAACTTCCTTCTGGAGGATCTCACCAGAGGGGGCGACGCGTGCCGCGCGCAGGTTGGTCCCGCCAATGTCAACGCCGATTGCAAACGTTTCGGAAGTCATTCGTGCGCCAATTGCTAAGCAGCGGCCTTCTGGCCGCGATACCGCTTGACGATTTCCTGGATTTCACGAAGCCGGGACAGCCCGATTGTCGACAGCCTTTCCTTCGATATTGCGGGATCGAGCGAGATACAATCCTTCCAAAGGGAGCGGCCGGCTATGACCCCTGATGCGCCGTTTCTCATCGCGGCCTCGACCTGACCGAGAAAAGTCGCGTGGTCGACCCCGGCGGACAAGACTGCCCAAGGAACGCCGTTGGCCATTTTCGTCACCGCTGCGCACGCCTCTTCCGATCCAGGATAGGGAATTTTCAGCACTTTTGAGCCGGCGTCGAGGCAGGCGCGGGCTCCGCCCAGAATAAGCGAAGAAAATTTCGCTTGGTAGTCTTCGCGAGACTCCCCTTTGAGCTGATAAGTCAGAAACTCGACGACCAGCAACAGGTCCTCCCGGCCAAAATCTTCGATCACGGCCTTCAATGTTTCAAGGTTGCGCGTATTGGCTGCCTCGTGGTCCGTCCTGAGGTAGATCATGATCTTGGCGCCGGTCGCGCCCAATTCACGAACTCGGCGAGCCGTCACGCCTTCGACCATTTTGGAAATGCGGTAGCCCTCTGGGGACATGTCCCACCCCGACGCGTCCATCCCGACCAGCAGGGCCGTGTTTCGCGGAAGAATACCTCTGTCGACGAGGCCGGGCACCGCGCATACGGGATCCACGAGTATGCACGCGGCGCTGGATGCGAGGTACCGGGTAATGTCAGCTTTAATATTGGCGAGAACGTTGTTGTCGATTTTCTTTTGCTCTTCAGGATCGGCCGTCAGAAGCGTTTTCATGCTGCCACGCTGATCGGCGGCGATCACCATGATGCACCCGTTCTCGTCGCAGATTTGTTGGTATCCACGCCGCTCGGCGGTCGTCATCGCAGTCATGGGTTATTTCCCTCGTTCAGCATCCGGCGGCATGATAAGCGAAGGCCGCGGAGGTTCTGCCGGCGCGTTGCATTCCGATCAGGTTCGGCGTAGCATGACCGTAACACCTTTCTGAAAGGACTTGCAAGCTGCTTCGTCGAACTCCTCGGGAAGGGGCCGTCACGCGCGCAACTTTGCACATGCTCGCAAAGCTGCACTACGAGGCGGACATGTCGCAGGTGGAGATCGCCAAGAAGATGGGAGTTCTCGGCGGCTTCGGTTTCGCGCCTCCTTCAGAAGGCGCGCGCGCTGGGTATTGTGAAGATCGAGGTGATGAATTTGACTTCTCCAGAGGAGGTCACCCTGGAGCTTGTCGACGCGCTCGGACTGAAGCGGGCTGCGGTCATCGAAGCGCCGTCAGTGGGACTTCTCGGAGCGCTGGCGCCGCCGCTTGGCGCAATGATGAAGGATGAGAAATTCGAGGCCGGATCCACAATCGGGGTCGGCTGGGGACGCGCTGTGCGCGAGGTGATCGCCGCCGGCTTGCCGCGCTTCCCCGGCGTCCGGGCGGTCGCGCTCAACGGCGGAATGCAAGCGTCGGCGACGCATTTCCAGATCAACGAGTTCGTTCGACAGGCCGCCGAGCAGCTCGGCGGGTCGGCTCATTTCCTTCATGCTCCGTATCTGTCCTCGGTTGAACTCCGGGACGCATTCCTCAAAGATCCCTCCGCACGCGAGACGACAGGGCTGTGGAGCCAGCTCGATTGTGCGCTGGTCGGCGTTGGCCTGCCTCATTTCAACAACGGAACTGAGGATGTTCCCTCCCCGAATGAGCCCTCCATCGGCGCTGCCGTCGGCGATGTCATTCGTCACTACTTTGACTTGAACGGCACCATTCTGCCCTGGGAGGGGGAACAGAGAATGCTGGCGGTTTCAGCCGCGCAACTCCGGCGTACACGGCTCTCGGTCGGTTTGGCGGCTTCGCCGCAAAAGGCGCAGGCCGTCATCGGCGCAGCCCGCTCGGGTATGATCAACGCTTTGGTGATCGACATGGCTACAGCGCAGGCCATTTTGGACATCTTGCGTCCCGCGCCGAATTTGGCTGGCGCCCTAGGTATTGCCCCAGGTCTTGGGTCCGGGCTGCGACAACCGATCAGAAGGCCGTAGCGATGGCCAAATGTGGTGAGAACTCCTTAACGAATTGAAGTACCGGCGCGCGCCGCCAGGCGTCGATAGCGTTCCGTTCGGACAACCGTCTCGTCGCGAATGGTCGACCTTCTTGCGTCCCGCGCCAAAAAAATTTCTCCCGCGACCTTGCAAAATCATTCTGCAAGGTGTTTCATGTCGCCACGCGCACTAGGAGGGCGCAGTGGCCAATGGCGACCTGCTTTCACCTCAATCGCAGGCCCAGCGGGTGTTGCTGAGGCATACGTCTTGGTCTGCCAAAGCAACGCGATGCAAATCCTGAGGATTCATTGCTGCAATTGAGTGCTCCATCTCTTTGCGTAGACAAGCTTGGCATGCAAGCAAAGCTCGCTGGTTAGACGTGGAGTAGCGGAGTATAAGTTCAAATGTCGGCAGGCGCATCGCGTCAAAGGCTGGTCTCCGCGCCGATAGTCGGCAGGATATGAAGTGAAATAGAACACTTTAACTTGGAGGAAACGATGAAAACTGGATCGAAGTTGGGTCTATCTATAGCCGCGATGATTCTTGCGTCGCAGGCGACCTACGCTGAGACGCTAAATGTTGCAACGGTCAACAACGATGACATGATTGTCATGCAGAAACTTTCGACCCAGTGGGAGAAGGAGACCGGAAATAAGCTGAACTGGGTGGTTCTGGAGGAAAACACGCTGCGTCAGCGCGTCACGACGGATATCGCCACAAAAGGTGGCCAGTTTGACATTGTCACGATCGGAGCGCTCGAGACGCCGATCTGGGGAAAAGCCGGGTGGCTGAAAGAGTTGGACGACCTGGGCGCCGACTATGATTACGATGATTTGTTCAAGACCGTTCGAAACGGCCTGTCGGCCGAAGGGAAGCTCTACGCGGTTCCGTTCTATGCCGAAAGTTCGTTCACAATGTACCGGACCGATCTTTTCAAAGAGGCCGGCCTGACGATGCCGGAGCAGCCGACCTGGAGTCAGATTGCTGAATTCGCTGCGAAGCTGACCGACAAGTCAAAGGAGCAGTACGGCATCTGCCTGCGCGGCAAGCCCGGTTGGGGCGAGAACATGGCCCTCATCACTCTCATGGCCAATTCATGGGGTGGCACGTGGTTCGATATGAACTGGAACCCGCAACTGACTTCAAAGCCATGGGAAGACGCCGTAAAATTCTACGTCGATGTGGTGACGAAGTACGGTCCCCCCGGCGCCACCGGGAATGGCTTCAACGAAAACCAGGCTCTGTTTGCTGGCGGCCATTGTGCGATTTGGGTTGACGCCACGTCGGCGGCCGGGCGTCTATACAACAAGAGCACGTCGAAGGTCGCTGACGTTATTGGCTACGCCAAAGCGCCAGGCGAGGTGACGACAATCGGCGATGCCTGGTTCTGGGCTTGGGCGCTGGCCGTTCCGTCGACTACGACCAAGGCGGACGCTGCGAAAAGCTTCGTCAAGTGGGCCACGTCGAAGGATTACGTGAAGCTCGTCGCCAAGACGGGCGGAGTTGTCACATCGCCTCCTGGCACCAGGGCGTCGACCTATACGCCGGAGTACTTGGCTGCCGCTCCCTTTGCGGAAATGACCGAGAAGTCGATCTTGACCGCGGACCCTTCCAAGCCGACGCGCGATCCCGTTCCCTATGCTGGAATTTCGTTCGTGATTATTCCAGAGTACCAGGCCATCGGAACCAAGGCCGGGCAAGATGTCGCCGCTGCGCTGGCGGGTAATACGACTGTCGAGAAGGCCCTTCAATCGGCGCAGGACAACGCTGTCCGAGCCATGAAGCAAGCCGGCTACATCAAGTAGAACCCGACCGCGCTGATCCGGACGCGCCCTCCTCCCGCGCGTCCGGATCTACGATCGACGAAACTGTCCTTCGTCGCTTGGGAGGTTCCCAACGCGGAAGCAAGGGATCAGGAGGAATCGCGTGTATCTTGAAAAGTACGCCCTGAAGGGGCAAACGGCATTCATAACCGGTGGAGGACGCGGAATTGGTCTTGCGACGGCGGAGGCGCTGCTCGAGTCAGGTGCCAATGTCGTCATTGCCGACGTCAACGAGGCGATTCTGTCGGCGGGTCAAGCCCACCTGAGCCAGAAGGGCCACATCGTCGAGGCCCAGATACTGGACGTTACGCAACCTGAGAGTGTCGCCGCAGCCGCGAAAAGCGCGAATGATCGCTACGGATCGGTGGATATCCTGGTCGCCAGCGCGGGAATCGCTTGGCCAGACACGCCAGGCGAGAGCATCACTGACGAGTTATGGCGGCGATTGATCGACGTCGATCTCAACGGCGTCTATTGGTGTTGCCGGGAATTCGCCAAGCCCATGCTCCAGCGCGAGCGCGGATCCATCGTCACGCTCGGATCGATTTCCGGCGTCATTTCCAACAAGCCGCAGCGGCAGGCGCACTACAACGCGGCCAAAGCCGCCGTTCACCACCTGACAAAGTCGCTGGCCGGGGAGTGGGCGCAACGCGGCGTGCGCGTCAATTGCGTGGCGCCGACCTACGTCGACACCCCAATGTCGAACACGAGCTTCGACGATCCGGAGCGGATGCCGATCTGGATGGATTTCACACCCATGCGTCGCGTGGCCAGGCCGGATGAGATCGCATCGGCGATCCTCTTCCTTGCGACAGAGGCGTCGAGCGCCATGACGGGTTCGATCGTGCTGGTCGATTGCGGCTACACCATTTGGTGAGGCCGTTTCAGTCGGCCTTGATTCTAAGGGCGCCGCAAGCCGCCTAGAGTAAACAAACCCCGCCCTAGCAAAGAGGACGCCGGACGGCCATGGCAAACGTCGCACAATCTCCCTCGAACTTGAGCCATCGAGGGCGCGAAATCAGGACGGGCCCGCTAATCGCCCCAACGGTCGTTCCTCTGGTCCTCTGGGCGTTCGTTCCTCTTGCTATCACGTTGTGGTTCTCGCTCCTCCACTACAACCTGCTCGATCCGCTGACCCGCTTCGTCGGTTTCGAAAACTATTCATACCTTCTGACCGATCCATCCCTTCTGAATGCGCTGTGGAACACGCTGGCGCTGGTGATTGGGGTGCTCGTGGCGTCGATCGTCCTGGGCTGCCTGTTCGCCGTTCTGTTCGACCAGGACTTCTTCGGCCGGTCGGTCGCGCGGCTTATTGTCATCGCGCCATTCTTCGTCATGCCGACGGTCAGCGCGCTGATCTGGAAGAACCTCTTGATGCATCCGGTCAACGGGCTCTTCGCGTTTATTACGCGCTCGCTCGGCCTCGGCGTCGTCGACTGGTTCGGCCGTTGGCCGCTGACGGCGGTCGGGATCATCGTCGCGTGGCAATGGGTGCCATTCGCTACGCTCATTCTTCTGACGGCGATCCAGTCCCTCGACCGCGAGCAGGTGGAGGCGGCGCGCATGGACGGCGCCAAGCGAACTACGATGTTCTACTTCATCATTCTGCCGCATCTCGCCCGCCCGATCACGGTCGTGATCATGATCGAAACGATCTTCCTGCTTTCGGTGTTTGCGGAGATCCTGGTCACGACGAACGGGGGTCCGGGCGATGCATCGACGAATTTGCCGTTCCTCGTCTACAAGACCGCCCTGCTCGATTTCGACGTCGGCGGCGGCTCGGCCGGCGGCATCGTTGCGATCATCCTGGCCAACATCGTCGCCATCTTCCTCATTCGTACGGTCGCGCGCAGTCTCGATTAACCTTCGGACAAGATCTCATGCGCCCCAGAGTCAGACACAAGATCGGCATGACTGTCCTCGGCTGGCTTGTGGCGCTTCTCGTCGCGTTCCCGATCTTCTGGATGGCCCTCGCAGCCTTCAAGACGGAGATCGACGCGGTCGCGAGTCCGCCTCTGTTTCTCTTCTCGCCGACGCTCGAGAACTTCGCGGAGGTGCGAAGCCGGGCAGACTATCCGGTCTTCGCCCTGAACAGCATCGTCATATCGGTGAGCGCGACGCTGATTGCGATCCTCCTCGCCCTGCCGGCGGCCTACGCGATGGCGTTTCATCCGACGAAGAGAACCAAGGATCTGCTCCTTTGGATGCTGTCGACCAAGATGATGCCCGCGGTCGGCGTCCTGATCCCCATCTACCTGACGTTCAGGGATCTCCACCTGCTCGACACGATATACGGTCTGATCATCATCTACATCCTCATGAACCTGCCGATCGTCGCCTGGATGATCTACTCGTTCTTCAAGGACGTGCCGAAGGAGATACTCGAGGCGGGTCGCATGGACGGCGCAAGGCCGCTGCAGCAGATCACGATGCTCCTCGTCCCGCTCGCCCTTCCGGGCATCGCGTCAACCGCGCTGCTCTCGATCATCCTGTGCTGGAACGAGGCGTTCTGGAGCATCAACCTCACCTCGACACAGGCTCGTCCTTTGACGGCGTTCATTGCGTCCTTCTCGAGCCCCGAGGGGTTGTTCTGGGCGAAGCTTTCGGCCGCGTCACTGCTGGCGATCGCGCCGATCCTCATTTTTGGATTCATGACGCAGCGGCAGCTGGTGCGCGGCCTCACCTTCGGCGCGGTCAAGTAGGAAGACTCATGGCGAACATAGATGTTGCAAGTGTCAAGAAAGCCTTCGAGTCCGTCGAGGTCATCAAGGGCGTCGACCTGACCGTAAAGGATCGAGAGTTCGTGGTTTTCGTCGGTCCGTCCGGCTGCGGCAAGTCTACTCTGCTTCGCATGATCGCTGGGCTCGAGGAGATCACGTCGGGCGACGTCATGATCGACGGCGTCCGGGTGAATGATGTCCCGCCCGACGCGCGGGGTCTCGCGATGGTGTTCCAATCCTATGCTCTTTACCCGCACATGACGGTGGCGGACAACATGGGTTTTGCGCTCCGGCTCGCCGGCGTGCAGAGAGAGGAGCGCCAGTCGAAGGTGCTCGCCGCTGCGAGAATCTTGCAGCTCGAGCCGCTCCTCCAGCGCAAGCCCGGCCAGCTTTCCGGCGGGCAGCGCCAGCGCGTCGCGATTGGGCGAGCGATCGTCCGCAATCCGAAAGTTTTCCTTTTCGACGAGCCGCTGTCAAATCTCGATGCCGCGCTGCGCGTCCAGATGCGCGTCGAACTCGCCAAGCTGCATCGCGAACTCAAGGCGACAATGATCTATGTGACCCACGACCAGGTCGAGGCCATGACGATGGCCGACCGCATCGTCGTCCTCAATCAGGGCCTTGTCGAGCAGGTTGGGTCGCCGCTCGAGCTCTACCATCGGCCCCGAAACAGGTTCGTCGCCGGGTTCATCGGATCGCCGACCATGAATTTCATCGAGGTGAAGACGACCGGAACGTCCAACCTAGGTGTCACTGTTGAGACGCCGGGCGGCCAGAATGTGACGATCCCGGTCACCGGACGGAACGCGTCGGTCGGCGACATCCTCACGCTAGGGGTGCGCCCCGAGCATCTGAAAGTGGCGGCATCTGGGGCCTTGAGTGGCCCGGTGATGGTCGTCGAGCGCCTCGGCGGGCACACCTACCTCTATGTCCAGGTCACCCCGGCCAACCTTGTCATCGTCCTTGCAGATGGCGACATCCCGGTCGAAGTCCAGGACGTCGTCACCATCGCGCTCGACCCGAGGCTTGCTCATCTTTTTGGCGGCGACGGCGCCGCGCTCGTTCACCTGGAACCCACCGCAGACAAGCCGAAAAACTTGCAATCATGACGAACATGCCCGCGCAGTCCGACTTTCCCAATGCCGACGCCCTGACCTCAAACCGGGTATCGTTCGCTATCAAAACACGCCCGAGAGTCTGGCGTCGAGTGCCTCGTCCGAACCGGAAGCAAGCAATTTCACCCTTTCGCCGCAAAATTGAAACTTCTCTTGATTTCATAGAGGGAATGCATTGCGCGATCCCTCCCTGGATCTCATCATATTCGACTGTGATGGGGTATTGGTCAATTCCGAAATCATCGCTGTGCAAGTGGAAGCCGCTCTTCTTTCGGAGTCGGGCTACCAATTGGCGTTGACGACATGAAGTAACGGTTCTGCGGCATGTCGTGGCCTGATATCCTGAGGTCGATCGAAAGGGACAGTGGCCTTGAACTCATGACATCCCTGTTCGGCAAGACCGAAACAATTCTCGATGACCGGTTGGAGTGCGATGTGCAGGCTATCGAGGGTGTAGGCATCGCGCTGTCGCAGCTTCCCTATAGGCGGTGCGTTTGCTCGAATACGAAGCCCGCTCGGCTCGACGCCATGCTGTCTAAGGTCGGCTTGAGATCACTTTTTGCGCCTCACATATTTTCCGCCGCAGCCCTTGGCGAGGATCGGGCAAAGCCCAAACCTGACATATTTCTTCATGGCGCCGAACAGATGGGGGCTGAGCCGACGAGAACAATCGTTGTCGAAGATTCGATATACGGCGTCCAGGGGGCGAGAGCAGCGGGGTTGAGAGTTATCGGATTCATCGGAGGGTCTCATACGTATCCCGGTCATGCATGCCGGTTGATGGAGTGCGGCGCGCACGCGACGATCTCCGCAATGCAAGACCTTCCGTCGACAATTGCTGCACTCGCCCTCTAGAAAGGCAGTGTTGTGGGCATAGCCGCCCCACTAATTCAACCACATTTCGGCGAACGGACTTCGAGCTCTCTGACCGCAATACGACCGTAAGCGGCGGGCGTTCGGCGACACCTGCTCCCCCCGATCTCTTAATTCGTCAACCTCCTCACTGTCGACCGGCTCAACTCGACGGTGATCGCCGGCATGCTCGGTCTCGACGCCCATACGGCGCCGGCGGAAGTAGGATGGTCAGGCGGCAGCCCCAGGGCCGCTCGTCAGTTGAGCTTTCTGTACATAGTAATCCGCACCGAGGCATGGTGTTGTGAGCGTCAGAGTAACGTTCGGGTCTGGACGGATTCCACCCGTAGAGGCAAAGCCCGCTTTCCTACCCAATCTGCGCCTAAGAGGCGGCGATCGCCAGGACCGCTAAACGTCGGGACCTGCCGTCCGGAGTGCGCACATTGCGGTCGTCGCCGGACCGTTTGGCCAACGCGTCCTTCCCGGCTCATTCCTGCGCTCCCAGTCGCTCCAGTACGGCAGGAGGCGCCAGAGCGGCGATCCTGATTGGTCGTGCCCCAACTGGATGCTCCTCGCTTTACAGCGCGCCCGACACGGGCGACTATCCCCGCTGAGGGGAGGCGGTCATGGACGTCGGGGCTTGGCTGAAAAACCTGGGCCTTGGCCAGTATGAAGCAGCGTTTTGCGACAACGCGATCGACGGCGATATTCTGCCGAGCCTGAGGGCCGAGGATCTGAAGGACCTCGGGGTCACGATCGTCGGCCATCGTCGCAAACTGCTGGACGCGATCGCGGCCCTCAGCGCCGCTCCGCCGCCGCCGGTCGCCTCCCGCCTGCCTCCGACGATGCCGCCGCTTCAGAAATCCGCCGACCTCGCCGCCGAACGCCGGCCCGTGGCAGTGATGTTCTGCGACCTCGTCGGCTCAACCGCGCTTGCGGCCAAGCTCGACGCCGAGGACTGGCGCGACCTGGTCGGCACCTATCTCGACGCCGCCTCGGAAGCCGTGACACGGTACGGCGGCCACGTGCTGAAAAGACTGGGCGACGGGCTCATGGCGCTGTTCGGCTATCCGACCGCGCAGGAGAACGACGCCGAGCGGGCCGCGCGCGCCGCGCTCGCGATCCTCGCCGCGCTCGAGGCGCTGAACGCCGGTAATGAGGGCAAGGGCCTGCCGAAACTCGCCGCCCGCATCGGCCTCGACATGGGGCCCGTCGTGGTCGACGCGACCGGCGAGGTGTTCGGCAACGCGCCCAATGTCGCGGCGCGGACGCAAGCGGCCGCGGAGCCTGGAACCGCGCTCGCGACCTTCGCCGTGCAGCGCCACATCGCCGGCCTGTTCGTCGCGGAGGACAAGGGTGCGCACGATCTCAAGGGCGTATCCGGCCGGCCCGTCCTCTATCGCCTCGTGCGCGCGAGCGGAGGCGGCCGGCGCGGCGGCGCGCGCGCCCTCAACCCCTTCGTCGGCCGCGAGGAGGACCTCGCGCTGCTCATGCGCCGCTGGGAGCGGGCGCGGGGCGGCGAGGGCCAGTTCGTCCAGATCGTCGGCGAGCCCGGCCTCGGCAAGTCGCGGCTCATGGAAGAGTTCCGCGCCCGGCTCGGCGCGACGCCGCACACCTGGGTCGAGTGGGCCACGTCGCAGCTCATGCAGAACACGCCGCTCCATCCGCTCGCCGAATGGGGCCGGCTACGCTTCGGCGGCGCCGACGTCGCGGCGGAGAAGCGCCTCGCCGAGCTTGAAGCGGCGCTCGCGCAGGTCAAGCTCGAAGCGGGCGAGACCGCGGCCCTGCTCGCGCCGCTGCTCGACATTTCTGCGCCCGAGGCCCGTGCGCCAAAGCTCGCGCCCGAAGAATTGCGCCGCCGCCAGCTCGCCGCGGTCGCGGCCTGGATTCTCGCCGGTGCCCGCGCGCAAGCTCTCGTGCTGGCCTTCGAGGACCTACATTGGGCCGATCCGACCACCCTCGATCTCATGAAGACTCTGGCTGACCGCGGCGCGGCGGCCCCGCTGTTCGTCGTCGCCACAACTCGGCCGGAGTTCCGCGCCCCCTGGGCGACGCGCTCGCACCACGGAATCGTCTCGCTCGTCCCGCTCGACCGCGCCGAGGTCCGCAAGATGGTCGGGACGATCGCCGAGCGGCATGCGCTGTCGAACGAGGTCATGGACGGCGTGACCGACCGCACCGGCGGCGTGCCGCTGTTCGTCGAGGAGGTGACGCGGCTCCTGCTCGAAGGCGGGGCGCAGGGCGGCGCGCAGGCGATCCCGCCGACTCTCCAGCAGTCGCTGGCCGCCCGGCTCGATCGCCTGGGCGAAGCGCGCGAGGTCGCGCAGATCGGCGCGGTGCTCGGGCGCGAGTTTTCCTATGGGCTGTTGCGGTCGGTCGGCGGCGTCGGCGAGGCCGCCCTGCAATCCGCCCTCGACAAGCTCGCGGAGGCGGACCTGCTGTTCGTCGAGGGCCATGCGCCCGACGCCACCTATCGCTTCAAGCACGCGCTCATCCAGGACGCGGCCTATGAGAGCCTGTTGAAGAGCCGCCGGCAGACGCTGCACCGCCGCGCAGCGGAAGCGCTTCTCGCTGCGTCCGACGCGCAGCCCGAACTCGTCGCGCATCATTTCACCCAAGCCGGCGATGCCGAGCAGGCGATCGAATGGTGGGGCAAAGCCGGCGACGCGGCGCTACGCCGCTCCGCCTTTCAGGAGGCGATCGCCCACCTCGGCAAGGCGATCGCGATGGCGGACAAGGCAAACGAAACCGTTCCGTCGGAGTCGGGTCGCCGGATGAAGTTGCAGTCAGACTACACCCAGGCTCTCTTTTGGTCCAAAGGCTTCGCCGCCGATGAAACGAGAGACGCCGTCACTCGATTGGATGAACTGGCAAATCCGTCCGCCAGGGTTTCAGAGCATCTCGAGGTTTATCTCGCTCACTGGAACGCAAGTTTCATAAGAGGTGAGCACACTGCCGCGCGCGAGGCTGCGGCGTCATTCTTGCGGCGGGCAAAGGGTGAAGGCGACCCGGAGTCCTTGGCTACCGCCAGACGGCATTTTGGGACCAATAGCCTCTTCTTGGGCGCTCTCGAAGATGCGCGAAGCTACCTTGAACAATCGCTCATCGATATCGAGGCCGCACGCAACTCTGGCCTGGATCGCCGCGCGCTTGGCTTCGACATTCGGGTGCAGACCTCGGCGTGGTTCGCGCTTGCGAGTTGGCACGTGGGCGAGCTTGCCCGTTGCCGATCGCTGATAGACGACGCGATCTCATTGGCTCAAGAGATTGCAGATACGCCAGTGATCGTGAACGCGCTGCTCATCCAATCCATGCTGGAAACCCGGCGGGACGATCCGGCGGCGGCGCTTCGCGCAGCCAGTGCGACAGTTGCACTTGGTCAGGAACATGGGATGTCGCTGCATGTGGCGGCGGGCTCCTTCATGGCGGGCTGGGCCCGCGGGCGCCTCCATGGCGCTGGAGCTGTCGTCGGTGCAGTCCGGCAGGGGCTGGCTGCGATTGTCGAGAGCGGGGCAAAACTGCCGCACCCATTTTTCACGGACTTCTGGCGGATATTGAGGCAAGGGCGCAAGAGACCGATCGCGCGCTGGTTCTGATCGAAACCGGACTGAAGATCGCGGAGGAAACGGGAGAGCACGTCACGGACGCACATCTTTTCCGCCTGCGGGGCGACATTTTGCTTCGACGCGATCCGACTGACGCGGCAGCCGCCGAAGACGCCTACCAGACCGCCATCGTGGTCGCTCAAGAGCAGGGGGCGCGAACCTACGAACTCCTCGCCGCGCTATCGCTCGCAAAGTTCTACCAATCGACCGGCCGCCCCGTCGAAGCCCACGCCTTCCTCGGCGACGCGCTCGAAGGCTTCGCGCCCACCCCCGAAATGCCCGAGATCGCCGAAGCGCAGGCGCTGCTTGCGGCGCTCGCGGAGACGGACGACGTCAAGGCCGGCGTCGCGGCGCGACAGCGCCGGCTGAAACTTCAGACTGATTGCGGCCAGGCCGTCATGTGGGCGAAAGGCTTCGCCGCCGAAGAGACCCAGGCCGCCTTCCGGCCCGCCCGCGAACTTGCCTCCGGACTCGCCGACAACGGCGGAGCGGTCGATAAGCGTCTGGAAACCACTTACGCGGAATGGATCGGCGCCCTGGTGCGCGGCGAGGTCGCCAGGAGCCTCGGCCCTCTGGAGGTCTATCGCGCCGAGGCGGACCGATCCGGACTGCCCATCGCCGTCGCCGTCGCTTTTCGATGTCTCGGCGTCACGCAACTCTTCAAAGGCGATTTTCGGGACGCGATCGCAAGCCTCGGACGCGCGATCGACTTGTTCGAGGCGATCCGGAGCCCGGAGTCCGGCGTTCAGTTCGGGCTGCAGGTCGGGATTTCCAGCGCAGCGTATCTCGCAGTTCCCGCCTGCGTCGTTGGCGACCTCGGTAAAGCCGGGACGCTTTGTTCGAACGCGATCGGAAGCGCGAGCAAGCTTGGCCACGTCCCGACTTTGATCTTCGCGGGCTTTCTCAAGGCGCTGGTCGACGTCGTCCGGGGCGACGCTTCCGCCGCGAAGCAGGCGGCGCAGACGGTTTGCGACCTGTGCGAGCAGCATGGGCTCGGGCAATACCTGCGATGGGGAACCTTGGCGCTCCTTTGGGCCCGCGCCCGCGAGAGCGGCGACAGGCAGGAGACAAGCGCGTTTCGCGACGCGCTCGCGGAATACGAACGGCTCGGCGCTACGCTGTTGGCGCCGCTGTTTTCCGCGCGGCTTGCGGAGCTCGACGCCGAAGGCGACGAGCCGGCCGTGGCGCTGGAAACGTTGGACCGCGCGCTTGCGCTCTCCAAAGAGAGCGGGGAAGGCTGGATCGATTCACTGCTGCATCGCGTTCGCGGCGACGCGCTCATGAAAGGCGAAACCACGAGCGTTGCATCCGCAGAAGACGCCTACCGCGGCGCCCTTTCCGTCGCGCGCGACCAGGGCGCGCGGAGCTTTGGCCTGCAAGCGGCGGTCGCCCTAGCGAAACTCCTCCAATCGACCGGCCGCACCTTCGAAGCGCGCACGGCCTTGTGCGACGCGCTCGCAGGCTTTGCGCCCACGCTGGAAATGCCCGAGATCGCCGAGGCTCAGGCGCTGATCGAGCGTTTGGCGTAGGACCGCTCAGGGCGGAATTCCACCCGTAGAGGCAAAGCCCGCTTTCCTACCAAATCTGCGCCTACGGACCGGCGATCCGCGAGGACCGCTAAACGTCGAACTTGCCCGTTCGTGACTAGAATACCCCTTCGGGCGCGGATACCGCACGTGGAGGCAACGACGCTCACCTGCGCATTTGAGCTTCTCGTGGGCGTCATCTGGACGGTCGCTAACACAATACGTCGACTACCTAGGCCCCAACTGTCGGATTCGGCGCACGACGGGATCGCCAAGCCGCCGCCGGAAAGGCGCCCAGCGCATTTAACTGCGCTGCCAAGTTTTAGCTGCACTGTGATTGGCGTGGGGACATCTCAACCCGGGCTCCTTTTTCTTCGACGACCCACGATCCCCGCGACAATCGCTCTGCGCCCCAATTTCCCTATTGCGGTCAAAATGCTATGAACCCGCCGCGTTAACCGCAAGGCGTCTGCCGAAAGGGTTGTCGTCAGCCGCCCGGCGAAGGAGTTGTCTATTGATGTTTGGCACGAGATGCGCGATCGCATCGAGTTCTTGCTGTTTGGCCAGCCCAATGCAACGCTTCGTCGGCTGCTGTCCGACCAAGGCGTGAAGCATTGGAAGGGCTACGCTTTTTCTTTCGCGATGATGGGGCCGATTGCGCTGACGACCTCGCTGTCGGCCTGGATCATCGGAAAGATCGTCGACAAGATCTTCGTCGGGCACAACCTCGCCGCGGTTTGGGAGATCACCGCCGCCATCGTCGCCATCTACGCCGTCAAGGGGTTCGCAACCTACGGGCAGCAGGTGTCGCTGTCGCGGGTCGCCAACAGCATCGTCGCCAACATCCAGACGCGCATCTTCGACCAGATGCTGCGGATGAACATCGCCTATTATAGCAAAGCGCATTCTTCGGAGTTCATGGCGAGGCAAGCGTTTATCGCCCAGTCGGCGAGCAACGCCCTCAACCTGCTGATCACCACTCTATCGCGCGACGCGCTGACCATCGTCGGCCTCGTGATCGTGATGCTGTCGCAGGACCCGATGCTCACGGTCCTAGCCCTTATGCTCGTGCCCGTCGCGGCGCTCGGGGCGCGCCAGATCGGGCAGCGCGTTCAACGGATCATGTCCACGGAATTCACCGGCGCGATGCAGATGATGAAGTCGCTCCAAGGACCGCGCAGGGCATCCGCATCGTCAAGGCCTTCACCCTCGAGGACTTCATGCGCAAGCGGCAGGGGGCCGCGATCGGAGGCTTCCAGACCGCAGCCAACAAGCTCGCCTCGGTAAGCTCCCGCACAAGTCCGATCATGGAAAGTCTCGGGGGCTTCGCCATCGCCGCCGTCGTGCTCTATAGCGGCTATACCGTGATCATTCGCGGCAATCAGCCCGGAAGCCTGTTCTCGTTCATCACCTCGGTCATCATGCTGTACGAGCCGATGAAGCGCGTCGCGCGATTCCACGTCGATATGTCCTCGTCGCTCTTCGGCGTCAGCATGCTCTATGATTTCCTCGACGCCCGTGAATTCGAGGAAGATCCCCCGGGGGCGGGCGAACTTGAGATCACCCAAGGCCGGATCGAGTTTCGCGACGTGGTGTTCGGCTATCGTCCAGAGGAGCGGGTTCTCCATGCCGTGAGCTTCGTCGCCGAAGCCGGGAAAACGACCGCCCTGGTCGGACGATCGGGCGGCGGCAAGTCGACCGTGATGGCCCTGATCCTGCGGCTATACGACATCGAAGCGGGCCAGATTCTTGCGAGGCGTGGATTCGCGTCAGTGACCGGAAGTCGGTCCGCCGGCAAATGGCTATGTCGCCCAGGAAAACTTCCTGTTCAAGGGATCGGTGCGGGACAACATCGCCATGGGCCGGCCGGGAGCGAGCGACGAGGACATCATGGCCGCCGCCAAGGCGGCTTATGCGCACGACTTTATCATGGCTTTCGACCGCGGTTACGACACGCCCTGCGGCGAGCAAGGCATGCAGCTGTCCGGCGGGCAGCGTAAGCGCATCGCGATCGCCCGTGCGTTTCTCAAGGACGCGCCGATCATCCTGCTCGACGAGGCGACCTCCGCCCTCAACTTCCGCGAGTCCGAGCAGGCGATCCAGAAGGCGCT
>CAVVJO010000025.1:0-25986 GCA_963748545.1 uncultured Alphaproteobacteria bacterium
CACGGATTATCATGAGCCCAGACGAGGCGGCGCTGATCCGGCTGTGGAAGAAGAGCGCGGCGAAGCCGAGCCGAGGACCTGAGCGACAACCTCGTCGTCCAACTCGGCTTCGCCACCGAGGCGCTGAACCGAAGCTGGTATGAGCGCAACACCGGACGGACGGTCACCGACGTCCAGCGCTGGGTCCAGCATCCGGTGAATCGTTCGTGGCGGCCACCCTCGACGGATGTTCGTCAGACGACCTCGACGCCGTGTTCGAGGCCAAGTTCATGCTGCCGTGGTCGTTCTCGGAAGAGGCGGCGGCGGAAAAGCATATGGCCCAGCTTCAGCACAACATGTGGGTGACCAACGCCCGGTCGGCCGCGCTCTCGATCATCACCGGCGGCGGCAAATGGATCGAGATGACTATCCCTGCCGACGTCCTCTACCAGCACTTTCTCGTCACCGCCGAGAGGCGGTTCTGGCGGTGCGTGCAGACCGGCGAGACCCCCCGCCCTTACGGGATCGAGCCGCCGCGGCCAAGGATCGAAGCGGTCCGGGTCGTCGACATGAGCGACTCGAATTCCTGGGCGGAGTTTGCCGGACTCTTCTGCGCGACACGGCCTGCCTTTCTCGACCATGAGCGGGCCAAGTCCGAACTCAAGACCTTGATGCCGGAGGACGCCAAGGAGGCCTCGGGCCATGGCGTTCGCGCCAAACGCTCGAAGTCGGGCGCGGTGAGCTTTGATCTTCTCGCCAAGGAGGATGACCATGCAGCGGTCTAGCGAAACCATCGGCGCGATCGCCGCGGCGCTCGCCAAGGCGCAGGCCGAACTCGCCAATCCGGAAAAGGCGCTTGTCGCCACCATCCGGTCATCGAACCCGCGCGATCCGGATCAGACCTTCGTTATGCGGCGCTGTCTAGCGGACTCGACATCGTGCGCAAGGCGCTAGGCGGACACGAAATCGCAACAGTCCAGACAACCGCAATCGACCGGGAGGCTGGACTCATTCGCCTCACCACGACGCTTGCCCATTCCTCGGGCGAATGGCTCTCATCGGAATGGCCGGTGTGCGCGCTCGCGGAAACCACGGCGCCCCGCCGGATGGGCGCGGCCCTAACCTATGCGAGGCGCTACGCCCTATTCACCCTGGTCGGCATCGCCGGTGAGGACGATCTCGACGCTCCCGATCTCAACCTAAAGGTCGAGCTAGTGAGGGGCGAACGGTCAACGAGCTTGGCGACCGACACGGGCGCCAGTGTGTTGGCGAGGGATGAACGCCAACGAGCAGATGCAGGAAACCCGGTGGGGGGGAAAGCCCGGAGGCGAATGACCGATCAGCTCCCGGTTCGCGCCCCGGAGCAAACGCAAAGTCCATCGCTCCGCCTGCTGCGACGTTGCGAGCCGCAGCGGCGGAGTCGGCGCTGGCTATCAAAGCAGCGCGCGCGCCCAAAGAGGCGTCGCCGCGGCCTGACAGGATAACGCTGAGCGCCGAAGACTCCGCCGCGCTGCGCGACCAGTTGGTCGCGGACCTGGATCGGCTTCGGTCATCGGATGAGGCGGCGGACTGGGTCCACAAAAATCTGCCCGCCAAGAACACGCTTACGAGCTCCGACGCCGACCTTCTCGAGGCGATTTTCCGAGAGAAAGTGGCTACGGTCGAAGCGTTAGACAGGTCAGTCGATGAACTGTCGAGCCTGGCGCCTGAAAGGGCGAGACCCCATGGGACGGACGAGGCACAGGCAATCGCCGAATCCATTGAGTGGCCAACGCCGACGCCAGAAGTCTCTGAAGGGGCGCGGAACCGCCGTCGCCGAGTGACGCCGAAGACCATCCGGCTGCGCGACAAGATGCATTGCAAATACGTCGCGACGCAGCCTTGCGTCGTCTGCGGTCGGATCCCGAGCGAAGCACACCACATTCGGTTCGCTCAGCCGCGCGCGCTTGGCCGAAAGGTCAGCGACGAGTACACCGTGCCCGTTTGCCGACTTCACCACCGCGAACTGCACGGATACGGCGACGAAGCGTCTTGGTGGTCCGGAGTCAATGTCGATCCGCTGCCGATTGCTTTGGAGTTGTGGAAGCGCTCCCGGCGTCGGGCGGGATGAGAAGCGCAGCGTCTCAAATCAGACGTGCCTACCGAAGGAGCTTCAGCATGAAGGGCCGTCCTACAGCGGCGAAGCACGGGGCCACGATTGGGCATCGCAAAGAGCGTGCGCTGTCGGGCGATTTGGCGAATGAGACATATTCGGCCCTGTCCTGCCGTCCTGGTCGCCCTGCTATTGCAATAAGTGCCACTTGTGCGCATTCGGTCCGCCCCTGGGGCGCCGGCATTGCGCACATCTCTGGCGTCCACGGGCGGCCCACCGAACGCGTAATATGCGACCCATTGCCGCCCTTCTTGTTTGGACCTCGACGCGACGTGAGCGCCAACAATGGACAATCCACTTCGTGTTTGATCATCACGTGAGACCGAAGAGGCTGCTTAAGCGGGGCGGCCTAGGTCGCTCATAGTATGGCGACGGCGCGTGTCCAGCCGGCTGAAGCGGCAGCGATTTTCACCGGGAAACAGACTACGTGAAATCCAAAGGGGGGCAGTTTATCGAGATTTGCGAGCTTTTCGAGGTGGCAATATACGCCGTGCCTGCCTGATTTATGTCCTTCCCATATTATGTTTGGATTGTTGGTTTCAGCATATCGTTTAGCTGTTGCCGAGAACGGTGCGTCCCAGCTCCAACCATCAGTTCCTGTAATGCGAACGCCCTGGTCGATAAGGTAGAGCGTCGCCTCCCTGCCAACTCCGCAGCCTCGATCCACGTAATCGTCCTTGCCGAACGCGGCTCCTGCCGCCGTGTTGACAAGTACGATGTCGAAGGGCGTGAGATGGTAGCCGATCCGGTCCAATTCACGTTCGATGTCTAAGCGCGTGACGACATATCCGTCAGGGAAATCACGGAAATCGAGCCGCACGCCGGGGCGGAAGCACCACTCCAGGGGCACTTCGTCAATCGTCCAGGCCCGCTTGCCGTTGTCCATTGTCGAATGGTAGTGCCAAGGCGCGTCGAGATGGGTCCCGTTGTGGGTGCTTAGCGACAGGGTCTCGGTCGCCCAACCCTGTCCGTCCGGAAGGTCGCCGGGCTTGAGGCCCGGAAACAGCCCGCAAAGGATCGCGGCGCCCTCGGTATGCTTAACGTATCGGACGGACGCCTTTTGGAACGGCGGATCGGCCGGAGTCGTCGCATCGATGGGGATGGATAGATCTATGATCTGGCGCATGCGGCGCTCTGCTCCTAGCTGTTCGCGATAGTGCAGTCGAGCGTTCCGATACGCTCGATTTCCAGTTCAATGTGGTCTCCCCTCTCAAGAAACCTCTGCAGCTCAAGCCCGCAACCGCTCTCGACAGTGCCCGAGCCGATGAATTCGCCGGCATGAATAGTTTCGCTGCGCGAGAGGCTGGCGAGCAACTCCTCGAAGTTGAACAGCATGCCGGCGGTGTGGCCCGTACTCCAGACCTCGCCGTTCACCTTCGCCCAGGTCTTCAGGTCGTACGGATTGCCGATTTCGTCCGGCGTGACGATCCATGGGCCGAGCACGTTCGATCCATTGAAGCTTTTGCCCTTGCCCGGCCCCAGCATCCCGGGAGTCTCCTTCGATTGCTGATCGCGCGCGGAGAGGTCATTGAAGATCGTGTAGCCGAATATGTGCGCGGCGGCTTCGCTCTCGCGGATATCGCTCGCTGCGCCCCACGTGAAAATACCAAGCTCAAGCTCGAAGTCGCGGCGCTCCGAATAGGCGGGCCACCGCACTTCGCTGCCGGGCCCCGCGACACAGAGACGGTTGGTGAAGTACCAGATTGGAGTCGTTCTGTAGACCTGCGGCAGCTCGCGTAAAGGTGCGCTGCTGATGGCCTGATAGTCACTGGCGTCCTTTGCGCCCAGAAGCTCGAGCCCACGCATTGCCTGACGAATGTGCAGGGGAAAGGTCATCGCGTCGCGCATCTGAATCGGCCGCGGCACCGGCGCCAGCAGGCGCACGCTCGCGAGAGGCAGCTCGGCTTCCTCCGGCCGGCGGGCCTCGACGTCGCGCGCTGCGTCCAGCGCAGAGGGGCCACTTTCGATAAGAGACTGCATGCTCTCAAAGCGCAAGTCTCCTCCGAGCGCGACGAATAGATCCGTGACCGTCTGGCGCGAGGCGTCGACGACGCCGATCGACGTCTGACCCTCAGAACGACGAAAAGTTGCAAGCTTCATGTATTCATCCGTTCGTCGATCGAAGGGTCGCCAAGACGAAACACTGACCTCACCCATTCGTTGGTCGAAGGCGGCCCTTATGTCAGATCACCTTCTTTCAGTCAAACGACTACATAATACATGTGATAACGTGTTAATGAGCACAGGAAACGCGGACGGCGCTGGGCTCGCGGCGGAGTATGGGAATAACCCTCTGTTTTGCAACTAACTCCCTCTCCGGAATCGGGAGCCGAGAGGTCACTTACGCGGAAAGGCTTGACAGACATTTAGTTGTTAGTTATTCGTTTGACTAATAGGGAGCGCGACGCCGTTGGTGTTTGACTGGATTTCCGACTCGCTTGAGATGTCCGACGAGGATCGCCCATCGAACGCCAAGGCGATCCTGGATGTCGCCGAGCGGGTTTTCGCAGAGCAAGGGTTCAGCGGAGCGTCGCTGCGCGCCATCGCCCGCGAAGCGGGCGTGAACCAGGCGATGATCGGGTACTACTTCACCTCTAAGGAGGGTCTCGCAAGCGCAACGGTGGAAAGGCGTGCGGGGGCGATCAATGCGGAGCGCATGCACCGGCTCCGGCTCCTTAAGGCGCAAGGTGTTTACGAAGTAGCCGATCTTGTCCGCGTGCTCGTCGCTCCCGCCGTCGAACTGAGCGCCGACATTCGCAGAGGCGGCTCGCACTACGTGCGGCTCGTCGCGCTCTTGACGAGTTCTTCTGACGATCTCTCGAAGCGCATTTTGTCCGCCAATTTCGATGCGATCGCAAAAGTCTTTGTACGCGAGTTTTGCAAGATAGAGCCGAGATTGAGTGGCGTTAATATTGCGAGATCTTATGTATATACGATCGCGATTGCAATGTCGTCGGTAACGAGCGACTGGAGAACGGAAATTCTTGCTGGGGGTGCGTCAAATATCGGCGTCGTCGATGAGATCGTGGAGACATGCGTGAAGTTCTGTACGGCCGGTATTATGGCTCTTAAAGAACCAGATCAAAAATAAACTCCGCCGATTAAACCGGCGCAACGGGAGGATTCCGACGAGATGGCTGACATTGCCCTGAAAGAGCGAGAGCGCGCGAAGGCCGAAGAACTCAATCGAGAAGAATCGCCGTGACGAGAGCCACCCCCTTCGCAAGGACGGCGACCTGATCCTCACCGGGCGCGCGGCGTTTTTGGACGACGTAAAGCTTCACGATATGCATCATGCGGCGGTCCTGCGTAGCAGCCGCCCTCGCGCAAAGATCGTGTCGATCAACATCTCGGAGGCGGAGGCATGTCCCGGCGTTCGCTGCGTGCTAACCGGCGCTTTGGCGCTCAAACATGCCGGTGTCATGCCGGCCTTTTTCGATCCGGCCATCGTCGGCTGTCCGACTGCCGAGTTCCGGTGTCTTGCTCACGAAGAGGTCCGTTGGGTCGGGCAACCGGTTGCGGCCGTGGCGGCGGATACGCTGGCAAACGCAGAAGCAGCCCGGGATCTCATCCACGTCCAGTATGAGGATCTGCCCTTCGTCTTAGAAGCCGCGGAGGCGGCGAAAGAGGACGCGCCCAAGGTTTTCGAGCACTGGACGAGCAACATCCTCGCTGCCTTTCCGTTCCGCGAAGGCGACGCCGAGGCGAAGATTTCTTCCGCAAGACACTCGCTCTCCGGCTCACTGACCTCAGCTCGCCATCAATGCGCTCCGATGGAGACGAGGGGATACATCGCGTCGTGGGATTCGGATGGCCAGTTGAATTTTTGGGGCTCCACCCAGAACCCACATCCGGTCAGGAGCAACCTTGCAAAAATCCTGTCAGTTCCCGAGCACAAGGTGCGGGTCAAGGCCACACGTCTCGGCGGCGGCTTCGGCCACAAGTTCAACGGCTATGCGGAAGAGCCGCTGGTTTGCGTGCTGTCGAAGCTCGCTGGCGTTCCGGTGAAATGGCGCGAAACCCGCGAGGAATGCTTTCTCGTCGGCGCACGCGATTTCTCGCACGAGTTTTCCTTCGGCTTCGACGACGATGGCGTCGTCTCCGCAGTGAAGGTTCGGAGCCTGGGAAATGTCGGGGCGCTCGAAACCTGGGGCGGGTGGGCGATGACGTTCCCCGCAGGGATGACCTTTCCAGGTCCCTATTTCATCAAGGACTACGACGTCGTCTCGCACGCGATCGTCACGAACAAGGCGCCACTGAACGGCTATCGCGGCTATGGCAAAGAGCAGGCGGCCATGGTGCTCGAAACCATGATGGACATGGTGGCCGAGCACCTGGCGTTGGACCCGACCGAGGTTCGCCGGAGAAATTTCATTCCGAAGGAGGCGTTCCCGCACTGGACTGCGGCGAAGCATCTCGACTCCGGAGACTACTATGGCGCCCTGTGCAAGGTCCTTGAACTATCCGATTACTCGGGCTTGCGCGCGCTTCAGAAGGAGGCGCTCAAAGATGGCCGCCGACTGGGTGTCGGCGTCGCCTTCGAGCTCACTCCCGAAGGCGGCGACTTCAGCGGGAGCTTCGTCCGCGGCTTCGACACATCGACCGTCCGAATTTATCCGAGCGGTAGCGTCGTAGTCCTGACCGGCGTGACGAGTTCCGGCACGGGAAATGAAACGACGATTTCGCATCTCGTCGCCAACGAACTCGGGATTTCCGCCGACAAGGTAGCGGTCGTGCAAGGCGACACAGACGTCTGTCCGTTCGGGTTCGGCAACTTTTCAAGCCGCAGCATTTCCACCGGCGCCGCAGCGGCCGTCCTCGCCGCCAGAGAGATGCGCGATCGGTTGGTTTCATCTGCTGCGGCTTTGCTCGACGTCGCGACCGCGGACATCGAGGTCGGTGATGGACATTTCTGCTCGCGCAGCAACAGCGCCAAGCGAATGTCATTTGAAGACGTTGCGATCGGCATTTATCGCCACGCCATGGCGCGCGCCGGTTTGGACCATCTGCTTTTTGAAGTGACGAAGGTCGCGAAGCCCGAGAACTTCCACCACGCCCCGGACGAAAAGGGGCGGTTCTCCACCTATCCGAGCTACCCGTATTCTGCGCACGTCGCGCTCGTCGAGATCGACTTCGAAACTGGCGTCGTCAAGGTCAAGGACTATTCGGTCGTCGACGATTGCGGCACGGTCATCAGTCAGAAATTCGTCGACGGGCAGCTGTTCGGCGCAATCGCGCAAGGAATTGGCGGGCTCCTCTGGGAGCAGCAACCCTACGACGCCCGCACCGGCGCGCCGGTCGCAAAGACATTCAAGAACTATCTGACGCCCCGTGCCCCCGATTTGCCGACTATCCGGATCACGCATCAGCACACTCCGTCCCCCTTCACGCTGCTCGGAACCAAGGGCGCGGGCGAGAGCGGCGTCGGCGGCGCCATGGCGTGCGTGCTGAATGCTGTGAACGACGCCCTGAGGCCGATTGGCGCGCGGGTGTCGGATGTCCCTCTCAATCCCCAGACGGTGTTGCGGGCGATCGACGCCGCGGAGGCCAGGGCATGATCCGCACAGCTCTCAAATACCATCGGCCCCACAATTTTGCCGAGGTGAGCGAGATTTTGGCCGCCCATCGCGACAAGGTAGCAATTGTTGCGGGGGGCAGTCAGATCCTACCGCGCATGGGTCGGAATGAAATCTCCGTCGATCATATCGTGGACTTGAGGGGTCTGCCGCTGCGGGCCATTGAGGTTGACGGCGACGAGCTCCACGTCGGGGCAATGGCGACCTATGGCGACATTCTTGCCAGTCCGATTGCGAAACAGTTCTGTCCGCTGCTGCCACGCGCGGCGGCCGAGGTGACCGGGGGCAGGCAAATCGTCGACCATGCGACTTTGGTCGGCGCCTGCTGTTTCAACTATCCCGGGAGCGACATGCCGGCTGTGCTTGTTGCGACCAATGCAACGTTTAAGGTGCACGGGCTCGGCGGCGAAAGGCGCGCCGCCGCCAACAGGTTCTTCCGCGGGGTTTTCGAGGTTGATCTCCTCGAGGGAGAGTTCGTGACCGGCTTTTCAGCGCCGCGCCATGAGCGGGCGGGCTATTGCAAGATCAAGCATGCGACTGGCTCGTGGCCGATTGCAACGGCTTCCGCTATCGGGACCCCGGACGGAAGCGTATCGATCACGCTCGGCGCCGTGCAGGCCATTCCGGCGCAGTTCGCGTTCCGGGACTTCGGGGCCCTTGAGGCTCAGGTGAAGACGCACATCGTGAAACCTTTCGAGGACGATCTTGCCCCCGGCTGGTATCGCGCGCGCATCGCCGCGGTCGCCGCTAGAAGAGCTGTGACGGACATGAACGAGGCGAGCCATGAACATTGACGACGCGAATGAAGGTGAGACTGCGCTCGTTCCGACGCGCCGGCTTCGCATTACTGTGAACGCGGTCGAAAGAGCGATCAGGATCGAGGATCGGCAGTTGCTCGTCGACGTTCTCCGCGAGACGCTCGGCCTCACCGGACCGAAGATCGGCTGTTACAACGGCGATTGCGGCGCTTGCACCGTCATGATCGACGGGACGATCGCAAAGAGCTGCCTGATGCTGGCCGCGAGCGCAGAGGGTTCGGTTGTCACAACTATCGAAGGCGTCTCCGCGCCGGGGGAACTCGACGAATTGCAGAAGGCGCTTTGGGAGAACGACGCCTTCCAGTGCGGCTTCTGCATCTCAGGACACCTGTTCGCCCTGCGACAGCTTCTGGAGACGAATTCCGATCCGACGGAGCAGGAAATCCGCGAAGCACTGATTGGGAACCTATGCCGTTGCACCGGTTACAACAGTCTCGTGAAGGCTGTCTTGCAAATCGCTGACGGGCGTCGCCAAGCCGCCTAAAGGGCCATCCAGGATCGAAGAATTAGCGCCCATCCTCGTACAGCGACGGAGGGCGAAGGGAGAGTTTTGTCTCGCGAGCTTCCGCAATCGCAGCCGGAAGAAAACATGGAGGAGGAAAGACTATGGTTTCAGGACGCAGAGTGTTTTTGGGATCGCTTCTGACAATGGCCTGCTCGATGCCGTCATGGGCTGGAGAGAGCTGGTCCCCGTATCCGGTCATGGAGATCACGCCCCCGTTTTCCAAGGACGGCCAGAGCGTTCCGGCCGTTTACACGCCTTTGGACAAGGCCTCTAAGCCGTGGAAGATCTGCGTGTCCCTTCCTCACATGAAGGACGCCTACTTCGTCGGCATGGACTATGGTCTCGAAGACGAGGCCAAGCAGCTCGGCGTCAAGCTCAACGTGGTCGAGGCCGGCGGATATACACATCTGCAGACGCAGGTCTCCCAAATCGAGGACTGCGTAGCCAACGGTGCGCAAGCAATGATTGTGCAGGCCATCTCGTATGACGGCCTCAATTCGCTCATCGGCGAGATTGCTCACAAAGGCATCCCGGTGATTGATCTCGGGAACGGTGTCTCGTCGACGGATATTTCGGCCAAGTCCCTTGTGTCGTTCTACGTGATGGGGCGGGAGGTCGAGACTCTATCTCGCCAAAAAACATCCGGCCGGAACGCCGCCGGTCAAGGTCGGATGGTTCCCGGGTCCGGCGGGCGCCGGGTGGGTCGAGGCCGCAAACACCGGCTTTCTCGCAGGAACGGCGGGCTCGGCGCTGCAAGTGCTGCCGTCCCGTTACGGCGACACCGGCAAGGAGACGCAGCTCAAGCTCGTCGAAGACGAGCTGCAGGCGAACCCGGACATGCGCTACGTCGCCGGAACGGCCGTTACGGTCGAAGCCGCCATGGGCCTCGTGCGCGAGCGCGACCTTGGCGGCAAATTGGAGCTTGTCGCCGACTACATGACCCCGCAGGTCTTCAGCGGCATCCAACAGGGACAAGTCCTAGCAGCGGGTAGTGACAGCATGGTGATCCAGGGACGGATCGCGATCGATCAGGCTGTCCGTATCCTCGAGGGCAAGGATTACATGAAGCATGTCGGCCCGAAGATCTTTGTTGTCGAACTCGACCAACGTCAAAGACATCAAGCATGACGCTATCCTGCCCCCGACTGGCTTCCGGCCAGCCTTCTCCGTGAACTAAATCCCACGCGATGCGCGGGTCTATGATGGGCCGCGCATCACTTGACGGAGAGGCCGATGAACACCGCGTCACTGATCGCCACCGAACGGCTGACGAAAAAGTACGGCGAGTTCGTCGCGATCGATCACATGGATTTCGACCTGCACGCGGGCGAGGTTCATATCATTTTCGGAGAAAACGGGGCGGGCAAATCGACCTTCATATCGATGTTGTCGGGCGCGACGGCGCCGAGCGCTGGACGGATTTTCTTTCGCGGAGAGGAAATCTCTCTGAAATCGGTCACCGACGCGCAGAGGCAGGGAGTTTACACAGTCTTCCAGGAGCTTTCGCTCGTGCCGAATCTGACCGTGGCTCAGAATATTTTCCTCGGGGACGAGCCTCATGTCCTTGGCGCCATCTCTTATCGAACCATGGCCGCCGAGACACAGAAGCTCCTTGAGCGCCTCGAATTCGACATTTCTCCCCACGCCAGGCTTGCTGACCTGTCGCGCGCGAACAGGCAGATGGTCGAGATCACGAAGGCTGTAAGAGGTGATCTATCCGTTCTCATCCTCGACGAACCGACCGCGTCGCTGTCCGACAAGGAAGTCGACAGCCTTTTCGTGCTGCTTGGAATTCTGAAGCGTCGGGGGGTCGGAATCATCTTACATTTCGCATCGCGTTCAAGAATTTTCGCGCATTGCCGATCGTATCACGATCGTCCGCGACGGCCGCAAAATCAAGACCTTGGCGATGGCCGATACGAGCTCGTCCGAGCTGGTCGACCTCATGGCCGGTCGCAAGATCGACGAGATCTATCCAACAATTCCCCATCGGCCAGGAGAGGAGATCCTGAAGGTCGAAGGCCTGTCGATTTCGCGGGCGCGCCCGATCTCATTCGTCGTTCGGGCCGGCGAAGTCATCGGGGCCGCGGGTCTTGTGGGATCGGGCAAATCGCGTTTCTTTCGACGAATCATGGGACTTGAGGGGCAGCGAAACGGCTATGTGCGTTTGCTGGGAAGGGACGTGACCCACGCCTCGACCTCAGAGATCATCCGCACAGGCATGTCCTATCTGTCGCCCGACCGTAAGACTGAAGGACTGGCCCTCGACCACACCGCGGATTTCAACCTGGCCGTCAACCTGATCGGCCCCGGCCAAGGCTGGCGGGCCGCCTATTTCAACCGGAAGTCCATCGAACGCGCCTGCGGCCGGATTGCGGAACGCGTACAGCTTTCGCTCGGTGCCCGCAAGAAGCCGGTGTCACGGCTTTCTGGCGGCAACCAGCAGAAGGTTCTGTTCGGCAAAGCGTTCTGCCAGGACAGCGCGGTCTTCATCTTCGACGAGCCGACCGTTGGCGTCGACATGAAAACACGCATCGCGCTCTACGAAATGATCCAGTCCCTGGCGATGGCCGGAAAGGCCGTCGTCATTGTCTCGTCCGACCTGCCCGAGGTCCTGAACCTCTCGCATCGGATCCTGGTATTCGCCGCGGGACAACTCGTCTCTGAGCTCGGACGGCATGAAGCAAACGAGGAGCGAGTTCTTGGCCTCTTTTTCGGAACAAACTAAAGGATTCGCGCCAAGGCGCGGTGCCTTCCGGACCTTTTCAAATTGGTCGGCGTCGGTCGCTCTGCAGTTCGGAGCGCTGCCGTTTTTCCTCGTCGGCTCGCTTCTTATATTTACGCTTCTCTCGCGCAACTTTCTTTCGGTCGACAACCTCGTGAACGTCGCCCGCCAATCGGTCTACCTGATCCTCGTATCGCTAGGACAGATGCTGGTGCTGGTGTCCGGCGGTCTCGATCTTTCGGTAGGTACTACCATCGCCCTGACTTCGGTCACGTCCTCGCTTGCTATAATCTACTTCATTGATCTCTTTCCTAATATGATCTGGGTTGCGATTGCGATGGGAATTCTGTTCGGTCTCCTCGTTGCCCTCATTGTCGGCGTCGTCAATGGCGTGGGGATCGCGTGGCTCTCCGTTTCGCCTTTCATCATGACCTTGGGGACTTCGTCCGTTTGCGCAGGTTTGGCGCTGTTCTTGACCGGAGGCGTTCCCGTCGACGGACTGCCGCCGGAGTTCGGCGACGCGTTAGGGTTTGGGCGGTTGTTTGGGGTCCCAGTCCCTGTCTTAGTCACTATCGTTTTCGTGGTCCTGGTCTGGTTTTTTGCCTCCCGAACTCGCGCGGGGATCAAAATTTACGCAGTCGGAGGAAACATTAAAGCCGCGCATCTGTCCGGGATCCTTACGACCAGAACGCTGGTCAAGACGTACGCTTTATGCGCGCTGGTCGCGGGCTTGACCGGCCTGTTGCTGACCGCTCGCGTTGGCACCGGGGAGGCGAACATGGGCGCCTCGTTTGCACTCGAGTCAATCGCCGCGTGTGTCATTGCCGGCGTTTCGCTGCGCGGCGGCATCGGCAAAGTCGAGAGCGTCGTGCTTGGCGCACTTTTCATCGTCCTTGTTCAAAACGGCATGAACCTGATTCAGATCAGCTCGTATCTGCAGATGGTGCTGCTCGGAGGACTTCTGATTCTGGCCGTCGTGCTTGATCAGCTACGGTTTCGCTATCGTCGGGCCGAGAGCTGACTTTAGACTGGGGCTATATATTGCGCGGCGTCCCTCTCAGCATCCAGCATTTAACGGTGGGCAATTCCTGTCGCGCTCCCTGCGTGGGCCATTGGCCATGGACCCTATGGAATATTGAACATCCGTTTGGGCGGATTCCTCCCCGTGGAGGCAAAACCCGCTTTCCTACCAAATTCTGCGCCTACGAGACTGCGATCCATGACGACCGCTAAACGTCGACCCTGTCCCTCCGACCTACGCGGCAAGCGCCTCGGTCCTGAACAATCCCGTTACCGGCGCTCCGCGCACATAGCGGGCGCCGCCGGACGGTTTGGCCAACCCGCGATGCTATATGCGCTGGTTGGAATTCATTCGAGCTCACCAATCGCGCGAACGCGGCGGCACCCTGCGAAGGATGATCGATACCGGGCAATGCGGGGCGTGCGCTTCGGTGATGACAGAAATCACCACCCTGTCGAGCCAGGCGAAGCGCGCGAGCGCTTCGATCTCGCCCTCGCGGCTTTCATAGCTCCGTTCGTGGCCATCCTCGGTCGTGAGACAGAACCCCCGGAAATCGCCAAAGCGGTCGTACACCAGGCCGTCGACCTTGCCGATGTGCTCGTGTCCCCGCTCAATGGGCTTAGGCTGCGGGCCGTAGGGCGACGGCTCGATCGTCCCGGAATTGCCTCCGAGCCCATGGATGCGCCCCGCGATGTAGTCGAGATAGCGCGCGAGGACGGGGCGCCAGCGGTTGGTCGGCTCCATCTGCTCGTATCTCCACTTGAGGATGGAGTAGGTCGTCTCCTCGACAGGCAGCATCACGCGCTTCGTCGTGACGGGGATGCGCACTGCAAAGGAGCCGACGACCTGGCGCCAGTTGCGCATGATCTTCTCCCGCTCTGCGGCTTTCGCCGCGGCGCGCGCCTCGATCTTGATCGGCGAGGGCGGCGGATTCTCGGCCGCACGGCGCGTTGAAATCCGGCGAACGGAAATGGTGAAGACCTGCCCGCTCGATACGCCCAGCGGCAGATCGACGGTGAAGAGGCCGGCGAAATTCGGCCCGCTTCCGGGCGGGATGGGTACGAAGGTGAAGCCGTGCGGCACCTTGCATTGCACGGTGTAAGGATCCGCGGCCGAAAGCTGGTGGGTCGAATAAAGGTTGTCCGCGAACGACAGGACGTCGCTCGCCTTGACCTGCGGCCAATAGATGCTGGCGACCGCCCCGACCGGCGTATTTCCCCAGTCGATCATCAGTTCGTCGGGATAGTCGAGGAGGTCCCCCTTGGTTGCGCTCAGCGTCGGGCTTGGCCTGACATCGAAGGTCTGGGGAATGCGGTGAGCTGCGGCCGGCCCTGGATTGTCGGAATAGGTGACGACGAGATTGCGTTGGGCGAGCTTGTCCGAATTTTCCGGGCCGACCGCCGTGCCGCCGCTGGTCGGGATCGGCGCGTCGTCGAAGGCGATCTGCGCCACGACGCAGGCGTGCGTGCTCGGCAGCATCGTCTGCACGGCCTGACCGTTGATCGTATTGCCGGTCGGATAGACATTCAGATAGCAGCCGAAATAGGCCCAGGCCGTGCCGCTCGACGGGATGGTGATGGGGAAGCTGTTGAGCGACGTTCCGCTGGACGGATAGTCGTTGTTGAATTCCGAAGTCGCTGTTGGCCTGATAATTCCCGGTCGCGAAGAACGGGATCGTGACGTTGCCGATTCCGAGCAGCGGCGCGCCGGGCTGCCCCCCGACGTCGGAGGAGGAAGGATAAGTGAGAGCGGGCTGGTAGTCGGTGTCGCTGGTCTCGGTTGCGAACAGGCGGAAGAACACCCGCACGTTCTTGACCGTCGAATTGCCGGCCGCGCCGTTCACCCGCACCCTCGCAATGGCGAAATTGTAGTTGTTGAACGGGGTCCCCAACGGGCTCGTCGGATTGATCGAGAAGGGCGTGACGGAGGAATCGCCGGTCAGCGCACTCGACTGGTCGGGCAGTTGCGTGAAGGGATCGGACGCGCCCGAATTGAAGCTCGAATTGCCGTTGAGCGTGTTCAGGAGACTCTTGAGGTAGCCATACGCGCTTGCGGTGTCGAAGCTCGTGAAATTGGTTCCAGGCCACGCGACGCCTGCGACTGGAGTCGTATTGACGCCGGGAGTGACGGTGAAGACCCGGAGATCGTTGCTGAGATAGAACACGTTGTCGGCGTTCGTAGAGATGCTCGTGAAGTTCGCGAACGAAGGATCTTCGCCGGCGGTGAGTTCGAACACCATCGAAGCCGATAACGGTTGGCCGAGCCCGCTCATAAGCGCGCTGAGCGGCAGATCGAATGAGGCTTGCCCGGGATTGGGGAAGACGCCGCCGCCGGCGATCGACTTGATGGCGCTCTTGGGGAACTCGATGCCGCACGGAAATAGGATGCGCTGAGGCGTATTGGTCTGCGACGGCAGTTCCGGTTGAGCGGCGCCGACGGTGACCGTCACGTTTTCGAGCGTGAGCGCCCCGGCGACCTTGGGGATCGGAACCGCAGCGACCGCGGCCGGCGTGAAGCCTTCCAGCACGAGCCAGAACGGCGGGCCGCTGGGCGATGAGGACGAATAGGTCGAATCGCCCGAAGTCGAGGCGTTCGCGCTGACTTCGTCGAGCCCGTAGGTGCTTTTCTGCGCCTGGAAGTAGAACGTCTGATTGTACATCAGACCTGCAAGGCCGTTGAGGAAGTTCGACCCGGCGACGCTGCCGAGCCCGGTGCAGGCGTCCCAGCCGGATCCCGCGGTGAAGAACGGCGCATCGGCCGTCGTACCGGTATATCCGGGGATCGCAATCGCGACATTGGCCGGCGTGTCGTGCGAATCGTTGTTGCCCGACGTCACCTGATTGAACGCCGAAGACGGCAATTGGTAGAGGATGGAGTTGAAGAAGCCGAGCTCGACGCCGAACGCGCTGCGCAGCACGGCCGCAAAGCCCGCGTAAAGCGGCGCGACGCAGCTCGTGCCGGTGAAGTTGTAACTGAGGCCGTTGACGAAGAATCCGGTGAGCCCGACCATGCCCGCAATGTCGGGCACGCCGCGGCCCGAATGCGCCGTTCCCGCCAAATCCGTCGCGCCGGTGATCCCCGCCGCCGTCTGATAGGGGGGCGCGGGGAAAGTCGCGCTGACGCCGCCGCCGGTCGCGCCGAAATTCGAAGTGGAGGAGCCGAAGCCGCTCGTCGACCAGGCGTCGCTCCACACATTCTCGTTGAACGCCGGCGGCGGGCTCGAATTCGATGCGACGACCGTTCCGCCGCATGCGGTTACCCATGGGTCGGTTCCCGGATACATGACGTGGCTGCTGCCGTCCGGCGCTGTCGGCGAGGTCCCGCCGAGCGACCACCAATTGTCGGCGCCCCAGTCGCCGATCGCGATGAAGACGTTGATGCCCTGCGCGGCCAGCGCCTGGAAGGCGGTCGACATCAATGACGCGGCAGAGCCGGAGTTCGAGAGCGAACCGATATAGCTGCTGTCGTCGCCCTGGTAGATCGTGAAGCTGCAGGTGACGACGGTCGGCTGCTTCTCTCCCTGAGGCAGCAGCACCCGATTGAGGAAGACGAGCCAGCCCTGTTCGGAGGCCTGTGTGAAATAGACGTTGACCGTGGCACCCTGGGCGATCGTGGCGGACGTTGAAATGTCCTGCGTCAGCTCGATGATGAAGCTGAACGGGAAGGCGTTGAGGTTCGTCGTCGATGTGATGCCCTGAACGGTTGTCGTGCTGTTCGAGAAGGTGTTGGTTCCGACTGTCAGATTGATGTTGTTGATCGACGCCGGAGCTGTCCGATAGGCGGCGTTTGTGAGGTTCGGGAAATATGAACCGGTGATGTCGTTCGGGAGATAACTCGCGCCGTTGCCGGGCGTTGATTGCGGCGCAATCACGCCTATGGTCTGGTCGCTCGCGCCAGAGTTCGGGAAATTGTAGAGTTGCGCGACAGTCGGAGGCTCGAGCGAACTCGCGCCGCTCGGATCGTTGCCTGAACCTGCGGGGACGCCGAGAAGGCGGTCATCGAGTCCGACGACCGCCAGGATAATTCCTTCGAGCTCCTTCGGAATATGGACGGCGCCGTCATAGCCGTGATGCGTGTAGGTCTCCGCAGCTGGCGTCGCGTGTTCGTTGGTCCGGCCGCGCCGCCGCGGAGGCGCCGGGGCGGGTTCCTTTTCCGTGCGGCGGCCCGCCGACGGAAGAGGGGCTTCGTAGCGATGGAGGGTGATCCCGAAAGCGGCGTTCATCTGAGCCGCCGTTCCCTCCACGGTGACATGACGTCGTCCTGTGTGGCTGGACGAAACGGTGAGCCCGTGCTCTGCGGCGAAAGCGGCGACCGCGTCCATGTCCGCCTGGGCGGCGCCGTGAATGCGCGCATATTCCTCCGGCTTCAGGAACTTGCGCTTGCCGGGCGGCGTCGATTGCCAATGGGCGAGATCGGGCAGGGGCGGACTGCCGGGACGAGGACGCACGACGATCGTGACGCCAATTCGCGCCGCGGCGTCGGCGGCGCCGATACGTCTGTGGCTCGTAGGGCGGAGGCGCTCGCTGCCGGGTATTGGAACGAAATTGCGTGAAGAAGGCATCCTGCTCTCCTATCCGCGGAACTCCCAGATCAAATATCGAGGACGCGTACTCAGTGTGGCTGCAGACGAGCCGATCTATTGCCCGCGCGGTCGAGCCGTTCGTTCTCCGAAAAGGGCATGAATTTGCGCGTCCTGCTGTGATTGTGATCACATCGCAGTGGCACTGTTGCAAGTCGCAACGGCCGCTCAGTGTCTTCTGCGCCCTTCGAATGTTGGCATAGAACGCCTCCAAATGCCGTCCTGGTACGTCTGCTATCCCTGACATTCCGTCCGTTCGGCTTAAGCTCCCTTTCCGCCCAACAGAGGCGTTCGCGGCCGCCGTCCGCGAAGCCCGCCCAACGTCGAAACTCGCCGTCGGCTTCGCGCACATTGCGGACGGTCGCAGGCGGCCTGACGTCCGTGACCGATCGGGGTTTGCTTCCGTTGTCGCCGTTGGTCGTCGATCCCGGTACGGAAAGAGTGAGCCATGACCCAGGTCTTCATTCAATATTCGGCTGCTCGCGGGATCGTCCCTTTTTCCCATCGTTTGTCAGCCTGGCTAGGGGCGGCCGCCCATCCTCGATCAAGTCGCGGTCAAGCGATAGCGCCCGCAGTCTGCCGCCGCTTCGGCGCTCTTACAGATGGCGTCGCAAGACGCCGCGCGGCGCGCCACCTTTCAGAGCATCGTTGGATCAGCTTCGGCAAGTCCGGCGTACCGATGCACGGCTAATATGACCCGGTCCACCTCTGCATCCGAGAGATAGGCGTAAATCGGCAGCGACAACGCGGTCGCCGCGTGTTTCAACGCCTGGGGAAAACCGCTCCCGCGATGTTCGCGGCGGTTGAAGATCGGCTCGCAGTGCAGCGGCGTAGGGTAGTGGACCGCCGTCGGTACGCCATCCGCAAATAAGCTTCGAGCGAGCGCGTCGCGGCTTGCGGTGCGCAGCACGAACTTGTGCCAGACATGCCGGACGCCCGGCGCATACGGGATCGGGTCGAGCTGCAGGCCCGCAATTCCGGCGCGATAGCGCTCCGCAATGGCGGCGCGGCGCGCGGTCCAGGCCGCGTGGCGTGCGATCTTGACGCTCAGCATGGCCGCGGCCGTCGTCGGCATCTGGCAATTGTAGCCGAGTTCGACAGACACGCCGCCGCTGCGCCCATGATAGCGCATTCTGCGGACGCGCTCTGCGATCGACGCATCCCCGGTGACGACTGCGCCCCCGCTACCGGGCGCGCCGATCACCTTCGTCGGATCGAAACTGAAGGCGGCGGCGACCCCGGCGGAGCCGCAGGGTCGACCGTCAAAGCTGGCCCCGAATCCTTGCGCGGCGTCCTCGACGAACAACAGCCCGTGGCGCTTGGCGAAGGCGAGCGTCACGGAGGGGTCGCGCATGGCGCCAAAAAGATGGACGAACAGCACGCCAGTCGTCCTCGGCGTGACGCGCGCGGCGGCTTCCCTGAGGTCCATCATGCAGTCTTGCTCGACATCGACGAACACAGGCTTGGCGCCCGTGCGCGCGATCGCCGAGGCAGAAGCGACGAACGAAATATCCGGGCAGAGGACCTCGTCGCCGGGCCCAATTCCTGCGGCGATGAGCGCGAACGACACAGCGTCCGTGCCTGATCCAACGGCCACGGCGAATTTCCGGCCCGCGACGGCGGCGACCTCCGCCTCGAACGCCGCGACCGCCTCGCCCTGCAGCATTTTGCCCGAGCGTAGCACCTCTGCAGTGCGGGCGAGGAGATCTTCCAGAAGGTCCTCGTTCTCCCGCGCAGTGCCAAAAAAGGGGAGGACGCTCACCTAGGCGATCGCCCCATGCGGGGGGCTCTTCCGTTGGTCCGGGATGTGTTGCGAGAGAAAGCGCAAATACGCCTCGACGCCAGCTTCGAGTTGCACCCGCGGCGTGTAGTCGAGCAGCCGGCCAGCTTTCGTAATGTCAAGTCCGCCGCGGTTCGGAATCGTCGGATCGGCCTGGGAGCGAACTTCCGCCTCCAGATTCGGGAAGTGGCCGCGCAGGATCTCGACAAGCTCGCCAAGGCTTCGCCCGCGCCCCGAGGCCACGTTGAAGGTTTCGTTGGCAGCGTTCTTGTGGGTCGCTGCCAGCGCGAGGCCGTCCGCGATATCTTCAATCCAGGTGAAGTCGATTTTCGCCTCGCAGTGGTTGACAACGAGCTTCTCGCCGAGCAGGGCCTTTTCGCAAAAGAGCTGAACGACGCGGTCGTTTATGTCGGTCGGACCGTAGACCCCGGAGGGTCGGACGATCACGTGATCGCGCCCGGCCGCGCCGACGCGCTCGCGAACCAGCCATTCGCTCTCGAGTTTGTACCGCCCATAGATGTTCTTAGGCGCCTGCGACGCCTCCTCCGGATTGGGGACGCGCTCGAAATCGCCATAGACCATGCTCGACGAGACCTGGACGAAGCGCCTTGGTCGGGGATCGCTTAGCGCGGCTTCGACGATCGCCGCCGCGCCATCCAAAATGCTTTGCCGCGCTTCTTCCTCAAATTCCTGAGCGACATTGACTAGGGGCAGACAGGCAAGATTCACAATGCAGTCAGGCTCGACGCGGCGGACGATCGCCTTGAGCTGCTCACGGTGAAAAAGATCGCACCTGATGACCTCAACACCCCGCAGCAACTCGTGCGCCCTCTGGGCGAGTGCGACATGCTGCCATCGACCGGGGGGAAAACGATAGGTAAACCTGAAGCCGTCAATCACCGTTGTCTTGTGCTTAAGCCGAACAAGCGACCGCGCCAAGTGAGAGCCAATAAAACCCGCTCTTCGCGGAGGTGGTTGGAATTGGGTTGGCGTAGTCTCCGGGTTGCTCAACCCAAATGATTCCGGCGTTGGCGCGCTGGAACGGAGACCACGCCATGATCAAGGATACCACGAAGGAGGCGGCTGGAGCCGCTGAGGGTTTGCTTTTCGAAGATTGGTTCGATGCGATCGAGGACGGCGTCCGGTGTCGCGTGCGCGGATTCATCGAGACGATGCTGGAAGCGGAACTCTCCGAGGCGTTGTCGCGACCTCGCTATGGCCGGCGCAGACCGGAGGAGGACGAGGCGCCGCCGCCGGTCGTCGGCGTTCGCCACGGGCATCGCGAGCGGACGCTTACGGGCACGTTTGGCAAGACGCGGATCGCCGTGCCGCGGGCCCGGTTGACCGGCGAGGACGGCAAGACGCGCGAGTGGCGGAGCGGTTCGCTGCGCGCTTACCAGCGCCGCACCCGGGCCGCCGACGCCTTGATCGCCGGGGCTTATCTCGCGGGGACCAATACCCGCCGCGTGCGCCGCGCGTTGAACGCGGTGTTCGCCGGGCCGGTCGGCAAGGACGTGGTCAGCCGCGTCTGGCGCAAGACGAAGGGGGACTGGGACGCCTGGAACAGCCGGCCGCTCGCCGAGGAGCCCATCGTCCGTTTGATCCTCGACGGGACGGTCGCGCGTGTCCGGCTCGACAGAAAGGCGACCTCGATCTCGTTGCTCGTGGCGCTCGGCGTGCGCGCCGACGGCCAGAAGACGCTGCTGGCGATCAAGAGCATGGGCGGCGAGAGCGAGGCGGCCTGGCGCGCGCTGCTCGACGAACTCGTCAGGCGCGGATTGCCAACGCCGGAGTTGGTCGTCGTCGACGGCGCGCCGGGTCTGGAAAAGGCGCTGGCGGCGCTCTGGCCCGACATGGCTGTCCAGCGCTGCACCGTGCACAAGCATCGCAATCTCCTCGCCCATGCCCCTGAGCGCCTGCACGAGGAAATCTCGAACGACTACCGCGACATGATCTACGCGGCGACGCGCGGCGAGGTCGAGACCCGGCGCAAGGCGTTCATTCGCAAATGGCGCCTGAAATGCCGCGCCGTCGCCGACAGCCTCGAGGAGGCGGGCGACCGGCTGTTCACCTTCACCCGCTTCCCGCCGGGCCAATGGCGGTCGATCCGAACCTCGAACGCGATCGAGCGATTGCACGAAGAGTTCAAGCGACGGATCAAGACCCAGACTGTGCTGCCCTGCGCCGAAACAGCCGCCATGCTGTTCTGGGCCCTGCTCGCCTCAGGACAGATCACCATGCGGAAAGTCGACGGATGGCAGACCCTCGCCGAGAAACCAATCGATCAGATCATTGACCTCGCTGCATGATCGGATAGCCTCATGTCGCCCGTAGACGCGCCGCCCAATTCCAACACAAGCGCCGACAACAAGAATGTTCATGCGTTAGCCCCGCGAACTTAAGAGTGTGTGTCCATCGGCGGTTTCGGTGCGGCCACCCCAAATTACTCGGATCGCCCCTCACCAGAAAAATCACATCGCTTAAACACGACAGCGTGCGAACTCCCGTAGCCGCCACAGCCGCATGCGCAAAAGGACGCCCAATGCGCCAATCCTGTCCCGAAACCGGTCGAGTTTCGATGAAAAGAGAATTTTCGGCGCGTCGCGAAGGGGGGACAGCATGACCAGCCACGATCGGGCGAGCCAATAGGCCCGGCCAAAGCGCCGTTCCTTTGTCAGCGCGAAAGCTTCGCTAGTAAGCCGGCGCCACTTTCGCGTCAATTCAGACCAATCGCGCCTTGCGGGATGGCTGATCAGAACGTCCGGCGCGTACCGCCATCGATATCCCATGGCGACGGCGCTCGCCCCGATCCATATCCTCCGCGACAGTTGGGCGAAAATCTCCAACGGCCTCGAAAACGTCTTTGCGGACGAACATGTTGCTGCTGCTCGAAAACCCTAGTTTTTTAACATAGCGCTCGTTGTTAAAG
The DNA here is from genome assembly GCA_963748545.1 of uncultured Alphaproteobacteria bacterium. Classification (GTDB taxonomy): domain Bacteria; phylum Pseudomonadota; class Alphaproteobacteria; order Rhizobiales; family Beijerinckiaceae; genus Roseiarcus. The sequence continues at coordinate 22,065 of CAVVJO010000025.1, forward strand.
GCCAAGACGAGTTCGAAGGCCTCTACCTGCGTCGGGTGTATCCCGTCGGCGAGAATGACTTTCACGCCACCCGCCACCATATCCGCCTCGCGAACGGCCCGAATGCCGTTCGCGGCCCACTCCGGGTGGGGAAGGCAGTCGGAGTCAGTGAAAGCCAGATACCGACCGCGAGCGTGCCGAACTGCCGCGTTGCGGGCCGGACCCGCACCCTGGATCGGAGCGGAAACCGCCCGCGCGAGGTCGCTGCAAACCTCCTTAACCGCTTCCAGCCCACAGGCCGAGTTATTGTCAGCGACAATAATCTCGAAGTCCTCGCGCGGGGCGCTCTGCGCCGCCAGCAAACCGAGGCAAACCTCAAGGTTCGCCAAGTCGTTGTAATGCGGGATGATGACGCTGAGAACGGGCGCGCCGCAAAGCGAACGAGCGTCCAACTCGGACTGCGGCGCAGTGTACGTTCCGCGCGGTGGCCCGCTTGCAAGCGTTACGTCGCCGCTCATGCTTATCGCCAAATCGTATAACACAACCCGCTCGACATCCCCCGGGGATGTATGGGCCCGAGGAAATAGTGCTCCGTCCCACCGTTTTCTTCAAGTGCAGTCACACAGAGGCGCTGGCGGCTTTCGTAATTGGAGGCCGGCAAAGACCGCGTTGTCTGATCGAACCGTCGGTGCGGCCGCCAAATTGTGGATCAGCCCGTCACATGGGGCTCAAGAAGCGAAAGATCGACCCAGGTCCGATTGGTAGCCCGCCGTCATTCCATTTCCCCGCGCTCATTTCAGATCCTGGCAGGGCAAGATGGTTCTTCAATCCAGATCACCCTGTTCTGCGCGCTTTCGTCGAGAAATGGCAAGATCGAAACCATTCAGCTTGCTCGGACCCCTTGAGATCTTAAGCGTCCATATCAAGAAATGACATATTTAAGTCAAATAGGAGCGAGGCTGATCGCTAAAATCAACCGTCTGCAGAGATATGATGCGACCATCAGTCGCCTCTTGGATCTTCTTCAGAGAGCGACGACTTAAGGTTGCAACGCGGACAACTTCCCTATGAAACATGACAACTCTCGCCTCACGCTCTATGAGTCGAAGGCGCTTGGACTCGGACAACAGGTTCTCAAGGTCGGCTGAACCATCATCGTCCCCAGGCACTTTCCTTGATTGAGCAACAATTATCTCGCCTTGAGGTGAATGCAGACCCAAGGATCCAAGCTCCCGAATTCTCTTCAAAACCGGGCTTTGAAATATCTCAACGTATCCTCTGAATTTCAGAGTGCCCTTGGGTAAGACAAAGACAAAGCTGGAAAGCGTTGCCTCTCTGATTTCCGTGAATTGCTCATGCATGCCTGCAACTGGTGCATGGCCTCGGGAACTGATAACGACGCGCTCGCAAAGATGCATCTTCGCCGGTTCTCGGACTTGCACCCCGGCTGATGTCAATTCGATTTTGACCGCTTCCCGTCTCATCATGAAGCGCGCCCGCAGGGACAAAAGTCTGCATTGAAGCTCTCGCAGGACAGTCGAGAAGCCCCCGGCGGGATAGACAAAAGGAGTCCGTAACTCTAGTAAGGTAGAGACGTTTCTGGAAGCGTGGGCGATCGCCTCCACATCCAATCGAACAGCGGCCTTCACAGCGAGGCCCAAGTGGAGAAGTATCCGGGACGCCAGCAGAGGAATTCGTTTGCCTGCAACGAGGCCAAACCCAAGCGAACCATAGATCAAGTGACTGGACCCGACCAATTCAGTGAGAGCCTTGTTCGACGCCCTTCGATTTTCGACAAGATGGACGCCGGTTTCGACGCGGATGACCCAAACAAGTTTCGAGTACGCCAAGCGCCGCCTATGTCGTCAGCTCGGTCTATGAAACAAACAAGTTGGCCTCGGGTAGCCAGCCTCAAGCCATAAAGCAGCATGGCTGGACTTGTTCCAATGCATATTGTGCGGCCCTGTGCTCTCTCTTTTTCACCATTTCCCCGAGGCGAAATTGCGAGTGGAGCGCTTTACGAAATCAAATCTTGCGTGTCCAACTGGAAGGGCAACCAGGGCATGCCAGGTCGCTCAAGCCAACGCCCGCTTTCCCCATTGCGCAATTCGCGGTTGCGATATCGAATTGCACCAAAACGTCGAACTTGCCCGTCGCGTACTAGAATACCCCTTCGGGCGCGGATACCGCACGTGGAGGCAACGACCGCTCACCTGCGATTTGAGTTTCTCGCGGGCGTCATCTGGACGGTCTGGCCAACACAATACGTCGACTACCTAGGCCCCAACTGTCGGATTCGGCGCACGCCGGGATCGCCAAGCCGCCGCCGGAAAGGCGCCCAACGCATTTAACTGCTTTGCCAAGTTTTAGCTGCACTGTGATTGGCGCGGGGACCATCTCGACCGGGCTCCTCTTTCTTCGACGACCCACGATCCCCGCGACAATCGCTTTGCGCCCCAATTTCCCTGTTGCGGTCAAAATGCTATGAACGCGCCCCGTTAGCCGCGAGGCGTCTGCCGAACGGGTTGTCTCCCCGCCCGGCGAAGGAGTTGTCTGTTGGTGTTTTGGCGCGGGATCCGCGATCGCATCGAGTCCTTGCTGTTCGGCCAGCCCAATGCAACGCTTCGTCGGCTTCTGTCCGACCAAGGCGCGAAGCACTGGAAGGGCTACGCTTTTTCTTTCGCGATGATGGGCCTGATTGCGCTGACGACCTCGCTGTCGGCCTGGATCATCGGAAAGATCGTCGACAAGATCTTCGTCGGACACAATCTCAGCGCAGTCTGGGAGATCACAGCCGCCATCATCGCCATCTACGCCGTCAAGGGATTCGCCACCTATGGCCAGCAGGTGGCGCTGTCTCGGGTCGCCAACAGCATCGTCGCCGACATCCAGACGCGGATCTTCGACAAGATGCTGCGAATGATGCGCCTATTACAGCAACGCGCATTCGTCGGAATTCATAGCGCGGCAGTCCTTCATCGCCGGGTCGGCAAGCAACGCCCTCAACCTCTTGATCACGACCCTGTCGCGCGACGCCCTGACCATCGTCGGCCTCGTGATCGTGATGGTGTCGCAGGACCCGATGCTCACGGTCCTGGCCCTGATGCTCGTGCCTGTCGCCGCGCTCGGCGTGCGCCAGATCGGCCAGCGCGTCCGACGGATCATGTCCATGGAATTCGCAGGCATGATGCAGATCATGGAGTCGCTGCAGGAGACGGCGCAGGGCCTCCGCATCGTAAAGGCCTTCACCCTCGAGGACTTCATGCGCAAGCGGCAGGGGGCGGCGATCCGAGGCTTCCAGACCGCGGCCAACAAGCTCGCGTCGGTGAGCTCGCGCACCAGCCCCATCATGAGAGCTCGGGTGGCTTCGCCATCGCCGCCGTCGTGCTCTATAGCGGCTACACCGTCATCATTCGCGGCAATCAGCCCGGAAGCCTGTTCTCGTTCATCACCTCGGTGATCATGCTGTACGAGCCGATGAAGCGGGTCGCCCATTCCACGTCGATATGTCCTCGTCGCTCTTCGGCGTCAACATGCTCTATGATTTCCTCGACGCGCGTGAATTCGAGGAAGATCCTCCGGGGGCGCGCGAACTCGAGATCACGGAAGGCCGGATCGAGTTTCGCAATGTGGTGTTCGGCTATCGTCCCGAAGAACGGGTTCTCCATGCCGTGAGCTTCGTCGCTGAAGCCGGGAAAACGACCGCCCTGGTCGGGCGGTCGGGCGGCGGCAAGTCGACGGTGATGGCCCTCATCCTGCGGCTCTACGACATCGAAGCGGGCCAGATTCTTGCGACGGCGTGGATATCGCGTCGGTGACGCGGAAGTCCTCCGCCGGCAAATTGGCTATGTCGCGCAGGAAAACTTTTGTTCAAGGGCTCGGTGCGGAAACAGCGCTGGGCCGGCCGGGAGCGACGACGAGGACTCGTGGCAGCCGCCAAGGC
>CAVVJO010000026.1:0-103198 GCA_963748545.1 uncultured Alphaproteobacteria bacterium
AGGCTTTCGCCAGAACGCAGGGAGCTTTCAGGGCGTTCTGGATGCGCTCGCGGCGCCGAGCTTCGTGACGATGGTCGTCCCGTCCGCGGCGGTGATGGTGACGACCTGGTCGCTCGTGGCGGCGAACGCCGTCGATGTGGAGTTCCCCTTTCTTCCGCCAGCGGGCCGGGATGGCCCAGGTGTAGCTCCCTTGCGACCAGGGCGAGGGCCATCCGGAGCTATCGGCGGTGTCAGACAGGTCGTTGTTGGGGCCCACCTGGCGCCAAGAGCCGGCGCCAGCGGCGGCGTTGTGGGGACGCGGGGCGTGGCTGCTGAAGTAACCGCTCACCGCGCTGGCGTTGCAGGTTCCTTCCATCACTTCCAAGGCTTGGAACGATACGGTCGTCGGCAAAACGGTGATGGTGAGCTCCATCCCCGCCCCCTGGCTCCCAGCGGGATAAGTGGTGATGTCGCTGTCCTTCCTGCCGCTGAGACTCTCCGGCGCCTTCGTGATCATGGTGACGCTGGAGATGCTCCCGTCGGCGGCGGTGTAAGTGATGGTGTTGGTTCCGACAGCGCTGGCGGTCCACTGGAAAGTCACGCTGTTGATGGTTGAGCCCTTGCGGTCGGCGCTTCTCCAACTGCCCCCTGCGACGTCGCTGACCGTAAAACTGGTGAGTTCGCCGATACCCACAGTCGTGCGGTCCTGATCCCCACCGGGACTCGCCCAGCCGTTGAGGATCGCGATCGCCGGACCTTTGGCGGGAGGGGTGCCGTTCGCATCGGCGTCGGCCGTCAAGATTTCCTGTTTCTGCTTATTGTTGAAAACGACATTGCGTCCATCGGGCGAGAGAGGGTCTGGAATACCGGGGACAAGTTGGTCGCCGCTCCCCACGGGCGTGGCGGACTTGAAATGTCCGGGCCCCCCGTCGCCGAGCGGCGCGTCTGGATGAACAACCCTGCCATCCAGATTTATCCACAGAGTTGGATCGCTCATTTCTGCGACCTCGCAAGTCGTGGAAGTCAAACGTGAGGCCGGACGGACCGAGCCGGCGGATGCTCTCGCCGAGCGCCTAAGGCGGCCTCCAGCGAGGGTCGGCGAACTGAGCCTCACTGCGGAAACCAATCGGAACATCCGCCCCACCGCTTGTATAAACGCGACCCCTCACGCTCACAATGGCCGCGGGGCCGCGTCCTTGGGATCCAGGGAAGCCAAAAGGTCCCATCCCGCGGTCAAGCAAAAGCGTGTAAGCCACGGCGGCCAGAACCGCAGGGATCCGCCATGTCTCAATCCGATTCTTCCATCCGTCGCGTCGCCGTGATCGGCGCCGGGACCATCGGCGCGAGCTGGGCGGCGCTGTTCCTCTCCCGCGGCCTCGACGTCGTGGTCAGCGATCCTGCGCCCGGCGCTCGAGACTTGACGCAGCGCCTGATCGACGCCGCCTGGCCGGCGCTTTCCGCTCTCGGCGGGCCCGACAGGACCGACCCTGCCGACTGGCGCTTCGAGCCCGACCCGGTGAAGGCGGTCGAGGGCGCGGATTTCGTGCAGGAGAACGCGCCCGAGCGCTACGAGCTGAAGCAAAAGCTCTTTCCGGCCCTCGACGCCGCGCTTCCGCCCGACGTGGTGATCGCGTCGAGTTCCTCCGGGCTGCTGGTCAGCCGGATCTCGGAAGGGTGCCGACACCCGGAACGCTGCCTCATCGGGCATCCCTTCAACCCGCCCCACCTGATCCCGTTGGTCGAGGTGGTGGGCGGCGAAAAGGCGAGCCGCGCCGCGATCGATACGGCCATGGGCTTCTATCGCGCCATGGGCAAGGTTCCGATCGAGATCCGAAAGGAAGTGCCGGGCCATGTCGCCAACCAACTCCAGGCGGCGCTGTGGCGCGAGGCCATTCATCTGGTGTCCGAGGGCGTCGTCTCGGTCGCCGACGTCGACGCCGCGCTCTCGGAAGGTCCGGGACTGCGCTGGGCCCTCATGGGCTCGCACATGACCTTCCACATGGGCGGCGGCGAGGGAGGACTGGCGCATTTCCTCGATCATCTTCTGCCGGCGGTCGAAACCTGGTGGGCCGATCTCGGCGCGCCCGAGATGACGGACGCATTGCAGGCGAAACTGGTCGAAGGCGTGGAAGCGGCGGCCGGAGACGGCTCCTACGCCGAGCGGGCGGCGGCCCGCGACCGCCTGCTGGCTCAGATCGTGGCGCTGAAGCGGGCCGCGGGTTGATCCCCTCGTTCCGTCGACGGAGCCGAATACGTCGGCCCGCCGGGCGCGCGGGTTTGGGGCGTGGCGTTGTGGGCCGGCCAGCGAGGCCGCCGGTTACCGGGATTGCCGAGGCGTCAGGACCTGGGCGGCAACCAATTTTCAACCGCGGCGCCGGGGTACTTGGCGAAATCGCGAACATTATTGGTGACGATCGTTACGCCGAGCGCGACAGCGTGAGCGGCAATCAGCTTGTCGAGATGGTCCGCGCGGCTCTCGCGGGTCGCAACGCGAATCGGTCCGTAAGCGGTTGCCACAGCAGCGTCGAACGGCACAACCGGAATGTCCTCAATGAGGTTCTCGAGGTTGGCGCGTTCCCGTTTGGGATCCGCCGAGGCCGCGACGCCGTATTGAAGCTCGGCGTAAGTAATCGCTGACATGACAACGTCGCCTACGCTGCACTGCTCAAAGCGTCGACCGACCTCCTTCGGTTGCTTCTTGATCAGGTAGATGCAGATGTTGGTGTCGAGCATGTAGCGCGCCATCACAATGTGTCGCGTACGGCCTGGTCATGGTCTCCGCGGCCGTCGGCCATGAAGTCGGGTGAGAAATCTTGCGAATTTCTCCAACACCCCGGCCAGCGAGCGGCGCGCGGGCCGAATGCGGATTTCGTCGCCGACGCGTTCAATCTCGACGTCGATGTCGTTGCGATCGTAGGCCAATTCCGCCGGGATGCGGACGGCTTGCGAATTGCCGTTCTTGAAGACGCGAGAGGTCGTCATGACATTCCCGTTCGTTGATGTACGTAGGATGTACAATACGAGGGACGCGGCGGAAGGTAAAGGGTGGAGGTGAGCCAGCCGGTCCACCCGCGACTCGCAACCCGCGCGCCGGCGCCCTATATGTCTTGAAATTGACATGACGGGCGGCCCGCTTCGTCATTCCCGCGCGCCCCAAACCTTCCGGACCCTCGAATGACCGTCCATACCTCCGCCTCGCAAGTCGCTCATTTCACCCTGAAGAACGAACTCGAGGTCGTGGTCATTCCGGACCATCGCGCCCCCGTCGTCACCCACATGGTCTGGTACCGCAACGGCGCGGCGGACGATCCGCCGGGCAAGTCCGGCATCGCCCACTTCCTCGAGCACCTGATGTTCAAGGGCACCGCCGCCCATCCCAAGGGCGAGTTCTCCGAATACATCTCCTCGATCGGCGGGCAGGAGAACGCCTTCACCGGGCCGGACTTCACCGCCTATTTCCAGCAGGTCGCCAAGGAGCACCTGAAGACCTGCATGGAGTTCGAGGCCGACCGGATGACCGGTCTGGTGCTCACCGACGAGATCGTCGCGCCCGAGCGCGACGTGGTGCTGGAAGAGCGGCGGATGCATTGCGACACCGATCCGGGCGCGCAGCTCGGCGAGGCGGTCCAGGCGGCCCTCTTCACCCATCATCCCTACGGCGTGCCGATCATCGGCTGGGGCCACGAGATCGAGGGCCTCGGCCGCGACGACGCGCTGACCTACTACCACCGGTTCTACACGCCCGAAAACGCCATTCTGGTGATCGCCGGAGACGCCGACCCCGAGGAGACCCTCAAGCTCGCCGAGGCGACCTACGGCAAGGTGGCGCCGCGCGGCGCGGCGCCGGTGCGCAGCCGTCCCTCCGAGCCGCCGACGGTCGCAGATCGCCTCGTCACCGTGCGCGACGAGAAGGTGCAGCAGCCGAACTGGCAGCGCCATTATCTCGTCCCCTCCTGCCGCACCGCGGCCCCTGGGGAATCCGAAGCGCTCGATGTGCTCGGCCACCTGATCGGCGGCGGGCAGACGAGCCTGCTCTATCGCGAGCTCGTTATGGAGGAGAAGCTGGCCGTTTCCGCCTGGGCCTATTATCACGGCTCGGCGCTCGACCAGAGCCGGTTCATCGCCAACGCCACCCCCGCCCCCGGAGTGTCGCTCGAGACGATCGACAAGGCGTTCGACCGGATTCTGGCGAAGTTCCTCGCTGAAGGCGTCGACGAGAGCGCGCTCGAGCGGGCCAAGACCCGCCTCGTGGCCGACGCGACCTATGCGCGCGACAGCCAGTCCGACCTCGCCCGCTGGTACGGCTCCTCGCTGGCGCTCGGCCAGACGATCGGCGAAGTCGAGGGCTGGCCGGCGAAGATCGAGGCGGTCGACGCCGAGGCTGTGCTGAACGCTGCGCGCAAATGGCTCGACCACAAACCGGCCGTGACCGGACATCTCCTGCCGCTTGAAGCCGAGGCCGCCTGAACCGGCTCGGCTCTAACGACCCTTCGGAAACGCCCCCATGCAGAAACATGTCTCTGTCTCGTCGCCCAAATCCGCCGTCAACGTCCGGCCGATCGTCAGCCCGGGCGGGCTGACGTTCTGGCTGGTCGAGTCGCACGCGGTTCCGGTGGTGTCGCTCGAATTCGCCATGCGCGGCGGCGCGGCTCAGGACCCGCCCGACAAGGCCGGCCTGAGCATGCTGCTCACGGGCATGCTCGATGAAGGCGCGGGCGACCTCAATTCGCAGGCCTTCCAGCGGGCGCTCGACGAGAAGGCGGTCGAGATCCACTTCCGCAATGACCGGGAGCACGTCTCCGGGCGGATGCGGACCCTGGTCAAGAACCTCGACCGCGCCGCGGAGCTCCTGTCGCTCGCGCTGAACGCGCCGCGCTTCGACGAGGAGCCGTTCCAGCGGGTGCGCGAGCACGCTAACGCGCGCCTGCGCCACGACGCCAACGATCCGGCGACGGTCGCCGGGCGCTCCTGGCGTTCGCACGCCTTCGCTGGCCATCCCTACGGGCTCGCCTCCGAGGGGAGGATCGAGACCCTGGCCGCGATCGAGCGCGCCGACCTCGCCAACATGGCGCGGCGGGTGCTCGCCCGCGATCGTCTGGTGATCGCGATTGTCGGGGCGATCGACGAGCAGCGGGCTTGCGCGCTGGTCGACAAGGTGTTTGCGACCCTCCCGAAGACCGGCGACCTGAAGCCGGTGGCGGAGGCGTCGTTCTCGGAACTCGGTCAGGTCGACACAATCCCGCTCGATGTGCCCCAGTCCACCATCCGCTTCGGCCGGCCGGGCCTCAAGCGCGAGGATCCCGACTTCATCCCGAGCCTGGTCGCGGCGCACGTGCTCGGCGGACCCGGCAACATGACGTCGCGGCTCTTCCGCGAAGTGCGCGAGAAGCGCGGCCTCGCCTACACCGTGTTCGGCGCCTTCTACGCCCTCGATCACGGCGGCTTCTACTATGGCGGCACCACCACAAAGAACGAGCGCGCGAAGGAAAGCTTCGACGTCGCTTCGGCCGAGATCCACGACGTCGCGCTCAACGGGCTGCACGAGGAAGAGCTGGAGAAGGGCAAGACCTATCTGATCGGCTCCTATCCGCTGCGCTTCGACACGTCCTCCAAGATCGCCGCCCAGCTCGTGCAAATTCAGCTTGAAGGCCGCGCGCCCGACTGGCTGGTCGAGCGCAACCGTCAGATCGGCGCCGTGAGCATGCAAGACATCAAGCGCGCCGCCGCCCGCGCCTTCGGCGACGGGGCGCTGTACACGACGGTGGTCGGCAAGCCTGAGGGGTTCTAGGCCGGAGGGCTCATGCTCCGCGCCGAAACTCGCCCTTCACCGCCCCGTAGAGCGCCTTGAACCGCTCGCGCTGTTTTGCGAACGCCTCCCTCAAAGCGGGATCGGGCGCGGTCACGTCGGCGACCTCGGGCGGACGGCAGAGTGACTCCGGCGCCTCCCTGGTCGCCGCCAATCGCGCGAGGCGAGCGGCGCCGTAAGCCGGTCCGGTCTCGCCGCCCTTGATGCGCACGACCGTGACCCCGGTCGCTGCCGCGATCATCTGCGTCCACAACGCGCTCTTCGCCCCGCCGCCGATCAGGCTCACGCGATCAATCGACGCGCCTGCGGCGGCCAGGCTGTCGCGCGCCTCGGCGAGCGTCAGCGCGACCCCCTCCATCACCGCGCGGGCGACCTCGGCGCGGCCGGTCGTCTCGCTCATCCCGAACAGCACGCCGCGCGCATAAGGATCGTCGAGCGGCGTCCGCTCCCCCGAGAGATAGGGCAGGAAGAGCAGCGCGCCCGGCCCGCGGTAGCCGTCCGCCGCCTCGCGCTCGAGCCCATCGGGCGTCGAGCCCACGAGGCGCGCAGCGAAGGCGAGCGCCCCGGCGCCGTTCAGCATCGCCGCCATCGCGTACCACCGGCCGGGGAGCGCATGGGCGAAGCTGTGGACCAGCTTCTCCGGCGCGCTGAGATAGGTTTCGGTCGCCACGATCAACTGGGTCGCGGTGCCGAGCGAAATGAAGGCGTCGCCCGGCGCGATCGCGCCGAGCCCCACGGCGCCGAGCGCGGCGTCGCCTCCGCCCGCCGCGACGACGACGCCTTGCGGCAACCCAAGCTCTTCCGCCACGGCAGGACGCAAGGTCCCGACCGCATCCGACCCTTCGTGCAGGGGCGGCGCCCAACCGGTCTCCGCGCCGCATGCGGCGAACGCCTCATCGGACCAGCGCCGGGCCGCTTCGTCGAGCAGCCACTGGCCGGCCGCGTCGCTCATGTCCGTGCCGCGTTCGCCGGTCAGCGCCAGGCGCAGAAAATCCTTCGGCGCCAGCACGCAAGCGATCCGATTCAAAAGCTCGGGTTCGTTACGCCTGAGCCAAAGGAGCTTCGGCCCGGTGAAGCCCGACATCGGCTTGACGCCGACGATATGGGCGAGATCGGGGAAGCTTTGCGCGAGCTCGACCGCCTCCGCGTGGGCGCGACCGTCGTTGTGCAGGATCGCCGGCCGCAGCGTTCGGTCCGAGCGGTCGATCAGGACCGTCCCATGCATCTGGCCGGAAAAGCCGATCGCCTTCAGCGCGGCAAGCGCTTTGGGAGCGGCGGCCCGGACGTCGGCGACGGCGCCGGCCATCGCCGCCCGCCAGACCTCGGGGTCCTGCTCAGACCAGCCGGGACGCGGGCGATCCGGCAGATAAGCGCGCGCGGCGCCGGCGACCGCGGCGCCGGTCTCGTCGACCAGCAGAGCTTTGAGCCCCGACGTTCCGCAATCGAGCCCGAGATACATGGGGGGACAATGCGCCTCGTGCGGAGGCTCCGCAATCGCCTAGGTCGGGTTGGCAGGCGAAAGACCTCAGGCGCAGCTTCGCCGCGACTCCGTCCAGACGGCCTTGCGGGCGACGGCCGCGCGCCTCGCCGCGTCGTAGCTTTTGAGCTTCGGAGCGCGTTCGAGAATGTGGCGCAGGCCGCAAAGAATCGGCATGTCCGCGCCGCGGATCGCGTGATCGAGGCCTCTCCAGTCGCCCTCGCCGGCCCGGCGCTCGAAGTCCTGAACCAATCTTGACGCCACGAGCCCGCTCGGCAGGCTGCGGCTCTCCGCGTCGCTGAAGAAACGACGGGCGAAATCGCCGCCGATGGAGGCGACGGCGGCGTGCGCGACGTGCGGGTTGGAGCATGTCTGAACGATTTCGCGCACGTTCATTGGGCGCCTCCTTGGCCGATCACGATACATCCTCCCGTTAGCCAATTTTATATCAGTAAATCGTTAGTCTCACAATGGCGGAATGAATAATTACATCTGGTTTATATTTCCGTCCATGGCGTGAACGAGGGGACGGCGCGGAAATACGCGCGCCCTCATGAGGCAACGATGGTGCGCTGCGAAGGTTCCGGGGCGCGTCGCGCAGTCTTGTTCGGGGCGGGCCCGGCGGCGCGTTATCCCGCCGATATGCGCAGCCAGGGCCTTGCCCCGGCGCGGCTCTCGCCCCCGACGCTCGCCGGCTGGTAGTGGAGCGGCGACCCCGGCAGGCGTCCAGCCTCGAGCGCGCGGATCGTCGGCTCGTTGATCACCTCGAAGGCGGTGAAGCCGCAGCGAAGCATCAGCGGAATCTCGTCGATCAGCACGTCGCCGGTCGCGCGCAACTCGCCCTCGAAGCCGAGGCGGTCGCGCAGCAGCCGGGCGTAAGAGAACGCCCGGCCGTCCGCGAATTTGGCGAAGGCGAGCGCGACGAGCGGCCGGGTCGCGAGGTCCGGGAGATGCGCCTGCGCGTCCGCCCCGGCCTCGACCGCGACGCCGACGGGCGCCGTGCGCGCGGCAAGCGCCTCGCGGTCGTCGAGCCAGCGGGGGAGCGAGACGATCACGGCGGCCTCGGGCGGCGCCGGCTCGCCGTCAGCGAGACGCGTCCATGTCTCTTCGATAAAACCGTTAGGGCGCCATAGGGCCATCAGATGTCCGCCCCTGCGTCGAGAACCGTGGTGTGGATGCCGCACTCGGTCTTGCCGCGCCCCCGCCAACGGCCCGCGCGCGGGTCCTCGCCCGGCTTCACCGCGCTGGTGCACGGCAGGCAGCCGATCGAGGGGAAACCCTTGGCGACCAGCGGATGGGGCGGAAGACCGGCCTCGCGGACGTAGTCGAGGATGTCGGTCGCGCTCCAGCCGACGAGCGGATTGACCTTCACCCGATCGCCCTCGGCCTCGAACAGAGGCAGCGTGGAGCGGATCGCGGTCTGAAAGCCCTTGCGGCCGGTGATCCAGGCGTCGAAGCCGTCCATTGCGGCGGCCAGCGGGCGGACCTTGCGGATTTCGCAGCAGCGGTCGGGGTCGCTCGAGAACAGCCACTTTTCCGGGTCTTCCTCGGCGAGCGTCTCGACCTTCGGCTCGGCGTTGATCACGTTGGTCAGCCCGAGCTGCGCGCAAAGCGCGTCGCGATAGGCGAGCGTTTCGGGAAAATGCTGGCCCGTGTCGACGAAGATGACCGGCGTCGCCTTGTCGACCCGCGACACCATGTGCAGCAGCGCGGCGGCGTCGGCGCCGAAGCTCGACACCAGCGCGATGCGGCCCGGGAAGAGGTCCTCGATCGCCAAGCGGATGAGCGACGTCGCCTTGACCCGCGCAAACCGGCCCTCGAGCCGCGAGGCGGCGATCTGGTCGCCGAACAGCTTCACGTCATGGGCGCTCATCAGATGTCCGATCCGGCGCTGCGTTCATAAAGCGCTTCCTTGAACGGCTTCACGCCCACCCTCCGGTATGCGTCGAGGAAGGTCTCGCTCTCGTCCGTTCTCAGGCCCTGGTAGGTTTCGACGATCGTCTCGACCGCCCCGACCACGTTCTCGTAGCTGAAGCCGGGACCGACGATGTCCCCGATCGCCGCATTCTCGTCGCCCGAACCGCCGAGCGTGATCTGATAGGTTTCGACCCCCGCGCGCTCGAGTTCGAGGATGCCGATGTGGCCGACGTGATGGTGGCCGCAGGCGTTGATGCATCCGCTGATCTTGATCTTTAGCGGCCCGACCGCCTTCGCCTTGGCGCCGTCGCCGAATGTCTTGGCGATCCGTTCGGCGACCGGAATCGAGCGGGCGGTCGCAAGCGCGCAATAGTCGAGGCCCGGGCAGGCGATGATGTCGCTGATCTGGCCGGCGTTCGGGGTTGCGAGCCCGACCGAGGCGAGGCGGTCGTAGACCGCCGGCAGGTCGTCGAGCGCGACATGCGGCAGGATCAGGTTCTGCTCGTGCGAGACGCGAACCTCGTCGTGCGCATAATCCTCGGCGAGATCGGCCACGGCGTCGAGCTGGTCGGCGCTGGCGTCGCCGGGCGGGGCGCCGATCGGCTTCAAAGACACCGTGACGACGACATAACCCGGAGTCTTGTGCGGGGTTACGTTCGCGGCAAAGAAGCTTGCGAAGCGGGAGTCCTTGCCCTTCCGCCGCTCGACCCGGTCGCTGGCCGGCTTTTTCGGCTCCAGGACCGGAGCGGCGAAGAACGCCGCGACCCGCGCGACCTCGGCGGGCGGCAGGTCCAGCAGCGACCGGTCGCGGGCCTCGAACTCGGCCTCGATTTCGCCCTTGAGCGTTTCGAGGGTCTTCTCGTGCAGGAGGATCTTGATCCGCGCCTTGTATTTGTTGTCGCGCCGGCCCTCGAGATTGTAGACGCGCAGGATCGCCTCGACGTAGCCGAGAAGGTCGCGCTCGGGCAGGAACTCGCGCACCTTGCGCCCGATGAACGGCGTCCGCCCGAGTCCGCCGCCGACATAGACCGTAAATCCAAGCTCGTCGTTCGCGTTGCGCACGACCTGCAGCCCGATGTCATGCGCCTGGATCACCGCGCGGTCGTGCGTCGCCCCGTTGACGGCGATCTTGAACTTGCGCGGCAGGAACGAGAATTCCGGATGCAGCGACGACCATTGGCGCAGGATCTCGGCGTAGGGGCGCGGGTCGGCGATCTCGTCGGCGGCGACGCCGGCGAAATGATCCGCGGTGACGTTGCGGATGCAGTTTCCCGAGGTCTGGATCGCGTGCATCTCGACGCTGGCGAGCGCGGCCAGAATGTCGGGCGTGTCCTTCAGCGCCGGCCAGTTGTACTGGATGTTCTGCCGCGTGGTGAAATGGCCATAGCCGCGATCGTAGGTGCGGGCGATCTCTGCGAGCTTGCGCATCTGGCGCGAATTCAGCGTCCCATAGGGAATGGCTACGCGCAGCATGTAGGCATGGAGCTGCAGGTAGAGCCCGTTCATCAGCCGATGGGGCCTGAACTGCTCCTCGGTCAGTTCGCCCGAAAGACGGCGGGCGACCTGGTCGCGAAACTGCTCGACCCGCGCGTCGACGAAGGCCTGATCGAAGGCGTCATAATGATACATGGTCGGCCTCCTTGACCGCAGTCGGGCCGGTGCGCGGCGCCAGGCCGTGCGCCTGCTTGCCGAGGTCGCGCCGGACGGTGGGGCCTGCGGCGCGGATCGCCTCGCGGAGCGCTTTCGGAACGACATGTCCGTTGCGGACTTCGACCGCGACGGCATAGACGTCGACAATCAGATTGCGCGCCGCGTCCTCCTCGGCGCGCGCCAGCGCCGCCTTGGTGGCTTCCGCGTCGGGCCGGACGGCGGCGCGGTTGAAGTCCTCGCTCCAGCCCGCGCGCCCGGTCTGCGCGTCTTGGGTCTGCGCGTCTTCGGTCTGAAAGACGACGACGCCATCCGCGAGGCGGTTGGCGGTGATGACATCGGGCACGGGCACCTCCACGGTCGGACCGCCGAGCTTACCTAGTTGCGATCCTATTTTACGTCAACCGCACAGAACATATTTTTAGTGACATTTGGTTTTCGTACATAATTCCTATGGCTTTGAGACAAATGCGGTTTTGCGGGTCCATTCGCCGGCGGGAGCGCGAGGGCGGAGGCTAGGCCGCGCGGTGTTTGCGTAGAACAGGAAGCCATTGGCGAACAGTGCGTGCCAGGCTATGGACGTCGCGCGTCGCCCCTCTATGGGGATGCGTAGTCGCCGCGCCGCGCCATCTCCTGGGGACGGGGAACGTTGAAAAACAAAACAAAACTGGCCGCCTTGCTGTCGTCTTGCCTTGCCTCGGCGGCCGTTGCAGGCCAAACTTCGACAGCCAACGACGCTGCCGCCTTCACGAGCGTCGTCGTTCAGCCGATCGTTTCGCCGCGGCCAATCGAGTCCTCCGACGGTCGCGCCCACATCGTCTACGAGCTTTTGATCGTCAATGAGACGCCTCTTCATACGCGGATCGATTCGATTGTCGCCTTCGATCCAGCGAACGGAGCTCCCCTCGGCGAGTGGAAGGGCGACGCGCTCGCGGCGATCCTTCGCCTGAATGGACGGCTACCCGGCGGCACGCTGAGGCCCGGCGGCTCGGCCTACGCCTTCCTCGATGCGACCATCGCCAAAGGCGCGCCGGTCCCAAAAACGATCGAGCATCGCATCTCGGTCAGCCGCTTCACGGAGGCGTCCGGCGACCAAGATGCGCGCGTTCCGCTCGATCCGAAGTTGGGCGTCGCCGCCGTCGCGTCCTTCAACGGCGCGGAGGTCGCCGTAGATTCCCGCAAGACCGTCGTGATCGAGCCCCCGCTTCGCGGAGGCGGCTGGATCGTCATGAACGGGTGCTGCGACGACCTCCAGCATCGCGGCGCAGTCATGGCGTTCGACGGGGTTGCGAAGATTCCCGAACGCTTCGCGATCGACTTCATCAAGCTCGACGGCGACCGGCGCGTGGTTTCGGGTCCCGCCGATCGTAACGCGAGCTACGCGGGGTACGGAGCGCCCGTCTACGCGGTCGCCGACGGAACGGTGGTCGCGACGAGCGACGGCGAGCCCGAGCGCATTCCGACAAAGCCGCGCGAGGCCACTCGGTTCGACACGGCCGGGGGCAATTTCGTCGTGGTCGACATCGGCGGCGGAAACTACGCCTTCTTCGCGCACCTGAAGACGGGAACGGTCGCGGTCAAACCCGGGGACCGCGTGAAGACGGGCGACGTCATCGGCCGTCTGGGGGACACCGGCAATTCCGACGGCCCTCACCTGCACTTCCACATCATGGACGGACCGTCTCCCTTCGCCTCGAACGGCGTTCCCTACGCGTTCTCGACGTTCAGCGGCGCAGGACGTTTGACGGGGGACAATGACGGAATTCTGGCGGGCGACCGGGTGAAGATCGACGCCGAATGGCGCCCCGGTCCACATAGGGCGGAACTGCCGCTTAACCTTGAGGTCATCGACTTTCCGGAAGAGTAGAGCGTCCCGGAGCAGGGCGTCCCGGACACCCCGTCGGGGCTTCCGCCGTCGGGCGTCACCGCACGATCGTCAGCCGCTTCGCCGCGCGGGTCAGCCCGGTGTACAACCACCGCGCCCGGTGCTCGCGGAAAGCAAAACTCTCGTCGAACAGCAGCACGTCGTCCCATTGCGAGCCCTGCGCCTTGTGCACGGTCAACGCATAGCCGTAGTCGAACTCGTCCAACTCCCGCCGCGTCGGATAGGCGAGTTCGTTATCGGTTCCCTCGAAAAACGCCTTGAGCACGGCGACCTTGACCGATTTGGAGGCCGCGTCGTCTTCGGAGCGCACGGTCATGCGGACGAAGTCCTTCACCACTCCGCCGAGCGCCTCGACCCGCCACAGGCCCCCGTTGATCAGGCCCTTGGTGCGGTCGTTGCGGAGGCACACGAGGCGATCGCCGGCGACCGGCAGGGCTTCGGCGAAGCCGCTGAGGTCCCGGATGCGCTGATTGTAGGCGCGCCGGGTCCGGTTGGTCCCGACCAGCACCTGATCGGCCGCCAGCACCTGCGCGGCGTCGATCGCGGAACGGCGGATGACGCGGCTCCCCCCGTAGTCGCCGTCCCTCAGCTCTCCCCCGCCGCGAACGATCTGCGACAGGCGGATGATCGGATTGTCCTCGGCCTGGCGGTGGATATGGGTGAGCATTACGTCCGGTTCGGCGTCCGTGAAATAGCCGCCGCCCTTGACCGGGGGAAGCTGGAAAGGGTCGCCGAGCACGAGGATCGGCTTGCCGAACGACAGGAGGTCGCGGGCGAGCTCCGCGTCGACCATCGAGCATTCGTCGATCACAATCAGGCTCGCGCGCGACGCGGGCCCATCTGAATTGAGGGTGAAGGTCGGCGCGCCGTCGGCGCCTTCGCTGGCGCGGTAGATGAGGGCGTGGATGGTGGTTGCGCCCGGGCAGCCGTGGGCGCGCATCACCATCGCCGCCTTGCCGGTGAAGGCGGCGAAGGCCGTCTCGCCCGCCGCGCCTTCCGCGACGTGGCGAGCAAGCGTGGTCTTGCCGACGCCCGCGTAGCCGAACAGGCGAAACACCTGCGGGTCGCCCTGTTTCAGCCAGCGGCCGACCTTGTCGATCGCGTCGGCCTGCTCGCGCGTCCACTCGCGGGCGCCCGAGGCGATGGGACGGGACGGTTGCCCGGCGGGCTCTACGGCCTGGGCGGGCGCCGGCGGCGCAGCGTCCGGCGCGCCCTGGGAGGCGGGCTTCATCGCTTTCGCTGCGGCTGAAGGTTTCGTCGGCTTGGGTTCGCCCCCCGTCGCCTTGAGGTCGTCCGCAGCCTTGGTCTTTTTCGGCTCAACCTTGGCGCCGCAGCGCGAGCAGATCGGCGGCTTGCGGCCGAGATCGTAGAATTTTGCGCCGCAAGCAGAGCACTGCCGCTTGGTCCCAAGCCTGCCAATCGCCATCCTGCTCTTCAACACGAGGGAACCCAAGTCGACACGACGGCAGTCCAAGCAAATCAACGATTGATTCAGGAATTCAGCGCAGCCTTCTAACATCAATCCTGGAGATGCGCCGAAGCGTCGCGCTGGCGAACGGCGGATCGGGCCGGGCTTGAAGGACCGGCCTCAGGACCTATATCGCCTCACAGGAAGGCGGCCTCGCGTAGCGTTTTGAGGCCGCCGACCACGACTTTTGAAGCAACGCGGTCCGGGCGCTTCTATCGGAGGTCCGGTTTCGTGAAGCGCCTGAAAGGGGCTTCCCATGGTGCGTGTGACGGCGTTGAGCTCGCCTTTTTTGCTCGGCTTCGACGACATCGAGCGCGCGCTCGACAAGGTCACGAAGTCGGCGGCGGACGGCTATCCCCCTTACAACATCGAGCGCATCGCCGCGGTAGGCGCCGAGCCTGAGAAGCTGCGCATCACGCTGGCGGTGGCGGGATTCGCGAGCGACCAGATCGAAATCACCATTGAGGAGAGCCAGCTCACCATCCGAGGTCGCCAGCAGGAGGACAAAGCGCGGGAATTCATCCATCGCGGCATCGCCGCGCGGCAGTTCCAGCGCAGTTTCCTTCTCGCCGAGGGCATGCAGGTCCTTGGCGCCGATCTGGCCCAGGGCTTGCTTTCGATCGATCTCGTTCGGCCCCAGCCGGACCGGGTCGTGCGGACCATTCAGATCTCGACGCGCGACTGAGCGTCCGCGCAACCAACGTCGCCGAAATTGGCGGGCCTTTGGGCCGCCGGAAAGGTGGGAACCATGACCAACGCAACGGATAGGACCCAGGATCTGACCCCTCAGGAATTCGCCCATCTCGGCGACGGCGCGCTTGCTTATGTGAAGGCGATGAATTCGGACGACATCGCGCGGCTGTTTCCGCAGGCGCCGGCGTTGCGCCCGGGCATGCAGCTCTTCGCCCTCCTGAGCGCGGACGGCTCGCCGATCCTCTTGACGGATTCCCGCGACGCGGCGATCGCCAACGCCCACGAGCACGAACTGACGACTGTCAGCCTGCACTGACCATGTGGAGAAGCCTCCCGCCAGGCCTGCCCGCCGCCGGACGAATCGGGTAAAGGCCGGAGGGGCGGCGTCTCGCCGCCCTAGGGTGCGCGAGACGCGCGCCCTCCAAGGATCGCTTCTCATGCGCGCTTATCTCGACCTCATGCGCGACGCGCTGGAGAACGGCGCGGTCAAGGGCGACCGCACCGGCACCGGCGTGCATTCGCTGTTCGGCCGCCAGATCCGCTTCGACCTGACGAAGGGCTTCCCGCTCGTCACCACCAAGAAGCTGCACCTGAAGTCGATCGTGCAAGAACTCGTCTGGTTCCTGCACGGCGACACCAACATCGCCTATCTGAAGGCGCGCGGGGTCTCGATCTGGAACGAATGGGCCGACGCCAATGGCGACCTCGGTCCGGTCTACGGCAAGCAGTGGCGCGCCTGGGAGGGTCGGGACGGCCGCACCTATGACCAGATCGCCTGGCTTCTCAAGGAAATCCGCCGCAACCCGGACTCGCGTCGCCTGATCGTCTCAGCCTGGAACGTGCCCGACATCGAGCGGATGAAGCTGCCGCCCTGCCACTGCCTGTTCCAGTTCTATGTCAGCGACGGCAAGCTGTCGTGCCAGCTTTACCAGCGGTCCGCCGATATTTTTCTGGGCGTGCCGTTCAACATCGCCAGCTATGCGCTTTTGACGCATCTGGTCGCCCGGGAGACGGGCCTCAAGGTCGGCGAGTTCGTCCACACTTTCGGCGACGCGCATCTCTACGTGAACCACGAGGAGCAGGCGCGCGAGCAGCTTTCGCGCGCGCCGCGCCCGCTGCCGAAACTCGTTCTCGGCGACGTCGGCTCGCTCTTCGACCTCAACGCCGACGCGATCGCCTTCGAAGGCTACGATCCCTGGCCCGCAATCAAGGCGCCGGTGGCGGTGTGAGAGGGGAAGGCGACTTCCCCCTTCTCCTCGTCGCCGCTGTCGCCCGCAACGGCGTGATCGGCGCGGACAACCGGCTCCTGTGGCGGCTGTCGAGCGACCTGAAGCGCTTCAAGACGCTGACGCTGGGCAAGCCCCTGGTCATGGGCCGCAAGACCTTCGTCTCGATCGGCCGGCCGCTGCCGGGGCGCGAGACCATCGTCGTGACGCGCGATCCGGACTTCCGTGCGGAAGGCGTCTTCGTCGCCCACGGTCTCAACTCCGCGCTGGCGCTAGCCCAGGACCGCGCCAGAGCGATGGACGCGGCGGCGATCGTGATCGCCGGGGGCGGCGAAATCTATGCCCAGACGATCGGCCTGGCCGCCCGCCTGGCGATCACCGAAGTCGCACTCGCGCCCGACGGCGACGCCCGCTTTCCCCCGATCGACGCAAAGCTCTGGCGCGAGGTCCGCCGCGAACCCGGCGTGCGCGGGCCGAGGGACGAGGCGGAGTTTTGCTTCGTGGATTACGAGCGGCGCTAACGTCGCGCCTCCCGCGCCGGCAGCCTTAAAACTCCGGCGCGCCCCGCGCCGCTTCCGCGAGCGCGTCCGCGAGCCAGGGGGAGAGCGAGCGCGCGACCTCGAGGCGGAAGGCGGTCTCGCTCCGCCGCCACAGAACGATCTCGGCTTTGTCAAACAGCGTTCGCGTCGCCATGCCGGCCGGAAAGCTGCGCAGCCTGAGGTCGAGCGGACAGCCGGAGGTGAGCGCGCGCGCGGCGAGAGCGCCCTCGACCTCGAGCCCGACCTGTCGGTGCGACACGTCGACCAGGCTGTGGGGTTGCTCGCCAAGTCCGGCCTCGAGCGACGCGGCGACCCCCGCCGCCGACTGTCCTTCCGTCATCAAGAGCCACTCGTCCGGGCCGAGCCACAACGCCACCCGCTCGCCGAACTGGACAGCGGCGCCGAGCCGAGCCGGCAGCTCGACCCGGAAGACGGCGGAGCATTTTTCCCGCGCGGCCTCACCGCCACGGAAGACGAAGCGTTCGGCCGGCGGGGCGTCGTGGATCGCGAAGCGCGGACCCGACGGCAGCGGCGTATCGTCGAGCGGACTGCGGGGTCCGAGCCAGGGTTGTGCGGCGAAAACGCTGGACATGGCGGCGCGCTCCTACCCGGTTGACAGGAGGGTGGGCGCCACGCGCCCCATTGGGCGGCGAGACGCCGCCCCTCCAACGCGGCGCAAGGCGCTGATCAAGTCGCAGGGCTCAGACATGGAGGCGGGCGCCCTCGCGGTCAAAGAAGCACGGATTAACGACCCGGGCTGCGACGGCGCCGCCGCCCGGCGCCGAGGCGTAGAGGCTTGCGCCCATCCGCGCCCGGCCGCCTGCGACCAGCGCCAACGCAATCGACCGCCCGAGCGTCGCGCTGCGATAGGACGAGGTCACGTGACCGAGCGCGGGCGAACCCCGCGCCGGATTTGCGCTTTCCGTCACCTGCGCCCCCTCTTCGAGCACGGCCGACGGGTCCTCTGTCAGAAGGCCGACAAGCTGCTTGCGTCCGTTCCTCGCGAGGTCGGGAAGGGCCAGCGACCGCCTGCCGACGAAGTCGCCCTTGGTCTTGCCGATCATTCCCTCCAGGCCGAGGTCGCCGATCGTGGTCGTTCCATCGGTTTCCTGCCCGACGATCACATAGCCCTTTTCTGCGCGCAGCCCATGCATGGCCTCGGTTCCGTAGGCGGCGCCCCGTGCTTTTCGACTTCCGCGTACGCGGCCTTCCAGACGTCGAGGCCGTAAGCGGATCCGACGTTGATCTCGTAGCCAAGCTCGCCGGAAAAGCTCATCCGCATCAGCCGCGCCGCGACGCCGCAGACCTTCGCGTCCCGCACGCTCATGTGCGGGAAGGCGTCGGCGCGGAGGTCGACGCCCTCGATCAGCGGCGAGAGGGTCTCGCGCGCCTTCGGGCCCTGCACGGCGATGGTCGCCCAGTGCTCGCTGGTCGAGGTCAGCCAGACCCTGAGGTCCGTGAACTCCGTCTGGAGATAGTCCTCCATGTGGGCGAGCACGCGCGGCGCGCCCCCGGTCGTGGTCGTCACATGAAACCGGTCCGGCGCCAGCCGCGCGATCACGCCGTCGTCGAGCACGAAGCCGCTCTCCGTCAGCATCACGCCGTAGCGGCAGCGGCCGACCGCAAGCTTCTGGAAGCCGTTGACGTACATGCGCTCGAGAAAGACCGCCGCGTCGGGGCCGACGACCTCGATCTTGCCGAGCGTCGAGGCGTCGAACAGGCCGACCGCGGCGCGCACCGTCAGGCATTCGCGCGCGACCGCTTCCCGCATCGTCTCGCCCTCGCGCGGAAAATGACAGGCGCGCTTCCAGAGGCCCACGTCCTCGAACGCCGCGCCGCGCGCCGCCGCCCAGTCGTGGATCGGAGTCCTGCGAATGGGATCGAACGCATCGTCCCGCGCGGGGCCGGCGAAAGCGCCGAAGGTCACCGGCGTGTAGGGGGGACGGAAGGTCGTGAGGCCCACCTCGGGGATCGACTTGTCCTGGACGGCCGCGGCGATCGCGAGCGCGTTCATGTTGGAAAGCTTGCCCTGATCGGTCGCCATGCCTGTGGTCGTGTAGCGCTTGACGTGCTCGATCGAGCGAAGGCCCTCCTGGACCGCGAGCGCGACATCCTTGACGCAGACATCGTTCTGGAAGTCGACGAACGCCTTGGCGCGCCGGTCGCCGAGCACGTGCAGCGGCGCTCCAAGGTCTCCGCCCGACGTCGGGGCGCGCCCTCGACCGCGAAGGCATGCGCCGCGGGCGGAATGAAGCCCGCTTGCGCCGCCGCGCCGCGACCCGCCGCATCGCCTTCGGCAAGCGCCTCGGCGAGGTCGAACGTCGCGTTGCAGGCGCCGGCCGAGCGCTCGCGCTGAACGGACACGTCCGGCCGGAAGACCTTGAGGGCCTCGTCATAGACGAGCTTCCCGCGCGACTGCGAGAACAGATGGACCGAGGGCGTCCAGCCTCCCGACATGATCAGCGCGTCGCAGCCAACCGTTCGCATGCCTCTGGGATGGGCGGCGAGCCGCACCGCCTCGATCCGCCTGCGTCCCTCGATTGCGTGAACGGAAGTCTTGACCGCGACCTTCAGGCCGGCCGCGCGCGCCGCGTCCGGAAGCGGCCCGACCGCCTCGTCGCGCAGATCCGCGATCAGTTCGACCGCGACGCCGACATCGCTAAGGTCGAGCGCGGCCCGATAGGCGTCGTCATGCGCGGTGACGACGACGACGCGTTCGCCGACCTTGACGCCGTACAGATTGAGATAGCGCTGCGCCGCGCCCGCCAGCAGGATCCCCGGCCGGTCGTTGTCGGCGAACACCAGCGGGCGTTCGATCGCCCCGGCCGCCAGCACGACCTCTTTCGCGCGCACCTGCCAAAGCCGCTCGCGCGGCAGGTCAGGATCGGCAAGCAGGGCCGGCTCGGCCAATCGCTCGTTGAGGCCGAAGAAAAATCTGCGCGTAGTAGCCGAAGGCCTGAGTGCGCGTCATCAGGCGGACGTTGGGGGCGGCCCGGAGCGCCTCCAAGGTCGCAGCCAGCCATTCGCCTGCGGGCCGGCCATCGATCGCCGCCCGTCTCTCCGCGAGGAGGGAGCCGCCCAGAAGCGGGTTCTCGTCGCACAGGACGACGTCGGCGCCGCTCATCGCCGCCGCGCGTGCGGCCGCGAGGCCCGCCGGCCCCGCGCCGACGACAAGGACGTCGCAATGGTCGAAGAAGCGGACGTAGCGATCCGGATCGGGCTCGGTCGGCGCGGTCCCAAGGCCGGCGGCGCGCCGGATGATCGGCTCGTAGATGTGCTTCCACGCCCAGTTCGAGCCAAGCCAATCCGGGCCCATGAAGGTCTTGTAGTAGAAGCCCGCGCCAAACAGCGGCGCGAAGACCTCGTTGACGGCGCCGAGATCGAAGCGAAGCGACGGCCATCGGTTCTGGCTGGTCGCGACCAGGCCGTCGTACAGTTCGACCTCGGTTGCGCGAAGGTTTGGCGTGAAACGCCCGGTCCCGCGCGAGACGCCGACGAGCGCGTTCGGCTCCTCCGGCCCGGCGGAAAGGATCCCGCGCGGCCGGTGATATTTGTAGGATCGGCCGATGAGCCTGACGCCATTGGCGATGAGGGCCGAGGCGAGCGTGTCCCCCTCGTAGCCGGAGTAGGCGACGCCGTCGAAGGTGAACAAGATCGGGCGCGCGCGATCGATCGCCGACCCGCCGGCGACGCGGAACGTCTGGGTCATCGCCGCCCGACCTCGCCTGCGATCTCGGGCCGTGGATCGCCGGGTTTGTAGGCCGCCAGAATCCGGTCGCTGACCGTGCTGCGCAGGACGTTGAAGAACCGGCCGCAGCCCGAGGCGTGCCGCCAGCGCTCGGCGTACAGGCCCTTCGGGTTCGAGCGGAAATAAAGGTATTCGGCCCAGGCCTCGTCGCTGACCGCGGCCGGGTCGGGCGGGCGGGCCACATGGGCCTCGCCGCCGTGGCGGAACTCGATTTCCGGCCGCTCCGCGCCGCACCAGGGACAGGGGATCAGCAGCATCGGTCAGATCTTCGTCTTTGTCGCTGCGGTTCGGGGATCGCCCGTGTTCGGCGTTCCGGCCGGCTCGATCAGCAAAAGTTCGGTCTCCTCTTCGGCTCGTGGGCGATGCTCGACGCCGCGCGGGACGACGAAAAGCTCGCCGGGACCGAGCGTGACCGGACCGTTGCGAAGGTCGATCGTCAGACGACCGCTCAGCACCAGGAAAAAATCGTCGGTGTCCGGATGGGCATGCCAGACGAACTCCCCCTTCACCTTCACCACCATGATCTCGTGCCCGTTGAAAGACGCCACGGTCTTGGGCGACCACAAGTCCTCGAACAGGGTAAGTTTGTCGGCGAGATTGATGGGTTCCGGTTTCATCGGCCCGCCTCTCAATGTGCGACCGCGGCGGCGGCGGCTTCGTCGATCAGCCGCCCGGCGCGGAACCGATCGAGCGCGAAAGGCGCCGCGAACGGATGCGGTTCGCCCCGCGCGATCGTGTGGGCGAAGACATGGCCCGATCCGGGCGTCGCCTTGAAGCCGCCGGTTCCCCAGCCGCAATTGACGAAGAGGCCGGCAACCGGGGTGCGGCCGATAATCGGCGAACGGTCCGGCGTCACGTCGACAATGCCGCCCCAGTTGCGCAACATGCGCAGGCGCCGGACCGCGGGAAAGAGCTCGCAGATCGCCTCGAGCGTGTGGTTGGCGATGTGCAAGGCGCCGGTCTGCGAATAGGAATTGTAGGCGTCCGTGCCCGCGCCGATCACCATCTCGCCCTTGTCCGACTGCGACATGTAAGCGTGGATCGTGTTCGACATGACGACGCAGGGCATCATCGGCTTGACCGGCTCGCTGACCAGCGCCTGGAGCGGGTAGCTTTCGAGCGGCATCCTGACGCCGGCCATCGCCATCAACACCGAGCTGTGGCCGGCGGCGGCGACGCCAACCGTTTTCGCGGCGATCGGGCCGCGGGTCGTGTCCAGGCCCGAGACCGCGCCCGCGCCGTCGCGCCGGATCGCCGTCACTTCGCAATTCTCGATGATGTCTACGCCGCGCTGCGAGGCCGCGCGCGCAAAGCCCCAGGCGACGGCGTCGTGCCGCGCCGTCCCGCCGCGGCGCTGGAGCGCCGCGCCGACGATGGGATAGCGGATGTGCGGCGAAATGTTGAGGATCGGGCAGAAGCCCTTCGCCTCCGCAGGCGTCAGCCATTCATTGTCGACCCCGGCGAGGCGATTGGCGTGGGCATGGCGTTTGAGGACCTGAACGTCATGGACATTGTGGGCGAGCATCATCACGCCGCGCGCGGAGTACATGACGTTGTAGTTCAAGGCGCGCGACAGGCCCTCCCACAGCTTCAGGGCGTGCTCGTAGAGCGCCGCCGACGGCTCCCAGAGGTAGTTCGAGCGCAGGATCGTCGTGTTGCGGCCGGTGTTGCCGCCGCCAAGCCAGCCTTTGTCCAGCACGGCGACATTGGTCAGGCCGTGCTCCTTTGCAAGGTAGTACGCGGTCGCCAGCCCATGGCCGCCAGCCCCGACGATGACGACGTCGTAAGACCGCTTCGGCGCCGGGCTGCGCCACTGCTCCGGCCAGTCCGCATTCGCGACGAGGGCCTGCCGCAGGACATTGAGAAGAGAAAAACGCACCGCTCGACCAGCGCCCCCGACTCGCTTGCGACGATCGGCGCGTTTTCAGCGCGCGATTACGAGAACAAACTCGCAAGCGCGGCCGCAGGAAGCGGCCCGTTGTCGGCGACGGCGCTTCTATGATAGTCGCGTGGGCGTCGCAATGTCAGGGCAAAGGCGGAGGCGGCTCTCCCTCATCGCGTTTCTCAGCTTTTCGGGACCTATGGCGAACGAACCCGCTCCGAGCAGCCTTTCGGATTCCAAGATCGAACAGGCGTCGCCCCTGGCGGTTTCGGTCATCATGCCGCACTACAACGACCTGGCGAACCTCGAGCGTTGCATTGCGCTGCTCGCCAAGCAGACCCTGCCCCGCGATCAGTTCGAGATCGTCGTGGCCGACAACAATTCCCGTTGCGGATTAGATGAGGTCAAGCGGGTCTGCGGCGATGTCGCACGCGTGGTTGCGGCGCCGATTCAGGGGGCGGGCGCCGCTCGCAACGCGGCGGTCTCGGCCTCGCGCGGAAAGATCCTCGCCTTCATCGACTCCGATTGCCGACCGGCGCCGGACTGGCTGGAAAACGGTCTCGCCGCGGTCTCGTCCGCTGATCTCGTGGGCGGACAGGTCGAGGTCGAGGCCGAGGACCCGGCGAACCCGACCGCGGTGGAAGCGTTCGAGCGCGTCTTCGCCTTCAACGTCAAGCGGTACATCGAGGAGGAGGGCTTCACCGTCACCGCCAACATGTTCGTGCCCGCGGCGATCTTCGAGCGCGTCGGCGGTTTCCGGCCCAAAGTGGCCGAGGACGCCGATTGGGGGCGGCGCGCGGTCGCGGCCGGATATCGTTGGCGCTTTGCGCCCGACGTGGTCGTTCGGCATCCCGCGCGACGCGACTGGGCCGAGCTCACCCATAAGTTTCGCAGGATCACTCGCGAAGCCTACGCCGGGGTCATCGAGAAGCCCAATGGCCGAGTCAAATGGGCGCTGAACAGCGGTCTCATTCTCGCCTCGCCATTCGCGCACTGGACGACCGCGGCGACGACCAGCAATCTCGACCGGCCCGAGCAACGGCTGAAGGCGATTGCGGTCCTGTTCGCGATTCGCTTCTGGCGCTTCGCCGAATGCAACAGGCTCCTGCTCGCGGATGTTTTCGGCGGCGGAGCGTCTGCGAAAGACGCGCCAGCGAAAGAGCGATGACGCGAGCGGACAGTCCGGGCCGGAACCGCGCCGACATGAGCGGCCTGGCTACCCCACCCACCCCATCAGTTCGCGTCGCGCCACCGCCTCGATCACCGCCATGCCGTCGGCGCTGTCGTTGAGACACGGGATCGCGGCGAAGCGCTCGCCGCCGGCGTCGCGAAAATAGCCGGCGTTCTCGACCCCGATTTCCTCCAGCGTCTCCAGGCAGTCGGCGGTGAACCCCGGCGTGATCACGGCTAGGCGCTTGACGCCGCTTCGGGCGAGTTCGCGCACTGTCGCATCCGTATAGGGCTGCAGCCATTCGCCGGGGCCGAACCGCGACTGGAAGGTCATCCGCATCCGCCCTTCCTCCCATCCCAGCGCTTGAGCCAGGAGCCGGGTGGTCTTGGCGCAATGGCAGTAATACGGATCGCCCTTGTCGAAGTAGGCTTGCGGAATGCCGTGAAACGAGGCGAGCACGACCTCCGGCTCGAAATCGAGCTTGGCGAGCCCGTCGCGCGTCGAGCGCGCCAGCGCCTCGATGTAGGCAGGGTTGTCGTACCAGGGCGCGGCGATGCGGATCGTCGGTTGCCAGCGCATGACCTTCAGCGCGTCGAACACCTTGTCGGCGACGGTCGCGCTCGTCGCCGCGCAATATTGGGGATAGAGCGGGACGACAAGAATGCGGTCGCAGCCCTTGGCCTGCAGCGCCTCGAGCCGGCTCGCGACCGGCGGCATCCCGTAACGCATCGCCCAGTCGACGTCGACGCCGGGCGAAAGGTCCGTCAGCGCCGCGGCAAGCTTCTCGCTCTGCAAGCGGGTGACGGTCTTCAGCGGGCCCTCGTCACGCTCCGTGTTCCAGATCGCGGCGTAGTCGCGGCCCTTGGCGGTCGGGCGCCGGAGAAGGATAAGCTGAAGCAATGGCCGCCACACCGCGCGTGGCGCCTCGATCACCCGCGGGTCGGACAGGAACTCTTTGAGATAACGCCGCATCGACCAGTAATCGGTCCCCTCGGGCGTGCCGAGGTTGACGATCAGCACGCCGATGCGACCGCTCTTGAAGGGCGTATGGTCGGTAAGACGGCGCAACACCTCCGCCGCCGCCGCGCCGGACGCCGTTTGTTGGGCGCGCTGAGCGGGGCGGCTTTCGACCGCCTCCGCCCGAAGTCGATGGGTCGCCGTCATCCGTCCGCCGGGGTGAAAGTGGTCGCCACGCCGTTGATGCAGTAGCGCAGTCCCGTCGGCGGCGGCCCGTCAGGGAAGACATGGCCGAGATGCGAGCCGCAGCGCGCGCAGTGCACCTCTGTGCGGCTCATGCCCCAGGAGTCGTCGACTGTCCGCCCGAGCGCGCCGGCGACCGGGGTGGTGAAGCTCGGCCAGCCGGTGCCGCTGTCGAACTTGGTCGCGCCTTCGAACAGCGGTTGTCCGCAACCCGCGCAGGCGAACACGCCCGGACGTTTTTCGTGAAGAAGCGCGCAGCTTCCCGGGCGCTCGGTCGCATGGTCGCGCATGATCGCGTACTGCTCAGGGGTCAACAGGGCGCGCCACTCGGCTTCCGTGTGGGTGACGGGGTATTGGCCTTGGCTCATCGGGGGCTCCTTGGCGGGTGATCCTAGCGCGTTTTTGCGCTCGGGTCGAAGAGGACGTGGGGTCGATTTCGGATCACCAAGGACACTAAGGGGCCACGAAGCCTTTGTGTTCCTTCGTGTCCTTGATGGTGCGAATTCGCACCGGCCGCCGCGTATGTTACGGTCCTAGGCGTGCGCTGGATCGGCGCCGACCATGAATTGGGCCTTGGCCAGGGCGGCGAACACCCCGTTCCGGGCCGCCAACTCGGTCGGCGTTGCAGATCGTGGCGAGCCGGTGGGCGATGACGAAGGTGGTTCGCCCGCGCATCGCCGCGTCGACCGCCGCTCGCCCTTTCGCGCGCGTTCGGGCTCGCATTGCCTTTACGCCGCTTGAAAGCCAAAATCACCCCGATGACGCCAGTATTCGACCGCCGCCGCGCTCTCGCTGTCGTCGCGGCGATCGCAGCGGCCTATCTCGCGCTGGCTTATCTCGCCGCGCCGTTCGCGTGGCGCCACTACGAGCGGCAGCGAGCCATCGCCGATCTCGGCGCCCGCACCGTCACCGCGCAGGGCATCCCCGGAGACGCGATCAACGTCGGCCTCGAAGGCTCGGAAGCCGATCTCATGTGCGCGATGGCCGGCGCGGGCTGGTCGCCGGCCGACCCGGTGACGCTCAACTCCTCGATGCGAAATCGCCGGGAGCGTCGTCTTTCATCGGCCTTATCGGGACGCGCCGGTCAGCCCGCTGTTCTTCGCAGGGCGCAAGCAGGAATTTGCTTTCGAGCAACTGGTGGGCGGCAGCGCCAGGACGCGGCATCACGTCCGCTTCTGGAAGGCGCTCGACGCCGGGGACGACGGCCGGCCGGTTTGGCTCGGCGCGGCCGTTTTCGACGACGGCCTCGAATTGAGCCGCTACACCGGCCAGATCACCCACCACACCGCGCCCGACATCGACGCCGAGCGGGATTTTTTAATCAACGACCTCGTCGAGGCGAAGCGGGTCGCCAAGACCTACTCGGTGAGCGGGATCGGGCCGACCTTGTTCGGCCGCAACGGCGGCGGCGACCCTTTCTATACCGATGGCGAGATCGCCTTCGCGCAACTGGCGCCGGATTGCGAGACGCGCGAGACGCCGCCGGAGGCGCAAGCGCCGCCGCCGCGAATCGTGGCGAAGAACGTGGTTTACCGATGGCTCGCGGCGTTGCGGCCGCTCATGCCGTGGGCCCACGACGGGGAAAAAGCCGCCCAGTGAAGGCGGTTTTTCCGCACGCCTCGGGCGCCGGCGACGCCTTCGCGAGAATCGCAATGCCTAGTTCCGAAGATCCGAGACCTGGAGGCCATGCGCCTGGGCTCAGGCCGAGGACACCCCGGCGGACGATATCGGGATTGTCAAAACCGGACGCGGGCTGCAATGTAACACTGTTCCGCGCCGAATGGAGCGTTACGGCAGAGCCGTAACGGGCCGAATTGCGGGACTGGGAGCCTAGGCGGACGGGCGGCGCGGCTATTGGTCTTGCGCCAACTCGATTTCCGACGGGGGCTGTATTACGGAAGGGAACGCCACGATGAACCTTAGGAATTGGAAATCTGCGCCTGTTTTGTTGGTGCTGGCGGCGGGGCTCGCCGGCCCGGCCAAGGCGTCGGACGTTATGATCACCGTCACCGGCGCCGTCTCAGGGTCACTCGACCTGACCCTCGGCGCCGACCCTTATGCGGATCCCACCGGAACCACTTTCGGAACCCCTGCGAATTCGACGTCGCTCGGCGGCCCGCCGCCCAACCAGCAGGGCGTTTACGACCCGATGAACGCGCTCGCGGTGACCGCGGTGTCAGGCACGTTCAACGGCCAGACGGTTACGGGAATCGTCGCGACGAACCCGCAGCCGCACTTCGACCCCGACTATACCATCCCATACAGTTTTGGCTGGTATCCCAACCCGGGCGCTGTCAGCTACGACAATCTGTTCTATGCGGGCGCTGCGGCCCCGATCACCTGCGCAGGCGTGCCTGCCGGCGGCTTCTTCGACGACTACGGCGTGATGTTCACGCTTACCAATGGCGATGTCGTCGACCTCTACAGCAACGGCGGGACGGGGCCGGGCGCGTACGGCGTGGTCGTCTGGTCGGACGGCGCGGCCGACTATACCAACGGCGGCGGCCTGTCTGTGGCGACACCGGAGCTTTCGACCTGGGCCATGATGGGGCTCGGCTTTGCGACTCTCGCCGCGTCGGGCGCGCGGCTCCGCAGGCGCGCCGTCGCGCGCGCCTGAACCCCGGCGGATTGACATCCTTCGAACGCCGTCCTTCGGGGCGGCGTTTCGTATTACCGCCTGCCTCCGCGCTGGCGCATCCGACCGCGGGCCCCGCGTCCGCCGTCACCCGACGACGGCGAGTGCGAAGCCGTCCCAGCCCTTGGCGCCGACGGTCTGGATGGCTGTCGCCGAAAGCCGCGGCTCCGCTTTCATCAGCTCGAACATTTCGCGCACGCCGACGACGTCCCGATCGCGGGATCTCGCATCCAGAACCCGTCCGTCCCTCACCACGTTGTCCACGACGATCGTGGTTCCGGGGCGCGACAGGCGGAGAGCCCAGGCGAGGTAGTTGGCGTTGTTCTCCTTATCGGCGTCGATGAAGACGAAATCGAAGGGTCCGAGTCCCTCGGCTTCGAGCTTGGGCAGGCTGTCCAGCGCGGCGCCCACTCGAATCTCGACCCGGTCGCTCAGGCCAGCCCGGGAAATGTTCGCCCGCGCGACCGAGGCGTGATGCGCGTTGGCCTCAAGGGTCACGAGCTTGCCGTCGGCGGGCAGGGCGCGCGCGATCCAGATCGTTGAATAGCCGCCGAGCGCGCCGATCTCGAGCGCCTTCCGCGCGCCCGCGATCCGCGCGAGGAGGTGCAGCATCTTGCCGTGGGTCGGGGACACTTCGATCGCCGGCAGGCCTGCGGCGTCGGTGTCCGCGAGCGCCCCGACGAGCGCGGCGTCCTGCGCGACGATGGTTTGCGCCAGATAGTCGTCGACCGCTCTCCATCGGCTGTCGTTCGCCATCGGTTGGCTCCTCTGAGGCGGCCCGCGCAGACCCGTCATAGCGGCATGACGAGGTTGGCGCCGCGGGCGATGCGCCATCGGCCGTCGGCCTCGCGGCGCTCCGAAGCTGCGATCGAGGAAACGCGGACGTTCAGCCGGCGGTTCCGGTCTCCTCTTTCCCCGCCACGCCGGCCTCGGCGAAAGTCGCCATGCCGTTGTGACAGGCGACCGCGGCCTTGATCACGCCGACCGCGAGCGCCGCCCCAGAACCCTCGCCGAGCCGCATGCCGAGGTCGAGGATCGGCGTCTTGCCCAACCGGTTCAACGCCGCCCGATGGGCGCGCTCGGCCGAGACGTGGCCAGCAAGGCAATGGTCGAGCGCGGACTTGTCGAGCGCCTGCAGCACTGCGGCCGCGGCGCATACGACGAAGCCGTCGAGCACCACGGGCGTGCGGCGCACCCTCGCCGCGACGATCGCCCCCGCCATCGCGGCGATCTCGCGGCCGCCGAGCCGCGCCAGAACTTCGAGGGGATCGTGAAGATGGGCCTTATGAAAGGCGACGGCGGCGCGCACGGCGTCCGCCTTGCGCTTCAGGCCGTCGTCGTCGACGCCGGTGCCGCGCCCGACCCAGTCCTCCGCTGCGCCCCCGTAGAGCGCATGGAAGATCGCGGCCGCCGCAGTGGTGTTGCCGATCCCCATTTCGCCGAGCACGAGCAGGTCGGGCTCGGAAGCGAGCGCCTCCATGCCGAAGGCGAGGGTGCCGGCGCACGTGCGCTCGTCCATCGCCGCCTCCCGGGTGATGTCCCCGGTCGGATGGTCGAGCGCGAGCTCGTAGACCTTCAGCGAAATGTCGAAGGTCTTGCAGATTTGGTTGATGGCCGCCCCGCCCGACGTGAAGTTCGCGACCATCGCGCTCGTGACCGACTGCGGAAAGGGCGAGACGCCCTGGGCGACCACGCCGTGATTGCCGGCGAACACCGCGACCAGCGGACTGTTCACGTGCGGCCGCGCGGACCCCTGCCAGCCCGCGAGGAAGGCCGAGATCTCCTCGAGCCGGCCGAGGGAGCCTCCGGGCTTCGTCAACTGCGCCTCCCGCTCGCGGGCTGCGGCCTCGGACGCCTCGTCTGGGCCGGGCATTTGCGAAAGGAGCGCGCGGATATCGTCGAAGGGGCGGGCGGCGGCGGTCATGAAATCGCTCTTTCGCAGGATTGAAGCGCCCTCCTATAGGCGAAAACGGCAGCGAGGCGAAATGGCGGCGGCTAGCCTCGATGCACGGCGACGGCGACAAGATACAGCCTTGACATTCCGTGAATTGTGCACAACAGAATGGTTATTGCATGTTAACGATAGCCTCGAATAAAATAAGCAGTTCTGTATTTTGAAGCCGGGCGGATATGCGGGAGGAACTGGATGAGGCAGATCGCCATGGTCAAGCAACCCATCGTTCGGGATAGTCTTAGCAAGTTCGATGCCTCTGGCCTTATTGCCGGACGGGCGTCATTTTCTGATCTCGACATAAGGGGCTTAAGAGATACTGCTGGCGGTAAATGTGGGTCAACAAGGATATGCGCAAGACGGTTCATTAGAATCAAAAAGGCTTGGTCATGGCACATGGACCTTGGACGACGATGTATAGACGATAATGCAAGTAGTGGAACGTTGCCTACTACAATCAGCAAAGATGGACAACACTTCAAGGCACGAGGAGAAATGGCAAACGCAATGCGGATATACAGACGTGGGCGACGATTACGGGACTGAGGTCGGCCTTGGTGGCGATCGGTCGGACTCCGACTGAGTCGCTATCTCTACTCCGCCGCCTCGCGCATGGCGCTGTAGTGGGCGAGCTGGGCGCGTAGCGGAGCGGGCTTCAGCGGCTTGTGAAGAATGACAATGTCGTGCAGCGCCGCCTCGTCGCGCGCCTCCGGACTGCGGTCGGCGGTCGCCAGGATCGCGGGAAGCGGGCGGCCAAGCGCCGCGCGCAGCGCCCGGATCGCCGCGATCCCGTCCTCGCCCTGGTCGAGGTGGTAATCTGCGATAATCAGGTCGGGCGCGCCGAAACTCACGATCGCCTCGAGCGCTTCCGGGAGGCCGTGGGCGGTGGCGACGACGCAGCCCCAGCGGCCGAGCAGGGTCCGAAGCCCGTCGAGCACGCGCGGCTCGTTGTCGATCGCCAGAACCTTGAGGCCGGCGAGCGGCTCGCCGGCCGAGGGAAGCGTGGGCGCCCCGGCCTCGGGGATTTGCGCCCCGAGGGTCTTCCCGAGCGGCGCCGTGACCAAGAACACCGAGCCCGCGCCGGGCTTGGAAGTGAGTCCGACCGGATGGTCGAGAACCTTTCCGAGGCGCTCCACGATCGAAAGGCCAAGGCCCAGGCCTCGCGCCACCCGGGCTCCCTGATCCAGCCGCTGGAACTCCTCGAACACCGCGCGCTGCCGGTCGGCGGGAATCCCCAGGCCCGTGTCCCAGACTTCGATCCGAAGGGCGTTCTGCGAGCGCCGGCACCCGACTAGGACCTTGCCTTTCAGCGTGTATTTGACGGCGTTGGAAACGAGATTTTGCAGAAGCCTGCGCATCAGTCGCCGATCGGTCCGGATCGCAAGCCTCGAGGAGACGAATCGCAGCTCGAGGCCCTTCGAGCGCGCGAGGGGCTTGAACTCGACCTCCAGCATCCGCATGAGGTCGGCGACCGGAACGTCGGAGATTTCCGGCCTCGTCGCGCCGGCGTCGAGACGCGAGATGTCGAGCAGCGCGCCCAGAATCTCCTCGACCGCTTCGAGCGACATGTCGACCTTGCGGGCGAGGTCGGCGCGCTCTTCGCCGCCGATGCGGGACGCGCCCTCGGAGAGCGAGCTGGCGTAAAGCCGCGCCGCGTTGAGGGGCTGAAGGATGTCGTGGCTCGCGGCGGCGAGAAAGCGCGTCTTGGAGATGTTCGCCTCTTCCGCGGTCGTCTTGGCGCCCGCGAGCTCCGCGTTGAGGCGCTGCAACTCGGCGGTGCGTTCGTCGACCCGCTTTTCCAAAAGTTCGTTGGCGGCCTCGAGCGCCTCTTCCGTCTGCACGGTTTGGGAGATGTCGGTGTAGGTCGTGACGATGCCGCCGTCGGGAAGCCGCGCCGAACGGATCTCGATGACGCGATGGGTGGAGAACAGCCGCAGGCGCGTCGGCTGGTCGTCGTAAAGCAGGGACGCCACCCGCTCGGCGACGAAATCCTCTGTATCGCCGGGACCATAAGCGCCGCGAGCGGCGTTGAACCGGACGATTTCGTCGAGCCCGACGCCGAGACGCAGCAGCGCGGGCGGCAGATCGAACAGGTCGACGAATTCACGGTTCCACGCCGTCAGCGCGAGGTTCGCGTCGAACACCGTAACGCCCTGGCGGGCGTGGTCGAGCGCATGCTGCAGCTGGTCGCGGTTCGATTGGATCGCCGCGGAGGCCTCGTCGATCAGCTTGAGCGCCGACTGTCCCGAGACGGTGCGCGGCCGCAACAACAGCGACAGCACCTGGCGTGACGTGGAGGCGCCGATGGCGGGCGAGAGCAAAAACTCCGCATGGCGGATCAGTTGGGCGCTCGCCTCTCGGGTCGGGTCGTAGTCCTGGCCGCTCTCGCGCAGGAAGGCCGAAAACGCCCGCCGCGCCCGCGCCGCGCCGAGATAGCGCGCGACCGCGGCTTCGAGTTCGCCCGCGGTCGTCGAAGATCGCCACAAGCGGAAAGCCTGCGGCTTGCCGCCGACGCCCGCGAAGGCGTTGGCCTGCGTGCGTTCGAGCGCCGTCACGTCGCGCATCAGCGAGAACACGACGAAGGCGACGCAGTTGACGGCAAGGGAAATGACGACTCCGCCGACCAGCGCGTTCGGCGCGAACGAGACGAGCGCCGCCGGGCTCAGCCAGCCGATCGCCAGCGGCCCATGCGCGAGCAAGGCCCCGATCGCCTTTTGCGGTTCGAGCGACGGCAGAAACAGGAGATAGAGCCAGACCAGGGATCCGGCCGTCATGCCCGCGACCGCGCCCCGCGCCGTGCCGCGGCGCCAGAACAGGCCGCCGAGAAAGGCGGGCGCGATCTGCGCGACCGCGGCAAACGACAGGAGGCCGATCGAGACGAGCGCCGTTTCGCCGGTCAACCGCTCGTAGAGGAATCCCAACGCCAGGACGCCGACGATCGACAGGCGCCGGACCCACAGCACGAGCGCGCCGATATCGCCCTCGGCCACGCGCTCCGAGGCCACGCGCCGCCGCAACAAGATCGGCATGACCAGGTCGTTGGACATGGTGATCGCCAGCGCGAGGCTATCGAGAACCACCATCCCGGTCGCAGCCGACAGGCCGCCGATCATGGTCACGAGCGCGACGATGCGCGCGTTGGCGGCGAGCGGGAGCGCGAGCACGGTCAGATCGCGATTGAACGCGCCGTCCGGAAAGAGCTTGAGTCCCGCCACCGCGAGCGGCGCGACGAACAGGTTGATCAGCACGAGATAGGCGGGAAAGAGCCACGCGGCGGTGCGGACGCTGCTCTGATCGTGGTTTTCGACCACGGCGACGTGAAACTGGCGCGGCAACAGGAGGATGGCGAAGGCGGACAGCAGGGTCGTCACGCCCCACACCGCCGGGTCGGGGCGAGTCTGGATGACGGCGGCGATATGCGGATTGGACAGGGCCGCCTGGGTCAGGTCGGAAAGGCCGCCGTTCAAGCCCCACACGACGAAGACGCCGACCGCAAGAAACGCCGCGAGCTTGACGACCGACTCGACCGCGATGGCGAGAATCAGGCCGTCCTGCCGCTCCTTCGGATTGAGCCGCCGGGTGCCGAAGGCCACGGCGAAGGCGGCGAGCACCAGCGCAATGGCGAGGGAGAAAAGAGCAGACGGCGTGTCCGGGGTGAGCCGGGATTCGTCGAGCGACGCCACGACGGTCAGCAGCGTGATCGAGACCGCCTTGAGCTGCAGGGCGACGTACGGCGCGGAGCCGACCAGCGCAATCAGCGCCGCGATCGCGGCGACCGCTTGCGATTTCCCGTAGCGCGCCGAGACGAAGTCGGCGACGGTCGTCAGGTTCTGAGTGCGCGCGAGGTTGGCGATGCGCCCGACGAACGCGGAGCCGAGACCAATGACCAGGATCGGGCCGATATAGATCGGCAGAAAGTCGAGACCGTGCGAGGAGGCAAGACCGACCGAGCCGTAATAGGTCCATGACGTACAGTAGACGGCGAGGCTCAGCGCGTAGACAAGCGCGCGTTTACGGCCGGCAAGAAACCTCCGTCCGCCCCGGTCGCCCCACCACGCAATGAGGAACAGGAACAGGACGTAGCCGATTGCGGCGATGTAGGCCGTGGCGCCGTTCATCGAACCTTGCTCGCGCGCTTCCTCTCCAGACTTTTAGGAGGACGCGGCGCGATTTGGCAAACTAGAGCGATCGGAGCCGTCGGGCGCGCCCGGCTCCAGCCCGCCGACGGGCTCAACGAGCCCGGCGGCGGGACGTCTGCCGAAGCGCTCAGCCGGTCAAAGCCACGGGCGCGCCGCGGCCGACTTCCGCTCGAAATTCGCGATCGCCGGCGCCTCGACCATGGTCAGGCCGATGTCGTCCAGCCCCTCGACCAGGCTCTGCTTGCGAGACGGATCGATCTCGAACTTGACGACGCCGCCGTCCGGGCCGCGGATCTCCTGCGCCGGCAGGTCGATGCTGATGACCGCATTGGCGCCGCGCTCGGCGTCGTCCATCAGCTTGGCGAGGTCCTCGGGAGTGACCCGGATCGGCAGGATGCCGTTCTTGAAGCAGTTGTTGTAGAAGATGTCGGCGAAGTCGGTGGAAATGACGCAGCGAACGCCGAAATCGAGCAGCGCCCAGGGCGCGTGCTCGCGCGACGAGCCGCAGCCGAAATTGTCGCCGGCCACAAGGATGGTCGCCTTGCGGTACTGCGGCTTGTTGAGCACGAAGTCGGGATTTTCGGAGCCGTCGTCGCGATAGCGCATTTCCGAGAACAGGCCGGCGCCGAGGCCGGTCCGCTTGATCGTCTTGAGATACTGCTTCGGAATGATCATGTCCGTGTCGATGTTGTCGATCGGCAACGGAGCGGCCACTCCGGTCAAGGTGGTGAATTTTTCCATTTCGCCAAACGCCTCGCTCATTCCGGCTTAGGCCGGCGTCGCTCATCCGGCGGCCGCTCTAGCAAATGACGCGCGCCGCGGCAAACCAGGGTCACAAATAGCTCTCCAGTTCCCGGGCGGTTTCCTCGGGAGGGCGGTCGAGGTTCAGCGCCTCGACGAAACCGCCGGTCTTGTTCATCAGGTAGACGATCGAGCTGTGATCCATCGAATAGCCGCCGTCGGACTGGATCTGCCCTTTGCGCGAGAACACCCGATAGGCCTTTTCGGCCGCGCCGATCTCCTGCGGACTGCCGGAAAGCCCGGTGATCGATCCGCCGAAACTGCTGGCGTAGTCTTGCATGACCTTCGGCGTGTCCCGCTCGGGATCGACGGTGACGAACAGCGCCGGGACAGCCTTGTCTCCCATTTTCGACAGAACCTCGGCAAGGCGCGCGAGTTCGGTCGGACACACGTCCGGGCAATGCGTGTAGCCGAAATAGACCAGGAACGGCCGACCGCGCAGGCTTTCGTTCGTCACCGTCCGGCCGTCGCCGTCCTGGAGCGCGAAGTTGCCGCCGATCAGCGAGTCGGCCCCGCCCGGCCGCGGCGACCCGGCCCAGGCCGCAAGGACGGCGACGACGAGGACGGCCGCGCCAAGGGCGGCGAAAGGCATGGAGAAAGCGGGCGATCGCCGATCTTTTCCGGACTGGGGCTGAGGCATGTCGTCTCCGGTTTGCGCTCGCCCCTACATAGTGCGAAGCGCCCGCCGCCTCCAGACCCCGCCCGAGGAAGGCGCCCGATTTGCCGTCGCGCGCGTCCGAGGGCATGATGAGGCCGACTTCACCCTTAGGGGTCGCCCATGCCGCCGAGTGAAGGCGCCGCTGCGACGGAGGTCGAGGCGCGCCGGCTTTCCTACGACCACGGCGAGGCCGGTCCGGCGGTCGCACGCGCCATCGCGGTCGAGGCGCCGATCGAGTTCGTCATCGGCGGCGCGCCGTTCGTGGTCATGATGGCGACGCCGCGCGAGCTTGAAGATTTCGCTTATGGCTTCCTGTTCACCGAAGGGATCATCGACCGGCCCGAGGATGTCCGCGGCGTGGAGGTCGAGCCGGTCGAAGGCGGCTGGCGGCTCCGCGTCGCGCTGGCCGGGGAGCGACTGAAGACCCATCTCGCGCGCAGGCGCGCCATCAGCGGGCGCACGGGCTGCGGCCTGTGCGGCGTCGAAGATCTCGAGCGGTTGCAGCGGCTTCGACCGAGGCCTGTGACGCCGCATCCGGTCGAACCCGCGGCGATCGGGGCGGCGCTTGCCGAGCTGGAGGCCCGGCAACCCCTCAACGCGCTGACTCGCGCCGTGCACGCCGCGGCCTGGTGCGGGCTCGACGGGCGAATTGTCCTGGTCCGGGAGGACGTCGGACGCCATAACGCGCTCGACAAGGCGATCGGGGCGTTGTGGCGCGCCGGCGTCGGCGGAGAGGGCGGCTTCTTCCTGATCACGAGCCGCTGCTCCTTCGAGCTCGTGACCAAGGCGGCGATCTTTGGCGCGCACACGCTGGTGTCGCTGTCGGCCCCCACCTCGCTCGCGCTGGAGCGGGCGCGAGAGTACGGCGTTGCGGTGATCGCGATCGCGCGCGCCGACGCCGCTTTGAGTTTCGCCGGCGCTCCGGTCATAGCGGGCGGAGGGCCGGCGGGGTGAGCGCCGGCAGACTGGAGACGCTCGCGCGCATGGCTCGCTGGCGCCGGCCCGACTTCACGCGGATGCTGGTCGGCCAGCACATCGTCAATGGGATGAGCGTCGGCGCCGGCGTCCTGGTGATCGCACTCGCCGCCTCGGCGCTCTTCGGCTTCGCCGCCGGCCAGCCGGTGACCCTCGGCGCGATTGCGGCCAGCATCTCCGATCTGCCCTCCCCCTGGCGCGTGAAGGCTCGGACCCTGGCGTTTGGGTTTTCTCTGGCGTTGATTTCGACCTCGGCGATCCAGCTCGCGCTGCCCTGGCCGCTGGCCGCGCTGGCGACGATCGGCGTCATCGCCTTCGCCGCCGGAATGATCACGGGTTGGGGCCGCTGGGCGATCGCGCTCGGCATGCAGGCGCTGATCCCGGTGGTCTTCGTGCTCGGCTTTCCGCGCGAAAGTCACCCGGCCGCCTTCAAGATCGAGCTCCTATTCGCGATCGGCGGCGTCGCCTATATCGCCTTCGCGCTCATCGCCACGATCGTGACCGACGGCAGCGCGCGGCGACTGGTGGCCAGCGAGACGATCCGCGAGGTGTCGCTATACCTGAACGCCGTCGCCGCGGTGTTCGATCCGGAGACCGACTTCGAGCACGCCTACGGATCGGCGATCCGCCACCAGGCCGCCTTGTCGGAGCAACTCCAGTCGGCGCGCGCGCTTCTGCTCGATCATACCCGGCCCGGACGCGAAAGCCTCCGCCTCGCGGCGACCATCGGCATTCTCCTCGACGCCTTCGACGCGCTCGTCGCCGCCCAGAGCGACGTCATCAAGGTTCGAAGCGCGCCGCCGTCGACGCCGCTGCTCAAGCACATCGGCGCGGCCTTGCGGGTCGGCGCGCTCGACCTCAAACATCTCAGTCTCGAAATCCTGACGACCGACAGGCCGACGCTTCCGCCCGACCATCAGGCCGCGATCGACGTGCTGCGGCGGGAGGCCGCGCAACAGGAGGCGACGACAAAGTCCGATCCGGCCGCGCGGGCGGCGCTGAGCGCCGCGACCGACCGTCTCGTGCTCGCGCTCGGCTACATCCGCAGGCTCGAAGCGGCGCTCTCGGACGACCGCACGGCCCAAGCGTCGATCGGCGACGTCGACCTCGCGGCGTTTCTGCCCCGGCGCTCCTACGCCTGGGGCGCGCTGAGACCGCATTTCACGATCGCCTCGCCGGTGTTTCGCTATTCGGTCCGTCTCGCGCTCGCGATGATGGCGGGCGCTGTGATCGCGCAGTTTCTTGGCGATACCGGGCACGGCAACTGGGTCCTGCTGACCATCGCGGTGATCATGCGCTCCAACTACGGGATGACCAAGTCGCGCCGCGACGACCGGGTGATCGGGACGCTGATCGGCTGCGTGGCGGCGGCGGGCGCGGTCGCCTGGTTGCCGGCGCGCAGCCTGGTTGCGGTGCAGGGACTCGCGGTCGTGGTGCTTCACAGTTTCGTGAAACTCAATTATCGCCTATCCTCGGTCGGGGCGTCCGTCATGGCGCTGGTCTCGCTGCATCTCATTCAGCCGCACCTTCCGGCGCCGGTCCTCGCGCGTCTCGCCGACACGCTGATCGGCGCGGCGATCGCGCATCTCTTCAGCTTCGTGTGGCCGCACTGGGAGTTTTCCGATGCGCCCAACATCGCAAGGCGCCTCCAGGCAAGGCTCGCCGTCTTCGCCGGGGTCGCGCTCGACGCCGCCGCGCCCGTTCAGGACTATCGGCTGGCGCGCAAAAACGTGATCGAGGCGATCGCCGCGCTCTCGGACTCCGCGGGGCGCATGAGCGTCGAGCCGGTGGCCGCGCGCAAAGGCCTGGAGGAGATGGCGGCGCTGCTCATGGCGGCGCACGGATTCACCGCGCAAGCCTCAGCGGCGCGGCTCGACATCCGCTCCGGGCGACCGCCTCCCGACGAAGACGCGCGCGCGTGGCTTCAGCGTCGGCTGGCGCCGAAGCCCGGCGAGGCGCAACCCGCCGCGCCCGCCTCAGCCGGAAAACTCGCCGCGTCCGCCGAAGCCGTGGTCGAGGCGGCGGAGCGTTATCAGAAGGCGGCGAAGAGCGAGCTGGCCGGATCGTAGCGCGCTCCGGCCCTCACATAAAAAACGCATAAAAAAGCCGCGCTTGCATATGACGCTGACCCTGTCCTCACGCGCTTGGCCGAAGGGAACAGGCGCCC
This sequence comes from uncultured Alphaproteobacteria bacterium, assembly GCA_963748545.1. Classification (GTDB taxonomy): domain Bacteria; phylum Pseudomonadota; class Alphaproteobacteria; order Rhizobiales; family Beijerinckiaceae; genus Roseiarcus. The sequence goes on from CAVVJO010000026.1 coordinate 37,965, forward strand.
CCAGGGGACGTTGAATTGGGCTGGGCCTGCATGCGGAGGACAACCCTTATGGCTTACGCTGACTTTCAATACCCCGCCACGCGTCTGGTGCGTTACCTCGACGCCTCGCCTCTGATCGAGGCGTTGCGCTTCCAGCCCGAAGACTTCGAATTGCGCCACGGCTGGCTCAATCATGCGCCAAGCCGCCACCGGTTCCAGTTCGACAAGCTCGGACGCGTGACGATCGAAGCCAACTGCGGCTGCGCGTCGATGTCGGTCAGGCCGGAGCAGAAAGAAGAGCTGGTCTCGATGTTCAAGACCTGGCGCAGCGAATACTGGGTCCCGTTCGAGACCAACCGCGAATTCGCCTCGCACTTCGCGGCGCCGAACGCGTGGGTGCGGCTCTACCGGGACATCCGGATGGCGTTTCGACGGTTCGTGCGCCGCGAACAGCCGGCCGGCATTCCGATCGGGGACGTCTCGCAGATCAGCGCGACCCCGGCCGAGTAGGCTCAAAGTTGTGGATGCAGGCTCCGCGGCGCGGGACAGACGCCCGCCTCGTGGGGCTGTCGCCGCGCCTCATCGGGCGGCGGCGACGCCCTGAGCCACATTGCACCCAAACAAACGAAAGACCGCCGAACGGCGGTCTGGCGGTCTCTCTCTGATGAACGAAGCGCCGGTTACGCCGCGACCGAGGAACGTTGGCGCGAGGTCCGATATCCCGCAAAGCCAAGCGCGGCGAAGCCGAGAGCCATCATGGCCCACGTCGAGGGTTCCGGGACCGCTGTCGAGAACGACCCGGAAGTATGGGTATCGTAGAATTGGGTGAGCGGAATGGACGCTTGCGCATTGGGGGCGTCGTAATACGTGGTGATGCGGTCGGAGTAATCGAGGTCGAAGTCGTAGGTCGTCCCCGCGGACAATGTGCCGCCCGGTATGACGACGCTCGACGCCGGATCGCCGCTGGAGCTGAACACCACGGCGCCATTATCCGTCACTTCGAAAAAGTACTCATAGCTCGTTGCGTTCTCGCTCGGAACGAAGGGGTTGAAATCGACGGTGATGTCCTGGCTGGCGTTGACGCCCTGAAGCGCGTCGAAGTTGGTCAGGGCCGGCGTATTGGAGTAGGCCGCAGGGGTGGCGTAAGGAATTGTGAAAGTCGCCTCCGGCTGACTGCCTGTCACGTCAAACACGTAATTGCCGGCCGGATAGAGCGCCTGCAGGGCGGACAGAGAGTTGCTTTCATCCGAATACCCGATCTCGAGATCGGGTGTGTAGCCCTGGTCTATGAGCGTTTGGGGCGACCCGACGCCCGGATAGGTCAGCGCGCCCGTGGTGTAGTCGCCGGAATTTGTGAAGAAGGCGCGAGCCGAAAAGAAGGCGCCCGTGGGCGTGATCGTGTTATCGCCGGTCTGCGTGTTGGTCGGGTTCAGTCCGACATCGGCCGAAGTCAGCTGGGCGTCCGCTTCGTTGACGGCGAAAAAAACACCAAGCACAGATAGTGAAAAAGCGACAATAGAGCCGCGAGCTTTAGGCTTAGGCATTCCCACCTCCCCTTGAGTAGTGAACGGAAAAATCTTCTCACGAAATGTTGACTCTAGTCAACTTCGGAGTTGTAAACCTTCCGTGATACCTCCTTCCCCCGCACTCGCCGAGTGTTGAGGGCCTCAGGCGCGCTCTTCCCTCCGCACGAGGGTCCGGTCTAGACTTCGTCTGGTTGCGGGAGGCGGGAAGCGATGGGCGGCGCGGTGGCCGTGTTCGACGTGGGCAAGACCAACGTCAAGCTCATCGTGTTTAGCGCCGACGGCCAAATCGTCGCCGAACGATCCAAGCCCAACGCGTCGCTCCCGCCTGACGCAATGTGGCCCTATCTTCGCCTCGATACCGAAAGCGCCTGGGCGTTCCTGATCTCGGCGCTGAAAGAGGTCGCCGCCGCAACGCCGATCGAGGCCGTGTCCATCTCGGCGCACGGGGCGGCGGGGGTGCTGGTGACCGAAGCGGGCGCAGCGCTGCCGCCGGTCGACTACGAGTTCGACGGCTTCTCCGTGGTCGACGCCGACTACGACGCCGTGCGTCCGCCGTTCGAGGAAACCTTCTCGCCGCATTCCGCCCGGGGCCTCAATCTGGGGCGGCAGATCTTCTATTGCGAACGGGCCTTTCCGCACGCGTTCGCCGCGGCCCGCGCCTTTCTCGCCTACCCGCAGTACTGGGCCTGGAGACTTTCCGGCGTGATGGCGACCGAACCGACCGCGCTTGGCGCCCACTCCGATCTGTGGCGGCCGAAGGAGGGGCGTTTTTCAACGCTCGTCGACAGCCGGGGCTGGGCGCGTCTCTTCCCGCCGCAGCGGCGCGCCTGGGAGTGTCTGGGGACGCTGAAACCCGAAATCGCCGCCGCGACCGGGCTCTCGCCCTCGGTGCGCGTCCTGTGCGGCGCGCACAATTCAAACGCGTCGCTCGTTCCCTATCTCGCCTCGCGCAAAGATCCCTTCACCGTCGTCTCGACCGGCACCTGGGTGATCATCATGGCCGTCGGCGGGAAGGGGACGCTCAATCCCTCGGACGACACGCTCGCCAATGTCGACATCATGGGCCGCCCGGTGCCGACGGCGCGGCTGATGGGCGGGCGCGAGTTCGCCGTGCTCGCGGGCGAGCCCCCGGCCGAGGCCAAGGAGCCGGACGTCGCCGCGGCCGTCGCGTCAGGCGTCCTGGCGATGCCCGCCTTCACCGACCAGGGCGGCCCATTCGCCGGGCGCAGGGGCTGGATCGAGGGGCCGCCGCCCTCGACGCCGGCCGGACGCGCGGCGCTCGCGACCCTCTATTCGGCGCTCACGACCGCGCTCATGCTCGAACAACTCGACGCGCCGGGCGACATTATCGTCGAGGGCGGCTTCAACCGCACGCCGGCGTTCTCCAGCGTGCTCGCGGGCCTCATGCCGGAGCGCACCGTGCTGGTCGCGCGCGCTTCCGGGGCGGCGGAGGGCGCGGCGATGCTCGCGCGCTGGGGCGAGCGGCGCGCGCCGCCGCAACTCTCGCGCGCGCAAGCGTGGGACGTCCCGGGGCTGGCCGCCTATGCCCAACGCTGGCGGCAGGGGCTGCCGAGGGCCGCAGAGAAGGCCTGACCCCCTAACCCGCTCGAGGCGGCTTGCAGCCGCCGCGTCGGCTTGCTTAGTTGCGGGATAACGTCTCGAACGGGGAAACGGCCATGGCTTACGGCTATACGCCGGCGGAGCGCGCGGAACTGGACCGACGCGCGCAGGCGATCCTGGACGCCAGCCCGGATGTCGGCAGCTTCATCCGGCGCGGCCTCGAGCCCAATCCCGGTCGCGAGACCTTCGTCTATCTTCGCACGGCGCTCGATCCCGCTCCCGTGGTGACGCGCGCAGGCGAATTCCTGGGCCTTCTCGAATCGGCTCGGCTCTGGTTCCGACGCCACGGCGTCGGGCCGAACGACGTCGTGGCGATCCTCGCGCCGAACGTGACGGCGACGGCGGTCGCCTACTGGGCGGCGATGAGCTTCGCCGTCGTTCAGCCGCTCAATCTCCTGTTCAGCCGCGACGCAATCGCCGCGCAGCTCGCGGCGGTCAAGGCCAAGGTGGTGTTCGCCCCGTCGCCCGGCGCGCCGGGCGGCCTCTATGAGAAGGTCGAGGGCCTCGGCGCGCTGGTCCCGAGTCTGGAAAAGATTGTCGTCCTGCCGATGGACGGACGCGTCGCCTTCGGCGAGGAGACGCTCGCCCCCGCCACGGCGAACACGACGCCCGAAACGGCGCGCCCCGACTCGCTCGCGGCGCTCCTGCCGACAGGCGGGACGACCGGCGTCCCGAAGGTGGTGCGGCTCACCCATCGCAACATCGTCGCGTCGGCTATCGCCTCGATGCTCGCAGCCGAGGTGCGGCCCGAAGATCGCTTCCTGATCGCGCTGCCGATCTTCCATGTCGGCGGCGCCTTCTGTTCCAGCCTGCCGGCGCTCGGGGTCGGCGCGACGATGATCCTGCCGACCGCGGCCGGGTTCCGCAATCCGGAGGTCGTGGCGAACGTCTGGCGTATCATTGCCGCGCATCGCGCAACGATCGCCGGTCTGGTGCCGACCGGGCTCGGCGCGGCCGCCCACGCGTCCGCCGAGGGCTGCGACCTCTCGAGTCTGCGCCTGTTCGTGACCGGCGCCTCGGTCTGTCCGCCGGAGATCGAGCGGCGCTTCCTTAAGGTGTGGCCGGGCGATTGCGTGCGGCAAATCTACGGGATGACGGAATTCGCAGGCGCGATCACGCAAACGCCGTGGGATCGCGGACAGCGGTTCGGCTCCGTCGGGCTGCCCGCTGCGCTCGCCGAAGTCGCCGTGCTCTGCGGCGATACGGTTCATCAGGGGTCGTCGACCCCGAACGGCGAGATACTCGCACGCGGTCCGCAGATGTTCGACGGCTATTTCAACTCGCGCCAGCAGGGTGCGTCCTTTGTCGAGGGATGGCTGCGCTCGGGCGATCTCGGGCGGATCGGAGAGGACGGCGAGGTGTATGTCACCGGGCGCGCCAAAGACGTCATTATCCGCGGCGGCCACAACATCGACCCGACCGCGATCGAGGACGTCGCGTTGCGGTTCCCCGGGGTGGGGCTTGCCGCGGCCGTGGGGCGTCCGGACACCTACGCCGGCGAGACGCCGATGCTGTTCGTCACGCCCTCGCCCGGCGCGACGATCGACGCCGAGGCGCTCGCCGGATTCATGGAGGCGGGCATGATGGAGCCGCCAGCGCGCCCGCGCGCGATCGTGACGATCGCCGAGATGCCGATGACGCCGGTCGGCAAGGTCTTCAAGCCGCGGCTGCGGGAAATCGCGGCCGAGCAGGCGGCGCGCGAGGCGCTCGAGGCGGCGCTGCCCGGCGAAAGCTGCGAGGTCGAGGCCCGGCACGGCGACAGCGGCCTCATCGTCACCGCCCGCGTGCCGCCGACGGCGACAGCGGCCGCGCGCGCGGCGCTGGGCCAGTTTCCGGTCCGCTTCGAGATCGTCGCGGGATAGCCGGGGCGCCCTGGGGCCGTCGGGACGTTCGGCCGGAGTGGCGCCGAACGCGCCGCAGGTCTAAAGTGGGCGCCTTCACACGTAAGGAAAGAGCGATGAACGCCGAACCTGGTCCCTTCTTCACCCGACGCCCGCATCCCGCGCCGGTCGCGGCCGACGCGCGCGCGATGGCGATGGAGGATCCCGGATTCGGGCGGGTATTCACCGACCACATGGCGACCATTCGCTGGACGGAAGCACGGGGGTGGTGCGACGCCGAGATCCGCGCCCGCGAGCCGTTCGCGCTCGATCCCGCCGCCGCGGTGCTGCACTACGCCCAGGAGATTTTCGAGGGCCTGAAGGCCTATCGCTTGAGCGACGGCGGGGTCGCCCTCTTCCGTCCCGAGCAGAACGCGCGCCGCTTTCAGGCTTCCGCCGAACGGCTGGCGATGCCGACCCTGCCCGAAGTCGCGTTTCTGCGGTCGATCGAGGAGTTGATCAAGGCCGACGTCGCGTGGGTCCCGGGCGGCGACGGCAGCCTTTACCTGCGTCCCTTCATGTTCGCGAGCGAGGCGTTCCTCGGCGTGCGGCCGGCGGCGGAATATTTGTACGTGGTCATCGCCTCTCCGGTCGGCGCCTATTTCAAGGGCGGCAAGAAGGCGGTCACCGTCTGGCTCTCGGACGATTACACCCGCGCCGCTCCCGGCGGGACGGGCGCGGCCAAATGCGGCGGCAACTACGCCGCGAGCCTTCTCGCGCAGGCCGAGGCGATCAAGCACGGCTGCGACCAGGTCGTCTTCCTCGACGCCGCCGAACGGAAATGGGTCGAGGAACTCGGCGGGATGAACGTCTTCCTGGTGTTCGACGACGGCTCGCTGCAGACGCCGCCGCTCGGCGGCACGATCCTGCCCGGCGTCACGCGCGACGCGATCATGACGCTGGCCAAGGCCGAGGGACGGACGGTGCGCGAGGAGCGCTTCAGCTTCGAGCAGTGGAAGGCCGACGCCGCGAGCGGTCGCTTGCGTGAGGCGTTCGCCTGCGGCACGGCGGCCGTCGTCACCCCGATCGGCGAGATCAGGGCGACGGAGGGCGGTTTCGTGATCGGAAACGGCTCGGGGGGCGAGGTGGCGGACGCCCTGCGGGCGAAGCTCGTCGCGATCCAGCGCGGCGACGCGCTGGACGAACACGGCTGGGTGCGGCGGGTGATTTAGACGGCGCCCCGACGCCTGGAAGCCGCGGCTTGCCGCCGATCGCGCTGCAACCCGCGGCTTTGCGTCCGGCGCTGCTTACGATCGTTGTCCGACTGACCTACCCCTCTGTCATCGCGCGCTTTTCGCGAAAAACCGGTTTCCACTTTTCGCCGCGCGCTCTCAACGCCCGCCTTGTCGCTTGGCCGGGCGCGGGGCGTCTCGCTTCGCTCGCTGGTCGAACGCCTTGCGCGCCTGCTCGATCGCGGGCCAGCTTGATCGGATCCATCCGCTGAAGACTTCGAGCGGCTCTTTCATGCTCTTGCCGAGATCGCTGAGCTCATATTCGACCCGGGGCGGCACCTCGGGAAAATAATGACGGATGACCAGCCCGTTGCGCTCCGCCTGGCGCAAAGTGAGGGTCAGCATTCGCTGCGAAATCCCCTCGACCCCGTATTTGATCTCGGAGAACCGGCGCCGGTTTCCGGGCGCGATGGCCATCAGCGACAAGACAAGGATCGTCCACTTGTCTCCCAGGCGAGCCAGCACCTCATGCGTGGCGCAGGGGGCGAGCCGGAGTTGTCCCTGACGATTGGAGGGACGGTCGTCACCGGTTTGCAGCCTCACGGGTTCTCTTTCTGTAACCGACGCACAAAACGTGCCGTCTTCGCAGCGCCGTTGTAGCGGTATAGATCGGTAACCTTCAACAGTTATCAAAGGGCACTGTCGTGGATAAAGCGGGAAAGACGGTTCTGGTTTTCGGCGCGACCGGCCAGCAGGGCGGGTCGGTCGCGAGGCGCTTCGCGCCAACGGGTGGGGCGTCAGGGCCCTGGTTCGAGACACGCGCAGCCTCAAGGCGCGCGAACTCTCAAACCTTGGCGTCGAACTGGCGCAAGGCGACTACGCCGACAGCGCCTCGATCAAACAGGCGATGACGGGGGCCTATGGCGCGTTCAGCGTCCAGCCAAGCTCCGGTCAGGGCCCGGTCTACAACGTGACCGACGACGATGAAGTGCGTTGGGGCGTGACGATCGCCGATCTGGCGCTCGCCCATGGCCTGGAGCATCTCGTCTATACCTCGGTGAACGCGGCCGGGCCGACCAAGACCGGGATGGGGCATTTCGACAGCAAGGCGGCGATTGAAGATCACATCCGCGGCTTGCCCATTCGCAGGACGATCGTGCGGCCGGCCGGCTTCCTGGAACTGCTGATGTTGCCAGGCATGGGCCTCGATCAGGGAACATTCAATTTCCTCATGCGGCCCGACCAGAGGATGCAATGCATCGCCGTCGCCGATATCGGTCGAATCGTGGAAGGCGTCTTCGCCAATCCTGACAAGTTCGGCGCCCGCGCCTTTGAGATCGCGAGCGACGCCGCGACCGGGCCGGAGCTGGCGGAGAAGCTCAGCCGCGCCGCGGGCAAGCCGATCGCTTATCGCCGCCTTCCGGACAGCGTCCTTGGACAGAACCCGCTTCTTGGGGCCCTTGCGGCGCTCATCGACGACGGGCGGCTTGCCGGCCATGCCGATCTCGCCTGGCTTCGCCGGGAGTTCCCTGGGCTGACGACCATCGACGCATGGCTGGACGGCGACGGCAGGCCGCTGCTGCAAGCGGCGCTAAAAGCCCCGCCCGCGGAACTCGCGCTGCGCTGAGCAGCCTCTCGGGCCGCCCTGGGCGACGGCGACCCGCCCGCCTACATTTTTTTGATTTTCATGGCGTCCTCCGCCGCGACCCGGCGCGGCGGGCGGCGGCGCCGAGCCTTTGCGCGGCGCGGCCCTCTCCGCCGGCCTTCGGCCGGTCCCCCGGGCGGGCGAGGAAAGCGCCCTACCCTCGCACGTAGACGCCCGGCGCGTCGCAGAGCGGCGGCAGGCCCGCGTCGGTCGCGCCCATGTGAGGCGGGTCGACTTCGCCGCCTGAGCCGGAGGCCCGGATCCATGCCTCCCAGGCCGGCCACCACGAGCCCTCGAAGGACGGCGCGGCGGCGACCCAGGTGTCCGGCTCGACGTAGCGCGCGTTGCGCTCCATCGTCATCAATTGATAGGAGCCGCGCGCCTGCGCCGGCGGATTGACGATGCCGACATTGTGACCGCCCGACGCCAGCGCGAACGTCACGTCGGTGTCGGTGAACAGGCAGATCTTGTAGACCGATCGCCAGGGGGCGATGTGGTCGCGCGCCATGCCGACGACAAAGACCGGCGCGCGGATGTCGCGCAGCGCGATCTTGCGGCCCTCGACCGCGTAGCGCCCCGACGACAGCCGGTTCTCGAGATACAGGCCGTGCAGATACTGGCTGTGCATCCGCGCGGGCATGCGGGTCTGGTCGGCGTTCCAGGCCATCAGCGCCGTCATCTCGTCCCGCTCGCCGAGCACGTATTCGCGGATGATCTTGCCCCAGATCAGTTCGTCTGAACGCAGCGCCTGGAAGGCGCCCGCCATCTGCCGGCTGTCGAGATAGCCCTGGTCCCACATGAGATCGTCGAGCAGCATCACCTGTCCCTCGTCGAGGAACAGCATGATCTCGCCAGCCTCGGCGAAGTCGGTCTGGGAGGCGAGCAAGGTCATGCTGGCGATCCGGTGGTCGCCGTCGCGGGCCAGCGTCGCCGCGGCGATCGCCAGGATGGTGCCGCCAAGGCAATAGCCGCAGGTATGAATCTTCTGGTCGGGGACGATCGTCGAGACCGCGTCGAGCGCGGCCTTGACCCCGAGGCGACGATAGTCGTCGAAACTGACCTCGCGATCGCGCTGATCGGGATTCTTCCACGACACCATGAAGACCGTATGCCCGCGCTCGGTGAGAAAGCGGACGAGCGAGCTCTTCGGCTCGAGGTCGAGGATGTAATATTTCATGATCCAGGCCGGGATGATCAGGATCGGCTCGGCCGTCACCTTCGGCGTCGCAGCGTCGTACTGGATCAGCTCCATGAGGTCGTTGCGGAATACGACCTGGCCGGGCGTCACCGCCACATCGCGTCCGACCTCGAATTTCTCCGATCCGGCCGGCGGCCGACCAGCGAGCATACGGTCGTAGTCCTCGAGCCAGTTGCCCGCGCCACGGACCAGATTGAGGCCGCCCTCCTTGACGGTCTTGGCGATGCTCACCGGGTTCAGCCAGGGAACGTTGCTTGGCGAGATCATGTCGATCGCCGCGCGCGCCAAGAAGGCGGCCTCAGCCTCGCGGTCGCGCACGAGGCCGGGCACGTCGCGAGTGGCCTCCCCCCACCACGCCTCAGCGCCGAGGAAATTCTGCACGAAGACATTGAACGGCCATTGCGCCCAACCGGGGTCCCTGAACCGCCGGTCGGTCGGCAGCGTCGCAAAGGGCGGGGCGTGTCGACCGTCGGCGAAGGCGAAAGGAAGCCAGAGGGCCAACCGCGCGGCCGCCATCGCCGCGCTCTTGGCAAGTTCCGCGCGCTTGCCGGGCGCCTGCGCCAGGTGCAGCGCCCAGTCCGCCCAGGTCTGGATGAGGGCGTCGGGTGAGACGCCCTGCGTGGCGCGGGCCATCAGCGCGCGCGACAGGCGGTCAGACGTTCCAAAATCGGGCTGGCGGTCGCCGGCCCGATGTGTCGGCGCGTGAGGAACGACTCTCGGCGCCTTGGCGCGCTCCAGAACGCGGGCGCCGAGGGCTTCCGCCGTCGCCTGCTCCCGCTGATCCGCCGAAAGCAGCGCGGCGGTCTGTTTCGAGGTTCTATCCTGCATGACGCCCGTTCCCGAGCGCGGTTTGGCGCCCTGAGAAGTCCGTTTCCAGACTTTCTACGCGGGTCGCGCGGCTTTGGTGTTGATCCTTGTCAATCGCCGGGAGCGAGGGAGGCGCATCGCGGCAAATGGGGGCTTGCGCCCCCTATGGGAATCTCAACAGTGAGCGTAAGGTCTTGAGATTGCTGGCCCGCTCCACAAAGCGAACGCTCGAAGCCGTGCGGAATTGGCGGTCGCCGCGTTTTTCGACGCTCCCGAGCGCCTTCAAGGGGTCGAAATCGGCTGAAATGCCTGCCACATGGGGGGCGTACGTCCCGCCCGCGCCTTCCTGCGCCGTTTCAAGAGGCCATGCATGACACCGAAAGGTCGCCGATGACCGCTCCCCATCCGGACGCCAACGCCAATCCCCTGCTGGAAGCCTGGACCGGCCCGTTCGAGGCGCCGCCGTTCGATCGCATCGCCCCGCGCCACTTTGGTCCCGGCTTCGAGACGGCGCTGAAGGAAGCGCGCGCGGAGATCGACGCCATCGCCGCCGACCCTGCGCCTCCGACCTTCGCCAACACGATCGAGGCGCTGGAGCGCAGCGGGCGCTCGCTCGACCGGGTCGCCAGGGTCTTCTTCAACCTCGCGGGAACCGTGTCGAACGACGAACTGGAGGCGATCGAACGCGCCATCGCCCCGGTCCTGTCCCGCCATCGCAGCGACACGTATCTCAACGAGGGCCTGTTTCGTCGGATCGACGCGCTCAAGTCTCGCGAGACCTCGCTTGATCTCACGGCCGAACAAGCGCGCGCGCTGGCGCGCTATCATCTGGATTTCGTTCGCGCTGGCGCTGGCCTTGCTCCCGAGGCCAAGGCGCGGCTCGCGGCGATCGGCGAAAGGCTTGCGACGCTGTCCGCCGCGTTCGGTCAGAACGTGCTCGCCGACGAAAAGGCCTGGACGCTCTGGCTCGACAAGGGCGATCTCGAAGGCCTGCCGGACTTTTTCGTCGCGAGCGCCGCGAGACTTGCCGCCGAGCGCGGAGAGCCCGGACGCTACGCCGTGACGCTGGCGCGTTCCAGCATCGAGCCGTTCCTGCAATTCTCCGCGCGTCGAGACCTGCGCGAGACCGCCTTCCGCGCATGGGCGGCCCGCGGCGAGAACGGCGGCGCGACCGATAATCGCGCTATCGCCGCGGAGACGGTCCGCTTGCGGGCGGAGCGGGCAAAGCTCCTCGGCTTCGAGAGCCACGCTCATTACCGCCTCGCCGACACGATGGCCAAGACGCCCCGCGCCGCGCTCGACCTTCTGGAATCGGTCTGGGCCCCCGGCGTCGCCGCCGGGCGCAAGGAGGCCGAGGCGCTGCAGGAGATCGCCGCCGAGGAGGGCGGCAATTTCCAGGTCGCGCCGTGGGACTGGCGCCGTCTCGCCGAGAAGCGCCGCAAGGCCGAGTTCGATTTCGACGAAAGCGCGGTCAAGCCCTATCTCCAGCTCGACCGCATGATCGACGCCGCTTTTTATGCGGCGGGCCGGCTGTTCGGCTTGACCTTCGCCGAGCGCAACGACCTCAAGCTCTATCATCCGGACGCGCGCGCCTGGACGGTCAGCCGCGACGGCGAGCCGATCGCGCTGTTCGTCGGAGACTATTTCGCCCGGCCCTCGAAACGCAGCGGCGCCTGGATGAGCAATTTCCGGGGACAGGAAAAGCTCGATGGTCCGCAACTGCCGATCGTGGTCAACGTGATGAACTTCGCCAAGGGCGGCGACGGCGAGCCGAGTCTTCTCAGCTTTGACGACGCGCGCACGCTCTTCCATGAATTCGGCCACGCGTTGCACGGGATGCTGTCGGACGTGACCTATCCGGTCCTGTCCGGGACCCACGTCGCCGGCGATTTCGTCGAATTTCCCTCCCAGCTCTATGAGCACTGGCTCGAGCAGCCGGAGGTGCTTCGCCGCTTCGCCGTCCATTACAAGACGGGCGAACCGATTCCCGAGGCGCTGCTCGACAAGCTGATCCGCGCCCGGCGCTTCAATCAGGGCTTCGCGACGGTCGAATACACCGCCTCGGCTTTGGTCGACATGCGGCTGCATCTCGACGCGGCGCCCGACGACGTCGACGTCGTCGCCTTCGAGCGGGAGGAGCTCGCGCGGATCGGCATGCCCGAGGCGATCGCAATGCGGCACCGCACCCCGCATTTCCAGCACATCTTCTCCGGCGGCTATTCCGCCGCCTATTACAGTTACCTGTGGTCGGAGATTCTCGACGCCGACGGTTTCGAGGCGTTCGAGGAGGCGGGCGACATCTTCGATCCCGAGGTCGCCAGGCGCCTGCACGATTACGTCTACGCCGCCGGGGGAAGCCGCGACTACGAGGAGGCCTATCGCGCCTTTCGCGGCCGCGCGCCCTCGCCGGCGGCCCTGTTCCGCAAGCGCGGACTCGAGTCGCACCTAAGTCCTTGAAAACAAACGATACCTCGCCGCAGAACCGACCTCTTTGCTCGTTAAGCCGTTGAAAAGACTGGCGTCCGGCCGGGAATCCGCGCTCGTCGCTCTAGCCGGCCCGGGCGCGCGCCCGTTCGTATTGCGCCTTGACCTTCGCGGTCGGCCGGAGGGCGGCGCGTTCGGCCAGAAGGGCTCGAGCGAGCCGCCACTGCCCCGACCGTTCCGCCGCGGCGATCAGGGTGAGGGTGACGATGTCGCGCTGGGCGTGGCTGCCGCCGATCCGGTGCGCCTCGTAACGCACCGGCAGGATCGCCTCGATCGCCTCGGCGTCGCGGCTTTCACCGTAACGGAGCATCCCCTCGACCAGCGGCAGCCCGACTTCGGCCGTCACTGCCCGGTTGTGGCCGCGTCCGTCGCGAACGTAGGCGTCGAGCGAGCGCCTGAGCCGCGCCGCGTCGTCCGGGTCTGGCGAGCGCGCGGCGGAGAGCGCCGCGTGCAGATCGTTGAAGGCGAGCACATGGTCGTTAGCATGCGCGCCCCATGCGCGCGCCACCGGACCCCACCGGTCGCCGACGTCGACGCCCGCGAGTTCGAGCCGCCAGAGAAGCGCGGCGGCGTCGCAGCGATCGAGGGACATGTCGTCGGCGAGCTTGGGGGCGGCGAAGCGGTCGTAGTCGGCCAGGACCTCGGCCGTCCGACCCTGCTCGATCAGGAAGAGGGCGAGATGCCAGCCGTTGTGACCGGCCATGAAATGCGCCGAACGCCAGGCCTCGTGGGTCGACTTGAGGAACCCTACGCCCTCCTCGGTCCGGCACGCCGTCTCGAGCACGTGCGCCAGCGCGTGCGTCGCCCATGCGTCCCTGGGATTGATCGCTAGCGCCTCCCGCGCCGCCTCCTCGGCGGGGCCGAGTTCGCCCGCCTCTTCGAGCCCGAACGCGTAGGCGCCGAGCACGAAGCTCGTCAGCGGATGGCCGCGTTCCCAAGCCGGAAGCACCCGTGCAATCGAGTCCCGGATCGCCAGCGACCGACCGAGGAAGAAGTACGCATCCTGGGCGAAGCGCACCGCGAGCGCGTCGGTCGGCCACTCCACGAGGATCGCCTCCCAGGCGAGCGTCGCGTCGTCCGACCGGCCGTCGGCCCACGCCTTGACGGCGCCGAGATGCAGCTTCTCCCGGGCCGATGCGAGCGGAAGCGCCCGCTCGGCCGCCGCGATCGCGTTGCGGACTTCCGGGTGGTCGCCGCGGAAGCCGCCGATCAGGAACAGGCCGGCGATCGCCGTTGCCCCAAGCCCGAACGTGGGATCTGCGGCGAGCGCCTGCTTCAGGACGCCGACCGGGTCGCCGGTCAGGCCCCAGTAGTCCGCGACGGCGCGGTCGTACGATCGGGCGGATTCCCCGGAGCCGGCGAGCGGCAGCCCCATCTGGTCACTGGCCATTGACTGCCGTCCTCCGGATCACGACGTTCCGGGCGGAGCCTAACCCAAGTCGAAGGCCCACGAAAAGGAAGCCGCCGCATGCAAGGCAAGACAGTGGTCGCGACGGGAGCGACGTCCGGCGTCGGCGAACAAGCCGCGCTCGCTCTGGCTCGGATGGGCGCTCGGATCGTGTTGGTGGCGCGTGACGAAAAGCGCGCTGCGGCGACGCTCCACCAGCTCGAAAGCGTCGCGCCGAGGCTCGGGCACGGCGTCCATCTCGCCGATCTCTCCAGCATGGCGGAGACCCGTCGCGTCGGCCTCCTGATCGCCCGGAGCGAACCGCGCGTCGACGTTCTCGTCAACAACGCCGGCGCCATGTTCGCGGACCGCCGAGTGACCGCGGAAGGGCTCGAGCTGACCTTCGCCCTCAACCATATGGCCTATTTCCTCCTGACCGGAGCGCTCAGGGAGCGGCTTGCCGCCTCCGCGCCCGCGCGCGTCGTCTCGACTTCGTCGATGGCGCATCAAGGGATGAGTCTCGACTTCTCGGACCTGCAGAGCGCCAGGGGCTACAACGGCTGGCGCGCGTATGGCCGGTCGAAGCTCGCCAACATCCTCTTCACCCGCGAGGCGGCGCGACGTCTCGCATCCGCCGGCGTCACCGCCAATTGCTTCCATCCGGGCTTCGTCGCCAGCCGGTTCGGCTCCGAGTCCGGCGGCTGGACGAGCCGCCTGATGCCGCTCGCGCGCGTATTGGCGATCACGCCGGAGCAGGGCGCGGACACGCTGATCTATCTCGCCTCCTCGCCCGAGGTCGCGACCGCGACCGGCGCCTATTTCGTCAAGCGCAAAGCGGTCGAGCCTTCCGCCGCAGCGCGGGACGACGAGGCCGCGCGGAAACTATGGGCCGCGAGCGAGGCGCTCGCCGGGCCGTGGTCGTGATGGCGCGTTTCATGCACAACGCGCGCGATCAGGCATTCCGGCCGCTGCCGCGTCGGGCCGGGGCTGCGCCGCGCCGCCATGCCATTTCCAGAGCTGCGTGAAGGTCGCGCTTGCTCAGCTCTGTCAGCGCTACGCGCGTCCAACCCCGCCGCCCCCAGGCGTTAGCGAGCGGCTGGAAGGCGTCGGGCGCCACAGCGCATTTCAGGGCCTGCTCGTCAGGCGCGAACTTTATGTTGGCGCTCTTTTCGTCAGGCGCGAGGGTGGCGAAAGTCACGCGAGCCTTGAAGGCGCGGCGATCGAAATGGGCATGTTCGATCACGCCGTCGAAGGACAGCGCGATGCGGCGAAAGTCGGCGGCGTCGGCCATCGGGTTTCCCGGCTATGGTCGCGACAGCGGGTCCGCATGCTATGAGCCGTTCTCGGCGTTGCAAAGGCGGAGGACATGGCGGCAGAGAAGGACGCGACGAGTCCCGTGGTCGTGATCGGGGCGGGCCCGGCCGGCCTCGCGGCGGCCGAGGCGATCGCCAGGGCGGGCCTGCGGGTTGTCGTCCATGACGCGAGCCCGAGCCCTGCGCGCAAGTTCCTGCTTGCCGGACGGGGCGGCCTCAACCTCACCCATTCAGAACCGCTCGCGACCTTTCTCACCCGTTACGGCGCCGCCGCGCCGCGCCTGCGCCCGGCGATCGAGGCCTTCCAGCCGGAGGCGCTGCGGGCCTGGGCGGCGGACCTCGGAGAGGAGACCTTCATCGGCAGCAGCGGGCGGGTGTTCCCGAAAAGCTTCAAGGCGACGCCGCTGCTGCGGGCGTGGCTCCGAAGGCTCGACGGTCTCGGCGTCACGTTCCGGTCCCGCTCGCGCTTCGTCGGCTTCGGCGAAGCTGGGACGTTGCGCTTTGCTTCGCCGCTCGGCGACGAAACGGTTGAGGCGGCCGCCGCGGTCTTCGCCCTCGGCGGCGCCTCGTGGCCGCGGCTCGGCGCGGACGGCGGATGGGTCGAACCGTTCCGCCGTGCTGGCGTCGAGGTTACGACCCTGAAGCCCGCCAATTGCGGTTTCCTCGTCGCATGGTCGGCCGTGGTTCGAGATCGTTACGCAGGGTCGCCGCTGAAGACCGTGACGCTAACCCACAGCGATCGTCGCGTGCGCGGCGAGGCGCTGGTCACCGAGACCGGCCTTGAAGGCGGCGCCGTCTATGCCCTATCCGCCCCCTTGCGCGACGCAATTGCGGCAAACGGCGAAGCGACGCTCGTTATCGACTTCAAGCCGGATGCGGATGAGGGCGCGCTCGCCGCGCGGCTCGCCCCCAAGAACGGCCAGTCGGTCTCGACGCTGCTGCGCAAAGTCGGCCTACCGCCCATCGCGGCCGCGCTCATGCGCGAGGCCGGACCTTTGCCCAAGGGCGCGGAGGGCTTGGCGCGCCGTGCGAAACATTGCGAACTCCGGCTGACGGGCGCGTCGCCCATCGCCCGCGCGATTTCGTGCGCCGGCGGCGTCGCCTGGAGCGAACTGGATGACGACTTCATGCTGATCAAGCGCCCTGGCCTGTTCGTCGCTGGCGAGATGATCGACTGGGAGGCGCCGACCGGCGGCTATCTGCTCCAGGCTTGCTTGTCGACCGGCGCCGCGGCGGGGCGCGCCGCCGCCCGGTTTGCCGTCAAGGCGGCTGCGAGTTTGCGCGAATGTCCCGCCCGTGCGTAGCATGGCGCAGGCGGGGGCGCCTGATTGACGCCGCGCGGGAAAGCGCGGGCACGGGAGGACGAGATGGACGGCGCCCGTTTGGACAAGATCAAGACCGTCTTGCGCGTGACGAGCGGCAACTTCCTTGAGATGTACGACTTCTTCCTGTTCGGGATCTACGCCCGGCAGATCGGGCACGCGTTCTTCCCGAGCGACAATCCCTACGCCTCGCTCATGGCGACGTTCCTGAGTTTTGCGGCAGGCTTTGCAATGCGTCCGATCGGCGCGCTCGTGCTCGGGCCGTATATCGACCGGATCGGACGACGGAAGGGTCTGATCGTCACCCTGTCGATCATGGCTTGCGGGACAATCCTGATTGCGTTCGTGCCGCCCTACGCGACGATCGGCGTGCTCGCTCCTCTGCTGGTGGTGGTGGGACGCCTGCTTCAGGGCTTCTCGGCCGGCGTCGAACTCGGCGGCGTATCGGTCTATCTGTCCGAAATGGCGACGCCGGGTCGCAAGGGCTTCTATGTGAGCTGGCAATCAGCAAGCCAGCAGGTCGCCATCGTGGTCGCGGCGCTGCTCGGCTTTGCGATCGCCAATCTGATGGCGCCGGCGACTGCAGACTCCTGGGGCTGGCGCATCCCCTTTTTCATTGGTTGTGCAATCGTGCCGTTCCTCTACTGGATCCGGCGCTCGCTCGAGGAGACGGCCGAATTCGCGGCGCGCAAGGTCCACCCGACGGTCGCGCAGATGTACGAGACGCTCGCCGCCAATTGGGCGGTGGTTCTCGGCGGCGTGGCGATGGTCATCATGACGACGGTGTCGTTCTACCTGATCACCGTTTACACGCCGACTTTCGGCCGCACCGTGCTGAAACTCAGCGAATCGGACGCGCTGCTGGTCACGATGCTGATCGCCGTCTCGAATTTCATATGGCTGCCGATTTCCGGGGCGCTTTCGGACCGAGTTCGGGCGGAAGCCCATTCTCGTCGCCTTCACCGTGCTCGCGCTTCTGACCGCCTACCCCGTCCTCGCATGGCTGGTCGCGGCTCCCAGCTTCGGGCGAATGCTGGAGGTCGAGTTGTGGCTCTCGTTCCTCTACGCGGGCTACAATGGCGCCATGGTCGTCGCGCTGACGGAGATCGTGCCGGCCACCGTGCGAACCGCGGGCTTCTCCCTCGCCTACAGCCTCGCCACAACGCTCGGAGGCTCGTCGCTCGCGATTTCGACGTTCCTGATTGAGCGGACGGGCGACAAGGCGGCGCCCGGCTATTGGTTAAGTTTCGCAGCCCTCTGCGGACTGGTCTCCACGCTGGCGCTCTATCGCAAGGGGGCTCGTCAGCCGGCGGTTCCGGCGAGCGCGACGGCCTGATCGACGATGACGCGAAAGGCCTCCGAGGCCGGGGTATCGAGGATCTTCCCCTCGACATCGGCGAGGAACGTGTAGAGCCCGTCGCGGCTTTCGCCGGCGAGCAGCCGATCGCACAGCTGCTCGGCATAGGTGAAGAGCTCGCCCTCGTTACAGTCGGCCGGCAGGTCCCACTCGCTCTTCATGACGTCGACGACGGCTCCGACCAGAGCCGCCTTATCGCTCGCCGTTCTATGTCTGCCGGAAGGGCCCGGAGCGCGGGCGTGGGCCGCGTTCGCCCCCCAGGCGCCCAGCCAAGGCGTCTCCGGAACCGGGGTCAGCGGCGACTTGCCTTCGGACCACGCGACGAGATTGTCGACCACGCACTGGGCCATAGCGCGTCGCGTCGCGTCCGAGGCCGAGCCCACATGCGGCAGCAGCACCGCATTGTCGAGAGCGAGGAGCTCCGCCGGGACGTTGGGCTCGTGCTCGAACACATCGAGGCCGGCCGCCAAGATTGCGCCGGTCCGCAGCGCCTCGATCAGGGCCTGCTCGTCGACGAGCGAGCCGCGGGCGATGTTGACGAGAACGCCTTGCGATCCGAGCGCGCGCAGAACCTCGGCGTTCACGATGTGCCGCGTCTCCGGCCCTCCGGGCGCCGCGACCATTAGGATGTCGCAGGCCGCGGCCATCTCGGTCAGCGACGAATAGTATCGATAGGGAACATCCGGCTGGCCGTGGCGGCCGTGATAGACGACCGCGAGCCCAAACGTTGCGGCCCGCCGAGCGATCGTCTTGCCGATTCGCCCTAGTCCGAGAATCCCAAGCGTCCGCCCGCGTAGCGACGCGGTCAGCGGGTACGCCGACGTCGGCCATTGCCCGGAGCGCAGGTAGCGCTCCGCCTGTGGAAGCTCTCGCACCGCCATGATCATCAGCGCCATGGCGACGTCGGCGACCTCGTCGTCGAGCACCCCGGGCGTATGGGTGACGATGATCCCGTGCTCGCCCGCCCACTGGGCGTCGATGTGGTCGTAACCGACGCCGAAGCTCGCCACGATTTCAAGATTGGGCAGACGGCGCATGAACGCCGCGTCCATCCGACCATGGCCGCCGGCCGAGCCGATTGCGCGGATCAGGGGTCCATGCCGGGCGAACCACGCCTCCGGGTCGGGCTCAAGCCACAGCCGATGCAGGCGGAATCGTTCGGCGATCATGTCGTCGACCAACCCCATGCCGGTCGCGGGCATAAGGACGTCCAGAGGCTTCATCCGATCGCCCTTTCCGCTTCCCCGCCTTCGCCGGACGTGGCACATGCATGCGGCCATGGCCAGCCCCGACGGCATGTCTCCCACGCAACGGCGCCCCATGGTGCGTCGGCTAATGCTGCGGGATTACCGCTCCTATGCGGCCCTCGATCTGACGATCGGCGGCCGTCTCGTGGTCCTATGCGGCGAGAATGGCGCCGGCAAGACGAATCTCCTCGAGGCCCTCTCTCTGCTCGCCCCCGGTCGCGGCCTGCGCCGGGCTGAACTCGCGGAGTGCGCGCGGCGCGAGGGCGGCGGAGGTTTCGCGTTGTCGGTCGAACTGGAGCAGAGCGGCGAGACGCATCAGCTCGGCTCGGGCTGGAGCCCCGCGGAAGCCGGCGCCGCCGCCGAGCGGCGGAGCCGAATCGATCGCGCGCCGGTCTCCTCGTCGCGGGCGTTCAGCGACCACGTCCGGGTCGTGTGGCTGACGCCCGCCATGGACTCGCTGTTCGCCGGCCCGGCGGGGGAGCGGCGGCGCTTCCTCGACCGGTTCGTTCTTGCGATCGATCCGGGCCATGGCGCCCGCGTCAATGCGTTTGAGCGGGCCCTGCGCGGACGCAATCGGCTCATCGAAGAGGACCGACGCAACGGCGCCTGGCTGGACGCCGTCGAACGGGAGGCGGCCGAGCTCGGGGTCGCGATTGCCGCGGCGCGGCTCGAATGCGTGAGCCGCCTCGAGGCGCTGATCGCCGCCGAGCGGGACAATTCGTCTCCCTTTCCCTGGGCGCAACTGGCGCTCGAAGGCGAGGTTGAGGCGCTGGTCGCGAGCGGCCCGGCGCTCGACGCCGAAGACCGCTACCGCTCCCTGCTGCGGGACAATCGCGGCCGTGACGCCGCGGCCGGCCGGACGTTGATCGGTCCTCACCTCGGGGACCTCGCCGTTCGACACGGACCCAAGGACGCGCCGGCCGCCAGCGCCTCGACGGGGGAGCAGAAGGCGCTGCTGGTGGGCCTCGCGCTCGCCCACGCTCGCCTCGTCGCCGACATGTCGGGGATTGTCCCGATCGCTCTCCTCGACGAGATCGCGGCGCACTTCGACCCGCGTCGCCGCGCGGCCCTGTTCGACGCGCTCGAACGTCTCGGCGGGCAAGTTTTCCTGACCGGCGCCGATCCGGCGGCTTTCGCCGATCTCGCCGGCCGCGCCGAAATGTTCGACGTTTCGGCCAATTCCGGCGTGCGAGCGAAGGCTCAGGCGTGACCGACGTCCGACGACAGCATGCCGACATTGACGCCGAGCTTGGCCAGCGCCTGGTCGTATTTCTTGGCGTCGTCGGCGCTGAAGATGATGTCCGGGTCTGCGGGGCAGGTCAGCCAACCGTTGGCCAGGATCTCGCTCTCGAGCTGTCCGGAGCTCCATCCGGCGTAGCCGAGCGCCAGCACGGCATGCGCCGGACCGGTTCCCGTGGCGATGGCGCGCAAAATGTCGATGGTCGCGGTCAGGCAGACGTCGTCTGCGATCTTGACGGTCGAGTCGGTCGCGCCATAGTCCGCGGAGTGGAGCACGAAGCCGCGACCGGTCTCGACCGGCCCGCCTCGCACGACCCGGACCTCTTCGGCCTTGGCCGGAAGACGGATCGTCGGCTCGCTCGGCACGATGCCGAGCTGGGTCAGGAGTTCGGCGAAGTCGATTTCGTCGGCGCGCTGGTTGATGATGAGACCCATGGCGCCATCCTCGCGATGGGCGCACAGATAGACCACCGAACGCGCGAACGGCCCTTCGCGCAGCGAGGGCATCGCAATCAGGAATTGACCTTCGAGACTGGTCGGCGGCGGTGGTTCTGCCCGTTTCATATGCGTCCCCGGGCGCCCCCGGCCCATGACGTGTTGTCGAATGCTATTCCAATTCCCGGTCACGGTACAGGATCCCGATGAGTTACGCGGAACGAGGTACAGGACGACGAACTGCTAGGCGCGTTGGCAGTCGCCTTTCTTCTCAGCGGCGGGCCAGCTCTGGCGGCCGACGCCTTCTCGACGGACTGGGCGCCCGCGGCGAAGTCGGAAGCCAGACTTGTCGCCGCAGGAGGCGCCCTGGCGGGCTTCGAGATCAGACTGGCGCCGAACGCCATCACCTATTGGCGTGATCCCGGCGAGGCCGGCGTCCCGCCGACTTTTGACTTCTCCGGCTCCGACAATATCGCAGCCGTCGAACCTTTGTTCCCCGCGCCGCAGCGGATTCGGGAGGCGGACGGAAGCGAGGCTTTTGGGTACGCGGCGGATGTTGTCATTCCGCTGAAGATCGAGCCGCGCGACCCGGCGAAGCCCGTGACGCTCAAACTCGACGCCAGCTACGCGGTCTGCGAAAAACTCTGCCTGCCGGCGCGCGCGAAGCTCGCGCTGACCCTGACCAGCGCCGCTTCGCCTTATGCGTCCGCCGTCGAGGGCGCACGCGCCGCCGCGCCACGCCCCGTCCCGCCGGAGGCTTTTGGCCGACTGACAGGCGACGCCGCCGCGGGGTGGCGGCTCTGCGCGGCTCACGAGCCGGGAGCGCCGCGCGACCTGTTCGTCGAGCCTCCCGAAGGCTGGTGGGTGACCGCCGCGCCCGCGCCGTCCGAGGGGGCTCAGGACTGCTTCGCGATCACGCTGCGCGACAAGCCCAAGGACGCCGCCCTGCCTGCGTCCCTGCGGCTCACGATGACCGGAGGCGGAGGGCCTCTTGAGACGACGGTGGTCATTCGCTGAAGACGTCGTGCAGTCCTGGCGCCGTGCGTGAGTCGTCAGCGGGTTAAGCGCACAAAGTTGTCCAAAGTCGCTTCACCGCTTCCCTTCCCGCGGTCTCCACGCGGCGCCGCGCCCGCGCTCGCGGCCATCGGCGACTCCGGACAGGGCCTTGGCGAGGCGGGCGCCATTTCCAGTTCGGAATCAAGTGTTTTCAATCTCTTGCGATGAATTGTCCGGGCTGACTCAATTTCGGATCCGCGCATCCAGCCGAGCGCCGTTTGTCACGGCTCGGCATGGCGTCGCTCCTTCTCTTGTCAAAAAGCAAACTCACCCCGTTCTCATATTCTGAATATTATAAGCACAGGCGCGTCGTTTGGCAAGGAATTGTCCCGCGCCAGACATCGTGAGGACGTCCGCATCGCCATCCGGCGGCCGACGCGCGAGCCCGGCCTTTGCCGCGTCGGGTTTCGCGGCTAAGGACACGCCGACACCATCGGAGCCGCCCATGCCTCACGTCCGCGCCAACGGGATCGATATCGCCTACGAGAGTTTTGGCCGCGACAGCGACCCCGCGATCCTGCTGATCCACGGGCTCGCGACGCCTCTGACCGGCTGGCCCAATTCGTTGTGCGACGGCCTCGCGCAGCGCGGATTTCGCGTGCTGCGGCTCGACAACCGCGACATCGGCCGTTCGACATTTTTTCCGGAGCTCGGAACGCCGGACATCCGCGCCATGGTGGCCGCTCTCCAGTCCGGCGCGCCGCCAGTTCCTCCCTATCCGCTCGACGCGATGGCGGCCGACGAGGTGGGGCTCCTGAACGCGATCGGCGTCCCCCGGGCTCACGTCGCCGGCGCCTCGATGGGCGGCATGATCGCTCAGCTCGTCGCGCTCAATCATCCGGAACGGACCGCAAGCCTCGTCTCGATCATGTCGTCGACGGGCCGCCCCGGCCTTCCGCCCGGCCAGCCCGAAGCCTTTCGCGCGCTCACGGCCCTTCCGGCGAGCGGAAACCGCGCCGACCGGCTGGCGACGGCGATGGCCGCAACCAAGGCGATCAGCGGTTCGGGCTTTCCGCAGACCGACGCAGAGCTATCCGCCTATCTCGGGCGCAGCATCGATTATACCCCTTACGATCCGGCGGCCGCGGGGCGGCACATGGCCGCCATCGTCGCCGCCCCGCCCCGACACGAGCGGCTTCGGCGGCTCGCTCTGCCGGCGCTGGTGATCCACGGCTCGGACGACCCGATCATGCCGGCGGCGCATGGACAGGACACCGCCGCCTGCATTCCGGGCGCAAAGCTCATGCTCGTGCCGGGCATGGGCCACGACTTCAAGGAAGCGCTGATGCCCGTCTGGATCGAGGCGATCGGAGACTTTGTCGCCAAGGTCGAGGCCGGCGAAGCCTAGCCGGCAAACCCCGCCTGATCGGGAGGACGGCGCCGCAGCGCCGTCTCCGCTCTTACTCCGCGGCCGCCCGCTTCGGCAGGACCCAGCCCGCGCGGGGGAAGTGGCAGGTGTAGCCGTTGGGATAGCGCTCGAGATAGTCCTGATGCTCGGGCTCGGCCTGCCAGAACGGTCCGGCCGGCTCGACCTCGGTCACCGCCTTGCCGGGCCAGAGGCCTGAGGCGTTGACGTCGGCGATGGTGTCGAGCGCGACCCGCTTCTGCTCCTCGTCGGTATAGTAAATCGCCGAACGATAGCTACGGCCGACGTCGTTGCCCTGACGGTTGCGGGTCGACGGGTCGTGGATCTGGAAGAAGAACTCGAGCAGGTTGCGGTAGCTGGTCTTGGCGGGATCGAACACGATCTCGATCGCCTCGGCGTGGTCGCCGTGATTGCGGTAGGTGGCGTTGGGGACGTCGCCGCCGGTGTAGCCGACCCGGGTCGAGAGGACGCCCGGCAAGCGGCGGATCAAGTCCTGCATGCCCCAGAAGCAGCCGCCGGCGAGAACCGCGCGGGAGGGGGAGTTGGCCATGGAACGCTCCTTTCGGTGGGACGGGGCTGTCGGTTGTCTCTTCGCGCCAAATCTGGCGTCCGTTACGCCGGCTTTCAAGGCGAGGCGACGCGTCGTCTCGGCCGCAGGCGCGGCGCCGCAGGCCTCTCAGACGGAAAGCGAGTCGAATGGACAGCCTCGGGCGCCATGGAACCGATCCCCGCCGGGGCGCGTTTGATACGGCCACCGAACGGAGAACGTCATGTCCGAGACCGCTCATACCGACAAGTCCGACGCCGAGTTGCAAGACCGCGTGTGGGCGCTCGCCAAGTCGATCGGCGTCTGCATGTTCACGACCTGGGACGGCGAGCGTCAGCGCGCCCGGCCGATGGCGGCGACGGTCAAGCGTGACGAGCACGCGCTCTATTTCCTGACCGACGCCGGCAGCGAGAAGGTCTGGGAGGCGAAGGAGTTCCCGACCGTTTCGGCGAATTTCGCGGACGTCGGAGGCAACAAGTTCGTCTCGATTTCCGGCCAGGCGACGATCGAGAATGACCGCGAAAAGATCAAGGCGCTGTGGACGCCGTTCGCCAAGGCCTGGTGGCCGTCGGCGGAGGATCCGGCGATCCGGCTGGTGACGATGACGCCTGTCGACGCCGAAATCTGGGACAGCCCCAACAGGCTCATCGCGGCGGCGGTGATGCTGACGGCGGCCGCGACCGGAAAGCGTCCGAAGCTCGGCGACAACGCGCGGGTGGACCTCTAGGAACTAGGGGGCGCGTCCTCGCGCGCCTCGGGCGGCGCGACGCCCCTCAGTACAGTTCGGCGGGACGCCGCGACCAGGCGAAGCCGGCGACCGCCAGCAGAACCACTCCGACAACCAGGCACCCGAGGGCGTGGCTGGTGTGAATATGGTCCGATCCCGCCGCGAATCCGGGCAAGAAGGCCGGAAGGCTGCCTGCGGGCGTAAGCCAGTAATAGGCGGAGAGCGCGAGGCCGAGGAGGCCCAGAAGGCCGGCGATCACAGAGATGAGGCTGCTCATGTCCTTGCTATAGCCGAGGCGGCCGCGGGCGCCAAGAACGCGGGCGCTTCGCGGCGACCCCGACGCTCACGCCCGCGCGGGAGCGCGGGAACCAACACCCCCCGGCCGCGTTTGCCATGGAGGGAGAGGTTCAATCGCTCCCCTTCATAATGGGAGATTTCAAAATGGTTTCGAGAATTCTCGCCCCGGTTCTGGCGGCGGCGTTGGTATTGGGCGCCGGGTCCCTTGCGGCTCGCGCGGATGAGAGCGGCGCGGTGACGGGCGGCGTTGCGGGCGCGGTCGGCGGCGCTGTGGTCGGCGGCCCGGTTGGCGCCGTCGTGGGCGGCGTCGGCGGCGCGGCGATTGGCAATGCGGCGACCAACCATCGCCACTACTATCATCGTTACGGCTACCACATGCACCACCACTACTACGAGAATCACTAACTTCCGCGCGCCGTTTGCAACGATGCGCCGACGGCGCTTGCTTCTCTGCGATTCCCCCAGGGCCTGCCCTGGGGGTTTTGCGTTGCGCGGATCGTGACCGTCGTCACTGCGCGGCGCATGTCCAGGGACGAGATTCCGGATAGGATGGCGTTCGCGGCCCGCTCCGCGGCCTGACGCCGTCCCGCCCTGGAGGCTAAGTTGGATCCGTCCGTCGCCGCCGAGCACGCAAAGTTTGCCGAGCAAATCCCGCTTGATCGGATCGACGTGAGCGATCCCGCACTCTACCAGCAGGACGTCTGGCGCCCGTATTTCCGTCGCTTACGGCGTGACGCGCCCGTGCATTATTGCCCGGAGAGCCCGGTCGGACCCTACTGGTCGGTCACCAAGCACAAGGACATCATCGACGTCGAGGTGAGGCACAGGGTGTTTTCGTCGAGCTCGACGCTCGGCGGCATCGTGCTGCGCGACCGGACGGGCGACCTCGAGCTGCCGATGTTCATCGCCATGGATCCGCCGAAGCATGAGGCGCAACGGAAGGTGGTGCAGCCGATCGTGTCGCCCGAGACTCTCGATCATCTGAAAGACCTGATCCGCAGCCGAATCGGGGCGACTCTGGACAGTCTGCCGGTCGGCGAACCCTTCGACTGGGTGGACCGGGTCTCGGTCGAACTGACGGCGCAGATGCTGGCGACGCTGTTCGACTTTCCGTTCGAGGACCGGCGCAAGCTGAGTTTTTGGTCTGACGTTTCGACCGCGATCCCCTATGCCGGCGCGCTGGTCGAAAGCGAGGAGCAGCGCGAGCAGTATTTTCGCGAGTGTCTCGGCTATTTCATGAGGCTGTGGAACGAGCGGGTCAACGCGGAGCCGCGTCCCGACCTTATCTCCATGCTGGCGCACGGCGAAGCGACCCGCGCCATGAGCCCGCGCGAGTATCTGGGCAACGTCCTGCTGCTGATCGTCGGGGGCAACGACACGACGCGCAATTCGATGAGCGGCGGCGTGCTGTTTCTGAGCGAGAACCGAGACGAATTCGCCAAGCTGCGCGCCAGGCCCGAGCTGGTCGACTCCATGGTTCCGGAGATCATCCGCTACCAGACGCCGATCGCCTACATGCGCCGCACCGCGCTCGAGGATTCCGAGATCGGCGGCCAAACCATCCGCAAGGGCGACAAGGTCGCGATGTGGTACATCTCCGGCAATCGCGACGAAGACGCGATCGACGACCCCGACCGCTTCGTCATCGACCGCCCGCGCCCGCGTCAGCACCTCTCGTTCGGCTTCGGCATCCACCGCTGCGTCGGCAAGCATCTGGCCGAGATGCAGTTGAAGAGTCTTTGGCAGGAGGTTTTGGAGCGCGGCTGGACGATCGAGCCGGTCGGCGAGCCGAAGCGCGTGTTTTCCTCCTTCATCCACGGGTTTACGGAATTGCCGGTCCGGATTGATACGGCGAGGTGACTGGAGCCTAAGCCCTCTCCTGTCGGAAGAGGGGTAATCATGGGCATTCGCCAACTTCCGACGCTTCGCCGCTTCGCGGAGCAGGGAACGCCATACCGCCCATCGCGTCTTGCCCCGCCCAAGTAATTGTGGCCTGTAAACTTACGTTTTACAGACATCTAGCGATACACTGCAACTAAGGAAGGGGTTGACCTAGCATGTCACACGTATTGAACTGGCATCGTACCGTCATACGATGCTACTCGTGACGTAACGTTGTGCCAACGTGGCTCGATCGTACCGAGTCACGTGGTAGTTGGTTTCGACCTATCTCACATCTTCGTGATTGACGACTCGCGTACACCTTGTGCGCGAGAATCGCCAACAATTCCATAGGAGGAACGCGATGCATGGAAGTCGGATACTTGCCTCGGCATCGATGGGAGCGATGCTGACCCTTGCTCTGCAGTCGACGCCGGCAGGCGCCGCCGTTATCAACGATCTGTTTGTGTTTGGAGACAGTTATTCTGATACGGGCGCCTATGTCGAATTGTCGAACGGCCCCACAGCGGTTGGATATCTGGCCCAGGACTTGGGCATTACGCTCACAACATCGAAGAATCCGGACCCGGGAACGGATGGCGTCAATTTCGCCGAGAGCGGCGCGCGGGTCTTCGTGGGGCCGACGCCGCCTGCAACCCAGCCGAGAAGCCTGACTCAGCAGGTCGCCGAGTTTCAAAACTACGTGAAGAACGATGACGTGACCTTCAACCCGGACAGCACGCTTTTCTTTCTGGCCGGAGGGTTGAACGACCACACCAAAGTGACCTCGGCTGAGGTCGACGCCGCGACGGCGGCGCAGGTCGCGACGCTCTATTCGCTCGGCGCGCGAATCTTCGAAATCGCTCTCTTGCCAGCTTCAGTCCCTCCGTTCACCGACAGCGCAGACAATTTCAACCCGGGCTTTCAAGCGTTGGTGCCAGAACTTCAGAAAGAGTATCCAGACGCCGTCTTTAATCTCAGCAATTGGGGGCCAGATTACGACTTCATCCACGACAATCCGTCTCTTTATGGCCTGACCAATACAACGGATCCCTGCAACACCTTCGGCCAGTCCCCGACCTGCACGGCGCCGAATACCTACTTCTACTATTACATCGACCACCCTTCGACCTATGTGCACCAGATTGTCGGAAACGAACTGTACAACGAGGCTCTGTCGCTGCCCACCCCGGTCCCCGAGCTCTCGACTTGGGCGATGATGGCGGCTGGCTTCTTGGGCCTCGCGTTCACCGGCTACCGCAGCGCGCGGAAGGGCTCTCCGCTTCCCGTCTGAGAACCGACACGCTGGAAGGAGGCCGCCTCCCGGCGGTCTCCCGTCCGCGAAGGCGTCGAGACTCACGCCGAAGCCTGAAGCGGAAACCGCTTCTCGGCGAGCATCTGGCCGAGATGCAGCGGAAGAGTTTTTGGCAGCGGATTTTGGATCGCGCTCGACGATCCCGGTGGTCGGCGAGCCGAAGCGGGTTTTCTCGTCCTTCATTCACGGCTTCACGAAATTGCCGGTGCGCATTGCCGCGTCGGCGTGACGGAGCCGGCGCCGCTTCAAGGGCTCATTTTTGGAGAAGCGCGACGGGTCGCGCCGTCTTCGCGGTTTGGGAAGTGCCGGCGACCGGCACGCAAAGGTAAAGCGCCGCCATCGCCGCCAGAAACACCAACGCTATCACCGCAATCGCGCCAAAAAGGCTTCCCGTCAGGACTTGGGTCCAGCCCATGAAGATTGGCGTGAGCGCCGAACCGAGCCCGCCGCCCGAACTGACAAGCGCAATTCCGCCGGCGCGGGCGCCCTTTCCGAGAACCATCGCCGGCACGGTCCAAAACAAGGCCAGAAAGGCGAACACCGCCGGCGATGCGAGCGCCAGAATGAGCGTCGTGCCGGCCGGACTTCGCGCCCCGAGCGGCAGAAGACAAAGAGCGAGGCTGGCGACGACGCCGCAGGCGACGAGGTGTCCAGCGACGCTCCTTGTGACGATCGGAACTCCACCCCATCGCCGCCATCCCGATCGCGCCTGCGGCGAAAATCAGGGCGGTGCGCCAGCCGATCTCCGCGAGGTTGGCGACGCCTGCGTTGCGCAGCAGGGTCGGCATCCACAGCAGGAGAATGCTTTGGATGGAAAAGAAGGCGAAATAAACCAGCGCGAGGACAAGCGCGCGCGGGTTGCGCAGCGCCTGTCCGAACGTGTCCGCCCCGGGCACAATCGCGGCGTCCTGTGCGCGCTCGCGCTCGATCGCCGCCTTTTCCCGGGAGGACAGGAAGCGCGCGTCGGCCGGCCGGTCCGGCAGGTAGCAATAGGCGACGACGCCAAGGACGATCGCGGGCGCCCCCTCGATCAGGAACAGCCATTGCCAGCCCCGCAATCCCGAGACCCCGGCCATGTGGATCATGATCCAGCCGGAGACGGGCGCCGCCACGATTCCCGAGACCGGAACGCCGAGCGCGAAGATCGAGGTGATGCGGGCTCGCCAGTCTTCCGGAAACCAGAGCGTGAAGTAATACAGCACGCCGGGAAAGAACCCCGCCTCGGCCGCGCCGACCAGAAACCGCAACCCATAGAAATGCCAGCGGGTCGCGGCGAACGCCATCGCCATGGTGAACAGGCCCCAGAGCGTCATGATGCGCAGCAGGGTGATCCTCAAACCCGCCCGTTCGAGAAGCAAATTGCTCGGCACCTCGAACAGGATGTAGCCGACGTAGAGGATTCCCGCCGCGACGCCGAACACGGCCTCGTCGAAATGCAGGTCCGCCATGAATTGAAGTTTCGCGTAGCCAACATTCAGGCGATCGACCATCGCGAAAATGTAGCAGAGCAGCAAGAACGGAACGAGATTGAGCGCGGTTCGAAGGTAAAGATCTTCTCGGCCGGCCCGAATCCGTTCGTCAAGGGCCTTGGGCGACTGGCTTGCGGCCGGAGTTGGAGGCCTGTTCTTCGGTTGTGGGCCCATCCGGAATACCCTCCTCGATCCCGCCAAGACAACTGTCCAACGCCCTTCACCGCATTGGATGCGTTCACCACGGACCCCGTCCGCGTTGTTGGAGCCGTGGCCCGAGCGGCTGTTGCGACGGCCAGAGCGCGCGTCTCGCCCGTCGCCGCGGCGATTTCAGCAAGGATTATGGTGTATGCCGGTTGCGCCCAGCACGGTGCGCCTTCCAACATACCCTTTTCGGCATAATTTACGGTCGTGTGAGAACGGCGCCGCGGCGGCGGCAGGGTTCAAGCGCGGGTCGACTCCCCGCCTCGAAGTAGGAGCGCCTGCGGGGCGTACAGCGTCACACCGAAAGCACGTTGCGAGCGACGGCTCCCTCCGCTCCAAGTATCTCTGCGCGAAAACTGCACCACTCAAATTAGGTAAAGATGCAAGCGTCCTGATTCACCGGAATCCGTAACCGGAATACGTGATCCGTGAACGCGCCCGTCAACTCACGCCGAAGCACGAAGCGGAAACCGCTTCTCGGCGAGCAACGGCAAGTGTTCGATCAGTCCGCCGATATCGCCGGAGGTCAGGAACAGGACCGCGTCGTCCTCGCGCAACTCCGCGCCAATTTTTGCAAGGCCTTCCTCGCAGGAGCGTATCGGCGTCGCGTCCACGCCGGCGGCGGCCACGCGCTCCATGATCTCGTCGAGGCTGGCTTGCTCGTGCGTGCCGGCGCCCTGGTGGGCCGGCTCGTAGATGAAGACGCGATCACAGCCGCTGAACACATCGTCATACCATTCGAGCTTGTTGCGGTTGCGCCAGGAGAACGTGTGCGGTTCGAACACGACCAGCAGGCGTCGCCGCGCGAAATGCGTCGTCATCGCGGCGATGGCGCTCTTGGCCTTGTCGTAGGACGAACCGAAGCCTTCGAACATCTGCACGCGGGTTCGGTCCGATTTTCGGTCCAGCCGGCGCGCGACGCCGCGAAAGCTCGCCATCGCCGCTGCGTACTGCTCGACGCTGACGAGGCCGCGGGTCAGGACAAACGCTCCGACCCCGACCATGTTCTCGATATTGTGCGCGCCGAGCTGGCTGGTGCTCACCCGCGCGATCGCGCGGCCCCGCTCGGTCAGCGTGAACTGCGAGGTTTCGCCGTACGCGATCGCCTCCGCGCGCCAGTCGCCCGTCGAGAGGCCGAAGGTCACGACCTCGCGGTTCACGTGGGCCAGAAATCGCGCGCTCAGCTCTCCCGAAGTCGCCGCGACGATCAACCCGTCGGGCGGGACCAGATCGAACAGGCGATGGAAGGGCGCGAGGTAGGATTCGATCGTCGGAAAGACGTTGACGTGATCGTGCGCCAGCGGCGTCAGCAGCACGTGCGCCGGCCGATAGTGCAGGAATTTCGAGCGGTTGTCGGTATTCGACGACGGATATTCGTCGCCCTCGAGCAGGAACAGGTTTCCTGCGCCGACATTCGAAGCCCGGGCCGGCGACAACGGGACCGCGCCGATCATCCAGGAGGGATCGAGCCCCGCGCTCTTGAGGCAATGGGCCATCATGGCGACGCTGGTGGTCTTGCCGAAAGACCCGGCCGCCACGATGTTCTCGCGTCCCCGCGACAGGAGCGAGAGCGTTTCGGCGAAGGACAGGATTTTTGGGCCCCCCGGCCGTGCGGCGCGCGCGAAAGCCTCGGCGACCTCGACGTTCGTGTCCGGCACCAGCCGCGCGTTCTTGCCGATGACCACGAGATCGGCGTCGTCGGGAATGTTGTCCGCCGCATACGGCGTCCGGCACGCGAATTGCTCGCGAGCCAGCACGTGCGAAATCGGCGGATAGATCGCCTCGTCCGAGCCTGTCACGGCGACGCCGCTGTCGCGCAGCAGAATGGCCGTCGCGCTCATGCCCACGCCCGCCAGGCCGACAAAGTGCGCTTTACGAAATGGGAATGCGGTCATGGTCGCTGTGTCTGGAAGGCGCCGAATCGCGCCCGCCGACCGTATCGAACGGCGCGTTTCCCGCTGTCAAACTTTCTTCTCGTCCTTCATTCACGGCTTTGCGGAGCTGCCGGTTCGGATTTCCGCCCCGGGGTGAAGGCTGCGGGGTCGCCTTCCCCAGCTTGCTGGGGAAGGTGGCGCGAAGCGCCGGATGGGGTGTGGGCCGCCGCTGCTTCCCGTCGTCGCTTGCCCCGTCACGGTTCTCGGAGCGCTCCGCGAATCCGATCGATGACGATCGGCAGGCCGCCGATCACCAGATCATCGGAAAACCGCAAGACCCGAAACCCCTCTCTCTGAAGCCACGCGTCTCTTTCGGCGTCTCTGGCTCTCGCGTCCGGGGAATGGTGCGTCATGCCGTCCGCTTCGACGATCAGCCTCCGCGCAAGACAAACGAAGTCGGCGAAGTAAGGGCCTATCGGCGTTTGCCTGCGAAAGCCGTGGCCGTCGAGGCGATGATTGCGCAGGGCATGCCACAGCATCGTTTCCGCCCGCGTCATATTGCGGCGCTGGGCGCGCGCAAACTTGCGCGAGGACTGATGATAATGCTGCTGCTCCACTGTATCCTCAAACGGCTTTTCGGCTTGCGCGACCATCGAGCAAACCCCATACCGCAGCAGACTGCCCACCGCACCCCATCCGGCGCTTCGCGCCACCTTCCCAGCTTCGCGGAGAAGGGGAGCGCGTGGAGATCAGGGCGCGGCCGACGTCACCTCAGCCGCGATCCGATCTCCCATCATCGCCTCCCCGGTCGCCACTCCCCAAGTCGTCTGGAGGTTGAGTCAGAACCGCGCGCTGTTCCGAAATAACGACCTAGGCGAACTGATGTCCCTCTGCTAATATCTTAATGTCGTGATGATATATCCAACGTCGTGCATCTAAATCCAAAATACTTACACGCAAAGCTCTTAAGATCGCGATTTTCGCGCATTTCTCGGAACTCAAGTATATCTGACCACTTTTCAAATACTATGTCTCCGTCCTTTGATTCTTTATAAAGAAGACCCTTATCGAAACTTCGTAGAGGCATAACCAATTTGTTTTGGTCTGCGACCTTAATTCGTGCTGTAGGGCGTTCGGAATATAAATCAACAATACCATCAGAAATACCTGCATACAACACATACGGAAATAAAATCGATATCGGAAGTATGGTTAGACGCATGCGCCCCCTGAGTTTGTCTTTCAAGAAATTTGAACGCAAAAGAAATGCAGCAAAAACACAGCCCGCGAGAAAAAGTAGAAATGCGGCAAATTTGGGCACCAAATACAATAGTGGTCACGCTTTGTTCTTCCGGTAGCGACATACACCGCACCGTATTTCAAGTAATAGGTTAGCAGCTTCGGTTCGTGACGTTGCGCGAGCCGCACGGCTGCGAGCCAAGTAAAGGGCCGCACACGAGGTGTAAATGGGCAAACTCAGTTGCGCCTCCGCCGCATCCCGCCCTTCGGCCGCGCTTCGCCGCCGCCCAGATTATGCGGCCCCATGTCCGCGTCGCCCGGTTTGTGCGGGCGGTGGGCCGGCATGTTGGCGGCGCGGCCGTACTTGCGCTCTCCTGCGTAGGCGCCCGCGGTCGCCTCGACGTCGGTCTGCCGCGCGAGAGGGTCGTCGCCGACCGCGAGCTCGACCGCCTGCAGGCGCTTGATCTCGTCGCGTAGTCGCGCCGCCTCCTCGAATTCGAGGTTGCCGGCCGCCGTCTTCATCCGCTTGTCCAGGTCGGCGATCGTGGCGTGGAGGTTGTGGCCGATGGTCGCGCCGGCGGCCATGCCGATGTCGACCGTGACGTGGTCGGCCTCCGCGACCGAGCCCAAAATGTCCTGGATGCCGCGCTTGATGGTCGCCGGCGTGATGCCGTTCTCCTCGTTGAACTTCTGCTGCTTCTCGCGCCGCCGGCGGGTCTCCTCCATCGCCCGCTCCATCGAGCCGGTGACGGCGTCCGCGTAGAGCACCACCTTGCCGTCGACGTTGCGCGCCGCGCGGCCGATGGTCTGCACCAGCGACGTCTCGGAGCGGAGAAAACCCTCCTTGTCGGCGTCGAGGATCGCCACCAGCGCGCATTCGGGAATGTCGAGCCCCTCGCGCAGCAGGTTGATGCCGACCAGCACGTCGAAGGCGCCGAGGCGCAGGTCGCGGATGATCTCGATCCGCTCGATCGTGTCGATGTCGGAATGCATGTAGCGCACCCGCACGCCGTTCTCGTGCAGGTATTCGGTGAGGTCCTCGGCCATGCGCTTGGTCAGCACGGTGACCAGCGACCGATAGCCGCGCTGCGCCACGTCCTTCACTTCCGCCAGGAGGTCGTCAACCTGCGCGCGCGCCGGGCGCATCTCGACCGGCGGGTCGATCAGGCCGGTCGGGCGGATCACCTGCTCGACGAACACGCCGCCGGTCTGCTCCAGCTCCCAATGGCCGGGCGTCGCCGAGACGGACACGGTCTGCGGCCGCATCGCGTCCCATTCCTCGAACCGCAAGGGCCTGTTGTCCATGCACGACGGCAGCCGGAAGCCGTATTCGGCCAGCGTCGCCTTGCGGCGGTAGTCGCCGCGATACATGCCGCCGATCTGCGGGATCGTGACATGGCTCTCGTCGGCGAAGATCAGCGCGTTGTCGGGCAGATATTCGAACAGGGTCGGCGGCGGCTCGCCGGGACGGCGTCCGGTGAGATAGCGCGAATAGTTCTCGATGCCGGCGCAGGAGCCGGTCGCCTCGAGCATCTCCAGGTCGAACACGGTGCGCTGCTCGAGCCGCTGGGCCTCCAGCAGCCGGCCTTGCGCGTGGAGTTCGTCGAGCCGGATCTTCAACTCGTGCTTGATGCCGGCGAGCGACTGCAGCAGCGTCGGGCGCGGCGTGACATAGTGGGAATTGGCGTAGATCTTCACGAATTCGAGGTCGGCCGTCTTCTGGCCAGTCAGCGGGTCGAATTCGACGATCGAACTCGACCTCGTCGCCGAAGAAGCCGACGCGCCAGGCACGGTCCTCGTAGTGCGCCGGGAAGATGTCGATCGTGTCGCCCCGCACCCGGAACACGCCGCGGGTGAAGTCGCCGAGCGAGCGCTTGTACTGCAACGCCACGAGATCGGCGATCAGCTGGCGCTGGTCGATCTTGTCGCCGAGTTTCAGCGAGAAGGTCATGGCGGTGTAGGTCTCGACCGAGCCGATGCCGTAGATGCACGACACCGAAGCCACGATGATCACGTCGTCGCGCTCCAGCACCGAGCGGGTCGCGGCGTGGCGCATCCGGTCGATCTGCTCGTTGATGTCGGATTCCTTCTCGATATAGGTGTCGGTGCGTGGGACGTAGGCCTCCGGCTGGTAATAGTCGTAGTAGGAGACGAAATACTCGACCGCATTGTCGGGGAAGAAGCTCTTGAACTCGCCGTAGAGCTGCGCCGCCAGGGTCTTGTTCGGCGCCAGGATCAGCGCCGGACGCTGGACCGCCTCGATCACCTTGGCCATGGTGAAGGTTTTGCCGGATCCGGTGACCCCGAGCAGCACCTGGTCGCGCTCGTTCGCCGCGACGCCCTTGACCAGCTCCTCAATCGCCGCCGGCTGGTCGCCCTTGGGCTCGTAGTCGGCGACGATGCGGAAGGCGCGCCCGCCCTCCGACTTGTCCGGCCGCGGCGGCCGGTGCGGCGTCCACGCCGGGCGGTTGCGGATGTTGGGGTCACCCTGCTCGAGCAGCGCCTTCAGCGATTCGATGGTGGCGGTCGCGCCGGTGAGGCCGCGGGGATGATTGTCGGGACCCGGGCCCTCGAAGCTGCGCTGCGGCATTTCGCCGAAGCCGTCGGGCTTGGGCTCGACCAGCGCGGGATTGAGGAGCGCGGCGAGATGGTCGCCGAGCGGATGCAGCTCGGGCCGCGAGGCCTTTCCGCTGGAGGCGCGGGCGGGTTTCTCGCGAGCCGGTTTTTCGCGGGCGGGCTTTTTGGGGGCGGGCATGGTCGGAATATGGGGCGAATCAGCGGGCGGGGGAAGGGCGCGGCCTTCTCGACGATCGGGCGCCGGGCACGATGCGCCGAGGGGAGCGGGGACATGGCGTCGATCGGATTGGGATTGCTGGGGCTGGCGGCGCTCGGGTAGGGTCGCGCCGCGCCGCAGGGCGTGTCCCGAAGCGATTTTTGGGCGTCCGTCCCCGCTTCGCCCGCAAATCGGCCTAAGCTCACCGTGAAGCGCGCGCCGAGTGGTCGGCCGCCGCTCACAGGATGACGATCGTGAAACCCTCGCAGACCGTTTGGTTCGTGTTCGCCCTGTCGCTCGCCGGTCTGGCCGCCGGCTGTCAGACGGAACGGGGGCCTATTCCCGTCATGTCGGTTTCGCAGTACGAAGCCCTGCCGCCGGGCCAGAAGCCGACGGTGTTCCGGGACCCCGACCCGCGGCTGGCCTACCCGCGCAACATCCACGAAACCGATGGGCTCAGCCGCAATCCGGACGATTGCGCGCGGTGGGGCTGCATCGACAACGCAAACCGCTGAAGGCTCTCTGGCGGCCCGACCCGGTCACGGGCTTGTCGCTTTCACCGGATCGGCGGGGCTCCTGCGCGACCGCGCGAGCAGGTACAGGCCGCCGGCGACGATCACCGCGTTGCCGACGACGATCGGCGGCGTCGGGGCGTCGCGCCACACGATCCAGCCCATCAGCGCCGCCCAAAGGATCGCCGAATATTGAAGCGGCGCCAGCACCGCGGCGCGCGACAGCGCCAGCGCGCGGGTGATCAGGATGAAGCACAGCATCGACACGATCCCGACCATCCCCATCAGGACGAGGTCGAAGGCGGTCGGCGTCGTCCAGGCGAAGGGCAGGGTCGCCGCGCCGATCAGCCCCCCGCCGGCGAACTGCCAGACCGTCAGCTGCAGCCAGTGGGAGCGCCGGAGCTTTCGCGTCAGGGTCTGCCCAAGCGCGAACATGGTCGCCCCGAACAGAGCGAGCGGCGACGCCCAGGAGAACAGCTGCGGCGTCGGTCTCAACGCGATCAGCACGCCGACGAAGCCGATCGCCACCGCCATCCAGCGGAACCGCTCGACCTTTTCGCCAAGCAGCGGCGCCGACAACGCCGTCACGATCAGCGGCGCCGCCATGTAGAAGGTCATGACGTCGGCGAGCGGCATATAACGGGTCGCTGCGTAAAAAGCGAAGGTGTCGGCCGCCATGGCGAGCACCCGCAAGACCTGGAGCGGAGGGTTCTCGACCGTTACGAGCGCGGGTTTCAGGGTGAGCGCCAGCGGCGCGAGCACGAACGCCGAGCCGAGCGAACGCAGACACATCAGTTGCCCGACGGCGTAATCCGCCACCAGCCATTTGCCGAGCGCGTCATTGAGCGCGAACAGGAAGACGCCGGTCAGGTAGAGCGCGACGCCGAGGCCGGCGGTCGAGGGGCGGGAAGCGGGCATGGGGCGGGGCTGGCAGCAGTTGGCCCGGATTGCAACCCGTCGCCGCACGAAAATGGGAACCCGCGCGCCACTTCGCCGTTAACCCGGTTGATTGTCCCGGCCGCGCAGACATCGCTCAGCCCCCGCGCCGCCGCAAGTCCGCATCGAGGCGGGCGCGCCATCACCGAAAAAGCGGAGGTCAACGATGGTCGATTTCGGCATCCGCTCGAGGCTTGCGGCTCGTGCTTGACGATCGTCAAACGGAAACGGCTCCTGTGGATACGGCTCCTGCGGGAGACCGGGAGTCCAGCGATACGCCCCGGCGCCAGCGCGCGCCCGAGGCGCTCCAGGACACGCCGCCCGAGAGCGAGCGACCGTCGCCTCCTCCCGACGCGCCGGGGCAGCGCGAACGCCGAGAACGCCAGCCCGAAGAGGGCCGGCCGGATCGACCCGACGCGCCCAAGGGAGACGGATCGCAGCGCGACGGAAAGCAGCCGGACGGCGGGGAAAAGAAGAACGAGAAGCCCAGACGCCGGGGCCTCTACATCCTGATCGCAGCCGTGGTCCTCGTGATCGCTGTCCCCGCAGCCTATCTCTACTGGGAAAACGGCTCGCATTTCAAATCGACCGACGACGCGTTTATCGCCGCGCGCCAGTTCGCCGTCGCGCCGAAGGTGGCGGGCTATGTCGTCTCCGTCCCGGCGACCGACAACGAGCACGTCAAGCGCGGCGACGTGATCGCGCGGATCGACGATCGCGATTACCGCGTCGCGCTCGACCAGGCCAATGCGCAAGTCACCGCGGCGCAAGACAACATCGACAACATCGACGCCCAGATCGCCGTCCAGGAGGCGCAGGTCGGGCAGGCCAACGCGCAGGTCGAATCGGCGCAGGCGGCGCTAGTGTTCGCGCAGGAGCAGGCGGCCCGGTACCAGGACCTGGTCAAGACGGGCGCGGGCACGGTCCAGAACGCCCAGCAATACAGCTCAGGCCTTCGGCAACAGGAGGCCGCCGTTTTGACCGCCAAGGCCTCGCTGACCGCCGCCCAGCGGCAGGTCGGCGCGCTGAAGGCGCAGCGCAAGAGCGCCGAGGCCAATCTCGCCCAGACGATCGCCCAGAGCGATCAGGCGGCGCTCAACCTGTCCTACACCATCGTCACCGCCGACCAGCCAGGACGGATCGCCAACCTCACCGCCGCGGTCGGCCAATACGCGACCGTCGGAACGGCGCTCTCGATGTTCGTTCCGGACGACATCTGGGTCACCGCCAACTTCAAGGAGACGCAGCTCGACGCCATGCGGCCCGGGCAACCCGTGACCATGACCATCGACGCCTACCCCGAGCGGACCATCAAGGGCCATGTCGCCAGCGTCCAGCCGGGATCGGGCACCGCATTTTCCTTGTTGCCGGCGGAAAACGCCACCGGGAATTATGTGAAGATCGTCCAGCGCGTGCCGGTCAAGATCGTGATGGACAATCCGCCGACCGACGTCGCGTTGGGGCCCGGCATGTCGGTCGAACCGACCGTCCGGACCAACCCCGCGCCTTCCCTCTACGAGCGATACATCAAGGGCTGGGCGCCGTCGTGGCTCGGAGGCAAGGGGTGAGCGCAGCGACGGACGCGCGGTCTGCTCCTGCAGCCGCCGTCGGGGCGAGCCCGTGGCTGATCGCCGTCCTGGTGGCGCTCGCGGCCTTCATGGAGGTGCTCGACACCACCGTCGCCAACGTGGTGTTGCCCTATATAGCCGGCGGGATGGGGGTCAGCACCGACGAGGCGTCGTGGGTCGTGACGACCTATTTGGTCGCCAATGCGGTCAGCCTGACGGCGAGCCCGTTCCTCGCCAAACGTCTCGGACGGAAGACGTTCTTCCTCTCCTGCCTCGGACTTTTCACGCTGAGTTCGCTGCTCTGCGCCCAGGCCTGGAATCTCAACTCGCTTCTTCTGTTCCGGATCCTTCAGGGTCTGGCGGGCGGGGGCATGGTGCCGGTGTCGCAGTCCATTCTGGCCGACTCCTTTCCGCCCAACAAACGCGGCCAGGCCTTTGCGCTATTCGGCATCGCCGTCGTGGTCGGACCCGTGGTCGGGCCTACGCTCGGCGGATGGCTCGCCGACAACATTACCTGGCGCTGGTGCTTCCTGATCAACTTTCCCGTCGGTCTCGCCACCATGGCGGCGATCGCGGCCGTCCTGCCGGCGGACAAGCCCAATGCGGGTCCGCGCGCGCGCTTCGACACGATCGGCTTCCTGCTGGTCGCCACCTTCCTCGGCTCGCTTGAGGTCGTGCTCGATCGCGGGCTCGAAGACGATTGGTTCGGCTCCGGCTTCATCGTCGCCATGACGGCGGTTACGGCGATCGCCTTCGTGGCCATGATCCCCTGGGAACTGAGCCGGACCGATCCCATGATCGACGTGCGCATGGTGGGCTCGCGACAGTTCGGCGCGTCCTTTTTGGTGATGGGCGCCACCGGCGCCATCCTCTATGCGACCACGCAGTACATGCCGCTGCTCCTGCAGACGGACTTCGGCTACACCGCGACCTGGGCGGGTCTCGCGCTGTCGCCCGGCGGGCTCGTCACCATGGCGATGATGTTCGTGATCGGCAACATATCGAACAAGATCCAGCCCAAATACCTGATCATGGTCGGCTGCCTCATCATCG
The DNA here is from genome assembly GCA_963748545.1 of uncultured Alphaproteobacteria bacterium. Taxonomy (GTDB): domain Bacteria; phylum Pseudomonadota; class Alphaproteobacteria; order Rhizobiales; family Beijerinckiaceae; genus Roseiarcus. The sequence continues at coordinate 77,393 of CAVVJO010000026.1, forward strand.
CGGCCTCGATGTACGGGCTGACGAACGTCTACGGCGACCTCAATTTCTGGTTTTTCGCGCGTTCGCGCATGTATCTCGGCGTCGGCCTGCCGCTGATCTTCATCCCCATCATCGCCGCGTCCTACGATGGGATCCCGCCCAATCGAATCGACATGGCCTCGGCGCTGATCAACGCCGCGCGCAACACCGGCGGCTCCATCGGCGTCTCGATCGCCTCGAACGTCCTCGCTCATCGCGAGCAGTTTCATCAGGCCCGGCTGGCCGAGAGCACGATTCCCGCGAGCATCCAGTATCAGGACGCCCTTCAGACGGTGACGCGCTATTTCCAGGCGCAAGGCAGCGCGGCGGCTCAAGCGCACCAGCAGGCGGTCGGCTGGATCGGGCAGCAGGTCGCCCTCCAAGCCTCCTATCTCGCCTATGTCGACGTCTTCTGGACCCTGATGATCCTGGCGCTTCTGGCCGTGCCGCTCGCCCTGACCTTGCGAAAGGTCAAGCTCGGCGGGCCCGCGCCCGCGGCGCACTGAGCGCCTCCGGACGTTGAAAAGCAGACGGCCGCACCTTGCGATGCGGCCGTGAAAACCGTCCGAAACCTTCCGATCAGCGCGAGTAGAACTCGATGACCAAGTTCGGCTCCATGTGGGTCGGATACGGAACCTCGGTCAGGTTCGGGACGCGGGTCATCTTTGCGGTGCCCTTGGCGGGATCGACCTCGATGTAATCAGGCACCTCGCGTTCGGCGAGCGCCTGGGCTTCGATCACCAGCGCAAGCTGCTTGGAGGCTTCCTTGATCTCGATCAGGTCGCCAACCTTCACCTGGTAGGAGGCGATGTTGACCCTCCGGCCGTTCACTTTGATGTGGCCGTGGTTGATGAACTGGCGGGCGGCGAAGACGGTCGGCACGAACTTGGCGCGGTAGATCGCCGCGTCCAGCCGACGCTCGAGAAGGCCGATCAGATTGGCGCTCGAGTCGCCCTTCATGCGCAGCGCTTCCACGTAGTATTTGTGAAACTGACGCTCCGAAATGTTCCCGTAGTAGCCCTTGACCTTCTGCTTGGCCTTGAGCTGGGTGCCGAAGTCGGTGGCCTTGCCTTTGCGGCGCTGGCCATGCTGGCCGGGGCCGTATTCGCGCTTGTTGAACGAACTCCGGGGACGGCCCCAGATGTTCTCGCCCATGCGGCGATCGATTTTATACTTTGCTTGTGCGCGCTTCGTCATCGCGGTTCCTCTGCGATATCGGACAGATGGGTGAGGAACGCGCCCTCCTCTGCGCCTTTAAGAGGCGCCGACAGGTCCTAGCCGAGCGAGGCTAATCACCACGGGTGCGTCAAACGACAATCGCGCCCTCCGGATAGGAGAGCGCGCTCGCCGCGAGCCTCGTAGGGGATGGATCAGGCGCTGTCAACCACGCCTTGCGCCGCGCCCGTCTCGCGAGACCCTAGGGCGTTACGACGCAGATATGCGAATAATGCATATGAAACGATCACAATCAATCAAAACCCACCACATTTCAACGGTTTCATGGCTCATCTCACGCCGTTAACCTCTTGTTAGGCTTTGGGCTACGCAAAATCTGCATGTCATGGTGCAGTGCACTATTGACTTTTGCACCACCAAGGAATACAAATGTTCATGTCTAAGGGATGAGGCGACTGCGGCCCGAACGTTTCGGCGCCGTCACAAGGCGGGCGGTTGAGCAAGGGAACCGTCAAATGCTGTTCAATATCGTTCGCTTCATGCGTGAGCGCCGGACCTACTGGAACGTCCTTCACGAACTGTCGACCTACACCGACCGCGAATTGCACGACATCGGCATCGATCGCGCCGACGTCCACGAGATCGCGCGCCTCGCCGCCAAGGAAGCCAAGGCGTAACAGGCGACAAAACCGCAGTCTGGGGCGGCGCCCCTCGGGGCGCCGCCAGACCCAAACGCGCCGCTCAAAGCGCGAGAGACTTACTCTCGATTATAAACGTCCTCAATCCGGACGATGTCGTCCTCGCCGAGATAGCTGCCCGTCTGCACCTCGATGAGCTCGAGGTCGATCTTGCCGGGATTGGTCAGGCGGTGATCGGAGCCGATCGGCAGGTAGATCAACTCGTTTTCGTGGACGAGCTTCACAGACCCGTTCAACGTCACCTCGGCGGCGCCGCGCACCACGATCCAGTGCTCGGCGCGATGATAGTGCTTCTGCAGCGACAACCTGCCGCTTGGCTTCACCACAATCCGTTTGACCTGGTAGCGCGAACCTTGGTCGATGCTCTGGTAATAGCCCCAGGGACGATACATGCGGCGGTGCTGCGTCGCCTCGGGATGGTTCTCGGCCTTCAGCTGCTCGACCAGGCGCTTGACCTTGTGCGTCTGCGCCTTGTCGACGACCAGGATCGCATCGCCGGTCGCCACGACAATGATGTTGTCGAGGCCGATCACCGCGGCAAGATGCTCGTCCGAGCGGACGAGCACGTTCGAGGAGTCGACCGCAATGGCCCGGCCGCGCAGGCTGTTGCCGTTGGCGTCCTGCGCGCTCAGACGCCAGACCGCCGACCATTCTCCGACGTCCGACCACCCTACGTCCGCCTCGAGCACCGCGGCGCGGCGCGTTCGCTCCATCACCGCATAGTCGATCGAGATCCGCGGCGCCTGGACGAAGGCGTCGCGGTCGAGAACGATGAATCCGAGATCCTCCTTGGCGGCGGCGACCGCGGCGGCGGCGGCCGCTGCGATCTTCGGGCTCGAATCGGGTCAGCTCCTCCAGCATGATGTCGGCGCGGAATACGAAGTTGCCGGAATTCCAGAGATAGCCCGCCTCGATGAAGCGCTTCGCTTGGGCTTCGTCCGGCTTCTCGACAAAGCGCTGGACGCGGCGGACTTTCGGATCCGCGGCGAGCGGTTCGCCTGGGTGAATGTATCCGTAGCCTGTCGCGGGATGATCCGGCGTGACGCCAAAGGTGACGATCTCTCCGGCCTCCGCCGCGGCGGCCGCCTGAACGCACAGCTCGACGAACCGCTTCTCGTTCCGGAACACGTGGTCGGCGGCGAGCACCGCCACGATCGTCTTGGGATCGCGGGACGCCGCCCACGCGGCCGCAGCCCCGACCGCGGCCGCGCTGTCGCGCCGCTCAGGCTCGAGCAGGATGGTCGCCTCCGCGTTCACCTCCTTGAGCTGCTCGGCGACCCGGAAACGGTAGTCGAAATTGGTGATGACGACGGGGCGCTCGAAAGCCTCCTTGTCCCCGATCACCCCGATGATCGACTGGAAGGTCGAGCGATCGCCGGTCAGCGGGATGAACTGTTTGGGCAGGCTCTCGCGCAACTCCGGCCAAACCCGGGTGCCCGATCCGCCGCACATGATCACAGGTAGAATCTTGGCCATTGCGTCCTTCTTGACTTTGATTGGGGCCCGGACCCCGCGGGCTCTGGCTCCAACGCCGCGCGCATGACGACCGCCGTTTTCTACTCTTTTCGGGAGAAGGATGCATCCCGGTCCGCGGGTCCAAACAGCGCCATGCCCAGCCCGGCCGCGGCCAGAGCGGCCGCCAAAGCGCCGAAGGCTGCGGGAAGGGACAACGCCTGGGCGATCGCGCCGGTCGCCAGAGGGGCCGGCAGACGGGTCAGCGTGCTGAACAGCGAGGCCGAGGACAGGCCGACCGCGGGCCGTCCGGGCGTCTGCCGCGCAGCGAAGGCGAAGCTGCAGGGGACGATCGCGCCGGTGCCGCCGCCGATCAGGGCGAAGCCGACGACACTGACCAGAAAGCCTGCGTTCACCGCCGTCAGGGCGAAGCCGAGCGCCGCGAGCGCGAACGAGGCGACGATCAGTCGCCGGTCGCCGAGCTGCAACCGAATGGGGTCGGCGTTGAAACGGAGCGCAGCCTGGCAGAGCGCGAAGAAGCCCGCCCCCAGCCCGGCGACGGCGGCGAGCTTCGGCGCCTCGTGCCGCAGCAGCAGCGACGACCACACCAGCGCCGCCGTTTCCGCAGCGATCGACACGCCGATTGCAAGGCCGAGCGCAATCAGCGCTGGCGCAAGCGAGAGGCCGCGCGCCGCGCGCCGCGTCGTCTCCGGCGAGGCGGGGGCCGGATCGCGGCGCGCGGCGCTGTCATAGGCGAGCGCCGCCGTCACCAGTCCCGCGGCGGCGAGCAGTCCGGCGGCCCAGGGCGCGACGCTCGCCAAAATCAGGCTGCCGAGCACCGCGCCGACGGCCATCCCGGCCGACGCCGCAGCGTGCAGCCGCGCGAGGATCGGCTTGCCGGCGCGGCGCTCGATTCGCGCCCCTTCGGCGTTCATGGTCACATCGGCGAGGCCGCCGAGAAAGCCCGAGAGGACGAGGAATCCGGCGACCGCCGCGCCGCTCCAGGCTTCGAGGACGCCGCAGAGCGCTCCGCCGAACAGGCACGCGCTGACGGCGAGCAGGCGACGTGGGCCAAATCGGTGGGCGAGCGCCCCGCCCGCCGACATGGCCACGAGATAGGCGCCGGTGTAGGCGGTCAGGACCACGCCGAATGTCGCCGGATCGACGCCCGCTCGGGTCAGAATCGCGCCGGAGGCCCCGCCCCACAGGCCGATCCCGAGCCCGAGCGCAAAGAAGACTCCGGCGACGGCCGCGTGGACGCCCATACGTTTTTCTCCAGTCGAGAGCTTTTTCGGGGGGCCGCAGCCTCAAAAGTCGGTCGGCGCGCCGCCCTCGGCCTTGCGCCGTGCGACGAAGGCTTCGAGCGCCTCGCGCCGTTCCGGCTCGAACGGCGGGGACTGATAGGCGGCCAGACGTTCGGCCACAATGCGCTCGGCGGCGTCGGCCGCCGTCGGCGACCCCGCTTCGCGCCAGGTTTCATAGTTGCGCCAGTCCGAGATCATCGGCGCGAAGAAGGCGGTCCGGTAACGCGACTGGGTGTGCTCGGCGCCGAAGAAATGCCCGCCCGGACCCACTTCCCGGATCGCGTCCAGCGCGAGCTCCGCGTCGTCCACGCGCAACGGCTTGAGGAACGCGGCGACCATCGCCAGCAGGTCCGCGTCGAGCGCCATCTTCTCGAACGAGGCCTGCAGGCCGCCTTCCATCCAACCCGCCCCATGCATCAACATGTTGACCCCGCCCATGATCGCGCCCCAGAGCGAGAACACGCTCTCGTAAGCCGCCTGGGCGTCGAGCGAATTGGCGGCGTTGACGTTCGAGGACCGGAACGGCAGGCCGAGCCGGCGCGCGAGCTGTCCGCCGACGATCGCCGTCTTCATCAACTCCGGCGTGCCGAACGCCGGGGCGCCCGACTTCATGTCGACGTTGGAGGTGAAGCCGCCATAGACGAACGGCGAGCCCGGCCTGACGATCTGCGCCAGGGCGAGACCCGCCAGCGCCTCGGCGTGCTGCTGGGCGAGCGCGCCAGCGAGCGTCACCGGGGCCATCGCGCCCGCCAGCGTGAACGGGGTCAGCACGACGACCTGATTGCGCCGGGCCATCTGGATGACGCCCTCGAGCATCGGCGTATCGAGCCGGAGCGGGGAGGACGAGTTTATGATGGTGAACAGCGACGGCTCGCGCTCGAGCGTTTCGTCATCGATCCCGCGCGCGATCTTGATCATCTCGATCGCGTCGAGGTTGCGCTCACGCCCCAGGCTATAGGCGTGGATCGGCTTGTCCGACAGCGTCAGCATGTCGCTGAGCGCGTCGAGGTGACGAACGGAGGCATGCACGTCGACCGGCTCGACCGGATAGCCGCCCCAGAAGTGAATCGCGTCGATCGTGTGCCCGAGCCGCAGGAAATTCCGATAGTCTGCGATCGTTCCGGGCCTGCGCCCGCCGGCGCGGTCGAAGGCGTTGGGCGCGCTCGCCACCGAACCGAAGGCGACATGGCGTCCGCCGATCCTGAGATCGCGCGCCGGGTTTCGCGCGTGCAGGGTGAATTCGCGGGGCGCGCGGCCGATCTGCGCCTCGATCAGCGCCGGATCGAAGCGCACCCGGTCCGATCCCGGCTCGACGTCGGCGCCGGCGTCTTTCAGCATCGCACGCGCCCCCTCGTGCAGGACATCGATCCCGATCTCCCGGAGCACGCTCAGCGCCGCCTGATGGATGGACTCGAGTTCGTCGCGCGAGACGAGGTCGAGCGGCGGGAAGGGCGTTTCGGGCTGGGCGGCCGGGGCGGACGCCGCGGGCGCGCCGCCGCGTTCGGCGCCGCGGCGACGGCGGCGCCCGGAGTCCTGCGGCGGGTCTTCAGCGGACATGCGAGAATCCAAAGGTCAGGATCGTGGGGGCTGGCGCGGTCGTCACCCTAGCGTCGCCGAACCGGCTCGCCTCACGCGAAAATGGCATCGAAACATGCCAAATTGAACGGCTACTTCGCGGCCCTCAGCTTCGGAGGTTCGGCGGGCGCCGGGTCCGGCTCGGCGGTCCTGCCCGCCGCGAACCGCGCGATCAGCCAGGACCGGAACAGCGCGACCGCCTCGTTGCTCAGATCCTCGGGATGGGTCGTGAGGTAATAGCCATAGCCCTCGTCGAGCCATACGTCGAACGGCTGCACCAGCCGGCCGGCCTTGATCTCTTCGTGAAACAGCCTGGGATCGATGAGCGCGACGCCGTCGCCGCTCATCGCATATTGCGCTGCGAGCTGCTGGGTGTCGAACACCAGGCCGCGATCGACCGGAAGGTCCGGCCTTCCGATCGAGCGCACGAACATCTCCCAGAAGAAGTGACGCGGCCGTCCGTCGATCTTGATGTGCAGCAGGTCGCTGCCGGCGATCAGCCGCGCCGGATCGCTGATGTCCACCGTTTCCAGGAGCTTCGGGCTGCACATCGGCGTCGCGCGCACCATCCACAAGAGATCGTGGATGGCGTCGGTGACGCGCGGCTCCGAGTAGACGATGGCGATATCGACGTCGCCGTCGACCTCGGGGCCGGTGCTGGGCTTCGACACGATCTCCAGCGTGATGCCGGCGTTCTCGGCGCGGAAGTCGCGCAGGATCGGGATCGCGAGACGATGGGCGAAGGACGTCGGCAGCGCGACCTTCAACACCCGCTTCGGCCGCCCCTTCTCCTTGATGACTTCGCCGAGCGCCTGGTCGATGCGGTCGAAAGACTTCGTCACCACCGGCAGGATGTGCCGGCCCGCCTCGGTGAGGACGAGCTGTTGCGGACGCCGTTCGAACAACGACACGCCGAGGAAACTCTCGAGGACGATCACATGTCGGCTGACCGCGCTCTGCGCCACCGTCAGACTATTGGCCGCCGCCGTAAAGCTCAGGTGCTGCCCTGCCGCCTCGAACGCTCTGAGCGCGTTCAACGGCAACCATTTGCGATCCATTCGCCCTCCCCGCGCCCGCGCTCGTTTCGGACATCGCCGAAAGCCTTGGCCGTGCGGATGCGTGAAGCTGGTTTCTTAACCTATCACGCGGCGGTTCCACAATACGCTCACGCCCGCGAACGGCGTGACGCAGACCGCGGATCGAGACTGCACACAGAAATCTTCGCGGCGCGCCCCTGCGGCGCCCCCGCATCCCGTTTAGCGATAGCTCGTCCAGATCGTCTTGAAGTCCATGTACTTGTCGATCGCGTGCGGCGAGCGGTCCCGGCCGAAGCCTGATTGCTTGAAACCGCCGAACGGCGTCGCGAGCGACGAGCGGTCGTAGGTGTTGACCCAGACAGTGCCGGCGCGCAGGGCGCGCGTGAGCCGGTGCGCGGCGCCCATGTCGCGCGTCCACACCGCGGCGGCGAGGCCATAGATCGTGTCGTTGGCGAGCCGCACCGCCTCGGCCTCGGTCTCGAAGGACAGCACCACGACGACCGGGCCGAAGATTTCCTCCTGCGCGACCCGCATGCCGCCGGTCGCATCGTCAAGGATCGTCGGCTCGACATAGAAGCCGCCGGTCTCGGCGAGCGCGCGACCGCCGCCATGCGCGAGCCGCGCGCCTTCCTGGACGCCGATCTCGATATAGTCGAGCGCGCGCTGCATCTGCCGCTCCTCGACCATCGCGCCGAGCTGGGCGGCGGGATCGAACGGATGGCCGAGCGGGATCTGCGCGCGCTGGACGGCGGCGATCTTCTCCACCAGCTCCGCGCGGATCGAGGCGTGCGCCAGCACGCGCGAGCCCGCGTGGCAGGTTTCGCCCTGATTGTAATAGATCCCCCAGGCGATCGCTTCCGCCGCGGCGTCGAGATCGGCGTCGGGCATCACGACATGGGGCGACTTGCCCCCGCATTCGAGCGCGACCCGTTTCATGTTGCTCTGGCCGGCATAGACCATCATCAGCTTGCCGACCTCGGTCGAACCGGTGAAGGCGATCATGTCGACGTCCGGATGAAGCGCGAGCGGCTTGCCGGCTTTCTCGCCGAAGCCCGGCACGACGTTGAGGACGCCGTCGGGCAGGCCCGCCTGCTTTGCGAGCCGTCCGAGCACGAGCGAGGCGAGCGGCGACTGCTCGGCCGGCTTCAGGACGATGGAATTGCCGGCGACAAGCGCCGGGCCGATCTTCCAGGCGGCGATGATCAGCGGATAGTTCCACGGCACGATCGCGCCGACGACGCCGAGCGGCTCCTTGCGCACCAGCGCGACGTCGTTCGCGCCGAGTGGAGCGACCTCGTCGTAGAGCTTGTCGGCGAGCTCGGCATAGTACTGGATGCAGTTGGCGCAGAAGGGGACGTCCACGGCCAGGCTGTTTGCGATCACCTTGCCGACGTCGAGCGTCTCGAGCAGCGCCAGCGCCTCAATGTTTTCCCGAATGAGTTCGGCAAAGCGCAGCAGGACCGTCTTCTTGTGCTGCGGATCGGCGTCGCGCCAGACCCCGCTCTCGAAAGCGGCCCGGGCCGCCTTCACCGCCCGGTCGACGTCGGCCGCGCCGCAATCGGCGACATGGGCGAAGACCTTTCCGTCGATCGGTGAAATTCTGGCAAAGGATGCGCCGTCCAGGGCCGGGACGTCGGCGCCGTCGATGAAGGCGCGGCCTTCGATCTTGAGCGCGGCCGCGCGGGCGGTCCAGCCTTCGCGGGTCAGGGGGCGGTCGAGCATGGAAGGGCGAACCTCGGCTGTGGGCGGGCGGAAGCGCGGACCTTGGCTGCTCAGACGCTCGAAAGGAAACAGGCTTTTTCCTATGGCGGGATGCCCGGCGGGCATGAGGCCAATTCGGAAGGCCGAGGGCCACGGCTGGGAAGCCCCATTTCGACCGCGATGGCGTGAATAAGTGTTGGCCGTCATTCGCCCTTCGCAAGCGTGCGCGCAGAGAACCTCGCGCTCGGTTCCGTCGTATGAACGGCATGTCGGCCGATCCCCCGAGCCAATACCGGAGACACGGATCTTGACTGCGCTCGCTCTCGAGAGGACCGCGCCGCGCCGCTACACGCGGGTCGCGATCTGGCTTCACTGGCTAGTCGCGGTCCTGATCGTCGCCAATACCGCCTTGGCTCTGAGCGTCAACATCTGGCCTGACGACTGGGTCCGGCCGGCGATCGACACGCACAAGTCGATCGGGATCACGGTTCTCGGGCTGGTCGTCCTGCGCATCCTCTGGCGGCTCGGCCATCCCCCTCCGCCGCTGCCCGAGACCTATCGCCCGTGGGAGCGGGTCGTTTCGCACGCGGCGCACGGGCTGCTATACCTTCTCGTTCTGGCGCTGCCGCTCTCCGGCTGGATGCACGATTCCGCCTGGAAGGACGCGCCCACGCACCCGATGTCCCTGTTCGGGGTTCTGCCCTGGCCGCGGATCGGCTTCATCGAAACGCTCGAACCGGCGTTCAAGGAACGGATGCACAGCCTGCTGTTCTCGGTCCACGTGGCCTTCGCCTGGGCGCTCTACGCGTTGCTGGCGCTTCATGTCGCCGGCGCGCTCAAGCACGAGCTCTTCGATCGCGAGCGCGAAATCGCGCGGATGTGGCCGGCGTCCAGGGCCGATGGGGAGCGGCGTTGACGGTGGCGGACAAGCACGGCGGCCCCTCGACAGCGCGACTGGCGGAATCGGCCCCCGCTTCATCGGCCGAGAGTTCGGGTCTGGCGCTGTCCTTTCGCCAGCACTCTCCCCGGCTCAATCCGAAGCCGGCGAACCTCGGGGGCGTCGCGCTCTACGCCGCGATCGTCGCGCTGTGGCTCGCCGCGATGGCCAAGGCGATCTTCGGCGACGGGCTGGGAGCTTGGTCGGTCGGCGTGATCGCCATCGCCTACGACGTCGCCCTGCTGGCTTTCGTCGCCTGGCAGGCGCGCGCGATCTGGCGGGACGAGGAGACGCCTGCGGCCGACGCGGCCGCTCGGCGTCCGACGCTCGGCGTCATCATCGCGGCCTACAACGAAGCGCCCGCGCTGGCCGCCACGATCGATGCGCTCCTTGCCCAGACCGATCCGCCCGACGCGATCTGGCTCGCAGACGACGGATCGCAAGACGCCAGCGACGCCGTTCTCGCCGAACATTACGGCCTCGCGCCCCCGGCCCGCGGAACCCTCAGCCCGCCGAGCCCTCGCGCGCCGACGCTGCGCTGGCTCAGACTCGAACATCGCGGCAAGGCGCATACGCTGAACGCGGCGCTCGCTCACGCCGACGCGGAGGTGGTCCTGACCGTCGACGCCGATACGCTGCTCGCGCCGGACGCAATCGCGGTCGTTCGCCGCGCCTTCGCGGCCGATCCGAATCTCGTGGTCGGCGGCGGCGTCCTGAAGCCCCGCTGCGCGGGCGGCGCGACGGCCTTCGTCCTGCAGGAATTCCAGACCTACGAATATGTCCGCAACTTTCTCGGCCGCCACGCCTGGTCGCGGCTCGAAAGCCTGCTCCTGATATCCGGCGCCTTCGCCGCGTTCCGGCGCGAGGCGGTGGTCGCCGTCGGCGGCTTCGATCCGGAATGCTGGGTCGAGGACTACGAGCTGATCCATCGCCTCCACCGCACCGCCGCCGAGCGCGGCCTCGCCTGGCGCGTCCGCATCCTTGGCGAAGCGGTCGCCAGCACCGACGCCCCGGCGGGCCTTCTCCCGTTTCTGCGGCAACGGCGCCGCTGGTTCGGCGGCTTCCTGCAGACCCAGTGGTGGAACCGCGACATGATGGGCGCGCCGCGTTTTGGCGCGCTCGGCCTCGCCATGATGCCGGTCAAGGCGCTCGACACCCTCCAGCCGATCTATGGTCTGACCGCGTTCGCGCTGATGATCGTCTTCCTGATCGCAGGCCGCGGCGCCGCGTTCGTCCCGGCGTTGGGATTGACGGTCGCCTGGATCGGCCTCGAGGCTGCGAACATGGCGCTTCTGCTCGCCGCCTATCGCCGCTGGACCGGCGGACGGGCTTCGCCTGGCTTTTCGCGCGCGATCGTTTGGCTCGCGCTCGAGCCCTTCACCTTCCAGGTTCTCCGTCATTTGGGCGCAGCCTGGGGTTGGATCGCGGCGCTCAGCGGCGCCGCGGTGTGGGAGCGGTCCGGCCGCTCCGAGCTCCGCCGTCCGGCGGGGCAGGAGGAGTAGGCTCGATCGCGTGCAGGGCGCGCCGGCATAGGTCCGGAAAGACGCCGCCTCGGCGAGGTTCGCCGCGTTGATGCGGGCGCGCCCGATCGCCGCCCGCAGCCCGGCGTCAGGAAGGGAGATCCGCCCGCTTGGGCAGCGCCAAGTGGTCAGGCCCGAACTGGAGCGCCCAGGCGCCCATGGCCTGGAGAACCGGCCGAAGCGCCTCGGCCTTTGCGGTCGGCGCATAGATCGCCTGCGCGCCGCTTTCCGGGTCGTTCGCTTTGGTGATCAGGCCCTTGTCGGTCATGGCCTTGAGGCGGTCCGCGAGAACGTTGGTCGCGATCCCCTCTGCAGAATTGATGAAATCGCGATAGTGGCGCTTTCCGCCGATCAGCATGTCCCGCACGATCAGCAGGGTCCACTTGTCGCCGAACACATCGAGCGCGTAGCAGATCGGACACGTGCTTTGTGGCCGTTGTTTCATCGTCTTCATCCACCTCGACCGGCGCGCCCTCAAGGATCCGCGCCGGAAATATCACCGTCTCGTTCCGCTGAGGCGCCGCTGCTTGCCGCCGCGGCGACGCTGCTTGCAAAAAGCAAGCATCTCCATTATAGCCCTTCTCACTGGCCACTTGCAATTAGCAAGCAGACCCCGAGGAGGTCGACATGAGCACGCGAGAGGGCAAGGGATTCCCGCGCGAGCGGATCATGGAGCCCGAAGACTTGGTCGAGGCCGCGCTGATTGGGCTCGACCGCGACGAGATCGTCACCGCCGACGAGGCGGTCTCGGAGGCCTACGAAGCCGCCCGCCGCGGTCTGGCGCCGCATCTTGCGGCCGGGGCCCCGGCGCGCCGCTACCGCGAATACGCGCCCGCTCTCTGACCAAGCCTGTTCGATTCGCAAGGACGCGAGCGTCTCTTCCACTGAAAAGGCCGCCATGGATTCGATCACCGCCGCGACGACGCCTTCGACCGCGCTGGCCGAAGGCCTTCCCGCACAGCAACGAGCGGTTTCGGAGCCAAGACGGTCCGACCAGGCGAAGCTTCGGGCCCGCGAAGCGATGCTGCAGGGCGCCATCCTGCCGACCCTGATGCGGCTGGCGCTGCCGACGATCGGCGTCCTCGTCGCCCAGACCTTGGTGAGCGTGGCGGAGACCTTCTATGTCTCCTTCCTCGGCACGGACGCGCTCGTCGGGGTCGCGCTCGTCTTTCCCGTCTGGATGCTGATGACGATGATGGCCGCGGGGGGAATCGGAAGCGGCGTCGCCTCCTCCGTCGCGAGGGCCGCGGGCGCCGGCCGTCACGAAGACGCGGACGCCCTGGTCTTCCATGCGGTGGTGATCGCCGTCGTGTTTGGCCTCGTCTTCTCGATCGGCGTTCTCAGCTTCGGCGGCGATCTTTTCCGAGCGCTCGGCGGATCGGGCGGCGCGCTCGGGGCCGCGTTGGTCTACTCGACGTTCATTTTTCTCGCCGCCTTGCCGATCTGGATCGTCAACCTTCTTTCGGCTGCGCTGCGGGGGATCGGCAACGTCCGCGTCCCTGCGCTCGTCACATTGATCGGAGCGGTCGTTCTCGTCCCGCTCTCTCCCGGATTCATCTTCGGAGTCGGACCCTTTCGGGGCTTCGGCGTCGCGGGCGCCGGGATCGCCGTGACGCTCTATTATTGCGGCGCAGCGGTCGCGATGATCCGTTACCTGATCAGCGGCCGTTCGGGATTGCGGCTCACGGCGACACGGCTGCGATGGGACCTCACACGCGACATCCTGCGCGTCGGGGTTCTGGCTTCCGTCAATGCGCTGCTGCTCAACCTCACGGTCCTCCTTGTCACCGCGGCGGTCAGTCGGTTCGGCGTCGACGCGATCGGCGGCTACGGCACCGCCTCGCGGCTCGATTACGTCTTGATTCCGATTCTGTTTGGAATGGGCACGGCCATCCTGACCATGGTGGGGACGAATGTCGGCGCCGGCGCCCTCGCCCGCGCGCGCCGCATCGCCTGGATCGGCGCAGCGATCAGCGCAGCGTTCACCGGATTCCTGGGACTGACGGTGGCGGTGTTTCCGGCTCTCTGGATCGGGCTCTTCAGCCGGCAGCCGGCGATCATGGAGACGGGAAGCCTCTACCTGCGCATCGTCGGCCCGACCTACGTCGCCAACGGCCTGATCTTCGCCCTGACCTTCGCCGCGCAAGGAAGGGGGCGAATGGCGTGGCCGGTCGTCGCCGCAAGCATCCGGCTGCTGGTCGCCGCCGGAGGCGGGTGGATCGCCGTCTCGGTCTTCAATTCCCCGTTGGCGGGCCTGTTCGCCATCGTCGCCGCGGCGTCGGTCATCTCCGCGCTGATCTTCGTGGCCGCCGACCTTTCCGGCCTCGTGTGGGCGGCTCGCGGCAGCCGCCGACCCTGAGGCGACGCCCACGGAGACAGCGCCGCGCCGGACGCTGCGCCTGCGCCAGGGCGCAAAAACCCGGGCGGCGAGCGATCTCACCGTCAACGAATGGGCAAAACGAATCGAAGGGCGATCAGTTTCGATCTCTGCCCTCGCGACGCTGACAGAACGCTCCCGCGACCGCGACGACCGCGTCAAATCGACAAGTGGGCAAGCCCTTTCGTTTGCGTCCATCCCGGACTAAGTAAGCGCCTCGCTTCCCTTCAGACCCAAAGCTCCATGGCCGAACTGAACCCCGTCGCGCGCCGGCGCACCTTCGCGATCATCTCGCACCCGGACGCGGGCAAGACCACGCTGACCGAAAAGATCCTGCTGTTCGGCGGCGCCATCCAGCTCGCCGGCGAAGTGCGCGCCAAGGCCAACCGCCGCCAGACCCGCTCCGACTGGATGGGCATCGAGCGCGAGCGCGGGATCTCCGTCGTGACCTCGGTCATGACCTTCGAATACGCCGACTGCGTCTTCAACCTGCTCGACACGCCCGGCCATGAAGACTTTTCCGAGGACACCTACCGCACGCTGACGGCCGTCAATTCGGCCGTGATGGTGATCGACGCCGCCAAGGGGATCGAGGCTCGGACCCGAAAGCTGTTCGAGGTCTGCCGGCTGCGCGACATCCCGATCGTCACCTTCATCAACAAGATGGACCGCGAGACCCGCGATCCCTTCGACCTCCTCGACGAGATCGAGAAGACGCTGGCGCTCGACACCGCGCCGCTGACCTGGACCATCGGCCGCGGCCGCTCGCTCGCCGGCCAGTACAACATCCGCCGCAGCGCGATCACGCCGCTTGGCAAGGACGCCGAGACGATCCGGGTCAACGGCCCGGACGATCCGCGGGTGGCGGAGCTCCTGCCCGAGCATGAGCGCGCCGAGGCGATGGACGAGCTGAACCTCGCCGTCGAGGGCTGCAAGGCCTTCGACAAGACGGCCTTCCTCGAAGGGCATCTGACCCCGGTGCTGTGGGGCAGCGCGCTCAAGGATTTCGGGGTCAAGGACCTGATCGACGCGATGGCGGAATTTGCGCCTTCGCCCCGCGCGCAGGCCGCCTCGAGCCGCGAGGTCCAGGCGGACGAGCCGAAGATGACCGGCTTCGTGTTCAAGATCCAGGCGAACATGGACCCGAACCACCGCGACCGCATCGCCTTCATGCGGGTCTGCTCCGGCAAGCTCCAGCGCGGCATGCGGGCGAAGCTGGTGCGCACCGGCAAGCCCGTGACGCTGTCGGCGCCGCAGTTCTTCTTCGCCCAGGACCGGTCGCTCGCCGAAGAGGCCTATGCCGGCGACGTGGTCGGCATCCCCAACCACGGCCTTCTTCGGATCGGCGACACGCTGAGCGAAGGCGAGGACATCGTCTTCCGCGGCGTGCCGAGCTTCGCTCCGGAAATCCTGCGCCGGGTCAAGCTCGCCGACGCGATGAAGGCCAAGAAGCTGCGCGAGGCCCTGCAACAGATGGCGGAAGAAGGCGTCGTGCAGGTGTTCCAGCCGCAGGACGGGGCGGCGGCGATCGTCGGCGTGGTCGGCGCGCTGCAGATCGACGTGCTGGTCGAGCGGCTGAACGCCGAATACGGACTTCCCGTGTCGTTCGAGCCGAGCCGTTTCGAGGTCTGCCGCTGGGTGTCGTCCGACGACAAGGCGGAGATGGAGAAGTTCCTCGGCGCCTATCCCTCGTCGCTTGCGACCGATCTCGACGGCGCCCCGGTGTTCATGGCCACCAGCGCCTTCAACCTGCGCTACGAACAGGAGCGCTGGCCGAAGATCGGCTTCGCCGACGTGAAGGACTACCAGAAGGCGGCGTGACGCGACTCGCTGCGGGGATCGCCGGCCCATCCCCTCGACGTCCTCCGGGGGCGGCGACTGTTCAGTCCGCGGCGATCTTGTGCTTGCGCAAGCGGTAGGCCAGCGTCGGTCGGCTGATGCTCAGGAGCCGCGCCGCGAGCGAAAGATTGCCCTCCGCCTCCGCAAGAGCGAGCCGAAGCATGCGCGCCTCGGTGTCGGCGAGCGCCGGCAGCGCGCCGGGTCCCGATCCATCCTCCTCGCCGAGCCGGTCGTCGGCCCGCAGCGCGCCGTTGCGCTCGACCACGAAGGTCGCGGCGCTCACCTCCTCGCCGGCGGTCAACAGATGGCAGAGGTCGAGCGCGCCGCCTTCGTCGGCGAGAATCACCGCGCGCTCGATCATGTTCTCCATCTCGCGCACGTTGCCTGGCCAGCGGTAGCTGATCAGCGCGTCGACCGCCCGCTCGCGAAACCCGGTGATCGTCTTGCCGTGTTTCTTGCAGGCCCGCTGCATGAACCAGTTCATCATCAGCGGGATGTCGTCGCGCCGGTCGCGCAACGGGGGCACCCGGATCGGGAAGACGTTGAGCCGGAAGAACAGATCCTCGCGGAACGAGCCGTTGCGGACCGCGTCGCGCAGGTTGACGTTGGTGGCGGCGATGACGCGCACGTCGACCTTGCGCACGCGCGTATCCCCGACCCGCTCGATCTCGCCCTCCTGGAGCGCGCGCAAGAGCTTACCCTGCGCGGTGAAGCTCAGCGTGCCGATCTCGTCGAGGAACAGGGTGCCGCCATGGGCGCGCTCGAAGCGGCCGGGGCGCGACACCGTCGCGCCGGTGAAGCCGCCCTTCTCGACGCCGAAGAGTTCCGATTCAGCGAGCTGTTCGGGGATCGCTGCGCAATTGACGGCGATGAACGGGGCGCTCGCCCGCTTCGACAGCCGATGCAGGTTCTTCGAGAAGATCTCCTTGCCGACCCCGCTCTCGCCGAGGAACAGCACCGTCGCCTCGGTCGGGGCGGCCTTCTTCACCATGTGGCAGACGGTATTGAAGCCGCTCGATATCCCGACCATGCCGAACGCGTTCTCCGTGCCGCCCGACGGACGGGCGGCGAGCCGCGCGGTCGCGTTGGGAGGCGACGCCGCCGTCCATTTCACGAAGTCGCCGATCTGCAGAAACCGGAGGTCGTCGCGGTCGCCCTCGCCCCACTCTTCGACCGGACGCCCGATGACCCGGCAGCGGTCGTGGCCCATCCCCCGGCACTCGATCTCGCGCCACAGGATCGGACGACCCATGAAGGTCGAGGTGTAGCCGCAGGCGTAGCCAACCAGCATCCAGCAGGTCGGCTCGTCGCCGACGTCGTAGCTCGCCAGGTGCGCCTCCGCCTCGGCGCAGTCGATCAGGGCGAAGTCGCCGAAATAGCGGCCGCTGCCGACGTCGATGTCGAGGGCGAGCGGTTCACAATGGACGATGCCCTCAAGCGACACGAGCTGCGGACCGGCAAGGAAATGATCCATGGCGCTCGACCCGGAACGCAGCCTCTTGGCCATCTCGGCGTCGCGCGCGCCGGCCTGATAGCCGATGCGGGTGATCAGGCCGCGAGCGGTTTCCTTGCCGAGGCTCTCGATCAACTCCTGCCGCAAGGCGCCGAGGGAGGTGACGTGCATCAGCATCATGCGCTGGTCGTCGAGCCAGATGCGGCCCTGGCTCGGAGCGAAGCGCAGGCGGTTGGCGAGGTCGTGGATGGCGGGAACAGCGATCGAGCAGGGGCGCGGTTCGCCGGCGGACGTCGCCGCCTTGACGACTGATGGCTTCGCCCGGTGGACGTG
Organism: uncultured Alphaproteobacteria bacterium; assembly: GCA_963748545.1. Lineage (GTDB taxonomy): Bacteria > Pseudomonadota > Alphaproteobacteria > Rhizobiales > Beijerinckiaceae > Roseiarcus. Next base: position 94,813 of record CAVVJO010000026.1, read on the forward strand.
AGCGTTCATCCAAGCCTCCCGCTCCGACGCTTCTCACGGCGTCCGGATGCGCGGGCGAGATTAGCGCGCGTACTGTCGTCAGTCAACAATAATATCGATATTATTTAAAAATCACGATTTGACGTCTACTAGAAGAACTTGTCGGTGTGGATCTGTCCGAGCGGGGCGCGCCAGCGCATCACGAGAAGGTCGTTCATCGCGTCGACCATGGGCGGAGGACCGGCGAAGTAGAACTCGGTCGCCTCGACCGGAAACGCGTGGGCCTCGACATGCGCGTGGACGAAGCCCCGCGCGCCCGCCCAGGCGCTCGCCTCGGCCTCCGCCGACAGCGCGGGCGTATAGACGAGCGCCGGCGCCTCCTCGGGGACGAGCTTGCGAAAGCAGAGATCGGCCTCGGTGCGCGCGCCTTCAAACACATGAATGCGCCGCGCTCCGCCATCCCGCAGGGCGGCCTGGACGATCGAGGCGATCGGCCCGATGCCCGAGCCCCCGGCGACGCAGACGACGTCGCGGAGATTGTCGTTGCGAAAATAGGCGCGCCCGTAAGGCGCGTCGATCGTCAGGACGTCGCCGATGCGGAGCGCGTCGAACAGGGCGTTGCTGCCTTTTCCGCCGGGCGTCCGGCGCACGACGAAGCGCCACTCGCCCCGATCGTTGGGCAGGTTCGACATCGAATAGGCGCGCGCGCCCTGCACGCCCGGGGGATGGAGGATGGCGAACTGACCGGGCAGGAACAGCGCCGCCGCGTCGGTCTGGAACGCGAACTCGCCCATGCCCGGCGCGATCTCGCGCGCCGCGGTCAGGGTCGCCTCGACTTTCGCCGTGGGAACCGCCGGGCGATAGTCGTCGGCGAGGCGAACCTTGACGACACAGTCGCCAGCCGGCTTCGACTGACAGGCGAGCCGCCGGCCGCGCCTGCGCTCACGCTCCGACAAGCCCGGCGCTTCCGGCCACAGGGTCTCCATCACGCCCGAGACCAGCTCGAAACGGCAGTCGCCGCAGGCCCCGACGCCGCAGTCGTTGGGGAAGCCGAGGCCGGCCCGCAAGGCGCCGCGGAGCAGCGTGTCCTCCTCGGCGGAAAAGGCGAAGGCCTCGCCGGACTCGAATGCGATGCGGTGGGTCATGGTTTTTGTCGCCCCCGAAGCGCGCGCGGGAGGGCGCACGCGTTGCGCGCCTCAGGGCGGCGAGACGCCGCCCCTCCGAGGCGAGACGCCGCCCCTCCGCGAGGCGCCCTCTTTGCGTTACAGCCCCATCCCCTTGCGCATCGCGGCGCAGGCTTCCTTGGCCCTTTCCGCCGCGCCGGGCGCGTCCGGCAGATGGGCGCAATAAGCGTCGATGGCGGCGTCGCCGAGCGGCGCCCACTTGGCGACCCAGGCGTCAAGGACAGCCTTGGCGCCCGCCTCGCCGAGCGCCAGCTTGATGAGCGCGCTCGCCCAGCGCCTGTGCCGGTCGGCGTCGACCAACTGCGCGTCGGTGAGAAGGCCGAGCAGCGTGTCGCCGTTGTGGCGCGCGGATTGCGCCGAGGGCGCGAAGCGCCGCCTCCTCGACCGCCGGCCGCGCAACCAGATTCATCGCGACGAAGCCCTCCGCCCAGTCGTAGGCGACGAGCCCCTTCTCGACCAACTCGCGAAAACCCTGCCAGGCCGGATCGGTCTCCCACGCGGCGCGCTCGCCCGTCCCGAAGCCGAGGTCGTCAAAGGTCTTCGACAGCTCCTTGGTGCGATAGGCGGTGTGCGTCAGCCAGCGCAGCGTGTCGGCGGTCTGGTAGGTCGCGCAGTTGGAAATCGTCGAGGCCGGCGCGATCTGGCAGAGATAGGCCGAGCCCATCTGCAGCGTGTGGAAGAGGTAGCGCGACGGCGTGTAGAGCCGCGCGAGATGGCGCGCCCATCCCCGATCGAGCATGGCGTCATGGCCTCGCGCGGAAAACTGGTCGAACAGGCCGTAGACATAGTTTTCCTGTCCGTCCTGCAGCATGTTGTAGGTGCGATAGACGATCTCGTCGGGGTCGCGGAAGGCGTTCCAGTCGGGGTGCTTCAGCGGCGAGGCGTTGCGGTAGGTCTTGAACCAGATCGCCAGCGGGAAGTTCGGATCGAGTTCGAACGGCGCGTCGGGACGGTCGGTGGTGTAGTGGAGGTTGGTCGAGACGATCTCGTATTCGCTCGGCTTGCTGCGGCGAGCGGCGAGATGGCTCCAGGTCTTGAGCGGCTGGAGCACGGCAGGCTGGTTCATGGAATCCTCCCAGGCGTTTGTTAGAGCGTCTTCTCGTAATAGAAGCGGACGAAGTCGTCGGTCGTTTCGATGCGGCCGGCGAACGAGCCGAGGTTGACCTCGAGCTCCGACATGCGGAACGGCCGGCCGAGCGCGCGCTCGAGCGTCTCGCGGCGCAGGATCAATTCGCCCTCGGTGTCGATGCGGACATAGGCGATCTTGTCGTCGACGCGGATCGTCTTGCCGGGATTGTCTTCCTCCGCGGCCTCGATGACGCCGGCGGTGATCGGGCCCGCGCGCAGGATCGGGCCGACGCGGTTGTTCTTGTATGCGTTGCGTTGTGTCCGTGGCGCTCACGATCGTTTCCTCTTCCATTTCTCAGGTGTGGGCGAAGGTCGGGGCGACGCCTTCGACCGAGACGAGGATCGCTTCGCCCTCGATCTTGACCGGGTATTCGGCGAGCCGGCAGTCGCCCGGATTGACCCCGGCGCCGCTGGTCACGTCGAAGGTCCATTGATGCGCCCGGCACATCAGCACGCGGCCGGTGAGCTTGCCTTCGGCGAGCGGGATGTCCTGGTGGGGACACATGCCCTGGAAGGCGCGGATCTCGCCGCCCTCGGGCCACACGATGCAGGATCGCGTGGCCGTCGACGTCGACCTCCGTCATGTCGCCTTCCCAGAGGTCGTCGAGCGTGCAGGCTGTCTTGAACGTCATGGCTCAAGCGTCCGCGAAGATGAATTCGAGCGCCTCCATCGGCTTGATGTCGGTCTCGCTCAGGCGCTTGTCGCGAGGGAAGAATTCGCTTCGCGCCCTGGCGGCGCACGCGGATCACCTTGTCCGGCTGCGGCGCGACTCTGCCGGCCGACGGAGTGATGCGCGGCCGCGGCGGCGACCTCGTCCATGGTGTTCTCGGTGTCGACGGGAACGAGCAGCAGCACGAAGTCGCGCTCGAAGTTGGAGATGATGGGAAACAGGGCCATGTTGGGGTCCTCTTGAAAGGGTGAAGCTGGGCGTTGGCGTCCCCTCTCCCCGCGAGCGGGGAGGGGGAGCGCGTCACTCGGCGGCGAGCGGCGGCGCCTTGCGGAAGGCCTCGACCCAGGCGTAGCCGTGGGCGTCGTCGCCCATCTCGCCTGGCGCCAGGCTCATGTAGGCCAGCGCGCCCATCAGATCCGGCGGCTGGATCTGCCCGGCGAGGAAGCGGTCGACGAGCGTCATGTGGTCGCGGTAGCGCTGCGGATCCTGCTCGAAGATCCAGCGGTCGATCTCCGAATTGAAGTGATAGAGCCGGCCCTCGTATTCGAGCGGATAGTCCTTGACGTTCCAGCCGTCGCCGGGGATGGCGCAGATCGGGATCTGGCTCATGTTGCAGACGATCGGCAGCGTCTCCGGCGCGGTGAGCTCGGGACGGCCGTTGAGCAGATTGTCGGTGATGACGTCCCAGGCCTTGCCGAAGCTCGCGTTCCAGCCCGGATATTTCTCTTCCAGCCATGCGCGGCATTCGGGCGTGACGCCGGCGGCCGGGTTCCACCACAGGGTCGGACGCCAGAACCACAGGCCCATCTGATAGGCGTGATGCTGGTAGTCGAACTCGGCGATCATCTTGTCCCAGTACCAGGGCAAATCGAGGCCGAGGTCGATCAGCGAGCGCTCGAACTGGCCGACGATCCACTCCTGCATGAACTCCTTGAACGCTCTGCTTCCGGTGTTCGAGCGGCGTGTTGTAGTCCATCGACGGGCCGGTCAGGATGCAGAAGATGCGCCAGGCGCGGGCGATGGCGATGTCGACCAGCTTCTGCGCCTCGGCCTTGCGGCCGTTGGAGATCAGCACCTGCAGCGCCGGGCCGCCGATCTGGGCGTGGCGCGACTCGTCGGTCTGGATCGACGAGATCAGGCTCGCGAAGGTGAAGTCGCCGGCCTCCGCCGCGTCGGCGGCGAGGCCGAGGAACTGCATGTTGGTGAAGCCGGTCTCGAAGGCGAAGGTCAGCATCACCGCGATCTCGGTGGCGCTGCGCGCCATGAACAGATCGTCGAAGGTGTGACGCGCCGCGATCGCCGCCCATTCGTTGGTGTGGTAGGCCTTGTGCGCCCAGTCGAACTGGCGGTCCTTCGGCGCGTATTCGTGCGGGAAGAAGAGCTGGATCTGGGCGTGGCGGTTCTCGTCCATCATGCCGAAGGTCGCCATGTTGCGCATGCCCGGCGCGCGGCCGAACCGGCACATGCGCGCCTCCGCGCTCATCGCCGCATATTCGCCGAGCGCGATCGCGCCGTAATGGGCCTTCAGGATCGAGCGCCAGCCCGGATCGGCGTTCTCGTAGATGCGGGAGCGCTCGAGCGCGGCCTTGACCGAATAGGCGCCGGCGTCCTTCTCGCGCTGGATGCGCACGTATTCCGGATAGGAGACCTTGTAGGGCTCGTCGTAGACCTCCCACTTCTCCACCGGCACGCCCTGCGCGCCGGTCATCGACGTCCGGAAAGAGCTCGGTCTTCGGCGACGTACTTCGGCGTCCAGTTGGTGGAGCGCGCGATGTCGTACCATTCATGGCGTTCGAGCAGAGCCACGGGCGTTTCCCTCGATTGGTTTCGGGGCCTCTGCGGGACGAACCCGCGCGAGCCGGAGACCCCAAGGGTTGCAAGCGCGGCGCCATGCGCCCGCCACCGCGCCGGCGTTTGATCGGTTCCTGGTAAATATCGAGATTTTTTCAGGGCTTGGCGGTTGAAGAAAAATATCGAGAGTGGGTCGACCCCAGCGCCGCCCCCGCGCGGATTTCATCCCATGGTCAAAACCGGTACGCCGACCCAGCGCGTCGCTTGATCAAATGATCAAGGGCCGGGTTCCGCGGAGGCGTGCGATGCGTTGTCTTGGATGAGAAAGAGGAAGACCGCGTTTCAGCGGTCTTCCCGGGGGGCTTTGGCCCCGCCCCCGCCAGACGCCGTCATCGGCGCGCCGATCCCCGGCTTTTGGCCGAAGATCGGGACGGTCGAGGACGATCAGCTAGGGCTGCCGACGGTCAACCGCATGGCGGGTCATGCCGGCCAGTTCGACCGGCCCCAGGCGCACAGGCTCGTGAACCCGCCGCCGCTCGCGAACACGTTGTCGTTTTGGGTCGAGAATGGAAATTGATATTCGGTCTCCTGCCCGCTGACCACGCCGACGATCCTCGGGTCCGTTCCGTTGTTCCACCACGCGTAGATCGGACCGCCGGAGTTGCCGTGGTTGAGATCGCAGTTCTCGCTCTCGAGTTCTTCGCCGCCGTTGCTGTCGCCGTCCGTGTCGTCGATTGTGAACCCTTGCTGGAAGGCGGGCTCGAGGGCGTTGTCGATGTCGCCGGGATAACCGATGTTGCTCCACACCGGCAGGTTGTTCCAGTCGCTCGAATAGCCGTTGTAGCCGAAGTATCCGAGCGACGTGCCCAAGGGTTCGTAGAGTCGCAGAATGGCCCAGTCGTAGCCGGTGACGTTGCCGTTGACGTTGTAGCCGCGCGCGTCGGAGACGTAGGATTGTACGCCGGCGCCGTAAAGCGAGCTGCCGTTGAAATAGTCGGGAACGAACAGCATCCACCAGTTGGCTTGTCCCCAGGGGACCATGTGGCCGGCGGTCACGACGAGCCGGTCGCCGATCAGGGAGCCGGTGCCGCTATAGCCCTCGCTGTTGAAGATGCGTCCGACAAGCCCAAGCGGCCAGGCGGTGCTTTCGAAGGCATGCCGGTGGCTGTCGTAAACCCACAAAGGCTGCACCCGCGTCCCGTTCAGTCTTCCGCAACCATGGCCGTTCGGGCCGACGGATATGGGGGACGGGGGCGAAGTCCATCCATTCGGGACGGTGCGCGCCGAATGACGCGTTCCTGTCAATTTCTTTAAGGTATTTGCTGGCCGGGTGCCGCTCCTGACTCAAGCCGGGCCGCGCGCCGCGGAGGTCGTCGGTGACCGGAGCCTCGATCTTCCACATGTGCCGGCCGCCTTGCTCGACGGGTACGACATTCACCTCCGGCTTCTTTTTCGAATCCGTTTCGAGATAAATGAATTGCTTGTTCATCATCTCGCGCAGCTCGGGAGGAATATTCCCCGTTCCGAGAGCTGGCCGGCGTCTCTGAACAGTCGCCAAGGCTGTCGGGGCAGTTTTGTCGCCTATAAATGGATGCGAAAGCATTGTTCCTCTCCATAATTTGTCGATAACGCTGGGCGCAAATCCAGCGCCCGCGAGACAACCTCGCCCTTCCAGCAAGCATAAACTCGAAGAATCCGCAGTGATGTTGGTCACAGTCCCAACGCGGGCGCCTGGGATCAACGCGAGCGAGGCGATCGTCTTTCGCGGCGCCGAGCCTTCGGGGGACATTCGACACGCCTGCGCCCGACCCCCGCCGCTTGCCAAAGCCCCGGCCGCGGCACATTCTGAAGTCTTGGGTCCGCCTTCGGCAAACGCCGCTCAGGTCAAGGGCCATGTCATGGCCCGACCACAGGGCCGCCGGGAGGATCCATGCAGGAAACCTGCGATTTCGTCATTGTGGGCGGCGGCTCGGCCGGCGCGGTGATCGCCTCCCGCCTGTCGGAGGATCCGGCCTGCAGCGTGACGCTGATCGAGGCGGGCGGCCGCCCGCCCGAGTCCGCGGCTGTGCCCGTGATCTGCGCCTCCCTGCAGATGAATCCGGAAACCGACTGGATGTATACCGGCGACCCCGGCAGGGCCGGGCTGGGCTTGAACGGAAAGCGGATGCCGGCGCCGCGCGGCAAGATGCTCGGAGGGTCCTCGGGGATCAATTATATGGCCTATGTCCGGGGCCACCCCGGCGACTTCGACGCCTGGGCCGAAGGCGGCGCGACCGGCTGGAGCTATCGCGAGGTCCTGCCCTATTTCCGCAAGAGCGAGGGCCTCGCGCCGAGCGAGGAGGTCGCCATCGACGCCGAGGCGCACAACGGCGACGGCCCGCTCGGCGTATCGGTGCGGTCGCCCGCGCTGCGCGCCGCCAAGGAGTTTGTCGAGGCCTCCGAGGCCGCGGGCTTCACGCGCGGCGACTATAACGGGCGCGACCGCGGCGGCGCCGCGGTCGCCTCGCTCTTCCAGACCACGACCCGGGACGGAAAGCGTTGCTGCACCTATGCGGCGTTCCTGCGCGGAGAGCCCGAAAGCCGGCCGAACCTCACCATCGTCACCGGCGGGCAGGCGACGCGCGTCCTGTTCGACGGAAAGACCGCCACAGGCGTCGAATATCGCACCGGCGACGGCGAGGCGCGCTCGGTCCGCGCGGCGAAGGAGGTCATCGTCTGCGCCGGAGCCATTGGCTCTCCCCATCTCCTGATGCTCTCCGGCGTCGGTCCCCGTCACGAGCTCGAGGCGGCCGGAGTGGCCTGCGTCCTCGACCAGCCGCATGTCGGCAAGCACATGAAGGACCACCTGCACGTCCCGCTCTTTTTCCACGCCCCCGGGGTTGGCGTGCCGCTCATGGAGATCGGCATGTCGCTCGGCGCCGCGGCGTTCCGCGGACCCGGAGGTCCCCTGCCGGCAGACCCGGCCGAGGACGTCAACCTGCCCGCCGAGCTGCAGGGGCTGAAGCAGGAGGCGGACCGGCGCCTCGCGGAGTGGGCGACGACCGGAAAGGGCGTCCCCTCCTCATCCCTCTATGACGCCGTCGTCTTCTTCTCGACGGGCCTCAGCGATCCGCACAGCCACGACGCGCAGATCGGCTGTTTCGTCACCAACGGCGACGAAGACCTCGTCCGGGCAAAGTTAAATCTCGACACGGCGTTGATCTTCGACGACCCGGCGAAGCGCCTCGCGCCCGACGCGGAGCACGTCAATCTCCTGGCCACCATCGCCTTGCCGCACAGCGAGGGCGAAATCGTCCTCGCCAGCCCCGATCCAGCCGTCCATCCGACGATCCGCCTCAACTATTACGACGATCCGCAGGACCTGGCGGTGATGAAAGCCGTGATCCGCCGGGCGCTCGAGATCGCCGCGCATTGGCCTCGGAACCAGAAGATCGGTCCCTGGCTGGTCCCGCCGTTCCTCGCCGAAAAGCACGGGCATACGCCGGGCGCCGAGCCGAGCGACGCGCTGCTCGAGGACATGGCGCTGCATTTTTCGGTCACCGTCTATCACGAAACCTCGACCTGCCGGATCGGGGACGTGGTCGACCCGGGCTTGCGCGTCATGGGCGTGAAAAACCTGCGCGTGGCCGACGC
>CAVVJO010000027.1:0-6327 GCA_963748545.1 uncultured Alphaproteobacteria bacterium
CACGACTTCATCATGGAGTTCGACCGCGGCTACGACACGCCCTGCGGCGAGCATGGCATGCAGCTTTCCGGCGGCCAGCGCCAACGCATCGCCATCGCCCGCGCGTTCCTCAAGGACGCGCCGATCATCCTGCTCGACGAGGCGACCTCGGCCCTCGACTCCGAATCCGAGCAGGCGATCCAGAAGGCGCTGCACACCCTGTGCGAAGGACGCACGACCATCGTGATCGCGCACCGCCTGTCGACCGTCGCGCAGGCCGACGAGATCTGCGTCATCGATCACGGCCAGATTGTCGAGCGCGGCCGCCACCGCGAGCTCCTGGCTCAAGGGCGCACCTACAGCCTGATCGCGAGGACCCAGTTCCCGCGCGACGCGGCGTGACACACGCAGCAAGGCGGTGTGCGCCGGCAGTTCCAGAGCTGAACGATCGCTAGAGTACCGGGCGAGTTCTTATGCAATCTTCGGCGCGCCGGGCACTTCTGAACCGTGACCCGATCCATCGGAAATGGCGACCGGACAGAGACGACGGCAAGAAGCAAAGCAACGCCAAGCCCGAGCCATAGCATACCGAATCGAAGAATGGTTTTCTTGACCGCCTCAACGTCCGGCCGCGGCGGGGCTGCTCCCGTCAGGTCCGGGGGCAGCGCGGCGCGAATCCCGGGCGTATCAAGCAATTCGCGAAGGCGACCGGAATCAAAGTATGGGATCTGCAGCGCTGGAGGACCGGCGAGAAACGAAGCGTCTCCCGTCGCAAGGTAATTTCGGAGATTTTTTCCCTCGACGAGCGCAATATCGCGTCTCTCATCGATGGAACTGCGCAAATGCCGTTGCGGATGCGCGAGCGACAGCACAACGAGGCCGAGCCAGGACGCCAGGCTGATCATCCGCCACCTCGTCGCCTTTCCGACAATTGCCCACGACTGGAAGAGCCAAAATGCGCTGACGAGGTCGATCATCAATCCGATCAGCAGAACGCCGGTATAGCGGCTCTGAATTGCCCACTGCGCTCGGCCGACTGCGAGCGCGAGGACCTGGGCCAGCACCCAGGCGAGGGCGGCGACATTGACCCAACGCGAATTGGTCGCCGGCGGACGGTCAAAGGCGACATGTGCGACAAACAGCGCGGACGGAAGGAGCAGCACCAGCCCGAGTGCGGTGTGAGCTGGCCAAAACGCAAGCTCCGCAAAGGCCGAGAGGAACTGCCCGATGCTTTGAGCCCTGAACGCATCCGACGACTCGACATGCGGGATTAGGCGCAGCAGAACGAAGGTTGCAATGGCGAGAGCCCCTATGCCAGTCGCCTCACGAACACCGCTTCGTCGGCCAACGGCGGCCTGGAGGAGGTGAACGCCGCAGACCGCGGCAAGCGTCAACGCCCCGGAAGCCATGCAGAAGTACGAAGCCACTGCCACGACGGCTCCTGCCGCCCATCGAATTGACCAGGCGCGTTCGCCGGTCATGAGCCATAGGCTCAAGAAGGAGAAGGCGTTCAGCAAATAGAAATGCGTGTTGAAGCCGAGAAGCACGTTGTCGTATCCATAAGGGACCGCGTTCATGACGACGCATGCGATCATCGCAGCGGCTGCTAACCCTTTCGAGAGGACGCGCGTCAATCCGTAACTGATCGCGACGATCGTTGCGAACTCGAGGATCGCGTTGATGATCATCTGCAGCACGACGTCCCAGTATCCGGAGACCTGAAGGATCGACAGAACCAGCAGTCGCGTGAAAACGATTCGGTGCTCGTTGAACGGCGCGAAGAGATCGCTGACCGAGAGGCTGCCCTCAAAATGCGGTTTGATCAGGAGCGCCGCGTCGCCGTCCCATTCATCCATGAAGGGAGTCGAATTCCCGGCATAGTGGATCAGAGAGGCCCGAGCCCCAAAAAGAATGAGAAAGAGCGAGACCAGAAAAATCGGCTGGGAACGCCTCCGGATGAAAGTCAGCACGTCAATTCCTCCGGCCGCTCAGCCCTCTCCGCTGGGCTCCCGAGCGGGGCGTGCTTCCCGGAGTTTGCCGCTTGCAAGCGCGCTCTCGATAAGCGAAATCGTGCCCTCTGCAAGCGTTGCGTCGTATCCTTCTTCGCGCAAAATGTCGCGCCAGTCGTCGGTCGTCACTTGAAGAGCGGCGACTTTCACGAAAGGAAATCCGCGCGCGATCAGGTCCCTCCACTCTTCGATCGTCGCGTTTCCGCGGGACGCGGACGGGAACAGGGCTTCGGCGCGAAGGCCGGCGCTGAGAAAACGCTGAAGCAGGGGGACCTCGTAGGAAACGATCACGGCGTGCTTGTCGCGATAGGCCTTCACCCCCGACAGGAAATCCATCAGGGCCCCCACGCCCTCGGCCTTCGCGACGAGGAAATAGCTCTGGAAATGGCGGGTGATCTGAAGGCTTTCGGTAAGGCCGACGAGATGCGCGTCCGACGCGCGGATTCGCTCGAACAGCGCCGAGAATCGGTTCGGGTTCAAAGGACCGATCACGCTGTCGTTGACAAGGACGAGGGTGCGCGCACGCGAGATGTCGAGTTCGCGCGCGACATGGGCCCAGGCGGCGAAATCGATGCCCTGGTTTTCCCGCACGTACAACCCGTCGACGAGACCCTCAAGGCCTTCGACGGACACGCTTTTCGGCTCGTCGGCGGCCACGACGAGCGTCGTGGCGACGCCCTCGTTCGCGAGCGCGGAGAGAAAGAAAGGCACGTGCGGCTTGATCCGACTTGCGGGCGCATAGGTGACGAACAGAGCCATGTCCTCCCGCGCCTCAGGGCGCTTCAGGCAGACGAGCTGCGCCTCCTCGACCTCGCGAAAAGCGGTCGGCGCCTTGGGCAGTCGGCCGTCCTGGCGGCCGTGGCGAAGGAAATGGGCAAGGGGCTCGAGACCGCTCCCGGCGATATCCGGATAGGTCTCGCGGTACCAGGCCGGATCGAAGGCGGGAGACGGGCTCAAGCCTTCCGCTGCTCCCCTCTTCAGGTAGTGCAGCAGGGGATTCTTGCGGGCGCGTGGCCGCTTCGCACCGTACCAGCGGGAGTCGAAATAGGGGTTCGGATCACGGAGCGCCCGCGCGCCCTTGCGCATGTAGTGCCGCAGCGGGCCGCCCTGGAAGGCGGCCGCCTCCGGATTGTTGGCGACATACCACGGCTCGTCGAAGAGGCCGGAGGACCCGACGCGCCGCTCGTCGCGCCGGCGGCGGGCGAAGAGGAGCGCGAGGAGGGGCTCGAAGGGTTTGGGCGCCATGCGATCAGACCCCTCGGGTATGGCCGCGAGGCGGACACGGCGCCAAGCCCGTTTTGAGCGTTTTCAGAGGCTTGCGGCGCTTTTTACGGGCGTCCAGTATTGCGCTATTCCGATAGTCTTTATGGGACATGTTTCGCGACGCGCGGGGGAAACGCCAGGGCCATCTTGTCGTCCTGCAGCGAAAGGTTGGGATTGTAGAACGGATCGGCGTCGAGGACCGGGCCCCATCGGTCGCGCATCAAGCTCACCTCTCGTTGAAAGGCCAGAGCGCGCGCCTCGGAATTGTGATGGCCGAGCGTCTGCGATTTGAGATGATAATGTTCGACTTCCGGCGTCCACAGGATCCGCCACCCCTTCGCCCGCAGCCGGATGCAGAAGTCGACGTCGTTGAACGCGATCGCCAGACCCTCGTCAAACCCGTTCAGCTCTTCGAAAGCCTCGCGCCGGACCGCGAGGCAGGCGGCGGTGACGCAGGAGAGATCCTGCTCCACCCCCGCCCGGCCCATGTATCCGATCGCCCCGCGCGCGAGGCCCCTGAACACATGCCCGGCCACGCCGTGGATCCCCAGAATCACTCCGGCATGCTGGATCGTGTCGTCCGGATAATAAAGCATGACGCCGACCGCGCCGACCCGATCCAATCGCAGCCGGACGACCATCTTTTCAAGCCAGTCCGCGGTGATGATCTTGATGTCGTCGTTCATCAAGCAGAGGATCGACCCTCTCGCCTGTTCGGCCGCCCAATTGTTGACCCAGGAATAATTGAATTCGCGGTTCTCGTAGACAAGGACACGAACGCGCGGATCGCTCTCGAACGCTTTCAGGCACGCGGCCTGCTCGGCGTTCTGCAGGCGGATGTCGCTGACCGTCAGCAGAACCTCGAAATTCGGGTAGGTGGCGCCCGCGAGAAGCGCGCTGAGACAGGGGCGCAACAGTTCGAGCTTGCAGCCGGACGGCATGACGATGCTGACCTTGGGCCACGCCTCGGGCGGCTGGTAGCGGACCTGATAATAGTCTTTCAGCCTGCGCGTCACCTCGCCCTTGACGCCGTTCCGCGCCAGGTGCTCCTCGATCGCCCGCGCGCCGGCGTTCCATGCATAGGGTTTGGCCTCGGAACCGGACGCCGTGGAGTCGGCCGTCGCGCGCCAATGATAAAGGACACGCGGAATATGGCGGATCTTGGCGGGCTCCGTCGCGTCGGCGCAGCGCAGCACGAGGTCATGGTCCTGGCTGCCTTCGAACCCGAGACGGAACCCGCCGACCTTCTCGACCAGGCTGCGCCGATAGACGCCGAGATGGCTGAACGTGTTCTGCGACAGCATCAGCGCCGGGTTCCAGTCCGGCTTGAAATAGGGATCGTAGCGGCGCCCGTCGCTATCGAGCTTGTCCTCGTCGGAAAAGATCAGATCGACGCTGGGACAGGCGTTGATTTCCTCCGCGACCCAATAGAGCGCGTCCTCGGGGATGCCATCGTCGGCGTCCATGAGCGCGACGAAGTCGCCCGTGGCGACCGACAGCGCGCTGTTCGAATTGGCGGAGATATGGCCGTTCGCATCGCGGAAGACCGCGCGTATCCGCGGGTCGCGGCCGGCGTAGTCGCGAACCATGTCCTGGACGCCGGGCAGCGTCGAGGCGTCGTCGGATAGGCAAAGCTCCCAGTCCGGATAGAGTTGCGCCCGAACCGATTCGATCGCCTCGCGGAGCCACCGCAGGTCCGTGTTGTAGACGGGCATGATGACGGAAAATTTGGGACGCAGCGCGAGTTGCGCGATGCGTCTGCGCATCGCGGCGCGCAGGTCATCGTCAAGCGTGTCGTATTTGGCGATCCAGTCGCCGTAGGATTCGCCAATAAGGCGGCCTTCCAGCCGGCCGTGGCGGAGATAGTGCCCGAGCGGCTCGATGCCGGCGGCGCGGATATCCCGATAGCGGTCGAGATAGGCGTTCACACTGAATTTCGGTCCGGGGTCACGCCCCTCCTTCCACCCCTGCTCCCAATAATGCTGCAACGGGTTCACGCCGGCGGCGGCGACGTCCGGATTGGCTTTGAGATACCAGGAGGTGCTGAAGTACGGGATTGGGATCGCGCCCCTCGGCGGCGCCGTAGCGGATGTAATGATCGAGGGGTGAGAGCCCGCGCGCCGGCCACCTCGGGATAGGTCGCGAGATACCATTCCGCGTCGAAAGGTTTTGCCCAAGGCGGCGGACTTCGCCTCGCCTGCCGACGATGGCGTCAAAACGTCTGCGAAGTTTCAGACTTCGGCCTCAGCAATCAAGTCAGGCTCCTCGAAATCCATTACGGCGTCCGCTCGCCATTGCTCCGTGAGCCATTGAGATCCGATAAACTCTTTCGAGGACTACGCGGCGTATACAGCTAAGCCGCTTTTGTCCTAACCCGCGCCTAGCCAGAGCTGGCATTCAAGCCCGCAATTTGTCGTCGGCTGTCGCCTCGTCGGAAAGTGATCATTTCAGCAGGGACCCATGCTAGTTGCCGCTCCCACCGAACACTGTGAAGGACAGACCCAAATGGATCGCCGCGCAGAAATCACGAAGCACGTCACAAAGACCAGAAAGGAATTGAGATCGGGCCATGGTTCGCCCGTTCGCGCCAAAACGAGAAGGCTACAATTGTCTTGCATTTGACGTCTTCGACACTGAGACGTTCAAGGAGAATGCGAACGCGATCCAAACATTGATAAAAGCCGCATCTGACTCGATTGAACAAGTCGATGTCGTAGGAAGTTCTACATTCGGGATACCTTCGCCTCAGAACGCTATAGCTCGACGCGGTGGACTTGGAACATTTGATTATATAATTTCGTCTCACAATTTCGAACACTTACCAAATCCGATAAAATTCCTTCAAGGCTGTGAAAAAATCTTAAAGCCTGGAGGTTATCTCTCCATGGCCGTGCCGGACAAGTACGAGCCTGCTTCGATTATTTCAGGCCAGTTTCAACTTTGGGACAGTGGCTTGAGGCGCATATAGAAAATCGTGATCGACCGACTATTGCTCAACTATTTGAGCAAAATAGCATGCACTCACGCTACTACGATAACGATTTCGCGCACACGGGTTTTTCAATTTACAATGACC
>CAVVJO010000028.1:0-84804 GCA_963748545.1 uncultured Alphaproteobacteria bacterium
TATTCGACCCAGGACCATGCCGCGGCCGCGATCGCGGCGACAGGCACGCCGGTGTTCGCCGTCAAGGGCGAGAGCCTCAAGGACTATTGGGACTACACCCATCGGATCTTCGAGTGGGCCGATGGCGGCTCGCCGAACATGATTCTCGACGACGGCGGCGACGCGACGCTGCTGATCCACCTCGGGCTGCGCGCCGAGCAGGGCGACATCGCCTTCCTCGATCACGCGACCAACGAGGAGGAAGAGGTGCTGTTCGCTGCGATCAAGGCGCGGCTCAAGGACAAGCCCGGCTTCTACGCCAAGAACGCCAAGTCGATCCGCGGCGTCACCGAGGAGACCACCACCGGCGTCCACCGTCTCTATATCATGGCCAAGGAGGGCAAGCTCCTGTGGCCGGCGATCAACGTCAACGACAGCGTCACCAAGTCGAAGTTCGACAATCTCTACGGCTGCCGCGAGTCGCTGGTCGACGGCATCCGCCGCGGCACCGACGTGATGATGGCCGGCAAGGTCGCGATGGTCGCGGGCTTCGGCGACGTCGGCAAAGGCTCCGCTGCGTCGCTGCGCAACGCCGGCTGCCGCGTCATGGTGTCGGAGGTCGACCCGATCTGCGCGCTCCAGGCCGCGATGGAAGGCTACGAGGTCGTGACGATGGAGGACGCCGCGCCGCGCGCCGACATCTTCGTCACCGCCACCGGCAACGTCGACGTCATCACCCTCGACCACATGCGCGCCATGCACGACCGGGCGATCGTCTGCAACATTGGCCACTTCGACTCGGAGATCCAGGTCTCGGCGTTGCGCAATTACAAGTGGAACAACGTGAAGCCGCAAGTGGACGAGATCGAGTTTCCCGACGGCAAGAAGCTCATTCTTCTGTCGGAAGGCCGCCTCGTGAACCTCGGCAACGCGACCGGCCATCCGTCCTTCGTCATGTCGGCCTCGTTCACCAACCAGACGCTCGCCCAGATCGAGCTCTTCACCAAGCCCGGCCAGTATGAGAAGCAGGTCTATACCCTGCCCAAGCACCTCGACGAGAAGGTCGCCTCGCTGCATCTCGCCAAGGTCGGCGCGAAGCTGACGAAGATGACCGGCGAGCAGGCCAAGTACCTCGGCCTGTCGCCATCCGGCCCGTTCAAGCCGGAGACCTACCGCTACTGAACGCTGGAATTGGGTAGCCAGAAGGCCGGCGCCCCGAGGCGGCGGTCTTCCTTCGGCCCGGATGGTTCTTGAGGCTACTCCGCCGCGGCGTTCTTGAGGCGCGCGTTCAGGGCGTCGGCCCACCGACGCCCTGAATGGCCGCCCCACAACAGCCACGCGACATACCCCGCGGAGGGGTTGGCTTCGTCTCCCCACGCGTGGCTCTTCGATCCCCTGTCGACCTCGTGGCGAGCGAAATAGGCGCTCATCGCCACGATGTCCCGCGCCGAAACGGGGCGGCGCTCCGCGAGCTGCTGCGCGCGATGAACGCCGACTGAAGTGCCGCCGCGATGAAATTTATCTCGCAACTCAAGGCCCCTTTTCGCGGCGGCCGCGACTTCGGCTGGCGGAATCAGGCCCGGGTTCATCGGGCCTTCCTCAAAGCGGAAGGTTTGTGAGCCGCGACCTTCCCGGACTTCTCCGACCGCACGAGATATTCGGGATTGGCGTCCGAGGCCGCAACCTCGTGGCCCCCGATCTTGCCGCGCGACGTCAGCTTGCGCTCGACGCGGCCAACGCTTTCGCCGCCGCTCGACGACCAGGCGACCCGATCGCCCGTCTTCAACGATCCCGCCATCCTGTCCTCCTAATAAAGGCCCCTTGTTCAATTCTCGGAGAGCGGAGGTGTTCCCAAAGGGCGCCGAACAGAGCTCGCAAGATCGAGCGGCGCGAGCGAACCGAAATCCGCAATCCCGCGTATCACGCTGCATGCGCGCTATTGGACCCACGGACCAACCCACGGTCTGCGGGACAAGCGCCAACGCGAAAGTCTACGCGGCATGGGTGGCGGCGGGTCGGGATCAGGAGCGCTCAGCGTCATCTCGGCGATGGTCACGCCGGCGCTTTTCATCCTCGCGGCGGCTTCGCTGGCCTCCTCGGCGCTTGTTCGGATGGCCCGCGTGGTGGATCGGGCGCGAGCGCTGGCGGCGCTTGTGCACGAGGGGCGAACCGACCGGCTCGGCGCCGCGCCGGATACCGTGCGCCGCTGGCTTTTGGCGCTTCGTTCCCGCGCGCGGCGGACCGCGCTCGCCGTCACGTCTCTCTACGCCGCGATCGTTCTTTTTGTAGGGGCGTGCCTGATCATCGGATTTCAGCATCTCGGCGCGGCCCTGGCGGACTGGGCGCCGCTTGCCTTCGTGCTGCCTGGGGCGCTGCTTCTGCTTGGCGGCGCGGTTTGGATGGCCAGTGAAACCTACGCCAGTCAGATGCTTGTCTTTGAAGAGATCGACAACGCTATTTCACACCTGGAAAAGGAAGCCTCCCCATGAGCTACGCGCCATTAAAGCCAGAAGACGCCGTCATCCTGTTCGCCGACCTGCAGGCCGGGATCGTCGAGCGCACAGCGACGATCGAGCTTGCCCGCCTACGCCGCGGCGTCGCAGCCCTTGCGAAGCTCGCAAAGCTTTTCGACATCCCGGTCGTCCTCACAACCGCGCCGGTCGGCGGAACGCCCGAAGTTATCGCAGAGATCGCAGCAGCGCTCGGAGACCTGCCGTTGAACACGCGCACCACGACCGATGCGTTCCTGGATGGCCCGACCCGCGACGCCCTACTCGCAGTGGGCCGCAAGACCCTGATCGTGTCCGGAGTGGCGACCGAGATCATCGTTCAGCATTCGGCGCTCTCGGGCGTCGCGCATGGTCTCAACGCACAGGTCGCCATCGACGCGTGCGGCGGCCTGTCGCCCCGCACGGAGGATGCGGCTCTGCGCCGCCTCGTTCAGGCCGGCGTCGCGCCGACCTCGCTTCCCTCGCTGGCCGGCCAACTCGCCGGCGACTTCAGCCAGCCCAAGGGCGCTCAGGCGCTCGGCGTTCTCTACGAGATGGCGGGAGGCTGAACGCGATGAAGATTCTCGCCATCGTTGACGTCGCGGAAGGCGCGCCCGTCGAGCGCATCCGCGCAGACCTCAAGAGCGAAGTCGAGGCGTCATGGGCGCTTTTCTCTTCGGGCGTCCTGCGCGAAGCCTATGCGACCGAGAAGCAGACGCGAGTCGTGTTCGTTCTGGAGGCTGCGGATCTTGCCGCGGCGCGGCAGGCGCTCGACGGCCTCCCGCTCGTCGCCGCCGGCTTGTTCCGGATCGAACTCACCGAACTCCGGCCTTTTGCAAACTGGTCGCTGCTGTTCGGGACTTGATCCGAGAACCTTGGCGGCCCGGAGCCCCACCGTCAGAACTGCGTCGTTTTCCCCGGGGACGACGCGCTCTACTGGGGTGCCGCCAACCCCCCCATCAGCAGGTACTTCATCTCGAGATACTCCTCGACCCCGTGGCGTGAGCCCTCGCGCCCGACGCCGCTCGCCTTCACGCCGCCGAACGGCGCCTCGGCGGTCGAGATGATGCCCTCGTTGATCCCGACCATCCCGTATTCGAGGCCCTCGGCGACGCGCCAGACGCGACCGATATCGCGGGCGTAGAAATAGCAGGCGAGGCCGAACTCGGTGGCGTTCGCCATCGCGATCGCCTCCTCTTCTGAATGGAAGCGAAAGAGCGGCGCGACCGGGCCAAAGGTCTCTTCCCGCGCCACCGCCATCTCCGGGGTCACGTCCGAAAGCACCGTCGGCTCGAAAAAGTTGCCGCCGAGCGCCTTGCCCCCGACCACGATCTTCGCGCCCTTCGACACGGCATCGGCGACGTGCTCCTTGACCTTGGCGACCGCGGCCTCGTTGATCAGCGGGCCGGTGGTGACTCCGGCGTGAAAGCCGTCGCCGACCTTGAGCGCCTTGACCGCCGCGGCGAGCTTGGCGGCGAAGGCGTCGTAGACGCCGTCCTGGATGAGCAGGCGGTTGGCGCAGACGCAGGTCTGGCCGGCGTTGCGGTATTTCGAAGCCATTGCGCCCAAGACCGCGGCGTCGAGATCGGCGTCGTCGAATACGATGAACGGCGCGTTGCCGCCGAGTTCGAGCCCGAGCTTCTTGATGGTCGGGGCGCATTGCGCCATCAGCACGCGGCCGACCTCCGTCGAACCGGTGAAGGTGAGGCCGCGCACGATCGGGTTTTCCGTCATCTCGGCGCCGATCTCGCGCGCCGAACCGGTGATCACCGAGAAGACGCCGGCCGGAATGCCGGCGCGCTCGCCGAGTTCGGCGAGGGCCAGCGCCGAAAGCGGCGTCTCGCCGGCCGGCTTGCAGACAAAGGCGCAGCCCGCCGCAAGCGCCGGTCCCGCTTTGCGGGTGATCATCGCATTGGGAAAGTTCCACGGCGTGATCGCGGCGACGACGCCGATCGGCTGCTTGATCACGATCATGCGCGCGTCGGGCCAGGGCGAGGGGATCGTCTCGCCATAGATGCGCTTGGCTTCCTCGGCGAAGAATTCGATGAACGAGGCGCCGTAGGCGATCTCGCCGCGCGATTCGGCGAGGGGCTTGCCCTGCTCGGCCGTCATGATGCGCGCGAGGTCCTCCTGGTTGTCCATCATCAGGGCGAACCATCTGCGCAAGATCGCCGCGCGCTCCTTGGCGGTCTTCCTCGCCCAAAGCTTCTGTGCGGTCTCCGCGGCCTCGATCGCGCGGCGGGCCTCGCTTGCGCCGAGCTTCGGAACAAACCCGATCACGCCGTCGTCGACGGGGTTGGTGACGGCAATCGTCGCCGAGCCGCCGATCCATTCCCCGGCGACATAGCACTTGTTCTTGAGGAGGCTCGGGTCCTTCAGCGTCAGGGTCGTCATTCGGGAAACTCCTCTCGCCCCTCGGGCGCCGCCGGGTCTGACCCGTTCTCTACCGCTTCGGCGCCGGTCGCGTCCACGCGCTGCATGTTTTCGATCATCTTCAGGAGATAGTGGAGCATGTGGGCGGCGTCGTTGATCGAGAAGTCCCCGAGGATCTGCCCGTAATAGGCGTGGATCTTGGGCAAGGCGAGATCCCGCCAGACGTGGCGGCCGGCCTCCGTCATGGTGACGATCCGGGAGCGCCGGTCGCGCGTGTCGGGGGCGACCGTGAGATGGCCGTCCCGCTCCATGCGGCCGAGCAGCCCCGCGAGGTTCTGCCGGCTGACCATCAGGTAGCGGGCGAGGTCTCCGACGCTCATACCGCCTTCGGCGATCTCGCGGGAGAGAGCGCCCAGCACGGCCCACTGCTGCGTGGTCAGGCCTTCGGCCTCGACCGCGCGGCTCCCGGTTTTATGCAACATATTTGCGCATTGGTAGAGACGAAAGAACAGCCTGTTGGCCAATTCCATCTTCGCTGCCGCAAGATATTCAGCATTTTTTTCGATGATTCTGGTCATGAGGCCTCTTGCGCGCCAACTCGTTCCCTGATAGATATAGCAATATGTTGACCTAATGGTCCAGCCAGTGGTTGCGATCCTGTCCTCAATCGTGGGGGATCGCAATCGGGCGCGTTCGAGGGAGGACGAGAGGCATGACGCGTTTTGCAGGCAAAGTCGTCGTCATCACCGGCGGAGGAGGCGGGATCGGCGGGGCGACATCGCGACGGTTTGCGCGCGAAGGCGCCAAGGTCGCCGTGTTCGACCTCGATCTCGACGCGGCAAAGAAAGTCGCGGACGAGATCGCAGCGGCGGGCGGGGCGGCCGCGGCGTTCGCCTGCGACATCGCCGATCGCGCCGCCGTCGACGCGGCGATCGCTGCGGCCGAGGCGCGGCTCGGCCCGATCGACGTGCTGGTCAACAACGCCGGCTGGGACGTTTTCCGGCCGTTCGTCAAAACCGAGCCGGCGCAGTGGGAAAAGCTGATCGCGGTCAATCTCACCGGCGCGCTGAACATGCACCACGCCGTGCTGCCCGGCATGGCGGCGCGCCGGGCGGGCCGCATCGTCAACATCGCCTCGGACGCGGCGCGCGTCGGCTCGTCGGGAGAGGCCGTCTACGCCGCGTGCAAGGGCGGCCTCGTCGCCTTCTCCAAAACCATCGCGCGTGAGCATTCGCGCCACAACATCACCGTCAACGTCGTCTGTCCCGGTCCGACCGACACCGCTCTTTTCGCGCAGTACAAGGAAGGCGCCGGCAATCCGGACAAGCTTGTCGAGGCTTTCACCCGCTCGATTCCGCTCGGCCGCATCGGCCAGCCGGACGACCTGCCGGGGGCGATCCTGTTCTTCGCCAGCGACGACGCGGCCTACGTCACGGGCCAGGTGCTCAGCGTTTCCGGCGGCCTGACGATGGCCGGCTGACATGAAACCCGCATCAGGGAGGAACTCTCTATGACATTCGAAGACATCCTCTACGAGATCCGCAACGGCGTCGCCTGGATCGTCATCAACCGCCCGGACAAGATGAACGCCTTTCGTGGCACAACCTGCGACGAACTGATCAGGGCGCTCTACAAAGCGGGGTATGACAAAGGGGTCGGCGCCATCGTCCTCGCCGGCGCGGGAGACAAGGCCTTCTGCACCGGCGGCGACCAGTCCGCTCACGACGGCGCGTACGACGGGCGCGGGACGATCGGACTGCCGATGGAGGAACTGCACGCCGCCATCCGCGACGTGCCGAAACCGGTGATTGCGCGCGTGCAGGGCTTCGCCATCGGCGGCGGCAACGTGCTCGCCACCATCTGCGACCTGACGATCTGCTCCGAGAAGGCCGTGTTCGGCCAGGTCGGCCCCAAGATGGGCTCCGTCGATCCCGGCTACGGCACCGCCTTTCTCGCCCGCGTGGTCGGCGAGAAGAAGGCGCGCGAGATCTGGTACCTTTGCCGTCGCTATTCGGGTCAGGAGGCGGTCGCGATGGGGCTCGCAAACGTCTGCGTGCCGCACGATCAGCTCGACGCCGAGGTGCAGAAGTGGGGCGAGGAACTGTGCGAGCGCAGCCCGACCGCGCTCGCCATCGCCAAGCGAAGCTTCAATCTGGACACCGCCCATCAGGCCGGCATCGCCGGTCTCGGGATGGTTGCGCTGAAGCTCTACTACGACACCGAGGAATTGAAGGAGGGCGTCAAGGCGCTCAAGGAAAAGCGCAAGCCCGAATTCCGCAAATACGCGAAGTGAGGCGGCCGGCGCCGTCTCCCCGTTGTTGCGGGGCGAACGGGCCGCCAGCGAAGGGAGGATCAGGCATGAACCCCTATATCGACGAGGATCTCGTCGCGCTCGCCGAACAGGTCCGGCGGTTCGCGACCGATCGCGTCGCCCCGGGCTTTCAGGAGCGCGACCGGACGCGCGCGCTCGATCGCGGGATCATGCGGGAGATGGGCGCGATGGGGTTCATCGCCCCCGAGTTGCCGGAACAGTTCGGCGGCCTGGGGCTTGGCGCCCTTTCTGCGGGCGTGATCCACGAGGAGGTT
Organism: uncultured Alphaproteobacteria bacterium; assembly: GCA_963748545.1. GTDB lineage: Bacteria > Pseudomonadota > Alphaproteobacteria > Rhizobiales > Beijerinckiaceae > Roseiarcus. Next base: position 7,428 of record CAVVJO010000028.1, read on the forward strand.
GCGCGCGCCGATCTCAGCATGTCCTACGTCAATTTGCTGGCGTCGCTGAATGGGCAGATCCTTGCCCGCTATGGGCGTCCCGACGTCGTGAAGCCGTGGCTCGCGCGCCTGACGGCGGGCGAGGCGCTCCTCGCCATCGCGCTCACCGAGCCGCGGGGCGGGTCCGACGCGGCCAACCTGCGCCTGCGCATCGAGCGCGACGGCGAGCATTACGTCGTCAACGGCGAAAAAACCTCGATCTCCGCCGCCGACCAGGCCGACGCTGCGGTGGTGTTCGGACGCACCGGATCGATCGAGTCCGGCGCGCACGGCGTGACCGCCTTGCTGATCCCGATGGACTTGGCCGGCGTCACCCGCAATCGGTTCGACTGCCACGGTCAGCGCGCCATCGGCCGCGGCTCGCTGTTCTTCGAGAACGTCCGCGTGCCCCAATCGCACCGCCTCGGCGACGAGAACAAGGGCTTCGTCCAGGTGATGCAGGGCTTCGACTTCTCGCGGGCGCTGATCGGCCTGCAGGTGCTCGCGGTCGCGCGCGTCGCGCTCGAGGAGACGTGGGCCTACGTCGCCCATCGCCAGGCGTTCGGCAAGCCGCTCTCGGCCTTCCAGGGCGTGTCGCATCCGCTCGCCGATTACGACACGCAGGTCGAGGCCGCGCGGCTTCTCTGCCTCCAGGCGCTCTGGCTCAAGGACAGAAGGGCGCCCCACAGCGCGGAAGCCGCGATGTGCAAGTGGTGGGCACCGAAGCTCGCCTACGACGCCATCCACCAATGCCTGCTCATGCACGGCCACGGCGGCTATGATCGCGGTCTGATGGAGCAGAGGCTGCGGGACGTGCTGGGCTTCCAGATCGGCGACGGCACGGCCCAGATCATGAAGACCATCATCGCGCGCGCCCGGGCCGGGCGCGAGGCGGCGCCGGCCTGAGGGACGCAGATAGCAGCGCGGAGAGGAACATGGAATTCGACCCCGTTCTCTTAGGGCCGCGGCGCGCCGAAAGCGTGGCCCGCGGCTACTGGCTCGATCGAACGATTAACGACGATCTCGACGCCTGCCTCGCCCTTTGCCCGGACAAGCTCGCGCTAACCGCGGTCGAACGCGACTCGGGCGCGGTTCGCCGGTTCACCTATCGCGAGCTCGCAGCGCTCGCCGACCGCATCGCCGTCGGGCTCGCCCGGCTCGGCGTCGGCCGCAACGACGTCGTTGCCGTGCAGTTGCCGAACGGTTGGCGGTTTTTCGCGCTTTATCTCGCCTGCTCGCGCATCGGGGCGGTCCTCAACCCGCTCATGCCGATCTTCCGCGAGCACGAGCTGTCTTTCATGCTCAGGCACGCCGAAGCGAAAATCTTCGTTGTGCCGACTGTCTTCCGCCATTTCGACCATGAGGCGATGGCGCGCAGCCTGGCGAAGGACCTGCCGACGCTCGGTCGGGTCGTCGTCGTCGAGGGCGGCGGCGAAGACGATTTCGACGCGCTGCTGACGACGCCCGAATGGGAGACCGCGCCGGACGCCCGAACGATCCTGACGCGAAGCCGGCCGGGGCCCGATGACGTCACCCAACTCATGTACACCTCCGGAACCACTGGCGAGCCCAAGGGCGTGATGCATTCGGCGAACACCGTGATGGCCAACATCGCGCCCTATGCCGAGCGGCTGCGGCTAGGAGCGGATGACGTCGTGCTGATGGCCTCGCCGATGGCCCATCAGACCGGCTTCATGTACGGGCTCCTGATGCCGATCATGTTGAAGGCGAGCGCCGTGCTGCTCGACATCTGGGATCCGGCCAAGGCCGCGGACCTCATCCGGACCGAGCGGGCCACTTTCACCATGGCGTCGACCCCGTTCCTGACTGACCTGACCCAGATCGTCGCGGAGACCGGCAAGGGCGTCCCGACCCTGAGAACCTTCCTGTGCGCGGGCGCGCCGATTCCGGGGCCGCTGGTCGAGCAGGCCCGCGCAGGCCTCGGAGCGAAGATCGTCTCGGCCTGGGGCATGACCGAAAACGGCGCGGTGACGCTGATCAAGCTCGACGACGACGACCGGCTCGCCGTCACCACCGACGGCTGCGCGCTGCCGGGCGTCGAGGTCAAGGTGGTCGACGCGGACGGCGTCGAGGCGCCTTCGGGCGAATCCGGCAAGCTGCTCGTGCGCGCCTGCTCGAACTTCGGCGGCTATCTCAAGCGCCCGCAGTGGAACAACACCGACGCCGACGGATGGTTCGACACCGGCGACCTCGCTCGAATGGACGCCGACGGCTACATCCGCATCAGCGGCCGCAGCAAGGATGTCATCCTCCGCGGCGGCGAGAATATTCCGGTGGTCGAAATCGAGTTGCTGCTTTACCGGCACCCGGCCGTCGCCCAGGTCGCAATCGTCGCTTATCCGGATGAGCGCCTCGGCGAGCGCGCCTGCGCCGTGATCGTCACAAAAGCCGGCAAAACCATCGACTTTGCCGGCATGAGCGATTTCCTGAAGGCGCAGAAGATCGCCGCACAGTACCTTCCCGAGAAGCTGATCGTGCGGGACGCCCTGCCCGCGACGCCCTCGGGCAAGATCCAGAAGTTCAGGTTGCGCGAAATGCTGCGGCAAGGGACATTATAGCGGGAACTTGAGCGCCATCGATGGCGCCGGGGAGCGACGCCATGGGCCACGGAAGTCAGATCCTTTGAACGCCTTATGGAAACGCGCCGCGGCGGCAGGTTCGCGTACGGACTGCGCGTCCCCGTCGCCTTGGTCGGCGCGCCGTCGCCCGGAGCCTTGGACGCCCGTTGCCGGGCACGCCCTAGAAAATAGTTTAGCTATGAACTATCTTCGTGTGACAGGCCGCCGAGGCGCTTCACCGTAGGCGCAAACCGAGGCCCGATGGCGGGCCGTCGGACGCGAGCCGTGGGACGGAATGAGGACGAGGCAACAATGACGCCGAAGGAACTTGTCGAACAATTCGGGCCGCGGGAGTTGATGGCCTATGACGTGGTGATTGTCGGGGCTGGCCCAGCGGGACTTGCGACGGCGATTCGACTTAAAGAGCTCAATCCGGATCTCTCGGTCATCGTGCTGGAAAAGGGGTCTGAGCCGGGGGCGCATATCCTGTCTGGCGCGGTCATGGATCCCCGGGCTCTGACGGAGCTCTTCCCGGACTGGAAGGAGCGCGGCGCGCCGCTCAACCAGCCTGTGGTCGGAGACGATGTCCTGATCCTCTCGGACACCGGCTCTCGGCGCATTCCGGATTTTCTCGTTCCCCGCAATTTCCATAACCACGGATGCTATATCGTCCGGCTCGGTTATGTGGTGAAGTGGCTCGCCGAACAAGCCGAGGCGCTCGGGGTCGAAATCTTCCCGGGCTTCGCGGCGACCGAAATTCTGTATGCCGATGACGGTTCGGTGCGAGGCGTGGCCACCGGCCATGTCGGTCTCGGCAAGAACGGCCAGCCCCACGACGCGTTCCAACTGGGCATGGAGCTGACGGGCCGCTACACCATCTTCGCGGAAGGCGCGCGCGGAGAGCTTGGGCGTCAGCTGCTCGACCGCTTCCGGCTTACCGAAGGCAAGGATCCGCAGACCTATGCGATCGGCGTCAAGGAGCTGTGGGAGGTTCCCGAGGACAAGGCGGAGCCGGGCCAAGTCATGCATACCGCCGGATGGCCGATGGACAAGAACGCCTTCGGCGGGGGATTCCTCTACCATCTCGAAGGCAACCTGGTGGCGGTCGGCTTCGTCATCGGCCTGGATTACTCAAACCCCTGGCTGAACCCTTTCGAGGAGATGCAGCGCTGGAAGACGCATCCGGCGATCCGCTCGCATATCGAGGGCGGCAAGCGGCTGAGCTACGGCGCGCGGGCGATCAATAACGGCGGGCCCCAGGCGCTGCCGAAACTCGTCTTTCCCGGGGGCGCGCTCGTCGGCTGCGACGCGGGCTTCATGAACGCCGCAAGGGTCAAGGGCAGCCACGCCGCGATCAAGAGCGGAATGCTTTGCGCCGAGGCGCTGGTCGAGGCCCTCGCGGCCGGTCGCGCAGGGGACGAGCTCACCGCCTTTCCGGAGCTGTTCAAGCGCAGCTGGCTTTATGTGGAGTTGCTGCAGAGTCGCAACTTCAAGCCTTGGTTCAAGCGGGGCCCGCTGGTCGGCCAAGTGATGACCGGGGTCGAACACTGGCTGTTGCCGAAGATCGGCGTCAACACGCCGCCGTGGACGCTGCATACGCCGAAGCCGGACTACGCCTACCTGAAGCCTGCGGCCGAATGTCCGCGGATCGAATATCCGAAACCCGATGGCAAGCTCACCTTCGACCGGCTGTCGTCGGTCTTCGTCGGCAACGTCAACCACGAAGAGGATCAGCCGCCGCACCTCACGCTGAAGGATCCGAGCATTCCCGTCGCGATCAATCTCGCCAAATACGCGGGCCCCGAGCAGCGCTATTGCCCGGCCGCCGTCTACGAGTTCGTGAAAAACGACGAGGGCGAGGAGCGGCTGGTGATCAACGCGCAGAACTGCGTTCACTGCAAGACCTGCGACATCAAGGACCCGACCCAGAACATCGTCTGGACGGCGCCCGAAGGCGGCGGCGGCCCGAACTACTCGGGCATGTGAAGCCCACCCTCAAAAAGCATACAGGAGCATCGGATGGCTCAGCACTCAACTTGCGCGTCCTTCCAGTGGGACGATCCGCTTCAGCTTGAGGGCCAGCTGAGCAGCGACGAGCGCGCGGTGCGCGACGCCGCTCAAGTCTTCGCGAAGGCGGAGTTGGCGCCGAGGGTTCAGGAGGCGTTCCGGCGCGAGAAGACGGACGCCGGAATTCTTCCGTAACATGGGAGAACTCGGCCTGCTCGGCGCCACGATCCCCGACACCTACGGCGGCGCCGGCCTCAACTATGTCTCCTACGGCTTGATCGCGCGCGAAGTTGAGCGGGTCGATTCCGGCTATCGCTCGATGATGAGCGTCCAGTCGTCGCTGGTGATGCTCCCGATCTTCGAGTTCGGGAACGAGGCCGTCCGACAGAAATATCTGCCCAAGCTCGCAACCGGCGAATGGATCGGCTGCTTCGGCCTGACCGAACCCAACTACGGCTCCGACGCCGGCGGCATGATCACACGCGCCCGCAAGGTCGCGGGCGGCTATTCACTATCGGGCGCGAAGATGTGGATCACCAACAGCCCGATCGCCGATGTGTTCGTCGTCTGGGCGAAGGACGACGCCGGCGATATCAGGGGATTCGTCCTGGAGAAGGGATGGAAGGGCCTGAGCGCGCCTGCGATCCACGGCAAGGTGGGCTTGAGGACGTCGATCACCGGCGAGATCGCGCTCGACGATGTGTTCTGTCCGGAGGAGAACGTCTTCCCGGAGGTGCGCGGGCTGAAGGGCCCATTCACCTGCCTCAACAGCGCCCGCTACGGCATCGCCTGGGGCGCAATGGGCGCGGCTGAGGACTGTTTTGCGCGGGCGCGCCAGTATGTGCTCGACCGCAAGCAGTTCGGCCGGCCGCTCGCCGCCAATCAGCTCATCCAGAAGAAGCTCGCCGACATGCTGACCGAGATCGCGCTCGGCCTGCAGGGCTGCCTGCGCCTCGGCCGGCTGAAGGACGAGGGCGCGGCCCCCGTGGAGCTGACCTCGATCCTCAAGCGCAACAATTGCGGCAAGGCGCTCGACATCGCCCGCGCCGCGCGCGACATGATGGGCGGCAACGGCATCTCCGACGAATTCGGCGTCGCGCGCCATCTCGTCAATCTCGAAGTCGTCAACACCTACGAGGGCACGCACGACATTCACGCGCTGATTCTCGGCCGGGCGATCACCGGGATCCCCGCGTTCAGCTGATTGGGAGGGGCGCCGAGGCCTCGACGCCGACCGCAAATCGGGGGCCGGGTAGGCAAAGCCGACGGCGCCGCGCGGCGGTCAATTCGGGGCGGCCGCAAGATGGGCGCTCTCCATTTGGCGACGCAACGCGGAAATGAAGAATTCCGCGGGGCCGGAGAGCGTCGTGTCGTTGCGGTAGGCGACGTAGGTCTGGAAGACGGTCGGCTCTTGGATCGGGATCATGCGAATGCCCTCCGCTTTGCGCTCGGCAAGGGTGAATTCGTCGATCACGGCGATCCCGAGGTTCTGGCGAACCAGCGCGCAGACCGTAACGCCGAAGCGCGCCTTGATCGGCACGCGATACGGGACGCCTGCGCGTTCGAAGAGACGGACGACGATCTGCCCGTAGGGATCGCGCGGGTCGATGCCGATCAGCGGAAAGGTCGCGATCTCCTCAACCGAAATCCGCGTCCGCGCCGCCAGCGGATGAGCGTCGGCGACGATGCAAAAGAGCTGGCCGCGCGCCAAAGGCTCAAAGGTGATCGCCGGGTGTTCGAGAGGGTAGCTTATGGCGACAACCTCTCCGCGCCCCAGCAAGAGATAGTCGATCGCATCCTCGATCTTCAGAATGTCGAGTTCGATCCTGAGATCGGCGTATTTGCGACGGACCTCGGCGACGGCCCGCGGAACCATCACGTTGCCGATGCTCGGCGTGGCCCCCACCTTGAGTTCGGCGCCGTCGCCTCGTCCGAGCGCGTCGACCGCAAGTCTGAGATTGTCGATGTTGCGATGGACCTCATTGATCTGAGCGAAGACGGCCCTCGCCTCCGGGGCCGGGACGAAACGGCCGCCGAGCCGGACGAAGAGCTTCGTCCCCAGGGAGTCCTCGGTATATTTCATGAGTCGGCTCAGGCCAGGCGCTGCGACGTTGAGAAGCCGCGCCGCTCCCGCGAGCGTCCCCGTCACCATCACCGCCCGGATCACTTCGATCTGTCGGAGCGTCAGCAAATTTCCTCCATCGCTCGGCATTCGGGGTTTTCGCGCACCGTAACATAAAGGCACGGAGAGGGTGCAACTTGGTATTTGACGGTCGCCTGGTTCGCCGCCAAGAAAAGACAAAAGCGTCATCAATTCGCGTTTCGCCGGCCCGAAGGGAGAAGAGATGCTCAGATGGTCGATCGCCTCGGTCTGTATGGGCGGCTCGCTTGAGGGCAAGCTCGCCGCGGCGGCCAAGGCAGGCTTCCGAGCCGTCGAGTTCTTCGAAAACGATCTTACCTTTTTCAACGGCAAGCCCCGCGACGCCCGGCGGATGGCCGCCGATCTCGGGCTCGAAATCGTCGCCCTTCAGCCGCTGCGCGATTTCGAAGCCATGCCGGAGCCGGCTCGATCCCGCAATATCGCGCGCGCGGCGCGCAAGCTCGACTTGATGACCGAGCTCGGCTGCCGCCTGCTCTGCGTCTGTTCCAATGTCTCGCCCGACGTGATCGACGACGTGCCGCGGGCGGCCGCCGATCTCGCCCATCTCGCCGATCTCGCGCGCCAGAGCGGCATGCGGGTCGGCTACGAAGCGCTGGCTTGGGGCCGGTGGGTCAAGGACTGGACCGCCGCCTGGGAGATTGTCAGGGCCGCCGACCGCGACAATCTCGGGATCGTGCTGGACAGCTTCCACATCTGCGCGCGCGGAAACCCGATCGAGCCGATCGCCGATCTTCCCGCCGACCGCATCGCGCTCGTTCAGGTCGCCGATGCGCCGGCGCTGGTGATGGATCCGCTGTCGCTCAGCCGTCACTACCGCTGCTATCCGGGCCAGGGCGACTTTCCGATCGTCGACTATCTCGACGCCGTCACCCGCTCCGGCTACCGCGGCCCGCTCTCGCTGGAAATTTTCAACGACCAGTTCCGCGGCGCGTCGGCTTCGGTGATCGCGGTCGATGGCATGCGTTCGCTGCGCGCCGCCGGCGAGGCGCTCGAGGCGAAGCGGGCGGCGCGCGGCGACGCGCCCCTTTCCGATCTCGCGCCCCTTCCCCCGGCGCCGTCCGTCGAGGGCGTGGAATTCGTCGAATTCGCCGCCGGCGAAACCGAGGGCCGCGAACTCGTCGATCTCATCGAGGGGCTGGGCTTCCGCCGGGTCGGCCGTCATCGCACCAAGGACGTGGACCTCTTCGGCCAAGGCGCGATTCATCTGATCGTGAACCGGGATCAAGAGGGGTTCGCCCACGCGTTCTCGCTCATGCATGGGCCGTCGCTCTGTGCGCTGGCGCTGAGGGTCAACTCGGTCGACAAGGCGCTGGAACGCGCCGCCGCGCTCGAATGCCAGAGCTATGTGGGGAGGATCGGACCCGGCGAGGCGACGCTTTCCGCCGCGCCCGGCGTCGAAGGCAGCCTCCTCTACTTCATCGGGCGGGACGGGCCCAGGTGGCTCGACGATTTCGAGCCGGCGGAGGAGCCGCCGACCGACGGTCCCCTCCGGGCGGTCGATCATTTTTCCAATGTCGTGCGCCGGAGCGAGTTTCTGAGCTGGTCGCTCTTTTACCGCACGGTTCTCGGTCTCAAGCCCGAACCGCAGGTCGAGATCGCCGATCCTCATGGCGCCTACTTCAGCCGTTCGCTGCGCAACGGAAACGGCGCGCTTCGCATTGCGCTCAACGTCGGCGACGGCGGCGCGACCGGCGTCTCGCGGTTCCTCGACGCCTTCGGCGGCTCCGGGTTCCAGCAGATCGCGCTCGCGACCGAGGACATCTTCGGCGCTGTCGAGGCGGCGCGCGCAAGGGGCGTCTCGTTCCTTCCGATCCCAGACAATTACTACGACGACCTTGCGACCCGCTTCGATCTCGCCCCCGACCTGCTCGCCCGGATGCGGTCGCTGGGCGTGCTCTACGACCGAGTCAAGGACGGCGAGTTCCTGCACATCTATACGCGCACGTTCCACGATCGCTTCTTCTTCGAGATCGTGGAGCGTCGCAACTACGACCTGTTCGGGGCGGCCAACACGCCCGTCCGCCTCGCGGCCCAAGCCTCCGCGGCGGAAGCGGACCAGCAGGTGGCCCTCACCTTCGAACGATGACCGCGCCTGGCGCCATCGGGAAAGACGTCCTCATGATCAACGGCGACACCGGGCTCATCGCCCACATCGGATATCCGACGACGACCTTCAAGTCGCCGATGATCTACAATCCGTGGTTCGAGAGTCGGAGCGTCAACGCCGTGGTCGTGCCGCTCGGCGTGCGAAGCGAGGATTTCGCGCGGGCCTTTCCGGAGATCTGCCGGTTCACGAATTTCCGCGGCGCGCTGATCACAATGCCGCACAAGGTCGCCGTGCTCGACTTCGTCGACGCCGTCTCGACGGCCGTCGAAGTCGCCGGATCTTGCAACGCGGTGAAGCGTGGCGAGGACGGCCGATTGATCGGCGACATGTTCGACGGCGAGGGGTTTGTGCGCGGCGTCCGGCGAAATGGCGCGACGCTCGTTGGCAAGCGCTGCCTCATTGTCGGATCCGGCGGCGTGGGATCGGCGATCGCCGCCTCGTCCGCCGCGGCCGGCGCCGCGGCAATCGCGCTCTACGACGTCGGCGCGGCGGCGATGGACGCCCTCGCCGGGCGTCTAAAGTCGAGCTATCCGAATCTCGCGGTCTCCGTCGGCGACAACGATCCTGCAGGATTCGACGTCGTCGTCAACGCGACCCCGCTCGGCACCTATCCTGGCGATCCCATGCCGATTGACGTGTCTCGTCTTTCGCCGTCGACCTTTGTCGCGGAGGTCGTGATGAAGCAGGAGACGACGGCCTTTCTCGCCGCCGCCCGGGCGCGCGGCTGCAAGACCCAGATTGGGGTCGACATGCTGTTCGAGCAGATCCCCGCCTATCTCGAATTCTTTGGGTTTCCAACGCCGACGCCCGAAGAGTTAAGGGCGGTCGCCAAGATCGACTACTAGACCAAAAAAACTCAACAATTCACTTGGGAGGAAAAGCCAATGACCGCCGCGACGTTTCATGAGCCAAGGGGTCAACACCAATCCCGGACGGCCGCCGCCAGCGGCTGGATCGGATCGGCGCTCGAATACTACGACTTCTTCATCTACGCGACCGCGGCTTCGCTCGTCTTCCCGCAGGCGTTCTTTCCCTCGAACAATCCGACGGTCGCGATCGTCGCGTCGCTGGCGACCTACGGCGTGGGCTATGTCGCCCGTCCGATCGGCGCCTTCGTTCTCGGACATTTGGGCGACACGCATGGCCGCAAGAATGTGCTGCTCGTGTGCCTGGTCCTGATGGGGCTTTCGACCATGGCGGTCGGATTGCTGCCGACCTATCAGCAGGTGGGCGTATGGGCGCCCACGCTGCTCGTCATTCTGCGGCTCATTCAGGGCTTTGCGGTCGCCGGAGAAATCTCCGGGGCGAGCTCCATGATCCTGGAGCACGCGCCCTTCGGCCGGCGAGGGTATTTTGCGAGCTTCACGCTTCAGGGCGTGCAGGCGGGTCAGATTCTCGCCGCCGCAGTCTTCCTGCCGCTGAGCTACGCGCTCTCCCAGGACGCCTTCGTGACCTGGGGTTGGCGGATCCCGTTCCTGCTCAGCGTCTTCGTGCTGCTGGCCGGCTACATCATCCGGCGCGAGGTCCACGAGACGCCGGCCTTCGTGGAGGAGAAGGCGCACAGCGAAGTGCCGAGAGCGCCGGTGATCGAGGCGATCGCCAACCACTGGCCCGACATGCTTCGGGTCGTTTGCATGTCGCTCATGAACGTCGTTCCGGTCGTCGCGACGATCTTTGGCGCAGCTTACGCGGTTCAGCCCGGTTACGGCGTGGGGATGGACAAGAGCGTGTACCTGTGGATTCCGGTGATCGGCAACGTCGTGGCCGTGATCGTCATCCCCTTCGTCGGCGATCTTTCGGACCGGATCGGACGGCGGCCGCCATTGATTGTCGGTTCGCTCCTCGCTGGGCTCCTGGCGTTCGGCTATCTCTATGCGATCAGCATCAAGAACGTGCCGCTCGCCTTCCTGCTCTCGATTCTGATGTGGGGCGTCGTTTATCAGGGTTACAACGCGACCTTCCCAAGCTTCTATCCCGAGCTCTTCCCGACGCGGTCGCGCGTCTCCGGCATGGCGATTGCCCAGAACATCGGCACCATGCTGACGGCTTTGCTGCCGGCCCTGTTCGCCACCGTCGCGCCTCCCGGCTCCACCAACGTGCCGGTCGTCGTCGGGGCGCTGGCCTTCGGGGTGACCGTCATCGCCGCCGTCGCCGCCTGGAGCGCGCGAGAGACCTATCGCATTCACCTGAACGACCTCGGCGAACCCAACGCCCAACCGGTCGACAAGGCCCAATACGATCGACTGCGTCGGGAGAGTTTGGCGGCTGCGGCCTGACACGAGCCGGCGCACTGGCGGTCGGCCGCCCGGCGCCTTATCGTCCCCGGCGCGCGACTGAACAAGCGCGAGAAAGCGGCTTCGGGGTTTTAGAACATGAACAGGAAATTCGGATTGGCTCTGGGCGCGTTGCTGCTGGTCGGCTGCGCTCCGGCGGGCGCCGCCGAGTTGGACGGGCGGCTCACGGGCGCGTGGGCGACGACGCCCGCCGACTGCCAGAAGCTTTTCGTCCGAAACGGCGGCGGGGTGGCCTTCCGCCAGCCGGCCGACCAGTTCGCTCAAGCGGCGATCATCACGCCGGGATCGTTCATCATGCCGAACCAGACTTGCCAGGTCACCGGCGTCTCGAGTGTCAAGGGACTGACCACCGTCACCTCGACCTGCAAGGATTCGATCAGCTATACCTCGCAGTCGGTCGAGATCGAGGTCAAGTCGAGCACGCAGATCGTCTATCGGCCGAACGGCGACAAGACCCTCGACACGACGCTGATCAAGTGCAAATAGCGACCCGCGGGCGCGCGGTCAGGACCCAGGGAAGCGCATCGTCACGTGGACGGTTGAGCCCTCCCGCCGCGTCGCCGTGATCAGTCCGCTGTGCTCGAACACCGCGAGCATGGCGCCGTTGTCGGCCAGGACCTCGGCCACCAATTCCCTGATCCCGGCCTCGCGGGCGATCGCCGCGATATGATGCATCAGGACGGCGCCAAGGCCGTGGCCCTGGTAGCCGTCGACGACCGAGAACGACACTTCGGCCTTGCCCGGTTCGATGACGACGAAGCGAGCCCCCCCGACGATGCGGGAACGCTCGTCCGTCTTCGCGACCGCGATCAGCACGACATGATTGATGAAGTCGATGTCGAAGAAGAAGTGCTGCTCCTTTTCCGAGAACGACCGTTTCATCGAAAAGAAGCGATGGTAGACCGTCTCGGCGCTGGCGTGTTGAAATTCTGCAAGAATTTCCTCACGGTCTTCCGGCCTTTGCGCGCGGATCTCGACGATGCCGCCGTCGTGGAGCGTCTCGGTCACATGGAATTTTTCAGGTTCGAACATGTCAGGCCCCCCTGTCCCTGGCGTTTCGGACCGCTCTTTCTCCGAGTATACAGGACTTAGCGCAAGTTGGCCGCTTGTCCGGCGAAGCCAACGGCCTCAATCCTGAAGGGACCAGCGGGTCAGTTTGACGCGGAGCCTAGTAGGCGTCTACGTGCTGTTCCGGCACGACGCAAATGTCCGACGGGCAGAGGATGAGATGAGGATGGATCGTATCGCGATAGCTTTCCTGGTGGCAGTTTCCATGACGTCCGGCTTTTCGCTGAAGGCGCAGGCGGACTCGGCCACCAACGCCAATGGCAAGCTAACCAATGCGACCAGCCACCTTAAGCCTATGCATCCCCATCAGCTTACGCTCTATCCGCACGGCCGCCCACAACGGCGCCATTCCGCCTACAGCTATACTCGACACCCATTCAGTCAGCCTACCCCAATCCATAACACGTTCATGGGCTCCCGATATTAGTAACGGACAGGGCGGCAGGCGGAGCGCTGGGGCGAGGATCCTCACAGGCGTTCATTGGGAGGAAAAGCGTTGAGCTCTCTGCTAACCGCAGTGATTTTGGAGGCTGCGCGTTTGCAGCCAGTCTGATCGGGCTGTCGCTTGCGAAAAGAGCATCTCTCTCGGACATTCTAGATCGCACGAAGGACGCTGTCGGGCTGCTTCGTCTCACGCCGGTCTAGCGGGGCTCGACGGTTGTCCGGCCGAGGCCGCCCCTGGCGATTTAGCGGGTGCTGCTCGGACGCTCCGATCTTCCGCCCTCGCAACGCCCGGCCTTCTCGGCTTTACGGGCGAGGATCACACGTCCAGGTTCGACACGTTCAGCGCATTGTCCTGAATGAACTCGCGGCGGGGCTCGACCACGTCGCCCATCAGCTTCACGAAGATGTCGTCGGCTTCGTCGACTTCGCGGATCTTGACCTGCAACAGCGATCGGGCCTCGCGGTCGAGCGTCGTCTCCCAAAGCTGGTCCTTGTTCATTTCTCCGAGGCCCTTGTAGCGTTGGAAAGTCACGCCCTTGCGGCCGGCTGCGTTGACGGCTTCGAGCAGGCCCGACGGGCCGGAGACGGTCGCCGAATCGCCGCGGCGAGTAAACGTCGCCGGCTGGGAAAAGGCTTCGCGCAACGGTCTTGCGTGCTCGTCGAGCCGGCGCGCGTCGGTCGAAGCCAGGAGGCCCGTATCGAGGATCGCCGCCTGGCGCACGCTGCGCACCTCGCGGACCAACACGTAGCCGCCCGCCTCGACCCGGCCGGTCCAGCCGCGCTCGGTCTCTTCGGCGATCGCGTTCATGCGGTCGGCGAGGACGGCGGCGCGCGCGGCGCCTTCGGGATCGTCGGCCTGGGCGATCGGCCTCAGGGCGCCCGCGAGCGCCGCCTGCTCGACCGCCACGCGGCTGTAGCGCGAGTGGAGGCCGGTCAGGACGCGGCGCATGGCGCGCGCCTCCTCGACCAGGGCGCGCAGGTCCGCGCCCGCCCGCACCTCGCCGCTCGCGAGTTGAAGCGAGGCGCCTTCGAGCCCCGCCTCCACCAGATAGTCCTCGAGCGCCCGCTCATCCTTCAGATAGAGCTCGGACTGGCCGCGTTTGACCTTGAACAGCGGCGGCTGCGCGATGAACAGATAGCCGTTCTCGATGACCTGCCGCATCTGGCGGAAAAAAAAGGTGAGCAGAAGCGTGCGGATATGGGAGCCGTCGACGTCCGCGTCGGTCATGATGATGATCTTGTGGTAGCGGACCTTGTCGATGTTGAAATCGTCGCGCCCGATGCCGGCTCCGAGCGCTGTGATCAGCGTGCCCACTTGCTCGGACGACAGCATCTTGTCGAACCGCGCCCGCTCGACGTTGAGGATTTTTCCGCGCAACGGAAGAACCGCCTGGAATTCGCGGTTGCGCCCCTGCTTGGCGGTGCCGCCGGCCAAGTCGCCCTCGACGATGAAGATCTCGGACTTCGCCGGATCGCGCTCCTGGCAGTCGGCGAGCTTGCCGGGAAGGCTCGCCACGTCGAGCGCGCCCTTGCGGCGGGTGAGTTCGCGGGCCTTGCGCGCCGCCTCGCGCGCCTGCGCCGCCTCGACCACCTTGCCGACAACCACCCGCGCGTCGGCGGGATGCTCCTCGAACCATTGCTGCAGAAGCTCGTTGACCAGCCCCTCGACCACCGGCCGCACCTCGGACGAGACGAGCTTGTCCTTGGTCTGCGAGGAGAATTTCGGATCGGGACATTTGACGCTGAGGACGCAGGTCAGGCCCTCGCGGCAGTCGTCGCCGGTCAGGTCGACCTTCTCCTTCTTGATCAGGCCGGAGCTCTCGGCGTAGCCGACAACCTGCCTGGTCAGCGCGCTTCTCAGGCCGATCAGATGGGTGCCGCCGTCGCGCTGCGGAATGTTGTTGGTGAACGGCAGCACGTTCTCGTGGTAGCTGTCGTTCCACCACAGCGCGACCTCGACGCCGATCCCGTCCCGCTCGCCTTTGATCAGGACCGGCTTTTCGATCAGCGGCGCCTTGGCGCGGTCGAGGTAGCGCACGAAGGCTTCGAGGCCCCCCTCGTAATAAAGGTCCTCGCGCTTCGGCTCAGGCTGCCTGGCGTCGGTCAGAACAACGTGAACGCCGGAATTGAGGAAGGCAAGCTCGCGCAGCCGATGCTCGATGGTCGGGTAGTCGAACTCGACCATGGTGAAGGTTTCGGACGAGGGCCAAAAGGTCACCTCGGTTCCGCGTTTCGGCTGATCGTCGACAATCGGCGCGGGGCCCACGATTTTCAGCGGCGCGACGACGTCGCCATGCTGAAACTCGACGAAATGCTCGAGGCCGTCCCGCCAGACGCGCAGGACGAGTTTGGTCGACAGCGCGTTGACGACCGACACGCCGACGCCATGCAGACCGCCGGAGACCTTGTAGGAGTTCTGGTCGAATTTTCCGCCGGCGTGAAGCTGGGTCATGATGACCTCGGCCGCCGACACGCCCTCTTCCTCGTGGATGCCGGTGGGAACGCCGCGGCCGTCGTCGGTGACCGTGCAGGAGCCGTCGGCGTTGAGGGTTACGGTGACGAGCTTCGCATGGCCCGCGAGCGCCTCGTCGATGGCGTTGTCCACCACCTCGTAGATCATGTGGTGCAGGCCGGAGCCGTCGTCCGTGTCGCCGATATACATGCCCGGACGCTTGCGCACCGCGTCCAGGCCTCTGAGCACCTTGATCGAGTCCGCGCCGTACAACTCGCTCGCGCTTTCGGCGCGCCGGGCGAGTTCCTTGGTTTCTTCGTTCAATAGACCGGCCTTTTTATGGGGATCGCAAGGCGGAAAACAACCGCGATTCGAAATCGCTGTTATTCTAGCGGTTCATGGTCGCCGATGCACGACAAAAGCGCCCGCCGGACGCTTGCCGGCGGCCAACCACCGCTCGTCCAACCTTATGATATCTAGTACGATTTTGGGGCGCCGCCAGAGCTGGGCGCGGATTCGCCGCGGGCCGCGGCGAGTTCGGCGCGCGCCGCAGCGGAAAGGAAGGTTGCGTCCGACCCCACGGAGCACAGTTTGAACCCGAGCGCGGCCATCGCGGCGGCGTCCACGCCGTCATAACAGAACATGCCCGCGAATTTGCCGTGGGCGCGGGCCTGGGCGACCACGCGCCCGGAAGCCTCGAGGACGGCGGCGCCGCGCGGGTCCCATCTCGCCCCTTTGTTCAGCGCAATCGACAGGTCGGCGGGGCCGATGAACACGCCGTCGATTCCGGCGACCCCGAGGATGTCGTCGAGCGCCTCCAACGCCTCCCGGGTCTCGATCATGGCGATCGCCTGGGTGAGACGGTTGGCCGACTGGAGATAGCCCTGGAGGTCGAGCCCGCTCAGCGGCAGCGCCGCACGCGGGCCCCATGAACGCTCTCCGACCGGGGGAAACTTGGCGAACGCGGCAAATCGCTCAGCGTCAGCGCGGCTGTTGATCATAGGCGCGATGACTCCCGCTGCGCCCGCGTCGATGAGTTGGCTAGCGGAGGCGAAATCCCCGACGGGGACCCGGACGATCGCAGGCCGGCCAGCGAGCGCGACCGCCGAAACGCCCTGCGATGCGCCGGCGAAGTCGAGCGCCCCGTGCTGAAGGTCGAGAATGACCGCGTCGAACGCCTCGCGGGCCAGCGCTTCCGCCACCGCCGGCTCGTTCATGCCGACCCAGGCGGCGAACACGGGGGGCGCGGTCGCAGAAAGGCTTTCCGATAGCGACTTCAATACCGATCCGGTCATACGGGCTCCTGTCCTCAAAAGGGATCATGAAGGAATCATTACGGCGAGTTCATTTGAATTTCATCGGGCGACAGAGAATATTATCGGTCAAGAACCCGAGGCTCCACCCCTGGCCTCGGGCCCCCGGGGACCCCACCCCTGCCCCCGGGATCGAGGAAGACGCGGCCGCCCCCCTCGGCCGCGTCTTTTCTTTATGCGGCGCGATTGAGTTTTTTCCGCGCCGTTCGGGGTCTCGTCATCAACTTTCCATGCTCCCGGGCTTTAGTCCCCGCGCATCGCCCGGCCGCGCCGGGGGAGCCAAGCTCTATGGGAGAGGCGTCATGACATCGTTGTTTCGGACCACGCTCGCCGCATCGGCAGCCTGTCTCATCCTCGCCGGCGGCGCCGTCGCGCAGACGACCGCCCCCGCGGCGCCCGCCGCCTCGGAGACTTCGAAAGTCGTGCAGCGCTGGGTCGACGACCGGACGGCCATGCTCGACGCGCGGCTGGGCGGCCTCAAGGCGGGTCTCCAGCTGACGCCCGACCAGGAGAAGCTGTGGGGACCGTTCGAGGCGGCGGTCCGCGACTTCGCCGAGACGCGCATGAGCCGCATGGAGCGGATGATGGAGCAGGCGGAAAACGACGAGGGCCCGGAAAAGGTCGGGCCGGCGCGGTCGCCGCTCGACCGGCTCGATCGCATGGCCACGCGACTCTCGGACCTCGGCGCGTCGCTCAAGAAGATCGCCGACGCCGGCCAGCCGCTATACGCCAGCCTGGACGACCAGCAGAAGCGGATGTTCGGCTTCCTGTCGCGCGAGATGATGAAGATGGGCCGCGGCGGCCACGAATGGGGCCCTCCCGGCCACCATCATGACATGCACGACGAGGACGACAGCGACGACGAGGAGTGAGACCCATCAGGCCTGCCGCACGGGAAGGGCGGGCGACTTCGCGCTTCGCGATCGCACGAGGCGCAGCGTCGCGCCCTGGGCGATCAACGCGCCGGCCGTCGCGAGCGCGAAGGCGGTGACGACCGGAAGGTGGGTCAAGGCCGCGCCGAGAACGAGAAAAAACATCGAAAAAGCGTAGAGCGCGGCGGTCATGCCGCGCAGGACGGCGACGCCGGCCGACAGCCCCTTTTCCAAATGGGCGAGGACGGCGATCGACGCGCCGATCAACGGGAACGATGCGGTCGCTCCGCTCGCCTGCGGCCCGAGACGGGAGGCGGCGGAAGTCAGCGCCACGACCAACGCCGTCGTCGCCGCCATTCGCGCCGCGACGTCGCGCCATCCCAACGCCTTTCCGATCGCGAGCGGCCGCGGGGCGATCGCTCGCAGCACCGCGGTCAAGGCGACGATCGCGACGATGAACAGCGTAAGTCGCGACAGGTCCGCCGCAACCAGGACTGTCGCCGTCGCGGCGTAAGCGGCTGCGCCGGCGCTGAGCGCCGCGCCGATCCCGCGCGATGCGAGCGCCGCGTAGCCGGCGCAGAACGCCGCCTGGGCGGCGACGCCCGCGAGCGAGCCCCCCGCGGCCTGGGCGGCGAAGGCGTCTCCTCGCTCGATCGCGAGAAAGACGGCGACGGGCCCCGAGGTCAAGGGAAGGCCGACTAGCCACCCTCCGACTGCGTCGCCCCAGCGGCGTGCGGCGAGCGAGGCCAGGAGGACCACGAGCGGCGTAAGGACGAGCTTGACGGCCAACAGAGACATGCCCCCTGCCTTTCGCACATCGTTGCAAGGATTTGAACGCGCCCATTGCTCCGCGCCTCTTTGAGGCGCAAAATTCGCAGGTCGGGAACTCACGAGGGGAGGAGAGCATGACTGCGCACGCCAAGCCGCACGCGCCGCTCGACGTCTATGCAACCACAGTCCCTGGCGACTGGATCGACTACAACGGCCACATGAACGATGCGGCCTATGCGCTGGTCTTCAGCCGCTCGGTCGATGCGCTGATGGACCGAATCGGCCTCGACGCCGCGGCCCGGAAAGGCTCACGCCACAGCCTGTTCACCTTGCAGATGATGCTGCACTATTTCCGGGAGACGCGCGAAGGCGAAGCGCTCGCCGTCACCTGCCGTCTGCTCGAGCATGACGACAAGCGCATGCGGGTCTGGCTCGAACTGTTCGACGCCGCCGGCGAGCGCCTCGCCGCCTCCGAGCAACTCCTCCTGTCGGTGACGCTGGCCGAAGGCGCCGCCAGGGCCGCGCCCTGGACGCACGAGACGCTGGCGGCGCTCGACGCGCTGCAGAAGCTGCACGCGGGCATGCCGCATCCGCCGGAGGCCGGCGCGGGCGTGGCGATGACGAGGGCGTGACGCTTAGGTCGCCTCGTCGCGCGAGGCGTTCACGCTATCGAGCATGACCGGGGCGTTTTCGGGCCCGCTGCGGAAGAGGCGCCCCGTTGCGAATTGGCGCTGCGTCCGGCCGACGCCCTAGCGCGCGACCTCCGCGCGCGCCTGCAGCGCCTCCAGAACGGTCAGCGCCCGGTCGGCCATCTCGGCCGGCACGAAGACGTGGTCGTGATGGAAGGCGGCGACGACGTTGCAGGGGATTTCCTCCCCAGCCAAGGCGGCGGCGACCGCGGCCGTCAGGCCGACGCCGTCGAGCGCGGAATGCACGGTCAAGACGATCCGCCGCATCGGCAGGGCGATCACAAAGCCGAGCGCCGCCGCTGACGCGGTGGGCAAGATCAGCGAAACGCCCTCGGCCTCGCGGAAAAGGCCGAGCGCCGCGAACTGAGCGGTAGCGGCAAGCCTCATGTCGGAGGTTGTGCAGAAAACGAACTCGCCCGGCTCCAGGCGCGGCCTCATTTGCGCCACCATGGCGCGACGCTCCCGGACGGCCTCCGGCGACTCGGATTTCGACAAGCGGGCCTCTTCGCCAAGCGCGGGATGGGATGGAACGTTAGCCGCGCCCACGAGCTTACGCTCTCGGCGCGCGGGAAGAAACCTGACCCCGGGCGTTCTCGTTAAAGAGCCGCGCACGCCATGGGGTCTTGAAACCATCCCTCAAACATCCATATACCATCCATACGGATGGTTCCGGGATCAGGCTGGATGGCGATGGCGGGAACGGTAAAGCTGAGAGAGCGTCAATCCGAGAGCGAGAAGATCACGATCAATCTGGGGTACGTCGACCTTGGCCACATCGATCTTCTGGTGCGCGAGGGATTCTATTCCAATCGCACGGACTTCATCCGCACGGCGATCCGCAACCAGCTTGCCTCGCACACCGACGCAGTCAAGCAATCGATCGTCCGCCACACGCTCGAACTCGGCCTCAGGCGTTTTGGGCGCGAGGAACTGGAGAGGGTCAAGACGAACGGCGCGCGGCTCAAAATCCAGGTCCTCGGACTGGCGACCATCGACGACGACGTCACGCCGGAGTTGGCCTTGGCGACGATCGAATCCATCACCGTGCTCGGCGCCCTACACGCCAGCAAAGAGATCAAGGCCGCGCTCGCCGATCGCATCGGCTGAGCCCGTATCGCCACGCTTCACGAACGAGGAACCCATAATGAAAATCGATTTCGGCGCCGCAATGCGGCAGGCCCTGGAACTCACGCGCTCGCAGGATTTGATGGAGGCGACACGGGTGATCCAGCGCGCGCTGAGCGGATCGGAACCCGCCGCTTCTCCCGGCAAGCCGAGCGAGCCGCCGCAACCCAGCGCGCCGCGTCTTCCGCCTCCGCTCAACGCCTCAGGCCCCGCGGAAGCGGAGCCGGCGCATCCGAAGGCCGCGGCGAACGCCCGCGAATCGGCGGCCGCGCGTCGCCCTTCCAGGCGCCCGCGACGGCCGCTCGGCGAGGTGGTGAACCTTTTGCGCCACGCCAAACCGCTGCTTTCCCCGGCGAAGGGCTTGCGCAAGGCGCCGACCGTGGCGACGCCGTCGGGCGCGCTCTACCTTGCAAGGCGCTTCACCTGCGCGGCGGGCGCGCGAGACTATAAGGTCTATGTCCCGAGCGGCGCCGAGGGCCGCGCGCTTCCCCTTGTCGTCATGCTGCATGGCTGCACCCAGACCCCCGACGATTTCGCGGTCGGCACCGGCATGAACCGGCTCGCCGAAGAACGCGGCTTCCTCGTCGCCTATCCGGGCCAGCCGTCGAGCGCCAATCCGTCGACCTGCTGGAACTGGTTCGATCTCGCCCACCAGGAGCGCGATCAGGGCGAGCCGGCGATCCTTGCCGGCGTCACCCGCGCGGTGATGGAGGAGTTTTCCGTCGACCCGGCGCGGGTGTTCGTGGCGGGCCTGTCGGCGGGCGGGGCCATGGCCGCGACGCTGATCGCGACCTATCCCGAGCTCTACGCCGCCGCCGGCGTCCACTCCGGGCTGCCCCATGGCGCGGCCGCCGATCTGCCGTCCGCGTTTGCGGCGATGAGCGGCGGCGCGAAGGCGCCGCGCAAGCGGCGAGCCAAGGGGCAGATCCGAACCATCGTCTTTCACGGCGCGAACGACCGGACGGTCGCGCCGTCCAACGCGGAGGCGATTCTCGCCGACGTCCGCGCCGGGCTCGCCGAGCCCCCGCAGGAAGTGATTCAGGACGGCGTCGCCGGGGGGCGGGCCTACACCCGCATCATCCTCGCGGATTCGCGCGGCGTCGCCCAGGCCGAGCGTTGGGCCGTCGACGGCCTCGGCCACGCCTGGTCCGGCGGCAGCCCGGAAGGCTCGTTCACCGACGCCAAGGGCCCCGACGCCTCGCGCGAGATGCTCCGGTTCTTTCTGGAGGGCCCCCGCTCAGCGTAGCGTTTCGATCGCCAGCGCGATTCCCTGGCCGCCGCCGATGCACAGCGTCACCAGACCGCGCTTGAGACCGTCGCGACGCATCGAGTGGATAAGCTTGGTGGTCAACACGGCGCCGGTTGCGCCGATCGGGTGGCCGTGGGCGACAGCGCCGCCGTCGACATTGACGATCTCCTCAGACAATCCGAGTTCGCCCGCGACCACAATGGCGATCGCCGCGAACGCCTCATTGATCTCCGCTCGCTCGATGGATTCGATGTCCCAGCCAGCCCGCTGCAACGCTTGCCTGACGGCTGGGACCGGCCCGAGTCCGAACATGCCGGGCTCGACCGCCGCGACGCCATAGGCGACGAGGCGCGCGGCCGGCTGAAGCCCCCGCTCCTCGGCCCAGGCCTCATCCGCGATCACCATGGCCGCGGCCGCGTCGTTGAGGCCCGGCGCATTGCCGGCGGTGATCGAGCCGTCCGGTCGAAACGCCGGCTTCAGGCGCGCCAGCGCTTCGAGCGTGGTGTCGGGGCGATTGGCCTCGTCCCGATCGAACGGCGTCGGCCCTTTTTTGCCGGGGACCTCGACCGCCGCGATCTCCGCCCTGAAATGTCCCGCGGCCTGCGCGCGCGCGAAGCGTTGTTGTGAGCGCACAGCCCATCGGTCCTGAGCCTCGCGCGTAACCTGATATTTCTCAACCAGATCCTCGGTATGCCAGCCCGAGTGTTCGCCCGAGAAGGCGTCGTTGAGCCCGTCGCGAAGCACGCTGTCGTAAAGCTGCGCGTCTCCGAGGCGATAGCCCCATCGAGCCCGACCGACGAGATAAGGCGCCTGATCCATGCTCTCCATGCCCCCGGCGACGGCGGCTTTGGCGTTGCCCAAAAGGATCTCCTGCGCTGCGGACACGATCGCTTGCGCACCCGAGCCACAGACACGGTTCACCGTCATCGCGGGAACAGACACCGGCAGGCCGGCCCGGATCGCCGCCTGGCGGGCGGGGTTCATCTTTGTCCCCGCCTGAATGACATTCCCCATCGCCACGGTCTCGACCTCTTCAGGCTTGACGCCGGCCCGCTCGACCGCCGCGCGGATCGCGACGGCGCCGAGGTCTGGCGCCGGCACGTCCTTCAGAGTTCCGCCAAAGGCGCCGATCGCTGTTCGCACAGGTTCGGCAATCACCACAGAGCGTAACGCCATGACTTGCTCCTCGTGTGTCGTCCTCGCGGTTACGCGATGTTCCGGACGGGTTCAGCGGCGCGGTATCTCGGCGCCGGAGCGGAATTGCCAAACTTCGGCGCGAGCGCAAGACGCGCCGCATCGAAACGGGTCCAATCGTCCCCATCCTGAAGCGGCGGGATCGTCACCACTTCTCCCTGGTCGAGACCAACCAGCGCGGCGTCGACCATGTCCTCAGTCGACATCACGGTGCCGGCGGGCAGTTTCGAGTGGTGGAAGCCGCCCTTCTCCCAGATGTCCGTCGCAGTGGCGGCGGGCAGCACGGCCTGGACACGGACGCCCTTGTCAGCGAGCTCGTGTCGCAGCGACTGGGTGAACGCGAGCACGAAGGCTTTGCTCGCGCCGTACACGCCATTCAGCCTCTCGGGCACGATGCCGACCACGGACCCCATGTTGATGATCACGCCTGCGCCGCGTGCGACGAACGCGGGGGCGGCCGCATAGGCCAGGCGTGTAAGGGCGACCACGTTCAGCATGATCATCGCCTCCATCTGGTCAACGCCTGAGTCCAAGAGCGGCGTGAGGGCGGCGGCGCCGGCGTTGTTGACGAGCAGGGTGATGCTCTTGTCGTCGCGGAGAACGGCTTCGACCTTCGCGAGCGCCGCTTTGTCCCCGAGATCGGCCGGGATCACTTTGACCGAGCGACCCGTCTCTGACGTCAGTCGTGCGGCCAAGGCCTTCAGTTTCTCGCCGTTGCGCGCCACGAGGATAAGGTCATAGCCGCGTTTCGCGAGCCGGTCGGCGTAAACGGCGCCGATGCCGGACGAGGCGCCCGTTACGAGGGCCGTACCTGGTGAGTGGGTCATTCGAGGAACTCCTGGTGACGCTTGACATTATGCGTATATGCGCCTAAATACGCGTACATGCTCCTAAAGTCAAGAATGTGAGTTTGAAATGTCGACCGAAAAGCTGCCGCCGCTCGAGGAATGCACCTGCCTCGCCGTCCGCCAGGCGGCCCGGCATGTCAGTCAGTTTTATGATCGGCATCTTGCCTCGGCAGGCCTGCGAACGACGCAGTTTTCCATTCTCGCCCGGTTGCGGCGCCATGGGGCGATGACGATCAACGCCTTGGCGGAGGACATGGTGATGGACCGCACCACGCTTGGCCGGAACATCCTCCCGCTCGAACGCGACGGATTGATCAGCATCAATCAGGGCCGCGCCGACCGTCGCAGCAAGGAGCTGCGTCTGACCGATGCCGGCCTTGAACGGCTGCGGGCCGGAGCCAAGGGCTGGAAGACTGCGCAGCGAGAGTTCGCGGCCGCGTTCGGCGGAGAGCGGACGGCGGGTCTGCGCGCGCTGCTGCACGAGGTTGTCGCGACAGACCTTCCCGCGGATGTCGGCCCGGCAGCCTAAACGATCACCGAGCGAATGCCGCTCAGCTTCAATCCGCCGGCCCGTATAGGCGTATATACGCTCTTATCGGCTCCGCGGCAAAGAGATTGAACCCAGGAGGGTGCGATGAGCGCGATCGCCGGCGAACACACTGCCATCGACCCGGCCGCACGGCTGACGAGAGCGCGCCTTAGACGGCTCGCATACGCGGCGCTCGGCGGCGTCATCGCGTTCGCAGCGGCGCGGTACGGCTATGAGTATTGGACCGTGGGGCGCTTCATCGAAAGCACCGACGACGCCTACGCTGGCGGCGACGTCACGCCGATATCCCCGCATGTGGCGGGCTTTGTCGCCGATATCCTCGTGGCCGACAACGAATATGTGCGCGCGGGACAGCCTCTGATCCGCCTCGACGCCCGCGATTTTCGCGCGGCGGCGGACCGCGCGGCGGCAATTGTGGAGGCGCGCAAGGCGACCCTCGACAGCCTCCAGCGCAAGCAGACCCTGCAACAGACGGCCATCCGCCAGGCGAAGGCGGACCTCGACGCCAAGAGTGCGCAAGCCACCTTCGCCAGACAAGATGACGAACGGTATCACGACCTTGCGCAGACGGCCGCCGGATCACGGCAAAATGCGGAGAGGGCGTCGTCACTGAATTTGGCGGCCGAGGCCAGCGTGATCTCGTCTCAGGCTGGGCTCGACGCCGCGAGGCAACAGCTCACGGTTCTGGACGCCGAGATCGCCGTCGCCAAGGCGGACGTCGCCCAGGCCGAGGCCGATCTCCACACGGCGGATCTCAACCTCGACTACACCGACATTCGCTCGCCGATCGACGGCTACGTCGGCAATCGAGCCGCGCAGGTCGGAGCCTATGTCATGGGCGGCGCCTATCTCGCCACGATCATCCCCGCGCATGATCTCTGGGTCGACGCCAACTTCAAGGAAAGCCAGCTCGAACATATGATTCCGGGAGAAGCCGCGACGATCGTCGCCGATGTCCTGCCGAACCACGTCTTTCGCGGGCATGTTCTCACATTGGCCCCCGCGACGGGCGCCGTCTTCAGCGTCATCCCGCCCGAGAACGCCACCGGCAACTTCACCAAGATCGTTCAGCGCGTTCCCGTCCGCATCAAGCTCGACGACGATCCGATGCTCCCTCGTCTGCGGCCGGGGCTGTCGGCAACCGTGGGAGTGGATACACGGTCGTCCGCGGCAGATCCGCGATGACAGCCGCCGCGATGCTCTCGACGGCCGCGTCGCCGGCTGCGAAATCCTCTGATACGAGCTGGGTCTGGAGCCTCGGGCCGTTCATGGTGATGTGCGTGGGGATGTTCATCGCGCTCCTCGACATCCAGATCGTCGCCTCGTCGCTCCAGGCCATCGGCGGCGGCCTGTCCGCGGCGCAGGATCAGATCAGCTGGGTCCAGACGGCCTATCTCATCGCCGAAATCGTGATGATCCCGCTGTCGGGCTGGCTTACGCGCGTGTTCTCGACCCGCTGGCTGTTCACCGCCTCTTCGGTCGGCTTCACCATCGCAAGCATGCTCTGCGGCCTTGCCTGGAACATCGAAAGCATGATCGCATTTCGCGCGCTTCAGGGAATGCTGGGCGCGTCGATGATCCCGATCGTCTTCACCTCGACCTTCCATTATTTTCAGGGTCCGCGGCGCGTCTATTCCGCAGCCGTGGTGGGCGCCATCGCATCGGTCGCGCCGACGCTCGGGCCCGTGATCGGCGGCTTCATCACCGACACATTGGACTGGCGCTGGCTCTTCTACGCCAACGTCGTTCCCGGCATCGCCATATCGATCCTCGTGCCGCTTCTGGTGAAGATCGACGAGCCGGATCTGGCGCTGCTGAAGGGCGCTGATTATCCCGGCATCATCCTCCTGGCGATGACGCTTGGAACCCTGGAATACGTGCTCGAGGAAGGGTCGCGCTGGAACTGGTTTGACGACGCCGTCATCAGGGATTGCGCGATCATCGCCGTCACGGCGGGCTTCCTGTTTGTCGTCCGCAGTCTCACGTTTCCCCGTCCCGTCGTCGACCTCAGAGCGCTGGGGAACCGGAACTTCACGATCGGCTGCGTCCTCTCCTTCATCACCGGCATTGGGATCTTCTCCACCATCTACCTCACGCCGTTGTTTCTCGGCTATGTGCGGGGATTCAGCGCCTGGCAGACAGGAGTGGCCGTCTTTTCGACCGGAATGGCGTCGCTCGTCGGCGTGCCGGTCTACGTCATGCTCGCGAGACGATTCGACACGCGTTGGCTCATGATGATCGGCCTCGCCTCCTTCGGTCTGTCGATGTGGAGCTTCAGCTTCATCACCCATGAATGGGGGGCGGCGGAACTCTTCCTGCCGCAGATCTTGCGCGGCTTTCCGCAAGTGTTCGCGGTGGCCCCGAGCGTCAATCTCGGCCTCGGCAGCCCTGCCGCCGGAAAGGCTCAAATATGCGAGCGGCTTATTCAATATGATGCGCAACTTGGGCGGCGCCGTCGGCATCGCGGTTTGCGGCGCGGTCCTCAACAACCGCACCAATTTCCATTTCCATGCGATCGCGTCCAACCTGACGCCGGCCAATGGAGCCATGATGCGGCTCGTGAACGAGGTCGCTCACCGCTATGCCGCGATCCCGGGAAGCGAGCAAACCGGCCGACAGGCGGCGCTCAAGCAGCTCTGGGCCCTCACCTACCGGGAGGCGTCGACTTTGGCTTACGCCGACGCTTTTCTCGCCATCATGGTCTGCTTCCTCTTTGCGACGATGCTGGTTCCATTCCTGCGAAACGTCGGCCCCGCGAAAGTTCCGGCGCAGGCAGCGCATTAGGCTTTTCTGCGCGCCCTCACTCTCCCCGCGCGTTGCCCTTCGCCGCCTCCATCAGGCCGACGAAGCGGCGGAAGAGGTAATGGCTGTCGCGGGGGCCGGGCGAGGCCTCGGGGTGATACTGGACCGAGAAGGCCGGCCGATCGGTCAGCGCCACGCCGCAATTCGAGCCGTCGAACAGCGAGACGTGCGTCTCGGTCACGGTCGCCGGCAGGGAGGCGCGGTCGACCGCAAAGCCGTGGTTCATCGATACGATCTCGACCTTGCCGGTGGTGAAATCCTTCACCGGATGGTTCGCGCCATGATGACCCTGCGGCATCTTGATCGTGCGTCCGCCGACCGCGAGGCCCAGAAGCTGGTGTCCGAGGCAGATGCCGAACAGCGGAACTTTGGCGTCGAGCAGCGCCTGGATGATCGGCACGGCGTATCGCCCCGTCTCCGCGGGATCGCCGGGGCCGTTGGACAGGAACACTCCGTCGGGGCGAAGCGCGAGAATCTCCTCAGCCGTCGCCGTCGCCGGGACGACCGTCACCGAGCAGCCGCAATCGTTGAGGAGACGAAGAATGTTGCGCTTCACGCCGTAGTCCACCGCGACCACGTGAAAGCGCGCCTCGGCGCGCCGGCCGTAGCCGCCCTCGAGCGTCCAGCTCGTCTCGTCCCAGTCGTAGCGCTGGGTCGTCCCGACCTGCGGCACGAGGTCCATGCCGTCGATGCCAGGCCAGCCCCTCGCTTGGACGCGCAACGCGTCGAGGTCGAAGGCGCCATCGGGCGCGTGGGCGATGACGGCGTTCGGCATGCCGGACTTGCGGATCAGCGTGGTCAGAGCGCGCGTGTCGACGCCGGCCAGGCCCACGACGCCGCGCGCCTTCAGCCACGCGTCGAGCCGGCCCTGCGCACGGAAGTTGGAGGGTTCCCCGAGATCAGCCCGGAAGATCGCTCCGACCGCGGCCGTTCCCGCCGCCGCATTGACGACTTCGAGGTCCTCCCCATTCACGCCCACGATCCCTATATGAGGGAACGTGAAGGTGATGATCTGCGCCGCATAGGAGGGATCCGTCAGGATCTCCTGGTAGCCGGTCATCGCCGTGTTGAAGCAGACCTCGCCTGCGGCCGAGCCGGTCGCCCCGACGCCGAAGCCCTCGATCACATCGCCGCTCGCGAGCACCAGAACGCCGGTCGCGAGCCGCGGCCGCCAGCCGTTGTCTGTCCCGTCGTCGGGGGCGACGGAGGGGGGAGAGAATGTTGCGCTTGCCATACGGCTGTGCTTAAGCGCCCGCTGCTCGGCGCGTCAAGCGAACCGACGACCAAACGTTTCGAGGAGATCATGGCTGACTTTCAGCCGCTACGCGACACTGTGACCGCCCAGATGAAGGAGGCGATGAAGTCCGGCGACAAGACCCGCGTCGGAACGCTGCGCCTGATCATGGCGGCGCTGAAGGACCGGGAGATCGAAGGGCGCGGCGCCGGCAAGATCGTCAGCCGCGCCGACGAACTCGCCCTGCTGACCAAAATGGTCAAGTCCCGCCAGGAGTTGGCTGGGATCTACGCCGAGGCCGGCCGGGCGGAGCTTGCGGCGCAGGAGAACGCCGAGGTCGCGATCATCAACGAGTTCCTGCCCAAGCAGATGCCCGAGGCGGAGGTGATCGCCGCCGCCAAGGCCGCGATCGCCGCCGTCGGCGCGTCGAGCATCAAGGACATGGGCAAGGTGGTCAACGCGCTGAAGGAGGCGCATCCCGGCCAGATGGACTTCGCCAAGGCGAGCGCGATCGTGAAAGGGCTGCTGGCCGGCTGAGCCGATTGGTCCCGTATGCCCCGTTTGCTCGCGAAAATCCGGGTGCGGCCGCGCGTGGGCGACCGCGCGAAGGGCTGGCTGACCTGCGGGCCGTTGCGCATGCCGTGCGCGCTCGGACCGGCGGGCGTCGTCCGGATCAAACGAGAGGGCGACCGCGGCACCCCCGCGGGCCGCTTCGCGCTGCTGTGGGGCTACGTCCGCACGGATCGCTGGCGGCGGATCGCGGGGGGCGTTCCGCTCAGGCCCATGCGATCGGACCAGGGCTGGTGCGAGGATCCGGCGAGCCCGCGCTACAACCGCCCGGTCCGCCTGCCTAGCGCCGACTGCACCGATCGGATGTGGCGAGACGACCGCCTCTACGATCTGGTCTTCGTGCTCGATCAGAATTTCTCGCGCCGCGCGAAAGGCCGGGGCAGCGCCATCTTCTTTCACCTGGCCCGGGAGGATCTCGCGCCGACGCTCGGCTGCGTCGCCCTTTCTCCCTCCGACATGCGCAAGCTCGCGCCCCGGCTCGCCCGCGGCTGCGTCATGCACATCGGGTAGTCAGCGCCGCCGGACGATCTCCACCCCGACCGAACCCTCGACGACGTCGAGCTTCTCCACCTTGACGCGCACCCTCTCGACGCGCGGGTGGCGCAGCACGATCTCCGCCACCGCCTCCGCGATGGTCTCGATAAAGTCGATGTGGCCGCGGCCGACGACGATCCGCACGGCGTCTAGGATCACGTCGTACGACACGACGGCCCGCATGTCGTCGGCATGGACGTCGAGTCGCCTCACGGCGGCGTCGATGTTGAAGAGAAGGCGCTGCCTGATCCTGCGTTCATGGGCGTAAGCGCCGACTTCCGCGGTCGTTTGGAAGTCGTGCACGAAGATGGCGTCCAGGGCGCCGGCGTCCCCCTCCGCGAGGGACGGGGCGGCGAACGGATGGCCGGCCCGAACGGACGCGACATGCTCGCGACCGGCCGCGACGCGGGGAATGAGGTCGCGAACGAGGGCGATGCGGCGGGGGTCGAGCGTTCCATCCCGACGTCCGCGGACGCAAAGCGCGCTGCGGAAGCCGAGGACGTCGGGCTCGACAATCAGGAGGCGCGGAATATCGGGCGCCTGCAACGACCCCGCGAGCCACGCCTCCAGGCCGCGGTTGCGGCACTGGCGGCAAAACGCTTCGATGCGCGCGGGCTGCGCATGATCGAGGAGCCGCTTGGCGCCCTTCTCGGCGGCGTCGAGCAGCGCGCCGCCGAAGCCGAGCGCGGCCATCCGCTCGAGCAGACCGAAGTCCGGGTCGCGGTCGGCGAACAGCACGCCGACGAGACGGATCTTTCCCGCGAGCGCGGAGAGGACGGCGCCGAGACGGTCGAGCGTCGCCGCGTCGGCGGACAGGCGCAGCGCGGAGACCCCCGCGGCGGCCAGCGCCTCGACCCGGTCCCTGACCGTCTCGGCGTCGTAAGGCGGCATTCCCAGCGCGGCGCAGATCGCAGCGGAATCGCCGACCCGCGACCGGGCGGCCGCGACCGTGTCGATCGCGGCCGCGCCGAGCGCGCCCCGTCCGGGATCGGAAATGTCGATCACGTCCGCTCCGCCCTCGAACGCCATCCGGGCTTCGGCGGCGTCGAGGACGCTGGCCAGCATCAGAGTCATGGCGCCAGCATAGAGGGGATCGCATCCGGCGCCAGCGGCGGCGCGCGGCGGCGGCGCCCAGGGTCTTGCAGAGCCGTCGACGCGCTCCCTTTCGCCGCATTTCGTCCCGTCCGCCTGCGGACAGGCAGGCGAGCTTGCGCTTCCAAAGAGAGATCGAACTCGAGGGACGCTTGGCCCGGCGAAACCCGTGGAGGAACGTCCGCACACAGGGGCGGGATGCTCAAAAGATGTTGCAAAAAGAGCACATTGGCCACCGAAATATCTTGACGGCGCCAGCGCTCCGACCGTCGCAGTCAGAGGTTCAGATCGGGGCGCCCGACGTTCGTCTCCATTAATCTATGGAAATCATTGACTTTCGTCTGTTGCATGGCTGCCATAATTTCGTCATCGGCTCGCCATGGCTCAAAAAGGCCGCGTGGCTGTCGTGATTTCCGGCCGTTTGCGCCCCTAGCGGCGATCCTAAATCCTGATTTAGTGTGCGCCGCAATGCGTGGGGACACCGCGCCGCGGACGGAAAACATAACGACGCGTCCGGCACCGGCAATTCAGGATCATGCGCGAGCGCGCTGTGAGTTCAGGGGCTTACGATGAAGCGACTTGGGATTGTTCTTATGGCGACCGTCGGGCTCGCTGCGATGGCCCATGCGGCCGATCTGCCGACGACCAAGGCGCCGGCGGCCGCCCCGAAGCCGAACTGCTACGCCAGTTTCTGGACCTGGCTGAATTCTTCGGCGAGCGACTGCCCGATCAGCGCTTACGGCATTACGTTCTACGGAACGGCGGACATCGGCTACGGCTACCAGGAATGGGGCACGCGGATCGACCCCAGCTCGGACAAGGTCAACTACGGGCTGAACAAGAGCGGCAACGCGCACCATTGGGGCGTCGACCTTCAACGGGCTCAGCACCTCGGTGCTCGGCGTCAAGATGAAGGAAGACCTTGCTCCGCTCGGGATTCCCGGCTGGTCGCTCATCGGCGTCCTCGAAGCCGGATTCAATCCGACCTCCGGCATGCTGATCAACGGCCCGCGAGCGCTGTCCGACAACAACGTCAATTCGGCCGCCGGGCTTTCCACCGTCACCATCAACGGCAAGAAGTACTCGATCTACAACGACTGGCAGAGCACCAACTTCGATTCGAGCCGCGCGGGACAGTGGGACAACTCGCAAGGCTTTATCGGCGTCAGCAACAACACCTGGGGCACCCTGACCTTCGGCCGCACCAACTCGCTGTCGAACGACGTGACGTCGGCTTATGACCCGGTCGCCTCGACCGCTTTCTCGCAGCTCGGGTTCTCGAACTCGTTCGCCGGCTTCGGCAACACCGAACTCGTCCGCATCAATACGGCGCTGACCTACCGGCTCGCGATCCCGAATGTCTGGGCGTTCAGCTCGGTCCGGGTCGCCGGCCAGGCTCAGATCGGCGGCTACAACCTCGACAACGGCGCCACCCAAAGTTACTACGGGCAGCTCGGTTTCGACTGGGGCAACTTCTCTTTCGACGCGGTCGGCGCCTGGGCGCAGAACGCCGTGTCGCTCTCGACCTACGGCGGCAGCGTCACCGCGTGCGGCGCGGGCGCCGCCGGGATCAGCGTGAGCAACGCCGCCTGGGGCAGCTACTCCGGCTGCTACAACCCCAACAGCATCGTCAAGGGAACGCTGTCGAACAATACGGGCGTCGAGCTGACGGGCTCCTACAAGTGGGATCGCTTCAAGTTTTACGACGGATATATCTACGCCAACCTGTCCAATCCGTCCGATGGGTATGAGGGCGGCTTCTCGACGATCGCAAACGGAATCTTCGTCCCGCCGGGCTCCGTCACGTCGACGGACTATCCTCTCGTCAGCAGCAAGGGCGTCATTACCGGGCTCAACGCGCCGGCCTACGCGCAAAACAAGGTTCTCCAGACCCTCTGGACCGGCGTGAAATATTCGGTTCCGGACGAGTGGATGCGCGGCTGGGGCGCGCTCGATCTCGCCGTCGGCTTCTACTACCAGTGGCAGAACAATTATAACTACAGCTGGAACACAGGGACAATCAAAGGCGTCCCCTACGGCTACTCCACGCCGGCCGCCTGCACCGGCACCGGCGCGTTCATCAGCAGCAGCAAGTGCGCCGGCGCCCTGGATTCGATCTCCTTCATGGCTGACTGGAGGCCGCTCAAGCGCCTCGACATCTACGCGGGCGTGATGGTCCAGAACGTCTACGGCGGCCTCGCGAACGGCTACTACAACAATCAGTTCTTCTATAATCCGGTCACCAAGACCATTCTGGTCTCGCAGCACGCCTTCACCCAGAACGTCGACCCGACCATCGGCATCCGCTTCCGGTTCTGAGCCCGCCGCGGCGGCCAACGCTTCCTCCCCCAAGACCTCCAGCCGCGAACCTTAGGTTCGCGGCTTTTTCGTTCCTGCAGGCGCATCCAGCCGGCCATGGGCAAGACAACTCACGAGCGGCTTGTTTCCTGTCGGCTCCGGGATTCGGACCTTAAATGTGCGCCGCGAGAGAGCGCCGCGTGCAAGGCTTGAGACGATCTGGCGTATAGGCGCGCGATCCGCTTGATCTTGGGCGCCTTCGCCGGATTCGCGATCCTTACGCCGGTCTTGGCTTGTCCCTTTGCCGCAATCAGGCAATAAGAGAAACGAAAAAGACTTCGACTGATCGGGAGCGGCGTCGGGCGCGCCGCTAGGCCCGCGACCGGAACAGACGCCGCGCGGCGCGGCTGAACGGTTCCAAGAGATTGCCGCGCACGGGGTACCCAATGCCATTCGTGCATCCGCTCGCCAGGGCCTCCAAGGTTTGGACGGCCAAGGGCGCAGACGACAGTGAGCACAAGGTTCTTGTCATCGTCACGACCATTCCTCTCGACGCCGAACATAAGGGCTATAAGAAGTCCCTTGTCGAAAAGCTCGCCCGTTCCGCTCGAGACTACCTCGCAGAATCCAAAGAGGCGGGGTCGTTCGTGATGATCAACCGCCTGAGAGATTGGGCGTCGAAGGCGTAAACGGGTGCGCGTAGGCCCGACCGCAGAGAACGCGAGCCGCGACGACGGCATCGGTTGATGCTTGCGCTTTGAGTTCCGGGCCGCGTGAGATAGAATTGCGGCGGCAAACAAGAACGTCGTCTGACCGGTCCGACGCGGCCGGCTGCGCTTATGTGGGGGTTATCATGACGAGCGTGTTTTCACCGAGAGGGGACGCAACGACCGCCCTGGCGCCGTTGCGCGCCAAGTGGGGCTGGATCGTCGCGCTCGGCGTCGTCTATCTGGTCGCCGGACTGATCGCGCTGGGCAGCGTGGTCGCGGCGACCGCCGCGAGCGTTCTCGTTGTCGGCGTGATGATGATCGTCGCCGGCGTGTTCGAAGTGATCAACGCCTTTCAGGTCAAGACCTGGGGGCGGTTCATCGTCTGGCTGCTGCTCGGCGTCCTATATATCGTGGCGGGGTTCGTGGCATGGGACAATCCGTTCCTGACCGCAATTTGGCTCACGCTGATCCTCGGCGCCGCCCTGGTCGCCTCCGGCGTGGTGCGAAATCTTCCTCGCGTTCAATATGAAGCAGGGATCGCCCTGGGTTTGGGTCGTGATATCCGGCCTCATCACCCTGGTCCTGGGGCTCATCATCCTGGCGCATTGGCCATTTTCCGCCGTCTACACGCTCGGCATCTTCCTGGGAGTCGATCTTGTGTTCGCCGGCGCGAGCTGGATCGGCCTCGGTCTTGGCCTGAAGAACGCGGCCTGACGCTCGCCGAGCGGGCCCGAGAAAGCCTCGCTCGCCGGAAAGAGCGAGCGGCTGCGGGGGCGGGTTGGATATCGGCGGCGCGGGCGTGACGTCGCAGGATCGAGTTCCCGCGGAAGGGACGATGACCCGCTTCCTCT
The DNA here is from genome assembly GCA_963748545.1 of uncultured Alphaproteobacteria bacterium. Classification (GTDB taxonomy): domain Bacteria; phylum Pseudomonadota; class Alphaproteobacteria; order Rhizobiales; family Beijerinckiaceae; genus Roseiarcus. The sequence goes on from CAVVJO010000028.1 coordinate 41,260, forward strand.
CGGGCGAAACCCTCGCCTCACTTAAAGACAAGGCCGGCGAACTCGGCTTCGAGGCCTGCGGCGTTGCGGCGGCCGAGCCGCCGCCGGAAATGGCGGAGCGGCTGTCTGCCTGGCTCGCCGAGGGGTTTCAGGGCGAAATGGGCTGGATGGCGGAGACGTTCGCACGGCGCGTCGATCCGCGGGCGCTGATGCCGAGCGCGCGCAGCCTCATCCTGGTGGGCCTCAATTACGGACCGGAAGAGGACCCGCGGGCGGCGCTCGCGCTAAAAACGCGCGGCGCGATTTCAGTCTACGCCCGCCATCGCGACTACCACGACGTCCTCAAGGGCAAGCTGAAGGCGCTGGCGGCCCACCTGGCGGCGGCGGTCAAACCGGAGACGGCGAACGTGAAGGTGTTCGTCGACACGGCGCCCTTGATGGAGAAGCCGCTCGCGGCGCTGGCCGGGATCGGCTGGCAGGGAAAGCACACCAACCTCGTCTCGCGCCAATTCGGCTCGTGGCTCTTTCTCGGGGCGATCCTCACCGACCTCGCGCTCGAGCCCGACGGGCCCGAGGCGGACCACTGCGGGACCTGCCGAGCGTGTCTGGACGCCTGTCCGACAGGCGCCTTTCCCGCGCCCTATCGGCTCGACGCGCGCCGTTGCATCTCCTACCTCACGATCGAGTTGAAAGGACCGATCCCCCGGACCCTGAGGCCTGCGATCGGCAATCGGATTTACGGCTGCGACGACTGTCTCGCCGTCTGTCCCTGGAACAAGTTCGCCGCGCTCGGCCGCGAGGCCAAGCTCGCCGCGCGTGAGGACTTGAACGCGCCGGCGCTCGCGGAATTGGCGGCGCTCGAGGACGCCGCCTTCCGCGCCCGTTTTTCCGGCTCGCCGATCAAGCGGATCGGACGGGCGCGCTTCGTCCGCAACGTCCTGATAGCGATCGGCAACGCGCGCAACCCTCTGCTTGCCGATGCAGCGCTTGCGCGCCTCGACGACCAGAGCCCACTCGTCCGGGGCGCAGCCGTGTGGGCCCTGGCGGCGATTCTTCCCGAAGAAGACTTTTCCCGTCTTGCCGAGGCGCGAGCGGGCGACGAACAGGACGTCGAGGTCGCGGAGGAATGGCGCATCGCTCTCCGCGCGCCCGATCCTTAATCTCGTTGCCGCGATCGCCGCCGGCTTTGGCTTGTCGCCGGCCCGGCGTTCGCCGGTCGCTGGGTCTTAGTGGGCGCCGACCGCTTCGGTCTCGTGCCTCAACTTCTCGATCTCGTCTTTGAGGTGCAGCTTCTTGACCTTCAGTTCGTGGACCTTGACGTCGTCTGCGGCCGGATGACTTTCTTCGGCCTGGATCGCTTCTTCAATCGCCTGATGACGGCGCACCAGCTCGTTGAGATGCGAGTTGATCGACATGGACGTAAACCTCCGGTTGATCCAAAACGACAGAAGTTTGACACAACGGTCAGCGCGCGCAAGCGACAAAATGGCGCAACGGCCGCCCAATCCCCTACCGACGCCAGGGCGTCACCCGTTGCAAGAAGGTGGCTCCGTGAAGGGCCGCGAAAGCGGCGCAAACCGGCCCAAAACCGCCCGGATCGTTCGTCCCGACCCTCGTCCGGGGGCCGGGCCTCGATTGGCCGGAGACAGCCCGAAACTCTTGCCTCCGCTTGCCGGCGCGCCCATAGTCCAGACTGGAGCCGGACGCTTCTGAGCGCCCGACGGGCTGTCGCGTGGGGAATGGATGGACAAGGAGCTGAGCGAGGAGGAGCGCGCCGTCCTCGTCGCCCTGATCGAGCGATTACGGGAGGAGCACCGCGACCTCGACACCGCGATCGAGGCGCTGAGCCACGCCGGCCAGGGCGCGGACCGGCTTCAACTGCAACGCCTGAAGAAGCGAAAGCTCCTGCTGCGCGACCGGCTCGTTCTGATCGAGGACCAGTTGACGCCCGACATCATCGCGTGAGCCTCCAATGCCCTATCGGGTCAACGTCGATCTGCCCGCTTCCGTCCGCGATCATTTGCCGGAGCACGCCCAGGACATTTTTCGCGAGACGTTCAATGCGGCCTACGCGGCGCACGCGCACGATCCCCGTCAGGAGGAGGCGGCGTTCCGCATCGCCTGGGCGGCTGTGAAGCGGTCGTACGAAAAGGATGGGGACGCCTGGGTTCGGAAGGCGTGAGTTTTGAGGCCTGAGTGATCCGCGATCGCCAGGGGCAATTGGCGCGTTCCGCGCCCCGCCGCGGCGTTTGACGCCGAAGGACCTCTATACCGACTGCGCCGTCCCGCTCCGGGCCGTTTTCGATTGATCGAGGCCTTTCGCAGCCGCCGCGGCGCTTGTTGGGCGGGTCGCGGAAGACGCTGGCGTCATAGGAACGCGCGAGCAGCCAGCGCCATACGAGGCTCGCGCATGCTAGACTGCGCTCATGACCTTGAAGACCATCGTCGCGGGTGTTCTGCGAGTTGCCTACCAGGAGCATGGCCCCGCCGACGGCTGGCCCTGCCTTCTCGGCCACGGCTTCCCATACGATGTCCACGCCTTTGCGGGGGTCGCGCGCCTCCTCGCCGATGCGGGCGCGCGGGTGATCGTCCCGTACCTGCGCGGCTTTGGGCCAACCCGCTTCCTCGACTTCGACGCGCCGCGCTCCGGCCAGCAGGCCGCCCTCGGCGCGGACCTCCTGGCGCTCCTCGACGCGCTGGGAATCGAGCGCGCAGTGCTCGGCGGCTACGACTGGGGCGGGCGCGCGAGTTGCGTCGTCTCGGCGCTGTGGCCGGAACGCGTCGTCGCGCTCGTCTCGGGCAATTCCTACAACATCCAGAATATCGCTCGGGCGATGACGCCCGCGACGCCGGCGGAAGAGGCCGCGCTCTGGTACCAGTACTACTTCCACAGCGAGCGCGGCCGGATTGGCCTGACAAAAGACAGGCGTGGGATCGCGCGGTACTTGTGGCGGCAATGGTCGCCGACCTGGGAATTCGACGACGCGACCTTCGAACGCACGGCGGAGGCCTTTTACGCGCCCGACTTCGTCGATGTGGCGATTTATTCCTACCGGCATCGTTACGGGCTCGTCGACGGCGATTCAGCCTATGCAGAGTTCGAGGCCCGGCTTGCGACCCAGCCGCCGATCCGCGTCCCGGCCGTCACCATCGACGGCGAAAAGGATGGGGTGAACTTCGGCACGGCTTCCCATGCGCGAAAGTTTTTGGGCCGCCATGCGCATCGCGTGTTCGCCAACGCCGGGCACAACCTGCCCCAGGAGCAACCGCAGGCCTTCGCGCAAGCCGTTCTGGACGCGCGCGCAATGGCGCTCGCGGGGGGCGTCGCGCCGCTCGTCGTCCGCGACGCGCGCGCCGACGAACTCGAGGCGATCGGGCGGATGATGGTCGCGGTCTATTCGGGGCTCGAGGGCTTCCCGAACCCCGAATTGCAGCCTGAGGCCTATCAGGCGCTGGCCGGAATCGGCGAGGAGGCCTCCAGGCCGGATGCGCGGCTCCTTGTCGCGCTCGAAAACGGGCAGATCGCCGGAGCGGTCGTCTTCTACGCCAATATGGCCGCTTACCGCCCGGGCGGGTCGGCGCCGCATGAGAGCGAGGCCGCCGGTTTCCGCTTCCTCGTCGTCGATCCCCAGGCGCGCGGCCGGGGACTCGCGGCGGCGTTGATCGAACAGGGCATTGCGCTTGCGAGGGCGGGTCGCCGCCGCCGTCTCGTGGTCCACGCGACCGAGGCGATGCCCGCAGCGCGGGCGATCCTTACGGCCCGCGGGTTTCGGCGCGCCCCCGACCTCGATTTTGCCCAGGGCTCTCAACCGGTCCACGGGTTCCGCCTCGCGCTGTAGGCAAGTCCCCGATCCGCGGCCCGGCTGCCCGATCGTCGAGCGATCATTGTGTTGACAAGCGGGCGCGCTTGTTCCATCTTTGTTCCTGTCGAGGAGGCGCGTCAGGCGCGGCGGCGGATTGGGGCTATAGCGGTCGTTGCGAGCGGCGCAAGGCCTTGAAAAGATTGAAAACGGCAAGGGGCAAGTCTTGTCCGGAGTTGGCACGGATTTGGGCTCGGCGCCACGCGCCGGCGCCTCCCGCTTGGGCCTCCGGCCACGGCCTATCGATGACGCGCGCGCGGGATTAGAGAACGCCCGTAAACTATGCGTTTTGGTCAGGATGCGACGCCCGGCGGATCGACAATCGCGCCGCAATCCCTTGAAAAGGCTCGATTTCGGACTCGAGAACGGCAGCCGGCCTCCGGCTCGCCTCAGCTCGTCATGGCCCCGGGTCCGGGGATGGCGCCGGGCGGGCATTTGCCGAGGATGATCATGCCAAGCACCTCGTCCTTGGTCATGTCGGACACGCGGCCGGAGCCCACGACCTGCCCGTTCTTCATCACCGTCACGCGGTCGGCGAGGTCGAACACGTCATGGATGTCGTGGCTGATGAGAAAGATGCCGATGCCTTCCTCCTTGAGCTGCTTGACCAGTTCGCCGACCTGCGCGGTCTCGGCGGGTCCGAGCGCCGCGGTCGGCTCGTCCATGATCAGGATCCGGGCGTTGAAGTGGATCGCGCGCGCGATCGCGACCGACTGCCGCTGGCCTCCCGAGAGCGCGATCACCGGCTCCTTGAAGCGGCGGAAATTCGGGTTCAGCCGCCCCATCACCTTGCGCGCCTCGGCCTCCATCGAGGCGTCGTCCAGCGTTCCCCAGCGGGTCAGCAGTTCGCGGCCGAGGTAGAGATTCGAGGCGGCGTCGACGTTGTCGGCGAGCGCGAGCGCCTGGTAGACGGTCTCGATGCCATAGTTCTTGGCGTCACGCGGATTGTTGATCGTGGCTTCCTGGCCGTTGATGAAGATCTGGCCCGTGTCGCGCTTGTAGGCGCCGCTGAGGATTTTGATCAGGCAAGTCTTTCCGGCGCCGTTGTGGCCGAGCAGGCCCACGACCTCGCCGGGGTAGAGATCGATATAGGCGTGATCGACGGCCTTGACGCCGCCGAAGGCGATCGAGATGTCCTTCATCTCGACCAGCGGAGTGCGGACCTGAGCGTCCATGATGTCAGCCCTTCGCGGTTCGGCGGCGATAGAAGGTGTCAATGCCGACCGCGCCGACGAGCACGAGGCCGACCACCATCTGCTGGAAGGCGGAATCGAAGCCGAGCAGCACCATGCCCGACTGTAGCGACTGAATGACCAGCGCGCCGATCAGCGCGCCGTAGATCGTGCCGACGCCGCCGGCGAGCGACGTTCCTCCGATCACGGCCGCGGCGATCGTGTAGAGCTCGTCGAGCTGGCCGAGCACATTGGTCGCCGAATCGAGGCGCGCCGAATCGATGCAGGCGGCGACCGCGGCGAGCGTGCCCATCAGCGCGAACACCATGACCGTGATGCGCTTGGTGTTGATGCCGGCGAGCTCGGCCGCCTCCGGATTGCCGCCGGTCGCATAGACGTAGCGGCCGAACTGGGTGCGCCGTGCGATGAACGTCATCACAAAGCCGATCACCAGGGCGATCAGCACCGGAATCGCCCAGCCGGTAGAAATGAACAGGCCGCCGTCCGGTACGGGAATATTATGGGCCTCGGCCCAGGCCGCGGCGACCCGCTCCGGCCAGGGATAGGCGTTGACGATCAGGGTCGCGCCGATCACCACCAGACAGCCGACGATGGCGATGAGATACTCCGCCCACATCGGCCGCTGCGGAAAGCGGAACCGGGCGCGACGTTGCCGCCCACTGTAAAGGCTGAAGACGATGCCGACGCAGCACAGCGCTGCAATCGCCCAGCTCGCGGTCGCTCCGACAGAGCCGTGAGGACCGCCGCCCATCAGCGCGAAACGCTCGTCGAGCGGCGCGATCGTCTGGCCGCTCGTCACCAACCACGCCGCGCCGCGCCAAAAGAGCTGACCGCCGAGAGTCACGATGAAAGCCGGGATGCCCACGTAGGCGACCAGCGATCCATGCAGCGCGCCGATCGCGGCGCCGATGATCAGCGCGAGAACGACCGCGAGAATCCAGATCATCGGATTGTCGAGGCCGAGATAAACCGGAAACACGCGCACCTGAGCGACGCCGATGATCGTCGAGACGAAGCCGATGATCGAGCCGACCGAAAGATCGATATGACGCATCACGATGACCAGCACCATGCCGGTGCCCATGATCGCGATCGAAGACGTCTGGACGCTGAGGTTCCAGAGATTGCGGGGTGTGAGGAAAAGGCCCTCGCCGGTCTGGATCTGCGTGTAGATATTGAAGCCGACCCAGATCAAGAGCAGCGCGAAGATCATGCCGAGCATGCGCGTGTCGACCTCGGTGGCTCGAAGCAGACGGCGAAACGCCGGTTCGTTAGGAGCGGCGCTGGTTGCGCCGGGCGCTGCGGAGGTCATGGGCTCTCCCTGTTGTCGATCTCTGCTCGACGCCGCGAGGGGCGGAGCGAACGCCCTGAACGTAGAGAGAGCCGCGCCGCCGATCAACCAGCGCGGCTCCTTTTTGGTGTTTCAGCCCGAACCCGGGCGGTCGCCTTACTCGCAGAACTTGGTCGTTCCCGGCTTCACGCCGCTGCAGACTTCCGCCTTGGTGATCCAGCCCTTATCGACGATCACGTTGAGGTTGTCCTTGGTCACCGCCAGCGGGGTGAGCAGGACGCCGTCGATCGTCATGTGCTTCGGGCCGCCTGAGAAGGGCTTCACGCCCTCGATCGCGCCCTTCTTCTTGCCGTTGCCCAGCGCCACCGCTGCCTCGCCGGCCACCTTGCCGAGGTCGCGCGCGTCCTTCCAGATCGAGACGGTCTGGGTGCCGAGCGCGATGCGGTTGATGGCCGCGTGGTCGCCGTCCTGGCCGGAAACCGGAACCGAGCCGGCCATGCCCTGCGCCGCGAGCGCGGCCACGACGCCGCCCGCCATGCCGTCGTTCTCGGCCACGACCGCGTCGACCTTATTGTTATTCTTGGTGAGGATCTGCTCCATGTTCTTCTGAGCGTTATCCGGCTTCCACCCGTCGGTGTAGGACTCGCCGACGTTCTTGATCTTTCCGGCAGCCATTGCCGGGCCAAGCACTTCCTTGATGCCCGAGAACAGGAAGTCTGCGTTGGGATCGCCCTTATCGCCCTTGATGAAGGCGTAATTGCCGGCAGGCTTCGCCGCTTCGATCGCCTTGGCCATCATCCGGCCGACGCCGACGTTGTCGAAGCTGACGTAGAGCACGTTCGGGCTTTCTATCAGGCGATCATAGGCGATGACCGGAATGCCTTCGTCGGTCGCCTTCTTGACCGCCGGGAGAATCGCCTCGTTATCCATCGCCAGAACGATGAGAACGTTGGCGCCCTTCGAGATCAGGCTTTCGACATCGGTGAGTTGCTTGGCGGGCGACGCCTGCGCGTCGGCCGAAATGTACTTGGCGCCCGCGGCGTCAAGCGCCTTCTTGATCGCCGCCTCGTCAGTCTTCCAGCGCTCTTCCTGGAAGTTGGACCACGACACGCCGACTGTCAGGTCCTTCGCCGCAGCGGCGAAGGAGATGGCGCTCGCGGAAGCGAGCAAGGCCGCCCCGACCGCCAGTTTTGCTATAACTTTCATTACTTTCCTCCACTAGTAGCCCCCTCGAGAACCCTACAATTGGGTCTTTTCGAGAGCCGGTTAAAAGCTCTTGGATCGCGATCTCACCGGGCGATCGTGCGGGATGGCGACACTAGCCTCCAACCTCAGATCGACGCAACCGGCCGCAGCCGCCGCCTTTGGGATGAGAATTCGGCCTATCTCGCTCACGGAAGGTTGTCCCTCATCACGATTTCAACGCGAATCTTTTCCTGCTCGGCGAGAATGGGCTCACGCCGCGCGAGCGATAGGAGCACACGTATCGCCGAGCGCGCCTCGTGCCCGGGGTCCTGCACAATGACCGCGTCAAGGGCGCCGCGGAGCAGCCCGCGCCGCGTGACCGGAGTCAGATCGTGAGCGATGAACACGACATCCGCTTCCCGGCCCGTGTCAGCCAGCGCCTTGACGATTCCCGGGGTCCCAGCCCCGACATTGTAAAGGCCAACCAAGTCAGGATGATCGGCGAGCAACCTCGCTGTGAGGGCTTCGTTCGCATCATCCTGGTCTCCGCCCTCAACAGGGTTCAGGACGACCAGTTCGGGAAATTCGAGGCTCATCACCTGATTGAATCCAAAGACCCGCTCTGCGTGGTCGCGCAGCGATTGAGAGCCGACAATGACGCCGACCGCGCCTTTGCGGCCGCAAGCGAAGCGGCCCACGAGCGAACCGGCCGTGCGCCCGGCTGCGACGTTGTCGATGCCGACGTAATGGAATCGGCGCGAGCCAGGCACGTCAGAGACGAGCGTCACAACCGGAGTTCCGGCGGCGACGAGGTCGTCGATTGCGGCGCGCACGCTCTGATGGTCGAGCGCCACCACCGCGACGCCGTCGTACCGTCCAATCAGCGATTCGAGGGTGTTGGCCAGCGCTATAGGATTGAACACGTCGGCGGTGATCGTCTCGGCGCTCGCCCGCCGGACGTTGAGCCATGCGGTCATTTCGTCGACGGCCGCGACGATCGCCTGCATGAACACATTCCCTCCGGCCGGCATCACGAACGCAAAACGGCTGGTCCGTCGCCGCGCTAGATCCGCCGCGGCGGACGACGGACGAAAGGCGTAACGATCAATCGTCTCTCGCACCCGCCGCGCGGTGTCCTCGCGTACGCCGGCGCGGCCGTGCAGTACGCGGTCGAGGGTCGCCACGCTTACTCCTGCCTCCCGAGCAATATCCTTCAACGTGAGGTGGCCTGCCGCCATGTACCTGCTCTTTGGCCGAGGTCATAGCAATCAGGACTGAGGTGCGCAACTCAGAATTTCGGACGACCGCGTGGGATTGTCCTTGCCGCCACGGCGCCGACCGTGACAAAGAATCGCCAACGATCCGCCACTTGAAAAAAGGCGAGGCGAAGGGACATGAAACGAAACTTGGAGGCCTTGGCGGCGTCTGTCATCGCCATTGGCCTGCTCGTGGCCGGGACCGCCTTCGGAGGCAGTTGGGACGAGCGCGTCTTCCCCGCCGGTTCGCATGTCGACTTTGACGCGGCGGCCGCCGCTGGCCACTCGGCGTTGCCCTCTCTGGTCGAGAGAGGCCGCGAACTCTTCAAGGCGAAGTTCACCACCGTCGACGGCGCAGGACGGCCGAAGGCGACCCAGGCGATCATCCCCACCAAACGCAAGACCGGGGTCAATCCACCGTTCACCCGCACGAGCGGACCCGATTCGAACTCGTGCTTTGGCTGTCATAACGATCCGATCGAGGGCGGCTCAGGTGACGATGTCGCCAACGTGTTCGTCTCCGAGGGTTTCGAGAGCGCTCAGTTCGACAACGTGGACCCCTCGTTCTCGAGCGAGCGGCACACCATTGCGCTGACGGGCGCCGGGTTGGTGGAGCTCTTGGCCCGCGAGATGACGGCGGACCTTCAGGCGATCCGCGCTGCCGCGGTCAGGCAGGCCTGCGCGTCCGGCAAGGACGTGCGCTCCAATCTCACCAGCAAGGGCGTGGGGTTCGGCTGGATCGTCGCCCATCCGGACGGGATCGTCGACCTCGATTCGGTCGACGGCGTCGACTTCGGACCTCATCGTCCGCCCGTTCAGCCGCAAGGGCGTCTTCACCTCGCTCCGCCAATTCACCATCAACGCGCTCAACATCCATCACGGCATGGAGGCGCCCGAACGCTTCGGCGTACGCTGGACAGGCAGCCACGACTTCGCCGAAAGCGGCGTGCCCGACGCCGTCACCGCCGGCGACGTCTCGGCTCTGGTCGCGTTCCAGGCGACGCTGCCCCCGCCGATCGTGAAGGCCGACCTGCCAGACGACTGGCGCGCCGCCGCGACCGAAGGCGCGAGGCAGTTCGACGCGATTGGCTGTCCGTCCTGCCATGTGAAGACGCTGCCGCTGAAGTCGATGGTCTTCACCGATCCGGCGCCCTACGACATGGCCGGGACCCTTCGATCGGGCGAGGTTAGGACTTCGATCACGATCGACCTCTCGACGCTGCCGTTCGCTAAGACTTTGCAGAAGAACGACAAGGGCGAGTGGCTGATCCCCCTGTATAGCGACTTGAAGCGGCATCTCGTGGTCGACGACCAGGTGAACGCGCTCGGCAACGAACTTCAAGCGCAGCGCTTCGTCGAACGCGACGTTTTCCTGACTCCGCGCCTGTGGGGAGTTGGCTCAACCGCGCCATACGGGCACAACGGCGCTTTCCGCATGCTCGACGAGATCATTGCAGCGCATGGCGGCGATGCGCGCTCCTCCCGCGATCAGTATCTCGCGCTCGAGCCGAACGAACGCGACGCCGTCGTCGCGTTCCTACGCTCTCTAGTGATCGAGGCGCCGTGATGAGAAGTTTTCTCGGACTCGACGGGCTTTGCAAGCCGGGGGCGCCGAGGCTCCTGCTCGGCGTCGCCCTTCTTGCAGCCCCCGCCGCCCACGCCGTTGATCGGCTCGAGCCGGCTGGCGACGTGCCGGTCATGCACGAGGAGGCGCAGGCGGCTGGCCTCGACAGTGTCTACGACGGCCCCTGGGAATTCTTCGTCGGCGGCGGCGGCGCCGCGTTCGATTGCGACGGTTCCGGCTTTCCCTCGGTGTTCCTCGCGGGCGGCAAGAATCCGGCCAAACTATACGTGAACATTTCGAAGTCGGGCGGCCCGCTCCGGTTCGTCGAGAGGCCGATCGATATCGACCCGAAGCTCCTGACCAATGTCATCGGCGCCTATCCGATCGACATAAGCGGCGACGGCCACCTCGACCTCTTCGTCCTGCGCGTGGGTCAGAACCTGATGCTGAAAGGCGGTCCGGACTGCAAGTTCACCCTCGCAAACAAGGAGTGGAATTTCGACGGCGATTTCGGCTGGACGACGTCCTTCGCCGCTGAATGGGAGCCGGGTCAGAAGTTTCCGACCCTCGCGATCGGCCACTACGTCGACCGCGACGCGCCGGGTTCGCCCTGGGGCACATGCCAAGACAATTCGCTGTTCCGGCCGCAGCCGGGGGACAAGCCGGACTATTCAGTCCGTGCCCCGCTCGCGCCCGGCTTTTGCGCCCTTTCGATGCTGTTCACCGACTGGAACAAGTCGGGCGAGCCGTCGCTCAGGATTTCCAACGACCGGCAATATTACCGCGGCGGCGAGGAACAACTCTGGCGGGTCGAGCCGGGCAAGACGCCCCGGCCCTACGGTCGCGCCGACGGCTGGCGGCACGTGTCGATCTTCGGCATGGGGATTGCCGAGGGCGACATCGACGGCTCCGGCTACCCACAGTACTTCCTGACCTCGATGGGCGACGAGAAGCTGCAGAAGCTCGACCCGGACGAGGCCGGTCGCGGCGAATTGCCGGTCTATCGCGACATTGCCGGCGACGTCGGCGCCACCGCGCATATCCCATACACCGGCGGCGACAAGCGGCCCTCGACGGCCTGGCACGCCGAATTCGGCGACTTCACCAATGTTGGACTGCTCGATATCTTCGTGTCGAAGGGCAATCTCTCGCAGATGCCTGACTTCGCCGCATACGATCCGAGCAACCTTCTGTTAGGCCAGTGGAGCGGCAAGTTCGCGGAAGCGGGCGACCTCGCCGGCATTGCCGGCAATCGAAGTCGGGCGCGGCGCGCTGATCGCCGACTTCAACCTCGACGGCAAGCTTGACATTCTCCAGATCGACCGCGGCTCGAACGTCGCCCTGTTTCGCAATCTCGGCGACAAGAACGATGACGGACCGCCGCTGCCCTCGGGCAACTGGACCGAGATCCGGCTCGTCGAGCCAAACCCGAACCGCAATGCCGTCGGCGCAAAGATTGCGGTCAAGACCGGCGTCCGCACCCAGACCCGCACGATCCAGGTGGGCGGGGGCGACGCATCTGGCCACGCCGGTTGGGTCCATGTGGGCTTGGGCACCGCCGAGCGTGCGGAAATCCGGGTGCAGTGGCCCGACGGCGAATGGAGCCCGAGCTACCGTGTCTTCGCCAACCAGTTCGTCGTGGTCGACCGCACCAAGCCGCAGGCGTCCTACTGGTATCCGAGCCGCTAATTAAGACTGTAGTTTCCGCTTCAGCCGGTAGGCGAACGCCACAGCCAGCGCGTTAACCCGATCCCGCAGCGCCTGTTCGACCAGCGCCTGATCGCTGGGGCTCGGAAAATAGGTCGACACCGCGCGTACGCTGATCTGATGTCCATTCAGCGTCGCGACGCCCCTGATCCTGTCCGCATCGGCGGGACCGCCGCCTCCCAGATAAATCGAGTTGATCACCACGCTGAGGGTTCCGCCGCTGGGGTCGCCTGGCGTCATGTGGGAGGCGAAAACCTGAGCCAGCGCGCCGGGCAGCGCGCTCTGCGCCCACTGCGCCGTCTGGCCGCCGCTCTGGCCGGCAAGCGGCGAGGTGTCCACCACAATGTTGCCGATCCGGTAACCCGAGACGGCAGCAGGGCTCGAGGCGGCCACAGGGACGGCCGCGGGCGTGTTGCAGCCGGACAGCCCGGCGGCCCCGAGCGCCCCAAAACCGAGGAGGGCGCCGCGGCGTGTGATCACAAGTCCTGACATGAGGCGTTGCTCCAAGCTATTGTCGTTCCGTATGAGTTGGCGTGAGATGAGGCGTTCTTGCGCTCGTCGTCAATCCCCACGGGCTGGTCCCACAAGACCGGGCCTTTACGCGCAGACGTATCGGCTGAAGCCGAGTTCCGGCCACGCCGCGCCCCAAGCCTCGCGAAGCGACGCGCGTCGCACGTCGTCCGCATCCACGGCGATTAGCCCTTCAGCGACGGCGCGATCGAACGGCAGGAGGCCTTCGGCGAGCGCGCGCGAAGTCGCCTCCGACATCACCACGACAACGTCGCGTTCGGCGGGTTCGCCCGTGAGCCGCGGCGCATCGGGCTGAATGTTCTGATCGAACCCGGACGGCGTCGCGCGGAAGAAACCCCACGTTCCCGTCTCGATCATCAAGACGAAGAAGTCCGGCAGCGCCGCGAACCGTTCCGGCGCAAGCGTCCGCTCAAGGCGCTCCTGAACGCTTCTTAGCGCCGCGATCGCCCGCGTCCGCGCTCTCACTGCCCCGAGCGTCCCCGGCGGATCCTGAGGCGGCGCCGTGAGCCGCCCTGCATCGATTGCGGCCCGCGTCGCGACCGCGACGGCAAGCGTCATCGGATGATCGACGACGAACGCGATGTCGAGGTCGCAGATCGCGCACATGCGCTTCAGTCCGTGACGATGTCGAACCAGAACTCGAAGTTGTCGAGCCAGGAAACAAACTCGGCGAGTTTTTTCGGGTCCCCGCCAAGCTTCGCCTTGCCGTCGACGATGAGCTTCTCGAGCGTCGCCTGGCGCAGGATGACGTCGTTGAACGCGGCTCGCGTCGTCGTCAGCGAGGCTGCGGGGTTCTCGATGAGTTTGCCCTTCGAATAGTGGAGCGCGCTGTTCTCGACGCCAAACGTATATTTGTCGCCGGTGTCGGTGAGTTCGAGGGTAAACTCGACAGTCTGGCCCGCGGCCCGCTCGCCGTTCAGCCGCACGCCGAGATAGTCGAGGAACATGTCGAGCGGCATCGCGCGGATGATGTCTGGGCTCGACGTGCTCGCGGCCGGCAGCTTCGCGACGCCGTTTCTCAACTCTTGGGCGCCGGTGAGATAGAAGTTGCGCCACGGACCGGACTCGGACTGATAACCGAGCTGCTCGTAGGCGTCAGCGAGGAGAAGCTTCGCTGCGACGTTGGTCCCGTCGGCGAACACGACGTGGTTCACCACCTCCGCCACCCAGCGATAATCGCCCTCATCGTAGGAGGTCTTCGCCCGGCGCAGCACGGCGTCGGCGCCGCCCATGAAGGCGACGTAGCGCCGCCCCGCCTCGACCGGCGGATGCTGATGCAAAGTCGCCGGATTTCCGTCGAAGAAGCCGAGGCGCAGGTTATATTGGGCGACGGCGTCGTGATAGACGGAGCCGTAATAGCTGCGGCTCGCCCATTGGGTCGCGAGCGAGCGCGGCAGGCGGATCGCCTCGCCGATCTCCTTCGGCGTCAGGCCGCTGTTGGCCATGCGCATGACCTGGTCATGCAGGAAGCGGTAGGTATCGCGCTGCGATTTTAGAAAGGAGACGACGCGCGCGTTGCCCCAGGTCGGCCAATGATGCGAGGCGAAGACGACCTCGATGTCGGGGCCGAACATGTCGAGCGCCTGCTGGAGATATTTCGACCACAAGAGGCCGTCGCGAACTTTTGCGCCGCGAAGCGTATAGAGGTTGTGCAGCGTGTGGGTGGCGTCTTCCGCCGCGCAGAACGCCTTGAACTTGGGCAGATAGAACATGAATTCGGCCGGCGCTTCCGACTCGGGCGCCATCAGCACATGAAGGTCGATCCCGTCGAGCGTGATCACCTCGCCGGTTTTTGTCGCGAAGTCAGTTGGCAGGATGAGACCGACGGTTCCGCTGGAGGTTGTCTTTCCGAGACCCCCGTCGACCTGGCCGATCGCGTTCTTGGGCAACAGGTTGCCATACATGTAGGTGGCGCGCCGGCTCATCGCGTTGCCGGCGATGACGTTCTCGCCGATCGCCGCCTCGGTGAAATGCGCGGGCGCGAGGATCTTCACCTTGCCCGCGTCGATGTCCGCTTGACTGACGAGGCCGCGGACGCCGCCGAAGTGATCGACGTGGCTGTGGGTGTAGATGACGGCGGCGATCGGCCGGTCGCCGAGATGGGGGATGACCAGTTCCCGCCAGACGGCCGCGGAGCATTCGGCGGAGATGAGGGGATCGATGACGATATAGCCTGAGTTCGAGCGCAGGATCGTCATGACCGAAAGATCATAGCCGCGCGCTTGCCAGACGCCGTCAGCGACTTCGAACAGGCCGTGGATCATGTTGAGCTTGGCCATGCGCCACAGGCTCGGGTTTACTGAGTCGGGCGCGTCGTCCTTTTCGGTCACGCCGACGAAGGCGTACTGGGCGAGATCCCAGACGGGCTTGCCCTCGGCGTCCTTGATGACCACCGGCTCGCGCAGCGAGGCGACGAGGCCGCGGCGCGCGTCCTGAAAGTCCTGATCGTCGGAGAAGTCGAGGCCCTCACGGTATTGGGCGTTGAAGGCCAGCGTCTGCGGCGTTGGCGATTTCGGCGATGACGTCATGAGAGTTGCGGTTCCTCTGTCCAATTTGGGGCCGACGCTTCCGCGCTGGCGTAGCGGCCCGAGCCGCGCCCGGATGATACTCATTCCCGACCGACGTAACAGGATGGGGGCGGTCTCCGATCCGAGGCCCTCGCGCGTCTGCTTGTCGCTACTTATCGATGGTGTCGAGCACCTCATGCAGCGCTCCGCCGGATACGCGGAGCATGCCGGTATAAGGCAGGCCGAGTTCGAGAATGAGGAAGATTGCGAAAGCGACGCAGAGCGCGCCGAAGGCCATGGCCCCGAGCACCAGTCCGTTGGGCTTCACAAACAGTCCCATGGCGAAGAAGAGCACAATCGCCCAAATCCCCAAGACGATCAGCATGCCCGCACTGACCGGGTGGCTTGCGAGCTGGAGGGCCATCAGGACGCGACCCTGCATGATCTGGTTCGTGAGTGCGGTCGCGGATGCAACCGCCTGCTTCTGCGAGTCGGTCTCGGGTTTGAGCGAGGCGAGATAGGCCTTGGACGCCTGGCCAAAGGCGAGCGGAACGTCGACCTGGAGCAGCTTCTGATCGGGCTCGCCGCTCCCCCAGAAGGTATCATAGGCCTGCTGCACGGATTCTCTCAACTTGTCGCGCGCGGGCTTTGTCTCGGGGCCATACTGGGCCAGCGCCTGGTCGAGCATCAGGATCTGGGACGACAGCGTTTCGAGTTCGGTCTTCTGACCGCCGAAGAACCCGAAACTCGTGCCGATCAAGGTGCCGAGCACGAGCGCGAGCAGAAGGCTGACGATTCCCACGACCTGGCCGACGACGGCTCGCGCGTTCTCGTCCTTCTGGCTTTCCGGCAGCTGTTTGTGCGCCCAGAGGCCGAGAAACCCGGCGCAGAGGATCAGGATGAATAGGACGATGGAGACGAGCACCATGGCGGCCGGGGTTCCTCGGGTTTCGGAGGACGCGGCGCCCGGTGAAGAATATCACGAAGTGGCGTCCGCATCGTTATCATCGATGTCGAGCGAATGCTTTAAGATGCTCTGGATGAAAATGTCCATCCGGCGCGTCCGGTTCTCCTGCGGCGGTGATTCGACGCCCGCGGCGTGGCGCTGTCGACGAGTTATGCGTCGACGTTCCCTCCAACGGCGTCGGCTCTCGGAAGCGCACCGAGCGCCGATGGGATCGCCGCGGGCGGACGACCCCTCAAGGGCGGCGACGCCTGGAGTCAGGCCTTGGGCTGATCGAGCAGGGCGCCTTCGCGGTAGAGGAAGCCGGCGAGGCCTGCGCCGATCAGCGGGGCGACGATGAACAGCCAGAGCTGCGCGACATATTGGGGATTGGAGGCGAAGCCGACGATCGCCGGGCCGATCGAGCGGGCCGGATTGACTGAAGTGCCGGTGATGTTGATGCCGACCAGATGGATCGCGGCGAGCGCGAGGCCGATGGCGAGACCCGCAAAGCCCTTCGGCATGAAGGGATGGGTGACGCCGAGGATGGTGACCAGGAACAGGAAGGTCGCGACGATCTCGAACACCAGGGCCGAGAGCATGTTGTATTCGCCGAGATAGCCCGCGCCCCAGCCGTTCTGGCCCAAGCCGCCGGTCCAGCCCGAGGCCTTGCCGGACAGGATGAGATAGAGCACGCCCGCCCCGACGAGCGCGCCGAGCACCTGGGCGATCCAGTAGGTCACCATCTCGCTCGCGCTCATGCGGCCGGCGACGAAGACGCCGAAGCTGACGGCCGGGTTGACGTGACAGCCGGAGATCGGCCCGATGCCGTAGGCCATCGCCACGATGGCGAAGCCGAAGGCGCTGGCGATGCCGAGCAGGTCGACCGCGGTCGCCCCTGTTCCCATGCCGCCGATCGCCGCGGTCCCGCAGCCGAAGAAGACGAGGGCGAAGGTTCCGATGAATTCCGCCAGTTGTTTGTTCATTGTGCGTTTCCCCTTGAGACGTCGCAACGAGCGACGGCGCGGCTTCAGCTGTGCGAGAGAAGCCATAACCGGCCCGAGCCGGCCTGAATAGGGCCCGAACGGCGAGGCCGCTGCCTTGGTCCCCGGAATTCGCCCGGACCTGCGGCGTTGCTTTCGCAAGGCGCGCGGATATATATGCGACGCTTTTCGTGTGACCCCCTGATGAAGCGGCGCGGCTTTCGCGTCGCCGGAGCCCTCTGACCGTGTTCATAACCGAAGCTTTCGCCCAGACCGCCGGCTTGCCGGCGGGCATGAACGACACGGTCGTCCAACTCGTGCCGATCGTCGCCATGATCGCGATCGTCTATTTCGTGCTTTGGCGACCGCAGCAGCGGCGGGCGAAGGAGCAGCGCGAACTGGTGCAGGCGGCGAAGCGCGGCGACACCGTCGTCACCACGGGCGGGCTCATCGGCAAGATCAGCAAGTCGGTCGACGACAACGAGGTCGAACTCGAGGTCGCCCCCAATGTCAAAGTCCGTCTGGCCCGTTCCGGCATCGCCGAGGTCCGCGCCAAGGGCGAGCCGGTGAAAGACCCGGCCAAAGCCTGACGCCAGTCGCCGCGCTGACGCCGAGTTCGTCCGCGCTGACGCCGAAATAGATTGAGAGCCCGAATGCTCCGCTTCGCCCCCTGGAAACTGGCCTCGGTCCTGGCGCTCGTCGCCGCCGCGATCCTGCTCATCCTTCCGAGCTTCCTGTCGTCCGAAGTGGTCGACGCCCTCGCAGCGCGGGTTCCGAGTTTCATTCCGCTGCGCCAGATCGTCCTGGGCCTCGACCTCCAGGGCGGCGCCTACATGTTGATGCAGGTCGACGACGCCTCGGTCGTCAAGACTCAGGTCGAAGCCCTGCGCGACGACGTTCGCCAGAAGATGCGGGACGGCAAGATCGCCCTCTCGGGCGGGATCGCGACCCAGCCGCGCGGCGTTCTCGTCCGCATCGCAGACCCGGCCGAACGCGACAAGGCCTATGCGCTTTTGCAGGGGCTGAGCCAGCCGATCGGCGGCGCGCTCGCCGGCGGCAACGGCCGAACCCTCGACGTGACGGAGACCGACAGCGGCGTTCAGCTCACGCTCACCGACGCGGCCATCGCCGATAAGGTGCGGCACGCCGTCACGCAGTCGATCGAAGTGCTGAACCGGCGCATCAACGCGATGGGCACCAAGGAAACCGAGATCGCTCAGCAGGGCACGAACCGGGTGCTGATCGAGGTGCCGGGGCTCCAGGACACGACCAAGCTCAAGGAGATCATTGGCCAGACCGCCAAGCTCGACTTCCAGCTCGCGGCCGACCCCGGCGATCCGCCGAACGAGGTCGAAACCCTGCCGATGCAAAAGGGCGGCGGGACGATCGCCGTTCAGAAGCGCATCATGGTCGACGGCGAGGATCTGGTCGACGCGCAGCAGAGCTTCGACCAGCAGAGCGGCGAGCCCGACGTGAGCTTCCGCTTCAATCTTCGCGGCGGCCAGAAATTCGGCGCGATCACGACCGAGAACGTCGGCCGCCCGTTCGCCATCGTGCTCGACGGCAAGGTGATCTCGGCGCCGGTGATCCGCTCGCCGATCACCGGCGGCACGGGACAGATCACCGGCAATTTCACGCTCGAAGAGGCCAGCAGCCTCGCGATCCTGCTGCGCGCCGGCGCGCTGCCCGCCAAGCTGACGGTGGTCGAGGAGCGCACGGTCGGTCCGGGCCTCGGCCAGGATTTCGATCGACGCGGGGAAACGCGCGTCTTACGTCGGCGCCATCCTCGTGGCCATTTACATGATTGCGACCTACGGCGTTTTCGGCGTGTTCGCCGACCTAGCGCTGGCGGTCCACATCCTGCTGATTTTCGCATCGATGGTGCTGCTCGGCGCGACGTTGACGCTGCCCGGCATCGCCGGCATCGTCTTCACAATCGGCATGGCGGTCGATTTCGAACGTGCTGATCTATGAGCGCATTCGAGAGGAGTCGCATCTCGGGCGCTCGGTCATCTCGGCGCTCGACGCCGGTTTCAAGCGCGCCTTCGCGACCATCGTCGATTCCAACGTCACGATGT
Source organism: uncultured Alphaproteobacteria bacterium (assembly GCA_963748545.1). Lineage (GTDB taxonomy): Bacteria > Pseudomonadota > Alphaproteobacteria > Rhizobiales > Beijerinckiaceae > Roseiarcus. The sequence goes on from CAVVJO010000028.1 coordinate 60,337, forward strand.
TTGTCGCCGCGCTGATCCTCTACCTGTTCGGTTCGGGCGCCGTGCGCGGCTTCGCCGTCTCGCTCGGCCTTGGAATCATCACCTCGATCGTCACGGCGGTGACGATGACGCGCATGATGATCGCGCTTTGGTACCGCCGCGTGCGGCCGACCAAGATTCCGATCTGAGCGGCCCGGGACAAAACCCATGAAACTCCTTCGTCTCGCGCCCGAGAACACCAAGTTCGGCTTCATGCGGTTCCGCCGCGTGAGTTATCCGCTGTCGGCGGCGCTGTCGATCGTCTCCGTGCTGATGTTCCTGTTCGTGGGCATGAATTTCGGCATCGACTTCGCCGGCGGCACGCAGGTCGACATTCGCGCCAAGAACGGCGAGGCCCACATCGCCGACATCCGCACCAAGGCCGAGGGCCTGGGCCTCGGGCCGGTCGAGGTTCAACAGATCGGCTCGGACGCCGACGTGCTGCTGCGTCTCAACGTGCAGCCGGGCGGCGAGCAGGGCCAGCAGACGGCGATCTCCAAACTGCGCGACGCCTTCGGCGCCGATTACGAGTTCCGCAGCGTCGACTCGGTCGGTCCGAGCGTCTCCTCCGAACTGGTGCAGAGCGGCACGCTCGGCGTCGTCGTCGCGATCATCGCCGTTCTGACCTACCTCTGGTTCCGGTTCGAGTGGCAGTTCGCGGTCGGCGCGATCATCGGCACCATGCACGACCTGTTGCTGACGGTCGGGTTCTTCTGCGTCACCCAGATCGAGTTCAACCAGACCTCGATCGCGGCCATCCTGACGATCGTCGGCTACTCTCTTAACGAGACCGTGGTCGTGCTCGACCGCATCCGGGAAGTCATGCGCAAGTACAAGCGCCTGTCGACCGCCGAGATCATCGACATGTCGATCAACGCCGTGCTGCCGCGCACGATCATGACCGCGACGACGGTGTTCCTGGCGCTGCTCGCCCTGTTCTTCCTCGGCGGCCATGTCATCCGCTCGTTCTCGGCCGCGATGATCTGGGGCATTTTCGTCGCCACCTACTCGTCGATCTTCATCTGCTCGCCGATGCTGATCTACATGGGCGTTCGCGCCGACGTGTTCGACAAGAAGGACGCGCAAGCCGAGGGCTCGGACGCGAAGGCGGCGGACGCCAAGGCGTGACCCCCTTCGGCCCTGCCGCGCCCTTCGCGCCGGGACGCCACATCATCTCTGCGTATGGCGGCGGCGGCTTCGCCTTCGCCGGCATGGCGCATCAGGGCTCGATCCTGGCGACGCCGATGGGCGTGCGTCCGATCGAGGCGGAAACGGTCGACGATCTCGACTCGCGCGCTCTCTCGTCCCTGTTCGCCGAGCTGACGGAGCGGCCGGGCTCGATCGAATTCCTGGTGATCGGGGCGGGGGCCGAGCCGGCCTTCGCGCCAAAGCCGCTGCGAGCCGTGTTGCGCGCGGCCGGCCTCCGTTTCGACGCCATGGCGACCGGTCCGGCGCTCCGGGTCTACAACGTCATGCAGTCCGAGGATCGTCGGGTCGCGGCGGTCCTGATCGCCGCGCCGTGACCGCGTCCGATCCGGTTCCCGCCGAGACGCTGGCGGAAGCCTTCAAGCATTGCGCCGCGGTCGCTCGGGAGCACGCACGCGACCAGTGGCTCGGCGCCCTCTACGCGCCCGCGGCGAGCCGGGATGCGCTCCTTGCGCTGGCCGCCTTCGACCACGAGATTCGCCAGGCGCGGCTGCGCGCGCGCGACCCCAATCTTGCGGCGCTGAGGCTTGCGTGGTGGCGCGAAGCCGCGCTTGGACCCGGTGATGCGGAAGCGGGCGGAAGTCCGACGGCGATTGCGCTTCGCGCGGCGATCGCCGCCTTCGCTCTTCCCGGGGCGGCGATCGAAGCGATGCTCGACGCGCGGCTGACGGAAATCGCGCCGCCGCAGGATTTTCCCCTTGCGGCCTTCGAGCAGTACGCCGCCGAGAGCGAGGGCGCCCGGTTGCGGCTCGCCGCGCGCATCGCCGCCGGCGGCCAGGATCTCGACGGCTCGGATGCGAGCGCCCCGGCGGGGTTCGCGCTGGCGCTGACGCGCATGCTTGCCAGTCTCTCGTCTCAGGCGGGCGTCGCGCCGACGCTCTTTCCCACGGACGTCGCCAGGCGCCACGGAGCGACCGGCGCGGATTTCGACGCCAGACGCGAAACCCTGGGCGTCGTCGCGGCGGTGGCGGAGCTCTGCGCGCTCGCCCGCGAGCGCCTCGCCGAGGCCGAGCGGCGGCTCAAGGCGTCGCCGCCGCCGATCCTGCCGGCCTTCGTCCCGCTCGCGACCCTGAGGCTCGACCTCGACCGCATGGAGCGTCATGCGGAGCGGCCGTTTGATCCCGCGCCCGCGGCCTCGCCGCTCCGCCGGCAATGGGCGGTCTGGCGCTGGGCCCGGAAGTTTTGATCGAGGGGGCCGTCGGCGCGCGCCGGCTGCTCTGATAGGCTTTTTGTTCGCGCGCTCAGGTCGCCGTCTGGCCGCCCGCGGCCTCGTCGCGCTGGCGCAGGTACTCGCGCACGTCGCCGATCGAGTCCCGAAGCAGCTCGCTCATGCGTTGACGCGCGCGCTCGGCGTCTGTGTCGCGGATCGCCTCGAAGATCGCCCGATGTTGAAAGAGGCGATTGTCCTGAATGCCTGCGGCGCCCCGCCAGCTCAGCCGGAACGTGCATTCGAGCGCGGTGTGGATGAGCCCGCCGAGGGCCGCAAGGAACCGGTTTCCGGAGGCCTCGAGGATCGCCATGTGGAAATCGAGGTCGGCCCCGATCAGGTCGCCGGCGCCGTTCTTGAGCCGCTCCATCCGGCCGTAGGCTTCGGCGATTCGCGCGACCGTGTCGCGCGAAGGCGAGGACGCCGCCAACGCCGCGGCCGGCGGTTCGACCATCTGGCGCAGCGCGAACAGTTCGTCGACCAGGTGCTCGCTCGGCGTCGCCGCGAGATGCCAGGCGAGCACCTCGGGATCGAGCAGATTCCACTCGGCCTTCGGTCGGACCCGCGTGCCGATCTTCGGGCGCGCGACGATCAGCCCCTTCGCGCTGAGGATGCTGTAGGCTTCCCGGAGCGCCGTGCGCGAGACGGAAAACCGGGCGCACATGTCCTGCGCGCTTGGCAGCAGCGAACCCGCTGGATAGAGGCCGGCGACGATCTCCTGACCCAGCCGGCCGGCCAACTGGCTGTAGATGTTGCGCTCGAAGGCGGGGTCGTCGCGCCCTTGGGCGCGGCCGACGGCGTGCGCGGACGAGATCCGTCGTCGCGAGACGACGGAGGCGGAAATTTTGCTGATGCGTGTCATGGCTCGGCGCCTCAGGCCGCTCCCCGCAAGCGCAGGGAACCGACCAGCGATCTCTGCATTACGATGAAGATGAACAGGAGAACCCCGCTGATGATCATGATCCAGGCGCCGTTCAGCGAGCCGTTGAAATCGATGATGGTCGCGATCAGGCCTAGGATCATGCCGCCGAACAGCGTACCGGCGACCATGCCGATTCCGCCGGTCAACATGGTTCCCCCGAGAACCACCGACGCGATGGCGGTGAGTTCGTTGCCGGTGCCGGCGAGCGGATAGCCGGACGAGGTGTAGAACGCGTAGATCACCCCGCCGAGCGCGCTAAAGAAACCGCCGAGCGCATAGATTCCAACCATCGTTCGCCGGATCGGCACGCCCATCAGTCTGGCCGACGTCTTGTCTCCGCCAATCGCGTAGACGTTGGCGCCGAAACCGGTGAAATGCGCGATCCCGATCGCGGCCACCAGCGCGATCAGCATGACCACCGCGGAGCTGCGCAACACGCCGTCTCCCGGAAGGGGAATGCTGAGGCTCGAGAACCACTCGACGAACGGATGGTGGACCGGCACCGAATCGAGATTGATCATGAAGCAGCCGCCGCGCAGCAGGAACAGACCCGCGAGCGTGACGATGAACGGCTGGATCTCGCAGAAGTCGATGATCAGCCCCTGCAGCGCGCCAAACAGCAGTCCGAACACGAGCATCAAGGCGGCGGAGACGAGCGGATGCCACCCGATCACATCGAGATTGGCGATCACGACGCCGACGAAGCCGATCATCGAGCCGACCGAAAGGTCGATGCCGCCGGACAGGATGACGAAGGTCGTGCCGATCGCCGCGGTGATGATGAAGGCGTTGTCGGCGAGGATGTCGCCAAGAACCTGCGTGGTGAGAAAATTGTTGTACAGATATCCGCCAACGAGAAACAGCGCGACGAACACCGCGATCGTTGCAAGAAGCGGAAGATACTTCTCGTTCATCGCTGCGTCCTCGCCAAAGCGTTATACAGCGCGTTGCGCAGGTTGGTCGATTGCAGCAGCAGGACGATAATGACCACGATCGCCTTCACCACCAGGTTGTATTCGGGCGGCAGGCCGCTGGTCAGGATCGAGGTGGTCAGCGCCTGGATGACCAGCACGCCGAGAATCGTCATGCCGAGATAGACGCGCCCGCCCGAGAGCGAACCGCCGCCGATCACCACGGCGAGGATCGCGTCGAGCTCGATATAGAGGCCGATGCTGACGGGATCGGAGGTGTGCGTATCGGCGGCCAGCACGATTCCCGCCCAGCCCGCGCAGAAGCCGGAGATGAGATACGCCGCATAGATGACCAGCCGGGCGTTGATCCCGACGATCTTGGCCGCGGCCGGGTTGGAGCCCACCGATTCGAGCAGCAGTCCAAACGCGGTGCGCCGGATCAACAGCCACACCACGACGAAGATCGCGGCAAACAGGATCAGGCGGGTCGGGATCAGGCCGATGTGGCCGACGCTCAACCCTTGCAGCAGAGGGCTGGTGAAGCTCGGGTTGGTTCCCCCGTACAGGAGGTTGATCATCAGCCCGATGCCTCGCCCGGACGTCATCAGGATCAGCGTCGCGATGATCGGCTGAATGTCGAGCACCGCCACGAGGAATCCGTTCCACACCCCGCAGAGTAAGGCCGCGCCGAGGGCGATCAGGAGGACGAGCGCGTGCGGATCGCCGGCGTGAATGCGCCAGGTGATGACCGCGCCGACAATGGCGATGATCGCGCCGACCGAGAGGTCGATCCCCTTGGTGCCGATGACCGCGGCCATGCCGATCGCCACCAGCGCCGTCGGCACGGCGCGGTACAGAATGTCGATCAGGTTGCCGAACAGCCGGCCCTCGACGATGCGAATCTGGAAGAAGCCGGGGAAATGATTCCATCGACGATCAGGATCAACGCCAGCGCGACGATCGGCCAGACGGCGCGATGTCCGGCCATCGCGCGCAGCCAGGAAGGGGACGGCGCCGCCGCGGGAATCTCAGCCGAATGCTTCACTGTCTTGCGCCTGCGATCGTGTCGATGATGGTCTGGCGAGTGATGTCCCGCGCCTCGATCTCGCCGACCTTGCGGCGATCCCGCAGCACGGCGATCCGGTCGCTGACCGCGACGAGTTCGTCGAGTTCGGACGAGGCGACGAGCAGCGCCAGTCCCTGAGCGCAGAGGCGGCGAATCAGCGCGACGATTTCGGCGTGCGCGCCGACGTCGATCCCGCGCGTCGGCTCATCGAGAATGAGAATGCGCGGCTCGGCGGTCAGCGCGCGCGCCAGCACCACCTTTTGCTGGTTCCCGCCCGACAGTTGGTTGACCGGCTTATCCGCGTCCGGCGTCGCGATCGCCAGCGCCTTGATCATCTCCTGCGCCAACGCTTCCTGCTGGTCGTGGGAGAGCCGATGGAGCCAGCCTCGCTTGGTCTGCAGGCCGAGAATGATGTTCTCGCGCACGGTGAGCTCGCCGAAGATGCCCTCGGCCTTGCGATCCTCGGGGCAGAACGCGACGCCGAGGTGCAGCGAACGGCCGGGCGAGGCCGAGGCGATCTGCGCGCCCTCGACGGTCAGTGTTCCCGAATCGTGCTTGACCGCCCCGAAGATCAGCTTGGCGACCTCGGTGCGTCCAGAGCCGAGGAGACCCGAAAGGCCGACGACTTCGCCCGCGCGCAGGGACAGGTCGAACGGCGCCATCACCCGGCGCCGGCCTAACCCTTCGGCCACCAGGATCGGCTCGCCTTCCACCGTCGAGGCCGCCCGCGCCGCGTGCTCCACCGTGTGCTCGAGCTCCCGCCCGAGCATCATCGAGATCATCTTGAGGGCAGGGAGCTCCGCGATCGGAGCGCAGCCGACGAGGCGGCCGTTGCGCAACACCGAGATGCGGTCTGCGATCTCGTAAACCTGATCTATGAAATGGGTGATGAAGACGATGGCGATGCCGCGCGCCTTGAGGTCGCGGACGATCTTGAACAGCAGCGCCGTCTCGTTGGCGTCGAGGCTCGCGGTCGGCTCGTCGAGCACCAGAACGCGGGTGTCGTCCTCGAGCGCGCGGGCGATCGCCACGAGCTGCTGGATAGCGACCGAGAACGACCCGAGCGGCCGCTCGACGTCGATTTCTGAGCCGATATTGAGGCGTTTCAGACGCTCGCGCGCGCGCCGCTTGGCCTTGCCCCATTCGATGAGCCCGAACCGTTTCGGCTGCCGGCCGAGGGTGAGGTTTTTCGTCACCGACATGGTCGGAACGAGGTTGACCTCCTGGTAGACCGTGCCGATGCCGAGCGCCTGCGCGTCGCCGGTCGAGCTGATGGAAACCGGCCGGCCGTCGATCCGGATCTCGCCCGCATCCCCTTGCACCGCGCCGGTCATGATCTTGATCAGCGTCGACTTGCCGGCCCCGTTCTCGCCCATGAGCGCGTGGACCTCGCCGGCCTCGACCTGGAAGTCGACGCGGTCGAGCGCCCGGACGCCGGGAAACGCTTTCGATACGCCAAGCATTTCGATGCGCGCGGTCACGATTTGCGCTCCGACCAACCGATTGTGGATACGATTGCGATTCGCCTGCGCGAGAAGGTCGCACAAAGCCGAACGCGATGGAAATCGGCGCGCCCCGACGCCATGCGGCGGAGCGCGCCGGTCAAGCCGCTGAACCCGAAGCGGGGATCAGTTGCCGGCCGTGGCCGCGGTATGCAGATCGGACGGGATCACCACCCACTTCGGCAGCTCTTCGTTCTTGTCCTTGAGGTAGCCGAGAACCACCGGGTAGATGTACTTGCCGATCGCCGAGCGGAGTTCGACCGACGCATTCGAGTCGCCGGCCGCCAGCGCTTCCTTCATCGCCGGGACGTAGTCGACCGACACCATCAGGAAGTCCTTGCCGGGCTTGAGGCCGGCTTCCTTCATCGCCTGAATGGCGCCGAGCTGCATGTTGTCGTTGTGCGCGAACACGCCGCAGATGCCCTTCAGGTTGTCGGTCGACTTGATGAAGGCTTCCATCACCTTCTTGCCGCCGTCGGTGGTGAAATCGCCGCTCTGCGACTTCACGATTTTGATGTTGGGGAACAGCGCGGTGACCGCTTCGAAGCCCTTCTTGCGTTCGATCGCGGGCGCCGACCCGACGGTGCCTTGCAGCTCGACAACGTTGCAGGTGCCCTTGCTCGCCTGGGCGAGCCAGGCCCCGGCCAGTTTCCCTTCGAGGTTGAAGTCGGCGGAGATGCGGGTGACGAACAGGCCCTTGTCGGCCTCGACGTCGCGGTCGGCCAGGAACACCGGGATGCCCGCCTTCTTGGCTTCCTCGAGAACCTGCGTCCACCCCGTGGTGACCACCGGCGCAATGATGATGGCGTCGACCTTCTGGGCGATGAACGCCCGGACCGCCTTCAACTGGTCCTCTTCCTTGCCCTGCGCGTCGGCAAACTTGAGGTCAATCCCCTCTTTCTTCGCTTCCTCCTGCATGTCCTTGGAGAATGCGGGCCGCCAGTCGCCCTCGTCGCCCACCTGAGAGAATCCGATGGTGACGGCGAATGCCGACGATCCGGCCATAATCAGCGCCGCGCCGAGCGCGGCCCCGCCCAGCCATTTCATAAGCTGCATAGTATACTCCTCCCGTGATCATCACGCTCTTGGCGCCTCGGCTGTCGGACGCATTTTCGATTGGCGATGGCCACTACGCATCCGGCCGCCGACCGCCAATTATCATACAATAGGACTTATCCGCGAGGCGGTCAAACGCCGGCGCGTCAATTCCGCTTTCGGCCCCCCCGACATTAGTCTGATGACAACGCTCGCCGCGGCCTTCAGTAGCCCGCGCCCGCTACAGATCCTCGATCTCTCGCCGCGCCCGCTCGAGAACGTCGCGCAGGCGACCCGCCTGTTTGGCGTCGAGCGCGCCTTTGCGCATCTTGGAGAAGAGCGCGCCGCGGAGGTCGCGGATCGCCTCGCCGATCGCCTGGTCGCCGATCGGCGCAGCCGCTTCCTCGAGTTGCGTCTTGATCGCGTCGAGCTCCGCGCCCTGCTCGGAAAGCCAGGCTTTGCCGGCTTCGGTGATGGCGAAGCGCCGGCGGGGGCCATGAGCGGTCGAGCTGACCAGGCCCGCCTCGGAAAGCTGCTGGAGAATCGGGTAGATCGAGCCGGGGCTCGGGCTGTAGGAGCCCTGGAAGCGCGCGCGTAAACCCCGGATGATGTCGTAGCCGTGACGCGGCTCCTCGGCGATGAGGCCGAGCACAAGCAGACGCAGCGCGCCCGAATCGAACATCCGCGATCCGCGCCAGCGTCCGAACGGACCGCCGCGATGACGGCCGAACAGACCGCGAAAAGCGGCCTGGGGTCCGCATTCGCGGGCGGCGTCGTCATCGCCCGGCGGCGAGGGACGGAACGGCGGCGACATGGATCGAATCCTTCACGAGCAGCGCGGCCGGCTCATGCTAGCGAGTCGGCCACGCTGCGGCAAAGCTGTTTCCTTCGGCCGCTTTGCGAACCTCGCCCCGCCGAGCAAGGGCGCGCGCAAAGCCGCGGAAAGACGTCACGCGATCGCCTGGATCTCCGCCCGGCAGGTCGAGGCGAAGGCGTCGATGACGTTGGCCTCCTCGCTGTCCATCATCGCCCGCACTTCGGCGTCGTTGCGCCGGGGTCCCATGGACAAGTCGACGACGAACTTCAGCGCCTGCTCCGCGGCTTCGATCACCGGCCCGGACCCCATCAGCCCGATGCGGCCCCGCAGCGCGAAGGCGCTCGCCGTGCGGTCGAAATCGACGGTTTCCGAGCGGATCCCGGCGGCGTAGAGCGCCGCAAGTTCATCCATGTAGCGCCCATAGAGGTCCTGCCGCGCGCCGCGCTCGGCGGCGAGGCGGGCGGTTCGGGCCTGCGTGGCCGTGGTGAGCCAAGTGGTTGCGAGCGAAGTCCCGCCGCCGATGACGGCGCCGGCGAGGCCCGCAAGCGTGGAAAGCGTGGCCGAGTCCATGAACATTCCCTTTACGACGAACGCGGAGATTTCGGTCACGTCGTGAGGGAGCCCACGCGATTTCGCAAGCGCTTCCGCGTGGTTTCCAGCGCGTCGAACGCGTGTATCCAGCCGAACCGCTCGGGAAAGCGCGAAATCACGGAGTCGCGCACCGCTGCGCTCGGACCAGCGGGCAGATGGAGCGCATGATTGCCGGTCCATGACGCCCTCTGGATCATGCGCGTCCGCGCCCGACGCAGCGTTTCGTACGCCTCGAAGGCGCCGGCGATGTCGTCACGCCCGGCGGCGAGGACCTCGGCGAGGGTGACCGCGTCCTCGATGGTCGCGTTCGCTCCCTGCCCATGATGCGGCAGCATGGCGTGCGCGGCGTCGCCGATGAGCGCGACCCGGCCCCGCCGCCAGCGCCGCAGCGGCCTCGCGACGAACAGCCCCCAGCGGTGCGCGTGGCGCACGGCCCCAATCATCTCGGCAACCGCCGGATGCCAGCCCTCGAACAGAGCGAGCGCCTCGACGTCGTTCGATTCCGTCAGGCCTTTTTCCGGGTGCGCCCAGTCGCGAGGCTCCTCGACGACGGCGAGAAAATTGACGTGTCCGCCGTCCGCCCCGATCGCGTAGTGAAGGAGATGCGCCGACGGACCCATCCAGAACTGGATCGCCTGGGGGTCCGGCAGGGACGGCAGACGGTCGACCGGCACGATGCCGCGAAAGCCGCTGGTTCGCGAATAGAGAAGCCCGTCGTCGCCGGCGACAAAGCGCCGCGCCACGGAGCGCACGCCGTCGGCGGCGATGACCACGTCGGCGTCGACCGTTCCGCCGTCTGCGAAGCTCAGGGTGACGACGTCGTCGCGCTCCGCGAGCCCGACAAGCCTCCGCCCGAGATGCAGCCGGTCGCTCGGGACGGCCGCGCTGAGCGCCTGCTGCAAGTCGGCGCGATGGACGCCGCAATAGGGCGCGCCGAACCGAGCCCGATAGGCGCCGCCCTTTCGAACGGGATGCGCCGCAATTCGCCCGCCGGTCCGGCCATCGCGATAAATGAGCTCGGTCGGTTCGGTCGAGGCCTCCACGACCGGATCGAGAACGCCGAGCCGCCTGAGCTCCCGCGTCGCATTGGCCGAGAGCGCCACCGCCGCGCCGATCTCGGCCAGCGCCTGGGCCTGCTCGTAAAGCTCGGCCGAAAGGCCGCGCTGGCGCAGGGCCGTCGACAGGGTGAGGCCGCCGATTCCGGCGCCGACGATCGCGATCCGGGGCTCTTTGTCCATCGAACGCTCGCGGGGGGAAGGAGGACCCGGAGAAAGTGTCCGACAGCAGCGAGATCTTGTCAAAATGCGGCGGGTCCAAAATGCGGCGCGTCAAAGACGCAGCCCGCCCCGGACCCTCCCCAATTTCGACGATCCGTTTTGCCAGCCTAAGGGCCGGCGCCGGCGCCAAGAGCCGGTCCTCAAGGAGGAAACCGATGACGAAGTTCATGGTGCTGTACATGGCCAATCCGGCCGATTTCGAGAGAATGATGCGCGAGTCCACGCCTGAGCAGCAGCAGAAGGGCATGGAGGCGTGGCGGAACTGGATGACCAAGCATCAGGCGTCGCTGGTCGACGGCGGAGCGCCGCTCGGCAAGACCAAGCGGGTCGACGCCAAGGGAACGTCCGACATGAGGAACGGCATCGGCGGCTACTCGGTTGTGGAGGCCGAGTTGGCCGACGCGGCGGCGAAAATGTTCGGGAACGACCACCCGCATCTCCAGATGCCCGGAACCTGGATCGAGATCGTCGAGATCCGGCAGATTCCCGGGATGTAGGCGATCGCGGCCTTTGGCGTCAGCGTCGACGCGCGGGTCCCTTCTCCCCGCTCGCGGGGAGAAGGTTAGGATGAGGGGCGGGGCAAGGGGGCGTTTGCGAGCTCGTCTACTCCGCCGCGTGCTCGCTTGGCGCAGGCAGGCTCGCCTCGATCCATGCGCGCAAGTCCGCCTCCGCCCGCGCCGACAGCGCGCGCTTGCGCGCCACGCCGCGCTCCGGCCCGCTCAGGCGCTTGCCGGCGGCGTCGACCCGCGGCTCGACGATCGGCGGGAACAGGCCGAAATTGACGTTCATCGGCTGGAACGAGCGCGGGCCCGCGTCGATCGCCTCGATGTGGCCGCCGGTGATGTGGTTGAGGAGCGCGCCGATCGCGGTGGTCGCGGGCGGCGGCGCCAGCGCGCGGCCCAACCGCTCCGCCGCGGCGAGACGCCCGGCGATCAGGCCGACCGCGGCGCTCTCGACATAGCCCTCGCAGCCGGTGATCTGGCCCGCGAAGCGGAGCCGCGGCTCGGCCTTGAGCCGGAGGCGCGCGTCGAGGAGTTTTGGCGCGTTGAGGTAGGTGTTGCGGTGGATGCCGCCGAGCCGCGCGAATTCGGCGCGCTCGAGACCGGGGATCATGCGGAAGATGCGGGCCTGCTCGCCGTACTTCATCTTGGTCTGGAAGCCGACGATGTTGAACAGCGAGCCCAGCGCATTGTCCTGGCGGAGCTGGACGACCGCGTGCGGCTTGATCGTGGGCTGATGGGCGTTGGTCAGTCCGACCGGCTTCATCGGCCCGTGGCGCAAGGTCTCGCGGCCGCGCTCGGCCATCACCTCGATCGGCAGGCAGCCGTCGAAATAGGGCGTGCCCTCGAACTCGCGGAACTCGGTCTTCTCCGCCGCCAGGAGCGCGTCGACGAAAGCGTCGTACTGGTCGCGCGTCATCGGGCAGTTGACGTAGGCCGCGGCGCCCTCGCCGCTCGGGCCCTCCTTGTCGTAGCGCGACTGCATCCAGGCGACGTCCATATCGATCGAGTCGCGGTGGACGATCGGGGCGATGGCGTCGAAGAACGCGAGCGCGCCCTCGCCGGTCAGCCCGGCGATCGCGCCGGCGAGCGCCGCGGAGGTCAGCGGCCCGGTGGCGATGACGACATTGTCCCACTCGGCGGGCGGGAGGCCGGCGATCTCGCCGCGCTCGAGCGTGACCAGCGGATGGGCGAGGACCTTCTCTTCCACGGCGACCGAAAACCCGTCGCGGTCGACCGCGAGCGCGCCCCCCGCCGGGACCTGGTGAGCGTCGGCTGAGGCCATGATGATCGATCGAAGCGCGCGCATCTCGCGATGGATCACGCCGACCGCGTTGGTTGCGGCGTCGTCCGAGCGGAACGAGTTCGAGCACACGAGTTCGGCGAGGCGGCTCGTGCGGTGGGCGGCGGTCGCGGTCAGCGGGCGCATTTCGTGCAGCACGACCGGCACGCCGGCCTCGGCCGCCTGCCAGGCCGCCTCGGACCCGGCGAGCCCGCCGCCGATGACATGAATGGGACGCATGGACGCGTCCCTTGGCCGAGCCCGGCCGATGCGTCAACTGGATCCGGGCGAGAAAACCGCGCGAAAGTAAAGAACCGACCCTGATGACCTCTCATCTTGCACGCGGTCTAGCAAAGTTTACAATGTTGGTGATCGCACGGGTTATTATTTACGACCCATCGTTGACGCAGCGCTCTATAGCTTCTACGATGGTGAGGCGGCAATTATAGATCGCGTTTTATTTCGTGTTTTGGGCGGGGGCGTCAAGGAGACCGCTATGCGGCTGATTTCGATAATTTTTACGAGTTTGATCGGGTTTATGACGCCGGGTTTGGCGTTGGGCGACACCTACGAGACGGCCAATTTCGGCTTCGGCATATTCGGCGGCGACGCAAACCAGTCTTCGCCTTTTGCTGGAGTCGTCGCTTCCTGGCCTTCCGGCGGCGCGTTCACCGGCAGCCTCGTCATCGACGACAATCTCCTGCCCGGACCGACCTCCGGCTACGTGAACGTCTTCTTTTACCAGTATCCCGATATCGCATGGATACCGCCCGCCACGGCGCTCAATATCCCGCTGGGCTCTCTTCCGCCATTCACGCTGGCCGATGCGGTCGGAACCGGCTTTGCGCAGGAAGCGGCGGCGCAATTCTACAATGGCCAGTTCGCCGGCCTGTTTTACATCTCCGACTTCACCTATGGCGGAAGCCCGTTCGAGCTGCAGATCCAGGGCGGCTCCCTGTCGATCTATCAGCTCGTCGGCGGCGTCCCCACCGGGTCGAGCCTCGCCAACGGCTACGTCGATTGGGGGCTTTCGAACCGTGCGCCTTATACGCCGCCGACCCCGACCGTTCCCGAACCCTCGACCTGGGTCCTGCTGACGATCGGGCTCGCGGCGACCGGCGCCGTTCGGGCGCTGCGGCGGACGCGGGCGCGGCCCGGAGCGGCATAGAGGCGCATCCGAGACGCGACGCCCGCGCCCCGTCGAGCCGCCTCCCGGCGCGAAGCTCTTCGCGACCGGCTCTGCTGACGCAAGGCGTCGTCCGCGCTACGCTTGCTTAGCCGTGCGGCGTTGTCGCGCGCTGCGGCATGAGGGCGGCGACGACGAAGGGGCAGGAAATGGTCGAATTCCCGGTGAATCCCACGCGCTTCGATCCTTACAAGAACTTCAAGTTTCGGCTGAAGTGGGACGGCAAATATGTCGCCGGCGTCTCCAAGGTGTCGGGGCTCAAGCGGACGACGGAGGTCGTCGAGCATCGCGAAGGCGGCGACCCGTCCACGTCGCGCAAGTCGCCCGGCCGGACGCGCTACGAGCCGATCACGCTGGAACGCGGCCTGACCCAGGACCACGATTTTGAGCAGTGGGCCAACCAGGTGTGGAAGCTCGGCGCGGGGCTCGGCGACGAGGTCGCGCTGGCCGATTTCCGCAAGGACGTCACGCTCGAATTCTACAACGAGGCGGGCCAACTCGTGCTCGCCTACGTCATCTACCGCTGCTGGCCGTCGCAATACGAAGCCCTGCCGGATCTCGACGCCGGCGCCAACGCCGTCGCGATCGAGCATATCGTGCTCGAGAACGAAGGCTGGGAGCGCGACGCGAGCGTCGTGGAGCCGAAGGAGCCGGGGTAATCTGCCTCGACACCAGCCCTCGTCCTGAGGAGCCCTCGAAGCGGGCGTCTCGAAGGACGCTTCAGAGCGCGCAGCGGACAGCGGCGGTTGGCGGATTCACGAAACCGTCGCCGGACCCGGGCGGCTATCCGTCCTCATCACACAAAATCACCTAGGCAGACGCCTTCGAGGCAATCACGCTCCAACTGTGGAAACTTGGCTCAGGCCTTGGCAGCGAGGTCGCGCTCGCCGATTTCTACTCTAACGGTCGGTCCCAAACTTAGTCCCACGTTCGGACAAGCGCCTCTCGCACGACTCAAGGACGCTTTGAATCTCTTCGTCTCTAAGCACAAATTGACCCCGCTCGTAAGGGGCCAAGCTCAGCATTGCCTTGCAAGCCCTTGCGAGAGCGAGGCTTATCTCGGTTGCAGCATCGGCACGGCGAACACCGTGTACGGGCCCTTACCCTTCAAGGTGTCCACCAATCCTGCCGCCTGCAAGGCCGCGGCAAGCGTCTTGAACGATCCTGCCGCCACTGCCGTATCGACGATGTCTTTCTGATCCATCGACTGGGCAAACGTGAACGCGCTGGCCGTCAATACCAATCCCGCTACAACCAGCAAGCTCATCATCCTTCTCACAATATTCGTCTTCATCTTGTCTTCCTCCAGAATATGTTCCCGTCGAAAACGGGATATTGCACCAACTCAATAAATCCCGCTGAACAACCCGGCGAGCCGAATCTGCATTCGTTCTCCCTCGTTATCAACGCGCGATTTCTCTTATTCATCTGATGGAAGTGACACTCTTCAAACCACAGGGCTCTTTTCTCTACTTTTCTCTTCAGGAAAGATATCCGCCCTCCATTTACCGGCCGGAAATCCGGTTTTCCTCAGTTTCAGTGGCTGATCGGCCAGCAAACTTATTGCGCACCAGCTTCCAACCCCATCCCGCCTCTTACATTTCTGCGTGCTAGCATCGTTTAGGCAACGGAAATTGCCTTTTTCAAGGAGTGTCCATCGTGGAACCCCGTCACAGCAGCGTGGAAGTCAGGACCACCCCGAATCGACGCAATCCTGAAGATTTTCAATTTATTAAGTTCGTCGTGAGCGACGGCGTGGCCCGCATGACTTTGAATCGCCCCGACCACAATCTTCTGAATGAAAATATGCTGCGTGAGATGTCCGACGGCATCGCGCATGCCGGCGAACTTCGTGATGTGAAACTCATTGTTCTGGACTCAGCTTGCAAAGTTTTCTGCGGCGGCATCGATGTTGGGGAATATACCTCCCAGCGCGTCTTCCAGATGCTTGATGCTTTCCATGCCGTGTTCGCTGGAATTCTAGAGATTTCCAAACCGGTGATGTGTGTTGTGAACGGCCCTGCAATCGGCGGCGGCGCGGAACTGGCCGCATTCGGTGATCTTGTTATTGCCACTCCGCGAGCCCGCTTTGCTCAGCCTGAAATTACCATCGGCGTATTTCCGCCGCTCGCTTCCACGATTCTTCCATTCTTGGTTGGACCCAAGGTCGCCCTTGAACTCGTTCTCATGGGAGAGCCGGTCACCGCCGAACGCGCGCCTCGAGCTTGGCATGATCAATCGTCTCGTTCCCGAAGCTCAATTGGAATCCACCGTCAAAGACATCGTCGCCAGAATTACCGGCCATTCCGCCCCGGTTCTTACTATGGCCAAGAAGGCCATTCTCGACGGCATGGGGCTTTCCCTGCGCGACGGCCTCAAGAATTCCATGAATATCTTCCTCAACGAACTTTATGGCCTCGAGGATTCCCAGGAAGGTGTTCGCGCTCTGGTCGAAAAGCGCAAGCCCAACTGGAAAAATCGCTGATTTCAGTCGAATAAAAATTCGGCGTCTTCATTGACACCTCCATCGTTGCGCCGTAGACTGGTTTTTCAATTTGCAGGCTAGGGAAGTGGGGAAGTGCCGTGTAAATCGGCCGCGGTCCCGCCACTGTGATCGGCTTCAACGCCGTCAGCCAGGCTACCCTCTCAAGCCGCAGACGTTGCGTGTCCTTCGCGAAGAGGCCACGGACCAATACAGCCCCCGGATTCTCGCGGGGCTTTTTTATTTCTCGCACAACTCTCGTCAGGGGAGATTCGTGCTTCACTTGCGTCACAGTTTTTTGCTCCGCACCGCGTTCCTCGCGGCCTTCGCGCTCGTTGGCGCGCTCACCTTCCTGCGCAATCCACAGGTTTGTCTGCCTCAGCCGTTCCTGCCACCAAGGAAGTTACCGACGAAGCCGGCCGCACAATTCGTATTCCGCTTGCGCCCTCGCGTATTGTCTCTCTCGCGCCCAGCCTTACTGAAACCATTTACGCCCTCGGCCTGCAGGATCGCTTGGTTGGCGATACCGATTACTGCGACTATCCTCCAGACGCCCAAAAAAAGCCCAAAGTTGGCGGCGGCATCAACCCTAATCTTGAGGTGATTGCCTCGCTGCATCCCGATTTGGTCCTCGTCACCAACAGTTTCAATCGCCTGGATACCGTCCGTGCGCTCGACACTCTCGGCATTCCTAGCTACAACGTGGATCCGCACACCGTCACAGAAATCATCTCCTCGACCGAAAAGCTCGCGGACATTCTCGGTGTTCCCGACACCGGGAAAAATTTGGCCAATGAGCTTCAGCACAGGCTTGCCGCCCTTCAAACGAAACTTGCTTCTGCTCCACAGACGCGCGTGCTCTTCATCGTTTGGGCTGAACCGCTTATTTCCGTTGGCAAAGATACCTTCATCGCCGATGCCCTGCGCAAAGCGGGCGCTAATTCTGTCGTTGAATCCTCTCAGGATTGGCCCCAGATGAATCTGGAAGAAGTCGTACGACTTCAGCCGGACTATCTCATTTTCGCTGCGTCCCACTCCGCGGCAGGTGCTCACGATTTCGACTCATTGTCTGTCAAGCCCGGATGGCGGTGATGGATGCCGTGCACAACCGTCACTTCGCGGTGATCAGCGACGCCGTCAATCGTCCCGCCCCGCGCATCGTTTCGGCCATCGAAGACCTTGCACGGCAATTACATCCGTCCGCCTTCCAGGATTCCCCGGCGAATGAGAAAGAAGCTGTTCCGCAAAACCGAATGAATCCCTCTCACGTTTCTTTTGATTTGCCTCAGTCGCATTCGTTTCCTGATATTGCCCGTTCAACGGTGAGTTCATGCGCCCACTAACGCTCGGGCGACTGCTGCTCCGTTGCGCTGCGCTCGCGGCGATCTTGTTTGTCGTCGTGGTCATCGCCCTGAAAATGGGCGCCGTGCAGGTTTCGCTTTACGGCCTGGCCAGAGATCTCCTCAGCGTTCTCTTCGGCCGCACCAGCGGCATCTCTTCCGATTACGGCATGATCGTGATGGATATCCGCCTGCCCAGGATTTTGCTTGGCCTCGTTGTAGGCGCTTCTCTCGCCGTTGCTGGTACGAGTTTCCAGGCTCTCCTCCGCAATCCCCTTGCTGACCCATACGTTCTCGGTATTTCCTCGGGCGCTGCCGTCGGCTCAATTCTGGCCCTCATCATTGAAAGCCGGCTCTCTTTCTCCCCTGAAATCTCTGGTCTCATCACGCCTTTCGGTGCTTTTCTGGGCGCTGCCATTACCATTGCTGCGGTTTATTTCCTTGGCCGCCGCGATGGCCAGATTGATAGCGGCACTTTGCTCCTCGGTGGAATCATCACTGCTTCCTTCCTTTCGGCCGTAATTATGTTCCTTCTCTCCAGCCTCACCGGCAGCAATCTTCGCGGTGCCACCTATTGGTTGATGGGTGATCTCTCCACCCCGCAGCCAAAAAGCCTGCTCTACCTTCTCGGCGTTGGTTTCGTCATTGCCTTTGGGGCAATTTACACCACTGCCTCTGATTTGAATCTTCTGCTCGCCGGTGAAAAAGAAGCGATGCACCTCGGCGTAGATGTTCGTCGTGTCCGCATCGTCGTCTACCTTGCAGCTTCCGTGTTGACCGGCTTGGCTGTTTCCGTCAGCGGCGCGATCGGCTACGTTGGCCTGCTCGTTCCACATGTCATGCGCCTCATTTTCGGTTCGGATCACCGGATGCTGCTTCCCGCGTCTGCTTTTGGTGGCGCTATCGGCATTGTGGTTGCCGACACTATGGCCCGTACCATCACTTCGCCGACTGATCTTCCCGTCGGCGCGGTCACCGCACTTGTCGGTGCTCCGCTGTTTATTTATTTGCTTCGCAGGAGACTCTCGTGAGCACTTCAACCCATCCTCCTCTCGCCCATCCCTTCGGCGATCCAGAGCAGCCTCGCTCCAATCAAGACGTCCGCCTCAGCGTCGAGCAGGTCAGCTACGCCTACGCCTCCAATCCTTCGCAAGCCCCTCTCTTCACTTTGGAAGCGCTCAGCTTTCAGGCCAGGCCCGGCGAAATCGTTGCTATCCTCGGCCCCAATGCCTGCGGCAAGTCCACATTGCTAAAACTTATTTCCGGCGCCCTCGAGCCTCTCTCCGGGAGAATTTTTCTCAACGGTTTCGCCACCCACTCGCTCGCTCCTAAGACCCGCGCCCAGCGTATCGCTTTGGTCCAGCAGGAAAGCCCCCTGCTCTTTCCTTCGCGTGCCTGGGAATTTGTTCTTCAAGGCCGTCATCCTTATGGTCGTGCACTCCGCTTTGAAACCGAAGACGACATCAACATCGCCAAGAACGCTCTGGCGCAGGTCAATGCTTTGCACCTGAGCGATCGTTGGATGGACAAGATCTCCGGCGGCGAAAAACAGCGCATCGTTCTTGCGCGCGCTCTTGCCCAGCAACCGCTCCTTCTTTTACTCGACGAGCCAACTCTTCATCTAGACATCGGCGCCCAGGTCGATCTCCTCGTTTCTTTGCGCCGCCTGGCCGCAGAAAATCGCTACACCGTTATCGTCGTTACGCACGAGCTCAACCTGGCGGGCGAATTTGCCGATCAGGTTGTCCTCTTACAGAAAGGGAAGTGCCTCCGCGTTGGTCCGCCAGCCACCGTGTTTCAACGCGATTTACTTGAACAGGTTTTTCATGCGCCGCTCTCCGTCGAACTCGCTTCTTCCGGAAGGCCCCGCGTCACGCTTTTGTCCGACAACTAGCACTGATTCTTGTCCACCCCAACCCGGCCGCTTCGTTTCGCTGCCGATTCTAACAACTCTCAGCGGGCCCCGCGCCCCTCCACTTTCACCGCAGACCTCGTGTTCGGGAAGACGGTGCAAATCCGTCGCCGCCGCGCGACTGTATAGCGGATTTACGCTCGCCAGCCACTGTAGCCCTAACGCCGCTACGGGAAGGCTTCGAGACTCTTGAGTTTCTGTTGTTACTCAGTTCTTCGGTAACGCAGAAATTCACCTCCGCTTAGCCAGGAGACCGGCGATGTCTGCAGCCAGCGCATTTTCTTCTATGCGCAGGCCAACCTTTACACTCCCGCGCGTGAGGGAGGAGAGGAACCATGAAATCCATCGACTCCGCATTCCGCCTCATCGTCTTACTCCTGCTTTTTGCTGTCGCATTACCTGTGTACTCGCAATCTCAATCGCCATCGGCCGACGTTTATC
This sequence comes from uncultured Alphaproteobacteria bacterium, assembly GCA_963748545.1. Lineage (GTDB taxonomy): Bacteria > Pseudomonadota > Alphaproteobacteria > Rhizobiales > Beijerinckiaceae > Roseiarcus. The sequence goes on from CAVVJO010000028.1 coordinate 80,032, forward strand.
TTTCTGGTACTCTCACCGATCCTTCCGGTGCTGCCCTGGCTGATGTGGCAATTGCCGTCCAACTGCAAGACTCGGCGGCAACTTTGCCTCGATCTTTCACTTCTTCTGCCGACGGCTCCTATAAACTTTCTCTCTCGCCTGGTAAATACAAGGTCCGTTTCTCCCTCTCACCATTTGCAACTCGCGAACTCGTCATAGATCTCTCCGGCGCGGCCATTCGTACGCTCAACATTCGTATGGAACTCGCCGCTCTATCAGACCAGGTTCTCGTTACCGCGCAAACCGCGCCGATCAAGAGTCAGCAATCCTCTGCCCCCAACTCCATCATCACCCGCGAGGAAATGGATTTGCGCCAGTCGGTCGCTCTGCCGGACCTGCTCTCCTACTCAACCGGTGTCGCTTTTTCCCGTACCGGTGCGAACGGGGGTACTGCGTCCCTATTCCTCGATGGCGGAAATTCTAACTTTGTAAAAGTTCTCGTGGATGGCTCGCCCATCAATCCCCCGGGCGGGGCGGTTGATTTTTCTATCCTGACCGCCGACAACCTCGACAAGATCGAAATCGTGCGTGGCGCGGAGAGCGCTATCTACGGCACGGACGCAGTCTCCGGCGTCGTCCAACTGTTCTCGAATCGCGGTACCACTTCCGTGCCAGCTTTCTCCATTTTCTCCGAGGGTGGAAGCTACTCCTCGGGCCGGGGGGGTGGCCAAATCAGCGGTCTGTTTGGTCATTTCGACTATTCTGGCTCCGCTTCCTATCTTCAAACTGCCGGCGAATACCCCAACACGGATTTCATTAACCGCACTCTTTCAGGTAATTTTGGCTACAGCTTCAGCGATACCAACCAGCTTCGCCTTTCAGTGCGGAACAACGACGCGGACGCCGGCGTTGCGGGACAAAGCATTTTTACTCCTCCTAGTCTCCACCAGCGCTACAACCAGGAACTCTTCAGTGCCAATGCTCGCTGGGATTTTGCCACTGGTACGCACTGGCACAGTGAGTTGATGGGCGCCGAATCTTACACGCGTCAGCATAGCTTTAATCTCCAGCAGAGTTTTTTTGCCACCGATCCAAATGTTTACTGTCCTCAATCTAATCCCAGTTCTGTCCCAACTGCTGAATTCTGCGACTTCACCTTCGACGACAATTACCAGTACAATCGCGCCAGTTTCAACGCGCAAACCACTTACACCAACCGCAACTTCGCTGTCACGGCGGGCTATCAATACGAAGTCGAAAACGCCTCCATCTACTTCCTGGCGCAACAACACGTCCGTCGCAACAATCAGGCGGGATTCCTCGATTTCCGATATTCCCCCATCTCTCGTTTATCCCTCGATTTTGGTCTGCGTGCCGAAGCCAATGGCTATTTCGGAACTCGCGTCGTTCCACGCGCCGGCGCCAACTATCTTCTTCGCCGGAGCAATGGCGCATTCGGCGATACCCGTCTTCGCGCCTTCTACGGCCAGGGCATCAAGGAACCTCGTTTCGACCAGCTCTACAGCGATCAGTACGGCGACATCGGCAATCCGTCACTCAAACCCGAAGCCAGCAAGAATTGGGTGTTCGGCTTTGAGCAAAAGCTGGTCAGCGATCGGCTGCTGGTTTCCGCTGAGTACTTTTCAAACCGTTTCTACGATATCGTCAGCTTCGCTTACTGCGCGGCTCTCGATCCTCCGCTCACAGGCAACTCGTGCGGCATCCCTCCACCGCCAGGTGCGGGCGCTAGCTTTGGCTATTACTTCAACACCGATCTTTCGCGCGCTCGCGGTACAAACATCGAAGCAAGCCTCCGCGCCGCTAAATGGCTTTTCATCAGTGGCAACTACACTTACGACGATAGCCTCGTTATCAAATCTCCGAACTCCTTCGATCCCGCGGAAATTCCCGGCAATCGACTGCTTCGCCGCCCCACAAACTCCGGTTCCATCACGTTCTCAGGCACATTTCATCGCTTCAATGCTGTATTCGCTGGCTATTTCGTCGGTGATCGCACCGACAGCGATTTTCTCAACCTCGGCTACACCCATAATCCCGGTTATGCGCGCTTCGACATTTCCGCCAGCTACCTCTTATATCGTGGTTTTTCCGTTTACGCCCGCGCCACAAACCTTTTCGACAAACAGTATCAGGACGCCCTCGGCTACCCAGCGCTCGGCCGCCAAGCCATTGTCGGCCTTCGCTACCAGTTCTCCGGCCGTAACTAATAATTAGTAGGGGCGGCTTTACGCCGCCCTCTTTACCCTACACACCTCTGCTATACTTTTTCTTTCGACATGACCAAATTCGCCACCGAATCTGCCCTCTCTCACGAACTCCTCGCCAAATACGAGGTCGTCATCGGTCTGGAAGTCCATGCTCAACTCCTTACCAACACAAAAATCTTCTGCAGTTGCTCAACCCGCTTCGGCGATGCGCCCAACGCAAATACCTGCCCGGTTTGCCTCGGCCTTCCTGGCACTCTTCCCGTCCTCAATAAGCGTGCCGTGGAATTGGGTATGAGCGCCGCACTCGCTCTCAACTGCACCGTTCACGAGCATTCCCGTTTTGCCCGGAAGAATTATTTCTATCCCGACCTCCCCAAGGGCTACCAGATTTCTCAATTCGAATTGCCCCTCGCCACCGGCGGTTGGATCGAGATCGATCACGACGGCGGCAAAAAGCGCATCGGCATCACCCGTCTTCATCTTGAAGAGGACGCCGGCAAGTCGCTGCACGACGGATTCCCGCACTCCGACGAAAAAACCTACGTCGATTTCAATCGCTGCGGCACGCCGCTAAGCGAGATCGTTCTGAACCCGACATGCGCTCGTCCGAAGAAGCCTACAATTACCTCACCACGCTTCGGCAAATCCTTCTTTACACCGGCGTCAGCGATTGCAATATGGAGGAAGGCTCTCTCCGTTGCGACGCAAATGTCAGCGTACGTCTGCGCGGCGCGAAAGAATTTGGCACCAAGGTCGAAGTAAAAAATCTCAACTCGTTTCGTTATCTTGCCAAAGCCCTCGAATTTGAAATCGAGCGCCATGTTGGCGTTCTCGAATCCGGAGGCCGCATCTCTCAGGAAACGCGCCTCTGGAACCAAGCCGAAGGCCGCACGATATCCATGCGCTCCAAGGAAAAGGCCCATGATTATCGCTACTTTCCTGAGCCCGACCTGCTCCCCGTGCATGTCAGCGACGCCTGGCGCAAGCAAATCCACGATTCGCTTCCCGAACTTCCCCACGCGAAACGTCTCGATTTGTTTCCGTGTTCGGCATCACGCCTTACGATGCAGAAGTTTTGACGGACTCTCAGGATCTTGCCGCCTACTTCGAATCTGTCGTAAAAGCGGGTGCTCCCGGCAAAGCCGCCGCCAACTGGATGCAAACCGAACTTCTTCGCCGTCTAAATGACTCCGGCAAGGAAATCACCTCCAGTCCCGTTTCCCCTAAGTCCCTGTCTGAACTTGTCACACTAGTCGAAACGAAGAAAATTACCGGCACTATCGGTAAGAAAGTCTTTAACGAGATGTTCGACACCGGTCGCACCGCTGCTGACATCGTTGCCGCGGAAGGTTTCGGCGCTCAAGTCAGCGACGATGTCATCGAGCAAGCCGCACGCGAAGTCATCGCCAAGAACCCCGAGAACGTCGCCAAATTCAAATCCGGCAACGAAGGCGTCTTCAACTTCTTCCTCGGCCAGGTCATGAAAGCCACAAAAGGTCAGGCCAATCCCCAAACCATCACCGCTGTCCTTCGCAAACTTTTGTCGTAATATCCAATGTAGGGCCGGTCTATAGACCGGCCAACAAACTTCCTAAAATTACATTTCCAGAGAACCGAGGCCCTTCTCATGCTGAAAATCGGCGACAAAGCTCCAGATTTCACTCTCATTTCCGACGAAGGCAAACAAGTTTCTCTCAGCGATTTCAAAGGCCAGCGCGTCCTTCTTTACTTCTATCCCAAAGCCAGCACGCCTGGCTGCACCATCGAAGCCTGCGAATTCCGTGATCTGAAACCAAAATTCGATAAGCAAGACGTAATTGTTCTTGGCGTCAGCGCCGATCCGGAAAAAGCTCTAAAAAACTTCAAGGCCAAACAAAAACTCAATTTCCCTCTGCTTGGCGATCCCACCCACAAAATGATCCAAGCTTACGGCGTCTGGCGCATGAAGAAATTCATGGGCCGATCCTTCAAGGGCATCGTTCGCAGCACTTTCTTGATTGGACCAACCGGCAAGATCGAAGAAATTTGGGATGAAGTAAAAGCCAAAGGTCACGCGAGCGAGACCCTGGCCAAGATTTCTGCCTAACGGAATTACGAAAAGTCTTCGCAACCTTAATACTTTAAATTGTCATCCCTCAGTTCGTTCGCTTTTTGAACGAGCTGAGGGATCTGTTTTTTCACTCTACTGTGGGACTCGAATCCACTCGTCACTAAACTTCCGCGCGCAGTTCATCCCCAATCGGTTCAATCAGCAGATTGTCGATCAATCGCGTACGCCCCAAATATACAGCCAGTACCACATAACTCCGTCGCGCCACGCGTACCACGGGCTCGAATGTCTCCCGCATCCACGATCTCCGCGTAATCCACTCGCGCCCGCGGCTCGCTTCCCAGCACCTTTTGCAGTGTTCGCTGCAGTTCCAGGGAGTCACGCACTCCCCCATTTACTTGCGCTTCGGCAGCCCGTAACGCCCGGTACAAAACTGTTGCGGCCTTGCGCTCTGCTTCTCCGAAATAGACATTTCGCGAACTCAGTGCCAGCCCATCAGCCTCCCGAACAATCGGG
>CAVVJO010000029.1:0-69665 GCA_963748545.1 uncultured Alphaproteobacteria bacterium
CGAGGTTGGTCTGCATCTGTATCATGGCCTGATCGCCTTTCTGTTCAGATCGGTTTCCGGCGCCTTGCGGCGGCGGACTACGCCTGAAGGGAACTCATCGCCCCCGGGATAAAACGAGACGGTCGCTTTCGCGTCCGTCATTCCTTCGGCGCCGCCTCGTTGATGACGATCCAGCGCTTGAGTTTCGAGATCGGCTTGGTCTCCTCGATAGAGACGGTGTCGCCGACCTTCTGGGTCTTGTTCTCAACGTGCGCATGATAGTTCTTCGAGCGGCGCACGGTCTTCTTGAGCAGCGGATGAGTGAAACGGCGCTCGACCTTCACGACGAGCGTCTTTTCCTGCTTGTCGCTGACAACGACCCCCTGCAAAATTCTCTTCGGCATAATCTCTAGTCCTCGGACTTGGCGGCGGCGCGCTTGTGCGCAGCGATCGTCTTGACACGCGCGATGTCGCGACGGACGACGCGCACCCGCGCGGTGTCCTGCAACTGGCCGCTCGCCTTCTGAAAGCGCAGGTTGAACTGCTCCTTCTTCAGCTTGAGCGCCTCGTCGTTGAGTTGGTCCTCCGTCATCACGCGCAGATCGGAAAGGCGGCCAGAATTTTTCATCTCGCGCTCTCCTTATTCCGCGATGCGCTGTACGAAGCGGGTCTTGATGGGAAGCTTGGCCGCGGCGAGCAGGAACGCTTCGCGCGCGACGCCTTCCGGCACGCCGTCGACTTCAAACATGATGCGACCAGGAGCGACGCGGGCGACCCAGAATTCCGGAGCGCCCTTGCCCTTGCCCATGCGGACTTCGATCGGCTTCTTCGACACCGGCACATCTGGGAACACGCGGATCCAGACGCGGCCCGCGCGCTTCATGTGGCGGGTCAGGGCGCGGCGGGCCGCCTCGATCTGGCGCGCGGTTACGCGCTCCGGCTCGAGCGCTTTCAGGCCGAACTCACCGAAATTGAGAGCGAATCCGCCCTTCGCATTGCCGTGAATCCGGCCTTTGAAGGCTTTGCGGAACTTGGTTCTCTTGGGCTGCATCATGATCGTAGACTTTCAATGGATCCGTGAGCCGTCAAACCGCCTCGCGGCGGTCGCGGCCAGGCTCGCGATCCCGCTCCCGCGGTTCGCGGCGCGGACGGTGCGTGGAGGAATGATCGGCCTCAGCCTGCCGCTTGTCCTGGGCCATCGGATCGTGCTCGAGGATTTCTCCCTTGAAGATCCAGACCTTGATCCCGCACGTGCCATACGCGGTGTGCGCGGTCGCGACGCCGTAGTCGACGTCGGCGCGCAGCGTATGCAGAGGCACACGGCCCTCGCGATACCACTCGAGGCGGGCGATTTCCGCGCCTCCAAGACGTCCCGAGCAATTGATGCGAATGCCTTCCGCGCCCAACCGCATGGCCGACTGGACGGCGCGCTTCATCGCCCTACGGAACGCCACCCGGCGCTCAAGCTGCTGTGCGATCGACTCCGCGACCAGCGTCGCATCGATTTCCGGCTTGCGAACCTCGACGATGTTGATCGCGACCTCCGAGTTCGTCAATTTCGACACCTGCTTGCGCAGCTTGTCGATGTCGGCGCCCTTCTTGCCGATGACGACGCCCGGACGCGCCGAGTGAATGTTGACACGGCACTTCTTGTGTGGACGCTCGATGACGATCTTGGAGATCGCCGCTTGTTTCAGACCCTTCGACAGGACTTCACGGATCTTCATGTCCTCATGCAGGAGCTTACCGTATTCGGTCTTGTTCGAGTACCAGCGCGAATCCCACGTCCGGTTGATGCCGAGGCGCAACCCGATCGGATTGATCTTCTGACCCATAGTCGCTTCTCCTCAGGCCGCTTTGGCTTCGTCGGCGGCGACTTCGCGTACGACGATGGTGATGTTGGCGAACGGCTTCTCGATCCGGCCTGCCCGACCGCGAGCGCGCGGGCTAAAGCGCTTCATGACCATGTCCTTGCCGACCCAGGCCTGCGCGACGACGAGATCGTCGACGTCGAGTTCATGGTTGTTCTCGGCGTTCGCGATCGCCGACTCGAGCGCCTTCTTGACCTCGACCGAGATCCGCTTGCGCGAGAACTCGAGGTCAGCGAGCGCGGTCGCGACCTTCTTGCCGCGAATGAGCTGGGCGAGCAGGTTCAGCTTCTGCGGACTCACGCGCAGCATGCGCACGGTCGCTTTCGCCTCGTTGTCGGCCAGACGGCGCGGGTTGGCTTGCTTGGACATCGGTTACGCCCTCTTCGCCTTCTTGTCGGCGGAATGGCCATGAAACGTCCGCGTCGGCGCAAACTCGCCGAACTTATGGCCGATCATCTCCTCGGACACGAGCACCGGAATGTGCTTGTGGCCGTTGTAAACGCCGAACGTGAGGCCCACGAACTGCGGCAGGATGGTCGAGCGACGGCTCCAGATCTTGATGATCTCTGAGCGACCCGAGCCACGCGCGGTGTCTGCCTTCTTCAACAGATAGCCGTCGACGAACGGCCCTTTCCAAATCGAACGCGTCATGGCTCAGCCCTTCTTCTTCCGCGCGTGCCGCGATGCGACGATAAACTTGTCGGTCGACTTATTGCTGCGGGTCTTGCTGCCCTTGGTCGGTTTGCCCCAAGGGCTTACCGGGTGGCGGCCGCCTGACGTCCGGCCCTCGCCGCCGCCGTGCGGATGGTCGACCGGGTTCATAGTGACGCCGCGGTTGTGCGGACGATGGCCGAGCCACCGATTACGGCCCGCCTTGCCGAGCGAAGCGTTCATATGATCCGGATTTGACACCGCGCCCACCGAAGCAAAGCACTGGCCATGGATCAGCCTCTGCTCACCTGAGCTCAGGCGGAGCGACACGTAGCCCTGGTCGCGCCCGACGATCTGCGCATAGGCGCCGGCCGAGCGCGCGATGGCGCCGCCCTTGCCGATTTTCATCTCGACGTTATGCACGATCGTGCCCACCGGAATGCTCGAAAGCGGCATCGCGTTGCCTGGCTTCACGTCGACTTGCTGGCCGGCAATCACCTCGTCGCCGACAGACAGTCGCTGGGGGGCGATGATGTAAGCCTGCTCACCATCGGCGTACTTGATCAAGCGCGATGAAACTCGTGCGATTGGGGTCGTACTCGAGCCGCTCGACCTTCCCTACGACGTCGAACTTGCGCCGCTTGAAATCGACGATGCGGTACGACTGCTTGTGGCCGCCGCCGCGGAAGCGCACGGTCACTCGGCCGTGGTTGTTGCGGCCGCCCTTCTCCGATTTGCCGACAGTCAACGCCTTGACCGGCTTGCCCTTGTGAAGCTCGCTGCGGTCGACGATGGCGAGCTGGCGCAGGCCCGGCGTTATCGGCTTGTAAGTCTTGAGAGCCATGGTCTTGATACCTTCAGAGGCCGGTGGTCACGTCAATGCGATCGCCGTCGGCGAGCGTGACGATGGCCTTCTTCATGTCCTGCTGCCTGCCGCGCACGCCGCGAAACGCCTTGGTCTTGCCCTTGCGCAGAAGGGTGTTGACCGCGGTCACCTTGACGTCGAACAGCTTCTCGATCGCAGCCTTGATCTGCGGCTTCGTGGCGTTGCGCGCGACCTTGAACACGAACTGGTTGTTTTCCGACGCAATCGTCGCCTTTTCCGTGATCACGGGCGCGACAATGGTGTCGTAATGGCGAGCGTCCTTGATCATTTGAACCGCGCCTCCAGCGCTTCGAGGGCGCTCTTGGTCAGCACAAGCTTCTCGCGGCGCATGATGTCGTAGACATTGATTCCTTGGATCGGCAGGACGTCGATGTGGGGAAGGTTGCGCGCGGCCACGGCGAACTTCTCCTGCACCTGTACCCCACCGATGATCAACGCGTTGCCGATCGCAGCCTTGGCGAAAGAGTTCGCGCAAAACCTTGGTCTTGCCCTCCTCGAGCTCCGCCTTCTCCCACACGACCAATCCGCCGGCGCGAAACTTCGCTGACAGGGCGTGGCGCAGCGCCAGCGCGCGCACTTTCTTCGGCAGGTCGTGCTCGTGACTCCGAAGAACCGGCCCCATAGCCCGACCGCCGCCGCGGAACTGGGGCACGCGTGCCGAGCCGTGGCGAGCGCCGCCCGTGCCCTTCTGCTTGTACATCTTCTTGCCGGTGCGATGGATGTCCGCGCGACCAAGCGTCTTGTGGTCGCCGGCCTGGCGCTTGGCGAGCTGCCAGCGCACCATGCGCGCGATGAGATCGGCGCGCGGCTCAAGACCGAAGATCGCGTCGTCGAGTTCTAGCGAGCCCGCCGACGCTCCGTCTATCGACGTCATGTCGAATTTCATGACCGTCATTCTCCCTTCGGCGCTTCGGCCGGCGCGGCCTCAGAAGCCGCTTCGTGAATTCGGAATTTGCCGGGAATCGGCGCATCCTTCGGCAACGGCTTCTTCACCGAATCGCGCACGGAGATCCAGCCGCCGGCGTTGCCCGGCACCGCGCCCTGAACGAGAATCAAACCGCGTTCGACGTCCGTCTGCACAACGCGCAGGTTCTGGGTCGTCACTTGATCGACGCCCATGTGGCCGGCCATCTTCTTGTTCTTCCAGGTCTTGCCGGGGTCCTGACGTCCGCCGGTAGAGCCGTGCGACCGGTGGGAGATCGACACGCCGTGGGTCGCGCGCAACCCACCGAAGTTCCAGCGCTTCATCGGACCGGCGAAGCCCTTGCCGATCGTCACACCGGTGACATCGACATATTGTCCAACGGTGAAATGATCAGCGGTGATCTCCGCCCCTACCGGAATGAGCTTGTCCTCCGCGACGCGGAACTCGGCCAGTCTCATCTTCGGTTCGACATGCGCGATCGCGAAACGCCCGCGTTCGGCCTTGGACACGTTCTTGACCTTGGCCTTGCCGATGCCGAGCTGGAGGGCGGTATAGCCGTTCTTTTCCTGCGTGCGATGAGCCACGACCTGACAGCCCTCGACTTGGAGGACGGTGACCGGAACGTGCTCACCCGCGTCGGTGAAGATCCGGGACATGCCCAGCTTCTTTGCAATGATGCCTGAACGCATTGGCGTTTATCCTTCGAGGGCGCTTGCGGGAGGAGCCGCAGAGGCGCCTCGTAAATCCTTAGAGCTTGATTTCGACGTCGACGCCGGCGGCAAGATCGAGCTTCATGAGCGCGTCGACCGTTTGCGGGGTCGGATCGACGATGTCGAGCACGCGCTTGTGTGTGCGAATCTCGAACTGCTCGCGCGACTTCTTGTCGACGTGGGGCGAACGGTTGACCGTGAACTTCTCGATCCGCGTCGGCAGCGGAATGGGTCCCCGAACCCTGGCGCCGGTGCGCTTGGCCGTGGACACGATCTCCTTCGTCGAAGCGTCGAGCACGCGGTGATCGAACGCCTTGAGACGGATCCGGATGTTTGTCGTGTTCATTCTTTCAAATCCTTGCCGGCGCAGGCGGGGCGAAAGCCGCCCCGCCTTTTTCGCAGGTCGTGAGCCTTACTCGGTGATCGACACCACGACACCCGAGCCGACCGTGCGCCCGCCTTCGCGAATGGCGAAGCGGAGCTTCTCCTCCATCGCGATCGGAACGATCAACGAGACGTCAATGGTCACGTTGTCGCCCGGCATCACCATCTCGGTGCCCTGCGGAAGCTCGACGATGCCCGTCACGTCGGTCGTTCGGAAGTAGAATTGCGGACGGTAGTTGGTGAAGAACGGCGTGTGACGACCGCCCTCCTCCTTGGTCAGGATGTAAGCCTCAGCCTTGAACTTAGTGTGCGGCTTGACCGTGCCAGGCTTGCAGAGCACTTGACCGCGCTCGACTTCCTCCCGCTTCGTGCCGCGCAGCAGGCAGCCGACATTGTCGCCCGCCTCGCCCTGGTCCAGGAGTTTGCGGAACATCTCGACGCCCGTGACGGTCGTCTTTGCGGTCGGACGCAGGCCGACGATCTCGACTTCCTCACCGACCTTGATGATGCCGCGCTCAATGCGTCCCGTCACCACCGTACCGCGACCCGAGATCGAGAATACGTCTTCGACCGGCATCAGGAAGGGCTGATCCTTCGGACGCTCGGGCTGCGGAATATAGGCGTCGACCGCATCCATAAGCTTGAGGATCGCGTCGTGGCCGATTTCGGGCGACTTGTTCTCAAGCGCCATCAGCGCCGAACCCTTGACGATCGGGATATCGTCGCCCGGGAACTCATAGCGCGACAGAAGCTCGCGAACTTCCAGCTCGACGAGTTCAAGCAGTTCCGGATCGTCGACCATGTCGACCTTGTTCATGAAAACGACCAGAGCGGGGACGCCGACCTGACGGGCAAGCAGAATGTGTTCGCGAGTCTGGGGCATCGGACCATCGGCCGCCGAGACGACGAGGATCGCGCCGTCCATCTGGGCCGCACCGGTGATCATGTTCTTCACATAGTCGGCGTGGCCGGGGCAATCGACGTGCGCGTAATGCCGCTTTTTGGTCTCGTACTCGACGTGAGCGGTCGAGATCGTGATGCCGCGAGCCTTTTCCTCGGGCGCCTTGTCGATCTGGTCGTAAGCCGTGAAGGTCGCCCCGCCGGTCTCGGCGAGAACCTTCGTGATCGCTGCGGTCAGCGACGTCTTGCCATGGTCGACGTGACCGATCGTGCCGATGTTGCAATGCGGCTTGTTACGCGCAAATTTTTCCTTGGCCATAACGAACTCCTTTTCGAGGCCTTACCTTCAACGCCGGGCGACGCGCCTTACTTGAATTTCTCGATGATCTCGGCGGCGATGTTCGCCGGGACCTGCTCGTAGTGATCGAACTGCATCGTGAAGTTGGCGCGGCCCTGCGTGCCCGAACGCAACTGATTGACATAGCCGAACATGTTCGACAGCGGCACCATCGCGTTGATCACGACGGCGTTAGCCCGCATGTCCTGACCCTGCACATGCCCGCGGCGGGAGAGCAGATCGCCCATCACGAATCCGGTGTGCTCTTCCGGAGTCACGACCTCCACTTTCATGATCGGCTCGAGCAGAGCCGATCCGCCCTTCTGCAGTCCCTCGCGGAACGCTGCGCGGGAAGCAATTTCGAAGGCGAGCGCCGACGAGTCGACGTCGTGATAGGCGCCGTCGATCAGGGTCGCCTTGACGTCGACGACGGGAAAGCCAGCCAGAACGCCGGCGCCCATGACGCTGTTGATGCCCTTTTCGACGCCGGGGATATATTCCTTCGGCACCGCACCGCCCACGATCTTCGACTCGAACGATGAGCCCGCGCCGGGCTCGGCTGGCTCGAACACCAGAACCACTTTCGCGAACTGGCCTGTTCCGCCGGTCTGCTTCTTGTGGGTGTAATTGATCTCGGTCCGTTTGGTCAGCCGCTCACGATAAGCGACCTGAGGCGCGCCGATATTGGCGTCGACCTTGTAGGTGCGCTTGAGGATGTCCACCTTGATGTCGAGATGAAGCTCGCCCATGCCCTTGAGAATGGTCTGACCGGATTCTTGATCGGTCGAGACGCGGAAAGACGGATCCTCGGCGGCTAGCTTCGCCAGCGCGATTCCCAACTTTTCCTGGTCCGCTTTCGACTTCGGCTCGATCGCAATCTCGATGACCGGATCGGGGAACTCCATCTTCTCGAGAATCACCGGCTTCTGCAAGTCACAAAGCGTATCCCCAGTGCGCGTGTCCTTGAGTCCGGCGAGCGCGACGATGTCGCCCGCGTACGCCTCTTTGATGTCTTCGCGATTGTTGGCGTGCATCAGCAGCATGCGGCCAACGCGCTCTTTCTTGTCCTTGGTCGAATTCAGGACCGTGGTGCCGGATTCAATCTTGCCCGAATAGATGCGACAGAAGGTGATCGTGCCGACGAAAGGATCGTCCATGATCTTGAAGCCGAGCATCGAGAAGGGTTCTGTGTCTTTCGGCAAGCGAACGATTTCTTCGCCGGTGTCAACGTCAATGCCCTTGATGCCGCCGCGGTCGACGGGCGACGGCAGATAGTCGACAACCGCGTCGAGCAGGGGCTGCACGCCCTTGTTCTTAAAGGCCGATCCGCACAGCACCGGCACGAAAGTGATCTGCCTGACCGCTTTGCGGATGCACTTCTTAAGTGTATCGATATCGGGTTCGTGACCGTCGAGGTAGGCCGTCATCACCTCATCGTCGAGTTCGACGGCAGCTTCGATCAGCGCGTGCCGATACTCAATCGCCTTCGCCTTGAGGTCTTCAGGAATCTCTTCGTCATGATATTTTGCACCAAGACCTTCATCTTCCCAAACGACCGCCTTCATCCGAAGCAGGTCGATCACGCCATGAAAGTTGGACTCTGAGCCGATTGGCAGTTGGATACAGACCGGGCGGCCGCCGACCTTGGTGCTGATCTCCTCGACGCAGCGGTAGAAGTCGGCGCCGATCTTGTCCATCTTGTTGACGAACACGATGCGAGGGACGCCGTACTTGTCGGCTTGGCGCCATACGGTCTCGGTCTGCGGCTCGACGCCTTGGTTGCCATCGAGCACGCAAACAGCGCCGTCGAGCACACGGAGGCTGCGTTCAACCTCGATAGTGAAGTCGACGTGGCCGGGCGTGTCGATGATGTTGAGGCGCTTGTCGTGCCAGAAGGTGGTGGTCGCGGCGGACGTGATCGTGATGCCGCGCTCCTGCTCCTGCTCCATCCAGTCCATCGTTGCGGCGCCGTCGTGGACTTCGCCGATCTTATGGGACTTGCCGGAATAATAGAGGATACGCTCCGTCGTCGTCGTCTTCCCGGCGTCGATGTGAGCCATGATGCCGAAATTACGGTAGTCTTCAATAGCGTGGCTGCGCGCCATGGTCCTGATCCCGGTCCTGTGAAGGCCGCTTACCAGCGGTAGTGCGCGAAGGCGCGGTTGGCTTCCGCCATGCGGTGCGTGTCCTCGCGCTTCTTCACCGCGGCGCCGCGATTATTAGAAGCGTCCAGCAACTCCGCCGAGAGGCGATCGACCATGGTCTTGTCGTTGCGGTCACGCGCCGCCGAAATGATCCAGCGGATCGCCAACGCCTGACGGCGGTCGGTCCGCACTTCGACCGGAACCTGATAGGTCGCGCCGCCAACGCGGCGAGAGCGCACCTCGACAGCCGGCGCCACGTTCTCGAGCGCCTGCTTGAACACCGCCAGCGGATCGCTCTTGGCCTTCGCCTCGACGCTGTCGAGGGCGCCATAAACGATACGCTCGGCGACCGACTTCTTGCCCTCGTACATGATGGTGTTCATGAACTTGGCGACAATGACGTCACCGTATTTGGCGTCAGGGATGATCTCACGCTTTTCAGCGCTGTGCCGGCGGGACATGGCCTGCTCCTAATCCTGAATTCTGATCACTTCGGCCGCTTGGCGCCGTACTTCGAACGGCGCTGCTTGCGGTCCTTCACGCCCTGCGTGTCGAGCACGCCGCGCAGAATGTGGTAGCGCACGCCAGGCAGATCCTTCACGCGACCGCCGCGGATCATGACAACCGAGTGCTCCTGAAGATTGTGACCCTCGCCGGGGATGTAGCCAATGACCTCGAAGCCGTTGGTGAGGCGGACCTTGGCAACCTTGCGAAGCGCCGAATTCGGCTTCTTCGGCGTCGTGGTGTAGACGCGTGTGCAGACGCCGCGCTTCTGCGGGCTTGCCTGAAGGTGGCGAGCCTTTTCGCGGTAGGTCTTCGGTTGCCGCGGTTTGCGGATCAACTGGCTAATCGTCGGCATGTCGAGCCCTTAATTTCCCGTGTCCATTCGCCTGGCCTCGCGGCCGGTCAGAAATTCTTCGCCCATAGCAGGGCGCGCTTTGAGCAACGCGCGAAACCAACAGCGCCGACAAACCCTTGTCGGGTTCGGGCGCCGCCGCGAGCAGAGGAACACGGGCGAGCCCGCGATCATGCCAAACAGAACCGGCCCCATTGGGGCCGGATATGGCTCGTCGATGATATCGTCAGTGTTTAGAGCCGGTAGGTACCGGACGCGTCGTCCCGTACAGCGAAGCCCTACGACCTGTCGAAAGCGTGCGGAACATATTCGGCGCGTTCGCCACCGTCAACCCCTTTTTTCCGGTCCGGCCACTGCCACCCGAGCTTTGTGTCGAGGTTCGCGAATGGACGAGGCAAGCCGCGGATGCGCGGAGCGCTAAGCCGACCTGGCCAATTGGTTCTTGCCTGGACCCGCAAAAGAGGTTAGACGCCACGCGATCATTCCGGGCGTCGCTTTTTGCCGCGTCCCGGAATTCGCGCCCGTAGCTCAGCTGGATAGAGCACCAGACTACGAATTTGGGGGTCAGGAGTTCGAATCTCTTCGGGCGCGCCAGTTATTTCGATAACTTACTGATAAGTTGCCGTTCTAAATCCGGCCGGAGACTGAGGCCGGCCGCGCTTCAAGTCAGCCCGGCCGGTCGCCGAGGATGGCTGCGCGCGCCATCACGCGGGTCTCCGGCAGATAATCGAGCGTCGCGTAATGCGTGCTGAGCCGATTGTCCCAGAAGGCCAGGTCGCCCAGCTTCCAGCGCCACCGCACGGTGTATTCAGGCTTGGAAAGATGGGCGAGTAGGAAGGCGAGCAGCGCGTCGCTCTCCTTGGGATTCAATTCGAGTATGCGCGAGGTGAAGCCCTCGTTGACGAAGAGGCCGCGCCGGCCGTCCTCGATCGTGCGCACGACTGGATGGAGCACTGGCGGATTGGCGGCGACGGCCCGCTCCCACGAGGCCTTGCGCTCGCCGACGCCCCAGAGATGGCGGCGGAAGCCATGCTGGAAGTCATGTTCGGCGTTCAGACCGTCAACCAGGCGGCGGATCGGCTCGGAGAGCCCCTCGTAGGCCGCCACCGTCGAGGACCAGAGTGTGTCGCCACCGTTCGGGGGCAGCCGCTTCGGCGTCAGCACTGCGCCGAACGGCGGCGTCTCGATGAAGGTCACGTCGGTGTGCCAGTTGTCGTTGTCGGGCAGCGAGTCCGCGCGCGTTTCGATCAGCGTGATCTCTGGAATTCCCTCGACCGTGGGATAGACCGGATGAACGTGCAGCTTGCCGAAGCGGCTGGCGAAATCTCGCTGCGCCTCGGGCGTCACCGCCTGGTTCTCGAAGAACAGCACGTGCCGTTCGGCGACCGCCGCCCTGAGGTTCGCGATCGCGCGGTCCGACAGCGGGCGGGAGAGATCGATCCCCGAGACGAGGCCGCCGATGGCGGGCGTGAGCGGGGCGACTACGAAATCGGTGTTGGTGG
Source organism: uncultured Alphaproteobacteria bacterium (assembly GCA_963748545.1). GTDB lineage: Bacteria > Pseudomonadota > Alphaproteobacteria > Rhizobiales > Beijerinckiaceae > Roseiarcus. Next base: position 11,146 of record CAVVJO010000029.1, read on the forward strand.
TCATGGGGTGTTCAGCCTTCGAAAGATGGGGCGCGCCGGACGCGCTGAGCGAGCCCACGAAGGAGAGCCTATGGTGATTTATACATCTTGTCTATTAACTTACTTGACTGATGAGCCTGGGGATGCTCTTCATGGTTCGTCGCGGCTTCGATCCTCGGCGGCCCGGCACGTGAACCGCTCTCCCTCCCCGGGCTCGCGCGCCGGGCCAAATCAAAAGGATTGATTCATCGTGAAGCTGACCCACCTTCTCACAGCGAGCGCCGTCGCCGCCTTCGCCTGGCTCGGCGCATCGGGCGCTCAGGCCGCAGACAAAGTCGTCGTCGGCTATCAGACCGACGCCTTGCCCTCCTCCGTGGCGATCGCCGACGGCGAATTCGACAAGGCGACCGGGGTCCAGATCGATTTCCGCCGCTTCAATTCGGGCGCAGAGATTTTCGCCGCCATCGCCTCTGGCGACGTGCAGATCGGCTACGTCGGCTCGAGCCCGTTCGCCGCGGCGACATCGCGCGGCCTCGACGTCAAGGCGTTCTATCTCGCCTCGATCTCCGGCATCGACGAGGCCCTCGTCGTCCGCAACGGCTCGGGCATCAATTCGCTGGCCGATCTCAGGGGCAAGAAGCTCGCCGCCGCACCGGTCTCGACCGATCACTACCAGCTTCTCGCGCTGATCAAGAACGTCGGCCTCAACGAGAAGGACGTGCAGGTTTTCGCAATCCCGCAGCCCGACATCGTTGCGGGATACAATCGCGGAGATCTTGACGGCGGCTTCGTCTGGGATCCGGCGCTGACCGAACTGAAGAAGAACGGCAAGGTGCTCGTCACCTCGAAGGACGTCGCCGACAAGGGCGCGCCGACCTACTCCGCCTGGGTCGCGACGGGCGCCTTCGCCAAGGGCCACCCCGACTTCCTCAAGGCCTTCGCCGGGGTCATCGCGAAGCAGCAGAACTCGTTCGTCACCGACCCCGCGAAATGGGGTCCTGACAGCGAGAACGCCAAGACGCTCGCAAAGCTCCTCGGCGGCACAGCGGTCGATCAGGCCGCGGCCCTCAAGAACCTCAACCTTGTTCCCGTGAAGGCGCAGTCGTCCGACGCCTGGCTCGGCGGCGGCGAACAGTCGGGCGTCGCCAAGATCCTCAAGGACACGGCTGTGTTCCTCAAGAATCAGAAAAAGATCTCCGACGTGCTGCCCTCCTACTCCGCCTTCGTCACGCCCGATGTGGTCATCGCTGTCGAAAAGGGCGCCGGCTCCTAGGGGCGCGCGGCGCTCGAAGACACTTCCTTCCACGGGGATTGCGCCGCCGGAGGGGGTCCGGCGGCGCCTTTATTTAGGAGGACCGGCGATGCTTCGGGTGGATAGGGCTTCGGTCTGGTTCGCCGGGCGCGACGGCAAACCGGTTCATGCGCTCGATCGCGTGTCGCTCGACATTTCGGAGGGCGCGTTCGTCGTCGCGCTCGGGACCTCGGGCTGCGGCAAGTCCACGCTCCTGAATGCGCTGGCGGGTTTTCTGCCGCTCTCATCGGGGACCATCACGCTGAACGGCCACGCAGTGGAGGGACCTGGCGCCGAACGCGGCGTGGTGTTCCAGAAAGACGCGCTGCTGCCCTGGAAGTCGGTCACCGAAAACGTGGCGCTGGGGCTCAAGTTCGCCGGCGTCGGCCGCAAGGAGCGGACGGAGAAGGCGCTCAGGCTCCTGTGGCTCGTCGGCCTGCAGGATTTCGCCGAAGCTGCGCCCTACGAACTGTCGGGCGGCATGCGCCAGCGCGTCGGCATCGCCCGCGCGCTGGCGCCCGATCCTGCGATCCTTCTTATGGACGAGCCGTTCGGCGCGCTCAACTCCATGACGCGCGAGGCGATGCAGGAACTCGTCGCGGACGTCTGGTCGCGCACCGGCAAGCAGATTTTCTTCATCACCCATTCGATCGAGGAAGCGCTTTTTCTCGGCACCCATCTCATCGTCATGTCGCCCCGCCCCGGGCGTATCGTCGCGCGGTTCGACCTCAACTTCGTCAACCGTTTCGCCCGCGACCGCGATGCCAGGGCGGTCAAGACAGACCCCGAATTTCTCGCGCTGCGCGACCGCGTTCGCGCCATCATTCATCAGGACGAAGTCTACCGGAGCGCCGCGAAATGACCGATCTCGCCTCGGACGCCGACGTCGAGACGCCAACCTCAGAGGCTCGCCTCGTCAAGATGCGCAGATTCGGCATCGGCGAACGCTCGACCCTGCCGATCAGCATCGGCGCCGCGATCGTCATCGTCCTTCTCTGGTGGGCGGCTTCGGCGGCGCGCCTTGTGCCGCATCTCTTCCTGCCAACTCCGGTCGAGGTCTTCAACGCGGCTGTCTCGTTCTACCAGGACGGCTACGCCAACGCCACGATGTGGGAGCACGTCAGCGCGAGCCTCGCCCGCATCCTCGTGGCCGCGGTCATCGCGTTCGGCCTCGGCGTCCCGATCGGCCTCTTCATGGGGCTCAGCCGATGGGCCAAGGGCGTTCTCGACACGCCGATCGAGTTCTACTGGCCGCTGCCCCCGCTCGCCTACCTGCCGCTGATGATCATCTGGCTCGGCATCGGCGAGGCCTCGAAGATCACGCTGCTCACGATGGCGATGTTCGCGCCGATTGCCATTGCAGCCCAAGCTGGCGTGCGGTCGATGTCGCTCGAGCGGGTCAACGCCGCGCTGTCGCTCGGCGCGACGCGCCTCCAGCTCCTGCGCGAGGTGGTCCTCCCCTCGGCGCTGCCGGAGATCCTGACCGGGACCCGCATCGCCATCGGCGTCGGCTGGAGCACGCTGGTCGCGGCCGAACTCATTGCCGCCACCCGAGGCATCGGCCATTTCGTGATGTCGGCATCGCAGTTCCTCGCGACCGATTTCGTCTTTGTCGGCATCGGCGTCATCGCGGTCTGCGCCTTCGCCTTCTCCTTCGCCATGCGGGTGCTCGAGGCCTGGCTCGTGCCATGGAAGGGCCAGAGTTAGACCGAACGCGGGCGGTCTACACCCACGTTCGTCGTCGAAGCGATCCGCGCCGGCAGGAGGGCCGACAGCCAGACGATTGTAGACGAGCGGATCGCCAGGCCGCACGGGGATGGCGCGGACCGCGCCGATCAGGATGAGGCGGCCGCGGCGCTCGATCCTCTCCTTGAGCTCGCAGCCGATCGCGGCGAGCGCGCCTTGTAGCGGCAGCGCGCCCAGCATGAAGACGCGCGCCGAAGCCGTCACACCGCAGTCGGCGGCGGTCGCTGGGACGGCGCGGTTGCCTCGACGCGCGACATCGCCTGTTGACCTTAGCCGCTCAAATGATATTAGACTACTAACTTTATAGACACGAGCGACAACGACGCTCGAGAGGCGGAAACGCGCGAAAGGGAGAAACGAGGAGAAATTGATGCGCGTTTCGGAGCACTTGACGGCGAAGTCCCTTCTTGTGGCCGCGCTGCTGGCGTGCGCCTGGCTCGCCGGCGGACGGGCGGCGGCAGACACGACGCTTCTCAATGTTTCCTACGATCCGACGCGCGAACTCTACAAGGCGGTCGATGCCGCTTTCGCCGCGGAGTGGAAGGCCAAGACCGGCGAGACAGTAACCATTCAGGCCTCGCACGGCGGGTCGGGGGCGCAGGCGCGGGCGGTGATCGACGGCCTCGGGGCCGACGTCGTGACGCTAGCGCTCGCCGCCGACATCGACGCCATTGCCGCCAAGACCGGCAAGATCCCGGCCGACTGGCAGAAGCGCCTGCCCCACAATTCGTCGCCCTACACCTCGACGATCGTCTTCCTGGTCCGCAAGGGCAACCCGAAGGGCATCCGCGACTGGAGCGATCTCGTGAAGCCGGGCGTCGCCGTCATCACGCCGAATCCGAAAACCTCCGGCGGCGCGCGCTGGAATTTTCTCGCCGCTTGGGGCTACGGCCTCAAGGCGTTCAACGGCGATGAGGCGAAGACCAAGGACTTTGTCGCCCTCATCTACAAGAACGCGCCCGTCCTCGACACCGGTGCGCGCGGGTCGACCATCACCTTCGCCCAGCGCGGCCTCGGCGACGTGCTGGTCGCTTGGGAGAACGACGCCTTCCTCGCCTTGCAGGAATTCGGCAAGGACCAGTTCGAGATCGTCGCCCCCTCGCTCTCGATCCTCGCCGAGCCGCCGGTGGCGCTGGTCGACGCCAACGTCGACGCCAAGGGGACGCGTAAGGTCGCGGAGGCCTATCTCGAGTACCTCTACACGCCCGCGGCCCAGAAGTTGATCGCGAAGAACTATCTGCGCCCGACGAGTCCCGAGGACGCCGACAAGGACGATCTCGCCCGCTTCCCGAAGCTCGAACTCATCACCGTCGACAAGACTTTTGGCGGCTGGAAAAGCGCGCAGGCAAAATTCTTCGCCGACGGCGGCGTCTTCGACGACATCGCCAAATCCCTGCATTGAAGGCGCTGCATTGAGGGCGCTTCTTTGACATCATCCTTCTCGACCGCACGCAGACCGCTGAAGGCGCCCAGCGCCCTGCCCGGCTTCGCGCCGACGATGACGGCGACGCTGATCTATCTCGGCGTCCTCGTTGTCTTTCCCCTCGCCGCCCTGATCGTCAAGGCGTCATCGCTTGGGCTCGGCGGCATCCTCGATGTGGCGCTTCAGCCGCGCGTGCTCGCGTCGCTGAGGGTCAGTTTCGGCATGTCGCTCGCAGCGGCCCTGATCGACGTCGTCTTTGGCGCTGCGATCGCCTGGACGCTGACCCGCTACTCCTTCCCCGGCAGGCGCGCGCTCGACGCCATGGTCGACCTGCCGTTCGCGCTTCCGACCGCGGTCGCCGGCATAGCGCTCTCGACACTCTACGCGCCGAACGGTTGGGTTGGCGCGAGCCTCGCGAAGGTCGGCCTCAAGGTCGCCTATACGCCTTGGGGCATCCTCGTCGCGCTCGTCTTCGTCGGCCTGCCCTTCGTCGTGCGCACTGTCGAGCCGATCATCGGCGTGCTCGAGCGCGATCAGGAGGAGGCGTCCGCCACGCTCGGCGCGAGTCGCTTTCGGACCATCTGGCGCGTCGTGCTGCCGGAACTGGCGCCGGCGCTCCTGACCGGCATGGCGCTCGCCTTCGCCCGTGGCGTCGGCGAATACGGTTCCGTCATCTTCATCGCCGGCAACGTGCCATTCGTCTCCGAGATCGCGCCGCTGCTCATCGTGGTGAAGCTTGAGGAATACGACTACGCCGGCGCGACTGCGATCGCCGCGATCATGCTCATGATTTCGTTCGTCATGCTGCTGGCGATCAACGCCGCGCAGGCCTGGACCCGTCGGAGCCTCGGCCGTGGCTGACGTCGCGCTGACCCCGCGCCTGTCGGCCACGTCCGTGGTGGACGAAGCCCCGCCCGCGCGACGCCTATTGATTGCCCTGACGGTCGGCTTTCTCGCGCTGTTCCTGCTCGCGCCCCTCCTCGTCGTCGTGGTCGAGGCGTCTCGCAAGGGCTTCGAGGGCTACATCTCGGCGCTCGCCGATCCGGACGCGCGCGCAGCCGTCGCGCTGACCCTCCTTATCGCCGGGATCGTCGTGCCGCTCAACGCGGGCTTCGGGCTATGCGCGGCCTGGGCGATCTCCAAATTCGAGTTCGGCGGCAAGCAAGTCCTCGTCACCCTGATCGACCTGCCGTTCTCCGTGTCGCCGGTGGTCTCGGGGCTCGTCTTCGTTCTCCTGTTCGGCGCCCAAGGCTTGCTCGGCACGTGGCTTGCCGCCCAACACGTCCAGATCATCTTCGCCGTGCCGGGCATGGTGTTGGCGACGCTCTTCGTGACCTTTCCGTTCGTCGCGCGCGAGGTCACGCCCCTCATGCAGCAACAGGGAACCGCAGAGGAGGAGGCGGCGCTGACGCTCGGTGCGAGCGGCCTCAAGATCTTTCGCACCGTCACGCTGCCGAACGTCAAATGGGCGCTGCTCACCGGCGTCTTGCTCACCAACGCCCGCTCGATGGGCGAGTTCGGCGCCGTGTCCGTCGTCTCCGGCCACGTTCGCGGCCTCACCAACACCATCCCGCTCCAGGTGGAGATCCTCTACAATGAGTACAGCATCGCCGCGGCCTTCGCTCTCGCCTCCCTCCTCGCGCTTCTGGCCGTGGTCACGCTCGGCCTCAAGACGCTTTTCGAACGCCGGGGCGGGGGCGCGCGTCATGCCCTTTGAGCTTGAGGCCGGCGCAATCTCCGGCCTCGCGCCGACCCATGCGCGGTCGGCGTCGAGATTCGGAGCCCCGCATGGCATTTCCGTTCGTGGGCTGACCAAGGCGTACGGCTCGCAGCTTGTCCTGGACCGCATCGATCTCGATATCGCGCCCGGCGAACTGCTGGCTTTGCTCGGGCCCTCGGGTTCCGGCAAGACGACGCTCTTGAGGCTGCTCGCCGGCCTCGACACCGCGTCAGATGGCCTGGTCCGCCTCGACGGAGAGGACGCGGGCCGCCTCACGGTTCAGGAACGGCGCGTCGGCTTCGTTTTCCAGGCCTACGCGCTCTTCAGGCACATGACCGTATTCGACAACATCGCCTACGGCCTCACCGTGCGTCCGCGCCGATCCCGCCCGTCGCGGGCTGAGATCGCCACACGGGTGACGGACCTCCTCGACATGATGCAACTGCCAGGCTTCGAGAAGCGCTATCCGGCGCAGCTCTCGGGCGGCCAGCGCCAGCGCGTGGCGCTCGCGCGCGCGCTCGCCATCGAGCCGCGGGTGCTCTTGCTCGACGAGCCGTTCGGCGCGCTTGACGCCAAGGTGCGCAAGGATCTGCGCAAGTGGCTGCGCGAGATCCACGACCGCACCGGCCTCACCACGGTGTTCGTTACCCACGATCAAGTCGAGGCGATGGAGGTCGCAGACCGGGTCGCGATCCTCAACGAAGGCCGGATCGAGCAGATCGGCGCACCGCAGGACATCCGGCAGCGGCCGGCGTCCCCCTTCGTCGCAACCTTCCTCGACTAGACGCGCACGACGACGCCCGTGAACGCTAGCGCTGCTGGCGTGCGCCTGGCTCGCCGGCGGACGGGCGGCGGCAGACACTGCCAAGACCGGCGAGACAGTGACGGTTCAGGCCTCGCACGGCGGGGCGGGGGCGCGGGCGGTGATCGACCGCCTCGGGGCCGACGTCGTGACGCTAGCGCTCGCCGCCGACATCGACGCCATCGCCGCCAAAACCGGCAAGATCCCGGCCGACTGGCAGAAGCGCCTGCCGCGCAATTCGTCGCCCTACACCTCGACGATCGTGTTCCTGGTCCGCAAGGGCAATCCGAAGGAATCCGAAGGGCATCCACGACTGGAGCGATCTCGCGAAGCCGGACGTCGACGTCATCACGCCGAACCCGAAAACCTCCGGCGGCGCGCGCTCGAATTTTCTCGCCGCTTGGGGCTACGGCCTCAAGGCGTTCAAGGGCGATGAGGCCAAGACCAAGGACTTTGTCACCCGCATCTACAAGAACGCGCCCGTCCTCGACACCGGTGCGCGCAGGTCGACCATCACCTTCGCCCAGCGCGGCCTAGGCGACGTGCTGGTCGCTTGGGAGAACGACGCCTTCCTCGCTGCGGTCTCCTGAACGCGCGAGGTGTAAGGTCAGTAGGCGGAGGCGAGCTCGGGCTTGCCGTCCAACGGCTCGATGAGGTCCGCGTGGTGGCGGCGCGCGACGTCCGGGTGCGACCGCAGCCGGCCCTTGAGGTAGTTCTTGCCGGCTTCGCGGAAGAGCGGGTTCGACGGGTCCTGCGTCACGCCACGCGCTTCCACCGCGAGATGGGGCGGAACAACAGGAGCGGCACTTCCGCATCGAGTTGCGGGCCGAGGAAGAAGGCGACCGAAAGCCTGTCCGTCCCCGCCGTCGGCGACACGACCCGGTGGACGTTGGCGCGCAGGTATCCGTTCGAGGCGATCTCGAGGATCTCGCCGACGTTGATTATGAAGGTTCCGGGGGCCGGAGGGGCGTCGATCCAGCCGTCCTCGCCCTCGACCTGAAGCCCCGCGACCCTGTCCTGGAGGAGGACGGCGATGAAGCCGGAGTCCTTGTGTGCGCCGACCCTCTGGTCGCTCTCCCCCGCCGCGCGTCCGGGATAGCGGATGATCTTGATGAGCTGGTTCCGCGCCGGCTCGTAGATCGGCCTGAAAGCGTCCTCCGGCTGCTCGAGCGCGGCGGAAAAGGCCTTGATCACCCGGACCGCAAGCGAGGTCGCAGCCTCTTGGTATTCCAGCAGGACGGGCTTCAACTCGGGCAGCGCCGCAGGGCCACTGGTTCGGGCCTTGCAGCCGCGTCCAAGCCGGCGCGCCAGCCTCGCGCGGAATCGCTGCGCGCTCGTCGCCAACGTCGATCTGCTCGCGCCAGTCCTGCTGGCCGCGGGTGTACTCGAACCCCGCGCGATTGTAGCCGCGGAAGTGCGGCGAGTTAATCATTTCGATGGCGAGTTTGTACGTCTCGGGCAGCGCGAAGAATTGCCGCGACAGGCCGACCACGCTTTGCGTCAGGCCCCTCCGAGATCCCGTGTCCGGCGAGATAGAAGAACCCGTATTTGCGCGCCGCTTCCCGCAGCTCGGCAAGGAAGCGCCTACGCTCGTCCAGTTCCGCGTCGAAGCGCCGAGGATCGAGGACAGGTAGGGTCGAGCGGGTCATGGGAAGGCTCTCGTTGGGTCGCGTTAGCGCTGATAATGGCGCAGCCGTTCATCTTAGTTAATTTAGTTTACAGAATAGTAGTTAATTACTCTTCCTCCGAGAGAATGCCCGCTGAGGAGCCCCGGCCAGCCGCGCGTGCGCCCCCGGTTGGGGCGACGTCCCGGGCGTCAGCGCCGCCGACAGCCGTCGCGCCGTCTCCGACGCCTGCCGCCCGAGTTTGGGCACCGCGAGCATCACCAAGAACACGCAGCGCGTCAGGGGCCCGGTGGCGAACAGGGTGTCGTCCGGGCGCCCCAGGCCGCCACCACGACCGAGCCTGACGTGACCTCGAGGCCAAGGCCGAGGCGGGCCGGCATTGCGAGGCCTTTCTCAAGGATCGAACGGACAAGCGGATCGTCGATCCGCGCGAACGTCTCGTCGGCCCGGTGCAATTGACGAGGCGGTCCGCGGTGAGGGTTGCGATGAGGCCGGCGCTGGGCCTGACGTCGACCTCGAGCGCTTCGGCGTCGCCCGCGTGTCGACGAGCGCCCGCGACGGCCATATTTAGACGTCCAGCACCCTTACAGCCAGCTATCCGGATACTTTTGCTTTAGCCATATTCTTTGGTAAGAAACCTTGCCAACAAGAAGTGTAACCACGCCGATCGCCACCGGATCCACAATGAAGGACCATGGCGCATGCGTCGAAATTGCGATTAGTGGCGTAGCGCCGGCCGGCGAGTGCACTGTTCTCGTCAGAATCATCAAACAAAGGGCGGTCGCAACCGCAGTGGACATGACCGCGATGCCGTCGCCCAGTAGGTGGCAGAATATAACTCCAGTCGCCGCGCCAACGAAGTGTCCGCCAACAAGGCTTCGAGGCTGGGCCATTGGGTTGTCCAAGGCTCCAAAAAGGATAACGCACGAACCGCCAAGGGGGAACAATATGAACGGACGGTCCGCCAAGTGCAGCATGCTGGCGGACGCCAAGATCAGCGCCGTGACGACCCATGCGCCGAGCATATCCGGGCGTTGCGGGTCAAGACCCTCCACTTGGCGCCGACGCTCGCGATCCGGCTTCTTAAGGGCATGAGCAATCGTGGTGCGTATGGCGCGAAGTCCGGACGACAGCCACAAATTTCGCGCGGTCATTCCCTAGGCGTCCGGCGTGTCGTTCGGTCCCAAGCGCCGCCGTCGCCGCCTTGTCGCCGCGCCGCCAACAAGCAGACGAGACCAGCGACAGGCAATGCGACGCCGAGCAACGACACGCTTTGCCAGCCGCCTGTCGCATACGCCCATCCACCGACAGCCGAGCCGGCCGCTCCAGCAAGGAAAAAGAACGCCATGTAAAGCCCGTTCAGTCGGCTTCGATACTCAGGTTCCGTCACGAAGATCGACCTTTGGCCAAGGACGAAGTTCACCGTCATCCCACTGTCGAGCACGATGGCGGACACGACAAGGAGGCAGAAGGCGAGACGGGGATTTTCGACATGAACCAGCGTCAGCAGGAAACCCGCCGCGACGGCCATCATGGCGCCGGCCGTCGCGACACGGGTCCATCCTCTGTCGGCGAGTCGACCCGCGATCGGAGCCGCCATCGTCCCGCCGCAACCGCCCAAAATCGCGAACAGCGCTACCCCGCTCTGGGAAAAATGAAGGCCGGGTCCAGTGAGCCGCATCGGAATCGTTGTCCAGAATAGGCTGAAAGCTCCATAGACAAAGCACTGGTAAATCGCCCGCTGTTGCAAGGTCCTTGACTTCAACGCCAGTCGACTCATCGACGATAGCAGGGCAAAATATGTCAATTTCGAATCCGGGGTCCTGATTGGCAACCGTACTGCAAGCCAGACGGTCAGGGCGAGCATTAGGGATGAGGCTAAAAGAAAGACACATCGCCAATTTGACACGGACGCAATCCAGCTCGAAACTGGACGTGCAAGCATTACCCCCGCCATGAGTCCGGTGGTTACATTGCCAACCATCGTTCCCCGAGTCTCAGGCGACGCCATGTGAGAAGCATAGGGAATTAGGATTTGTACTCCAACTGAGCCAATCCCGATTAGTAATACAGCAGGAAGGAACGAAGCCGCGTCGGGGGACCAAGCCGCCGCGGCCAACGCGAGGGACGTTATCCCGACAAGGCTCGTGACGAGGATGCGGTTTTCGATCAGGTCGCCAAGAGGAACGATCAAGAATAGACCCGCGCCATAGCCAACTTGCGTCAAGGTTACCACAAGCCCGCTCGCCTCGAGCGGCAGACCGATCGCTCGCCCGATCAATCCCGCGAGTGGCTGCGCATAGTACACGTTTGCAGCGATCAGCCCGCAGGCTGCCGCCAGGAGCCACGTAAGGGACCGCGAGGCGGCGATTTTTGCCGCATCGTCGGGCTTAAGGGTAAAGACGTCGGCCGCCCGTTCCAAAGAAGCACCCCCTATCGAGTTGATTCGCCGCCGCCAGACGACGGTGAGAGCGGGCTCCTCATACGACGTCACACTGGACGTGCAGGCTGCCACCGCGGACCTCGACATGGTCTCCCGGGCCGACAGGATGTATTCCGAGCGGCGTTCCGGTCAGGATGAGATGTCCCGGCGACAGTGCGCCGCCGTAGCGCCTTAGGTTGGCCTCGAGCCATTGCAGCGACGCAGCCGCGCCTCCGGTCAAACTCCAGAGCGCCCCCTGATCGATCGGTGTGCCGTTGACCAGAACGCTCAAGCTCGGCGTTGCTCCCTGTCCGAGCGCGTCGAACACTCCGGTCTCGTCCGGCAGCACGACGCCGGCGTTCAAGCCGTTGTTCACAATGAGCTCCGACAAAGTCTTCGGCTCACTACGAAAGACAAAATTGTGGAGCTCAATGACAGGAAAGACAGCCGCGATCCTCCCGTCCTCGCCTATTCGCGCCGCCATCTCACCTTCAATTGCTAGGTTGGCGAACGACGAAGCGTCGAGCCTTGCGCCTGAGCGGCGGAGTTCACTCTCGAACAACACCGCGTGGATTGGACCGCGGAGACCGAACTGCCGCTCGATCTCCGCGCTCGTACACCCGACTTTAAAGCCCGCAATCTTATCCCCGTCCCGGACCCTCAGCCGAGCGACCTCTGTTTGAACGTGATAGGCTTCCTCGAGGCTGAGCGAGCCACGCCGTTCGCCGAAGTACGTGCCAGGCGACAGACGGCGATAGTCTGCAATCTGACGCGCTGCGAGGTCCTCGATGGCTATATCCATGTGTTCCTCGGCCAGTTTCTTCAGCGTTCGCCGGGAGGTCGACGACTTGTCTCGAGTTTAGCGCTTCGCAGCGGCAGGCTCGGCCAGGAATTCGAGGATGATCCTGTTGAAATCATCAGGTCGCTCGTCCGGAACCCAATGCCCACAATGCTCAATCACCTCGCCTCGAACGTTCGAAGCGAGTTCCGGCCATGCCCTGGCGCACGATGTCGCCGAGGAAACCGGCTCCCCCGATCGCAAGCACCGGCATGGTCAATGGAGTTCGCGAAGTTTCCTTGTTGTGCTCGGCGTCAATGAAGTGCGTCCGGTAGTAGTTGAGCGCTCGCAACCCCCCGGGAGCGGAGTAGCAGCGAACATATTCGTCTAGGTCTTCCTCGGGCACGGCTCCCGGAACATAGGCGAAATTGTTGTGGAACCAGCGGAGATACATCCGCTCGCGGCCCGCGATCAGAGCCTCGGGGATGTCTTCCGCGTCATGGAAGGCAAGGTGCCAAACCTTGCGTCCCAGGCCGTCGGTCGCGAAAGGATGCTGCATGCACGCCTCGTATCCGAAGCCCGGCATGATCATTTCCACGATGGCGAGCTTTGATACGAATGAGGGATGGGCGGCGGCCAACGCGTAGGCGACCGCGCCACCGAAGTCATGACCGATGACGACCGCCTTTTTCAACCCGAGGTGCTGGAGGAGCTGCCAGATATCCTCGGCCATCGTGCGCTTGTCGTACCCGTTCAAGGGGCGTTCAGAGTCTCCCACTCCCCTCATATCGGGCGCGATCACGAAGTATTTTTCGGCCAGCGCAGGAATGACGCTCCGCTTCCACTCGTACCAAGTCTGGGCGAAACCATGCAGCAGCACGATGGGTTCGCCCTGCCCCGCGGTCACATAGTGCAGCAGAATTCCATTGGCCCTGTGCATCCGATGGTTCATGATTGTTGTGGCTGCCGTTGGCGTAAGCGCATTCATCTTGTTCCTCCTCGTCATCTGTTTGTCATCAAGCTTCATTTTTGTCGGAGCATTCCGTTACTGTAGTATCATGCCGCCATCTACTTGAATGGATTGCCCGGTCATGTAATCCGAGTCGTGAGACGCTAAAAAAGCTGCTATTCCTGCGCAATCTTCTGGCACGGATACACGCCCAAGCAGGATGCCCCTACTGAACTCTTCCATGCCCTGCCCCACTCGCTCAGTGCGACCAAACTCGATCATGTCGCTATCGAGTTTGCGCCAGAGTTCGGTGGCAACGATCCCTGGGCATATGCCATTGACGGTAATGCCGTATGGCGAGAACTCCCGCGCCCCTGCCTGGGTCAGGGCGACGACGGCGAACTTGCTTGCGCTGTAATGCGAAACCAGCGCAAAGCCCTGCTTGCCAGCCACCGAGGCGGTATTGATGATCTTGCCGGGCGTCTTCTGGGCGATCATTTGCTTGGCGGCTTCCTGCATGCCCACCAATACGCCAAGGCCGTTGACCCGCATGACCAGGTCCCAGTCCTCCTCTGTAACGTCCAGGAAAGGCTTGGCCTTGGCGACGCCCGCATTGTTGAACATGACGTCGAGCTTCCCGAAGCGAGCGACCGTTGTTTTGATGGCTTTCTGAACGGCGTCGCGGTTGGTCACGTCGCAATGAGCGGCAAAAGCGGCGCTCCCGGCATCGACAATCTCCCGGACGGTCAACTCCGCGACCTCAAGATTGATGTCTGCAATGCAGACAGAGGCGCCCTCTGACGCCAGGCGAACCGCCATCGCCTTTCCGATACCCATTGCGCCCCCGGTGACGACGCAGCTTGTGTCTTTTAGTCTCATCAAGGCCTCCACCAAATTCATAATAATATGACAGCCAATCCTTGGGATTGGCTGTCAGTCTGTTTTCGTCTTGTCTAGGTTACTTTCAGGATGTCAGCCCCTTCATAAAGGGCCCAGACATAGTTTTTGGTCCCATCTTCTCTCAAATGTTTATTGTCATAATTCTTGGGATGATTCCAAAACCTACGTACATCTTCTTCTGTCTTATAGGTTGCTATTATGCACCAACGCTGTCCGCCGCCGATTGTCGTGCCAGGAAAGTGCACGGGCACCTCCGGGGTTCGACGCCCCATCACCACAAGGTCTCCACCGAGTTCCTGCACAATAGGACCAGCAGTCGTGAGATATTTGCGATAGACAGCTTCGTCTTTCAGGTCGAATAGGTTTAGCGCATAGAACATTGCTTCTCTCCTCTCCTTGTTCTCCATATATTCATATGGAGTTGCTCCATCGTTGCAGCGATGGAAATCGGTATAAGCGCTCCTCCTGCGTCTTCTTTTATCCGTCGTTTAGTGCAAACTTCGTGACCGCCTCCTCATTCCAACGGAGTCCGATGCCAAAACCGCGAAGCGGAACTGCCTTTCCGTCGATCACCTTGAGGGGCTCTTCAAGGATCGGGGCGGCCCAATCCACGAACTCCAGCCAATGGGCCGTGGGCGTTGCAGCCAGCAGGTGGACGCTGACCTCCGGGAAGAGATGCGACGACACCTCCCGCCCGTAGGCCGCCGCCAGACTCGCGGCGCTCCGCCAACCAGTCACGCCGCCGATACGATCGAGATCAAGCATGACGTAGTCCGCGGCCGCCGCCTCAAGCGACGCCAACATCGGGCTCAGACCGAGGAAATTCTCGCCCGCTTAAAATCGGAGTCTTCGTCGCCCTAGCGATCTGCGCCGAATGACGATAATCGTCGTGTCGGATCGGCTCCTCGATCCAATAGACGCCTTCGTTGTCGAGAGCGCGGCACATTTCCATGGCGTCAGCGAAGGTGAGCGCCTGATTGAAGTCGATCATCAGAAGAGCGTCGCCCGGGATCTGCGCCCTCACGGCCCGCACCCTTGCCAAATCCGCGCCGAGATCTGATCCCCCAACGCGAAGTTTCACGGCGCGAAATCCCTCCGCCAGAAGCTCCTCTGCCTCATACGCGGCGGCCTTTGGAGGCATGAGGCCGAGACCGTTACTGTTGTAGGCGTCGATTGGTTTGGGAGCCGAACCAAGAAGAGTCGAAAGCGGCAGTTCCGCTTCAATCGCCAGCGCATCCCATGCGGCTACGTCGATTGCGGATGCGGCCATCACGAGGGGTCCCGCCAGTCCCGGAAGCTTGAAGCGCCGCCCGAGCCACCGACTCAGGGACAGCGGCTCGACCGGAACGCCGGCCAGAGCCTCGCTGAGACTGCGGAAGATCGGCTGAAGGGAGCGGGCTATCGAGACGTGGTAACAGAAGGCGTACGAACGTCCTGTGATCCCTTCTTCTGTCTCCAAGTCGAGCAACAGCAGCGCAGCCGTATCGATCGTCTCAACGCTGGTGCCGAGTGGGCGCGCCATTGGCACCGCGACTGGCCTGGCCACCAGGGATCGAAGCGTGAGGGAGGAGGTTCCCGCACGCATCAGCGCCGTCCGTCAGCTGAGAGCGCCAGAATATCCGCGATCGCTCGATTGAACGGCGTAGCCGCCCCGACGGCGGCTCCGAGCCTTACGACGCCCCCACTGAGCCAGGGAGTTTCCAGCCGGTTTCCGCGTTCCATGTCGACAGCCATCGACGATGTCATCGTTTCCGGCAGCGTGTCGCAGAACGCAAGGCGGCTTTCGGCGTAATCCGCAGCAAGCGCGACGCCTTTTGCCCGCCCAACTTGAACGACCTCGCGCATAACGTCGAGCAGAAACGCACGGGTCTGCGGATTCGAGCGGATCGGGCCGATTGTCGCGCGCATCGTGGCCGTCGTCGCTGAGAGGCCGACAAGAAAGACGAACTTCTCCCAAATCGCGCGCTGGATATCTCCACTCAGCTCGGCCTCGATGTTGGCCCGTTGGCACGCTTCCAGGAAAGCTTGGCATCGGACCGAAGGCCTTCCGTCGTACTCCCCGAATACAAGTCGTTGCATCGTTCCGTTATGAGCGATGACGCCCGGTTCCGCGATGGATGCAGCGATATAACTGACGCCGCCGACGATAGCGTCGTTGCCGAGAACGCCTCGCAGAATATCGTCTTTATCGACGCCATTTTGGAACGATATGACGGCTGTTTCGCCCGAAACGAGAGGAGCCACGGCGCGCGCTGCCGCCTCCGTGTCCCACAGCTTGACCCCCATGAGGACGAGGTCGACGCGACCCAATTTTCGGGCGTCATCGCTCGCGACGACCTTCCGCAGATGCAGATCGCCGAGCTGACTTCTGATCCGCAATCCGTCCTTTACGAGCGCCGCGAGGGTCGCGCCTCTCGCGATGAAAACGACATCCGCGCCGCCTTCAGCAAGCCTGCCGCCAAAATAGCCGCCAATGCCGCCTGCTCCCATAATCGCGATGCGCACCGGGAACTCCTCCCTACATTTCGATTCTTGAATACATATTCAAAAACTCTCTGTCAAGAGGTCTTGGAATCTCTTCGAAGGCGGCCCCACCCGCGCTGCAAGACCGAGTTCTGACGACGCAAACCGTGGTCTAAATCGACCCGGCGCAGGGGCGCGGTCTCGATTGACTTTCCAACGGCAATCGGGTATTTGGCGGTCTCACCAATGAGAACTGTCGCTCAATAATGGCTCGCCCTAAGCAATTTGACCCGGAGATCGCCCTCGATTTAGCGGTCGATATTTTTTGGGAGAGCGGATTCGAGGCGACGAGCATTGAGAGGCTTTGCCGTCGCCTCAAGCTCAACCCCGGCAGTCTTTATGGCGCCTACGGCGACAAGCGCGCGCTTTTCATCGCCATTCTCGACCGCTACGTCGACAAGGTTTCCCTCGAGGCGATTCAGCGGATTTCGGGGAGCCCGTCTGGAATATTAGGAATAGTCAACTATTTCAACTTTCTCATCGAAGCCATCGTCGGCGGCAAACGCCGCTGGGGATGTCTGATCACAAATTCGCTGATCGAACTCGCGGCCCGCGAGCCTGAGATCGCCGCAAAGGTGGAACTGCACTTCACTCGGCTCGAGACGGCGTTCGCCAGCGCGTTGGCGCGCGCACAAGCCGCGGGTGAGTTGCGGCCCGGATTTGGGCCCGAGTTCGGCGCCGTACTTCGTGTGCGTGGTGCAGGGCCTCAATGTGCTTGCACGAACGAAGCCGCCGCGCGCGCGGCTAAGGGCCATTGTCGACGTGGCCCTGGACCCGCTGTGCGACGGCGCGATTCTGCTTGGTCCCAAATCTGTCGCTTGACGGTGTCTCGTCAGATACTCATCAGTCGTCTGCTGACTTAAGTGCAAGGCGGGCAGGTAGCGAATGGACCGCAATGCCGCAGGCAATTGCGTGCGCGCGGCGAGGATCGTCGCCGGATATGGCGCGCGTGATGATCGTAGAAGAATTCCGGATCCGCGGCGCGTACGTCGCACGCTATGGGTTGGAATGTGGGCGAAGCCAGCTTTCAATCGCAATTGAAGCGAGCGATCGCCGTTCCCGATCGCGCCGTTCTCCAGAGCGCGCGCAATGGGATCGGGCTCTGTCTCGGAAGGTTTGCGACCACACGGCTTTCCTGGCGCCTTGCGCGGCTTGATCGCAGTGACCGCAAGATCAGCGCGTGATCCTGACCTGCTGTCGCCCGCCGGAGCGAGGGGTACCGCGCTTGGCACGTCACGGCATCGAGATTTTTGAAAGGAAAGAAGCCGCTGCGCCCGACCGCGCCCACCCGAGCGGATTGACACGATCTGAAGCCGCCGCTAACATGCTATCATCAGTCGTCTGATGAATGCGAAGCACGCGGACGAAGTTAGACGAGAAGGGTGGGTCTCCATAGGGAAGCTCTCTCCTCGGCCAACAAGGGAGGAAGCGAAGCATGCGTGAGTTCAAGGATTACGCCGAAAAATACTCGCACATCCGGATGGATCGCCGAGACGGCATTTTGGAGATCACCTTCCACAGCGACGGGGGGACACTGGTTTGGGGGGGTGGGCCGCACGGGCAGCTGGGACCGGCCTTCCATGACATCGCCCAAGATAGAGAAAACAAACTCGTTATCATGACGGGCACGGGCGACGCCTTCATTGAAGAGATCAACGCCGAGATCCTTGGCGAGCGGTTGCCAAAGAACAAAATTACGCCGATGACCTGGGATCATATCTACAGCGACGCCAAACGCCTGCTAATGAACCTTCTCGACATCGAGGTTCCCATCATCGCCGCGGTGAATGGCCCAGTTAACATCCACGCAGAGATCGCCGTATTGAGCGACATCGTCCTGGCCGCTGATCACGCGGCGTTCGCCGACGCGCCTCACTTTCCAAACGGCCTCGTCCCGGGCGATGGAGTTCACGTGATCTGGCCTTATCTCCTCGGAAGGAACCGCGGCCGCTATTTCCTCCTGACCGGCCAACGTCTGTCGGCCCAAGAGGCTCTGCAACTCGGCGTCGTGAGTGAGGTCATGCCGGCCAACAAGCTGTTGCCGCGGGCCAGAGAACTTGCCCGGCAAATTCTCAACCAACCTCCTCTTACCGTGCGCTATGCCCGGGTCGTGATGACGCAAGAGCTCAAGAAACTCATGCTCGAACACCTTAGCCACGGACTCGCCCTTCAGGGTTTGGCCGCCAACGAATATTGGCCCAGTTAGTTCATCACGTAGGGCACGACCGCTCGCTGTTTCGGTTGATTTCGACGGCGTAGAGAAAGGGGGGCACAGCCCCTCCCCTAGACGTGACGCGCCCTAATACGACTGCCATCCAAATTGTCGGCCGCCCGTGCTCCTGCAACGGGACCTAAAGGCGACTCGCAATTCGATCCTAAAGTAAGTCCCTTAATCAAGCGGGACATCGAGCCGACAAAGACTGGACGAACGCTGCAGTTCGCCGGGACCGCACAGCCAGTCAAACTCTATCGGGAGGAGACTAGACAGATGAGCGACACTGAGAACAGAGACGACCTGGTCCAACAGTATTTGGAGGATTTTATTCCCAAGGGGCGCCGTGCCGAGATTGAGCATCTCGCCGAGGACGTCGTCAAAGGCGCAACGTCCCGGCGCAGTTTCCTGACCCGGGCCGGGTCGCTGGGCGTCGGGGCTACTGCGGCTTCGACGATTCTAACGGCGTTGGTCGCCAGCGCGCCGGACGCATCGGCGGCGACCTCGGGTTCCGCAGACGCCGGAAAGATTGCCGACAAGTACAAGAATCTCACGATTGGAGTTCCGGTTTACGCCTTCGCGGATGAGAACCAGATTACTATCGCTAATCAGATGCAAGCAGCGGCTCATGCCGCCGGTTTGAACTGGAAGTTCCTGTTGCAGGACGTAGCGGGTAGCGTGACTACGGCTGGTCAGGTGTTCGACAGTTTTGTTACCCGGAGTGTCGATGTTATTATAGACATTGTCATCCCGCCGCGGCTCGTCGCAGCGCAGATGGCTAAAGCTACAGAGAAAAAAATTCCGGTCTTCGGGATTTATACATTCGGCACAAATTACCCCGACATGGTGCTTGATTATGGCGGCGTGACCTCGGTCGAGTCGAGCTTCGTCAGCAGCTATATGCTGTTCGATCAGCGTATTCGCCACCCCGGTAAGAAGAAGATCAAGCTCGGAATCATCGATTTGCAGCTCGACGTCATCAAGCCTCGGCGCGGGGCGCTAGACGGCCTGTTGAGCCTGGCGATCAATAACGACTTCGAAGTGGTGCAAGTCATTCCCGATGTCGACCCGGCGAACACAGTTCAAGTGGCGACCCAGGCCACACAGGCGATTCTCACCAAGAACCCGGATGTTGACTGCCTGTGGGTGAGCTGGTCGCCCGCGCCAGTCCCGGTTGCGGCGGCGGTAGAACAAGCCGGAAAGGGCGACTCGTGCAAGGTCTATGGGCTCGTCGCCCAGAGCGCCGGCATACAGCTCATTAAAGAGGGCAAGAGTCCGCTGGTCGCAACCTCGTGGGTCGACTTGGTCTGGGTCGGCTGGGGCATGGTTGATCTCGTGCTCAAGCACCGCTCGGGCCAGCCGGTGGACCGTCTCGCGCTGCTTTCGACGAACGCCGTTCCGTGTGTCTGCATCGATCACGCCGAAGCGAACTCCTCAAATATTCAAATGGTGGATGTGCTGGGCGGAAAGCAGATTCCGACCTGGGTATTTGCCCAAGGCTCGTACCGCGATCGATTTGTCGCGTCCTGGAATGAAATTTATTCCTCGTAATCAGCGAGCTACGCGTGCCCGGCTCTACGGAGCGGGGCGCGCTAGCGGCGATCATCGGTGACGCCGTCGACCATGCGAGACGAGTCGGTTGAAGGCGGCGAACGACTGTCAGGGAAGTGGGGCCACAATGACGATTCCAAGCGGTACTTCTCTTGCTTCTGCGGAGACCCGGCTGGCCGGCACATCGAGCGCGCCGTCGGAAAAAGCTCGGCGAACCGTTCTGGAGATGCTCGCGCCGCTCGGCGTTCCGATTATGACGCTTGGCATGATCGTTTACTTCGGTTTTGCCACGAAGGGGTTCTTGTCGATCGGCAACATCACCGACGTCTTCGCGAACTCTGCGCTGCCGGTCATCGTGGCCGTGGGGCTGACCATCCCGCTTGTGATGGGAGAGTTCGATCTCTCGATCTCAGCCCTTGCCGGTCTCGCCACCGTACTTTACGCGCAACTGGTGGCCAAAGAGGGGGTAAACCCTGCGACCGCAATCCTTGTCACGCTCGTCGCCTCGCTCGCGGCGGGGGCGTTCAACGGCTTTATGATCGCTTATATCGGTCTGCCTGCCCTCGTTGCGACCATAGCGATGTCGTCTTTCCTGGTCGGCATGCAGTTTTACGTCTCCGGGAGCGTCCAGATCTACGGCGGATTTCCCGAGACGCTCGTCGCCTTTAGCCGCTCCAACATCGGCCCCGTCCCCACGTTGGTGATCGTCGCGGCGACAATCGTGATCGGCGCCTGGGTCCTCCTCGAGAAGAGCGTATTTGGGCGCCGACGTCAAAGCGGTTGGCGGTAACGCGGAGGCGGCTCGCCTCGCTGGTGTGGACGTCCGGCGAACGCGGGCGTTCGGCTTTATACTCTGCACTTTCGCGGCCAGCGTCGCGGGCATCCTATTCGCCAATAAACAGGCTGTGGCTTACCCGCTCGCAGGCCTCGACGTCCTGCTCCCGTCGTTCACGGCGGCCTTTATCGGCGCAGCAACGTTCCGCTTCGGCGAATTCAACATCTTCGGCACAGTAGTGGGCGTCCTGGTCACCCAGATCGCGGCGAATGGCCTGATTTTGCTCGGGGTGCCGAACTATACGACCTATGTCTTTCAGGGTGTGATCCTGCTGGTCGCGCTGGTCTTTGCCCGCGTCGTGGCGTTGCGGGGGATCAACTAGGGTGATGGGAGGCGTTCGACGAATGACCAGCGATCGGGCGGAAGAAAGGCGTCGTCTGGCGGGTGGCGCGGTCCCTGTCCTAGACGTCAGGGAACTCTCGAAGCGCTATCCGGGAACGCTGGCGCTCGACCGGGTCTCACTGCATGTGGCGGCAAACGAGATCTTAGGGCTCGCGGGACACAATGGCGCCGGCAAGTCGACGCTGACGCGAATGCTCACGGGCGTCGGAAGGCCCGAACTCGGGCGACATCCTTCTGGACGGCCAGGTCATCAGGTTCCGCAGCCCGGACGACGCGATCACGCACGGCGTCGCACAGGTCCCGCAGCCGCTGATGGTTATTCCGAACCTGACCGGCAGGGATAACTTGCTGCTCGGGATGCACACCAAACTCTTTGGGCGTGGTCGCGACAACGGCGAGCGAGCGTGGTTCGGCGGGAGCAAGAGTGCCGCGGCCGCGGTCGAGCTGATGGCCGAGCACCTGCACCTCACAAAGGTCCTGAACGTAAAGGTTGGGCGGCTCCGTCCGGTGACGCAGCGCCTCATCATGATCGGTCGTGCGCTTTTACGGAACCCACGGCTGATCATACTCGATGAGCCGACGGCGAATTTGGCGACGCCCGAAGTGGAGTTGCTGTTCTCGATTATTCGTCCTCTGGCGCAGGATCGCGCCAGCGTTATCTATGTCACCCACCGACTCGATGAAATGCTCGACTTGTGCGATCGCGTCATCGTGATGCGGCAAGGTCGGGTCATTGCAGAGAAGGACGCCAAGATCCTCAACAAGAAGGAACTCAGCGGCCTCATCACGGGCGCAGATCTGTCGTCGAAAATAAGCACGCTCGTGGCCGACGTCGACATCCATGGTCAGTTCCGCGGAAGCGAGCCGGCGGCCGACATGTCAAAAACTCATCACGCCGGCGAAGAAGTCCTGTGCTGCGAGAATCTTTTCGCGCTGCCAAGGACACGCGGCGTCAATCTCACGCTCCATCGGGGCGAGGTGCTCGGCATCGCTGGTCGCGATGGGTCGGGACGCACAAGCTTCTTGAGAACCCTTTGGGGCGATCGTCAAGTGACCAGCGGTCGGATCGTTGTCCGCGGAGTGCCGACTTCGTTGGCGAGCCCACGCGACGCCATTAAAGCCGGCTTTGCCTATTTGCCGGAGGAGCGAGCGGCGAATGCAGTGTTTCCGCTGGCGAGCGTCGCTGCAAACGCGACGCTGCCATGGCTGTCGCTGTTCGCCGGGCCGGGGGGCCTCGTACGCGCACAGCAGGAGATTTCTGGGGTTTCGACGCTTTTAAAGCGTCTCGACGTGCGACCTCTCAACGGAGCAGTCTATGCCAGGATCAGGGCGTTCAGCGGCGGTAACCAGCAGAAGGTGGTGATCGCGCGCTGGCTCCTGGGCGCGGCGGACATCTTTCTGTTTGACGAGCCGACGCAAGGCATCGACGTGGGCGCCCGGGAGCAAGTCTATGAAGTAATCCGCGAACTCGCTTCCGATGGAGCCGGGATCATCGTCGTATCCTCGGAAGCGGAGGAACTGGCGCGTTTGTGCAGCACAGTGCACTTGATGCGCGACGGCGCCGTCGTTCAAACGCTCACGGGTGACGAAGTAACGGAATCGGCCATCTCGCTTGCAATCGTCGCTGGGGACATCGAAATCCCCGCCGCCGTGCCGAGTGCCGGCACAGGCCGGGCCCGCGTCAGCGGACTGTCGCCCCCGGACGCCGTGATATGATTGAGCCACACGCTGCCCGTAAGAACGACACAAACTCGGAAGGCGCGCCCCCGTTTCAGATAGGTCCTTGACATCGCGGAAACCGATGGTCGTTGGACTCGTCGTCGCAGATCGTTCTGGGCAGAACGCTATCGCGCTTGCGAAAGCCGAGTTTCCGCTTCGACGTTTGTGTCGCGTTCAACTTCGCCGGCGGCGCCGCCCTCGTATCCTAAACTATATTCCGATAGGAGAATCCCATGGTCCGGTTCCATTTCCATCCGACGCCAAATCCCGCCAAAGTCGCGCTTCTTCTGGAAGAGACCGGCGTGGCCTATGAAATCGTTCCGGCCGACACAGCATACGCCAACCTTTCGCGCCATCAATCCGAATGGCAAGTT
Source organism: uncultured Alphaproteobacteria bacterium (assembly GCA_963748545.1). Taxonomy (GTDB): domain Bacteria; phylum Pseudomonadota; class Alphaproteobacteria; order Rhizobiales; family Beijerinckiaceae; genus Roseiarcus. The sequence goes on from CAVVJO010000029.1 coordinate 34,337, forward strand.
GCCAGCGATCGTCGACACCCAAGGACCAGAACGCCCGTTTTTGCGACGGTGATGGGCCATTCTAGGGCCAGTCCGTTCATTTCCAGCACGCTGCTTGCGAAAGAGCCCGTATGTGGTGAACCTATATCAACGCGAGGTTGAACGGCACTGTCATGTCTTGGATGACCGTCTCATCGGACGCGAATCCATCGTCGGCAACGAATATTCCATCGTTGACATGTTCGCATGGGGCTGGCTGTTCGGCGACTCGGTCGCGGTAATTGCGTGCGCCAACGCGACGGCTTTTGCGCAGATAATGACGGAAGCGATTCATTCTCCTCTGGGCCAGTCCCCTAATTGCTGTGTCAGCGCTATCAGGATGGTCCTTCATCCACCCAGCTGCAGTTGGGGTGGCGATAGTTCTATTCAGAGCTATCTGGGCGGCGACCTCGCGGTAGACTGACGACCGCTTCCGATGGACAGGAGTTCCCGATGACAATTCGCGCGTTGGTATTCGATGCATACGGTACGCTTTATGACGTGCAATCGGTGCGCGGGCTTGCGACTGAACTCTGCGGCGACAAAGGCGATTTCATTACTCAAACGTGGCGATTGAAGCAACTCGAATACACTTGGTTGCGCGGCCTAATGCGGGCGTATGAGGATTTCTCCGTTGTAACCCGCGCCTCGCTCGAGTTCGCCTTGGACAGCGCAGGCGTGACGCTGACAACGGCGCTATGTGAGAAGTTGATGGCGAAATATCTCGATCTTGACTTGTATCCGGAAGTCCGGCGGGCGCTGACGGCGCTTTCCACGTATAAACTCGCGATACTGTCGAATGGCAGCCCGAACATGCTCGCGGCACTCGTGAAGGGATCGGGAGTTGCTTCTCTCTTTGCGGACGTGATCAGCGTCGACAGGGCGAAGACCTTTAAGCCCGATCCGAGGTGCTATGACCTCGCGGCGCCGGCCCTCGGTGTCGAGAAGCATGAGGTGTTGTTCGTTTCATCAAACAGCTTTGATGTCGCGGGCGCGAAGCAATTCGGCCTTAAGGTCGCCTGGATCGATCGTGTTGGTCCTGCGGCTCCGCCAATGGACTCCGATGTCGGCCCGGCGGAATTTTACCGATTGCTGCGCGGTGGTCCCGAACGGCTCGGGCAGGAGCCGGATTTTCGGCTGGGTTCCCTCACCGATTTGCAGGGAGTCTTATCCGACTTGGCGAAATGATCCGGGTCAATCCCACGGTGTGTTTAGGCTTGACGGCGGGGTGGCGTCACAATATTAATTCATCAGTCGTCTGATGACAGGTTCATTTGTCGACCGACAAAGGGAGTGAGCGATGCCAAAAGTCTTGATTCTCACCGGCGATGCCGCCGAAGCGCTTGAGGTGATATATCCCCATCAACGTCTCACAGAGGAGGGCTATGAGGCGGTTGTGGCCGCTTTGTCCGCAAAGTCGTTGCAATTGGTGGTCCACGAAATGGTTCCCGGCAATGACACTTTCGTCGAAAAACCGGGCTATCATTGGCCGGCCGACGTAGCGTTTTCCGATGTCAATCCATCGGACTACGCCGCGATAATTATCCCGGGGGGGCGTGCTCCCGAGTATATCCGTAACAATCCTGACTTCATCAAGAATCGTTCAACATTTTTTCAAAGAGAACTTGCCGGTGGCGCACTTGTGCCACGCCTCCATAGCGCTGGCCACGGCGGGAGTTCTGAAGGGGCGTCGTATCGCCGCGTTCCCTGAACTGAAATCCGATGTCGAGGCGGCGGGCGCCGAATTCGTGAACGCTGAGGTTGTCGTAGACGGACCGATGGTATCGGCTCGCGCGTATCCGGACCACCCTGCCTGGATGCGAGAATTCATGCGGGTGCTTCGCAAGCGGTCGCCGGTTTCAGTGCCGATCGCAACGGCAGCGGAATAGAAAGGGATATTCCGGCGCCCCCGACCCTTGGGCGGTCGGAGGGCGCCAAGAATTTGAATTCGCGCAGCTCTTGTTGTAATCGTCAGGGTCGGCTTATTGACGTCAAGCAATTCGGTATCTCCGGCCGTTTTGTGATGATTGTTTGAATGCCCCCCGTTTTATAGAAGCGGGGCTGACGATAGGCGGTTGCGATGAATCAGATTGACGAACGCTTGGAGCCGCGGCGGAGTTTCCGTCCGGTGAGGCGCGCGCAACTTGTCGACGAAGTCATCGAGCAGTTGCGGCTACGAATCAGTTCGGGTGACCTCAAGGTGGGCGACAGGTTGCCTGCGGAAACTGTCCTGGTCTCAGAACTTGGCGTCGGTCGAACAACCCTTAGGGAAGCAGTCCGGGTTCTCGAGCACGCCGGTCTTTTCGAAGTTCGTCAGGGTTCGGGCACCTACCTCCGGTCCAGCACCGACGCCAAAGCGTTAGCTCCCCGATTGCGTCACGCCCGCGTTCTCGATGTTCTCGATGTTCGACGTGCGCTGGAGATCGAGATGACACGGATGGCGGCGGCCTACCGGACAGATGCTGCTCTGGTCGCGCTGAGGGACTCGTTGGAACGTATGCGGCGTGGCATGGAATTAGGCGACGAACGCATGTTTATCGATGCAGAGATGGAAATATACCGTGTTATCGCCGCTGGCACACAAAACGCGATCATGATCGAGATCTATGGGCTGTTCTCTGAGGCGCTGCGTCTTGCTCTTGCTCAGATCATCGCCATTCCTGGTGTTATGTTCGATTGCTTGGCCCGTCACGAGCAGCTGTTCAAGGCGATTGAGGCTCGGGACGTGGATAGAGCCGAAGCCGTCGCAAAGGCCCATTTAGGCCGCGTTACGCGGCTGGTCCAAGAGGTCTTGGGCGATGCGCGCGTCAACGAAGCAGGCAAAAAGGACGCTCAAGCCGTCCAGCCGAACTCGGGCCTCCTCGAGGAATAGCTTTTAGGCGCCCTCCTACAGTCGTCGGCTCCGAGGCGGGCTCCAGATAGACCCTTATTGGAGGACCTTGGACGGCAGCTCAATCGGCGGCAATCCCACGTCGCCGTTCTTTGCGTCTCAGCCGCCTAGGTTCGTATCTCGGTTCCGTCGTCGTGCCGACGGGCTGGGGTCGCCGTTGGATTGACAATCACAAGAAACGCGCCTAGTCGTAAGACGTCTGCTGAATTAATGAGATCGTGCTATCTGGGGAGACATTTGTCAGTTGCTGACAAGGGCCGACAGCCGTGTGCGCGCGGAACGTGGCGAAGACCACCCGTCCAAAAGAGATGCTGACGCGCCAAAAAAAGTTACGCTCTCTTCCCGTCCAATTACCGGTGCAAGCGCAACGCCCTTAACCTGCTGAGATTCCCTAGTGACAAGCAAGGAATGACTTGAACAATGATTGATTTGTACTATTGGCCCACGCCGAACGGTCATAAGATAACATTATTCCTTGAGGAATGTGGTCTCGATTATCGTATAATTCCCGTAGATATAAGTGCCGGGGACCAGTTCAAAGTGCCGTTCCTGCAGATATCTCCGAACAATCGTATGCCAGCTATTGTTGATAACAGCCCAGCTGACGGCAGAAAGCCGATCAGCGTGTTCGAATCTGGCGCTATCCTCTTATACCTTGCGGAAAAAACAGGGTTGTTTCTGCCTATTGATCTTCGAAGCCGCAAAACCGTTATGGAATGGTTGTTCTGGCAGGTTGGAGGTCTCGGACCCATGGCAGGGCAGAATCATCATTTCGGCGTTTACGCCCCTCAAAGAATTCCCTATGCGGTTGACCGATACGTGAAGGAGACAAACCGTCTTTATGGGGTACTGGATCGAAGGCTCAGTGGTGTGCCGTTTATCGCGGGGTCGAGCTACACCATCGCCGATATGGCCATTTACCCTTGGATCGTTCCGTGGAAACGCCAGCAACAAGTATTGTCAGAGTTCCCCAATCTTGAACGTTGGTTCGAGTCAATTCGCCAACGATCCGCGACTGTACGCGCTTATGCTAAGGGCGAACCCTACGAGAGCAGGCCTGCCGTCACTGAGGAAGGCAAGAAAATCCTGTTCGGTCAAACGGCCGCGCGGACGATCCTAACCTGAAGCATCACGCTTCGATCGCGCACGTGTCGGCGCAAATACTTTCCAGCCTCCAAAGCTTACTGCTCTGGAAGCTTTGGTCTAGCATGAGAGTCACGATCTAGAGACGGGTGCGGCGTCGAGCGCTCCACCGCCCGTGCGATCGCCGCGACGACCTCCTGGGTGGCAGGCGGGGAGCCGCAACGGCGTCAGAGAGCGGCTATCGCGGCGTTTAATGTGTCGCTCGGCCGCATCGCAGCCGACGTTTTGGCGGCGTCAGGAACGTAATAGCCGCCCATATCGACCGGCTTTCCTTGCGCGCCGATTAGCTCGGCGTTGATCTTGGCCTCGTTCTTGGCCAGCGCCTCGGCGAGCGGCGCGAAGCGAGCTCTAAGTTCCTTGTCCCTGGTCTGCGCCGCTAGCGCTTGGGCCCAGTACAACGCCAAATAAAAGTGGCTGCCGCGGTTATCGATTTCGCCGACCTTCCGGGCCGGTGAACGATTAAACTCAAGGATCTTGCCATTGGCCTCATCGAGGGTTTCAGCGAGCACCTGCGCCTTTGCGTTCTTGTAGGTTTGAGCCATATGCTCGAGCGACACCCCGAGGGCGAGGAACTCGCCGAGTGAATCCCAGCGCAGGTATCCCTCTTCCTGGAACTGTTGCACGTGCTTGGGCGCTGAACCGCCTGCTCCGGTCTCAAACAAGCCGCCGCCCGCCATGAGCGGAACGATCGATAACATCTTGGCAGACGTGCCGAGTTCCATGATCGGGAACAAGTCGGTGAGATAGTCACGCAGCACGTTGCCGGTGACGGAGATCGTGTCGAGGCCCTTGCGAATGCGGTCGAGGGATCGATTCATCGCCTCGACTGGCGGCAGAATACGGATGTCGAGACCGGCGGTATCGTGATCCTTCAGGTATTTCTCGACCTTAGCGATCATCTGGGCATCGTGGGCGCGGTCGGCGTCAAGCCAAAAGATCGCCGGAGTATTGGAGAGGCGCGCGCGCCGCACCGCGAGCTTGACCCAATCTTGAATCGGCGCGTCCTTGACCTCGCACATGCGAAAGATGTCGCCAGTCTCGACCGGACGTTCGAGGAGCACCGCGCCATTTTCGGCCAGGACACGAACAGTTCCGCTGGCGGAGATCTGGAACGTCTTGTCGTGCGACCCGTATTCCTCCGCTTTCTGGGCCATCAGACCGACGTTCGGCACCGACCCCATTGTCTTGGGATCGAAGGCGCCGTGTGCCTTACAGTCCTCTATGACCGCCTGGTACATCGTCGCATAGCAGCGATCAGGGATCACCGCCTTGACGTCGTGCAGCTTGCCATCGGCTCCCCACATTCGGCCCGACTCGCGGATCATCGCAGGCATCGAGGCGTCAACGATTACGTCGCTCGTTACGTGCAGGTTGGTGATGCCCTTGTCGGAATTCACCATGGCGAGACCCGGTCGGTTCGCATAGACCGCCGCGATGTCCGCCTCAATGGAGGCCCTTTCGGCCTCCGGCAGCTTCTCGATCTTCGCAAGGAGGTCGCCGAAGCCGTTGTTGAGATTGACGCCGAGCATCGCCAGCGTCGCGGCGTGCTTCTCAAGCGCGTTGGCGAAGAAGACGGAAACGGCGTGGCCGAACATGATGGGATCGGAGATCTTCATCATGGTCGCCTTTAGATGCAGCGAGAAAAGTACGCCCTGTTCCTTGGCGGCCTCAATCTGAGCGGCGAAGAACCTGCGCAGAGCTTCGCGGCTCATCACGGCGGCATCGATGACCTCTCCGGCCTGGAGCGCGACCTTGTCCTTCAGCACTGAGACCGCGCCATCGACTCCGGTGAGCTCGATGCGAGCATTCGTCGCGGCGGCGACGGTGGTCGAGACTTCCGAGCCGTAAAAGTCGCCAGCCGACATATGCGCTACATGCGACTTCGAGTCCGACTTCCACGCGCCCATCCGGTGCGGATGCTTGCGGGCAAATTTCTTGACGGCGCCTGCAGCGCGCCGGTCGGAATTGCCCTCGCGCAGGACTGGGTTGACGGCGCTGCCGAGCACCTTCCCGTAGCGCGCCTGAATCTCCTTTTCAGCTTCGGTCGCGGCCGCCTCAGGATAGTCCGGTAGGTCGTAGCCCTTGGCCTGCAACTCCTTGATCGCGGCCTTGAGCTGCGGGATTGACGCCGAGATGTTCGGCAGCTTTATGATATTCGCCTCGGGCCTCGTCGCGAGCGCGCCGAGCTCGGCGAGCTCATCATCGCGCCTCTGCGCATCCGTCAATCTCTCGGGGAAGCTCGCGACGATGCGGCCGGCCAGCGAGATATCCTTCAACTCTACGGCCACTCCCGCCGCGCCCACGAAGGCCTTGACGATAGGCAAAAGGGAATAGGTCGCAAGCGCTGGGGCTTCGTCAACTTTTGTCCAAGCGACAATGAGATCTGACATCTATCTTGTCCTCGTCGATTTCCAATTTCGTCGGTTTGCGCTCCACCCGAAGGAAGAATGCAACTCCGGGTCACGAAGCGTCCGGAGTTTGAGGCGGTTCGAAGAAGTGTGCGCGAGCGCGCTCGTTAGCGCGTATTTCGAAGGCTTGGGTAAGACCGGAAACCACCCGATCGAAGACCGGCGCGAACAAAAACTCAAGGGCCGGATTTGAAAACTGGTAGCGCGTCGCAAAGACGATGCGCGATCCGCCGCTAGGCAAGTCCCGGAACGACCACGATGATTCGAAATGCCTGAAGGGACCACTGAGGTTGACGATCGAGATAATGCCCGTCGCTCGATCAAGGCGGTCCCGGGTCGCGAACCGGGACCGGATCGAACCGTACCCAACCTCCATATCGGCAATGAGGATTTCAACGCCGGATGGCTCGCTCCAGCGCTTGCGGATGCGAGCGGCCAGGCAGAACGGCGCGAATTCCGGATATCGCTCGAAGTCGGCGACCAATTCGAACATGTCCGCGGCCGCATGACGAACCGCCCGGGATTCATGAAAAGACGGCATGAGGGGCGTCGCGGCCGCTCGCGGCGCAAGAGCGCATTGCAGGTCTGGCCTCCGCTGCCGACGCCGTTGAGCGTCCGGCTCCTATTTTGCCGACCGACCCCCCTTCGAGGCGCCCACGGCCCCGCGGCCAGGGCAATCGATCCAATACCTTCATTGCGTTACGCTCAAGGTCGGGTATCCCGCGGCTCGGCCTGCCGGCGTTAGCCGCATTTTTACCATAATCTCAACCGCTTCAGCGCCGCCGGAGGCGCTGTGCCGCAAGCCGGCCTCCGAAGGCAGTCGGCGGGCGTCAAAAGCCGCATCATCGCCTCGGCGGCGATGCAATCACATTAACGCGAGTTCCCGGTTTTCCGCAACAAATTGCCGCTGCCATTCTGTCGCAGCGCACCGGCAACCCTGACGTCCTGTGCACCCGATCGGAGTCCTCAATTGTCTCCGTGGCGAACAGCGGCCCGGATCGCCAACTGCTTACAACAACAGCGGCAACCCCAGCGATGTCGGCGCGCCCTTGGCCGTCAGGAGCGGCAGGCCCAACGACGTCGGCGCCCCGTTCGTTGTAATGACCGGCAAGCCCAACGACGTCGGCGCTCCCTTGGCCGTCAAGGCCGGCAACCCCAAGACCGACGATGTCGGCGCCCCTTTGGCCGTCAAGACCGGCAAACCAAACAGCTTCGATAACAGTGCAGGCGAACTCGAAAACCATGCTGTATCGGAGCCAGGCTGACAGCACTGCGCCGTCAGGTCGCAGAACCGAAGGCAAGCCCGAGACGGCGCCGAACGGCGTGGGGCTGGAGGACAGCACGGGCAATCGTAACGCGGAGGAAAGCGGCGTGGCCTCGTCATATTTGGCGTGCGGACCGGCCTTCGCCGGAACTCCAGACTCGACGGGCTTGTGCCGATCAAGAAGGACAGTCGCCTTGAATCCAGAGCCGAACGGCGCGTAGGCAGCGACCAAAACGCAGCCCTCCGCCACCTTTTTTGCGTACTCAACGGCATGGCCTTTGAGAATGTAGCCCTGTGCAATCCTGTCGACGATTTCGTCCGTCAGCGCCTGGTGATCGGACGGAGACGCGCCACTCGTCATCGGGGGCTGGACAACGAAGACCTCCTCTGGAGTAAAGCCGTGGGCCCTAAGATCTTCAACCGCTGCGTCGGCATCGGTCACGGTTGCGTACAAACGCACGATTGTCTGTGTCATAGCGCCCTTCTAGAGTTTCGCCGGTCGTGGTGCGCTGGCGATGCCGTTGCTTCGTGAAATGGCTCACGCATAGGCGTGCGCCCGACGTATAAGCGGCGACATCAAAACCAGCGTCGCAGACAAGAGGACGATTTCGATCGCGTAAACGATATCATAGGCGGTTGCGGCGCCGTAGGCAGTTTCGGACACGTAGCCCGCAACCGCATCGCGGATGACGCCGCCAAGCGCAATCGCAAGGCCAGCCGCCGAGGCCTGCACCGCGCCCCAAGCGCCAAGAGCTAGGCCTGTCTGACCCTTCGGCGCAAGGTTCATAGTCGCTGTCAACGTCCCGTGTCCGAACAACCCTGCCCCGAACCCGATCAGAAGCGTGCCAAAGCCGAACAACCACTGCGACATCAATGGCGCAGACAGGATCACCAAGCAGAAAGCTGGAACGCCGACCAGCGCTCCGAAGCTCGCCATTCGAAAGGGGTCCGCGCCTCGGCTGAGAACGCGTGAAGCGAGCCAGAACCCAAACAATCCGCCGACCGCGAGCGCCGCCGTCAGCTTGGTCGTGTCGCCGACGGCAAGCCCCAAGACTTGTCCGCCGTACGGTTCGAGCAGCACGTCCTCCATGCTGAACGCCATCGTACCGAGGCCGACGGCGGCGAGCCGGCGGATCACGCGCCCGCCCTGCGTGAAGCTGTCCCAGGAACTCGGAGAAACGAGGTTCCCGCTGCCGAACCACGACGTTGCGCGACTGTACCCGCGTCTCCTGCTTCCAGAGCGAAATCCCGTTCAAGACGATCGTCGCTACAGCAGCGCCCTGGATCACCTGCACGAGGCGCCCCGGCGTGAAATCGGCAAGGAACGCCCCGAACCCCAGGGCGCTGACGATCATGCCCAACAGCATCATGACGTACATCAGGCCGACGACTTTCGGCTGCGATTCGACGGGGGCCAAATCCGTCGCGAGCGCCAGTCCGACGGTCTGGACGGTGTGAAGCCCAGCGCCCACCAGAAGGAACGCCACAGCCGCGCCGAGATATCCGATCCATATCGGGGCATGTACGGCTTCGCCCTGACGCGCGAGGACCAGGAGCGCGAAGGGCATGAGCGCGAGGCCGCCGAACTGGATCATGGTGCCACGGTACATGAAGGGCACGCGCTTCCAGCCCAGGACGGATTTGTGCATGTCCGAGCGGAATCCGATCAAAGCGCGAAAGGGCGCGAAAAGCAGAGGAAGAGAAATCATGACGCCGACGAGCGAGGCCGGCACGTTCAACTCGACAATCATAACCCTGTTCAACGTTCCGATCAGCAGAACGAGGGCCATTCCAACCGTGACTTGAAACAGGGAAAGCCGCAGGAGTCGCGACAGCGGCAGATCAGGGGTCGCTGCGTCCGCGAACGGGAGATAGCGAGGCCCGAGGGTCAGCCAGAAATTGACCAGTTTGCGGCTAAGGCGATTCATCTCGAACTCACGTGCCCGCCATACGCCTCAATCTTGTGCGGCCGTTTGGCACCTGGACCCATCTCAGCCCAAGTCTTTCTCAGCCCGAGTCTTTGCATCCGCTTCCGGGCAAGACCAACCTGACACAACGTCCCTCGTCCACGCAGACGTGAAGTCGAGCGACGTTAGCGCGTCGCCGGCGAAGAGCGCATTGACGGCGCTCTGGGCGTCTCGCCGGCGAACGCGCCCTCGTCAGGCCTTCGTGACTTCGTATGTGAACCCGGGGCCCGCCTGAGCAACCGAGACGGCTGCCGAAGACGTGTCCATGGACACCTTATGATGTGCGCCTTCCCAATACGCCGGATACCAAGTCGTATGCGACAGGATCGCGTAGTGAACGAGCAACGATGTCACTGCCGCGCCGCCGATTATCAACGGTAGACCAACAGCCGGGGGGACAACTGTCCAAATTCGACCTTGATTCATAACCTACTCCTCTCAGTGCAGCCAGGGCGAATAGACAAACGCCAGCAGATGCGCAAAGAGCGCGATGACGAAGAATACACGCGCGCCGTCGATGACGTGCTTGTGCAGTTCCTCAGAACTCCGCAATCGTCAGACCGGTTGGCCAGACTCTGTTCGGATCGTCGACCATTTAGAGTTTCTCCTTCCATACCTTGAGCGCTTTGCGCGAGGTCGCGCGCCGCGATCGCCCGGTCTCAGATCGTCGATGGTTGCCCCGCCATCGCCTTCCTGAGGCCAAGTTTCCTAGAGCGCCGCGTGGCCGAGGTCAGATTAGCAACTGAGGCCGCAGCCGCAGAGCTCCCAAACACCGCCCCAGGAGAGTCAAGGTCCCCGGGACTCACGGCTCGCATCACACCAACAGTCACTTTAAGTTGTCACCCTGTAGTGTCAAGGTAAGCTTACGGTCATTGCGCCGTTTTGTCGCATGATCGAGCAAGACTTTCGGCTTGGTCAGGCGACAAGCGGGCGTTCGCGTAAGGCGAAAGCGCGCACATGAGATCATAAGACATGACTTCGGCGCGCCGCTCAGGTCAAACCGCGAACGATAGACAAATCATAAACTCCACGCACTATTCAGAACACGTATAAGCCTCTAACCGATCGTGCCATACTCGTTCATCGTTTCTTTTTGCGAAACAAACGACTATCTTTTACTCCGCAGCCTTACGCATCTCTGGATATAGACAGTCAATCGCCGGCGCTTTTCTCCGCAACGGGAGGATCCGCGCGGTTGTAAACGGCAGATCAAGGGTCTTCCATACATCGACGAGAGCCTCGACCAGATAGGATACGTGCGCCTCAGTGTGGCGCGGCGTGGGCGTGATCCTGAGACGCTCGGTCCCGATCGCAACCGTCGGGAAGTTGATCGGCTGGATGTAAATGTCGTGACGACGCAGAAGAAGGTCGCTCGCAGCCTTGCAGCGTTCGGCGTCGTTGACCATCACCGGCACGATGTGGGACGGGTTGTCCTTGACCGGAATGCCCGCGGCCTCGAGCGCATGTTTGGTGACCGAAGCCATGTACTGATGGCCCTCGCGCTCGACATTCGAGCCTTTGAGGTGCCGGATGGCTGCGCAGGCGCTGGCGACCACCATCGGCGGCAGCGTCGTCGTGAAGATGAATTGCGGCGCATAACTGCGAACGGCGTCGACAATGACGGCGTCGCCGGCGATGTAGCCCCCAAGCGAACCGAAGCCCTTCGCAAGCGTCCCTTCAATGATGTCGATGCGATGGGCAAGTCCATCGCGCTCCGAAATCCCGCCGCCGTGCGCGCCGTACATGCCAACCGCGTGGACCTCGTCGATGTAGGTCATGGCGTTGTAGCGCTCAGCGACGTCGAGAATCCTGGCGATCGGGGCGATGTCGCCGTCCATCGAGTAGAGACTCTCGAACACGACGAGCTTGGGCCGGTCGGCGTCAGCCGCCTTCAGAAGCAGCTCGAGATGGTCGACGTCGTTGTGGCGCCAGACCTGTTTCTCGCATCCGGACCTTCGTACGCCCTCGATCATCGAATTGTGGTTGAGCGCGTCGGACAGTATCAGGCAGTTCGGCATCAGCGATGCAATGGTCGAGATGCCTGCGAGATTCGAGATCCACCCGGATGTGAAAACGAGCCCGGCTTCCTTGCCGTGAAGGTCAGCGACCTCGGCCTCGAGTTCGACGATTCGATGATGGGTTCCGGAGATGTTTCGCGTTCCGCCCGCGCCTGCGCCGTGGCGGTCCGCGGCGCTGGTGGCCGCGGCGCGCACCGCGGCATGTCCACCCATGCCCAGGTAGTCGTTCGAGCACCAGATCGTCACGTCGCGGGGCTTCTCGTCTCCGTCCGGTCGCCACAGAGCCGTCGGGAAGCGCGACGCGTCACGCTCGAGATCGATGAACACGCGGTAGCGCTGCTCGTCCTTCAGTCGCTGCACGGCCCTTGCGAAGTGAGCGTTGCGTTCGTTCTTATGCGTCGTCGACATCACGTCCTCCGTACCATTCCTTCACGCAGCGGCGGCGCAACCATCGAACGCGGCCTGGAGCCTCGCCTGGTCAATTCCCCGCCCTTTCGCGATCACCAAAGGTTTCCTCAACATCCGCGGGCCGAACGCCGCCATCCGCGCCCGCCCCTCCTTCAGTTCGAAGCACACCCAATCAGCCTCAGTCTGAACAAGGCCGTGGACGCAATCGACCGGGCCGAAATGCCCCTCCGCAATCAACTCGAGCAGCCGTCGAATGGTGCGCTCGTCGCAGACAAGCGGCGGATGCGCCCGGAAGGCGCCGCCGAGGCCCAACTGTTTGCCGAAGGCGCTTTCCAACTCGTGAGCGACTGCGAGCTCCCGCTCGACCCGTTTCGCCGTCGCAATTGGGCCATCGGTCCTGCTGCGGCGAAACGCTCGCCATAACGCGTTGCCATCGATCGGCACGACCAGAAACCAGTGCTCGAGCACCGCCAGCGCCATCAGCGAACCGAGCATCGCGAATTCGGCGACCTCGAACGCGCTCGCTCCGCTACGGCACGCCGCCAGAAACAGCAGCGCGGCGACCGTTGTGCCCGCCGTCACCGACGCCGGAAAGAAAGCGTTCATCGGTCGGCGGACCATGTAGCTGGTAAGGAATGCGAGGTGGCTGGGCAGCATCTCCGATCCGAGATTGGGAACGCCGAGGAATAAGTTCAGCTTGGCGCTCGAGTGCATCAGCCACAAAAGAACGTATGTCCAAAGCGCGATCCTGTTTGGCTGATTGTAAGTCAGCGCAAAGAGGACGACGGCTCCGAGGATCGCGGCAAGCTCGTGATAGGCGCTCGCGCCCAAGGCCTGGATGAAGCGCGACCCGCGCGCCGAGCCGGGGGCGCAGACATTCCTGTTCGGGCCGGCGACGAAGCCCGTGTAGAAGGCGAGAAGCTGCCAGCCCCAGAGTCCGATGCCGCAGGCAAAGGCGACATAAGCAGACTGCGCCGTCAATTCGCTGGCCGTGACCGCGACCAACCAGAGCGCGAACCCGGCCAGCGCGCTTGCGCCAACCATGCTGGCGACGTAGGTGCGCCGGTCCTGACTGTCCAGGAGCAGGATCAACCCTGTCGAACTCCACCAGAGCGCGACAGTCGCCAGGAATGGGGTCGCATACGGGCACATCGCGGCGGCGCTCACCAGGCCGGCGCGAGGCGGATGCTCGCAGGCAGGGCGTTGGCGAGGCTGGGCAACAGATACAGCCGCGCGAAGGTCAGCGCCGCGGCGCTCGACAGCCCGACTTGCTTGAGCTTGCCCATGAAGCCGCCTTGAGCCTTCGCGTCTTCGATCGACCTCGCGATCGCGTAGAGCCTTTCGAGCCCCTGCCGGAAACGCGGATTGTCGACGTCGAGGGTGATCGGGAAGGTCTGCCGGGAAATCTCCGAAGTCAGTCGGAAGACGGCGAAATCATAGTCGGTCGGGTCCATTCCGATCGCCTGGTGGAAGGCCGGCCTGCAGTGGTCGCGCACATACATCGTGGCGAACACCGCGAGCAGGAAGAACTTGATCCAGTAGACGTTGAGGCCGGAAATCAATTTGGGATTGGCGCGCATCAAGAGCGCGAAGGCTTCGCCATGGCGGAACTCGTCGTTGCACCACCGCTCGAACCATTTGAAGATCGGATGAAAACGACGGTCCGGATGCCGCTCCAGTTGCCGGAAGATCGTGATGTAGCGCGCGTAGCCGATCTTCTCGGAAAGATAGGTCGCGTAGAAGATGAACTTCGGCCGGAAGTAAGTGTATTTCTTGGCCCTCGTCAGGAAGCCGAGATCGACGCCGATCCCGAAGTCCTTGAGCGTGTCGTTGATGAAGGCGGCGTGGCGAGCCTCGTCTCGGCTCATGAAGGTGAACAGATCCTTCATGTCCTTGTTCTTGGCCCGCTTCTTCATCTCCGCGTAAAGCACGCAGCCCGAGAATTCCGCGGTGATCGAGCTGACCAGGAAGTCGCGGAACTCCTCGGCGAGTTCCGGCGGAAGGCCGGAAAAGTCGTGGTCGAACTCGCCGTTGCGATGGAAATGGCGCTTGTTCGGATCGGACCGCATTTCAGCGATCAGTTGATCCCACTCGGCCCGGACGGGCTCGATATCGATCCTGTCGAGTTCGTCGAAGTCGGTCGTGTAGAAACGCGGGCTCAAAAGCGTGTTCTGCTGCGCGACCTGCGTGGCGTTGAACGCCTCGGGACGGGGGGATGCGTTCATAATTTCCTCCGGTCGGTGAAGCTGACGTCGTAGAGTTCGCCGAGCTCGAAATTGCCTGCGATGCGCGTCCACACGCGCTCTGGGAGGCCGGCGCGGGTAATCGTCGCCATGCGTCTGACTGCGATCCGCTCACCGAACGGCGCGTCGGTAGGCGGGTCCCTAACCAGCACCTCGTCGCCGGGGCGAATGACATAGTCGCCGTCGATGAGGACATGGGCTTCGAGGGTCTCGGCCGAACGCTCGATCTCGACGACGCACGGCGCCTCGAAGGTCTGCCTTCGCAGCGAGGAAAGCAGGCTCATCGCACCCCTCCAGACGCTTGAAAGAGCTGGGCAAAGGCGCCCGCATTCGTCTCGCCAAAGGATTCGAGCTCCAGGCGCCGGTCTGTCGCCGGGTCGTCGAGCGACAGCCTGCCGTCGTTCCAGTGGGTCAAGACGAACGGTGTCTCGTCACCGAGCCCCAATCGACGGCGGTCTCGCACAAGTCCGCGCAGGGTCTGCCGCATAAACCCGTTGGTCTCCGGAGCGACGCGATAGATTTGCGCGCCGTCGTTTGCGCGACGCACCAGAACCGAGCCGTCCTGCTGATCCTCGAACCGTACGGAGAACTCTGGACCGCCTCGGCGACCGGCGGAGCGGAGCGTCCGAGACCGGTCAGGCGCGCCGTCCAAGCGCCGCTGATCACGACCGCGATCAAAACGGCGGCGAAGATCAGAACCTCTCTCGGCATTCCCTTCGACTGACGTCTGATGGCGAGATCGTTCATCGTCCATCCCTAAGCTGCAGCCCGTTCCCCAAGCGTCAGCGCCTTGGAACGAGGTTCAACCTTGGCTTCGGGAACCGCCGTCGTGGGCGCCTGGCCGGAGGCGGCGCAAAGGGCGGCCGCGACGGTCGCGGCGACCCCTGCTGCGTCAGCCACGCAACGCAGGCAGGGCTGAGGCTTGAGAAGATGGAATGGACGGGCGCTCGGCCACAGGAACCAGTAACCGATCCGCCTGCCCTTCAGAAGCGCAAGCGGAATGTCCCCCGTCCCGTCGCCATAGACCCGCGCCGAAGCCGAGCCGATGTCCTTGAACGGAATATTGATGAAAATCGGCAGCGCGATCCCGACCTTGAGCACCAGGCGCCGAGAGGTGACGACGTAGAGCGTGGTCCGCGCCGACAGGAAGGCGAGCCCCGCGATAATGGCGAGGGCTGCGGCGCCAAATCCCAGCGTCTTGACGCCGACAAGCGCCGCCGCGCTCCATCCGAGTTCGGCCGACGACCACACGCTCCAGACCGTCAGCGCCACAAAATAGGCGGCGACGAAGTCCGCCCGGTATGCACGCCGCGCCAGGCTGATCCACCGGGGCTTGCCGTGCCAAAGGACCTGCTCCCCGTCCGGCACGTCGGCAGGCAGCAGCTTTTCGAGGCTGACAGCTTTCATAGCAGCGGCTCCAAACGCGCGGCCGTCGCGTAAAGCGTGCCCGCTCCATAGTACGCCGAGATCTTGTCTTCCTCGAGCAGCGTGACCCTGTCGGGCTCCTTGGTCGCCGGCACGTTGGCGAACTGCGCCGCGTTAAGGGCGCTCACCGTCACCCGCCGCTCCTTAGCGTTGATGTCCGCGAAGTGGACCGGGATCAGGACGCGCCCGCCCGTCCCGAGATCCATCTCGTAGTAACGGAGGATCGATTCGGCGCGGTCGACCCAGAGGTCTCGGATCACACCGCCCTGCATCCGGTCGGCGCCGAAGACCGCATATCCAATCGGATTTGCGCCTTCGGCTGGGACCGCAAAATTCGTCGCGACGCGCAAAGGCGCGATGAGGTCGTGCCCCTCGGCTGTCTTATAGGGAATGTCCGACCGGTTGGCGTAGCTGCCAGGCCCGACGTTCGCGAGCAAGGGATCGCCGGTCGGGGTCAGCGGCGCCCCCGGCCAGGGTTCGGTCTTCGTCGCGTTGATCGGTCGGTCGTCCGGCTGGAAATTGGGGGCATTGACCCTCCGCCCGTCCCAGCGCCAGAACGTCTTTGGCGACGGAATCGAGATGACATCCCTGGCCCTGACGCCGCGCTGGCCATCGGACTCGAGCGGATAGCCCTCGCGCCGATCCTCACGTCGCAGATAGAACACCAACCCCGCGAAAAAAAACCAGAATGCATAGAGGACAATCTGCGCGACGTCCAAGTTGCCGATGGCGCCTCTCATGACCCTACTCCTCCAGATCGAAGCCCGACGACGACCACAGACGCGAGAGGGGATGACGCGCCGTGGAAGTCGTTGCGTGGGCGGACAAGCGGCCCGATGGCGACAAGGGTCGCCAGCAGGAGAAAGATTTCGACGACGTAAACGATCGTGTACCCCGTGACGGGGCTCGCAACCGCGTCGCCGAATGCGCCCGAGAGCGCGAGCGAGGAGCCGAGATCGTTGACCACGCCGCTGAAAGCGACGGCGAGACCGGCGGCGGTTGCTTGGGAAGCGCTCCAAGCGCCCAGCGCAAGACCACGGTCCTGCGGCTTCGCGAGCGCCATCGAGGCCGTCAGCGTCCCGTGCGCAAACAGCCCGCCGCCGAATCCGATCATCGCGACGCCAAGGCCGAACAGCAGCCCGGTTTCAAGCGGCGCCGATAGAATGACACACGCGAACGCGACGACCCCAACAAGGGCGCCGAAGCCCGCGACGCGATGGGGATCGGCCCCGTGCGCCAAACGCCGGGCAGCGAGCAGGAGACCCGCGCCGCCGCCAAGCGCCAGCATCGCGGTGAGCGCGGTCGTCACGCCGACCGGCAGATGAAGGATTTTGCCGCCATAGGGCTCGAGCAGGATGTCCTGCATGCTGAACCCGGCGGTTCCGAGGGCGGTCGCGACCAATCGCCGCCGCGTACGGCCAACGCTGGCGAAATCTGCCCAAGCGTCGCGGAAGCGAACGGATCGCGACGGCGACGCGGCCAACTTCAAGTTCCGCGGCTCCTGCTTCCACAGCGCGACGCAATTCAGCACCATCGTTGCGAGCGCCGCGCCCTGCACCACTTGGATCAGCCGAACTTCGCTGAAGTGGCGCAGAGCAAAGCCAAACATCACCGCGCTGACCGCCATGCCAACGAGAAGCATTGCGCAAAGGAGCGCGACGACCCGCGGGCGCGCGCGCTCGGGAGCGAGGTCGGTCGCCAGGGCGAGGCCGATCGTCTGAACCGTGTGAAGACCCGCCCCGACGAGCAGGAACGCCAGCCCCGCAGCAGCCTGCCCAAGCCACCGAGGTCCCGTCGTATCGCCAGACAGAAGGATCAGCGCGAACGGCATAATGGCGAAGCCGCCGAACTGCAACAGCGTGCCGAACCAGATGTAGGGGATCCTTTTCCAGCCGAGCACAGATCTGTGGTGGTCGGAGCGAAAGCCGATCAGCGCGCGAACCGGCGCGAACAGCAGCGGCAGCGCCAGCATCGAGGCGACGATCCACGACGGGACCGCGAGTTCGACGATCATAACCCTGTTCAGCGTCCCGATCAGCAAGACCACCGCCATGCCAACGGTCACCTGGAAAAGCGACAGTCGCAGGAGACGTCCAATCGGCAGTTCTGGCGTGGCCGCGTCGGCGAACGGAAGGAACCGTGGGCCGAGGCTCAGGAACCCTTGGACGATGGCGGCTCCGGGGCCCTTCATGACCGCGCGACCTCCAGCGCCTCGGAGATGTAGAAGCCGCTCACGATCCGTGCGCTCCGCGCGGTGCGCCAAGTCTGGCCCGCCAACGCGCGTCGGAGACGCCCTTCGAGGTCGCGCCGCGAGATTGGCGCGATCGAGGGCGCGCGGTCGCCGCGCGGCAGGAGCCGCCCGACTGTATGCATGAGCGTGAGAAGCGGCGTACGCGGAGCGATGGTGAAGACGACGCCAGTCTCGGCGCGCGCCGCGAGAGCCGACACCATGCGTGCGATGTCCCCGCCCTCGTAATGGATGAGGCTGTCCATCGCCACGATGAAGTCGAAGCGCCCGTGCGCTGGGTCGAGCATGTCTCCGACCGCAAAGGTTGCCTCGCCGGGCGCGATACCGCGAGGCATGCGTTCATTGGCGAGCGCCACAAGGGTCGGCGAGACGTCGACGCCCAGCACGGAGGCGCCGCGGCGCGCGAGGGCTATCGACAGGGCGCCCGTCCCGCAGCCGGCGTCGAGCACACGCGCCCCCCGCAGATCCGGAGGAAGCCAGGAGGCGATCGTTTCCCGCATCGCATCTCGTCCCGCCCGCACCGTTGCGCGAATTCGGCTCACGGGCGCATCCGATGTGAGGCGCGTCCAGGCGTCGACGGCCGTCCGGTCGAAGTAGCGCTCGAGCTCAGCACGCCGGGCGATGTAGGAAGCGCTCGTCATCAGTCGAATCCCAGGAACTCGAACAGGTCGCGATCTTTCATCGGCTTGGCGGGGAGCGCCTCGACGCCGGCCCATAGCCGCTCGGCGAGGCCGAGATATTCGTTCTGAACCGCCTCGAGTTCCGGCGACGCCTCCATTTCGAACAGAGTCGACTTTTTGAGGCGGCTGCGGCGGACGACATCGAGATCGCGGAAGTGCGCGAGCCGCTCAAGCCCGGTCGCAGCGTTGTAGCGGTCAATCTCGTCGACTGCAGCGCTCCGGTTGGCGATCACGCCGCCGAGACGGACGTCGTAGTTTTTTCCCTTGGCGTGGATAGCCGCGACGATGCGGTTCATAGCAAAGATCGAGTCGAAGTCGTTCGCCGTCACGATCAACGCCCGCTCGGCGTGTTGCAGCGGAGAAGCGAAGCCGCCGCATACGACGTCGCCCAGCACGTCGAAGATCACGACGTCGGTGTCCTCGAGCAGGCGGTGCTCCTTAAGAAGCTTGACGGTCTGCCCGACCACATAGCCGCCGCAGCCGGTGCCTGCAGGCGGGCCGCCGGCCTCGACGCACATGACGCCAGCGTAGCCAGTCGCGACGAAATCTTCGACTCGAAGCTCCTCGCTGTGGAAATTGACCGAACTCGAGAACATCGATGACGGTCGGCACGAGGCGCTTGGTCAAGGTGAAGGTCGAATCGTGCTTCGGATCGCAGCCGATCTGCAGCACCCGCTTGCCGATCTTGGCGAACGCGACCGACAGGTTGGAAGAGGTCGTGCTCTTGCCGATCCCGCCCTTGCCGTAGATTGCGAACACCTTCGCCGTGCCGATGGTGTCGGTCGGGTCGAGCTCGACCTGACAAGAGCCTGAGGGTCGTTGCGCTCTAATTGCGAGATTCATGCCGCCATCCCCGGGCTCACGCCCTCCAGTCGATCTTCAAATTCGTCACCCGCCTCCATGAGCTCCGCGAGGGTCTCAGGATCAGGCGCCCAGTAACCGCGCTCGTGTGCTTCCATCATTCGGTTCGCGAGTTTCGAGGAGGCCTCCGGGTTAAGTCGGCTGAGGCGTCGACGCATCTCGGGGTCCAGCACAAAGGTTTGCGTGATCTTTTCGTAAACCCAAGGATCAACCTGTCCGGTGGTCGCGGACCAGCCGACCGTGTTGGTGACATGAGCCTCAATCTGTCGGACGCCCTCGTAGCCATGCTTGAGCATCCCCTCGTACCACTTGGGATTGAGGACCCGCGTACGCGTTTCGAGCGCGACTTGCTCGCTGAGCGAGCGCACCTTGCCGTCGCCCCGCGTCTGGTCGGAAATGTAGATCGGCGCCACGCGCCCCCCGCGTGCTCGGGCCGCGGCTCGGCCCATCCCTCCGAGGCTGTCGAAGTAGTGGTCAATCGAGGTCACGCCGAGTTCGACGCTGTCGAGATTCTGGTACGCGAAGTCCACGTTCCCCAGCACGCTCTGCAATAACTCCGGCTGTGGCGCCGACTGTCCCTTGCGACCATAGGCGAAGCATTTCCGCCGCCCAAAAGTATTCGAGATCTCGTCCTCGTCGGTCCAGGCGCCAGCGTCGATCAGCATCCCAACGTTCGCGCCGTAGGCGCCCTCGGCGTTGCTGAACACCCGGAGGGCGGCAGTCTCGAGGTCGCACCCGGTTTCGGCGCTCCGCTTCAACGCATGCTTGCGGACGAAGTTCATCGCGTCCGGCTCGTCTGCGCTTGCCGCCAGGTAACAGGCTTCGGCTAGGAGGCGAACCTGAAGCGGAAGCAGGTCGCGGAAGATACCGGAAACCGTGACGACAATGTCGACCCGCGGGCGCCCGAGCGATTCGAGCGGGATGAGGTCCGCGCCGGCAAGCCTGCCGTAAGCATCGAAGCGCGGACGCGCACCGATCAGGGCGAGCGCCTGACCAATCGGGCCGCCTTCGCTCTTGAGATTGTCCGTGCCCCAAAGAACGATCGCCACGCATTCGGGGAACGGGTGACCGTCCGCGGCATATCGGGCGAGGACCAATGCGGCTTGGCGCGCGCCGTCGGCGAGCGCAAACGCGCTCGGGATCCGGTAAGGGTCGAAACCGTGCAGATTGCGCCCTGTCGGCAGGATCGCCGGATTGCGAAGCAAGTCGCCGCCGGCGACGGGCGCTACAAAGCGACCGTCAAGCGCGCACAGGAGCGCGGATGTCTCATGGTCCTCCGCAAGCAGGCGATCAAGACGCGCGAGCTCGGCGAAGGCTTTGCGCGTCTCGGGGGTCACGGGCGCGCCAAACGTCGCCATCGCCGCATCCAGGGACCCACCTGCCGAAAGCGTCTTGAGGCCCGCGAGATCGCCTGTGAGGTTCATCGAACCTTCGGCAAGCGCAGCCAGCGTTTCGGCGCGCTCGTCTGCGGCCGGAGGTTCCCCGACGACATGGAGCCCATGCGGGATCAGAGTATATTCGAGTTCGAGGATCGCCGTCCCGAGTTTGGCGATCTCGTCCACCGCGCGCGCGCCCCAGCTCGGTTCGGAGTGGGCAAGGTTGACGGCCGCCGCCTGGGCCTGGATGAGCTCGGCCAGGCGCGTTCGCTCTTCGCTCGTCTCCAGATCCGTCGCGCGGTAACGCTCGACCGACGCCTTGAGGTCGGTGAGCCCTCGATAGAGTCCGGCTTGCGCGAGCGAAGGGGTGAGGTAACTGACGAGGGTCGCCGCCGAGCGGCGTTTGGCGAGCGCCCCTTCTGATGGGTTGTTTGCCGCGTAGAGATAAATGTTCGGCAGGGCGCCGATCAGACGCTCCGGCCAGCAGGATGCGGACATGCCGACCTGCTTGCCCGGCATGAATTCGAGCGAGCCGTGCATCCCGAAATGCAGCACGACATCGGCCTCGAAGTCTTCGCGCAGGTAACGATAGAAGGCAGAAAAAGCGTGAGTCGGCGCGAAGCCGCGCTCGAACAGGAGCCGCATCGGGTCGCCCTCGTAGCCCATCGCTGGCTGCACGCCCACAAGAACTTGGCCGAAGCGGGCGCCGAGAACGAAAATGGATGACCCGTCGGTTTGGTGGCGACCGGGCGCCGGTCCCCACTGCGCCTCGATCTCGGCTAGGTGCTCCTCGTGCCGGATGTGATCGTCGACCGGAATGCGCGCGACCACATTGGCGCCGGTTCCGAAGCGCTCCGCGTTTCCGCGCAAGATGTTTTCGCGCAGCGCGTCAACGGTGTCCGGAAGCTGGACCGTGTAGCCGCCAGCCTTCATCGCCTTCAGTGTATTGAATAGGGACTCGTACACGCCGAGGAAAGCCGCGGTGCCCGTCGCGCCGCCATTCGGCGGGAAGTTAAAGAGGACGATAGCCACCTTGCGTTGGGCGCGCTCCGAGCGGCGCAAGCGGACAAGTCGCTCGACCCGTTCGGCCAGACGGTCGATCCGTTCCGGGTGCGGGCGAAGATCGCGCTCGGCCCCCTGCGGAGCGGTTTCGCGGCGTCCGCCGAACACGGTCGGAGCGCAGGCCCCGTCAAGCTCGGGGATCGCCACCATCATGGTCGCCTCGACCGGGGACAGGCCGCGGTCAGAAGCTTCCCACTGCTCGACCGTCTGAAATTCAAGGGCGTGAGCGGCGATGTAGGGGACATCGAGATCGTTGAGAAGCGCGGCTGCGCCGGCGGCGTCGTTATAGGCCGGCCCGCCCACCAGCGAGAACCCCGTCAGCGAGACAAGCGCGTCGATCGTCGGAACGCCGTTGCGTTTGAAGAAAGCGTCAACCGCAGTGCGAGCATCAAGGCCGCTCGCGAAAGCCGGAATCACTCTCAGACCCCGCATCTCCAGCGCCGCGATCACAGCGTCGTAGTGAGCCGTGTTGTTGGCAAGCAGATAGGAACGCATGAGCAGGAGACCGACCGTCCCTACGGCTTCCTTGACCGCTGGACGTGGCAGCGCGTCGACGTTGACGCCCATACGATGGGCGGCTCGGGGGTGATAGACGCCAACTTCGGGATACTCGACGGGCAGCGGCGCCTTCAGCGCGCCGCGCAGGCCCGCGTGCTCGCCGCTCGCGTAACGATTGAGCAGGAACCGCACGAGGCTAACCACATTCTCGTCCGAACCCGCGAGCCAGTACTGCAGCGTGAGGAAATACGCGCGCACATCCTGAGCGGCGCCCGGAACGAAGCGCAGGATCTTGGGAATCCGACGAAGCATCGCAAGTTGCTTCTCCCCGCCGGTGTCGGACGGCTTCGAACTGCCGCGCAGTCGCTTGAGGAAGTCGAGCGCCCCGCGTTTCGTGCCGTCCATGTTGAACCGGCCGACGCGCGTCAGCTTGACGATTTCAGGGGCCGACATACAGCCGAGCACAGCCGCGCAGCTATCGCGCCGCGCACGGATCGCCGGGAGGACGGCCTCGGCGTGCTCCTCCATGAACAACATCGTCGCCACGATGATGTCGGCCTCGGCAATCGAATCAAGGCAGCCTTTCAGAGACGCCGGATCGTTCCAATCCGCAGCGGCGTGGAAGGCAAGCTCGAGTCCCGGAATGTCCCGCACCAGAATCCGGCGTGCGCGAGCGACCGCCCCCGCGAGATGGTTGTCGAGGGTAACGATCACAAAGCGCGGACCCGCGCGCTCAGCGGCCGAAGTGGGCTTTGGCTTCATAGAGGGTGCTTATGGTTATGGTCGCCAAACCGCGCTCTCGCGCGAAGGTTTCGGTGTTGCCGCGCGCGCGTCCGCGCACGAAGAACGGGATCTTCTTGAGTTCGCGTTCCGCCTCGGCCGTCCAAGTGGCCGAACCGGACGCTTCGACGACACTTCGGGGTTCTTCCGCCTGACGCTCCGTCGCAATCTCCACCTTGCCGCCGAGATGCGAAGGCGGAGCGCCGTCATGAAATTCGGGATCGTCGCGGAACATCGTCAGAAGATGCTCTTCGAGGCCCATCATCAAAGGGTGAACCCAGGAGTCGAACAGGACATTGGCGCCCTCAAAGCCCATCTGAGGTGAGTAGCGCGCCGGGAAGTCCTGGACATGAACCGGCGCCGAGATCACGGCGCAAGGGATGCCGAGCCGCTTGGCGATGTGGCGCTCCATCTGCGTGCCGAGCACAAGCTCGGGCTGAAGCGCAGCAACCTTCGCCTCGACCTCGAGGTAATCGTCGGCGATCAGGCATTCCGCGTCGAGCGCCGCAGCGGTCTCTCGCACCTCGCGCGCAAACTCGCGCGAATAGGTCCCCATTCCGACGACCTTGAAAGCGAACTCGGTCGCCGCTGCCCTCGCGGCGGCCAGGACATGAGTTCGCGTCGCCGAAAACGAAGACGCGCTTGCCCGTTAGATAGGTCGAGTTGACCGATCGAGACCACCAGGGAAGGCGCGAGCCGCGTTCGACGTCGACTTGGGAGAGGTCGAGCCCAGCGAGTGCGGAGACTTCGGCAATGAAGGCGCGCGTCGCGCCGACGCCGATCGGAACGATCCGCGTATAGGGCTGACCATAAGCCTTTTCCAGCCACTGCGCCGTCGGCAGCGCGACTTCGGGATAGAGGACGACATTGAAATCGGCGTCTCCAAGCCGCCTCAGGTCATCGGCCGACGCGCCGAGAGGCGCCGTCATCGCGATGTCCACCCCGAGCGTCTCCAGGAGGCGCGTGACCTCGGTCACGTCGTCACGGTTGCGGAAACCGAGTGCGGTCGGGCCAAGGAGATTGCAAACGGGCCGCGCGCGCTCTTCGCGTTCCCGCTTGGGGGCGGCGAGTCCGCGTGCGAGGCGATAGAAAGTTTCGGCTGCGCCCCAATTCTCCTTTTTCCGATATGCGGATAATTCAAGCGGGATGACCGGGATCGGCAAGTCGAGGGCGCGGGCGAGGCCAGCCGGGTCGTCTTGAAGCAGTTCCGCCGTGCAGGACGCCGCGACGACGATCGCTTGCGGCCGAAAGCGTTCATAAGCCTCCAAAACCGCGGTCTGGAACAACTGCGCTGTATCGGCGCCAAGGTCTCTTGCTTCGAACGTCGTATAGGTTACGGGCGGACGCTCGCCGCGCCGTTCGATCATCGTGAACAGAAGGTCCGCATAGGTGTCGCCCTGAGGGGCATGCAGAACGAGGTGGATTCCGGGCATGCCGGTTACGACGCGGATAGCGCCGACGTGTGGCGGCCCTTCGTATGTCCAAAGCGTGAGGTCCATCCCCTAGACCTCCAGCGCCGCGCGCCGACCGAGCGGCCGGGCGAAGAGTTCGGCGAGATCCGCCGCCTGCTCGTAGCCCTGGGTCGGCGCGAAGAGCAGTTCGATCGACCACTTGGTCGTCAGTCCTTCCGCTTCCAGAGGATTGGCGAGTCCGAGCCCGCAAACTGTGAGATCGGGCCGCTCGAGGCGACAGCGTTCGAGTTGACGCTCGACGTCCTGCCCTTCGCTGAGCCGCGTGCCGGCAGGCAGAAGCGCCAGGTCGGGGGCCATCAATTGCCGGTTGAGATAGGGGGTCCCGACCTCGGTTGGGATCATGCCCATTTCCTGCGAAAGGAAGCGCGCGAGCGGAATTTCGAGCTGCGAATCGGGGAAGAAAAAGATGCGCTTGCCCGCGAGCGTGGCGCGATGCCGGGCGAGCGCCTTCCCGGCGCGCGCCCGCGGCTCGGCCGTCACGGCGTCGAAGATCTCAGGGGAGACGCCGAACACCTCGGCGGCGGCGCGAAGCCACGCCGTCACGCCCTCAGCGCCATATGGGAACGGCGCCGCTATTCGCTGAGCGCCGCGCGCTTCGAGCGACCGTGCGGTCTCGGTAAGAAAGGGCTGCGCCAGCAGGACGCGCGTGTTCGGTCCGACCGCCGGCAAATCGTGCGCGGCCCGCATGGGGAAGAAATGCACGCGTGGGACGCCAAGCGCCTCAAACAGTCTTGTGAACTGGTCTTCGACGATATCGGCGAGCGATCCCGCCACCAGAAGGCTCGGGCCGGCGGCGGAGTCTTCGTCCGGGAGCGTAGGAACGAGCGCGGCGAGGCAAGAGTCCTCGCCCTGCGTAAACGTCGTCTCGATGCCGCTGCCAGAATAAGCCACAACCCGCGCGCGGGTCGCGTGGTTCGCTGACAGCCGCCGCGCCGCGCGCGCCAAATCGATCTTGATGACCTCAGAAGGGCACGAACCCACGAGGAACAGGAGCTTGATCTCGGGGCGGCGTTCGAGGAGCTGCGCGACCACCCGGTCGAGTTCATCGTTCACGTCCGCCATTCCGGCAAGATCGCGCTCCGTGAGGATCGCCGTCGCGAAGCGTGGCTCGGCAAAGATCATAACGCCCGCCGCGGACTGGATCAGGTGCGCGCAGGTGCGAGAGCCGACGACAAGAAAAAAGGCGTCGCGGATCTTCCGGTGCAGCCAAACGATGCTTGTCAATCCGCAGAAGACCTCGCGCTGGCCGCGCTCGCGGAGCACAGGCGCAGAGTCGCACCCGAGCGCGCCTGGGGCCGGTCCTAGGTCGAGCGGAACTCGCGCATTCATGGCGCCAGCTCCGGCTCTGCATGCGCCGCCGCGAACCCGGAGCCAGCGCCGCCTATCCGCGCGGCGCGGAGCTTGAGCACGAACTGAGTCGCGTTGATCGCATATGCGGCATACGCCGCGAGCGCGAGCCCCATCAGTCCGCGCGGGCCGAGCCAGCCAAATCCCAGCGCCGCCAGATAGGCGGTGTGCAGGGCTAGGACGAGCATCGAGAACACATCCTCCCAAAAGAACGCGTCCGCGAAGAGATACCGCCCGAAGACGACTTTCTCCCAGATCGATCCTGTGATCATGATCAGGTAGAGAACAAGGGTCTTCACCACCACAGAGACGATCGCGGGCTCTTCGCCAGCGCCGGTCAGGAGATATCGAACGACAAGCGCGAGGCTTACGAGGAATACGGCGAACTGGAGCGGGGCTAGGACGCCCTGCACCAGGGTCCAGCCGCTCCGGTCCCGCCGCGCGCGCTGCTCGGCTGTGTAGAGCGGCTTTGGCTGGGTTGTGGGCTGATGCCTACGCTCCATCGGTCCCGCGTCTCCGGTCCTCGAGGCTGGCCGCTTCCGCTGGATCGCTGAAGCCGCCGGGATCCCACTCTAGGCCCAGCGCGCCAGAAGTGTCAATCTTTGTTGACGTACTTTTATAGTTACACTAAAGTGACCCGGACAGGAGCCGTTCTCTGAGGCGCGATCGATAACGGCGCCGCGGCACGAAGTCACAGGGGGCGCTGGTGCCCAATATCGAGCTTCAACTGGACCGGCCTCCGTCCGATTTGGTTGTGCGCCCTGGTGTGCAGACGAGGCCGGGGGCGGGATCGGAAAGAGCACGCGGCGCGCTTGGCCGGCGGATTTCGCTGACGGCGACCTGGAATATGCGGTCAGCCCGCATTGTTAAGATCTCAATCCGCTTTAAATCCCCTGCGATCAACTCATCGGCGCAGCCGCCCAGGCGGCGATCCAAATTCGACGAAAGGCCGAAATGTCCTTTTTCTTCTCGGGGGTCCGATCGTGCGTCGGACCCCGGACCGGCTGCGCGAAGTCGGAGCCGACGCCGACGCCGCGACTTGGCGGGAGGCTATTGTTGTTACACGGAGTTTGCTAAGGCGAGGCGCGCGACTGTGAATCGGCCGGCGCCAAATCTCTGTCAAACTTGATCCTCAACCTGAGGGGCGAACTCGTGGTCGATGGTGCAGGTTCCGCGTCCCCGCCGCGTTTTGCGGCGGCCGGAGAATTTTTGCGCGGGCTCGCCCCCGAAGACCTTGGAAACTTGCTGGCGTCGGCCGCTGATGTGGCGTTCGTCGTGGACGGCGACGGCGTCATCCTGGACGCCGCATCTTCCGATACGGATTGGGCAGGCGACGCGGTCCAAAATTGGCTCGGCCGACGGCTGATCGACACGGTGACCGATGAAACCCGGTCGAAGGTCGAGGACCTCCTCCGCGACTCTTCGTCGCGCTCTCTAAGGTGGAGACAGGTCAACCACCCGGCGAGTCGGGGCGACGTTCCGGTGCGCTATCGAGCGATTCAATTCGGCGAACACGGGCGCATCCTTGTCGTTGGGCGCGATCTGCGATCTATGGCGACGCTCCAGCAACGCCTGGTTGAATCGCAACAGGAGATGGAGCGCGAATACAACCGGATTCGAAATGCCGAGAAGCGGTACCGGCTGCTCTTTCAACTTGCCTCGGAAGCCGTCCTCATCCTGGATTCGAACACGGCTCGCGTCCTCGAAGCCAATCCGGCGGCCTCGCAGCTCTTTGGCGCGGAACCCAGGAGGCTTGTTGGCCGCGATTTCGAGGACCTGTTCGCCGACGGGAGCCGTCAGGCCACACGCTCCTTCCTTGCGGCGACGCGCATCGCGCCGCGAGTTCGACAAGGTTCATGCCGAACTCGCCTCCGACAACAGCGGCGTCCTGATGACGGGTTCAATGTTCCGACAGGATGGCGCGCCGTGCCTGGTCGTTGTCGTTTCGCGAATGAGCGAGGCGTCCGCTGAAGTTTCTCCTGACGACGCGAACATCCTCGGACTTGTCGAAGCCATTCCTGAAGCCTTCGTCGTTGTCGCCGCCGATCGCAAAATCTTGACTGCGAACGCTGCGTTCCTCGATCTCGTCCAGGCGACCACTCTGATCCAGGTGCGAGGCGAATCGATCGAGCGATGGATCGGACGTCCCGGTGTGGAGGTCGATGTCCTTTTCTCAAACCTCCGGGCGCACGGCAGCGTACGCTTTTTCTCGACTGTCGCGCGCGGAGAACTCGGAACGACGGAGGATGTAGAAATTGTGGCCGCGTCGGCCGTGGGGAAATCAGCGCCTATCGTCGGCTTGACGATCCGCGCCGCCGGCTGGCGAGGCGGTCGCGAGCGGCTCGGGGGCCGGGAACTGCCGCGAACGGTCGAGCAATTCACGGAACTGGTAGGCCGGGTTCCGATGAAGAACCTCGTGCGCGAAACGACAGACCTGATCGAGCGGCTTTGCATTGAAGCCGCCCTTGAGCTGACCCGGGAAAACCGCGCGTCTGCAGCGGAAATGCTCGGTCTCAGTCGACAGGCTTTCTACGTTAAGTTGCGGCGGTATGGGCTGGTGGATGGGAACGACGGCGAGTTGGACCGCTAGCCCGTGTTATGTCACTTTTGAATGACACATAACCTAGCCGAAATATGTCAAGTTTACTTGACAATCGGCTCGCCCGCGATATCTTGCCGCCATGCGGGGCCATAGCCACCAGCTAACACTTGGTTTGCGCCTCCGTTCGCGTTCGACTGCGGAATGATTTCGCCATGAGGCCGCACGAAAAACTGGGATGGGTGGGCATAGTCCGACTGGGGCTGGTCCAGACCGCGCTCGGCGCGATCGTGGTCTTGATGACTTCAACGATCAATCGGGTCATGGTGGTTGAACTGGCTCTTCCGGCGTTGGTCCCCGGCCTGCTTGTAGCCTCCCATTACGCGGTCCAGATTTTTCGACCAGCCTGGGGCTACGGATCTGATCTAGGCGGACGGCGAACACCCTGGATTGTCGGCGGGATGGCGACCTTGGCCCTCGGGGCGTTCGGCGCTGCGATTGGGACCGCGCTCGCTGCGACCTCGCGACCATTGGGACTGTCGATCGCCGCGCTCGCGTTCCTGCTCGTGGGCATGGGCGCGGGATCGGCGGGAACATCGGTGCTGGCGCTGCTCGCTTCGCGAGTCGAACCGCATCGCCGCGCCGCGGCGGCGTCCTCCGTCTGGATGATGATGATCCTCGGCTTTGCCCTGTCGGCGCCGCTTGCCGGGCGCTTTCTCGATCCGTTCTCGAACACTCGCCTGATCGAAGTGACCGCAACGGTATGCGTTGTCGCCTTTACAATATCCGCGCTCGCCGTTTGGGGCGTCGAAAGTCCTGCCACGCTGGCGCAGGGCGAGCACAGCGCCAGGCGACGCCCCTGGTCGTTCCTGCAGGCGCTCGCCGCAGTTTGGCGTGAGCCCACCGCCCGCGGATTCACGATCTTCATTTTCGTCTCGATGCTGGCCTATGGCGCGCAGGAGCTGCTGATCGAGCCCTTCGCTGGCCTGGTGTTCGGGATGACTCCCGGGTCGACCACAAAGCTTGCCGGGATTCAGCACAGCGGCGTGCTGATCGGCATGCTCAGTATCGCCGTCGTCACCTCGACAATCGGCGGTCCGGTACTGGGCTCGCTTCGGCTTTGGACGTTCGTCGGCTGCGCGGCGTCGGCCGCCTCTCTTGGCGCAATCGCCGCGAGTGGACTACTCGCCCTAGGTCCGGACGCCTTCCGTGTCGCCGTCTTCGCCCTTGGCCTTTCCAACGGCTGCTATGCAGTCGCAGCGATCGGGACGATGATGGGGCTCGCCAACGCCGGCGCCAACTCGCGCGAAGGAACGCGCATGGGGCTATGGGGGGCGGCGCAGGCTATCGCGTACGGCCTCGGCGGAGTCGCAGCGACCGTTTTCGTCGACCTGGGGCGAAGTCTCGGGGCGAACTCCGCTCAATGCCTATGCGCTCGTCTTCAGTGCTGAGGCGGCGCTCTTCCTGTTCGCCGCCACACTCTCGCGCTCCTCCGTGCATCGCTCGACCGATGAAGGTTTGGCGCCTTCTGCCGAGCTGGCGCTGTCGAGGCAATCTTAGGGGAGGCGTGCGAGCCATGAGCACCGATGAGATCTTCGATGTGATCGTGATCGGCGGCGGTCCCGCGGGGGCAACGGCGGCAAACGATTTGGCGAGTCGCGGCCTCAAGGTTGCGCTTCTCGACAAGGCAGGCCGTATCAAGCCTTGCGGCGGCGCCATCCCGCCGCGTCTCATTCGCGACTTCGGCATCCCGGCGGACCTCATCAAGGCGCGCGTGACCTGCGCGACAATGGTCTCGCCGAAAGGCATAAGCGTCGACATGCCGATCGACGGCGGATACGTAGGCATGGTCGATCGCGCTGAGTTCGACGAGTGGCTGCGCGAACGCGCGGAGCGCGCCGGCGCGAAACGTTTCACCGGCAAATTCGAGGTGCTTGTCCGCGACGCAGACGGCCTGCCCTGCGTCCAATTCTCGCCGCCGAACAAGTCCGGCGGGACGGCTCTGTTGAAAGGCCGCGTCGTCATTGGCGCCGACGGCGCAAATTCTGCGGTTGCGAAACAGGAGATCCGAGGGTCCGAACGCGGAAAGTTCGTCTTCGCCTATCATGAGATTGTCGAAGCTCCGATCGACCAAACGACCGGCGCGGCGGACGACCGTTGCGAGATCCATTATCGCGGGACGCTCTCTCCCGACTTCTACGCTTGGATCTTCCCGCATGGACCGACGATGAGCGTCGGCACAGGGAGCGCGCGCAAAGGGTTCTCGCTCAAGGGGTCGGTACAGACGCTGCGCGCCGAGACCGGCCTTGGAAACGTCGGCACGCTCCGCCGAGAAGGCGCTCCCATTCCGCTGAAACCTCTCCCGCGATGGGATAATGGTCGCGACGTTGTGGTCGCAGGCGATGCTGCAGGCGTTGTCGCACCGGCCTCCGGCGAAGGCATCTATTACGCCATGTTCAGTGGGCGCCTCGCAGCGGAGGCGGCGGAGCAAGCGATCGCGACGCATGATGCGCGCGCGCTGGGACTGGCCCGCAAGCGGTTCATGAAGGAACACGGACGGGTGTTCTGGATTCTGGGGATGCTGCAATACTTCTGGTATAGCAACGACAAGCGGCGTGAGCGCTTTGTCAGCATGTGCCGCGACAAGGACGTCCAGCGGCTGACGTGGGAAGCCTATATGAACAAGGCCATGACCCGTCGAGACCCGCTCGCGCACGTCAGGGTTTTCTTCAAGGACCTGGCTCACCTCCTGAGGCTCGTCCCGCCATGATCGAAGGGCTCCTCCAGCGCTGGCCCGAGATCGCCGTCGCGCTGGCGTCCGTGGCGGTTTGCGCCATCATCGGCGGCAGCGTGACTGACGTCGGTCCGTGGTATCAGCGCTTGAAGTTTCCGCGCCTGAAGCCTCCGGATTGGGCGTTTGGCCCTGGGTGGACGGTGATATTCCTTTTCATCGCCGCGAGCGGCGTCGTCGCCTGGGACGCGGCCAGCGCCAACCAAAGGACGCTGATCGTCACGCTTTTTGCGGTCAACGCCATACTGAACATCCTCTGGAGCCCGCTCTTTTTCAAGCTCAAACGTCCGGACTGGGCTCTTTATGAGTTGGTTCCGTTCTGGCTGTCGATCGTCGTGCTGGTCATCGTCTTATTCGGGATCTCGGCTCGCGCCGGTTGGCTAATTCTTCCCTACCTCGCCTGGGTCACCTACGCCGGCTGGCTCAATTGGCGTGTCGTCGCTCTCAACCAGCCGTTCGCGCCCCGCGCAGCGGTGACAGGAAAGTCGGGCCGAAGTGGTCGCTTTTCTTGATAGCGGACGCATCATCGATGGGATCATCGCCCTCCTGGCGTTCGAGACCCTCGCGCTGATCAGCGCGCGAGCGTTCCTCGGCTGCGGTCCGTCCGTCCTCTCGTCGATCGCCAATTGCATGGCCGGGGGCGCTCTTGTCGTAGCGCTGCGGGCGACGATGGCTGGCGCAGCGTTCCCCGTCATCGCCCTCTGCCTGCTCGTCGCTCTCATCGCGCATGTCGCGGACCTTGCAACGCGCTGGCGAGTACGGCCGCGCGTCTTTGACCTTCGTCCCCCTTCGCTTCCTCATCCGCCTTCGGCTTGCGCCGCGCTGGCTCCGGAAAATCCCCGTGTCTGAAAGTCGCACACCGCTTCTCGATCAAGTCGCCACTCCGGAGGACCTGCGCCTCCTGGACAGGGCTGTCCTTCAGCAGTTCGCCGACGAATTGCGCCACGAGATGATCAGCGCCGTCTCCATCACCGGCGGCCATCTCGGCGCCGGGCTGGGCGTCGTCGAGTTGACCGTCGCCCTGCACTATGTTTTCGACACCCCGCGCGACCGATTGATCTGGGACGTCGGTCATCAAGTCTATCCTCATAAAATCTTGACGGGCCGCAGACCCCGTATCCGCACCCTGCGGCAACGCGGAGGCCTGAGCGGGTTCACAAAGCGCGACGAGAGCGAATACGACCCCTTTGGAGCCGGGCACTCCTCCACCTCCATCTCCGCCGCCTTAGGCATGGCGGTAGCGCGAGACTTTTTCGAAAAGACGCACAACGTCATCGCAGTGATCGGCGATGGGGCCATGTCCGCTGGGATGGCCTACGAAGCGATGAACAACGCGGGCGCGATGGACTCGCGTCTGATCGTCGTGCTCAATGACAATGACATGTCGATCGCGCCTCCCGTCGGCGCCCTTTCGGCCTACCTGTCACGGCTGCTCTCGGGTAGGACATACAGGGGTCTAAGAGAGAGCGGCAAGCAGATCGCCCGCAAGATGCCCCGAATGATCTTCGAGCACGCGCGCCGCGCGGAAGAACTGACCCGCGGGTTTTTCACCGGGGGCACCTTGTTCGAGCAACTGGGCTTCTACTATGTGGGTCCGATCGACGGCCACAATCTAAATCACCTGCTGCCGGTTCTCGAGAACGTCAAGAGATCGGAGTTCGGCCCGATTCTGGTCCATGTCGTTACGCGCAAGGGAAAGGGCTACGCCCCCGCTGAAGCCGCGCCGGACAAGCTGCACGGCGTGAACGCCTTCGACGTCGTCAGCGGGGCGCAGTTCAAACCCAAGACGAACGCGCCGGCATACACCAAAGTCTTCGGAGAAAGTCTCGTGCAGGAAGCGCGCAGAGACGAGAAGATTGTCGCGGTCACCGCGGCCATGCCCGCCGGCACTGGACTCGACCTGTTCGCGAAGGAGTTCCCCAAACGCGCCTTCGACGTCGGAATCGCAGAGCAGCACGCCGTCACCTTCTCGGCAGGCTTGGCGGCCGACGGCTTGAAGCCGTTTTGCGCGATCTACTCGTCCTTTCTTCAGCGCGCGTACGATCAGATCGTGCACGACGTGGCGCTGCAAAGACTTCCTGTCCGATTCGCAATCGACCGCGCCGGGCTTGTCGGCGCAGACGGGCCCACCCATGCGGGTGCGTTCGACATCGCGTATCTCGGCTGCGTTCCGAACATGGTGCTGGCGTCGCCGTCCGACGAGGCCGAGCTCGTTCATATGGTTGCGACTGCGGCCGCCTACGACGAGGGTCCGATCGCGTTTCGCTATCCGAGGGGCGAGGGAGTCGGCGTCGAACTGCCCGAATATGGAAAACCGCTCGAAATCGGGCGGGGGCGTATTATCCGTGAGGGCTCGAGAGTGGCGTTGCTCTCCCTCGGAACGAGGCTGGCCGAATGCCTTAAGGCGGCGGACGAATTAATGAGCCGAGGGTTGTCGACGACGGTCGTGGACGCCCGTTTTGCCAAGCCCCTCGATACCGACCTCATCCGTCGGCTGGCAAAAGAGCACGAGACCTTGCTGACGATCGAAGAAGGCACCAGCGGCGGATTTGGATCGCTGGTTCTGGCTTTTCTTGCTGAGGCTGGCGCTCTGGACCATGGCCTCCGCGTCCGCGCCCTCAGCCTGCCGGATCTGTTTCTCGAGCACGACAAGCCAGAGGCGCAGTACGCGCGAGCCGGACTAAATGCGCGGGCGATCGTCGCGAAAGCGCTTGAGACGCTACCTTGGATGAAGGATCAACGGTGCGAGCTTGCTGTATAGCGTGCTGCAGTGCGTCAAATTGTCTTGACGGCCCTCTCCGATGTCAAGGAACCTTTACAACGACCCCGAAGGAGCGTTCAATCGGCGTAACGAGTAGCAACGAGCCTCGACGGTTTCACGAGGGTATACGGATGTCGGCTGATGGAGCGGTTTTCAGGCACGCGCCGGACAATTGCCTACCTCTCGGCCGTGCTGCGCTCAGGAAGGCAACCCTTCCGCCCAGTGACATTGATGATGCGAAAGCGTCGCTCGAGCGCGTTGTCGACAACGATATCGGACCCAGGCTTGTCCTTTTCCATCATGAGCCGATAGCGCCGTGTCCGCCGGAGGGCCGGCCGACCCAGGCAGACGTTGAACGTCTCGCACTGCTGGTTATTGGACAGGATGAAGCGGTCGCGGTCGCACACTTCGAAAAGGTTCGAGCCCAACAACACGCTTATTCGACCTTGCTTTCGTACTTCATCGCTCCCGCCGCGGAACTCCTGGGAGAATATTGGAGACAGGACGTCTGCAATTTCTTCGACGTGACGATCGGGGTTGGTCGACTTCAGTCGTTCATGGACCGTATGGCGGCGCCGGAGCCGGTTTCGACGGGCGACGTTGTGCGCAGAGCGTTATTGATCGCCTTGCCTGGCGAAACACACCTCCTCGGCATTCGGATAGTGGCGAGGGTTCTCGAAATCGACCGGCTGGGACGTGACCGTCGAAGAACACCTTACGGCCGAGGACAATGCGAAAACGGTCGCGCGGGAGTGGATCGGCGTAGTCGGCATCTCCATGAGCAATGCCTCGCGCGCCGAACTCGCGGCGCGTACAGTCTCAGCCGTACGCAGCGCATCGTTGAACCCGCACGTCGGGATCATGGCGGGGGGGAACGCGTTGGTCCAACGTCCGGAGCTCGCATTCCAGATCGGAGCAGACGCCGTAGGCTACGACGCTCCGACGGCTGTGGTTGTGGCGTCACACCTTCTCATGCGGCAAGCGGCGAAGCGGTGAAAACGACGTCACAGCGCGTGTTCGATCGTCCACCCGGCCATCCATAGTTCGAATTCGCCGAACGTAGCGAGCGCAGATGCTACGGCCTCTTCGCATGCCTCTTGACGTCCCGCGAGCGTTTCAAGGCGAGCGGC
>CAVVJO010000030.1:0-39888 GCA_963748545.1 uncultured Alphaproteobacteria bacterium
ACGACGAGCCGCAGGGACGCGCCGAGTGGAGCAGGCCGGTCTCGTCACCGTGCTGATCGCGGCCACCGCGGCGATCGCGCTCGAATCGGAGCTTGTTTCCTCGGCCCTCGAGGAGACCGCCGGAGCGCTGCGCCTTCCGCCGATGTTTCTCGGAAATCGTCGTGCTCGCGCTGGTCGGGACGGCGAGCGATCTGTTCGCTGCGACTTGGTTTGCTTCCAAGGACCGGATGGGGCTCGTGCTCCAGATCTGCATTGGGTCGGCCATTCAGGTCGCCCTCGTGATCGCGCCCGTGCTCGTGATCGCGTCGTGGCTGCTTGGCCGACCCATGAGTCTTGTCTTCTCGAACCCTCTCCATCTGCTGGCGATCGCCAGCACTGCTCTTATCGTCAATTCCATTGCCCGGGACGGCAAATCGACGTGGTTCGAGGGCGTGCTTCTGGTCGGCGTATATGTGCTGTTCGGCTTGGCCTTTTTCTTTTCCGGGTAATCGAGATCCCGCTCGCGTGGGGACCACTCTGAAACCAACCTCGGACCAATCATTTTAGACAGCCCGACGCCCACGCTCGATCAGCAAACGCGCCTCGGGCTGGCGTGGCGGCTGCGTTGGCAATACGGCTGTCGTTCTCGAATAGACGTCGCAGATGGCGGCCTTGCGCTCAGAGCCTCCTTGAGCACGGAGATCTTGCCGCTTGGCTCGAGCACGACGAGGCGGGCGTTGGACGCCTCGAGGCCGGCGTTACGGAGCGCCTCGTTCGGGTCTGCTGCGCTGACGCTGTGACGAACCAAGCTATGCGTTTCGAGCCGCCCATGCCGGCCAAGCGTGATGGAAGGCCTCTCCAGAAGGCGCGACAGGCGCGCGGAGCGCGCCGCGGCATGGGCCAGAATCCAATGCAGTGCCATGAGCGCTGTCGTGGCCGCAAGGGTTCCTCCGAGCGGAGCGGGGCCGGTCAAGGCGCGGCTCAGGTTCGAGCCGACGATGATCGAGACGATGATGTCGAGCGCCGACCTGCGCGCCGGCCCGAGACTCGAAGGGCGATGAGCCCGTAAGCGAAGATCACGACGGCTTGGGCGCATTCCTGCACCCAACTGATGTGGACAGGAATCCCGAAGACGTCGGAGGCCTCATGACGCCCGCCGTCCCGGCCGCCGCAGCCATGGAGCTTCGCCAGGAACTGCGATGGGTAGACTCCGCGTCGACGAGCATGACCGCGCGCACCTCCGGATAGGCCCGCCCACATCGTACAGGGACGATCAGACCCTTCGTATGCGGACGGATAAAGCTACGTTCGCGGCTCCCGCCGACAATGGTGAATTCGAAACCTGCAGTCGTACCTCGGCGAGGAACCGACCATCTGCTCGTTTTACCCCACGTGCTCAAAACGCCGACGAGACCGCAGCCGCTGTCTCGAGCAGCGGGAACCCCCGATGCCCGCGATACGGGCTCCGAGAGGAGGGTCGTCATGAGAGGGGGCGTCTCGCCGATTGGAGCGAGACGCCCTCCCCGGATCGAAGGATTACGGTTTCGTCTGCGAGTTTCCGGGCGTCACCGGTTGGGACCCGCCGGACGATTGCGGCCCCGACGTGGCGCCGCTGTTGGACCCCGTAGTCTTGTGGGTCGATGCGTTGGCGGAATTCTCTTCCGTTATCGCGGTGATCGAGTTCCGGATTACGACCATCATCACCGGGTTGCCGTCCAATCCTTGGCGCGCACTAGGAACGAGGACGGCATGATGTGGATGTCGGTGAAGCCCGCCTTCGACAGGTCGCCGCGCATCTTCTGGGCGATGCCGCCGTTCGCGGCGCTCTGGCTGCTCATCGAGCCTGTCCCGTTGCCGCCATTCGTGGCGTTGGAGGCCGCGTCCTTCGTTGGCCCGCTGCCAGCGTCGTTGGTCGCCGCCGCACGGGTATTGGGGCCGCTGCCGGCATCGCCGGCCGCAGCGTAGGCAGGAAGCGCGAGCGCGCTGGCGAGCGCAAGGGAGCAGGTGAATTTGCTGAGCGGCGTCATCGTCCATCTCCTCAATGTTCGCCCCAGCCGCGTTTGAAACTCGCTCGTTACCTCCGAGGTTCCGTCTCCTTCGAGCTAGTTTTGAAGCCCGCGCGGCCGGACCAATTTGCGGCGCCGCGCTGGCAGCGAAGAATGCAACCCCGCTGTGCGCGCTGAATGAATTCCCGCACGCCGTGAAGGGACGTCACGGGGTGGTGATTGCATGCGTTGACCGTTCAATCGCTGCCGGCGAACCTCATTTTTGTAAGCGCGACGGGAACCGGGACCCGCACGACAGGTTTTTGATCTCGTTTGGGTGGTCTCCTCATGGTCCCAGCCTGGCTGCACATTCTGTCGATAGCCTATCTGGCGCTGGGAGCGATGTGCGCGCTGGCGATTGCGATCGACCTGCTCGGGCATCCCCAGCATATGTGGATCATGAACGTCGTCTGGCCGGTCACGGCTCTGTTCGGCACGCTCTGGGTCGTCTGGCAATATTTCGCCTTTGGGCGGCTCGCGAGCCGTCGCAACGTCCAGGCCGCGATGAAGCGGAAGCAGGATCCTCCCAACGAGGCGGAGACGCCGTATCCGGTCATGGTCGCGAACGGGGCGCTTCATTGCGGCGCCGGATGTACGCTCGGGGACATCGCGGCCGAATGGCTCGTCCTCGCGGTCCCCGCGATCTCGGTCGCCTTCGGCTGGCACCGGATCTTTCGCGAGCGCATCTTCGCCGACTGGATCGTCGATTACCTCTTCGCGTACGTCCTCGGAATCGTCTTTCAGTACTTCACGATCGCGCCGATGCGTAGACTGTCGTTCGGGCGGGGCCTCGCGGCCGCGGTCAAGGCCGACACGGTGTCGCTGACGTCGTGGCAGCTCGGCATGTACGGCTTCATGGCGATCGCCCAGTTCCTGATCTTCGGCAGGGCGCTCGGCGTGAAGCTCGAAAGCGACAGCGTCGAGTTCTGGTTCATGATGCAACTCGCCATGGTAGCCGGATTCCTGACGTCGTATCCGGTGAACTGGTGGCTGATTGGCGTCGGGCTGAAGGAGAGGATGTGACCCTCTCGCTTTTCGCGGGGCGTGTCGTTTTTCATGGAATAGGGACCCCGCTACCGGGCTAACTCGCATTCATATTCGATGCAAATCTGGGGTCCCGTTTCGGTGATCATTGACACCAATTCGACCCGCAGCCCTTCCGCCTGGACGAGGAGCCGGCCAAGGTTTCTTTCTTTCGCGGCCTCGCCGCCAGCGGCCTGCACACCGCCGCCCTGACCATGCGGTTGCTGGTGACCGGGGATTTCAAACCCGCCGGGGGCATCGTCGGCGCCAGCAACGAAATCAGCTGGAGTCGCCCTGTGCGTCCAGGCGACGAACTTCGGGTCGAAAGCGAAGTCCTGGAAGGTGCGGCCGTCGAAATCACGTCCCAACCAGGGGCTGGTCAAGATGCGCTCGTCCACCTTCAACCAGAACAATGAGCCGGTGCAGGAGCTTACCGCCAATCTGGTCGTTCCCGGCGGACGGGCTCCGCAGCGCCATGACGTCCCGTTTTATGGCGTACCTCCCTCGGTCACAAAGGTCGCAGCCTCTTGACGCATGCCGGGCTTCCCAGGGTCCCGAACTCCATCGGTCTGAGCCGATGGCCGTGTCGGGCCTTCGGCCCAGTTTGCGGCCGCAATCGTTAATTCATTTCAGCGCGGAGAAGTCCGTCGGCGTGAGGATCTGATTGGCGATGTTTGCGACAAGGGGTCCAGCGCGCTCGCTGTCGTCGCGCACCTTGTGCCAGGCGGGGTCGTTCTGGAACGCAGTCCACTTCGTCTCTCGTTCCGCCAACAATTCCCACGCAGAGAATGTAGGTCCGTTCACTGCTGGACGGTCCAATCAACGATGTCCAGAAGCCGATTGGTCGTATGCCGTGCTTCGCCCAGATGGGAACGAGATGGTCTCCAAACCGAGCCAGCAGCTTGGGCATTTGGCTTGGTCGGCCCGGCTTCAAAACAGACATGCAGCCGTTCGTATCGTTCCGCCAACCTCTTGATCGTCCGTTCGATCGGCAGTGGACTGTTCTCGACATCGCCAAGGAACCGGACTTCGCCGGTCCGGCCCCCTTCCGCGACCGCGACGGCGTGTTTGTTCTTGACGACGTCGAAAGCAACAAAAACCTCGCTATGCTTTCCCATGGTCCGCCCTCCGTGCATGAGGCTCGGCTCGGCTTGCCCGAGCAACCCTCGTTCTTACTGCACGAAAGGGCGGGCCACCGGCTCAGCTCGCGAACATGACGTCTAGCGGCTAGGGCGGAAAGCGTCGTAGTGGCCGCCGAGGCTCGCGCCGGCCGAAAAGGGTTGGCTCCAAGCGGGATAAGCCTCGTTCAGGCGACATAGGACAGCTTAGCTACTTGGGGGCGAAAGCTTAGCTACTTGGGGGCGAAGGCCGGCGAATTTTGGACGGGTGGTCGGCGTCCAGGAGTCGATCATGAACAGCAAGTCCCAAGTTGCCACTATTAGCTCGCTGGATGCGCAGGAAACCAGAGAAGCGCCCAATCGTTCTGCCCCCGCAGGTGTAGACTTCTTTCAGATCGTTGAAAATCTGCCGGTCCCTATCTATTCGACCGACGCTGCGGGCCGCATC
This sequence comes from uncultured Alphaproteobacteria bacterium, assembly GCA_963748545.1. Taxonomy (GTDB): domain Bacteria; phylum Pseudomonadota; class Alphaproteobacteria; order Rhizobiales; family Beijerinckiaceae; genus Roseiarcus. The sequence goes on from CAVVJO010000030.1 coordinate 4,614, forward strand.
ACGTTCTACGATGAGGCTGCCGCGTCGCTGTGGGGACGCCGTCCAAAACTGGGTGAAGAGTGGTGGCGCGGCTTCTGGCGCCTGTACCGGCGGGACGGGACGCCGATCGCGCACCGCGTACCTGCGCCGAACACTGCCAAACACTCGTCCTCACATATGGAAGGAGCTCGGCGGACCCCAATCACCTCCCCGCCGGATTGCGAAGGGTTCGGCTCCACTCTCACTCGCGCGACCGTCGCGGGCCAACTCGGTGGGGAGATCTCGCGGGACTGGAGGCCCGAAGGAGTCGTTATCCGGCTATCCCTACCCCGCGAGCGTTTGACAGGGTGAAGTGGGCATCATGCGGATTCCACAACGCTGAAACGAAGCCTCCTCCTGATGGGACAACTCAGACAGCGGCCGTCTCAGAAAGCGAGCTCCAAGGCGGAGTTCCACCCGGAGCCCCCCGTCTGCGGCAAGCTTCGCCAGTTTTTCGGCCCTTGGCTTGGTCTCGGGCCCGAAGGAACTCAACCCAAGCCCGGCACGTACGTGATCGCGGGACTGGCGCTGAGACCCGCACTTCGGACGGCTTCGCCGGGCGTCTCGATCGCCGGAATAGTATCTGTCGCAATTGGCGGTTCAGGCTCCATGGACAGCGTCCCACGATCGTCGAGACCGCTATACTGTGTCACTCTTCGCATTTCAGCCCGGCGACCGATCAGGCGACCGTCGCCCCGCGGGCTTACCCTAAAAAAGGCTTGCGAGGGCGTTACGCTTGCCCGCGTCGAGCGCGGTCCCGCATGTCCTTAGGGACCGATCTTTGTAAGCGAGGCGAATGGAGACGGACCATGCAGACAGCATCCGACCTGCGTCCTGGGCGCCTGCTGCGCCGCGCTGGGCCGCCCTCAGAGGGGAAGGACTTTTGTGGCGTACAGATTGACGATGAACGGCTATCGAAGTGTGATCTCGCCCGATTCTCCGCTCCTGATGCTTTATAACGGAACAATCCATGGCGAGGGCCCGGCGTGGCAGGCAGCGCTTGATCGGCTCGTCTGGTCGGACGTCCCCAATCGGAGGCTCCTCGGCTGGTATCCCGATGGTCATGTCGAGGTCCTGATCGACGGGACCTGGTTCATGAACGGAAATGCGGTCGAAGCGGACGGCACGCTTGTCCATTGCGAGCATGGCCGGCGCTGCATCAGCAGGGGCGGCGATTACGACCGACAGCCCGAACCGATCGTGACCCATTACCAGGGCAAGCGCATTAACTCCCCCAACGACATCGCGGTCGCTCCCGACGGGACGGTCTGGTTCACCGATCCGACCTTCGGAATCATAATGCCCAATCAGGGCGCGCTCGCCGAGCCCGAACTCGATCATCGCAGCCTATATCGTTTTGATCCGGGGACCGGCGATCTGAAGCGGATGGCGGACTTCGAGGAGCCGAATGGTCTCGCCTTCACCGCCGATGGGGCGACTCTCTACGTGTCCGACACCTCGCTGTCGCTGGGCGAGGTTCCCGGACACAAAGCCGGCGCGAAGCACGAGATCATCGCCTTCGACGTGGGCGAGGGCGGCAGGCTTTCGAACCAGCGTTTCTTTTGCCACACCGACCACGGCTATCCCGACGGATTTGCGGTCGATGCGCGCGGCTGGGTGTGGACGAGCGCCGCGGACGGCGTGCATATCTGGTCGGAGGATCGGCGCAAGCTGGGGTTCGTGCCAACGCCCGCAGTCGTGTCGAACTGCGCTTTTGGGCGCGCGGACGGACGGCGGCTATTCATCGCGGCGACGCGATATCTGCTCGCGATCGATCTGATCGGCTGAACTCATGAAGATGCCCGTCGGGATCGCGGATCAACCCGTCCCCATTCGAACGCCAGACGATGCGGGTGGCGGCGACGTCGTTGGGCGCCAGCGAGCGCGTCGGACTGCCGACGGGGTGGCGATAGCAGAGCATCTCGACATGCGGCGTCTTGTGAGCAGGGTTCATTGGGACGACGTCGACCTGGACGCCACCGAGGCCGTCGAGCGCGTCCTGCGTCGGGCCGTGATTGACCGTCGCACCCGCCTCGCTCAGTCCGTGACGCGCGTAGAAGCGCCGGCTTGCCGCGCCATCGCTGACCGAGATCGCAGTGTGGTCGATCCCCATGACGCCGGCGCCCTTCCACTCGGAGTTGGCGGCCCTTGGGAACTGGATGAATTCGAGCGGGTGACCCTCCGGGTCGCGGAACTTGATCGCGGTCACCCCACCTGCGGACTTGGAAAGCGTCACCGGGCCCGCCCGACTGATGGGCGCAGCGCCCGCGTGGCGTGCGCGATTCCAGGCGGCTTCCGCATCATCGGTGACGAGCGCGAGATGCTGGAACACGAAATCGCAAGCGGTCGCATCGCGCGGATATGGGCGACCCGGATGGTCGAACCTTTCGAGACCCAAGCCAATCTGGCCGAGCGACATCGCGACGCGCGAACCGCCGCCTGAGAGGCCGAGCAATTTCATGTCCGCATCGGGAATGGGCGCCGCCTCGCCGACGTCGAAACCGATCGCTCGATAAAACGCGGCCAATCGCTCGGGATCATTGGTCACGAGCCGAAAACATTCGATCGCCTGAAAAATCATGTCAGACGGCATGGCCGGCGTTCCGGATCGACATGGAGTTGGACGGTCAACAAGCAGCAGGGTTCATCCCCGATCGTGCCCGACCTGTGGCCTTTCTTGCCGTCGGTTTCAGTGCAGCCCTGATCCTCTCCGAACGAGAACTCGCCCGGCCCCTGCTCGATGCGCGCCCCGTCCATGCTTTCGATCCACCAGCGGCCGGACAACACGATGATCCATTGCGGCGCGGGGTTCTCATGCCAGTCGCCGACCCAGCCGACGGGCTGGACGGTGAAGACGACGGTCGCCTCGCTGCGGTCCATCTTGTCGTTCCACTGTGGATCAGCGGGGCCTACGGCCTTGAGTTCGTAATCGGTGAGAGCGCATCGCGTTTGATGGCTGACGCCGTGGGCGTCGACGTAGAGATGCCAATAGGGAACGGAGGGCTTGGGGCCTGCCTTATCTCTTTGATCAGTCATGATTGACTCCGTATGGGCGGCTGGAGGCGAAGGGGGCATGCAGAAACGCGGCGAACCCCGTCCCGTCCGTACCAACGACGATCAGCAGGAGGCCCGCACCAAGCGATAGATTTTTTAGGAAATCCCACAGAAGCGTGCGGCCCTTCCCGTCGGGGTCGGACCAGAAATCGCCCTGCGCCCAGAATTGCTTGTAGAGAACCGCCGTCGCCGCGCAGTAGCCGGCGATGACGAAGGCGCATGCCCGATCCGCGACGCCGGTGACGACGCCGAGCGTGCAGACCACCTCGACCAACAGGCCGATCAGGATCATCGCGACCGCGACCGGACGCGGCTTGAACATGCTCTGCGCCTGCTTGACCGCATGATCGAAACCGAAAATCTTGTCCAGCGCGCTGAACGGCAGGAACAACAGCACCAAGCCATAGCGAACGACGAGCGCGACGATGGCCGACGTCGTCATGGCCGGTCCTTGATGATGTCGGCCACGCGCAGCGCGTTGGCGATGATCGTCAGCGTGGGGTTCACCGCGCCGATCGAGGGGAAGAAGCTCGCGTCGGCGACATAGAGATTATCGACCTCGTGAGCGCGGCAATCGAGGTCCAGCACCGACGTTGCGGGATCCGAGCCGAAGCGGCATGTGCCCGCCTGATGCGCGGTGCCGGAGAGCGGGATGTTCTTGCCGAGATAGAGCGAGCGTTCCAGAAGCACGGCGGGCCAGCCGATCTCCGACAAGACTTCCTTCAGCTTGCGCTTCAAGTGCTTGAGCGCCTCCGGGTTGGTCGGGGCGAGGTCGAGATGAACCTTGCCGTCCTTGTAATAGATGCGGTTGTCCGGACGTGGCAGGTCTTCCGACTGCAACCAAAAATCCATCGAATGGCGCGCGATCTCGCTGAACGGCATATCGGGTAGCCACTCGAGCCAGGCCGGCAGTTCCTCGCCCTTGACCTGATCCGCGTGGCTGCTCGCGCACATCTGGATCAGGCCGAGGGGATAGTCCCAGTCGTCGCTGCCGAAATAGAAATCGCTGAACGCCAAGGTCTTCTGAAAGACCGTCTCGTTGGCGTGACGCATCACCGCCATGACGATGCTCATCTCGTGGCGCATGTAGTTGCGTCCGACCTGATCCGAGCTGTTGGCGAGGCCGTTGGGATGGCGGTCGTTGGCCGAGCGCAACAGGAGCAGCGCGGAGGACAGCGATCCACAGGCCACCACCACCGTGTCGGCCGAATAGATCTCCTGCTCTCCTCTCCGCTCCACGTGAACGGCGTCGACGCGCCGCCCGCTCGGATCTGTCCCGAGCTTCGACACATAGGCGTTCGTCATCAACGTCACGTTGTCGTGCTTCGCCAGCATCGGATCAATGCAAATCACCTGCGCGTCCGCCTTGCCGTTCAGAAGACAAGGGAAGCCGTCGAACGCGGAGCACCGTATGCAGGTGCTGGTCGGTGTCGCAAAACCGTCCTCCTTCTGGTCGAGCAGAATGCCCAGCGGGAGATGAAAGGGCTTCAAACCGATCGCGGTCAGCTTGTCGGACAGCTCCGCGACTTTGGGCTCATGCTTCACCGCGCGATAGGGATACGGCTTGTCAGACGGGGGCTCGGTCGGATCCTCGCCGCGCTCGCCATGAACTCGGAAAAGCGCCTCTGCGGCGTCGTAATAACGGGCGAAGTCGCGGTACTTGAGCGGCCAGGCGGGCGAAACCCCGCCGGCATGGACGATCTCCTCGAAATCGCGCTCGCGCAGGCGGAAGAGCGCTGCGCCATACACCTTGGAATTGCCGCCGACGAAGTAATGGAGTTGAGGGGTGAAGGCGGCCCCTTGAGCATTGGTCCAGGTCTCGGCGGCTTGATACCTTCCGTCGACGAAGACGGCTTTCGCGCTCCAGTTCGCTTCCTCCCGCGGCAGATAGTCGCCGCGCTCGAGGATCAGAATGCGCTTTCCGGTGGGAGCGAGCGCCTGGGCGAGCGAAGCGCCGCCAGGTCCGCTTCCGATAACGATCACATCGTAATGCTCGCCCAATTCAACCTCCACACCTAGCGGTCGACGACGCTGCGGCTCGGTCCTAGTTGAACGGCGGAAGGCCTGCGTTGTTTCCGCCCGTGGCCGATTTCGCAATCGTCACGGAACCAGGCTCCAAGCCATTCGTTCAAAGTTTGCATTCAGGAGAAAAACCGATGCCCAGAGTGGCGGTGGTCACCGGCGCTGGCGCAGGGGTCGGTCGCGCCACCGCCGAAGAATTTGCACGTCAGGGCTTTGACGTCGCGCTGCTGTCGCGCGACCGCGCCCGGCTTGAGCGAGCGGCCGTGGAACTGCGCCGCCACGGAGTTCGAGCGCTGCCGATCCCCACCGATGTCGCCGACGCCACCGCGGTGGAAAACGCGGCCGATTGCGCCGAGGCGGAACTCGGGCCGATCGACGTGTGGGTAAATGTTGCAATGGCGACAGTCTTCGCCCCCGTAGCCATGTTGACAGCGGAAGAAGTCGAGCGCGGCACTAAGGTCACCTATCTCGGACAGGTGCACGGCATGATGTCTGCGCTGAAGCGGATGCGCGTGCGCAATCGCGGCGCGATCGTCAACGTCGGCTCCGCGCTCGCTTATCGTTCGGTGCCGCTGCAATCGATCTATTGCGGGGCCAAGGCGGCGATCAGAGGCTTTACCGACAGCCTTCGCAGCGAGATCATCCACGACAAGCTCGACATTCAGCTGACGATGGTCGATTTGCCTGCGGTCAACACCCCGCAGTTCGATTGGGCTCTCAACAAGACGGGGCGCAAGGCCAAGCCGGTCGCGCCGATTTTCGAGCCCGAAGTGGCTGCCCGCGCCATCTTTTTCGCCGCCACGCACAGGCGACGCGACATCTGGGTCGGCTGGCCGACTGTCAAGGCGATCCTCGCCAACCGCATCGCCCCGGGCCTGATCGATCGCTACCTCGCTAAGGCCGGCTATACCGGCCAGCTTGCCGATGAGCCGATAGCGCCCAATGCGCCCGCCAATCTATTCGAGCCCGTCTCCGGCGATTATTCAGCGCACGGCCGCTTCGACGCGCAGTCGCGTGAGCGAAGCTGGGAGATGTTCACCGATCGTCACAAGGACGCGGTCGTCGCGGCTGTGGTGGCGCTGGTGATCGGGCTCGCGGCGCATCAGGTCGCGAAACGTTTTGACATCTGAACGAAGGCCTGACGGAGGCCGTCGGGTGACGTTTGGGCCCTAGGAGCTCGCCTATGTCGCAGAATGTCGCGGAATTCGTCTGGAAGCGCCTCAACGCGTGGGGACTGTCGCGGGTCTATGGCTATCCCGGCGACGGCGTCGGCGGGTTGGATGTCGCGCTCGAAAAGGCGAAGGACTTCATGGATTATGTCCAGGTTCGCCACGAGGAGATGGCCGCCTTCATGGCCTCGGCGCATGCGAAGTTCACTGGACAAGTGGGACTCTGCTACGCGACATCCGGTCCTGGCGCCATCCATCTGTTGACCGGGCTCTATGACGCCAAGATGGACCATGTGCCGGTGGTCGCGATCGTTGGCCAGCAGGCGCGTTCGGCGCTCGGCGCTAGTTATCAGCAGGAAGTCGACCTCCAGAACCTTTTCGCCGACGTAACCGAATACGTGGTCACCGCGGTCGTGCCCGAGCAAGTCCGCACCTGCATCGATCGCGCGGTGCGGATCGCGCAGGCCAAGCGGTCGGTCACCTGCGTGATCATTCCCAACGACCTCCAGGAACTCGAATACCGAGATGCGCCGATGGCGCACGGCGCGACCCACACCGGCGTGGGCTACCCCGGCGCCGCGACGCTGCCGAGCGACGACGATATTCGGAAAGCGGCCGAGATCCTCAACAAGGGCAAGAAAATCGCAATTCTGGTCGGCGCCGGCGCGCTGCACGCGACCGACGAGGTGATCGCGGTGGCCAATCAACTCAATGCCGGCGTGGCCAAGGCGCTGCTCGGCAAGGCCGCCGTGCCTGACGATCTGCCGTTTGTAACCGGATCTCTCGGCCTGCTCGGCACCAAGCCGAGCTGGAATCTGATGAAACAGTGCGACACCTTCCTGATGGTCGGATCCGCCTTTCCTTACAGCGAGTTCCTGCCCAAGCCGGGAAACGCGCGGGGCCTCCAGATCGATATCGACGGGGCCAATCTCTCGCTGCGCTATCCGATGGAGTACAGCCTGATCGGCGACAGCAAGGAGACTCTTGCGGCTCTCCTGCCGCTGCTCGAGCAAAATGAGAACAGGAGCTGGCGCGAAGGCGTCGAGAAGGATGTCGCGGAATGGTGGGACACCCTCAAGGCGCGCGCGATGGAGCCGGCCGATCCCGTCAACCCGCAACGCGTCTTCCACGAACTTTCGCCGCGCCTCCCCGACCATGTCATCATGACCGGGGATTCGGGTTCGGTTGCAAACTGGTATGCGCGCGACATTCGAATGCGGCGCGGCATGATGGGATCGCTTTCGGGCGGCCTGGCCTCGCTGGGAGCCGCGACGCCCTACGCGCTGGCGGCGAAGATGGCCTATCCCCATCGCCCGGTGATCGGATTCATCGGCGACGGCGCAATGCAGATGAATGGGCTCAATGTGATGATCACAGCGAGCAAATACTGGCGGCGCTGGTCCGACCCGCGCTTCATCCTCATGGTGCTTAACAACGAGGATCTGAACCAGGTCACTTGGGAGGAGCGCGTGCAGCTCGGCGAAGGCAAGACGCCGCTCACGCAGTCGATCCCCGACTTTCCTTATCACAAGTATGCTGAACTCATCGGCTTCAAGGGCATCTTTTGCGATGACCCCGAGAGGATCGGAGCGGCCTGGGACGAGGCGCTAGCCTCCGACCGTCCCGTCATCATGAACATGAAGGCCGACCCGAACGTACCGCCGCTGCCGCCGCACATCACGTTAAAGGACGCCCGCCACTTCATCACCATGATGGCTGACGAGCCCGAGCTCGCAAGCGTCGTCAAGAACAGCGCAAAGCAGATGTTGGCGGGCCTCCTGCCTGCCAAGGACTGAAGTCATGGCCCACACGCTCGAGCGCCCGCGTGAAACGCTGCAGATCGCGCCCCAGGCGAATATGCCTTCCGCGGTGCGGGCGTCGCCACGTGGCGATTCAGGCGCTCCGACCGCAGTCGTCACCGCTGCGCGTCGCCTCAACCGCGCGGCCGGCGTGATCGCCACGTCAGTGCTGATCGACAGCGCGATGGAGCATTATCGGGGCAACTTCCACAACAAGGCGATGCTTACGCCGCTTGTCACGTCGTCGTTGTCGATCGCGGTCAGCCTTCACGGTCTCTCGGACAAACGCCACGGCGCTCATCCGCTGCGTGACCTCGTCTATGCCATCGCAGGTCTGACGGGGGCTATCGGCACAGGTTTTCACCTTTACAACGTCACCAAGAAGGTCGGCGGTTTCGACTGGCAGAACATCTTCTATTCCGCGCCGCTCGGCGCGCCTGCCGCGATGTCGTTGTCGGGGTTGGTCGGATTTCTCGCCGAACGCGTTCGGGACAACGAACCGCAGGGGGAGCCCGACGTGTTCGGCCTGCCGGCCGGAAGGGTTGTCGCCGCGACGACGGCGGCGTCGCTGCTCGGGACCACGGCCGAAGCAGGCCTGCTCCATTTTCGCGGCGCGTTTCACAATCCAGCGATGCTGCTGCCGGTAACGATGCCGCCGGTCGCCGCCGTGTTGCTCGGCGCGGCAGCCGCGGGCGACGCGGCGAAAGGCCGAAAAGCTTCGCGGGTTTGGATGGCGGCCACAGCGGCGATGGGCGTCGCCGGCGTGGCGTTCCACGCCTATGGCGTGTCGCGTGGCATGGGTGGATGGCGCAACTGGCGGCAGAATGCTTTTGCCGGCCCCCCGCTGCCTGCGCCACCCGCGTTTACCGGCCTGGCGCTGGCCGGTCTTGCCGCTTTGGCGCTGCTCAAGGAGCACGCCCGTGACTGAGCCGCCCCGTTATCCGGGCTACGACGTGCTCGCCAAGCGCGAAACGCCGTCATGGAACGCGAAGACGAGGGAGGTCGTCGAGCAGCGTCTGGCGACCCCGAATGCGCCCCGCTTCTTCAGCGCCGAAGAGTGGCTCATCGCGGACGCCTTGTGCGGGCGTATCGTGCCGCAAACGAACGAAGAGGACGCGGTGTCGCTCGTCGCCCTGCTCGACGCCAAGCTGCTCGCCGATCACGGGGACGGTTTCCGCGAGGCCAGCATGCCCTATATGCGCGAAGCCTGGCGACAAGGCCTTGCCGCGCTCGATAGCGAGGCGAAGGCGCGGTGCGGCGGTCGAGGCTTTGCAGTCCTCGCCGACCACGAACGGGACGCCCTGTTGCGTGCGATGCAAAGTGAACAAGTGAAAGGGGATGGATGGTCGGGGCTAGACCCCAAGGCGTTCTTTGAGCGCCGGATTCTCGCCGACGTGCCGGCGCTCTTCTATTCGCATCCCAAGGCCTGGAACGAGATCGGTTTTGGAGGTCCCGCCTCCCCTCGCGGCTATGTCCGTCTCGAGGGCGACCGCCCCGACCCTTGGGAGGCGGCAGAAGCCCAGCGCGGCGAGGAATGGGCCGCGGAAGAGCATAATCGGCATGTCGTCTGACCCGAGCCTGCAGCCCCGAGCCACGGGTGGCCGTGCGCCCGATATCTTCCGGAGAGGCGGCTGGGCGCCCATGCGGGAACATCGCGAGAGCGAAGCCGTCGATTTCGCCATTATCGGCACCGGCGCTGGCGGCGGGACCCTTGCTGCGCTGCTCGCCGAGCTAGGCTTTTCGGTCGTCGCTTTCGATGCGGGGGGCTTTTTCCGCCCGCTGGAAGATTTTGCATCGGACGAAACCGCGCAGAACCAGCTCTACTGGACCGACAAACGCGTCCTCGACGGGCCCAATCCGATCAAGATGGGCGGCAACAATTCGGGGAAGGCGGTGGGCGGATCGACCGTCCACTATGCGATGGTGGCGCTGCGCTTCCGGCCCGAGTGGTTCAAGGCTCGCACCAAACTCGGATACGGGGCGGACTGGCCGATCCCGTGGGAGGAGATGTGGAGCTACTATGGAATTGCTGAGCGGCAGATCAACATCTCCGGGCCGCTGACCTATCCCTGGGGACCGACGCGGCCACGATACCCTTATCGCGCGCACGAGCTGAACACCGCTGGCAAACTGCTTGCGAAAGGCTGTGAGGCTATCGGGATCGCCTGGAGCGAGACGCCGCTGGCGACGCTTTCGGCCCCTCATGCGGGGCCCGAGGGAAAGAGTCCACCGTGCGTCTATCGCGGGTTCTGCCGGTTCGGTTGCTCGACCAACGCAAAACGTTCGGCGCTTACGGTTTGGATTCCCCGCGCGCTCGCCGCCGGAGCGGAGGTGCGCGATCTCGCGATGGTCGGGCGGATTGAAACGGGATCGGACGGACGCGTGACCGGCGTGGAGTACCATCGTGATGGCGGCTGGCGCTTCCAGCGCGCGAAGAATGTGGTCGTTGCCGGCTATGCAGTCGAGACGCCGCGGCTGCTGCTGAACTCGGCGACCGAGCGCTATCCCGACGGACTCGCCAACAGCTCCGGTCTCGTCGGCAAGAACCTCATGACCCAGTCCAACTCCGCCGTCTGGGGCCGGATGGACGAACCCGTGCGCTGGTATAAGGGGCCGCCGAGCCTGGCGATCACCGAGCATTGGAACTACGACGACCGCAAGGACTTCCATGGCGGCTATTGCTGGATGGGACAGGGACCGCTGCCCAACGAATGGGTGTCGGTCCAGACTGGCGCCCGCGGGTTATGGGGAGAGGATCTGCGCCGCGCGATGCTCGACTATAACCACATGATCGGCGTGAAGATGGTCGGCGAGATGCTTCCCAACGAGGCGAACCAAGTCACGCTGGCCGACGATCGGGATCAATATGGCCTGCGCGTCGCCCGCATCACATACGCCTGGGGAGAAAACGACAAGGCTTTGGTCAACCACGCGCTCGAACAGATGAGCGCCTCCATCCAGGCGATCGGCGCGAAGGACATGTTCCGCCAGGAAGACGACACCTGTCATCTAGGCGGCACGGCCCGCATGGGGAGCGATCCGCGCGCGAGCGTCGTCAACGCGGATTGCCGGAGCTGGGACATCCCGAATTTGTGGGTGTGTGACGGATCGGTGTTCCCAACGGTTGGCGGCGTCAATCCGTCGCTGACGATCCAGGCGATCGCGATCCGCACCGCCGATCGGATCGGCAAGCTCGCGGCCGCGGGCGAGCTTTGAGCCGCTACATCATCCTCTCTCGCAGGTTGAACAGGATGACCAACGTCCCCGAGACCATCAGGATCACAATCAGCGCCGAGAACAGAATGAGCTGAAGATCAGCGCGCGCCGATTTGCGAAGGCTGACGTGCAGGAAGAAACGGAAGTGCACCCCCATCTGGACGAGCGCCAGCCCGAGCACGATGGCGAGCGAAGTCGCAGCATCGAAGCTTGGCCACCGCACCGTGGCGAAGGCCGCGCCGGTGAGCGCGAGGGCAAGGCCATATCCGATCGCGTAGGAACGCATCTCGTCACGCTTGCTCTCGGTCGGCTTGCCAATCTGATCCATCGCTGGAGCCGGCCGCCACAGGATCGCGAGAACCACCGCTGCAGAGCAGCGCAAGCCCGTAGAGGACCGGAGATGAGCCGGGCCTGTCAGGTTTAGCGTCGCTTCGAACCGCTCACCGGATCAGTCCCTGCAGATAGACGACCGAAAAGATCGCGATCCACACAATATCGAGAAAATGCCAGAACAGGCCAAGCCGCAGGATGTTGATCTTGACGCGCGCATCGAGCCCGAACGTCATCACCTGGATCATCATCACGACGATCCAGACGCTTCCGAAGAAGACATGAAGCCCGTGCAGCGGCACCAGTGCGAAGAAGGACGAAAGATATCCGCTGCGGGTCGGATAGGCGCCGTCGCCGAACATCGTCGCAAAGTCGTGCAGCTCCATGCCGATAAAGGCGAGCCCGAGGACCAGCGTCACGCCCATCCAGCCGAGCAATTGCCGGCGCGGCGCTCCGTGCTTCATCGCGACCGAGGCCATGCCGAAGGTGAAGCTGCTGGTCAGCAGCGTCAGGGTTTCGAGGAAGACGGGAAGGATCTTGTACTCGCTCGCCGGCGTCGGTCCGCCTACGGTCGCGGGCAACATGACGCCATAGGTCGCGAAGAGCAGCGCGAAGATCACAGCGTCGCTCATCAGGAACACCCAGAAGCCGAACACCGCGCTCACCGCCTCCTCATGTGTCAACGCGTCGGTCTGGCCGAGATTGAGGCCGACGTGCCTGAGTTCGCTCGCGCTCATCCGGAAACCTCGGCCAGGCCTCGGTTGGCGGGCGTCGTCTCGACATCCCGCGGGATCGGCGTCGATCTCGGCCTCGGCGCGCAGCCAGCGCCGTTCCGTGCGCTCGATCTCGGCGGCGGGGATGATCCGGTGGATATCGCGGACAAAACTACGAGCGATGACCGTGGCGATGATCGCCAGCACGCCTGCGATCGCGAGCCACCACATGTGCCAGACGAGGCCAAACGCCGTCGCCGCGCCAACCACCCCGATCACCGGACCGGTCATGCTGTTTTTGGGAAGCTCGATATCGTCATAAGATGCGGGCGGTGGATAGGGATTCCCCTTGCGCTTGGCTTCGTAGAACGGGTCGCGGCCGTGGACGCGCGGAAGCGCCGCGTAATTGTATTCCGGGGGCGGCGCGGAGATCGACCATTCGAGCCCGCGCCCGTCCCAGGGATCTCCCGCAAACACGCGGTTGGCGTCGCGGTCGCGAATGCTGACCCACAACTGGACGAAGAGGAAGGCCAGCGCGCAGAACAGCACCAGGGCGCCCGCGCCCGCGACATAGAGCCAGGGCCGGAAGGCGGGCTCGAACACTTCCTGCGTGCGCCGCGCCATCCCGGCCGCTCCAAGCACATAGAGCGGCATGAAGGCGAGGTAGAAGCCGACCACCCAGCAGCCGAAGGAGATGCGGCCCCATTTCTCGTCGAGCCGGAAGCCGAACGCCTTGGGGAACCAGTAATGATAGCCCGCGAGCATCCCGTAAAGCAGCCCCGGAATCAGCATGTTGTGGAAATGCGCAACCAGAAACAGGGTGTTGTGAACCAAGTAGTCGAGCGGCGGAATGGCGAGGATTATCCCGGTCAGGCCGCCCAGCACGAACGTCATCATGAAGGCCAGCGAATAAAGCATGGGGACGGAAAACCGCACTTCGCCGCGAAACATGGTCCAGATCCAATCATAGATCTTGACGCCCGTGGGCACGCCGATGGCCATCGTGGCGATACCAAACACTGCGTTGATGTTGGCGTTCTGGCCCATTGTGAAGAAATGGTGGACCCAGACCGTGAATGAGAGCAGGGCGATCGCCGCCGTCGCGAGGACGAGCGAGGTGTAGCCATAGAGCTCCTTCGACGAGAAGGTGGCGACAACCTCGGAATAGACGCCGAAGGCAGGCAGGATCAGGATATAGACCTCCGGGTGGCCGAACAGCCAAAACAGGTTGGCGTAATTCATCATGTTGCCGCCGAGGTCATTGGTGAAGAAGTGGAACCCCAGATAGCGGTCGAGCGCCAGCAGCGCGGTCGCGACCGTCAGCGGCGGCATGGCGAAGATCATCAGGATGCTGGTGCACAGCGCCGTCCATACGAACAGCGGCATCCGCATCAGGTGCATGCCGTCACACCGCATTTTGTAGATGGTGACGGCGAAATTGATCCCCGTCAGCGTCGATCCTATCGAGCCCAGCGTCACCGCCCAGATCCAGTAGTCGGGTCCCACGCCGGGGCTGAAGGCGAGCTCGGTATAAGGCGGGTAGCCGCTCCAGCCTCCGGTCGAGAACTCGCCGATGACGAGAGACGCCATCATCAACCCGGCAGCCCCGCCCGTCAGCCACAGGCTGATCGAATTCAGCAGTGGGAAGGCGACGTCGCGGCTGCCGATCTGAAGGGGCATGACATAATTGATCAGGCCGACGAGGAAGGGCATCGCCATGAAGAAGATCATGATGCTGCCGTGCGTGCTGAACAATTGCGCAAAATGGTCAGGCGCAAGGAAGCCCGGACTCTCGATCGCCGCCGCCTGCTGCATCCGCATCAGCACCGCCTCGATCAACGCCCGCGTGAGCATCACGAAGGCGAGGACAATGTACATGATGCCGATTTTCTTGTGATCGAGGCTCGTGAGCCACTCGGACCAAAGATAGCGCCAATTGCCAAGGCTCGTGATCAGCGCGACGACCGAGACAGCGCCGAGGATGACGATCGAGGCCGCGCCTGCGCCGATGATCTCGCTGGCGGTGGGGTTTTCCCAGGCGCGAACGAACGGCAGCGAATGCCAGACGAAACGGCCGAGGACTGCCGGCCAGATGCCCTCGGTCATGATCGAGGCTCCGTGGACTGGACGAGGATACGCTGGAAGAGACCCTGCGGAATTGACGAGAAGACGATCGGCTGGGGCGGCGACGATTGTCTGAAAAGCGCAGCATAGGCGGCAGCGTCGAGCGGACGGCCTGACGCGCGCGCCTGCTCCACCCAGCGATCATATTCGGCGGGCGGAAGCGCGACGACGTTGAACTTCTCGTTCTGGAAGCCAGCTCCATTGAACTGGGTGTTTTCACCGCGATAGACGCCCGGCCGCGAGGCCGCGAGGTTGAGTTGTGTCGTCATCCCCGCCATCGCGTAGATCTGGCCCGCGAGTTGAGGAATCAGCAACGATTGCATCACCGTGCCGCTGGTCAGGCTGATATGGACGGGCCGATTGACCGGGATGACCAGCAGGTTGACGGCCGCGAAGCGCTGATCTGGCTCGATGAACAACCATTTCCAGTCGAGCCCCACCGCCTGAACCTCGAGCGGGGCCTGAGCGGATACGAGCGGGCGATAGGGATCGAGCGCGTGCGTATAAGACCAAACCAAAAAGCCGAGGCCGATCACGATCGCGGTCGGCGGGATCCAGATGAAGCCTTCGAGCGTCCAGGAGAAACCCCAATCCGGCCGGAACGCGTCACGCTTGTTGGATAGCCGATAATGCCAGGCGATGAGGGGGGTGAGCAGCAGCACCGGCCCCGCGACGAAGATCAGCACGACGGCCACGATCAGGTAGAGGCGCCACTGGCTAGCGGCGATCGGACCGGCGTGGTTCATCACGCCGAGTTTCAGCGCGTGGCATCCGCTGAGCAGGAAGGCGGACAGCAACGCGAAGAAGGCAGACCTCCGGCGCGATCGGTTCATCCGCCGGCTCGCTGGATCACGGGGCCTGAGAGGAACAAGGCGGTGTTGATCACACCGAGATGGGTCAACGTCTGAGGGATATTGCCGATCAGGCTGCGGCTGCCGACGTCATACTCCTCGCTGAGAAGACCCACATCGTTCGAAACCCCGATCACGCGTTCCAGCAGCGTCGCCGCCTCGTTGTCGCGGCCCAGCATCTTGTAACAATCCGCCAGCCAGCACGTGCAGGCGAGAAAGGCGCCCTCGTTGGGGCCATGCGGTCTTGGCGGTTTGCGTCGTACCAGTCCCCCTTCCATCAGCTCCCGCTCGATCGCCGCGATCGTCCTGGCTATGCGCGGATCGTCAACGGGAAGGAAGCCGACGAGCGGCAACAGCAAGAGCGACGCGTCGAGGGTGTCGCCGCCATAGAACTGGACGAAGTGGCCGAGATCGCTGTTGTAGCCGCGCTCGCACACGGTCCGATGGATCACTTCGCTCAGCGCCTTCAGCCTGGCGATCAACGCGCGATCGGCCCGATCGTTGTCGGCATGCGCTGCAAGGTAACGGGTGACGCCCACCCAGGCCATCGCCTGCGAATAGGTGTAGCAGTGAAGATCGCCACGGCTTTCCCAGATGTCGGCGCTGGGCTTGTCCCACATCTTCTCGAGATGCTGGACGATGGCGGTCTCGACTTCGACGACGCGCGGGGTGCGCTCGATGCCGGCCTTGGCCAGGACGGCGAAACTGTCCATCAACTCGCCAAAGACGTCGAGTTGCGTCTGGCCTGAGGCGGCGTTGCCGACGCGGACCGGCTCGGCGCCCTGATAGCCGGGCAGCCCAGCCAGCTCCCGCTCGGGCGGGAGGCGGCCGCCGTCGATCCGGTAGACAATCTGCATCTCCGCGGGCTGGCCTCCGAGCGCCCGCAGGATCCAGTCGCGCCAGCGCGTCGCCTCCTCGTGGAAGCCGGCGTTGAGAAGCGCGGTCAGCGTGAAAGTGGAATCGCGAAGCCAGCAATAGCGATAATCCCAGTTCGCCGATCCGCCAGGAATCTCGGGCAACCCAAGCGTCGCGGCGGCGACGATCCCGCCGCTTTCCCGATCGATCAGCGTGCGCAGCATGATCAGCGAGCGGCGGATAGCCCCATCCCACTGGCCTTTCGCCTCGTACCGGCCGATCCAGCCCTTCCACGCCTTCTCCGTTGCGTCGATCAGGGCATCGATCCTCAACGGCGAGGACATCGGCGCTGTCGAGGGCGAATGACTGAGGACGAAGGCGATCTTCGCGCCTTTGGCCATCATGAAGCGCGCGCTGGCGCCGTCGCCGTCCATCGCCAGTTCGACGGGACAGTCGAGGACGACGCGATCCGGGCCGGCCTCGAAAATCAGTCCACGTTCGTGGCGTTCGCTCCAAGGCGCCGTCTGACCGTAGCCGAAGCGCAGCCTCAGCGACATCGCCATCTGCGCCTCGCCTTCCAGCCCCTCCACGATGCGGACGATCGCGGACGGGCCCTCGCGCCAGGGCATAAGGTCGGTCACGCGGACGCGGCCTGTATCGGTGAAGTGCTCGGTCTCAAGGATGGCTGTGTCGTCGCGGTAGCGGCGGACGGTCTGCGAAACGTAGCCCGCCGGCGAAACGATCCAAGAGCCCTGACGTTCGTCTCCCAGCAGCGCGGCGAGACAAGCGTCGCTGTCGAAGCGGGGCCAGCAGAGAAAATCGATCGATCCGGACCTGGCGACAAGCGCACAACTGCGCCCGTCCCCGATGATCGCATGGTCCTGGATCGTGGATGTCATCGGACCTGCTCCTTAAGCCCGAGGCGACCCGCCTCCATAATCCTGACAATCCGCGCCGAGGCGGCGATCGAGCCTCGGCAGTCCCGACGAAACCTGTGTGAAAGCAGACGCCCATCTCAACGAGCGCCGGCTTGACAAAATGCGATGAGCGTAACGCCAACCGAACCTGGCCGTGGCCGTTATCGGTGCAATCACAAACGCGGGCGGCCTATCGGAGTTCCTTCGGACGACTGCAATTCATGGCGAAGGGGAACGCGCCCGGGATCACGGGGTTTTGCACCAAGGAGGCCGCGATGGCGATCGAGACGGTGCTCAGCTTCCGTGCGGCGATTGGCGAATCCCCGACCTGGGTCGCGGACGAGCGCGCGCTTTATTGGATCGACGTCAAGGCGCCTGCGCTGCACCGCTATTGTCCGGACGACGAATCGACGCGCAGCTGGCCGATGACGAGCGATATCGGAGGCTTCGCGCTGACCGGCGACGGCGGCGCTGTGGTGGCTCTCCGGCAGGGGCTCTTTCGCCTCGACCTCAATAGCGGCGCGCTGCGCCTGCTTACGCCCCCGCCATTCGACCCCTCGCTTTTTCGCTTCAACGAAGGCGCCTGCGACGCCAACGGCCGCTTTTGGATCGGCGTGATGTTCGATCCGCTGAAGGGATCGGCGTCCGAACAGCCGGGACGGCTCCACAGTTTCACTTTTGCGGAAGGCCTTCGTGAGGAACCGGATGCGGCCGAGTTACACAATGGCATGGCCTGGAGCGGCGACGGCGAGACGTTCTTCCTGTCGCACAGCAATTCAGGCGAGATCTTCGCCTTCGACTACAAGGAGAACGGCGCGCTCTCGAACCGTCGTGTTTTCGCGACTGTGCCCGCCGGACTCGGCATCCCCGACGGCGCCGCGATCGACACGGACGGCGGTTATTGGTCTGCGCTCCATGGCGGCGGTAAGCTTCGCCGCTTTCACCCCGACGGCTCCCCAGACCGCGACATTGACCTACCCGTCAGCCAGCCGACAATGCCCGCCTTCGCGGGCAAGGACCTCGCCACGCTCTACGTCACCAGCGCATCTGATCGCATGAGCGAGGAGGCGAAGGCAAGAGAGCCGCACGCAGGAGCGCTGTTGCGCCTCGACGCGGGGAGCCATGGAGTCGCGCGGTCCTTTCTGGTTCGCTGATCGATAGGACCTCAAGCGACGATCAGGACGCCGAAATCAGGACATCCTGACGATCCGCCGTAATCGCAATGCTTCTCAGCTCGACCGCATCGCGTTCGCCCTTCAGCACCGTGTAAAGCGTGTCGCTCCCGTCTCGCCAGAAGCGGATGTCAAAGCGCTTCCGCCCAAGCCGCAGATCGGTCAACGTCACATCCGGCAACCAGTCCGGAAGCGCGGGGTCGATGTACAGCCTGCCACGCGGAGCATCCTGTTGCAGTCCCAGCATCGCCTGCAACAGCATGAACGGCGTCCCGGCAGCCCAGGCCTGCGGCACATTGGCGCCGAGATACTGCACAGGAAAGCTCGTGGGATCGCGCTGTAGTCCCGCATAAAGTTCAGGGAGCTGACTCAAAACGAAATGGCTCGCCGCGTCGCAGACGTCGCGCGCCACCGCCGCCGCTTCGGCAGCAAAACCATAGCGTCGCATGCCGAGGGCGATGAGGGAATTGTCGTGAGGCCAAACCGCCCCGGTCTGGTAATTGTAGGGGTTAAACGAGGCATGGTTGGCTGACAGCGTGCGGATGCCCCAGCCGCTCCACATATCCTTGCTCATCAAACGCTTCACCACCGCGCCGGCGCGTTCCGGCGCAACAATGCCTGACCATAGGCATTGCCCAACGTTGGACGTCACCGAGAGCACTTTTTTCTTATCGCCGTCCAACGCGTAGGCGTAGAAGCGAGACTCTTCGTCCCAGAAGACGTCGTTGAACTTCTCGAACAGCGCGCCGGCCTTACTACGCAAAGCGGTCGCGCGCCGTTTGTCGCCCAGGTGGTCGTAGATTTCGGCCATGCGCCGCCAGGCGTCATACACATAGCCCTGCACCTCGCACAGCGCCTTTGGCCCATGCACCAGAGCGCCGTCACGATACATCACCGCATCCCCTGAATCTTTCCAAGCCATGTTCTCCAACCCGGCCGACGAGCGCGTTTGGTATTCCTGAAACCCGTCGCCGTCGCGGTCGCCATATTTGTCGATCCAGGTCAGGCAGGCTTCGGCAGTGGGCAAATGCCGCTCGATCAGGTCGTTGTCGCCGGTGGCCCGCCACGCCGCGTGCAGCGCCACCAGATAGAGCGGCGTGGCGTCGGCCGTGCCGTAGTAGGGCGTGTGCGGGATCAGCTTGAAATGCGCGAGCTCCCCATAACGCAGCTCGTGCAGGATCTTGCCCGGCTCTGCGTCACGGTAGTCGTCGCGCTCGGTCGCCTGAAGTCGCCCGAGGACCGCCAGCGTCCCGGCGGCAAACTCGGGATAGACGATCATGGTCTGCAGCGAGACAACCAGCGTGTCGCGGCCGAACAGCGCTACGAACCACGGCAGCCCGGCGGCGGGCACGAACACCATGTGGTCGGAACCCTCCAGGGGCAGTCGCAGGGACGCCATGTCCTGCACCCCTTGATCATAGCAGCGATCGAACTCCTCGTTGCTGCTTCGCATCTTCAGCACATCGCGCCGCCACGCGTCCATCTTGCTGGCATGGTCCGACTTTGCGCTGGAATGGGTGCATTGCCTTGGCGCGGGGATGCGCTGCGCGCCATCCACCAAATCGTAGATTAGGCAGCGATGCCAGCTCTGTCCGGGCTTCAGCGCAATGTCGAAACTGAGCCTTCCGTTTGCGCTCACCGCCGGCTCGCCGTCGCTCCCCGCGATGTGGACGATCACCTCGCGGCAGAAGTCTTTGTTGTGATAGCCGAGGCGCAACGTTTGGCGTCCTGCGGACCACGATGTGGTGATGCCGCCGCGCCGCACGACGTGCTTGCTCTTCACTTCGAAGATGTCGGCGAAGTCAGCGCGCATTGCGATTTCCAGGTTGAAGCGCACCGGGTTCAAGCTGTAGTTGGTGAGGTCGATGTCCTCGTGCATTCCGCCTTCGATATGGCGGCCGACCACCAGACCGATCGTGCGCGGAGCGATCGGGCCGTCTTCGCTGACGATAGCGTGGTTGGTGAGGAAAATTCGGGCGGCTTGATAGGCGATGGCGCCGCCGTTCAAGAGGTCCCACGGCTCGCCATTGGCGTAGATCGACCAAGCGCTCATTACCCGAGTGTCGCGGAAGAAGAGCCCTCGGACGCTGGGCGAGTTCACCTGCCCGTCGGGCTCCGTCACCAGCACCGTCTGGCCCTGGTGGATCGTGATCTGCGCTGGGCCGACTTGAACCTTGAACGTCATATGGCTGCTCCGTCGATCGAGACTTTTCCGGAACGACAGGCAGCGCCGCAATTGCCGCTCCCGGAAAAACAACGCAGACCCATGCGAATCGTTGCAGGCGATCAATACCGCTCGCCCCGCCATCCCCAGTCTCAGACAAGGACGCTTTTGCCGGGCGCCTGTTGCCCGCGCATGCAGGCCTCGCGCTCAATGAGACGGCGCCGCTGGCCTCGACCTTCCGAGGTCGACGCGCTTCAGCAGGAGGGCGGTGGGGACGAGCAGCAGCGCGAACCAGGACAAGGCGGCAAAGACGTCGATGTAGGACATGAGAGTCGCCTGGTTCACCAGAACCTGCCCGACCCAGGCCGTCGCCTGATGCCGCGCGTTGGCTGCGCCGGTCCCGTGCTGGGCAAAATTGGCCGCCGCCAGTTTCAGCGTGCGCGCGTAGGCGAGCGAGGAGGCGCTGAAATTCTCGGCGAGCCGGGCCTGATGGAACTGCTCCCGGCGCGCGAGCAGCGTCTGCGTGGCGGACACGCCGATGCTGCCGCCGAGATTGCGCGCCACGTTGATCAAAGCGGAAGCCTGCCCGGACTTGCCCGGAGGCAGGCCGACATAGGAATAGCTGGTGAGGGTCAGGAACAGGAAGGGCAGGGCGCCCATCTGATACGCACGCGCCAATGCGAACCACCAAAAGTCGGCGTCCAGCGTCACGTCGGCGAAATGCCGCATGGACCACGCGATCGCGAGCAGGGCGCCGGCCATCATCCATCGGGGCTGGAAGAACCGGCTGAACTGCCCGGCGATGATCATCGACGTCAGGGAAGCGAACCCGCCCGGCATCAGAGAGAGGCCGGCCAGCGTGGCGGTATAGCCGAAGTTCCCCTGAAGGAGCTGCGGCATGAGCTGGGTCGTGCCAAACAGCACCGCGCCGACCACGAGCATGACGACGAAGGACGCGCCGAAGTTGCGCCGGCCAATCAGCCGGATGTCGACGATCGGATCGTCGCGCGACAATTCCCAGGGCACGAAGGCGAGGAAGGACAGTGCAGCGATCACCGCGCAGGCGGCGATAAAGGGCGAATTGAACCAGTCGTCCTCCTGGCCCTTGTCGAGCACGATCTCGAGAAATCCCAGAAACAGCGCGACCAGGAGGAACCCCACCCAATCGATGCGCAGTCCGCGGCGCCACATCGCCACACGCTGGCGGATCAGGGCGCGAGGTTCGTCGACGAAGGCGGCGACCAGCGCCAGCGAGGCCGCGCCGACCGGCACGTTGATGAAGAAGATCCAGTGCCATGAGGCGTTGTCGGTGAGGTAGCCGCCGATGGTGGGCCCGAGCGCCGGGGCGACGATCACCGCGACGCCGTAGGCGGCGAAGGCCTGCGCCCGCTTCGACGGCGGAAACGTATCGGCGAGCATCGCCTGCTCGCTCGGGGCCATGCCGCCCCCGCCGATCCCCTGCAGAACGCGGGCGACGATCAGAAAGGTGAGGTTCGGCGCGACGCCGCACAGGAACGAGGCGATCGAGAACAACCCGACCGAGATCATGTAGAACCGCTTGCGGCCGATGACCTCGGACAGCCAGCCGCTGATCGGCAGGATGACGGCGTTGGCCACGAGGTAGCTGGTAAGGACCCAGGTGCTTTCGTCGACGCTGGTTCCGAGCGCGCCGGCGATATTGATCAGCGCGACGTTGGCGATCGAGGTGTCGAGCACCGTCATGAAGGTGGCGATCGACAGGATGATCGTCACGAGCCACGGGTTGTTCGCGCCCGCCGCGGACCGGCTCGCGTCCCATCCGGCGTCCGGCGAGCAGTCCGTCATCGCACCTTGACCGAGGGCGTGACCGACATCCCTGGACCGAGCTCGAGAACGGGCAGCTTGTCGAATACGAGCTTCACCGGCACCCGCTGGACGATCTTGACATAGTTGCCGGTCGCGTTCTCGGCCGGCAACAGACTGAAAGCGGTTCCGCTGCCGGCCTGGATGCTGTCGACGTGGCCCGGGAAACATCTGCCGTAGGCGTCGATGCAGAGCGTGGCGGGCTGGCCGGGACGCATGTCGACAAGCTGCGTCTCGCGGAAATTGGCGGTGACCCAGACATCGAGCGGCACGATCAGCATCAGGGCCTGGCCAGGCGCCGCGTAGGCGCCCTTCGCGGCGGTGAGTTCAGTGACGCGGCCGCGGAATGGCGCCACGAGCACGGTGCGCGAGAGGTTGGCCTCGGCCTCCGCCAACTGCGCCTCGCCCGCGGCGCGCTGGGCTTCGGCGGAGCGGCGCTCGGCGGCATAGACCGCGAGCTGCCGTTTGACCTGGATCAGCGCCGCCTGCGCCGCGTCGAGCGCGGCGCGCTTTTCCGTCAGGTCGGAGTTCGTCTGCTGCGCCGCTTGCAGCGTGCCGGCGCCCTGCTTCAGCAGATCCTGCGCGCGCTGGTTCTGCTCCTGCGAATAAGTCAACGCCGCCTGGGCTTCGGTCACCTGAAGCGAAGCCTGATCCACGGCCGCCTGCTGAGCGGTCGTCTGCGCCTCGGCCTGACCCCTCGCCGCCTCCGCCTGCGCGATGACCGCTTTCGTCTGCGCGACGGCGTCGCGATAGTCGCGGTCGTCAAGACGGACCAGCGGCTGTCCCGGCTGAACGATCTCGTTGTCCGTGACCGGAACATCGACGATCGCCGCCGCGACCTGCGCGCTAATCTCGCTCGGCCGGCCGTCGACGAAAGCGTCGTCGGTGTCCTCGTAGTGTCGCGCGCTCAGCCACCACGCGACACCTGCCGCGGCGGCGGCCAATGCGACAAGGACGACAAGCGCCGCGGCAAGCTTGTGGGATGCAATCCACGAGCGCGCTTTGCGGCGCGGCTTTACCGCGACGTCCCCGCGACCTCGCTCGACCTCCGGTTCCGGTTCGCGCACGCGGGCGTCGGAACTCGAGTTCGAAGTCCTGGAACGCCCGTCATCTGACGGTCCAGACGTTTCATCGACCTCAGACGCCGTCAGGTGGACCTCCAAGAGCCCCCGCCGCAACGTTTTCGTTACTCAGCTCGGCGAACTTGGGAACCGTCCGTGTCGGTCTTGTGTTCCTTGCAGAAGCAAGGAGTGCGGCGCCATGAACGCGCTTTAACCCAGCGGAAGTGGCCCGATCGTCTCCGGTGGCCTCGCGGACCTGGAAGGCGTTCCCGAAGGGCGCTCCGCGGGTCGCCAACGATGGGTTTGACGCATGTGTGGAGGGCGGAAACGGGTTTGGGCGGAGGCGAAAGGGAGGATGGCAACGGGCCTCCTTTCCGCTATTGCCGCCATTGTTTTATCGGCCAGCCCCGCTCTTGCGCTCGACAAGGTCACGTTCGGCTTGAACTGGCTGGCCGACGCGGAGGCCGGGGGGTACTACCAAGCCGTCGTAGACGGGACCTACGCCAAATACGGCCTCGACGTCACAATTCAGCCGGGCCGGCCGGAGGGCAACGGCGGCATGCTCCTGCTTGCGGGCAAGATTGACTTCTTCCAGGCCGGCGACCTGCTTGGCGATTTCCTGGCCGAGCAGCGCAACCTCCCGATTGTCGCTGTCGCCGCCGACTTTCAGAAAGACCCGCAGATCTTTATGTCGCATCCAGGCGTCGGGCTGGACAAGTGGACCGACCTGCCCAAGGCCTCGCCAGCGTACGTCAGCGCCGGCGGATTGTATTCGTTTTACGCATGGATGGTGAAAGTTTGGAGATTCCGCGATGAGGTCGTGAAGCCCTACGACTTCAACTCAGCGCCATTCATCGTGGACAAGCATTCGATACAGGAGGGCTATCTGACCTCGGAGCCCTATGCGATCGGGCAGCAGGGCCACTTCAAGCCCAATATCTTTTTGCTCGCGGATCATGGCTACTCCACGTACTCGTCGCTGATCGAGGCGCGCCGTGAAACGGTCGCGCGAAATCCAGATCTCGTCCAGCGGTTCGTGGACGCTTCGGCGATTGGCTGGCGCAACTATCTCCATGGCGACAACGCCAAAGCCAACGCGGCGATCAAGCAAGCCAATCCCGGAATGACGGATGGGCAGATCGCCTACTCGATCGCCAATCTCAAACAATACGGCATCGTCAACTCGAGCGACGCGGCGAAGCTCGGGATCGGCGCCATGACGGACGCGCGGGTCAAATCGTTTTTCGACGAAATGGTGAAAGCCGAAATCGTAAAGCCCGACACCGATTACAGGAAGGTCTACACGCTACAGTTCGTGAACAAGGGCATCGGCATGGATTTGGGCCGCAAATGAAGGACGCCGGTGGCGTCCCCACAGCGGTTGCGACATCGCGGAAGGAACCGCAGCGGCGCTCGCGGCATTGACTTCGAGGCCCAGGCACCCGTTTGAAGCCGAGGGCCGACATGGGTTTTCGACCCGGATTGACGCTTCTGATTTTGGTCGCGGCGGTGGGCGTGCTCGGAGCCGCTGGCTATTCGTGGCGCCGGTCTGAAGCCGCCGCCCCACGACCTGCCGCCGTGCAGCCGACGGTCCCCGTGACAGCAGCGTCTGTCGTCAGCCAAGACGTGCCCATCGTCGTTCGGTCGCTCGGGACGGTGCAGTCGATCCAGGCCGTCAACGTGCAAAGTCGGGTGAACGGCCAGATCATGCAGGCCTTTTTCAAGCAAGGTGAGGCTGTCAAAGCGGGCGATCCGCTGTTTCTCATCGATCCCCGCCCATACCAGGCCGCGCTCGATCAGGCTCAGGCCCAACTCCAACATGACCAGGCGCTTCTGGCCGAGGCCCAGACGGACCTCGCCCGCTACCAGCGTCTGGTGACCGAGAACTCGATCGCCCAGCAAAAGGCCGCGGACCAGGCGTTCGTGGTCCAGCAGGACGAGGGCACGGTCAAGCTTGATCAGGCCAATGTCGAAACGGCCAAGCTCAACGTCGAGTACGCCCACATCAATTCCCCGGCGGCGGGCGTAGCCGGCGCCATGGCGGTCGATCCGGGCAACTACGTTCAGGCGGGCGCGGGCACGACGCTGGTCACCATCACCCAGATCGCGCCCATCTATGTGACCTTCCCGCTCCCGCAGAGCGGGCTGGACGAGGTCCGCAGCGCCCAGAACGAAGCGCCGCTCGATGTGCGCGCCCTGTCCCACCAAGGAAAGGCTTTGGGCGACGGCAAGCTCACATTTCTCAACAATCAGGTCGTGGCGACGACCGGCACTGTCGCTCTCTACGCAACATTCCCAAACGACAACGAGGCGCTCTGGCCAGGAGAGTTCGTCACTGTCGACTTTACGCTCGGCGTCCGCAAGAAAGCCCTCACCGCGCCGGTCGGGGCCGTCGCATCGGGTCCGGACGGCGACTACGTCTATGTGATCTCGTCGGACGATCTGGTCCGCCGCGTCCCCGTGCAGGTCGTCGCCCGCCAGAATGGGCTCGCCGTCTTTACCAAGGGCGCCTCGCCGGGCGAGCAGGTCGTCGTCAACGGACAGTACAATCTCGACGACGGCGTGAAGGTCGCAGTCGAACCGCCCAAAGCGACGACTGCGAGCGCGGGGCCATGAGTATCTCGGAAATCTTCATTCGCCGGCCGATAGCGACCGCGCTGATGACGGCCGGCCTCTTCGCCTTCGGCGCGGTCTCCTTCACGCTCCTGCCGGTCGCCGCGCTGCCCAATGTCGAGTTCCCGACGATCACGGTGTCGGCGAGTTTCCCGGGCGCGAGCCCGGATGTGATGGCCTCGACCGTGGCGACGCCGCTCGAAGACCAGTTCACGGCTATACCGGGCCTCACCTCGATGACCTCGACGAGCGGGCTCGGCACGACGGCGATCACGCTGCAGTTCGACCTCGGCACGAGCATCACGCGCGACGCCGGCTATGTGGAGCAGGCGATTCAGGCCGCGAGCGCCCTGCTCCCCAGAAATCTTCCGACCCCGCCGACCTACCGGGAAACCAATCCGGCCAACTCGCCGGTCCTGATCTACGCGGTTCATTCCGACGCCTATCCGATCCAGGAGCTCGATCAGTACGCGAACATCCTTCTCGGCCAGTCGCTGTCGCGCGTGAGCGGCGTCGGGCAGGTGGCCATCGCTGGGCAGGCCGAGCCAGCCGTTCAGGTGCGGCTCAACCCAGACGCGCTCGCCGCCAAAGGGTTGGGCTTTGCCCAGGTCAGCGCGGCCCTCACCTCCGAAAGCGCGCTCCAACCGACGGGCAATCTCGAGGGCCGTCACGAAGAGTTTCCGCTCGACGTCAACCAGCAGCTGGAAAACGCCGCGCAGTTCCGCAAGATGATCGTATCCTACAGCAACGGCGCGCCGGTGGAGCTCGGGGACATCGCGACCGTAGTCGACGGTCCGCAAAACCCGCGCACCGGCGCCTGGTTCGGGACCAAGCCGTCCGAGGTTCTGTTGGTTTTCAAGGCGCCCGGCGCCAACACGCTCGACGTGGTCCACAGGATCAAGGCGATGATGCCTCAGCTCGAGAAGGCGATCCCGCGCTCAGTGCACGTGGACCTCGTCTCGGATCGCTCGCTCTCGATTCGCGCGTCCGTCTCGGACGTCGAGTTCACGCTCGTGCTGGCGATGGCGCTCGTCGTGCTGGTGATTTTCCTGTTCCTGCGCAAGTTCTGGGCGACCGTGATCCCGGGCATCGTCCTGCCGGTCGTGATCGTTGCGACGTTCGGCGCGATGGATCTGCTCGGCTACAGCATCGACAACCTCTCGCTGATGGCGCTGACGATCGCGATCGGGTTCCTTGTCGACGACGCGATCGTGATGATCGAGAACATCGTCCGTCACATCGAGGAGGGGAAACCGCCCGTTGAAGCCGCGCTCGACGGCGCGGGGGAAATCGGCTTCACCATTCTCTCGATCACGCTGTCGCTGGCGGCGGTCTTCATTCCGGTCCTTTTTATGGCAGGCGTGGTCGGACTGCTTTCCACGAGTTCGCGATGACGACGATCCTCGCGATCTTCATTTCCGGCTTCGTATCGCTGACGCTGACGCCGATGATGTGCGCGAAGCTCCTGACGCGCGAGACCGGGCGCGCCGCAGAACCGCTTCAGCCGCTGGCTCGAGCGAGGCTTCGACGCCATGCGCGACACGTACGACCGGGGGTTGGTCTGGGCCCTTCGGCACGAGTTTTGGATGCTGCTCGTCACCATCGGGATGATTGCCCTGACCGTTTACCTCTATCTCGTGATCCCCAAGGGGTTCCTGCCCGAACAGGACACCGGCATCGTTATGGGTGTCGCGCAGGCGCGCCAGGACATCGCGTTCGAGGCGATGGCGAAGATCGAGAACGAATACGCCGCCATCCTCCTCAAGGATCCTGCCGTCTCGGGCGTCGTCGGGTTCGCCGGCGCAACGGGCGGCAACGCGACCGAGAACATGGCCCGCATTTTCGTCCAGCTGAAGCCGTTCTCCGAGCGCCCTTCCGTTCAAGCCGTGATGGGGCGGCTCAGGCCTGAGGTCGCCAAGGTGGTTGGCGGAAAGTTCTTCATGCAGGCCGTGCCGGACATCCAAATCGGCGCGCGGCTCGAGCAGGCCGAATATCAGTATACGCTGACCGACACGGATACCGACCAGCTCAACCACTATGCCCCGCTCCTCTTGGAAAAGATGAAGGGCATGAAAATCCTCAGCGACGTCGCCTCTGACCAGCAGGTCAACTCGCCTCACGTCGTCATCGAGGTCGACCGGAACCTCGCCTCGAGCCTCAACGTGCCGATCTCCAGCATCGACGCCGCGCTCGACGACGCCTTCGGGCAGGCGCAGATCGCGACGATCTACAACGCGACCCAGCAGGCTTATTTGATCCTCGAGGTCGAGAAGAAGTTCCAATCCGGGGCGGAGGCCCTGTCGAGCCTCTACGTCACGAACGCGACTGGTGGCCAGGTCCCGCTGTCGGCGGTCGCGCGCGAGACGCGAAAGGTCGAACCGCTCACCGTCAACCACCAGGGCGTCTTTCCCTCAGTGACCCTCTCGTTCAACCTCGCCAAGGGCGCGTCGCTGAGCCAGGCGGTCGACGCCATCACCAAGGCGAAGGCGAGCCTCGGCGCGCGTCCCACGCTCGTCGGGCGGTTCGAGGGAACGGCTCAGGCGTTTCACAATTCGCTCGTCACCATGCCGCTCCTGGTCACGGCGGCGATCGTGACGATCTACATCCTCATGGGCATGCTCTACGAAAGCTTCATCCACCCGATCACCATTCTTTCCGCGCTCCCGGCGGCCGGCGTCGGCGCGCTCGTGATCCTGATCATGACCGGCTACGATCTGACCCTGATCGCCCTGATCGGGGTCCTCCTCCTGATCGGCATCGTCAAGAAGAACGCCATCATGATGATCGATTTCGCCTTGGTCGCCGAGCGGGAGGGAAACATGACTCCGGTCGATGCGGTCCACCACGCGTGCCTGCAGCGGTTTCGCCCGATCATGATGACGACCGTCTGCGCGCTTGTCGTCGCCCTGCCGCTCGCCCTCGAGAACGGGGCCGGAGCGGAATTGCGCAAGCCGATGGGGATCGCGATGGTCGGCGGTCTCCTGGTTTCCCAGTTGCTGACGCTCTACACGACCCCGGTGGTCTACATCTACCTCGACCGGCTCAACGGTTGGCTGATGCGCGCCCGTCCGCTCGGATGGTTGGGACTAAGGTCCCGCCGCCTGAGCCCGACCCGCTCGTGATGGAATAGCGGAGTTCTCCTCGCCCGCCGCTCACAGCTCCAGAGGCTGCGCGACAGAGCGCGCCGAGCGATACTCCTTAACGACCCTGTCCGTCAGCTCCTCGATCGTCGTCTCGGAAGTCCGCTTGTCGAACGCGATCCTGCCGCCTTCGACCAGATTGATGCGGTCGCAAACGTCGAAGATCTGCGCGTAGTTGTGTGCGACGATAATGATTGCAACGTCCCCGCTCTCCTTGAGCCGCTGGATAAGGTCGAGGATCAGCGCGGATTCCTTGACCCCCATCGCGGCGGTCGGTTCGTCGAGCAGCAGCACCTTGGCCTTCTGATAGACCGAGCGCGCTATGGCGACGGCCTGACGTTGACCCCCTGAGAGCCTTGCGACGTCGACGTCGACCGACGGCACCCTGACCTTCATCCGTTCGAGCACCGCGATCGCCTGCTCGCGCATCTCGCGCTCGTTCAGGATTCCCAGTGGGCCGCCAAAGACAGGCTCGCGCTGAAGGAACATGTTGCGGTAGACGTTCAGCTGGTTGACCAGCGCCAGGTCCTGATAGACGGCCTCGATCCCGAGCGAGCGGGCATGGCTGACCGAGCGGAATTGTACGGGCCGGCCCTCGAAGTAAAGTTGGCCGGCGCTCGGCTGAAAATAGCCGGTGAAGATCTTCATCAAGGTCGACTTGCCGGCGCCGTTGTCTCCAAGCAGTCCTAGCACCTCGCCGCGTTGGAGGCGCAGATTGACGTCTCTCAGCGCCGCAATGCGTCCGAACGATTTTTCGACGTGCTCCGCCCGAAGCGCCTCGGGTCGCGTGGGGTCCTGGCTCATGCTCCTCCCCTCTCCCGCCATCGCGACAGATGGACGTTGACCGCCATCGTCACCAGGATGGCGGCGCGAGGATCATGTCGAACGTGTAGGCGCTGACTCCGGAGAGAGTGAAGCCGTCCTTGAGGATGCCGAGCACCAGCGCGCCGATGAAGGCGCCGATCAGCGTCCCTGACCCGCCGGTGAGCAGCGTCCCGCCGATCACCGCCGCGGCGATGGCCGCGAAAGTCATCTCTGAGCCTCCTGCCAGCGGGTCGATCGACCCGATGCGGAATGCGTCGATCACGCCGGCGAAGCCGGCAAGCACACTGGCCAGGACGAAATTGCGAATCTTGATGCTGCGCACCCGGATTCCCACCTCCTCCGCAGCGATGAGATTGCCGCCAACCGCGATGGTGTGAAGACCGAACCGGGTGCGGCTCAATACGAACTGCAGCACGATCGCGATCGCCAGAGACCACGCGAGCCGCGCCCAGGCGTTCGCGCCAAACACCGCCGCGAAGGTGGCTGCGGCATTGGGCTCGACCGGGAATCCGCCCGAGATGCTCAACGTAAGGCCGTTGACGAGAAACATTGTGCCGAGTGTCGTGACGAAGGCGGGTACGCCCAGGAACGTCGTGACCACGCCATTGAACAGGCCGACCAGCGCCCCGGCCGCAAGCGCCAGAAGAACCGCTACGCCAGCCGGGATTTCCGCGGAGATCGCGAAAAACATGATGAAAGGCGACAGGGCATAGACCATGCCGGGCGACAGATCGAGTTCGCCGCAGACGAGCACCATGACTTCGCCTGCGGCGATGATCGACGTGGTCGCCGTGTAGTCGATGAGGTTTTCGACGTTGGAAAGCGAAAGGAACGCGGAGTTGGTCGATTGGAAGTAGGCGGCGAGCAAGGCGCCAGCGATGAAGATGCTCGCCTCGGGCCATCGCAGAATGGACAAGCCCGCCCGGCGCAGAACGCCGGCGCCTAGCCCGCTTGCGTCAGGCGACCGCGCCTCGACGGCGGCGGGATTCACCCTGTCTTGCATCGCCGTCCGCCGTTCTCATGTGCTGATCGGACCCGACCTCGGAATGATCGCCTCGGCCGACGAGGTGCCCTCGTAACGGCTGTGGGTCGTCCGGTATGGGGCCACATCGCTCTTGGCGACGAACTTCAGTCCGGTGTTGATCTCCGCGGGGCCGCTCAAGCCGCCCGACAGCTTGAACATCGCCATTTCCATCACGGTGTAAAAGCCTTGCAGATAGG
Source organism: uncultured Alphaproteobacteria bacterium (assembly GCA_963748545.1). Lineage (GTDB taxonomy): Bacteria > Pseudomonadota > Alphaproteobacteria > Rhizobiales > Beijerinckiaceae > Roseiarcus. The sequence goes on from CAVVJO010000030.1 coordinate 35,720, forward strand.
CCTGCTGGTCGATGGTGAAGTCGAGATGGTCGTTGGCGATGGCGTCAAGAGTCTCAGGAAGCAGGTCGAAGCCGCCGGCATGCACGCCTTTGGCGTGGAGGCCGTATTTTTCCATCGCCTTGCCGACCGCCATCGTGCTTCCGGCGTCGACCGCGAACATGCCCTTGATATCCTTGTGCCCGACGTAATAGGCGTCGACCCGCGAGACCTCCTCGTTGACCGTCGGTCCGGTGGCCACCTCGTCGAGAACGATTTTCTTGCCCGACGCCTTGATGGCGTCCTTGGCGCCGTCGAGACGGGGCTGGATGTTAAGCTGCCCCGGCGTCGCGATGAAGCCGACGACAGGACCTTCCCCGACGAGTTCGACGATGCGCCGCCCGAGCGCCTGGCCGGAGGCGAACAGGTCTTGTCCAATATAGGCGAGTCGGTCGTTGCCTTTGGTGTCGGCGTTATAGGAGAATACGGGAATTCCCGCTTCGAGCGCGCTCTTCACTGGGTCATTGAAGGCGTGCGCGTCGACCAGCGAGACCGCAATGGCGTCCGCCTTCGCTGTAATCGCGGTGTTCATGGCGTTGACCATCTCGGACGCGATGGACGTCTGCGAGCCGGTCCACTGATAGGTGCAACCGAGCAGGGAGCACGCGTCGGCGATCCCGTATTGCGTCGGCACGAAAAATGGATTGGTCGTGACGTGATTGACGAATACGAACCTCCATTCCGGATGCGTCGGCAGGCTCGAACCGCTCGCCGCAAAGGCGGACTGGCTGCGGCCCAGCGCCGAGAGCGCCAGCATCGCAGCGCCCGACGTCGCCCCCGCGCGGAAAAGGCTCCGGCGCGACAGGGCCTGCCCATGCATACTGCGTTCCTCTGGGCTCCTCGTGGTCCTCATGGGATTTCCTCCGATTTTTCTGCGACCAAGTTAACGCCCACGAGGGTCATTTTGATCCATCGTGGGCGCGACGTTTACGACTGCAGATTGGTGGGAAGGAACTTGTAGATGGTCGTCTGGCTGCCGTTGTTGATCGGTATACGGTACGTCTTGCCATCGAGCACGAACTCGCCCCTGGCGATGCGATTGCCGTAGCGACCGATCAGCGCGCCGAAGTAGGTGTCGGTCTTCAGGTAGTCGTTGAGATTGTCGAAGCCGAGGGCGACATCGGCGAGATGGCCGTTCTTGTCCGGGACCATGATCGACTGGATGGCGCCGCCATAGGTGATGACGTTCACCTTCATGCCATTGTTGTTCTCCAGCCGATACATCTTGACAGGCTGTCCGTCCGGCGTTGTTCCGAACGGCTTCACGGTCACCGAGAGTGAGGCAGCGTCGGCGCCGCCTCCGAGCGCAGTCGCGCCCAAAAGAAAAGCGGTCATGCCACCGCTCCGGCGAGACCTTTCACTTGGCTCTTCCCTTTGCTAACATCGCGTTGCTACCAACAAGCGATATCTACTAGCAAGATGGGGCATGATGTTTGACGAAATCGGTGCAGAATTGAGATTGTCCATGGACATTCACTGTCCGCGGGATTAAAAACTTGTAATCCGGGGTACAACGCTCTATCTCCTCCAATCGTTTCCGAGGGATATAACGCAAGGACTTTTACCTCCCCCAGTAGGGCGCGTTGGCTAGATCATGCGGAGTCCAAGCGGCCTCGATCGCTTCAGTCTCGTCAGGGCGGATCGATTACTTCAGAACGCGCCGATGCTCATCGGCGACGCTGGCCAGTCCGGTCTTGATAAAACTGCGCACTTCCTCGAGGGTCGGAAAACCGGAATAGTGCGAGTTCGAAATCCGCCGACCAAACGACCGTGCTGGTCCCGTCGCCGTTATCGTCGACCCGAAGCTCGCCGACGGAGTCGCGGACATGCATCGGGCTCGTCTCGACTCTGTATCTATAGAAGAATGGCGCCGAAGACATCTCCGTCAGGCGTTCCACGAAGGTTGCGCTTTCTATCGTCTCGATACGGCGCGCCGAACCGACTTCCTCGCCTTCGCTCGTCACCTTAGCCATCAGCCCGTGCCAGTCGCCAATGGAGCCAAACCTGCCAAGTTGTTCCCACACTTCTCCTGCCGGCTCGCCGATATGAACGGACTCGACAATTTTTGTCATCCTGCCGGACTCCTCCGCGCGGGCATCGCGTTTCGACTTCTCGGTCCGCGCTCAACCCTGAGGGGCGCTCGGGACCTCGGGCAACCGCGTCGCGGCCTCGAGATGTTTCTGGAGGGCAGGCAGCGCGGTCTCGGCCCACATTTTCATCTTCGGGTCACGCGCGTTCCGCTCAAAATCGTGGAACATCTCGATCGCCTGGCGCGTCCCCCCAATCTGCGAGGCGCGAAACTTTTGCTCGAGCTGGGCGCCGTCCGACGCCTGCAGATCCTTCAGGACCAGCGCGCGCTCCGGATCCAAACCGTTCGGGATCACTGCGCCGACGCTGCGCGCAACCGCCTGCAACGCGCCCTGCATCGTCGTATCGTCGGCGATGATCAGCTTGGCGTAGGCCTTATAGGCCGGATCCTCGATCTTCTGCTCGACCTCGCTGGCCGCGGCGAGATCGAGCATGGCGACGCATGCGGCCTGCGTCACGAACCCCCGATCATCCGTATTGGTCACAACAGTCGTCGGCGCCGTCTGGGCCAGAGCCAATTCCAGGAAGGAAGAGGCGAGAACAAAGGCCGCCGTGCAGATCAACCGCTTCATAATTGGCCTCTATTGCTTATGGAATAGCGCTCGCCCGCGCTGAACGCGTCACCCGATGGTTCGTTCCGGGATCCGGCCTTCCGCCGGGCCCCCGAGAGCGTCCAGGAGAGCGTCCAGGAGAGCGTCTAGGCGGCCGTGGGAAAGCCGACGACGCGTCGCGCCAGGCCCTGCTAGACGTACGTCAGGCGCGTCGTCGCAGGATCTCGACCGGATTAATATTTCTTAATGATATTAGATCAAATCCCGCCTCGATCACGGGAAGGACCTTTGTCGTATTTCTGGCGTCTTCGCCGATATGATGGCAGCCTGTGGTAGAGGCGCAGTTTTCGTTTCCGGATGCTTCAGAGTCGTTAGCGAGCGACCCGTTTATCTGCGCGGCATCGGACCTCTTGAGCCGCATCCCGAGCCGGGCTCCGCGTCGGATCGCCGATCTGCAAGTCGGACCGCGGTCGATGCAGCCGCTGCTCGCCAGACGCTTCCCCGACGCAAAAATTATTACGATGGACGCATCACGGGCGGATTTAACGATCGGGAACGCGTTCGACCTCATCTTTTCCAGCGGCGGTCTCGACCTGCTCCCGACGTTGCGCGAATTGCTGCCAGGGCTTGTGGCGCGGCTCGCGGTCGGCGGCAGCCTCGCCATTCAGATCCCCGACAACCTGTACGAACCGAACCGCGTGCTCCTGCGGATGGTCGCGGCCGATGGGCCCTGGATCAGGAAGCTTCTGCCGGTCGCCAAGACGCGCCCGTTCAACGAAACGATGGAGGATCTTTATGGACTCCTCTGCCCAGTTTGCGATTCCGTCAAAATCTGGCGGACTGCATATCTTTGCGCGCTCGAGGGCGTCGGGGCGATCATAGACGTCATGAGGGCGACCAGCTTACCGGCCTTTTTGCGTCCGCTCGACGAAACGTCGCGCATTAAGTTCTTGAATCGCTATGAGACCGAATTGGCCAATGCCTATCCGCCGCAGTCGGACGGCAGGGTCCTTCTGCAATTTCCAAGGATTTTTGTGTTGGCGCGCCGGTAGACGCTCACGCCGTAGCTCGTCGCAGAGGTTTTGACTGGTTGGGTTGAGCCTGCAAGACCGGTAGGTCCTCGGGAGGGACAAGGACCTCGACGCTTCGCGGCGCGCCCGGTCGGCGTCGAATAAGGCCTGCACGTTCGAGGGTGAGAACCATCTGGTGGACCGAAGGCGGGGTGACGCCGAAGTACCGTTGCATGTCGGCTTCGGCGGGCGGTCGCCGATTGAGCCGCGCATAGGCGACGATGAACGCCAGATATTGGCCCTGCTTGGGCGTGAAGTCCGCCTTTTGTCCGCCAGACATTTGATTCAGCTGTCGATTCATCTGGGCCTCCAACGCGGAGGCTGCGATGAATGTACGCTATCGTGTGACGTTGATCCAATCCGAACGCGACGAACTCGAGGCGCTGCTGAGCGGGGGCAAGCACCCGGCGCGGAGGCTCAAACG
>CAVVJO010000031.1:0-382343 GCA_963748545.1 uncultured Alphaproteobacteria bacterium
GGCTCCTTCCTTGACCCCCGCCAGACCGATCACGCCGTCTTACTTGGCAGGCGACGACGGGGCCGAGCCGCCGGTGGCCGCGCCCGCGACGCCGCTAGCCGAACTCAAGTCGCCGCTGGCGGCTGCGCCGGTGCCGTGGACCGAGCCGCTGGCGGTCGAGGCCGCAACCGCGCCGGTCGCCGCGGCCGCGCCGATGCCGGTAGCGCTGGCCGCCGCCATGCCGCCGTAAGAGGCGTTCGAAGCCTTACCAACGCGGTCGCCGAGCCGTGTGTGCTGGTGCTGACGCCAACGCCAGCGACGCCGCTGCCGCCCGGGCTCGCATGGCCACCGTTCATTGCAAGCGCTGGTCCGGCGAGCGCCAGAATGGCGATCGTGGAAATCAAAATACGCTTCATGACAGACCCCACATCCTGATCGGCGGAACCCGCCGCCGCGGACCCCAGCCTTGCGGGCTAGAATTGGACTTGAATTGGATAGGTCGCACTTCTGTTCGCATCGAATGGCGCGAGACAAAACGTCTGACGATAGGGTGGATAGTCATCGAATGTCTCGACATACGCTTCAGCATATTGTCGTAAAAATAACTATAGCACAGTTAAATAAAGTGTCGACGCCTATGTGGATGCATAAGAGATGACAGAAAGGATTAGTCCGGTAATTAAATCCTTGCGTTTAAACATGGAGACGCTTACGTAAAGGCCCGATCCCATGGCGTGTTTCAACGTACGAGCCGTATGGGGACTCTATAGCATTGCATCGCCTGGGTCAGCGAGAGAAGTCCTCCGCGAGACCCGAGAGAACCTTCCAGGCGTAGCAGTCGCTGAGGAAGGCCGAGGTCCCTTTAGCGGCGGCCCCCGGCGGGTGCGCGCCGGGGGCCCCTGAGCCAGGTCGTCGCAGGGGGCACGCCACAATTTCTGGCTCAGCATCCTGAGTGTCGGCTGAATCCGTTCACGAGTCGGCCGAAGCGCGACGCGCGTCGGACCGGGGCGCTAAGGAGGGCGGGGTAAGGTCCTCGGCGCCTGTCGCCTCATCTCAGGAACCCTTCGACAGGAAACGCCGCCGGCGTCGCCGGCCGACTTGCTCTTGCTCTTCGCCCTATCGCCGCGCGGCGCCCGTTCCACGCCGCCCGGCGGATAACGTGACAGGCGTCACTTGACCGGCGAGCCCGCGTCGGTTGTCGCCGAGGCGTTGGCTCCCTGCGCGGCTGAGACCGCGGCCGCAAGACCGTGAACCGCCGTCGCGCTGGCGGTTGTCGAAACCTTGCCGGTCCCGAAGGCCGTCGCGCTGGCGGTCGCCGGACCCGCTCCCACGGCGGCGCTCGCCGCTTGGCCTGGAGCGGTGACCGAGACGTGGCCGTTGCTGACCGAAACGCTCGATCCGCCGACCGACACGCCGCTGACGCTATGACCGCCGCCCGCCGCTGCGACGCTGACTATTCCAAGCGTAGCAGCCGAAGCGGCGCCAAGAGCAAGTAAAAGCTTCCTCATGACCTTTATCTCCCAAAGGAACAGCCCCCGCCCGACTAGGAGGCGCAAGTCGAGCGGAGGCAGTGCGTTCTGAACGAGGCGATCAATGTCGTCGACTACGCCGCCTTACTTGGAAGAGGCCGCGCCCGCCACGCCGCTAGCCGAGCTCGAGTCGCTGCTGGCGGCCATGCCGAAGCCATGGACCGATCCGCTGGCGGTCGAAGCCGCAACGGCGCCCGTCGAAGCGGCCGCACCGACGCCGGTCGCGCTGGCCGCAGCCATGCCGCCGTAAGAGGCGTTCGCCTTGCCGAACCCGATGGCCGAGCCGTTGGTGCTCGAGGTGACGCCTACGCCGGAGACGCCGCTGCCATTGTGGCCAGGGCTGCTATGACCGCCGCCAAACGCAAACGCTGGTCCGGCGAGAGCCAAAACGGCGATCGTGGAAATGAGAATACGCTTCATGATATTACCCCACATCCTGATGGGCGGAACCCGCCGCCGCGGACCCCAGCCTTTCTGGGCTAGAATTGGTTCGGCTTGTCAGCTTGTCGGCCATAAGCACGACGCCTTCGCCTTGTATTCGTCGAAAGCACCATTTGGTGACATCGAATTGCATGGCGCCAATCAGACTATGAATAGATAAATTGAAGTCTTATCGACGCCAGACGCGCGCCATTGTGCTTCCTTTTGCAATCACCAATCTAACATAACTACTGTAAATTTCTATATTTGTGAGGGTGGAAGGCCGGCGGGTAGAAGCACTAGTTCAGATCTACATACCGCGAGCGGCCGCCGCGTGCGCTGTGGTCGTGACGCCATACATATAGAATTAACTAAATACGGATTTGTATGATCGAAGTGACGCCGCGCGGGGATGGTTATGAATAGGTCTAGATCGCTGGGTCAGGCGCTTACGAATATTGACGACGGTGAGTAAGCAAACGTCCTACAATTCAGCAGGCGATTGCGCTGCGGTTCGATGACCGCGATCGGGGAGCGTGAGAACGGGTCGCACAGGGATTGGTCTTCGGTCCTCTTGATTTTGCCGACCGAAACCGTTCTAAGCGGATGGCTCTCGCGACGTGGCCTCTTTCGGATGGTCTGTCCGCGGCCGGTCGACGGAGCTGATCCGATCGCCTCGGACGTCATGCGCGCGGATGCCGGGCAATTGTAAACGCCCGCCATTTTCAGCCTTTGCCAGCCACGCCTTCCGGAGTCCTCGAGATGAGAGAACCTTCTGGTCAAAATGCCTTTTGCTTTGCGCCGCCGAGCGCTCTCCGACGGTTCCGGGCGATCCTCCTGGGGTTCGGACTGGCGGCGGGAGTTGCGGCGGCCGCCCAGGCGGCGCGCAAGTCCAATCGTCAGGATCTGGAGCCGGGCGCGCACGATGCTCGGCCGGCGGTCGAGATCAGGGACGACAGCGGCGGGAACGTCGCCGAGTATGCGCTGCGGCTCTACGAATTTCAGGCGACGAAGCGGCAAGTCCGGTTTATCGGCCGATGCGATTCCGCCTGCACGCTCTTCCTCGCCTTGCCGTCCCGGGAGACCTGCATAACGGATGGGGCGTACTTTCGATTTCACGCGCCCTCTGCGCCGTCCGCGCGCGCTGCGACGCAAGTCGAAGACTACATGATGCACAAATATCCGAAATGGGTTCGGGCCTGGATCGTCGCGCAAGGCGGATTGACCAACTCCCTTGCAACCATGACGTACGACTACGCCAACGCGTATATTCCAACCTGCCGATGACCTCCGCGCCTAATCGCGACTTGAGGCCATAACCGGTACGCGAGGAAACGCGGCGGGGCGCCGAAGCGCCCCCGCCTTTCATCCGATCGGCCTCAGCCAACTCCAAGCCGTTTGATCACCGCGGTCCCGGTCCATGCCCGGCGCTGGTCGAGCCTGACCCGTGTCCGGCGCCGCCGCCGCCCGAGCCCGCCCCGTTCCCGACCCCGGCGCGCGCTCGCACCCTGCCCATGCCCGACGCCGGCGCCGCTCGAGCCATGCCCATGCCCAGAGCCGTCGCCGCTCGAACCGTGTCCGTGATGTCCGTGATGACCGATGCCCACGGTGGCCGTCGCCGTGCTGGTGTCGCTGCTGGTGGCCGAACCGGTCCCGCTCACAGAAGCGGTCGCGGTCGCGCTCGCCGTCACCGAGACCGAGACGGAGTGCCCCTGGTTGGTGGCGGTGGCGGTCGCCATCCCGCCATAGCCGGCGACGCCGCTGCCGGTCGTCGTCGCGGAGCCTGCTGTGCTTGTGCTGACGCCGGAAACGCCGGAAACGCCGGAGGGCGCCGTGCCCATGCGCGCCGGTTCCCTCGCCGCCCGCGCCAGAGCCATGCGGAGCCGGCGCCGGCGGTCGCGCCAGACCCATGCGAACCGGCGCCGCCGGTCGCGCCCTGTCCAAGGCCCTGGCCATGATGTCCGTGATGTCCTTGATGTCCGAGATGACCGATGCTGACAGTGGCGGTCGCCGTGCTGGTGTCGCTGCTGGTGGCCGACCCGGTCCCGTTCACAGAAGCGGTCGCGGTCGCGCTGGCCGTCACGGAGACCGTGGCGTGATGCCCTCTGCCGCTGCCGGCGGCGGTCGCCGACCCGCCGTAGCCGGCGTCGCCATTCCCAGTCGCCGAAGCGGAGCCGCCTGTGCTCGTGCTGACGCCCGAGACGCCAACGGAGCCGCCTTCGCCGTGCCCATGCGCGTGGCCATGCCCATGCCCGCCCGAGCCGCCTCCGCCGGAGCCGCCGCCGCCAGAACCGCCGCCGCCCGAGCCGCCGCCGGCTGAGCCCGAACCGCCGCCGCCGGAGCCCGAACCGCCGCTTGAGCCGGAACTTGGGCCGCTGGGGCCAGAGCCTGCCGCAGAGGCGGAGCCGGGAGCAGAGCCGGAGCCGCTGGAACTGGAGCCGCCGCCGCTCGCAGCGCCGCCGCCGCCGCCGCCGACGCCGCTCGAACCCCCATGGCCGCCGCGGGCGTTGCCCGGGGTTGCCGCTGTCGACGCTGTGACCAGACAGGTTTCGCCGGCGAGCGGGTACTCTCGAAGGAACTGGGCGATCGCCGCCGGCGATCCGCTCGTCAACGCTGCCGAGCAGGCGTCGTCAAACGATAGAGCGGCGCGCGCCGGCTCGGAAAAGAGAACCAGGCAAAGGCCCGTCAACGCGGTGCCCGCCAGTAAAGGAATTTTCGAGAAGGGCTTCTTTCCTGAATGTCTTCCCGTATCGAGATCGGATGCGTTCAATCGGTCGAACATGTCCCTACCTCCGCCGCAGAGAGTTTTGTTTCTGCTCGCGACATCAACTTCCGTGAAGCCGCGGATGCGTTGTAGGCGTCGCGGCCTACTGAGGCTGAATGAAGAGTATTGGCCCCGACGCCCTGTAGAGCCCCGCTAAACTCTAGGCTGACACAAATATGTCTTGCGACGTTGATGCAAATCAAAGGACGCAGGCATAGGGCGCTATTTCAGGAACTAAATCGAGAACTAGACCTAGATTTACTTTCAGCTTTGCGAAGGGGAGACGACGGACCTTCGTCGAACGGATGGCGAAGGCGCGGAGGCCCGGGCGGGCGCGCCCCGTCACGTCGACGCGGTGTCCGGCTCCGGGGCCTCAGCCCACCTTGAGCGCTTCGCGCATCGCGCAGGCGAGCCTTGTCGCCTCCCGGGCGTCCTCGAGGCTGAGCGGCGACCGACCGCCGCTGCGGACGGCCTCGACGAAGGCGCACGCCTCGTGAAGGAAGGCCTCGCCGAAACGGTCGAAGAAATCGACCTGGCCGGCGACCGACCTGCGGCCGTCCAATTCCAGCGTCAGCGGAAGTTTGGGAACGCCCCGGCCGATCTCCAGCGTCGCCCTGGAGCCGACGACGGTCATCGACGCCTCGTAACCGCGATGCGACGTCCGCGTGACCGTGAAATCCGCGAGAGCGCCGCCCTCGAAGGCGACGATGGCGGAGGCGGTGTCGACGTCGCCGCAAGCTTCGAGCGCCGGAGTGAGAATGCGGCTGCCGACAGCGGCGACCGAGACGGGCTTTGCGCCGCCGAGCATCCACCGGACGAGGTCGACGTCGTGGATGCAGCAGTCGAGGAAAATGCCGCCCGAGGTCGGGGCGAAGCGGATGAAGAACCCGCCGGGGTCGACCGGATCTTCCGAGACGCAGCGGATGGCGAACACTTTGCCCAGGTCTCCGGCGTCGATGCGGCGCTTGGCTTCCGCGTAGGCCGGATCGAAGCGGCGCATGAAGCCGACCATCACGACCTGGCCCGGATGTTCGGCTGCAATTGCGATGGCGCGGTCGCAGTCGGCCGTGTCGAGGGCCAGCGGCTTTTCGCAAAAGACGTGCTTGCGGGCGCGGATCGCGGCGATCGTCTGATCGGCGTGGAGAGAGGTGGGCGTGACCAGCCACACCGCGTCGAGGTCCGGATGCTGAAGGAGGTCAGGCAGGCTGGCGTAAGTCGCGACGCCGTTCAGCGTCTTTTCGGCCCAGGCGCGCTCCTCGGCGACCGGACTGGCCGCCGCCACAAGGCGCGCGCCCGCGACGCGAGATGCAAGGTTCTCCGCATGGCGGCGACCCAGCCGGCCGAGGCCGACGATGCCGATGCGAACGGGATCTGACAATCGAGCGCTCCGCTTCAGCCGTTCTCGCGGTCCCGCGCCGCGTCCGCCGGATCCACGCCCCGGCCCTACCGGGGGGCCTTCGCCGGTTCGCCGACGCCGGTGAACAGCCACGCATGCTGCGGCTCGTTGTGGAACTTCCAGACCCGCTTCGGGCCGGCCATGACGTTGAGGTAGTAGCTGTCGTAGCCGTGGATCGTCGCGACCGGGTGGTAGCCTTTCGGCACCATCACCACGTCGCCGTCCTCGATCAGCACGGCTTCGTCGAGGGAGCGGTCATCCGTGTAGACGCGCTGGAAGCCAAAGCCCTGGGGCGGATTGAAGCGGTGGTAGTAGGTCTCTTCGAGATAGCTCTCGTTGGGCAGGTCGTCGCGGTCGTGCTTGTGCGGCGGGTAGGAGGAGGTGTTGCCGCCCGGCGTGATCACCTCGACCACGAGCAGCGCGTCGGCCGCGCCGTCGTCCTCGGGCATGATGTTGGTGACGTGTCGGACGTTCGACCCCTTGCCGCGCACGATCTGCGGATGGGCGCCGGGCGGGATGACCTTGGCCGGATGGCCGGCGCCGCCCGGCGCCGAGCAGACCGCGAGCTCGAGCGGCGTCAGGGCCTCGACGGCGTAGCGGCCACGAGCCGGGATGTAGGCGGCCCAGGGAGGGCCCTCGAACGGGCTCATGCGCTCGCCGATGATCCCGAGATCCTCGCCGTCGACTGTCAGTTTCGCCTTGCCGGAGACCAGCACCAGGCAGACCTCGCGACTGCCGGTTTCAGCGACCAGGGTCTCGCCCGCGCCGAGGCGCTGCAGGGCGAAGCCGACATAGTTCCAGCCGGCGCTTTTCGGGGTCACCTCAGTGACGAGGCCGTGGGCGCCCTTCGGCCTCACGCGCAATTGGGACATGCTTGGCTCTCCATACCGACGGCATCATAAAGGCGCCCGGCCGGCGTCAGGTGAACACGCGCTGGCGACGGCGGGCGGTTTCATATTTCGCGCGAGCCGCGCGGACTTCGGCGCGGTCCGACGTCTGGGGAATCGCGACGTCCCACCAATGGCCGCCGGCTTCGGTGACGATCAGCGGATGGGTCTCGATCACGACGACCGTGGTGCGGTCGTTGGCCTTGGCCGCCTCGAGAGCCGCCTCGAGATCGCCGATCGATGAAACCTTGCCGGCGATCGCGCCCATGCTCTCGGCGTGCCTGGCGAAGTCGATGTCAGGCTGGGCCGCCATGGCGCAGTCCTTCCAGAGATTGTTGAAGTTGGCTCCGCCGGTTTCCATTTGCAGCCGGTTGATGCAGCCGAAACCGTGGTTGTCGAGCACGACGATGACGAGCTTCAGGCCGAGGCTGACGGAGGTCGCGATCTCCGAGTTCATCATCATGTAGGAGCCGTCGCCGACCATGACGACGACATCCTTGTCGGGCCGAGCCATCTTGACCCCCATCCCGCCGGCGATCTCGTAGCCCATGCAGGAGAAGCCGTACTCCATGTGATAGCTCCCGGGCGCGGTCGGAACCCACAGCTTGTGCAGTTCGCCGGGCAGCCCGCCGGCGGCGTTGACGATGATGGCGTCGCCGGACCCGAACGTCCGCGCGACCGCGCCAATCACCTGCGCGTCCGACGGCAGTTCCGCGTTGGTCGAGGCCAAGGCCTTGCCCGCCGCCTCGAGCCAGGTCGCCTTTTCCTTCGCCGCGCGCTCCGCCAGGGCCGAGGTCGCCTTCCAGTCCCGAAGCGCCTCGGAGAGCTCGGTCAGGCCGACTTTGGCGTCGCAAATCAGGGGTTCGGCTTCGTGCTTGGCGGTGTCATAGGGCGCAACGTTGAGCGCGAGGATCTTGAGGTCGTCCGACTTGAACAGCGACCAGGAGCCGGTGGTGAAGTCCTGCAACCGCGTTCCGACCGCAAGCAGGAGATCGGCGTCCGCGGCGAGCGCGTTGGCCGCCGACGTCCCGGTCACGCCGACCGAGCCGAGGGCGAGCGGGTGGGTTTCGTCGATCGCCGACTTGCCCGCCTGGCTGACCGCGACCGGAACCCCATGCCGCTCGGCGAACGCCGTGAGCTCGGCCGAGGCCTCGGAGTAGAGGACGCCGCCGCCCGCGACGATCATCGGGCGCCTAGCCGCCTTGATCGCGGCGGCGGCGGCGGCGAGTTCGTCGAGGTCCGGCCGGACGCGCCGGGGGGTCCACACTCTTTCGGCGAACAGGCTTTCGGGCCAGTCGTACGCCTCGGTCTGCACGTCCTGACACATCGCCAGCGTCACCGGCCCGCACTCGGCCGGATCGGTCAACACGCTCATCGCGCGCTGCAGGGCGGGGATCAGTTGCTCGGGCCGGCTGATCCGGTCGAAATAGCGCGATACGGGTCGGAAGCAATCATTGGCCGAAACCGTTCCGTCCGAAAAGTCCTCGATCTGCTGCAGCACCGGGTCCGGCAGGCGATTGGCGAACACGTCGCCGGGCAACAGCAGGAGCGGCAGGCGATCGACGTGGGCGACCGCCGCAGCGGTCACCATGTTGAGCGCGCCGGGGCCGATCGAGGTGGTGCAGGCCATGAAGCGACGACGGAACATCGCCTTGGCGTAAGCGGTCGCCGCCAGCGCCATGCCCTGCTCGTTATGGGCGCGCCATGTCGGCAGGCTTTCGCGCGCCTGATAGAGCGCCTCGCCGAGGCCCGCCACATTGCCGTGACCGAAGATCGCCCAGCATCCGGCGACGATCGGCAGCCTCTCGCCGTCGATCACCGTCCTCTGCTTGGCGAGATACCGCACCAGCGCCTGCGCAACCGTGAGCCGAACCGTTTTGTCGTTCATCGTCACTTCCTCCCGACGCGCCTTCGGTGTTCGCACGTCGAATATCGTCCTACTCCGCTATCCCGTCGTTCTCGGCGGCTTTCGACCGACAGCCAGAGATCGACCAGCGCTTCGAACTTTGCGGCCATTGCGTCGACTGCCTGGTCGTCGCCGATCTCGCCTCTCAGCCAGCGCCCGGCCGCCTCGGCGAATATCGTTCTCCCGACCGCGAAGCCGCGGACCGAAGCCGAGGTCCGCGCGATCGCGAAGCTTTGCGTCAGCGCCTCGATGGGCGCCTCGAGGCCGAGCAGCACGACGCCGCGGCAGTACGGATCCCGCGCGGCGATCACGTCATCGATCGCTCGCCAGGCGGCGGCGGAGGCCTGCGGTTCAAGCTTCCACCAGTCGGGCTTCAGGCCCGCGTCGTAGAGTTCGGCGAGCGCGCGCGCGATCGTGTTGTCGCTGAGCGGGCCGGACTTCGAGGCGATGATCTCGATCAGAATCTCGCGGCCGATTTTGCGCGCGGCCTCGTAGGCCGTGACCAACTTCGCCGTCTGCTCGCGCTTGAGCGCCGCGTCGTCGTCCGGATGGTAGAAGCAGAGGACCTTGAGGCAATGATCGACCGGCCACTCGATCAGCCGGCTGCCGAGATCCTGGCTGAACTCGAATTGCAGCGGCCGGGAGCCCGGCAGTTCGATCGGCTTGGCGACCCACAGGTCCTGTCCGGCGCCCGCGGCGAACAGCGCGTCGCGGCCATATTTGTCGTCGATCAGCATGCCGAAGCCGGGCGCCCTTAGCGACCCGCCGCGCGGCCTGGACCGCCAGGACCTTGAAGGCGGGTATCCGAGCAATCGCCGCCCGGTCCGGCGCCAGCGCCTCGAGTTGAATACGATGATCGATGGCGAGGGCCATCAACTGCGGATATGCGCGTCGGCGCGTCGTCGCCCAGTGGATCTGGTTGAGCGCGGCGTCCTTGCGCAGCGCCCGCTCGCGGCTGCCGTGATCGAGGAAGTGCTTCAGCTCGGCCCAGGTCGGATATTCGGGCGAGCAGAGGAGGCGTGACACCGCAAACGCCCCGCAGGCGTTGGCCCATGTGGCTGAGGTCGCGAGGTCCTCGCCCGTGAGCCAGCCGCGCAGGAACCCGGACATGAAGGCGTCGCCAGCCCCGAGCACGTTGAACACCTCAATGGGAAATCCTCTTCCGACGATTCCGGCCTCGAGATCGTCTACGATCGGCCCGTCGTAGGCGACGCAGCCCTGCGCGCCGCGTTTCAGCACGACGGTCGCGCCAGACATCGCCCGGATGCTTTTCAGCGCATCGAGCACGTTATCGGCGCCTCCGGCGACCATGATCTCCTCTTCGGTGCCGACGATCAGGTCGCAATCGGGAAGCACGGTCTTCAGCCGCGCCGACACCGCCTCCGATTTCACATAGCGCTCGAAGCCCGCGGCATGACCGGCGAGCCCCCAGAGATTCGGCCGATAGTCGATGTCGAACACCACCTTGCCGCCATGCTTCCTGGCGAGCGCGATCGCTTTCGCCTGCGCCGCGGCGGAGGCCGGTTTGGAGAAATGCGTTCCCGTGACGACGATCGCACGGCTCCGAGCCACGAACCCTTCCTCGATGTCGCTTTCGTCTAGCGCCATGTCGGCGCAGTCCGTCCGATAGAAGATCATCGGCGAGACGCCCTCGCGCTCGACCGCGAGCAGGACCAGCGCGGACAGGCGATCCTTGTCGACATGCACGCCGTCGACGGCGACGCCTTCGCGAACGAGTTGCTCGCGGATGAAGCTCCCCATCTGCTCCACGCCCACCCGCGTGATCAGCGCGGATTTCAGGCCCAGCCGCGCCGTGCCGATGGCGATGTTGGCCGGACAGCCGCCGACGGATTTGGCGAAGCTTCCGATGTCTTCGAGCCGGCTGCCGATCTGCTGACCGTAGAGGTCAACCGAAGAGCGGCCGATGGTGATGAGGTCCAGCGTCTTTTCCATGGGCCGCGGCCGTTTCCTCTGGCTTCCCGAACGTGCCGACCGACGGCCGGCGATCTCTCCGCCCTGATTCTCAAGCCGGCGCGGCGCGCCCGTCCCTGACGCCGGTCAATAGACGATCTCGATCTGGCGGCCCTCTTTCAGCGACTTCAGCGCCGCGTCCGCCATGACCAGCGCCTTGAGCCCGTCCTCGCCCGACGGGCTCATCGGACGACCGGCTTCGACCGCCGCAATGAAGGCCGCGATCTCGTTGGCGTAGGCCTGCGTGTAGCGGGTCATGAAAAAGTTCAAGAGCGGGTCGCGGCGATAGCCGCTGGCGTCCGCCACTTCCACCGTGGTCTCGCGCACGTTTTCCGCCGAAACGAGGCCCTTCGATCCGTGAACCTCGATGCGCTGGTCGTAGCCGTAGGTCGCCCGCCGCGAATTGGAGATCTGCGCGAGTCTTCCGGACTTGGTCGTCAGCACGAGCGAGGCGCTGTCGACGTCGCCCGCGGCTCCGATTGCGGGATCGACGAGGTTCGAGGCGACCGCGAACACGGCGACCGGATCCTCGCCGAGGAGGAACGCCGCCATGTCGAAATCATGGATCGTCATGTCACGGAAGAGGCCGCCCGAGCGCGCGATGTAGGCTACGGGCGGCGGCCCGGGATCGCGCGACGTGATCGACACCATCTCGACCTCGCCGATGGCGCCCGCGTCGATCCTGGCGCGCGCCTCCCGAAAGTTCGGATCGAACCGGCGGTTGAACCCGATCATCAGCGGCGCCTGTTCCGCCCGCACGACCTCGAGGCAACGCCGAACGCGCTCGACCGACAGGTCGATCGGCTTTTCGCAGAAGATCGCCTTTCCGGCTCGCGCGGCCTTCTCGATCAAGTCGGCGTGCAGGTCGGTCGGCGTGGTGATCAGGACCGCGTCGACGTCCTTGGCTTTCAGGATCGCGTCGACCGAACGGACCTCCGCGCCGGAACTCCAAGCGATCGCCTCGGCGGCGCTGGGAAGCGCGTCAGCGACGGCGACGAGCTTTGCGCCGGAGGAGGCGGCGACAGCGCCGGCGTGAACCTTGCCGATGCGGCCAGCGCCTAGAAGCCCAAAATTCAGCGTCATCGTCTCTGTCTCCACCCTGCTCTTCGGCGCGCACGACGCTCGCAGTTTTTCGGTCCTCGGCTTGTCGCGTCGGCTCTCCGAGCGTTCCGATACTCCAGAGGGCCGTGACTTTGGAACATATATTCCATTTCTCCCGGCCGAGTTTTTCTAACAGACCGCGGTCGTAATGGCGGAGTTCACGCCGAGCGGCCGCGTTTCCAATTCGACGCCGTATGTTGTTTTGAGCGTCGCGGGACTGGCCGCTCGCGGCAAAGAGTGCGAAAACGCGCCGTCGGCCGACGCAAGGGAGACGGAACCATGACCATTCGCATCGGCGCCAACCCCATCGGCTGGACGAACGACGATCTGCAGGAGATCGGCGGCGACACCACGCTCGAAACCTGTCTCGCCGAGGCGAGGGAAGCGGGCGTCGTCGGCATGGAGAAGGGCCACAAAATGCCCTCCGACGGACCCGCGCTGAAGCACAAGCTCGCCGAATTCGGCATGGCGTTCGTCGGCGGCTGGTATTCGTGCGAACTGCTCAAGCGTTCGGCCCGCGAGGAATTCGACGCGGCGCGGGCCCATATCGCCATGACGAAGGGCGCCGGCGCGGAGGTCGTCGTCGTCGCCGAGACGTCGAACTGCATCCATGGCGATCGTTCGCGCCCCTTGTCGGAGCGCCCACGGCTCGGAAAGGCCGATTGGGTCCGCTTCGGCGCCAACATGACGGAGTTCGCCGAGCGGCTCGCCGGGGAGGGGCTCAAACTCTGCTACCATCACCACATGGGCACGGTGGTCCAGTCCGAGCGCGATATCGACGCGTTCATGGGCCACACCAAGCCGCCCGTGCGCCTGCTGCTCGACACCGGGCACGCCCGGTGGGGCGGCTCGGATCCGGCGGCGCTGGCGCGCGCCTATCGCGAGCGCATCGGCCACGTGCACTGCAAGGACGTGCGCGGGGCCCAGATGCGCCAATCGAACGCGGGCGACTGGAGCTTCCTCGACTCCATCCTCGGCATGGGCAAGGATCTCGGCGTGTACACGGTCCCGGGCGACGGGGTGGTCGATTATGTCGCGGTGTTCCGGGCGCTCGAGGGCTATTCCGGCTGGGTGGTGCTCGAGGCCGAACAGGATCCAAAGAAGGCGCCGGCCCTTGGCTACGCGAAGAAGGGTGTCGCCGCGATTCAGTCCGCCTTGAAGGAGGCGGGGCTGGCATAAGGGACGCGGCGCGGACGCTCGCCCAGTCGCGTCACGCGCGGTTTATGCGCCTTGGCCGAAAGATGAAACCGGGGCTCGTGTCGCTCCCGGCGGCAGGGCGCCCCTGACATCGGATGGGCGCGCATTGAATTGGGCGCGAAAAAGATTGCTGAAATGAGACGAACTGCTGAAACCCATGGAATATGCAATTTCCGTGATGGAGCGGTTCGCGTTCTGCGGCGACGCGAGCAGGTCGTGGCATCGTTGCAATCGCCTGAACCTCAACCACTCCGAGACGGAGGTGTCCGTCAGACGGAAGAGTTGGTGAAGGTATCGAAGAGAAATCCCGTTCTGTTTCGCTATGCCCGCAGGGGACAGATTCGGGTCGCTGAGGTTCGATTCGATGAAAGCCTTGATCGAACCCAAACGCGCAAGCTGCACGCTCGTTTCGTCCGCCGATTGCCGGCCGGGTTCGCCTTGCAGAGCGAGCGCCAGGATATCCATGAGTTGTTCGCCCAGCGGCGCTCGAGACCTCTCCTCGACGTTGGCGTTCTCCTGCGCCAGCGAGGAACAGAATTCAGCAGCGATACGGCCGATCCCTCTGCTGAGGTCGACCGAGGTCAGGAGGGGCGGTCGACCGGAGTTGAAGCGACGGTCGAAGGCGTCCCGCGGAAGTTCAACCCAGAACTGGCGCGACTTGACGTAGCATCGCAAACTGTAGGGGTCATTGGCGTAATATAAGCTGCCAATTCCCTTGCGAAGAGGGAATGACGCCCCGGCTTGGCTGATATTAACTTCGCCGATATGTTCTATACCGAAGTAATAATAGTCTTTGTCAAAATTCGCCGTGTGGTGCGCGCGCCGATGAATCGACTGCGGCGACAGCAACGTGTCCGTAAAAGTCACAGCGCCAAATCGAGCTTCGCGTACAAACCCCGCGTAGTCCTTTTGCTTCTCGGCCACGCAATCGACTTGCAGATAGATTTCGCAGATCGCCTCGCGCCAAGCCTCTCCGCGCTGAGCGGCCGATAAAGTCTTCGTGTCGAAAACGACCCGCATAACGTCCTCCCTGCGCGCCGTTCCTGGCGGGCGACTGGCGCTTGGGCGGTTTCGATCCCGCGGCGACCTCGCTGAGGATCGCTGCCGCGCCGACGCCGCTCAGTTCGCGTCGCAGTCGGCCGCGGATCGTCAGCTCGCCCGTTATACGAGCCCGGCAGGCGCTTTGTGCGTTCAAGGTATCTTTCCGCCCGCGAAAGGCAATAGCGCGCGAGCGCTTTGGCGCGAAAGCCCCGCCCGCCCGCCGACCGCGGAATTGCGCTGAGCAGCAACAGCGAGTGCGCTCTTGCGCAAGCGGAGGCGAATGCCGTCTGAGAAACTACCGGGAGAGACAACAGCGGGAGCGCCCGCGCGGGCGCTCATTAGCTCGGAAAGCGAACCGGGGCGGTGATGCTCGCACGGATAAGAGGTTTGGCTGTCAGTCAGGAGAGAATCGTGCTCCTGATTGCAGTCGCCTTGTTTGTGGTCTTTTCGATTTTTCTCAAGGGGTTTTTAACCCCAGGCAACCTCGTCACGCTGGTTCGGGGGGTCGCCATTCTGGGAATTCTCGGCGTCGGCATGGCCATCGTCGTGATCGGACGAGGGATCGACCTGACCATCGTTGCGATCTACGCGATGTCCGCGGCCTGGACGCTCCACCTCGCAAGTCAGGGCGTTTCGACGCCGGCGGCCTTGCTGCTGGGATTTCTGTTGGCGTTGACGGCAGGGGTGATCAACGGCGTGTTGATCGCCTACCTCGAGATTCCTGCTCTATTCTGCACTTTGGGCATGGCTTCGCTGGTCTATGGCTTCGTCCACTACGCGCTTGTGCCCCTGCAGGTCGTCTATTTGCCGGCCAGCCTCAACGCGATTTCCTGGATCGGCAGCGGCTTTGTTTTCGGCGCGCCGACGCCGATCCTGTTTTTCGCGTTGATCTCGTTCCTAGGTTTCGTGTTCCTTCGCCTGACCAAGCTCGGGCGGTTCATCTACGCGATCGGCGACAATTTCCTGGCGGCTCGGATTTCCGGAGCGCCGGTGCGTCCCGTCATCGTGCTGCAATATGTCCTGTCCGCGTCGATCGCCTATATCGCGGGGATGATCACCGCGACGGCGGTTTCCAGCATGAACACCAATGTCACGAACTCCTCCCTCGTCGCCGACGTCATCCTGGTCGTGGTGCTTGGCGGAGTCGGACTTTCCGGGGGACGCGGCGGCGTCCGCAACGTGATCGTTGGAACGCTGCTGATTGGCATCCTGCTGAACGGGATGACGATCATGAACGTCGAGTACACGCTGCAGAACGTGATCCGGAGCCTGATCCTTCTCGCCGCGATCGTCATCGACAGCCTCATCAATCCGCGGGACGAACAAACCGCGCAGCAGGGCGACATCTAGAGCGCCGATCCGTCAAGGGAGTAGGAAACATGCGACTGAGCCAAATCAGCGGGGGCGATCGCGCTTTCGGCGCTGACCTCCGCGTCGGCTGCTCGGGCCGCCGATTGTGAGGGCCTCAAATCGGCGAAGATCGCCGACACCACGATCATCAGCGCAGAGGCGGTTCCAGCCGGCGACCTCAAGACCGCCGACAAGGTGACGCGCAAGGACATGCCGGCGTTTTGCCGCGTCGTCGCCTCTGTGAAGGACGCTCCCGACTAGATGTTCGAGTGGAATTGTGGATGCCGAACGACGCGTGGAAGGGCGTCTTCCACGTGAACGGCAACGGCGGCTACGCGGGGATCCTCGCCTATAATTACGGCGCGATGGAAGCCGCGATCAAACGCGGATACGCCTCCGCCGAGACCGATCTCGGGACGGCGCCTGCGACCCCCCTGAACGGCGATGCGCTCGTCGGGCATCCCGACAAATGGAAAGACTGGGGAATGCTGGGGACCCACGAGGCGGCGGTCGCCGGCAAGCAGATCGTCAAGGCGTTCTATGGCGCAGACGCCAAGCGCTCGTACTATTCCGGCTGCTCGACAGGCGGTCAGCAGGGGATCATCGAGGCGGAGTATTTCCCCGAGGATTTCGACGGCATTCTCGCCGGCGCGCCCGTCATCAACAGGACGTGGGGCCACGCGGTCGCCGTCACGAGCTATCAAGCCGCGAACCTCAAGCCGGGACACAAGCTCTCCGACGCCCATCTCGCGTTGCTGACCAAGTCTGCCGTGGCCGCCTGCGGCGCCAAGGGCAATGGGCTGAAGTCCGATCCGTTCATAGCGGACCCGCTGGCTTGCGACTTCGATCCCGCCGCGCTGACCTGCAAGGGCGCCGCGGCCGACGATTGCTTGACCCCGGAAGAGGTCGAGACCGCAAAGGCGATCTATCTCGGGCCGGCCGACAAGAACGGCAAGCCGCTTTTCTACGGCGAGCTGCCCGGAAGCGAGGCCGGCGTCTTCAATTGGGGCTTCCTCGAAGCGCCGGGCAACGCCCCGGGCGAGCCGGGGTTTGATGGCCTCTTCAAGTGGGTGTTCGGGCCAGACTGGGATTGGCGCAGCTTCGACGCAGAACGCGACATGCCCAAGGTCGACGCCGCCCTGGGTCCGGCGCTCAACGGCGCCGTGACCGGCGACGTCTCCAAGTTCCGCGACCGTGGCGGCAAACTGATCTTCTTCCAGGGTCTGGCGGACCCAATCGTCCCCGTCGGGCAGACCGTCGACTATTACAAGACCCTGACGAGCAAGTTCGGCGGCGAGGAGAAGACCAAGGAATTCGCCCGGCTTTTCCTGGCCCCCGGCATGGGCCACTGCGGCTTCGGCACGGGCCCGAACCGGTTCGACTCCGCGGCCTTCGGAGGATTGCAGCCGCCGGCCTTGGACCCTGAGCACGACATTTTCACCGCGCTTTCGCATTGGGTCGAGGACGGCGTTGCGCCCGATCAGGTCGTCGCCACGAAGTTTGTCGGCGGCGATGCGTCGAAGGGGATCGAGATGCAGCGGCCGCTTTGCCCTTATCCGCAGCGCGCCTGGCGCAAGGGCGATGGAGACCCGGCATCCGCCGCAAGCTTTGTTTGCTCCGTCGATGGAAAGTAGGCTCGCAGCGTGATCAGCAGGCTAATCCAAGACGACGCAGAAGGGCGACGCTCGAGAGCGCCAAGACCTCGAAAGGGAGTAGGAAACATGAGAAAACGATATTTGGCGACCGCCTTCGGTTTGGCGTTTGCAGGCATGGCGGCGCACGCCATGGCGGACGGCATCGATGATCCCAGACGGGCCGACTATTTCAAGACCTTCGAGGGCAAGACGATCGCCTTCGTGCCGGTCTCGATGGGGATCGACCTCACCG
Source organism: uncultured Alphaproteobacteria bacterium (assembly GCA_963748545.1). Lineage (GTDB taxonomy): Bacteria > Pseudomonadota > Alphaproteobacteria > Rhizobiales > Beijerinckiaceae > Roseiarcus. The sequence goes on from CAVVJO010000031.1 coordinate 17,429, forward strand.
AGGGCTGGGCCGCGGTCATGAAGAGCCAGGCCGATCGCCTGGGTATGAAGCTCGAAGTCCGGGACGCGCATTTCAGCGCGGACGCCGGAGCGCAGGCGCTCACCTCGCTGATCTCGGAAAAGCCCGACGTCATCGTCGTTCATAATCCGGACGTCCAGTCCTACGCGAAGTTGCTCAAGCGCGCCGAAGAGGCCGGAATTCACGTCATCCAGATCAACATGCGGTCAAACTACAATTCGGATGTCTACGTCGGCGCGGATTGGATCGGGATCGGCGAGGCGGAGGCGCAAGGCGTGATCGACAAGTGCGGCGCCGGCACCAGCGGCAAGGTGGCCGTCTTGCAGGGCCAGCCGACATCCGGCTCGGATAGCGGCATGATGAAGGGCGTCGAAAACGCGCTCGCCAAGCATCCTGAAATCAAGCTCGTCGCCAATGTGGCCGGGGAGTGGGACGCGACCAAGGCGCAGTCGGTGATAGCGACCGTGATCCAGCAGAACCCGGACCTCTGCGGCGTGATCGGGTTCTGGGACGTCATGGACCTCGGCGCGGCCGCCGCGATCAAGCAATCGGGCAAACCGATCGTTCTGGTCACCTCCGGCGGCGGCGAGCAGATGGCTTGCGACAACGTCGCCAAAGGCGTGTTCGAGAAGGAGATCGCCTATCAGGTCATGGACCAGGGCCGTGATCTCAACGACATGATCACGACCGTGCTCGAATCCGGCCTGCCTGCCGGCAAGCTCAAGGCGGTCGTCTACAGCCCGCAGCTTGTCATCTCCAAAGACACCCTGCGGCCGGGCCTCTGCTGGAGCGCGAGCGCGCTCAAGAAATAGACGCCTCGTCGGTTACGAGTCGCGCTGAGCCGCGGAGGCGGCTCGGCGCGGTTTTTTTGTGAGCTGGATTCCATCATGACGGTTGGAGATTGGGTAAGCCGGCTTCGCTATCGGTATGTCCCCGATCATATCGTCGGCGAAGTGCTCGGCCGGAGATGGATGGACAATGTCATCCCGGTTACGCTGCTCGTCGCGCTGACACTCTATCTGATATCGGCGATCCCGAACTTCACTTCGCTGGGCAATCTGTCGGACACGTCGCGGCAGCTCGGCGAATTCGGTCTGGTCGTGATCGGGATGACGATCGTGATGCTGGGCGGCGGCATCGATCTGAGCGTCGGGTCTTCATTCGCGCTCGCCAATTTGACCGCGCTGGCGCTCATCAATGTCGCGAAATGGCCGCTCGAGGCGGCGATCGCGGCGACGGTGGCCGTGGGCGCCCTGGTCGGGCTCGTCAACGGCTTCCTGATCGGATTTCTCAGGCTCCGCGCGTTCCTCACCACGCTCGTCATGATGACCCTGATCCGGGCGATCTTCGAGCTTTTGCTCCAACACTATTCGGTGCGGATCGCCACGAGCGACGTGGATTCCGACGCCTGGGACTTCATCGGTTCGGGATCCATTCTGGGCGCGCCCGTCAGCTTGGCGGTGCTGATCGTGGTTGCGATCATCGCCCATGTCGCGCTCTCCCGCCTGCGGATTGGCTGGCGCATCACCGCGGTCGGCGGATCGCGGCGGGCGGCCTATAACGCCGGGATTCCGGTGCGGGCCACCGTCTGCCTGACCTATGTGATCGCGGGCGTGCTGACGAGCTGCGCCGGCATTCTCTATGCGGCGCGCCTTTCCGGCGCCGGCCCCGACACAGGCCTCGGCCTCGAACTCTCGGCGGTTACGGCTGCGCTCCTCGGCGGCAACAGCATCGGCGGCGGCCGCGGCTCGGTCGGCAAAGCCTTGATGGGCGCCGTCATCGTCTCGCTGCTGACGAACGGGCTGGTCAGACTTGGGCTCGAGAGCGGCGCCTCTTCGATGGTGGTCGGCTTCGTTTTGCTGCTGGCGATCGCCATCGACGTGCGATGGGGCAAGTGGCGCCACAAGCTGCGCGCGAGGGTCTATGTGTCGCCAACCTATCTGGCTTTGCCGCCAGCGCCGCGGCTTGGCGACGGCGCGTCGCCCTATGCGATGAACGACCGCCTTCGAGACGTGGAGGTCATCGGTCTGGGCGAGGTTGACGGGCCCGAGGACGTCATTCTCGATGATGACGACAACCTCTATTGCAGCGTTCGGCAGGGCGATATCATCCGCTTTCTCGCGCCCGATCATGTCCGTCGAGAAGTCTATGCGCATGTCGGCGGAAGGCCGCTCGGCATGGCCTTCGACCGGGGAGGCGCCCTCGTCGTTTGTATCGCGGGCATGGGCCTGTACCGCGTCGACAAAGACCGCGCCGCGCAGAAGATGACGGCGGAGACCAATCGTTCGACTTTTTCGATCATTGACGATTCGCGCATGCGACTCGCGGACGATCTCGACATCGCGCCGGACGGCAAAGTCTATTTCAGCGAGGCGACGATCCGTTACGGCTTTGAGGAGTGGGTGGTCGACGCCCTGGAGGGGCGCGGCAACGGCCGGATCATTCGCTACGACCCCGCCACCGGAACCACCCGCACCGTCCTGCGCAACCTCCTGTTCGCCAACGGCGTCTGCATGGCGCACGACGGCAAGTCGCTTTTGTTCGCCGAGACCTGGGGCTGCCGCGTAAGCCGCTACTGGCTCGAAGGCCCCAAAGCGGGAACAACCGAAGAGGTCATTTCCGACTTGCCTGGATACCCCGACAATATCAATCGAGGATCGAACGGCGCTTACTGGGTGGCGCTGGCTGGAACGCGGACGCCGAGTTACGATCTCGCGATGACCATGCCGGCGTTCAGACGACGCATGGCGCGCCGGGTTGCGGGCGACGAGTGGTTGTTTCCGAATGTGAACGTCGGATGCGTCGTTCATTTTGACGAGAAGGGTCGGGTGCTCGAGACCTTGTGGGACAGTGCGGGCGAAAACCATCCGGCGATCACTTCGATGCGCGAACATCGCGGCTATCTCTACCTCGGCGGCGTCACCAACAACCGGATCGGTCGGATCAAGATCGCCGGCGCCGACCCCCGCTGGACAGGACAGGCGTCCTATTGGGGCGAGCGACAATGAACCCGGTCAGGAAAGCTCTGGACAGGTGGCTCGGCCGCGGCGAAGCCTCGATCACGACGCCGCCGATGGACGGCGCGTTCCGTCCCAACGATCTGCTCGACGCCGCAGCCTCGGCGCTCGAGGCGCCGGCGCCGGACGATCTGGCGATGACGCCGCTGGGGCTGGTCGTTTCCTCCGGACGCTCGCTGCTTCGCGTAAGCGCTGCGGGGGCCGCGCCGGTCGCGTCCTTCGACGCCGACGTGAGTGCGCTCGCGACCCTGCCGGACGGCGGCGCGGCGGTCGGACTTGTCGACGGCCGGATCGGGTTCGTCGGCGGTCGCTATGACGGGAAGATCCTCGAGGCCAGGGCGGGCGTCCGGTGCATCACGGCGCTGGCCGCCGCGAAGGATGGCGCGTTGCTGGTCGCCAACGGCTCAGCAACCCGCGGGCCTACCGACTGGAGACGAGATCTCATGGAGAAGGGCGCCTCCGGGTCGGTCTGGCGACTGGAGCCGGCGAGCGCCGCGTGGACGCAAATCGCCGGAAACCTGTCGTACCCGAGCGGGCTTCTCGAAGACGGCGATTCGATCGTCGTTTCCGAGAGTTGGCGCAGCGCCTTGACCCGCATTTCGCCCGGCGCCGAGGGCCGCGGGGCGCAGGTGCTGGAGAACCTGCCGGCCTATCCGGGCCGCCTGTCGAGGAGCTCGGACGACGCAGTGTGGCTCGCGCTTTTCGCTCCGCGCAGCCAACTGGTCGAATTTGTCTTGAGCGAAGACGGCTATCGCCGACGAATGCTCGACGAGATCGACGCCGACTACTGGGTGGCGCCCTGTCTTCGCTCGGGGAAATCGCCGCTCGAGCCGACGCAGCAGGGCGGCGTCAAGCAGCTCGGGGTCATGAAGCCGTGGTCGCCTAGCCGATCCTATGGCCTCGTCGCGCGCCTCGACGCGGCGTTCCGTCCGCGGGCCAGTCTCCACAGTCGAGCGAACGGACGCCGGCATGGCGTCACCTCGTGCCTGGCGTCGGAAGGACGCCTGTATTTTACCGCCAAGGGCGACGGGGTCGTCGGCTCTTATGCATACGGGGGAGCGGAGTGGTGAGCGTTCCGCCGCAAGTTGAGCCTCCGCTTCTCGAGATGCGGGGTGTCGGAAAGTCCTATCGCGGCGTCGCGGCGCTAAAGGACATCGACTTCGATCTGCGTCGCGGCGAGGTGCACGCCATCCTTGGAGAGAACGGCGCCGGCAAATCGACCTTAGTCAAGATCCTCTCCGGCGCCGTCATGCCGAGCCAGGGCGAAATCCGTCTCGACGGCCAGCAGATTCATATCGCCGGACCCGCTTTCGCGCGGCGATACGGCATCGCGATGGTCTACCAGGAGACCAGTCTGGTTCCTTCGATGACCGTCGCCCAGAACCTCTATCTGGGAGACGAAAAATTCTTCAATCGCCTCAGGGGCGTCTATATCGAAGCGCAGCAGTTCCTTCAGTCGCTCAATTTCCCGGTGGACCCGACCGCGCCCGTCATGTCGCTTGGCACCGCCAAGCGCCAGATGGTCGAGATCGCCAGGGCGGTCCGCCTCAAGGCGCAGATCATCATCTTTGACGAGCCGACCGCGACGCTGACGCCGGAGGAGAAGCATCATCTCTTCGCCTTGATCGGTCGCCTGCGCCAGGAAGGCGTGGCGATCGTCTTCATCAGCCACGCTCTCGAAGAAGCGCTCGAGATCTCCGACCGGATAATGATCCTGCGCGACGGGGCTCATATCGTCACCGACGACGCCAAGACATTTTCCCGAGAAACCATCATCCGTCACATGGTCGGCCGGTCGCTGACCGACGATCTCTACAGCCGTGCGGCGGACAGTCGCAAGCTGCGGCCGGCGGGAGAGACGGTCCTGAGCGTCCAGAATCTGTCGATGCAGAATCTGGTCCGCAACTCCTCGTTTTCGGTCTTCGCGGGACAAGTGACCGGCGTGTTCGGGCTGGTGGGGTCCGGCCGAACGGAAATGGCCAAAATCATCGCCGGCGTGGCCAAACGCGATTTCTTTCACGGCGGCGACGTGCGACTCGAGAACAAGTCTGTCCGATACCAGACCCCGCGCGCGGCGGTCTGCGACGGCGTCGTCTACGTCACCGAGGACCGCAAGGGCGATGGTTTCTTCGAGACGATGTCGGTGGCGGAGAACATCTACATTGGGCGGATCTCGAGCCGCCAATCGCAGGGAGTGATGGCGAGCGTGAGCGAAACGCAGGCGCTCGCTACGGAGTGGACGAAAAAGCTCAACATCCGCGCCTTGAGCGGCGACTCTCGGGTCATCGTGCTTTCAGGCGGCAATCAACAAAAGGTGGTCATCGCGAAGGCGCTGGTCCAGAAACCCAGGTTGATCATCTTCGACGAGCCCACGCGCGGCGTGGACGTCGGCGCGATCGCCGAAATCCATCATCTGATCTCCGCGCTTGCTGACGACGGGCTCGCCGTCGTCGTCATTTCATCCTACCTGCCCGAGATCTTGAGTTTGTCGGACCGTATCCTCGTTTCCAGACAGGGCCGTATTGTCGAGGAACTTTCGCCGAATGAGGCGACCTCGGAATCCGTCATGTTTGCCGCAGTCTACTAGCTCGCGGTTCATCGCCCCGATCGTTCGCCCTGCACGGTTTTTGTCTGCCCCCGAAGGGTCTAGCGCGAAGGTCCCCAACCCGCGGCAATTGCGGTACGATGGCTGCGGCGGAAGCGGTCGGGCGTAGAGGAGCCCCCTGCAATCCAGACAGCGGGCCCCGGTTCCAGTGTCGTATGGAACATGGAGACGTCCGGCTGGCCAGGCGGATCGATCTGCCCGGCGACGCGTTGTCAACGGAGCGGCCTGGCGATGGATATCGACGAGTTGAAGGCCTGCCTGCGCCGCCTCGGCCTCGTCGAGGCCGAGGAGAGCATCCTTGCGACGCCGCTGTCGGGCGGAGTGTCCTCGGACATCACACGGATCGAAGCCGAAGGACGATGCTTCTGCGTGAAGCGCGCGCTGGCGAGGCTAAAGGTCGCCGCCGTGTGGGAGGCTCCGGTCAGTCGAAACGCGGCCGAAGCGGCCTACATGCGCGCCGTTGCGGATTGGCTGCCGCACGCGGTTCCGAGAATCCTGGCCGAGGATCCGGACGCGGGACTGTTCGCGATGGAGTATTTGCCGCCGGAGGCCTTCCCGCTCTGGAAGGCGCAGCTTCTGCACGACCGGGTCGACCTGGATTTCGCCGCCGCGGTGGGACGCGAACTCGCGCGCATCCACGCGATGAGCGCTGCTGCGCCGGGCCTGCGGGTCGCCTTCGCGCACGACGCGACATTCGAAGCAATCCGAATCGAGCCCTACCTGCATGCGACGGCCCGCGCGCATCCGGCGCTCGCCGGGCCGCTCGCGAACCTCGCTCGGCGAACGCTCGCGACGCGGCGCGCGCTCGTTCATGGCGACGTGAGTCCCAAGAACATCCTCATGAGCGCCTCCGGTCCTGTGTTCCTCGATGCGGAGTGCGCATGGTTCGGCGATCCTGCCTTCGATCTCGCCTTCTGCGCAAACCATCTTCTCTTGAAGGGCGCCCGGGAAGGTTCCGACAGGGCCCTCTTTCTGGTCGCCTTCAAAGCGCTCGCAGGCGCCTATCTCGCCGGCGTCGACTGGGAGGATAGGATCGAACTGGAAGCGCGCGCGGCCTCGCTCCTCCCGGCTCTGTTTCTTGCCCGAGTCGACGGCAAATCGCCGGTCGAATATCTCGACTCGGGAGAGCGAGCGCGAAGCCGTCCGCCGGTGCGCGGCGCCGCTGATCGCCGACCCGCCCACGCGTCTCATGGAAGTCGCCGAAGCGTGGAGTCGCGCCGTATGAGTGGTCCCGCAATTCAGTCGCTGATCGCGCGCCGCATCTGGGATTCCCGCGGTCGGCCGACGATCGAAGCTGAGGTCGCCCTAAGCGACGGCGCAGTCGGTCGGGGGATTGCGCCGGCGGGGGCCTCGCGAGGACGCCGCGAAGCGGTCGAGAAACGGGACGGCGGGACACGACACGGCGGCCTCGACGTGCAAGGCGCGCTCGCCGGAATCCGCGATGAAATCGCGCCGGCCTTGACCGGCGCCGACCCCTTCGATCAGACTGCGATCGACGACAGGCTCGTCGCGCTCGACGGAACCGCCAATCTCGCCCGACTGGGCGGCAACGCCCTGACCGCGATTTCGCTCGCCGTTCTGCACGCCGCCGCGGCGAGCCGGAAATTGCCGCTCTGGCGCCATCTCCTCGGCGACGCCGCCCCGCTGATCCCGCTGCCGGAAATCCAGATCTTCGGCGGCGGGGCGCATGCCGGACGGCGGGTCGACGTCCAGGACTTCATGGTCGTCGCGATGAGCGCCGGAAGTTTCGCCGAGGCGCTGGAGGCGACCGCTGAGGTCTATCGCGCGGCCGGCCGGATCATGGCGGAGCGCGGACTCCTGCAGGGCGTCGCGGACGAAGGCGGCTGGTGGCCCGCCTTCGCGAGCAACGAGGAGGCGCTCGATACGCTGGTGACGGCGATCGAGCGCGCAGGTCTGAAGCCCGGCGACGGTATGGCCATCTCGCTCGATGTCGCCGCCTCGGAGTTCGGACGCGGCGGGCGTTATCGCTTGGGTCTCGAGAAGCGCGAGCTCGATCGCGACGGCCTCGCCGAGCTTCTGCTCGACTGGTGCGCCCGCTACCCTATCGTCTCGATCGAGGATCCCTTCGCCGAGGACGACCCGATCGGCTTCCGCAGGCTCGTCGCCGCGGTCGGCGACCACGTGCAGATCGTCGGCGACGACCTCCTCGTGACCTCCGCAGATCATTTGCGTGAGGCCGCCCGGGATGGGACCGTCAACGCCGCGCTCATCAAGGTCAACCAGGCCGGGACGGTCAGCAGGGCGAGGAGGGCCTGTGACGCGGCCCTGCGCGAAGGATTCGGCGCGATCGTGTCCGCCCGATCCGGCGAGACGGAGGACGTGGCGATCGTTCATCTCGCGATCGGATGGGGCGCGGGACAGCTGAAGGTGGGGTCGTTTTCGCGCTCGGAACGGATGGCGAAATGGAACGAGGTCCTGCGCATCGAGGAATCGCTCGGCGCTAGGGCCCGCTTTGCCGGCGCCGACGTCCTGCCGGGGCGCAAGAGATTCGAGCCGTCGCCGGAGCGCCGTAACGGGCGTTAACTTTGCGAACCCTAGGCGACGCCGCGCTCGTGGAATTGCGACCGCCCAATCCCCCCGGGTCGCCTTGGTGGCGGCGTCGGCGAAACTTTCGCCTCGCCGAATCGAGTTCGATCCGTTAAGGGTCGAATCCCATGGCGCGGTATATCTTCATCACCGGCGGCGTGGTTTCCTCGCTCGGCAAGGGTTTGGCCTCGGCGGCGCTCGGCGCGCTGTTGCAGGCGCGCGGCTACACGGTCCGTCTGCGCAAGCTCGATCCTTATCTGAACGTCGATCCGGGAACCATGAGCCCGACCCAGCACGGCGAGGTGTTCGTCACCGACGACGGGGCGGAGACCGACCTCGATCTCGGCCATTACGAGCGCTTCACCGGCCGCAACGCCAACAAGCAGGACAACATCACCACCGGCCGCATCTACCAGGAGCTGATCGCCCGCGAGCGGCATGGCGACTTCCTCGGGGCGACCGTTCAGGTGATCCCGCATGTCACCAACGCGATCAAGGACTTCATCCTCGAAGGCAACGACGCGGTCGACTTCGTTCTGGTGGAGATCGGCGGAACCGTCGGCGACATCGAGGGCCTGCCGTTCTTCGAGGCGATCCGCCAGCTCGGCAACGACCTGCCCCGCGGCCATGTGGTCTATATCCACCTCACGCTCTTGCCCTACATCCCGACCGCGGGCGAACTGAAGACCAAGCCGACCCAGCATTCGGTCAAGGAGCTGCGCTCGATCGGCATCCAGCCCCACATTCTGCTCTGCCGCTCGGACCGCGAAATCCCGCGCGAGGAGCGGCGAAAGCTCGCCCTCTTCTGCAACGTGCGCGAAAGCGCCGTGGTCGAGGCGCGCGACGCTCGCTCGATCTACGACGTCCCCGCGCTCTATCACGGGGCCGGCCTCGACCGCGAAGTCCTCGCCGCCTTCGGCATCGAGCCCGCGCCCAAGCCCGACATGCGGCGCTGGGAGACGGTGTCGAAATCGTATCACAATCCCGAGGGCGAGGTGACGATCGCGGTCGTCGGCAAGTACACCGGCCTCAAGGACGCCTACAAATCGCTGATCGAGGCGCTGACTCACGGCGGCATGGCCAATCACGTGCGGGTCAAGCTCGAGTGGATCGAGAGCGAGATTTTTGAGGCCGCCGACCCCGCCGCGCGCCTCGAGGGCGTGCACGGCATTCTGGTGCCGGGAGGTTTCGGCTCGCGCGGCGCGGAAGGCAAGATCCTCGCGGCCGGCTTCGCCCGTCAGCGCAAGGTGCCTTATCTCGGCATCTGTTTCGGCATGCAGATGGCGGTGATCGAGGCCTGCCGGTCGCTCGCCGGCCTCGAGGCGGCCAATTCCACCGAATTCGGCCCGACGCCCGAGCCGGTCGTGGGGCTGATGACCGAATGGCTGCGCGGCAACGAGCTCGAAATGCGCAGGGCCGAAGGCGATCTCGGCGGCACGATGCGGCTCGGCGCTTATCCGGCTCTGCTCAAGCCTGGCTCGCGGATCGCCGAAATCTACGGCGAGACCCGGATCTCCGAGCGCCACCGGCACCGCTACGAGGTCAACACCGGCTATCGCGCCCGGCTCGAGGACAAGGGCATGGTGTTCGCCGGCATGTCGCCCGACGGGCTCTTGCCCGAGACGATCGAGTTTGCCGACCACCCCTGGTTCATCGGCGTGCAGTACCACCCGGAGCTGAAGTCGCGGCCGTTCGAGCCTCACCCGCTGTTCGCCAGCTTCATCGCCGCGGCCAAGGCGCAGAGCCGGCTGGTGTGAGGCGTTGCGGCGCCAAGGCTCCATGGGCTATGGATCGCGCGCACGAACGGAAGGGTGGCCGAGTGGTTTAAGGCAGCGGTCTTGAAAACCGCCGTGGGGGCAACCCCACCGTGAGTTCGAATCTCACCCCTTCCGCCACTTCAGAACAGAACTGCGAACGCCGGGCGTAGCCGATGTTACGCCCGAGCCGGCGGCAAGCGTCTGAAGCAGATTGCCTTTCGAGCCGATGATGCGGACCTCGCGGTCTGCGACCTCGACACGCTGGGCGAGCGCGCGGAGATGTTCGCGTCTATATCCGCCGCCGTCGATGCGGATGCGCTCGCGGGCGGTTCTGGCAAATTTCTGGACCATCGCCGGCGTGATCGCTTGCCTGCCCGCGGTTTCCGCCACCGCCTGGGCGCGGTCGGCGTCAGCCTGGGCTTGATCGCGGATGGCCTTGAGCCCAGCAATGCGCTCCCTCAAGGCCGGGTCGTCCAGGTCGGCGATACCGCTTTCGATGGCGTCATAGAGCCGCTTGAGCCGGAGATCCGTCTCGGCGGCGCGCTTGTTCAACTCGGCGATATGCTCGCGGCGGCGCTCGGCGCGCTCCTGGCGGCGGTCGAGGACGGAGGCCAGAATTTCCTCGAGCCGTTCGGGCTGTAGCAAGCGATCCTCGATGTGGCCGGCGACCAGATTGTCGAGCTTCTCCATCGGGATGGAGCGGCCCTTGCAGCCGGTCTCGCCCTGTCGCGCCTTGACGGAACACGTATAGTAGCGATAGCGCCCTCCCTTCCCGGTTCTGATCGTCATCGCGCCGCCGCAAGTGGCGCAAAAGCAGATGCCGGTAAGGAGGGTGGGGCCGCTCACGACACGCGCCGGCGTAACCTTCGGATCGCGGGTGCGCAGATGCGCCTGAACGGCCTCGAAGGTAGTTGGATCGATCAGCGGCGGTACGTCGACGGTGACAATCTCGCCGACCGGCTTCAGCATCTTGGTCTTGGTGCGCTTGTTGAACTCGTGTCGGCCGATATAGGTCGCCCGCGTCAGAATGCGGTGAACCTGACCGATGCCCCAGCGTCCGCCGTCGCGGGTGAAGATGCGGCGCTGGTTGAGGTAGACCGCGATGTTCTTGACGCCCAACGGGCCGTTCATGCCGTCGCCTTCGAGGGCGAGGCGATAGATCAGCCGCACCGTGTCCGCGTGGAGCGGATCGATCTCCAGCTTTTTCTTGACCTTGGCCCCGCGCTGCTCGGCCGCGACCACGCGATAGCCGATCGGCGGCAAAGAGCCGTTCCAGAAGCCTTGCCGGGCATTCTCCTTCAGGGCGCGGAGGACGTGCTTGGCGTTCTCCTTGGACTGGTACTCGTCGAACAAGGCCATGATCTGCCGCATCATGACGTGCATCGGATCGTCGCCCATCTCCTGCGTGATCGAGACAAGCCTGACGCCATTCTTCGCGAGCTTGCGGACATAAAACTCCAGCTCGAAGTGGTCGCGGAAGAAGCGCGAGAAGCTGTGGACGATGACGATATCGAAGTGTGCGGGCTTCGATGTGCCGGCCTCGATCATGCGCTGAAACTCGCGCCGGCGGTCGTTCGTGGCCGATGCGCCAGGCTCGACGTAGGTCTCGACAAGCTGGTACCCGCGCGCCGCGCAGTACGCTTCGCCCTGCCGCTTCTGATCGGGAATCGAGACATCGTGCTCAGCCTGCCGCGCCGTCGAGACGCGCAGATATAGAGCGGCCCGCAGCGGCAAGGTCATCGCGATTGTCCTCTCAGATCATCGGCACGGTCCGAACAGCTCTTCGAAGAAGTCGCCAAACCATGCCTCAAACACGTCGAGCTCGGCGTCGGTGATTGGAACAGGCTCGGGCCAATCGTCCATGACGGTCCATGCCTCAACATCACGCTTTGGCGGCCGGCCGATGCGCGGCCAAGGCTCTGGCTCGATGTAAAGATCGTCAGGCAGAGCGCCCAAGCTGGCGCGACGTCGGGACATCGCCGCAGTATCGCGCCGCTCGGCTCTCGAGCGAACAGCCGATTTCTATCCGACAACGCCCGTGTCCCTTCCGGCGGACCGGTCACGGCTCAGCTCGCCTTGCGGGAGATCGTGAGCGGAAGGTCGAGTTCCACCCGGTCATGCGTCACCTTCGGCATGATCCGCCCTCGCTCGCCCCGTTCCAGGCGGACAAGGCCATAGCCTTCCATCGTTCGCAGTGTGCGCGACAGGTTCGACTTCGCTTTGCCGGTGATCCGGGCCAGCTCGTCAAGCGAACCCGGCCCCTTCTCGGCAATGACGCGCAGCAGTTCACGATTGCCGGCCGACAGGATCTTGGCGAAGAACTTCGGTCGACGTGAACCAGACCTTCGGCTCATCGGCCGCCACGCGACGCTCGCCGCGCGCCACGGCCATGGTCCGCGCCTTCATCTCCTCGTAACTTGCGATGCCGACCTTCAAGGTGGTCATGGGATCACTCCTCTCTCACGCAGCACGGCGTCCACGGTCTCCCAGAAGTCGGCGAGCAGGGTCGCCGCGTCCCGGTAGTCGTAAGCCCTGATCGTCCGCAGCCGGTGGCGATGGTCCTGCGCCTCGCCGCGTTTCTGCCTCGCCACCGGATGGGCGTTGTCGAAACCGACCAGCCGCTCGCCGTCCGGGCCGTGCAGCGTCAGCGAGTAATCCAGACCGTGCGGCTTCTCCGGCGAGGTCCGCACCCGCGTCACCACGAACCGGACCCAGTGACCGCCCTCCGGGTCCACGACGAGCACCTGGCCGTCGAGGTCAAGCAGCACATCGAGGGTGGGGTCGCGCGGCTGCGTCACGGTATAGAGTTATCAGAATGAAGCAACTGAAGCAAGGTAGGGCTTTCGGCGGCGGTCGGCATGACAGACGGCGCTTTTAGCGCTGAAACGATTGGCAATTTCACCGAGAGCGGCACCTCGCCCTTTCGTGCGGCACCGGCTAAACCACTGACCGACCACAGCGATCAGGCCGAAGGGAGGCGCTGCTTTTATCTTGCCTTCCCGACAGTCGTCCGGCTTGGCCCCAAAGTCCCAACGTCGTCGTTGCTCTCCAGATGATTTTCCGGTGCCGCGTCATCGTCGCCGAAAACGCCTCGAAGCCACTCACAGGTTGCTTCGGAATTCGCCGTCGTGAGAACAAACTCCTGACCGCGGGCTACCGAAGATAGTCTGCATTCCGCGCCGTCGATTTGCCATCGATCGGATGTTTCATGGTAGCTGAGTGTCGCTCCATGCCCGGGATGGAACCACGCCGGCAGCCTCCAAGTGGAACGTTTGGACTGACGAACGTCGGTCAGAGTGCGCGCGCTCGACACTTCTCTGAAGATGCCTCCCCCTTGGCGATTCGATTGCGACAAGCGCCCAGCCGCCAAATAGAGAGTGTTCGATGGATTGCTGCGTCCCTGCATGTGAGGGTGATCGGCGAACGGCGCCAGTCGGTCAATCAGGTCATGCGGGTCGGCCAGACGGATTACCTCGTCCACCTGCATCCATCCGTAGATCACATGCAGATTCGGCGCTCCCCGAACAAACCTCCAACGCCCGCCGACGTGTTCGGCCTCTCGAAACCAGCCAAAGAATAGGAAGAGGTCGCCTTTGCCGACTGCATGTCGTGCGAGGTGACTCTGCGAGGCGCTAATTTGACCGAAAGCGGGCCGCCATCCAACAGCCCTCGGCAAGGATCGAGCATCCAGATCTGGATCGAGATGACATCGGCGAGTTCTCTCGATCTTACCTCCGGTTAGGTCCTCGACCAGCTGTCCAACAGCCACGCCATTGACAGTGATCTCGTCGTACCTGTGAGGGTCGCGTGTAGCAGGAATGGGCATTGGGATCATAATGCCCCCGGGAAGAATCGGGTTAGGCACGCCGCCGCTTGCCGAATCGAAGCCCTTCCTGCTGAGCACGATTTTCAAAAATTTCTCCAGGTAAAGCAAAGTTGCGGTCGGGCAAATTCACGCGTTCCACAGAACCTTGGCAACAGCATTCGCGAAATTGCGAGCTGACGGATCACGCGGGTCGTCTGTCGCTAGAGTTACTCTTATTTTCACAAAATTTACCTTGGCACCTGTCACGTACAGAAAGGACCTCATTTGACCGTTAGGTGAATGTTGAACGAATTCTGCGCAAAGAAACTCGCGCCTTGTTAGAGGAGTACCTGTTCCATACCGTGAGACGAGCTCGATGGCTGGACCGCCAGGAATTTGCGCCCTGTTAAAGACATCTTGCGTCGTGATATCAAATTCTTCACGAACTCGTTGGCCATCTGGTCCGTCTGAGATATCACGAAGCCCTTTGTCATAGACAAAGATTGTTGCCTTTCCAAACGGAGGCTGTCCGTAGGCAATCGTGGTCCCGAGGCCTTTCGTGCGGACCTCGTTGTCGATTATTTCACCTCGCGTGAAGCCCGCGATCTCAATCGGAAAACTAATGCCCTGGACAGTAAATGCGCCCATGCGCTCTTCAAGGGTCATCTGCGGCCACCATCTGTTCTGGTAAGCCGGGCTAATGTAGAGCGGTTATAAGCCAAGGCAAAACAAATACCCCCGGCGCCACGAAATACAGAACGACCAGCAGTAAAATCACCAGACAAGACATCCACATCCGGTCTCACACCCTGAGTTGTCCGCCATAAGGCTGCCCAGCCATCATACGTCTGCTGAGGACGCGAATCCCTCCCAGCGCTTTTTCACTTGCTCCCAGCCGTCCGCGCGTTCCTCTAGAGCGATGCGAAGATGCTCGTAATAGACTCGCTTCAGGCTCTCCGCTTGACGCTCAAGCTGCTGATCGAGCCCGTTGGACAGATCGCACAAGCAGCGATGCATCGCATCGGCGAGGGTAGCGAAGCTGAATTCAGCGGACGGATATTCGGAAAGTGGCCATTCGGCGATGCGCTGTATCCGATCAGCGAGTCGCTGCTGCATTGGGTCGTATTGGTTTTCTGACGTTTCGAGTCCGAACCAGTCCTCGCACACTCCGCCCAGAATCGGCAAAAATCGGACACCGACCGCCGGGGACGCCGTTTCGGATAGATCAGTATAGTGTTCGCGAAAATACGCTGCGAATTGGCTCGAGATCGGGTCGGTCTCGACGATGGCCTCGCACGGGACATCGCAATCGCTTGAACCGGTTCGGCCAAAGGTTTTCGACCTTCCTTTCTTCAGCGGGGGCATATGCGCCCACGGGAAGCTCAGAATGGGTGTGGTGTCACATGCTGGGTCGTCAGCGGTCCCGCTATCGCGTTCAGTAGGCGATGCCGCAGGGTGGGTACTTAGCGAGGAAAGCGCAACGGTCCACTCAACTCGAAGCGCCGGAGTTGCCTCAAGATTCTTCCCGATCGGGACGATACACAAGCGCAGCTCGACTGTTGATTGGCCTTCCACGGTCCCGGAAATTGAACCCGCGCTTCCATCCGGATTGTCCAATTGCGCGGAAACGGACACTGGAAACGGGTCGAACCGCCAAGCTCCGAGTACAAGCGAGGGGTAGACAGGCACATGGTCGCCACTCCCGTCCTCGGCTTCATAGGTCGGCTGATCGAACTCGATTGGCCAGATTTGTGGACCCCCAAAGTCGCCAAAGT
The DNA here is from genome assembly GCA_963748545.1 of uncultured Alphaproteobacteria bacterium. Classification (GTDB taxonomy): domain Bacteria; phylum Pseudomonadota; class Alphaproteobacteria; order Rhizobiales; family Beijerinckiaceae; genus Roseiarcus. Next base: position 32,953 of record CAVVJO010000031.1, read on the forward strand.
GGAACTCGACGTCGATCTCGTTTGGCGCGAGCGGACGCGCCCACACCAACTCTTTGCGCCAGCACTCCGCGCTCGGGGTCATGACCCCGCCGCCTTTCTTGACATGCCGGAAGAAGGCCGTGAGATCGTGTTTTCGCGCAACGGCAACCGCAATGTGGCGGAGCCGGTGGGCCAGTTCCTCGAACTCCCGTTCCGGCTCTCGCGTACCGGCCATTTGCCAAAAGCTTGCTTGGCCGAAAACCTCTAGGAGAACTTCGCTTTCGTCTAAGCTGGCAAGTCTTGCCGCCGCCTTCACGAGTTTCTCGTAGCCGCCAGCTTTCTTACGTAGGCGTGCTGGATTTGCGCCCGGCAAAATTGCGTATTGCGACAAATGCTTGGTGGAGTCGCCCTCACCGCCCAAACCTGCCTCGCGCATGACTTGCGCCTTTTTTATTCGATGCTTGTCCTCAATCTCCCGCAAAAGCTTGTGCAGCGCCTCAGCCACGGTCTTCTGATCGATTGGAGACAGAGTTGGACTAGGTTGCGCGGTGAGGGCTTTCCGCAGCCGGTAGACGCGCGCAGCGCCAGTCATGCCCGTCGCGGCCTTGCTGACATTTGTTTTCGGGAAATGGATTAGATCGCCCATCGATCAACCCCTTCGCCGTCGTATCCTTCGGCGACTGATCAGCCCGCGCCGATAGCGCCGCCGATCTTTCCCGAAGGGAATCAAGATTGTGATCGGCGTTCCGACCGCATCGATGACGATGGCGCGTCGAGCTATCTGGTCCAAGCTTGTACAATCAGCGCCTTCGGCTCGCATTCCTGCGACACCAATACGGCTCAACGTCAACGACACGCGGCCGCCACCAACCGGGACCATCCGATCGGCAGCCTCAAGCAAAATCATAAAATCGCGCTTTGCTACGCCTCGTTGCTGGCAACGCTTGAGCACGTGACGATCGTCCCATTCGATATCCTGATGCATTCTTCAGGCCTTCCTCCCGGGTGCCCGGGCACGGTCCAAGCGATCCTCCAACGACACCGCGTCATTCGCGTCGGGGATCACGCCCTACCTCTGGCGCCCGGGTCGAAACGCAGCCGCCGCTGCTTATGACATTGGTGGTCGGAGTTTGAGCGGGGCCCTCATCAAGCCACGCCTTGAGGTCACTCCAGGAGGCCTGCTCAATTTTGCTGCGGCGATGCCCTCGGCGCGCGTTTTCTGGCATCCGCAACCCAAAATGGACTGGGAGGATAGGTGCTGCAGCGCCGAAGTACCATACATCTCCAAATACGAGGGAGTTCAGGCCACCGATATCTTTGTTCCTGTCGCCGGGTTGGTGAGTTGCGTTCTGGACTTGTTCAAGTCCGTCAGCGGTTGGGCGATAAATGTTGTCTGGCAGGCCCTGTGACCTTCCCGGTTTCTTCTGGTCGAAGCGCGGGTCGTCCCAATAATCACTGAGAGGAACCACGTCCGCGACGATGCCGGCCCAGCGGACTGAATGGGGCTCCGGGTGGAGCGATTGACCGTTGAATGCGATCACCAGATCACCCCGCCTCGCGGCCAACGTCTCCGGCGCATCGCCCTCGGCGAGCCAATTGTGCAAGTTGCGAAACGTCAAGACGACGTCGGCGGAACCCTCGGGGGCGATGTCGGTCTCGCCGAGGCCGAGCTTGGTGATCATCACCTTACTGTAGATTCCGGGATCGGCGCCGATCTTCTGCCGGAAGGCGGCGTTGTACTTTTCGGCCTCCTGATTGGCCTCGGCAGTTGCGCCCTTGCCAGCGAGGGCGACGTAATAGACGCCGCGCTCGTGCAGAAAGGGCGCGAGAATTTCCGTCCAGTAGCCGCCGCCGGGCCAGATCTCGACAACGGTCGAAGAAGGCGTCACGCCGAAGAACTCGAGTTCCTCGAGAGGATGGCGGACGGAGTCACGCGCGACGAACTTGGCGCTGCGGGCCGGATTGTGAACGGCGGCCTCGAGCGTCGCCTCGGTCGCGGCGGCCGCCGAGACGACCGCCGTCACGAGCGCGATTGCGCCAAGCAAAAATCGCCGAGGCGGCGTCATTCGACGCCCTCGAGCGCCTGCGTGATGTCGGCGATGAGGTCGTTGGGATCCTCGATGCCGATCGACAGCCGCACGAACGCGGGCGAGATGCCCGCCGCCGCCTGTTGCTCGGCGTTGAGTTGGCCGTGTGTCGTTGAGCTCGGATGGATCGCAAGACTCCGCGCGTCGCCAATGTTGGCGAGGTGATAGAAGAGTTTCAGTCGATCGATGAAGCCGAGCGCCGACGTTTCGCCGCCCTCCGGCTCAAAACCGACGAGGCCCCCGTACCCGAACTTCAGATACTTGTCGGCCCGCTCGCGGTCGAGACCTTTCTGAAGGCCGGGATAGACCACCTTGGCGACCTTCGCATGGTCAGCGAGATAGTTCGCGATCTTCGCGGCGTTGTCGAATTGCCGCTCGATGCGCAAGGGCAGCGTCTCGAGCCCTTGCAAAAGCTGGAACGCGTTCTGCGGCGCGAGGCTCGGTCCGAGGTCGCGCAAGAGCGCCGCGCGGGCCCGGATGACGAAGGCGATCGGGCCGAACGGCTCGGCGAGCTTCAGGTAGTTGCGGTTCTTGTAGCCCGGGTCGGGGCGATGGATGAGCGGCTGCCGGTCCGGGAAATCGGCCCACGGGAACGCGCCGCTGTCAACGATCGCGCCGCCGATCGTCGTACCGTGGCCGCCGATGTATTTCGTCGCCGAATAGACGACGATGGCCGCGCCGTGGTCGAACGGCTTAATGGCGAGAGGCGCGGCCGTGTTGTCGATGATGAGCGGCACGCCGAGAGGCCGCCCGACGGCCGCGACCTCTTCGATAGGAAAGACCGAGAGCTTCGGGTTCGGCAGCGACTCGCCGAAATAGAGGCGGGTGCGAGCGTCAGTCGCCCTAGCGAAATTTTGGGGGTCCGACGGGTCGACGAAGCGCGCCTCGACACCAAACTGTTTCAAGCGCTCGCGGAAGAAATGAACCGTGCCGCCGTAGAGATCCGGCGAGGAGACGATGTTGTCTCCGGCTTCCACGAGGGTCAGCACTGCGAGCGCGGTCGCGGCCTGGCCGGAGGCGACACCGAGGGCCGCCGCGCCCCCTTCGAGGGCCGCGAGCCGCTGTTCGAAGGCGTCGACAGTCGGATTGCCGACGCGCGAATAGGTGAAGGCGATCTGCTCGAAGTTGACGATCTTGATCGCGGTCGCGGTGTCGGGGAAGTCGAACGAGGTCGATTGATAGATCGGCACCGCGGTCGCCGAGGTCGCCGGATCGTGCCGAAAACTCCCGCCGTGCAGGACGAGCGTGTCGACGCTGAGCGCGCGGGGTTCTGCGGACATTCAGGCTTCCTTTCAGTACGCTCTCAGCGGGAGCAGCCGCGCGTTGGTCGTGGCTGTCGCCGCTCACGCCGCTTCCAGCGCCCGGTCGAGGTCGGCGACGAGATCGTCCGCGTCTTCGATGCCGACGGAAAGTCGGACGAGTTGCGGCGTGATGCCCGCCTCGCGGCGCAAGCGCTCGGGGATCGAGGCGTGGCTCATCGTCCATGGATGGCTGACGAGGCTCTCGACGCCGCCGAGCGACTCGGCGAGCGCGAAATAGCGGATCCGCTCCAAAGCGCGGACCGTCCCCTCGGGGCTCGACTTGGCAAAGAATGACACCATACCGCCGCCGCTCGACATCTGTCGCGCGGCGAGATTGTGCTGCGGGTGGCTTGCCAGCCCCGGATAGTTGACCTTTTTCACCTTCGGATGGGTCTCGAGGAAGCGCGCGACCGTGAGTGCGTTCGCCGCATGACGCTCCATGCGCAAAGGTAGGGTGCGCAAGCCCCGGAGGGCGAGGAAACTGCTGAACGGGTCGAGCACGCCCCCCGTCGCGTTCTGCAAGAAGCGCAGCTGCTCGACGAGGTCCAGATCGTCGCGCACGATCGCGGCGCCGCCAACGATGTCGGAATGGCCGCTGACATACTTCGTCACCGAATGGACGACGATGTCGAAGCCGAATTCGAGCGGCCGCTGCACGGCGGGGGAAGCGAAGGTATTGTCGGCGACGGTGAGCAGGCCACGCTCGCGGCCGATCTTCGCGATCGCCGCGAGATCGGCGATTCGCAAGAGCGGATTTCCCGGCGTCTCGACCCAGAGCATCCGGGTCGCCGGCGTGATCGCGGCCTCGATCGCCGCCGCGTCGCTCGCGTCGGCATGGGTGACGGCGAGGCCCGCGGAGCGCTCGCGCACCCGATGGAATAGCCGCCACGTTCCGCCGTAGAGATCGTCGGAGGCGACGACGTGCGAGCCGTGGTCGAGGAGTTCGAGGACGGCCGCCTCGGCCGCAAGCCCCGAGGCGAAGGCGAATCCCGCGGCCCCCCCTTCGAGTTCGGCGAGCGCCGCCTCGAAGGCGGCGCGGGTCGGGTTCCCAGAGCGCGAATATTCCCACCCCGTATTCACCCCGGGCGAGGGCTGAAGGAAGGTCGAGGTGGCGAAGATCGGCGTGATGACCGCGCCCGTCGTCGGCTCGGGCTTCTGCCGTCCGTGGATTGCACGGGTCGCAAAACCCGCCGCGCCGCTTCTGTCGTCGTGGGCCATGGGTCAGTCCACCTGTCGCCGGAGATGGTTGAGGAGGTCGATGCGCGTGATGAGGCCGAGGAACGTCTCGCCCTCGACCACGACCGCGACGTAGCCCTTGTCGAAGATCGGCAGGAGGTCGTTCAGCGGCGCGCCGACCGGAACGGTCTCGATGCCGCCCGACATCGCGGACCGGACCTCGACGTGAAATCGCGCCGGGTTAGAGAAGACCGCGAGCAGGAGATCGGATTCGTCGAGGATCCCGACCACCCGATCGTTCTGCAGGACCGGAAGCTGTGAGACATCGTAGAGCTTCATGCGGGCGTAGGCGACCTGAAGCTGGTCGTCCGGGGCGACCGTCACCGCAGCCCCCTCGTCGTGGCGGCGGCTGATCAGATCGCGCAGATCGCCCAGCCGCGGCCGCCAGAGAAAGCCCTGGTCCGCCATCCAGAAGTCGTTGAACATCTTCGACAGGTACTTGCTGCCACTGTCGGGCGAGAGCACGACGACCCGCTTCGGCTCGGTCTGTTCGCGGCAATATTTGAGCGCGGCGGCGAGGAGGGTGCCCGTCGACGATCCGACGAGCGCGCCCTCCGCCTTCAGCAGGGCGCGCGCCGCGGCGAAGGATTCCGCGTCGTCGATCGCGTAGGCGCGCGTCACGCGCGAGAGATCGGCGATGGCGGGCACGAAGTCCTCGCCGATCCCCTCGACCAGCCACGAGCCCGGCTCGCGCGGCTTTCGCCCCTCGACGACGTCGACAAGGATTGAACCAACCGGATCGGCGAGCACGATCTCGGTCTGGGGCGAGGCCTCGGCGAAGAACCGGCTCAAGCCCGTCAGCGTTCCGCCGGAGCCGACCCCGGCGACAACCGCGTCCACGTGGCCGTCGAGCTGTTCGAGGATCTCGGGGCCGGTCGTCAGTTCGTGCGCAAGTGGGTTCGCCGGATTGCCGAACTGGTTGATGAACACGGCGCCGGGCGTTTCGGCCGCGATGCGCGCCGCCTTGTCCTGGTAGTAGTCCGGGTGGCCCTTGCCGACGTCGGAGCGGGTAAGCACGATCTCCGCCCCCATCGCCTTCAGGTGGAAGATCTTCTCGCGGCTCATCTTGTCCGGAATGACGAGGATCAGGCGATAGCCCTTGGCGGCGGCGACGAGCGCGAGCCCGAGCCCGGTGTTGCCCGCGGTCGCCTCGACCAGCGTTCCGCCCGGCAGCAACCGGCCCTCGGCCTCGGCCGCCTCGATCATCGATAGCGCCGGCCGGTCCTTGATCGAGCCGCCGGGGTTGGCGCCCTCGAGCTTGAGGAACAGCCGGCAGGGTCCGGCGGCGACCTTGGTCAGTTCCACCATCGGCGTCCCGCCGATCAGCGGCAAGAGACCCTTTGACGGCCCGGGGAGGCCGGTTTGGCCGTTCGGCCGGAAGGCGACATTCATGGCGAGGTCCAATCCTTCACAAAGAACCCGTCAAGCCCGAGCGGGGTTCCTTCAAGATGAGGCAAAGCGGCCTCGAGGGGTTAGGAGAGCGAGCGACAGGACGCCGACGCCGAGCCAGAAGGCGCTCGTCCAATAGGCGGCGAGGAGCCTCGGGTGGGCGCTGAGGCAGAGAACCTTGGCGAGCCCGCAGATGTCGGAATCGTGGATGAGACACCGCCCCGCCTCGCGCCACGACAAATAGCCGTACTCGATCACTTCGCCGAAAGTCGTCCACCACCAGACGAGCGCCGCGGCGACGATCGTGCTCCCAAACGCAAACAGGGCCTTCTCGATTGTCATCCGCGGGGGTCTCATGTTGCGAGTCCGAGGGTGGCGAGGATCTGCCGCCGGAGTTCGACGACCCGCGGATTGTCGCGATGGCGTGGGTAGGGCAGATCGACCGCGAATTCCGCCTTGATGCGCGCCGGCCGCTCGCTCAGCACGATCACCCGCGACGACAAGAGCACCGCCTCCTCGACGTCGTGGGTGACGAGAATCGCAGTGAAGCCCTTTTCCCGCCAGAGCGACAGAAGCTCGCTTTGAAGGGCGAGTCTTGTCAGCGAATCGAGCTTGCCGAGCGGCTCGTCGAGCAGCAGAAGCGCCGGATCGTTGACGAGCGCGCGCGCGAGCGAGGCGCGCTGCGCCATGCCTCCCGACAGCTGGTGCGGATAGGCGCGAGCGAATTCGGCAAGCCCGACGAGCGCCAGCGCGTCATCGACCCGGCCGCTCTGATGCTTGAGAACGCCGCGCGTCTCGAGGCCCGTGGCGACGTTGTTCCAGACCGATGTCCACGGAAAGAGGGTTGGGTCCTGAAAGACGAGGATCCTCGAAGGATCGGGCCCGAGGATCGGCGCGCCGTCGGTGGTGATCGTCCCTGCGGTAGGCGCGTCGAGCCCCGAGATCAGGCGCAGCAGGGTCGACTTGCCGCAGCCGGAGGGTCCAAGAAGCGCGATGAACTCGCCCGCGCCGACGCTGAGCTCGATCGACTCCAGGACCGGCAGCGTCGAGCCGTCCAGCGTGAACGCGTGGCTAAGGGCGCGCACGTCGATGGCAACCGCCGCGGGCGCAGTATCCGCCTGTCGCGCGAGAGCTTGAGTCGCCATCAGATGAAGCCCTGCTGCCAGGAGAGCAGCCGGTCGCGGGCGACGAACAGGAGTTTCACCAGACCCGCGCACAGAAGCGACATGATCACGATGGTCGCGTAGACGTTGGCGTAGCCCGAATAGTTCGTCTGGAACTGGATGTACCAGCCAAGCCCATATTTGGAGCCGAGCATCTCGGCAACGACCAGCACCGCGAAGGAATAGTAAAGCGCCATGAAGAGGCCGACGAAGGTGTGCGGCAGGGCGGACGGGACGGCGATGCGGGAGATCAGATACCAGGGCTTCGCGCCGAGGTTTCGGCCGACGTCGTAAAAAGCCCTATTGACCGAGGCGACGCCCGACGACGTCAGGATCATGACCGGGATTCCGGACGCCAGCGCGACGATGAAAACGCTCGCGTCGAATGTGGTCGGGAAGAAGTAGAAGGTGACCGGAATCCAGGCCGTCGCCGGCACCGGCCCGATCAGCTTCAGAACCGGCATACCCCAGTAGGCGAAGGCTTTCGACCAGCCGAGCGCGACACCGCCGACATAGCCGATCGAGGCGCCCAGTCCGAAGCCCAGCGCCCAAAGTCTCAGCGAATAGCCAATGCAGATGAGGAGGCGCGGCCAGTCGGTGACATACACATGGAGAAGGCCGGTCGGCGCGGAGAAGAACGGTTTTGGCAGCCAGCCGGTCTTGGCGGTCGAGAACTCCCAGAAGGTCAGCCAGAGGCCGATGGCGATGAACCAGGGCCCATAATAGTCGAGGACGTCGCGCAACCGCCCCGCGCGCGGGCTGAGGAAAGCCAGCAGCGCGAAGATCCCGCGCGCCAGCCCCGACAATGACGGCGAACAGCTCGTTGCTGCCGTACTTGACGGCGTCGGGCAGGACTTCGGTGACGATGGCGGCCGCGGCCCAGGCTGCGGCCGCGTAAAGCCCCGAGATCCAGATCGGTCCGCGAAAAGGCCGCGCGAGCGAGGGCGCGATCCTCTCGACGGCTGGGTTCGCCTGACTCACGGCGTCAGGCCAGGATGTCGATCGTCACCCGCTCGGCGAAAGCCTTCGGATCTGTGTCGGGATCGAGCACCTTCACGAGCTTCAGGTCGTCCGCCGCAATGCGGATCTGATCGATCAGCGGCTGCCCGACGGGATGATTGTGGTAGACGAGCGCGCCGAGGATCTCGGTCAGGTCGGCCTCGGTCAGCCCGGCGGGCTTCAGGTTGTCGGCGTACCACTTGGCCACCTCGTCCGGATGGGCGGCGGTATATTCGTGCACCTCGATGTTGCCCTCGGCGAGGCGCCGGATCGCGTCCTTGTTGGCGGCAAGGAATGGGCCGTTGGCGCCGAGCACGCAGCAGGTGTGGCCTTCGTAGTAGCCGGTCTGGGTGTCGGCGATATGAACGAGGTTGTTCTTCTTTTCGATCGACCATGCCCACGGATCGATGTGAATGCCAGCGTCGGCTTCGCCCCGCGCCACCGTCTCGCCGACGAGGTCGAAGGGCACCGTCTTCCACGTCACATCGGCGTTCGGATCGATGCCTGCCTTGAAGATGGAGACCTGGAGCACCGTCTGGGGCGAGGCGCCCATGACGAAGGTCGCGATCGTCTTGCCCTTGAGGTCTTTGAGGTCCTTGATGCCGCTCTTCTCCGAGGCGAAGATGCGCCCGCAGCCACCGTGCGAGCCGACGAACAGCTTGACGTCGAAGCCCTGTTCGAGCGGCTTCAGCCAGTCGCCAACGAGGCCCGCGCCGGCGTCGGCCTTGCCGGTCGCGAGCGCCTGGATCACCGTCTGCCCGTTGGCGGTGAAGGGGTAGAGATCGACGTCGAGATTGTGCTTGGCGTAGATGCCCTTGGCGACGCCGAAGCCCAGCGGCGAATGGCAGGCGGCGAGGTCGCCCCAGGCGAGGCGGATCTTCGGCGCCGGCCCCGCGATCGCCGGTGAGAACACTCTTCCGCCGAGCGCGCCGCCGGCCGCGATCACCCCGACCGCGCCAGCGGCCTTCAACACATTCCGTCGCGATAGCGGGCCGGACTTTTTCGACGTGTTCATGGCCTCATCCTCCGTTCCAAACTTTCACGCCGCCTTGCGCGCGGGCGCGGCGTCGGTCGCCCCGCCGGCCGCGTCGAGCGCCTGCGCGAGATCGCCGATGATATCCTCAGGGTGCTCGATGCCGATTGAGAGCCGCACATAGCCCGGCGTCACGCCGGCCGCGAGCTGCTCGTCGCCTTCGAGCTGCTGGTGCGTGGTCGAGGCCGGATGGATCGCGAGCGAACGTGCGTCGCCGATGTTGGCGACGTGGTAGAAAAGTTTGAGCGCGTCGATGAAACGACGTCCTGCCTCGACGCCTCCCTTGAGCTCGAAGCCGATCAGCGCCCCGTAGCCGCCCTTGAGATAGGCGTCGGCGCGGCGTCGGCGCTCGCCGGTCTGCAGCCCCGGGAAGACGACCTGCGAGATCTCGGGCCGATCTTTCAGGAAGTTCGCGACCGCGATGGCGTTCTCGTTGTGCTGGCGGAGCCTCAAGGGGAGCGTCTCGAGCCCCTGCAGCAGCAGGAAGGCGTTGAACGGCGAGAGCGCCGCGCCGATGTCGCGCAGGAGCTTCACGCGCGCGCGCAGCACGTAGGCGATCGGCCCGAGAGGCTTCGCCGCCTCCGTCCAGATCGCGCCGTGATAGGCGCCGTCAGGCTGCGTCAGAAGCGGGAACCGGTCGGCGTGCTGCTCCCATGGGAAGTTGCCGCCGTCGATGATGAGGCCGCCGATCGAGTTGCCGTGGCCGCCGATGTACTTGGTCGCGGAATAGACGACGACCGCCGCGCCGTGCTCGAACGGCCGGGCGATGAGCGGGGTTGCGGTGTTGTCGGCGATCAGCGGCACGCCGAGCGAGCGGCCGATATCGGCGACCTCCTTGATCGGAAAGACGTCGAGCTTCGGGTTCGGCAGGATCTCGGCGTAATAGGCGCGCGTCCTGTCGTCTGTGGCGCGGCGGAAATTCTCCGGATCGCTAGGATCAACGAAGCGCGTCTCGACGCCAAACTGCTTCAGGGTCTGCGAGAAGAGCGTCCAGGTGCCGCCGTAGAGGTCGGTCGAGGAGACGATGTTGTCGCCGGCCTGCGAGAGATTGAGCACCGAATAGGCCGACGCCGCCTGGCCCGAGGCGACCGCAAGCGCCGCCAAGCCGCCTTCCAGCGCCGCCGCCCGCTGCTCGAGCGCGTCCCAGGTCGGGTTCTGGACGCGCGTGTAGATGTTGCCGAGCTCTTCGAGCGCGAAGAGACGCGAGGCGTGTCCGGTGTCCTGGAACTGGTAGGAGGTCGTCTGCACGATCGGCACGGCGACCGCACCGCTCGAGGGGTCGGCGCGGAACGGCCCGCCGTGCAGGACGAGCGTCTCGAAATGCTTGCTGTCGGTGGTCATGAACCTGCGGTCTCCTGAGCGCGCGAATGGGTTTGATCAGTAGGCGGAGGCGAGCTCGGGCTTGCCGTCCGACGGCTCGATGAGGTCCGCGTGGTGGCGGCGCGCGACGTCCGGATGTGAGCGCAGGCGGCCCTTGAGATAGTTCTTGCCGGCCTCGCGGAAGAGCGGGTTCGATGGGTCTTGCGTCACGCCGCGCGCCTCCGCCGCGAGATGGGACGGAAGCGACAGGAGCGGCACTTCCGAATCGAGGCGCGCGCCGAGGAAGAAGGCGACCGAGAGCCGGTCGGTTCCCTCCGGCGGCGAGACGACGCGATGGACGTTGGCGCGCAGATAGCCGTTCGAGGCGATTTCGAGGATCTCGCCGACGTTGATGATGAAGGTCCCGGGAATGGGCGGGGCGTCGATCCAGCCGCCCTCGCCCTCGACCTGCAGCCCCGCGACCTTGTCCTGAAGCAGCACGGCGATAAAGCCCGAGTCCTTGTGCGCGCCGACCCCCTGGTCGCTCTCCCCCGCCGCGCGGCCGGGATAGCGGATGATCTTGATGAGCCGATTCGGCGCGGGCTCGTAGATCGGCGCAAAAACGTCCTCGGGCTGCTTGAGCGCGGCGGAGAGGGCCTTGATCACCCGGATCGCGAGCGCCGTCGTCGCCTCCTGGTACTCGAGGAGAACAGGCTTCAATTCGGGCAGGGCCGCCGGCCATTGGTTCGGCCCTTGCAGCCGCGCCCAGGCCGGCACGCCCGCCGCGCGCGGGATGGCGGGCCGCTCGGCCCCGATGTCGATCTGCTCGCGCCAGTCCTGCTCGCCGCGGGTGTATTCGAGGCCCGCGCGGTTATAGCCGCGGAAGTGCGGCGAGTTGACCATCTCGATGGCGAGTTTGTCCTTCTCGGGCAGCGCGAAGAAGCGCCGCGACAGCCCGACCACGCTTTGCGTCAGGCCCTCCGAGATCCCGTGGCCGGTGAGATAGAAAAATCCATATTTGCGCGCGGCCTCCCGCAACTCCGCGAGGAAGCGCCTGCGGCCGTCCGGTTCCGCGTCAAAACGCCGCAAGTCGAGGACGGGCAGTGTCGAGCGGGTCATGGGCGGGCTCCCGTGGGTCTAGTCGAAGCGAGACAATGGCGCCGCCGCCCTGTTCAGTCAATAGAGTCTACAGACTTAGTCTACTTATCTGGCTGACGTGGAAGCAGGCCGCGCCTCATCCGCTGAACTCGATGATCGAGAGGCCCGCGTTGTAGTCGGTCGCGTAGATGAGGCCGCTGGCGTCGACGAAGACGTCGGCGGTCTGGATGACCTTGGGACGGTCCGGTCGCCGGTCGATCATCAGGGTCGGCGCAGGGGGGACGAACGCCGCGACTTCCTTCGGCGCGTAGGGGTTGGCGATGTCGAAGGCGCGTAACCCCGCGTTCTGCCAGGTGGCGAAGATCAGCGTCGACGACACGAACGAGCCGGGCCGGTTCTCGTGCAGATTGTGCGGGCCGAAATGCGCGCCCTTGGCGCGGTAGTCAGCTTCGGCGGGCGTCGGGAAAGTCGCGATCGAGACTGGGTTCGAAGGCTCGCGGATGTCGAACACCCACGTGTGCTTGCGCCCGTCCTCCTCATTATCCGCAACCGCCTCGTCGGCGACGATCAGCAGATTGCGGTCGATGAGCGGCAAGGCTGAATGGGTTCCGCCGCCATAGGGAGGCGACCAGTTGCGATGAGCGACAAGCCGCGGCCGCGAGCGGTCGGCGAGGTCGAGAATCGTCAGGCCGCCGTCGCGCCAGCAGGCGTAGGCGGTGTCGCCGGCGACGAGGCCGTGGTGAAGCGCGAACCGCTTGCCGGGGGCCCAGGTCGGCGTCTCGCCGGCGGCGCGATTCATGCCGGGCAGCCAGTAGCGGCCGGCCTCGAAGGGCCGGGTTGGGTCCGAGAGATCCAGGATCAAGAAAATGTAATCGGTGAAGCCGTCGATCAGCGCCGAGACATAGGCGTAGCGGCCGCCAACCCACCACACGCGGTGCGCGCCGACGCCTTCGATGGGAAAGAACCCGATCTGTCTTGGCGCGTCAGGGCGGGCAATGTTGTAAATCGCGACGCCCGCAGACCAGTGGCGCGCTTTCGCCCCGCCGACAGCCTCGCCGACCGATCCGGTATAATAGGCCTTCTCGTCGGCGAACCGGGCGTCGGCGAAGAGGTCGAGCGCATGAACGACGAGCAGCAGGTCGTCGTGCGTCTGGAGATGGATGGTCCAGGTGTTCGGCGGCGCCGGCACGAACGCCGTCGCGCCGGGATTTCTGGGGTCACGGACGTCGATGATGGTGAAGCCGCCCGACCAAGGGTGCGCCACATAGGCGAAACCGCGATGGACCATGACTTGAAGGCCGTCGCCGCGGCCGCCCTGGTTGGAATGGCCGATGAGGCGCATGTTTTGCGCGAAGTCGGGTTTGGGCAGGTCGGCCATCGTCCATCTCGGGTTTTCGAGACATAATGGCGGCGCGAGGAGGGGGAGGGAGTCTCCCCGCGCCGCCGTCCCGCGCGCCCTACTTCGGCGCGGGAATCCAGGGGGCGGTCGCAGCGTCGCTGGCGCGGAACGCCGGCACCTTCGCCGCGAGATCGTCGATCGTGGCGATCTTGTTGTCGATGAGTTCGGTCCGGGTCACGAGCGACGGCTTCACCAGCACTGCGTGGCCGGGGTCCTGGCCGGCGATGGCGAGCGCCGCCGCGCGCACCGATACTTCGCCGACCACGGCCGCGTTGGTCGCGGCGGTCGCGACCCATGGACTGTTCGGCTCGACGATCGCCTGGATGTCGGAGGTCGAGATGTCGACCCCGTAGATCTTGGTCTTGTCGGAGACGCCGAGCTCGTCGATCGCGAGCTTCACGCCGCGGGCGAATTCGTCCCACGGCGTGAAGATCACCTTGATCTCGGGATGGGCGCGTAAGACCGCCTTCGTCTGATCGGCGACCGATGCGGGGACGGAATCGTCGACCACGCCCCACACCGCCTCCTCCGTGACGCCGTGGGTCTTGCCGAACTCCTTCCATACCTCGTAGCGGCGATCGAGCGGCGCAAATCCCGCGACGTAGACGACGCCGCCTTTGACGCCGTCGCCATGATCCTTGACCGCCTGCTCCAGCACGAGGCGGGCCATGTCGTGGTCGCTCTGCTCGATCTGGGCGATCTTCGGGTTGTCGAGGTTGACGTCATAGGCGACGACCTTGATCCCCGCGTCGACCGCCTTCTGCGCAACGTCCTTCAGCGCCTCGGGCTTGCCGTTGTTGATGATCAACCCGTCGACCTTGAGGGTGATCGCCTGCTCGATCAGCTGGCGCTCGGCGTCCGGGTCCTGCCGGGCCTCGGAGATGCGAAGATCGATCCCGAGCGCGTCGGCCTGGCGCTTCGCGCCGGCTTCGAAGGCTTGCAGCCAGTCGCCGCCGCCAATGAAATTCACCACGGCGATCTTGACGCCGCCCTTGTCGAACGGCGCGGGCGCGCCAGCAAGGCCGGAGGCCTGCGCCGCTACAACGGAGAGAAGTCCGGCGGCGACGCCGCCGGCCAGCAGATAGGCTATACGCTTCATGTCAAGACATCCTCATTGTCATGCTGATCTTGCGGTCACTCGGGAATCCAGCCGGCCGTCGCGGCGTTCGACTTGCCGAAGGCGGGCACCTTGACCGACAGCTCCTCGACGGTCGCGACGCCGGAGTCGCGCAGCTTTTCTGGGTCAGAAGCACCGGCTCGACGATGATCGAATGGCCGGGGTCCTGCCCCGCGACCAGGAGCGCCGCGGCGCGGATCGAGGCGGCGCCGACAACCGCAGGGTTGGTCGCCACCGTCGCGACCCAGGGGCTGTTCTGTTCGGTGATCTCGTGGACGTCGGCGGTCGAAACGTCGGCGGAATAGACTTTGACCTTGTCGCTTCGTCCGAGGTCGTTCAGCGCGAGCTTCACCCCGCGGGCGAATTCGTCGTAAGGGGCGAACACGACAGTGATCTCGGGGTGGGCGCTGAGCGCCGCCTTGGCTTGATCGGCGACGCTCGCGGCGGTGGTCGAGTTGACGACGCCAAAGCGCGCGACCTCCTCGACTCCGGGTGGGCCTTCTTGAATTCCGTCCAGACCTCGTCGCGACGGTCGAGCGGCGCAAAGCCGGCAACATAGACGTAGGCCGCCTTGAAGGAGTCGCCGTTGTCCTTGACCGCCTGCTCGAGGGCGAGGTGGGCGAGCAGATGGTCGCTCTGCTCGACCTGGGGGATCTTCGGGTTGTCGAGATTGACGTCGAAGGCGACGACCTTCACGCCCGCGTCGAGCGCCTTTTGGGCCACGTCCTTCAGCAACTCCGGCAAGCCGTGGTCGATGACGATCGCCTTGGCGCCCAGGTCGATCGCCTGCTCGATCTGGTCGCGCTCGAGCGCCGGGTCCTGCTTGCCGGGGAAGACGCGCAGATCGACGCCGAGCTTCTTGGCCTGCGCTTCGGCGCCCGATTGATAGGCCTCGAAGAAATCACCGGCTGAAATGAAGCCGACCAGGGCGAGCTTGACGCCGCCCTTGTCGAAGGGCGCGGGCGCGCCGGCGACGCCCTCGGCGAGAGCGGGCGCGGCGAGGGCCGCGGCGGAAGCCGCTGCAATCAGGGCGCGACGGATGGGAGAGTTCATGGGCTTGGTCCTTGGGTTGAGAAACGGAGGGGTGCGTTGCAGGATCATGCGGGCCGCCGCCCGAGGCCGTAGGTCAGCCCCAGCGCGCCGACCAGCACCGCGCCCTTGACGAAGTCCTGCGTGTAGTAGGGCACGTTCAGCATGGTGAGCCCGTTGAGGAGCACGCCGACGAAGATTGCTCCGACGACGGCGCCGAAGACGTTGGGGCGGCGCGCCGCCAGCACGGCGAAGCCGATCAGCGAGGCCGCGACCGCATCAAGGAGGAGCGAAGCGCCCGAGGAGACGTCGCCGCGTCCGACCCGCGCGGCGACGATCACGCCGCCGAAGGCCGCGAGAGTCCCCGAGATCGCATAAGCCAGCGTCTTGAGACGCTCCGTCCGCGCGCCGGCGAGTCGGGCGGCGACCTCGTTGCCGCCGACCGCGAACAGGAGCCGCCCGATCCGCGTGCGCTCGGTCAGCACGAAAGCGATCACCGCGACGACCAGCATCGCCAGCACCGGCAGCGGCGCGACGTCGAACAGGCGCTTTCGGCCGATGGCGAGGAAGTTCGGATCGAACACCCCGTTGGCGGAGGCGCCGCTCGGCAAAATGAGGCCGGTCGCGATCGAGCGTCCCGCGGTCGGAATGAGCTGGAGGCCGGTCAGCAGGAAGTTCATCGCCAGCGTCGCCAGCAGGTCCGGCACCCCGATCACGACCACGAGAAACGCGTTCGCCAGACCGACCGCAAGGCCAAAGGCGAGCACGAAGGCCACGGTCTCCGCGGCGTCGAGCCGCCAGACGACCATGGCGTAGGAAGCCGCCATCACGCTCGAGGCCGCGACCGCGCCGACTGACAGATCGAAGCCGCCGACCGCCATGCTGATCGTCACGCCGACGGCGAGGATCGCCACGACCGCGACGGCCTGCAGCACGCTCATGAAATTGTTGACGCCGAGGAAGGCGGGCTCGGCGGCCGAGAAGACCGGGATCATCGCGGCGAGAAGCAAGAACACCGCGTACCGACGCACTCCGCCGGCGACGCCGGCCGCAATGTCGCCTAGGGCGGCTCGCCGGGGACGCGTGGTTTCAGTCAATATGGCCATCGTTCGATCCGGGTGTTGGGAAGGGCTCGAGGGGACTTGGCTGGGCCTCGTCGGCCAACGGCCGCAGGCCCGAGGCGTCGAGGATGAAGATCCGGTCTGCGACCTCCAGCGCCTCCTCGGGATCGGAGGCGGTTACAAGGGTCGCGACGTCGACGAGTCGGCGCACCGCCGCGGCGATATCGGCGCGCGCGCCGACGTCGACTCCCTGGAAAGGCTCGTCGAGCAAGAGCACGCGAGGCCGCTCCGCAAGCCAGCGCGCGAGCACCACCTTTTGCTGGTTGCCGCCGGAGAGCGTGTCCATCCGCGCGTCAGGGCCGCTTGCGTGAATGCCGAGGCTGCGGATCGCGGTGAGCGCCGCGGAGCGCTCGACCGTGGGGATCAGGAATCCGTGTGGAAACCAGCGGGGCAGATGCGGCAAGGCGATCGACGCCGAAAGCGATCCGCCCGGCCAATCTGGTGGAACAAAGGTGGTGCGCCTGCGATCCTCGGCGGCGAGATGCACGCCGGCGGCGATCGCATCGGCCGGATTGCTCGGCCGCCAGGTCGCCCCGTTCAGCCGCATCTCGCCCGCGAGCGGTGCGATCGCGCCAAAAAGCGTGAGCAGAAGGCGGCTTTTGCCCGCGCCGAGCGGTCCGGTGATCGCGGTCACTTCGCCGGCTCTCAGGGCAAGGTCGATCGGCGAGGCGCCTGTTCTCAGGCGCAAGCCCCGCGTCTCCAGGATCGGGGGCCCGCTCGCCGGCCGGGCGTCGGGATGCGCGCGCTCGATCGGCCGGCCGATCATCGCCTGAAGGGTCGCAACGAAGTCGATCGGTGGGCTGAAGCCGGCGACGATCCTTCCGCCGCGCAGCAGGACAACCCGGCTCGCGAGACGTTTCAGGTCCTGCGTTCGGTGGGAGATATAGACGATCGCCAGTCCTTTGCGGGCCAGGGCTTCGATCACCTCGAACAGCCGTTCGGCTTCCGCGGAAGACAGGCTCGCGGTCGGCTCGTCGAAGATCAGCACGCGCGCGTCGGCCGAAATCGCCCGGGCGATCGCGACGAGTTGCCGTTCGGCGGGGCCGATGTCGGCGAAATCGCGATCGAGCGGCAGGCTGAATCCGGCCCGTTCGGCGATCGCGGCCGCCCGGCGGCGGATCGAGGCCGGAGACACGAAGAACCCCGAACGGCCGTCGGCGAGGCGGTCGAGCAACAACGTCTCGGCGACGGTGAGGCCGGGCGCGCCGGCCCGGTCGGTCGCCTGGTGGATGGCGACGACGCCAGCTGCAATCGAAGTCTCTCGGCGAGCCCGGCGCGTAAGCGCGGCCATTCACGCTCATGACGCCGTCGTCGGCCCGTACGGCGCCGACCAGCACGTTGACCAGGGTCGACTTGCCCGCGCCGTTCGCGCCCATCAACCCGACCACCTCGCCGGGCCGAACCTCGAAATCGACGGCGCGCAACGCCTGCGTCGAGCCGAAGCGCTTCGATATGCCCCTGACGACGACTCCCGACGCCAGATCGCCATCCGGGAGCGCTGTCATGGCGCGGGCGCCACGTCGACAGCGGAGAAATCGGTGACCCCCGTCCAGCGCGGTTCGGCGAGGCTCGTCTCCTTCACCGCCTGCGCGACCTGAAGCCCGGCGGATTCGGCCGCCCGCAGCTCGGCGGCGCTGTCGGACAGGAACAGGATCGAGTCCGGCGGCGTCCCGATCGCCCGTCCGATCGCGACATAGGACCCGCGCTCGGTCTTCGGCCCCACGCCGGTATCGAAGAAGTCGGAGAACAAGCGCCGGAGATCGCCCGCCTCGTTGTGGCGGAAAAACAGGTCTTGCGCCTTTCTGGAGCCAGAGGAGTAGACATAGAGGCGCACGCCGGCGGCGCGCCAGCGCCTCAAGGCCTCGAGCGCATCCGGAAAGATCGGGCTCACAAAGGCGCCCAATTCGTAGCCGCTTTCCCAGATCAGGCCTTGCAGCGCTTTCAGCGGCGGCGCCTTGATGTCGCGCGCCTGCCAGCCTTCCAGTGTGGCGACGGGGTCGCGGCAAGGTTCGAGTTCGCGGGTCTCCCCGAGAATCGTTTCCACCTCGCCGTCCCCGGCGTTGGCCCGGACATAGTCGGCGATGCGGCTGCGCGAATAGCCGAACAGCGTCTCCCGGACGAAGGCGGTCGGACTGATCGTGCCCTCGATGTCGATCAGCGCTGCGTCGGCCCGAAAGGAATGGGAGAGGCTCACGTCGGCGCCCATTTCGGATCAAGGCCGGCGCCCTCGAAGGCGGGAAGCGCGTCGACGATCGAAGCGATGTCGGGAAAGGATCCAGGGCGCTTGAGCAGGGCGCGCGCTAGCGCGAGCGCCCCGGCTTGCGCCTCGGCCCGGCGCTCCTCGTTCTCGATGGTCAGGAAGTCGGCGATCTGGGCGTAGCCGACGACACGACGGATAGTCTTGATCGCGAGGTAGCCGAGGGCGTCGCGGAAGATCGCCTCGACATAGGCTTCGCGAATGGTCGCGAGCCGCGCCGCGCCGGCCGGGTCGGCGAAATGGCCCGGAGGCAGGCCGTCGCCCGCGGTATCGGCCGTTCTCCAGATGTCGAGGAAACGCCGGCGGAACGTCAGCCAGAAGCGCGCGATGTCGCCGGCGATCGCGCCGCGATAGGCGGCGTTGGCCTCGCGCTCGCCGGCGTGGAAGGGCTTTGCGTACCAGGCCATGACATAGTGGGCGATAAAGTTTCCGACATCGAAGCCGGTCGGCCCGACCCACGCGAACTCGCCGTCGATCACTCGCGTGTCTTCGGGCGTCGCCATGACCGAGCCAGAATGCAAGTCGCCGTGCAGCAACGACTGCGTCTTGGTGAGATAGCGCAGGCGCAGCTCGGCGACCGCGCTCTTCAACGCAACGTCGGACCGCAGAGCGGCGGCCCACGAGGCGAGCGGCGCCGCGATCTTGTTGCGCCAGACTTCGACGTAAGGGTCGGTGAAGACGAGATCGACGGTGATCCGCTGCAGCGCGACGTTCTGCGCAAAGAGCGCCACGTCGGCGTTTTTCCGTTCGAACGGGACCGCGAGATCGGAGGTATGGAAGGCTGCCTGCGCGACGAATTCTGCGACGTGCTCGGGCGCCTTCGGAAAACGTTCGCCCGCGATCAGACCCTTGCGCAAGATCCTGTGCGGCTCCAGCTTCTCCATCACGATGGCGAAAAACTCGGGATCGTAATGGTGGAGTTCGGGCGCAAGCCCCTTTACATGGGGCGCGAGCCGCGCGAGGTAGGCGGCCTCATAAGCTGCCCGCTTGACGTCGAGCGGCCAGCTCTCGCCGGCGACGCGCACATAGGGCAGCGCCTGTTTGACGCAGACGCCGCCGTCCGGCCCATCGACAAGGAAGACGGCGTTGAGATTGCCGTCCGCGACATCGCGCACGCGCCAGTCGCCCTTGCCCCCGCCGAGGAGGTCGCGGACGCGGGGCAACTCGGCGAGGTGGTCGATCACGTCGCGCTCGGCGAAGACGCGGTAGCGTCCGTTCGGCCTGTCCAGCATCGCGAATGACCGGCTCAGGCAGCTTTGTCGTACAGCGGAAAGGTCCGCCAGATGTCGTCGCCGGTGTAGTGGGCCTCCCAGCCGGCCGGGTCGGTGAAGACGCGGATGCAGGTGAAGTCCGCCTTTTCGCCGCCGTCGAACCAGTGCGGCGTCCCCTTGGGGACCGATAGAAGATCGCCGGCTTCGCCAACCACCTGCAGCACCGTGTCCCCGGCGTGGATATAGAAGGCGCCGCTGCCCTCAACGAAATACCGCACCTCGTCGTCGTGGTGAGTGTGCTCGATCAGGAACTTCTGCCGCAGCGCCGGCCAGTTCGGGTTGTTCGGTTTGACGCTGACGACGTCGGCGGCCTGGTAGCCGCGCTCTGTCTTCAGGCGGTCGATTTCGGGCGCGTAGGCGGCGAGGATCTCGGCCTGGGACGCGTTCGGGGGCAGCGGGTGCGTCGCCTGCCAGCGCTCGACGCGCGCGCCGAGCACCGCGAGTTCAGCGGCGATCAGGCCGAAGTCGTCGGTATCGAGGCTCGCGTTGTTTGGGTCGGCGGCGGAGGTGACAATCAATCGGGTCATGGTCGATACTCCTCATGAGAAGGACTTGCTGAAAGAGGGTTTCGAGCGCTTCGAGATGGCGCCAGGCTTCCCTTGCGTCGCGGCCCCAGGCGTAGAGGCCGTGCCCGGCGAGGACGTAGCCGGGGGCGGGAATGGCGTCGCGCGGGGGCTCTGCGAGGCGTCTTGCGACGCGCGCCGCCAGCGCTTCGACATCCTGGTCGTTGTCGAACACCGGCGCCTCGACCACCGCCTCATGGGTCGTGATCCCGTGGAACGCCTTTTGCAGCTCCCAGCCCTCCATGCGAACCGCGCCGTAGCGGGCATGCGCGCGGCCGATCACGGAAGCGGCAGGGGAATGAACGTGGAAGATCGCGCCGGTCGTGGGCGCGTCGCGGTAAAGCCTGAGGTGCAGCGCGGCTTCTGCGGAGGAGCCTTTCAACAGCGGCTCGTCGAGTCCTTGCGCGAGAATCTCGTCCTCTGTCAGCGCCCCCTTGTCGACGCCGCTCCGCGTGATCGCCAAAGACCGCTCGTCGATCCGCACAGAGAAATTTCCAGAGGTCGCCGGAACCCATCCGCGCGCGGCCGCAACGCGGCCCGCGTCGATAACCGCGCGCGCCGCGCGGGAGAAATTAGAGGTTGACGGCAAAACAGCGACGGTCATATCCCTTTGTATATCGACTTAATAGTCTATTTCAACGCCTATCGTGCTGACGAGCCGGATTCTTTGCCGCGGTCGCACGGCTGCGCAATGAGCTCTGCGCGGACGGCGCGCCGGCGAATCGAAGAATGGCGCTTCCATCCGCGCCGGCCCAGCGAGCCGCCGTCAGCGCTCCGCGCCGACGGCGAGCGCCTGAAGCACCCGCCGTGCGGTCTCCGGCGCCTGCCGCCGCAACTCAGGGCCGGCCAGCATCTCCCAGAAGGCGCCGCGGGTGAGCGGCCCGGTCGCGAGCAGGGTGCCGAGGCAAATTGCCATTCGATCCGGACACGGGAAAAATCTCCTACGGGGCAAGGAAGTCGGTGAGCACGTCTTCAAGGATGGCCACTCCACCGTCCGGCTCGATATCGAATACGAAGGCGGCGACCATTGGGTCGTTCCGCTAAGTTGGTTTGCTCACGGGCTTTCCATGCTTGCCGAGAACCAGCTCCCCCCGGCCTTGCCGACTGTCCAAGCCTCCGAGGACGGCCTCGCCGAGGAGTTCGAGGTCGTGCGCTACCTGACCGAAAAACAGGTCAAGCGGGGCGGCTATATTTGGAAGTTCCATAAGTGCGATCTGGACGATTGGCCGTCACCACTGCATGGGCACGACTACGACAAGGGCCTGAAACTCGACGCCATCAAGGGCGACATTTACGACGTGGGGACGCGGAAGCGGTGCAAGACCTTGAAAGCGGGCGACTTGCAGACCATTCAAGCCGAACTGAGGGCGTCGAAGGACTATAAGGAAGCCGTCGCCACCCTGGTTGGCAATGAGTAGACATAGTGCTGACCATCGGCGGCCGTGGCCTGCCACCGTTTGCGCTGACCAGATCGCAGTCGGCGTCGCTCGCCGCTCTACACTGTCTTGAGCCTCCGCTCGACGCGGGCGACAAAAGCGTTGCGCTGGGCTTCGGTCGCGACGTTGAGGTGATAGAGGGCGAGGTACTCGACGCGCGCCTTGCCGCCGGTGAACCATCTCAGATAGCGCGTCACCGCTTTGCGCGGCGGGTCGCCCATCCATATCGCGATGGGTCTCGGGCGCCCGTAAGTGACGACGCCGACGATCTTTCGGATGTTGCCGAGCATCGGCCTGACATGGGCGGGATCGGCAAGGTCGAAAGCCACGCCCGGCATGAGAAGACGGTCGCAAAATCCCTTCAGCATCGCCGGCATGCCGAAGCACCAGGTCGGAAACTGCAGCACAATCGCTTCGGCGGCAGTCAGGCGCGCGATGCAGGACTCGAGTCCGGTCCGGTTTTGAGGGATGTCGTGGTAATTGCGCCGGCCGTCTTCCGACAGCACCGGATTGAAGTTTTCGGCATAGAGGTCGAGCAGGTCGATCTCATGCCCCGCCGCCTTCAGCGCCGCCAGCGCTTTGACGCGGATGCCGGCGTGGAAGCTCTCCGGCAGCGGGTGACAGTAGACGTATAAAATCCGCAACGGTCGCGATCCCCTTTTAGGCTGACGTCAGGCAGCGGAGCCGCTGCGCCCGGCTCCCACAGCGCTCGGCGACGCGCTTTGCATCATCTCGCCAGCGGCCCGCTGGTCAGGCGGCTGAGATCGAAAGCGGCGACGTCGCGCAAAAGTTCGAGAAAGCCCTCGACGCCGTGATCGAAGCACGCCTCGCCCTTCTCGGCCGTCCCCTTCGACGCATCGCCCGCCGCGCCGAGGTCATGCAGGTCGTTCGCCATCCAGCCGATGCCGATCGGCTGCGTGACCCTCAGCCGCTTGAACTCGCGTTCGATCCCAACTGCGGAACTGACGAAGTTGCGCGCTTCGCTCATCGCCACCGTGTCAGGCCGGGTCGCCAGCATCAGCGAGGTTTCGGCGTCGCCGCCATGGATGCCGTGCGCCCGCTCCTCGGGCGGAAACATATCGTCCGGATAGCCGAGCGCATGCCAGCCGGCGTGAACCGCCAGCATGCCGAAGCGGACCCTGAGCTCGCGGATCACCGCCGCCAGCACCGCGACATTGCCGCCATGCGAGTTCATGAAGATGAGCTTGCGACAGCCTGTCCGCGCCACGCTCTCGCCGATCTCGGTCCAGGCGCGGGTGATCGTCTCCATCGAGAAGGTCAGGGTGCCCGGATAGTGCAGATGCTCGTTCGACTTTCCGATCGCCTGCACCGGCAGGAACAACACCGGCCAATCGTCGGGAACGCGCTGAACGGCGCGCGCGAGATAGCCTTCGTTGATGAAGGCGTCGACGCCGACCGGAAGATGCGGCCCGTGTTGCTCGATCGCCGCGACCGGTAGAACCGCCACGACTTTTGTCATGTCCGCAACTGAAAAATCGGTCCACTTCATCTCTGCCCAAAACTTGGTCGGCAACATGCCTAGTCTCCCGGCTTACGAGCGGCGACCGCCTCGATTTCGACCTTGAACTCCGGACGCGCAAAGCCCTGAACGATCATGAGGGTCGAGGCCGGCGGCGGCGTCGCCACAAATTCATCGCGCGCGCGCATGTAGCCCTGGAGATGTTCGCGCGCGCTCACATAGGCGTTGATGCGAACGAGGTCCGAAAGCGTCATGCCGCCTTCGGCGAGAATGGCTTCGATCGCCTTGAAGCAGAGACGCGTCTGGCCCTCGACGTCCGGCGGAACCGCGCCGTCAGCCGCTATGCCAAGCTGTCCCGAGCAGAAGATCAGCCGCGCCTCGGGCGCCACCTCGATCCCGTGCGCGTAGTTGGCGAACGGCGGGTGGATCGTGTTCGGATTCAGACCACGCATCGAGCCTCGCTACATTTTGGGCGGACGCATCTCCACCGGTTCCGCGCCGGTGGCGCCGAGATTGCAAGAGTCGGGCCGATCTGAGATTTGGAGAACGACTTGATGAAAAGAGCAGTCGCCGTCCTCTTGGCCTGTTTGTCCCTTGCGACAATGGCGAACGCGGCCGACAAAGTCTCGTTCGGCACCAATTGGCTCGCCCAGGCCGAGCACGGCGGATATTACCAGGCGCTGGTCGATGGAACCTACGAGAAATACGGCCTCGACGTGACCATTGTCCAAGGCGGCCCGCAGGCGAACAACGGCCTTCTCCTGGCCGCCGGAAAGCTCGATTTCTACATGGGCGGCAACCTCCTGCTCGCGTTCGACGCGGTCGACCAGGATCTGCCCATCGTCGTGGTTGCGGCGCACTTCCAGAAAGACCCGCAAATGGTGATGTCGCATCCCGGACGTCGGGCTCGACAAATGGGAGGAGCTGCCGCAGGCGACCGCCTTCATCGCCAAGGAGGGGCTCGCCTCGTTCTACCGCTGGATGGAGACGGCTTACGGCTTCAAGGAAGCCAATGTAAAGCCCTACACCTTCAATCCCGCGCCCTTCATCGCCGACACGCATTCGATCCAGCAGGGCTACGTCACCTCGGAACCCTTCGCGGTCGAACGCGAGGGCCACTTCAAGCCCAACATTTTCCTATTCGCCGACCACGGCTACGACACCTACGCGACGACGATCGAAACGCGCGCCGACGTCATCGAGAAGCGCCGCGACGTGGTGCAACGCTTCGTCGACGCCTCGACCATCGGCTGGTATCACTATCTCTACGGCGACAACACCAAGGCGAACGAGCGGATCAAGAAGGACAATCCCGACATCAGCGACGAGCAGATCGCCTTCTCGATCGCCAAGATGAAAGAGTACGGGCTGGTCGATTCCGGCGAGACGCTCAAGCACGGCGTCGGCGCGATGACCGACGCGCGGATCCAGTCGTTCTACGATGAGATGGTCAAGGCCGGGGTGGTCAAGGCGGGACTGGACTACAAGAAGGCCTACACCCTGGATTTCGTGAACAAGGGCGTCGGGCTCGACCTCAGGCCGAAGTGAGCGGCGGAGGCTCAGGCGCGATGGCCGTCCCCGCTTACGCCACGGGCCCGATTCCGCCAGTTGCGGCGCCGCCGGTTCTGCAGCGCGAGCTGCTGGCCCGACTCGAACAGGTCGGCAAGACCTTTCACAACGGCGTCGAGGCGCTGCGCGCCGTTGACCTCGAGATCCGGCGCGGGGAGTTTCTGTCGCTGCTCGGCCCGTCCGGCTGCGGCAAGTCGACGGTCCTGCGGCTACTCTCGGGCCTGACCAACACAAGCGTCGGCTATATCAACTGGCTCTCGACCAACCACGACCTCGGCTTCGTCTTCCAGGAGCCGACGCTGATGCCCTGGGCCAACGTGTTCGACAACGTCTGGCTGCCTTTGCGACTCGGCGGGCAGTCGCGCGCAACCGCACGCTCGAAGGTCGAGGAGGCGCTGGCCAAGGTCGGGCTGACCGGTTTCGATCGCGCCTACCCGCGCGAACTCTCCGGCGGCATGAAGATGCGCGTGTCGATCGCGCGCGCGCTGGTCACGCGCCCGGCCCTACTCCTGATGGACGAACCCTTCGCGGCGCTCGACGAAATCACCCGCACGAAGCTCAACGACGACCTCGTCGCGCTCAAATGCGAGCTCGACGCGACGGTCGTCTTCGTCACCCATTCGGTGTTCGAAAGCGTGTATCTGTCCGACCGCATCGTGGTCATGGCCCCGCGTCCCGGCCGCGTAGTGGCCGAGGTCAACGTGTCGGCCCCGCTGCCGCGCAATGAGGATTATCGGCTCGGGGCGGAATACGCCGACCTCTGCCGCGAGACGTCGCGCGCGCTTCACCGCGCCATGGACGCCGAGCCCTGAGCAAGGAGCGCAGATCCGCGTGAGCCGAGAAAAGGCGATCCGCTATCTCCTGCCGACCGTCGCGTTCTTCCTGGCGATCTTTCTCTGGGAGGCGGTCGTTCGCGTCAATCACATTCCCCCCGTGATCCTGCCCGCCCCGAGCCTCATCGCCGCGACCCTGGTCAAGGATTGGTCGACGCTGGTCGGGTCGCTCCTCGTCACGCTGTCGATCACCTTCGAGGCGCTGGTCGCGGCGACGGTCGGGGGCGTCCTGCTGGCGCTTTTGTTCGCGCAATGGCGGCCGCTCGAATACACCTTCTTTCCGTTCACCGTGATCCTGCAGGTGACGCCGGTGGTCGCGATCGCGCCGCTCCTTCTGATCTATCTGAGCTCGGGGATGGCGGTGCTGGTCTGCGCCTTTCTGGTCGCGTTCTTCCCGATCCTCGCCAACACGTCGCTCGGCCTGTCGTCCGTCGACCACAACCTGCTCGACCTTTTCCAGATGTACCGCGCCTCCTCGTGGCGGCAGTTGCTGTGGCTGAGGATTCCCGCGGCGTTGCCCTATTTCCTCGGGGGCCTCAGGATCGGAGGCGGCCTCGCGCTGATCGGCGCGATCGTGGCCGAGATCGCGGCCGGCACGGCGGGGCAGGGCGCCGGTCTCGCGTTCCGCATCGTCGAATCAGGCTATCGGCTCAACATTCCCAGGATGTTCGCGGCGCTGGTGCTGATCTCGGTGACGGGCGTGGCGATCTTCCTGGTCACGACGATGATTTCGCACCTGATGCTGCACCGCTGGCACGACAGCGCTCGAAGGCGCGACCTGTGATCCCTCCGCTCCCCTCTCACCCCTCCTTCTCGCTGGGGGCGCCCGAATGCTGGCGACGCAGCTTCCCTTCGCCGCGACGGCCGTCGACCGCGACGGTTTCGCGCTGGTCGATCTCCTGATCGACGCGGGACGCTTTGCCGAAGTCTCGCCCGCCGGAACAGGGATTGTCGCGGCCGCGGCGCACGTCGATCTGGAGGGCCGCATCGCGCTGCCGACCTTCGTCGACGCGCATACCCACCTCGACAAGGCGCATATCTGGCGCCGGACGCCCAATCCAACCGGCGATTTCCAGGGCGCGCTGGACGCGGTGACGAGGGATCGCGAGGCCAACTGGCGCGCGGAGGACGTCGCCTTGCGGATGGATTTCTGTCTGCGGTCGGCCTTCGCCCACGGGACCTCGGCCGTCCGCACCCACATCGACAGCATCGGGCCGCAGACCCGCATCAGCTGGCCGGTGCTGGCGGAAGCCCGCGATCGCTGGCGGGGCCGGATCGAGCTGCAGGCCGCGCCGCTGTTCAAGATCGATTCGGCGCTCGACCCAAGGCACATGGCCGACATCGAAGCGATGCTGGACGCGTACGGGACCGGCGTGCTCGGCGCCGTCACCTATATGGTGCCCGCGTTGCGCGAAGGCCTGAACGCGCTGTTCGCGCTCGCGGAGCGCAAGGGCTGGGATCTCGACTTTCACGTCGACGAATCCGCCGACCCGGAAGCGCGTTCGCTCCGCGCGATTGCGGAAACGGCGATCGAACGCCGCTTCGCCGGCCGGATTCTGGTCGGCCACTGCTGCTCGCTCGCGGTCCAGCCGGACGACGAGGCCAAGCGCGTCATTGAAGCGACGGCGCGGGCCGGCCTGCATGTCGTCTCGCTGCCGATGTGCAACCTGTTTCTGCAGGACCGGCTCGCGGGCCGTACGCCGCGCTGGCGCGGCGTGACCGCGCTGCACGAACTCCGCGACGCCGGCGTCAACGTCCTGATCGCCAGCGACAACGTTCGCGACCCCTTTTACGCCTATGGCGATCTCGACATGCTCGAAGTCTGGCGGGAGGGCGTGCGCATCCTCCATCTCGACTATCCGTTCGCGCGCTGGGCGGAGGTCGTCCGCGAGGCGCCGGCGAAAGCGATGGGCCTCGCGCTCGCGGCTGTTCGGCCCGGCGCGCCGGCGGACCTGATCGTGACCGATGCGCGCGACTTCACGCAGCTCTTCGCGCGCCCGCACGCCGACCGCGTCGTGCTGCGCGACGGCCGCCGCGCGCCGGCGCCGCCGGACTATGCCGAACTGGAATCCCTGGGGGCGCTTTCGTGAGCAGGACTTATGACATCGCCGGCTTCCGCGCGCGGATCGGGTCGATCAAATGCGAGGACAATCCGACCCTGGTGAAAATGAAGAGCCGTGACTTCTACTGGTACTCCCCGGTGCTCAAGCGCGAGCTCGAAGAGGTGACCGCGGACATCGTCGTCACGCCGCAAAACGAAGCGGAGGTCGCCACAGTCCTGGCCGCGGCGCACGAATTCGGCGTCCCCGTGACCCCGCGCGGGGCCGGGACCGGAAACTACGGCCAGGCCATGCCGCTGACCGGCGGCGTGCTTTTGAATCTGATCGAGATGAACAGGATCCTCGAGATCGCCCGGGGACGCGTGGTTGCGGAGCCCGGCGCGCTTCTGATCGACATCGACAAGGCGGCCTCGGCCTCGGGACAGGAATTGCGGATGTTTCCCTCGACCCGTGCGACCGCCTCGATTGGCGGCTTTATCGCGGGAGGGTCGGGCGGCGTCGGCTCGATCACCTGGGGGGGCCTGAGAGACTTCGGCAACGTCCTGAAGCTGCGCGTCATGACGATGGAGAGCGCGCCGCGCACGCTGGACCTGAAAGGCGCCGACCTCCACAAAGCGGTCCACGCCTACGGCACCAACGGCGTCATCACCGAGGTCGAGGCCCCGCTGACGGCGGCTTACGACTGGGTCGAGGTCATCGTCGGCCTCGACTCGTTCGACGCCGCGACGGCCTACGGCTACGCGCTTGGCCAGCAGGACGGCATCCTCAAGAAGCTCGTGACGGTCGTCGCCGCGCCGGCGCCGGAACGCTTCTTCCTGCGCCACCGCAAGCTTATTCCCGAGGGCAAGAGCGTCGTGCTCGTCATGGTCGCGCCGCACGCCCTCGACGCGCTCGAAGCCTTCACGAGGCCCGTCAAAGGCGCGGAGATCCTCTTTGTGTCAAGCCGCGCTGCGCCCGAGTCGCTGCGCGGACTGCCGCCTCTCTACGAACTCGCCTGGAACCATACGACGTTGCGCGCGCTGAGAGTCGATCCCGCGATCACCTATCTGCAGATCCGCTATCCGGACGACCTCGCGGTGATCAGCCAAATCCACGAACAGTTCGGCGACGAGGTGATCGGCCATCTCGAGCTCATTCGCTTCAATGGGCGGATCGGATTTGCGGGGCTGCCGATGGTCCGCTTCTCGTCCGAGGCGCGCCTTCAGGAGATCATGGAGGCGCACGAGGCGATGGGCGCGATGGTGTTCAATCCGCATCGCTACACGCTCGAAGAGGGCGGCATGAAGCAGACCGACGCGACCCAGCTCGCGTTCAAGCGCGAGACCGATCCGCAAGGCCTCCTCAATCCCGGCAAGATGATCGCGTGGGAAGATCCGGATTTCGACTTCTCCGCGGGCAAGAACTTCCTCTTTCCCGGGCTCGAGGCGCGCGCGCTCGCCGCCCAGGGGTGAGCGACGGCCGACGCCTGAGGAGGCCGCGCGCGGGCTTGCGAAATTCAGCCGGTTCCGCCGGTTCGTCTGGCGACGCCCCCGCCGATCGCGCTGCCCGCGTCGGGCGGGAGGCGGACGTAGCCGATCACCGAGGCCAGCGTCACCAGCGCGGCCAGCGCGAAAGCCCACTGGAAGTCGCGCAGATCGTAGGGCGTGGGTCCTGCTGCGGCGTCGCCGTGATGGAACGACGCCGCAGCCCGCAGGCAGAGCGCGCCGAAGGCGATGCCCATGCCGATCGTCATCTGCTGCGCGACGCTCCAGAGGGTGCTGGCCGGCCCCCGCTGCGCATCCGTCACGTCCGCGTAGGCGAGCGTTCCGAGCGTGGTGAACTGAAGGGAGCGGGCGAGCCCGTAAGCGAACAGGATCAGGATCGTGAGGACGAGCGGGGTGGAGGGCCGAAGCTGGCCGCAGGCGAAGATGAACATCGCGGCCAGCGTGCAGTTGACCACGGCGACCCACCGGAAGCCGAACCGCCTGAAGATGCGGGTGGTGAAGGCCTTCATGCCGATATTGCCGACCGCGGTCGCGAGCAGAAGGAGGCCGGAGTGGAACGCGGAGAGCCCGAAGCCGATCTGGAACAATAACGGCGTCAGGTAGGGCACGGCCTCGACGCCGATGCGGGTCGCCGAGCCCCACAGCACCGTCACCGCGTAGGTCGGCACGACCAGCGTCGAGAGATTGAGAAGCGGATCCTGCGCACGGCGCAGATGCCAGATGGCGGCCACGCCGACCAGAAGACCTCCGATTTCGAAACCGATCGCGCTGAGGAGGCTCGCGTCGTCATGGCTCGCCAGCTCCGCGCCGTAAAGGAGGCCGATCAGGGCGAGACCGCTCAAGCCGAAGCCGATGAGGTCGAGACGCCTCTTCTGAGCGCCGCGCTGGTTGGGAACGAGCGCGACGATGGCGATCAGCGCGGCGATCCCGAACGGCGCGTTCAGAAAGAACACCCAGCGCCAGGACGCATAAGTGGTGATGAAGCCGCCCACCGTCGGTCCGACCACCGGCGCGACGATCGCCGGCCAGGTGATGGTCGAGATCGCTCGCATGAGCCGACTTTTTTCGGTGTTGCGCACCACGATCATCCGCCCCACGGGCACCATCATTGCGCCGCCCACGCCCTGGAGCACGCGGGCGGCGGTGAAGAAGAGGATGCCGTTCGAAAACCCGCAGAGGATGGAGGCGAGGGTGAACACGACCAGGGCGCTGGCGAAGACGGTCCGGGAGCCCAGGCGGTCCGCGATCCAGCCGCTGATCGGAATGAAGACCGCGAGCGTCAGCATGTAGGCGGTCATGCCGAGACTGACCTCGTTCGGGCCGACCGAGAACGACCGCGCCATCTGCGGCAGCGCGGTGGCGATCACGGTTGTGTCGAGATACTCCATGAAGAAGGTCGCCGCGACGATGTAGGGCAGAAGCTCCGGATTCATCGCGCTCTTATCGTCGCCGGCGCCCGTCTAGACAATCCGTGACGGCGATCCTCCCCCTGTGCGTCCGGCGCCCGGGCAGCCGCTGCGGGCATGGGTCGGGCGAAGCGCCGATCAGGCGCTATTCCTCTCCAAAGTCGAGCGATTTTGAGCAGACGCTATCCAACCAATCACGATCCAGTCAAACTGGCCGTGGATTGTGCACCGCAATGATCAAAGATGATCGAACGTGATTGACATCGCGCAAGGCCAGTGGCAGCCTAGCGACAATTATGAAGCCATCCGGGGAAACGGCAAGGGGACCCATGCGCGAGCGTCAGCGCGCCGAAATCGTCCGAAACCTTCTCGCCGAGCGGGGCTTCGTCTCCATCGCCGACATCATGGCGGCGACCGGCGTTTCTGCGGCTTCGGCGCGACGGGACGCGGCGCGTCTTGCGGATGCGGGCTTCGCCGAACGGTTCCACGGCGGCATTCAGGCGCTCGACAGCGCGTTCTCCAAGGCGATGGCGCCGGCGCCGCTCGCCACCCGCTCGTTCGAGTCCAGTCGAACCGTCAACATTGCAGCCAAGCGGGCCATCGCGCGCAAGGCGGTCGAGATGTGCGTCGAAGGCGAGGTGGTGATCGTCAACGGGGGCACCACGACCTACCAAATGTCGGATTACTTGCGCGAGACGCGGCTGAAGATCCTGACCAATTCCTATCCGCTAGCCGAGTTCCTGATCCACGAGACGCACAACCGCGTCGCGCTCCCGGGCGGCGAAGTCTACCGGGAGCAGAAGCTGATCGTCGCCCCCTTCGACGACGACGCGATCCAGCACTATTCCGCGCGCATCATGTTCATGAGCGCGATCTCGATCGGGCCGCTGGGCGTGATCGAAGGCGATCCCCTGATCGCCAGGGCCGAGACGAAGCTCCTCAAGCGCGCCGAAAAATTGATCGTTCTCGCCGAACTCTTCGAAGTTCACGCCGCGCGGCAGCCTGGTCGTCTGCCCCCTTACGCGTATCGATACGCTCATCACCGACTCGGCCGCGCCGCCGGACGCGCTCGCGATGCTGGGGGATGCCGGCGTGCGCACGATCGTGGTCGAGCCGGACGCCCGATCGACGGAGGCCGCATGACCCTGTCGCCGACATCCCCGGTCCCGTTGCTCGAGGTTCGCAACCTCGAGAAATCGTTCCCCGGCGTGCGCGCATTGAGCGGCGTCTCGTTTGACGTCCGGCCGGGCGAGGTTCACGCGCTGCTCGGCGAGAACGGCGCCGGCAAGTCGACCCTGATCAAGATCGTCTCCGGCGTCTATCAGCCCGACGGCGGCGAAATCCTGATCGACGGCCAAGCGCAGCGCTTCAGCTCGCCCGAGGACGCCAAGCGCGCCGGCGTCGCGACGATCTATCAGGAGCTTCTGCTCTTTCCCGAGCTCACGGTCGCTGAGAACATCTTTCTCGGCCACGCGCCGCGCGCCGCCATGGGCCGGATCGACTGGCGCGCCATGCGGTCGAAGGCCGAGGCGCTGCTCGCCTCGCTGGAGATCGACGACCTCGCGGCCGATCAGATCGTCGGCGCGCTCAGCGTCGGACATCGCCAGCGGGTCGAGATCCTGCGCGCGTTGTCGCATGACGCACGGATTCTGATCATGGACGAGCCGACCGCGGCGCTGACGGAGAGCGACGTCAAGCGCCTCTTCGACATCGTGCGGCGGCTGAAGAGTTGCGGCGTCGGGATCGTCTACATCAGCCACCGGCTCGACGAGCTGTTCGAGATCGCCGACCGGGTCACGGTGTTGCGCGACGGCGCCTATGTCGGGGCGCGCGAGGTGGCCGACACCAACGCCGCGGAACTCGTCCAGATGATGGTCGGGCGCCGCATCGAGAACCTCTTTCCGAAGACCGCCGTCCCGATCGGCGCGCCGGTGCTTCAGGCGCGCGGGCTCGTCTGCCATCCCATGACCAAGGACGTCAGCCTCGAGGTTCGAGCCGGCGAGATCGTCGGCCTCGCGGGTCTCGTCGGCTCCGGGCGTAGCGAGCTGGCGCAGGTCCTGTTCGGAATTACGCCGGCCGAGGCGGGAGAAATCCGGCTGCTCGACGCGGCGGTCAAGGTTCATTCGCCCGAAATCGCGCGCGCCCGGGGCATCGCCTATGTGCCCGAGGATCGCGGCGTCCAGGGGCTCGTCAGGCCGATGAGCGTCCTGCACAATTTTTCGCTCGCGGCGCTCGGCGCGCTTTCGCATCTCGGCTTCATCGATCGCGCCGCCGAGCGCCGGCTGGCGGAAGCGGGCGTGCAGCGGTTCAGCGTCAAGACCAGTTCGGTCGAAGAGGTCGCCGGGCGTCTCTCCGGCGGCAATCAGCAGAAGATCGTTCTCGGCAAATGGCTTGCCAACAATCCGAAGCTCCTGATCCTAGACGAACCGACCCGGGGCATCGACGTCGGCGCCAAGGCGGAGATCCATCGCCTGATGTGCGAACTCGCCGGCGAGGGCGTCGCGATCTTGATGATCTCGAGCGAGCTGCCCGAGGTCTTGGGCATGAGCGACCGTGTGCTGGTGATGCGCGAGGGACGGCTCGTCGCCGAGTTCGACCGCGCGCACGCGACTCCGGAAGCGGTCGGCAACGCGATGATGGGCTCGAGCGCGACGATGGAGCAGGCGGCGTGAGCGCGATCCCGATCGCCATCGCCATTCCGCGCACCAGCCTCCTTCGGCGCTTCGCCTCGCAGGAGGCGCTGCTTGCGGTGGCCGTGATCGGTCTCGCGATCGCCGTCGGATTCGTCAATCCGCGCTTCCTCGCCTATCGCAATCTCGCCGACATCCTGCTCGGCAACGCCTATATCGCCATCGCCGCCATCGGCATGTCGATGGTGATCATATCCGGCAACATCGACATCTCCGTCGGTGCCCTGATCGGCGTGCTGGCGACGCTGAGCGGCTCGCTCGCGGTCGCGGGAGCGCCGATGATCGTCACCTGGCTCGCGCCGCTCGTGCTCGGAGTTGCGGTGATGGCGGCGCAGGGCGCGATTGTCGCCTATCTGCGGATCCCGGCGATCGTGGTGACGCTCGGGATGCTGTCGATCCTCAAGGGCGGCCTCATCAGCGTCACCGGCGGCAAGTGGATCACCGACCTGCCGCAGAGCTTTCATCTTGCCGACCTTTCGGTGCTCGGCGTGCCGATGCCGGTGGTCATCATGGTGGTGGCAACCGCGCTCGCCGCGGTCTGGATGCGCTATTCGCCAAGCGGCCGCGCCATCTACGCGACCGGCGGCAACGCGGAGGCTGCGCGCCTCTGCGGCGTCAATCCGCAGCGCACGGTGGTGATGGTGTTCGCTTTGCACGGGCTGTTTGCGGGGCTGGCGACGCTGGTCTACGCGACGCAGCTTCGCGTCATTCAGTCGACAACGCCGTCGGGTCTCGAACTCACCATCATCACGGCGGCGGTCGTCGGCGGCGTCAGCATCCTCGGCGGCGTCGGCACGGTCGTGGGCGCAACGCTGGCGGCGATCCTGATCGCCGAAATCACCAGCGCGCTCGTCTTTATCAACGTCTCGCCTTACTGGACCGACGCCCTGCGGGGCGGGCTGATCCTCGCGACCGTGATCGCCGACATTCTCCGCCGACAACGGCGGGCGTCGCGGGGGTGGAAGACATGAGCGCCACAGGCACGACCACGATCCGAGGCGCGCCCTGGCTGCTCAAGCGCCACGAGACGCTGCTCGCCATCATCCTCGTCATCGCGCTGATCGGCCTCGGCGCGTTCAACAACCGGTTTCTCACGGTCGACAATCTTTTGAACCAGGGCCGGTTGATGACCGAGATCGGCCTGATCGCGCTGCCGATGACGTTCATCATCATCACCGGCGGCATCGACCTTTCGGTCGGGGCGATCGTCGGCCTCAGCGCGGTCATGCTCGGCTATTCCTGGAAGACCTTCGGCTTTCCGCTGCCGCTCGCGATTCTGTTTGCGCTGTTCGTCGGCGGTCTCGCGGGCTTCATCAACGGCTTGGTGATCACGCGCATCAAGGTGCCCCCGCTGATCATGACCATTGCGACGCTGGCGCTCTATCGGGGCCTCGCGGAAGGCGTGAGCCAGGCGCATTCGGTGCGAGGCTACCCCGAGTGGTTCTATGGGCTGGGTCAGGGCGACGTTTACGGCGTGCCGACGCAACTTCTGATCCTGATCGCCCTGATCGTGGTCGCGGGAATCGCGCTCGACCGGACGACCTTCGGGCGCACGCTCTACGCGATCGGATCGAACGAAACCGCGGCGCGATTTTCCGCGCTCAACGTCGATCGCACCAAGCTCATCATCTACACGCTGTCCGGCCTCGCCTCGGGGCTGGCGGCGGTCGTGCTGGTCTCGCGCGTGACGACGACGCGGATGGACATGGGCATGGGCTACGAGCTCGACGTGATCGCCGCGGTCGTGCTCGGCGGAACCAGTATTTTCGGCGGCTCCGGAACGATCTGGGGCACCGTGATCGGCCTCGTGATGATCCAGCTCTTGAAGAACGGGCTGGCGCTGACAGGGGTCAAGGGCGACGCGACCATCGTCGTCATCGGTGTGGCGCTCATTCTCTCGGTGCTGATCGCAAGCTCGCTTCAGCGCCGAAGGGACTGACGAACGACAAAGAGTTAGCCGTCATTTTGCGGCGAAGCAGGGAAGGAAGCGACAACATGAAAATGACTTATCTTCTGACGACGGCCGCGGCGGCCTTCGTGCTCACAGCTTGGGCGACGGGCGCGAGCGCGGCCGGAAAATGGGACGGCGGCGACGATTTGCCGACGAGCCCGCTCGAATGCGGTGCGGGCGCGCCCCCTCCGGCCGCGCCGATGAAATATGACGGCGGACAGCCGACCAATCCGCCAAACAAGGCCGGCAAGGAGATCACCGTCGTCGACGTGCCGAAACTGATCGGCATCGGTTACTTCAATGCGACGTCGAAGGGAATCGCAGACGCGGCCAAGGAGCTCGGCAACGTCAAGGTCAAGACCGACGGCCCGACCGAAGCCAAGATCGACGAGCAGATCAAGTTCATCGACAACTACATCACCAGCGGCGTCGACGGCATCCTGTTCGCCGCCAACGATCCAGTCGCCATCGCGCCGGTGCTGAAGAAAGCGCTCTCGAAGGGCATCCACGTCGTTGGCTACGACGCCAACTCGACGCCCGACGCGCGCGAATGGTTCGTCAACCAGGCCCAGTTCAACGGCATCGCGAAAGCGATGATGGACTCGATGGCCAAGGAGAGCGGCGAAGACGCCAGCTTCGCCATCGTCACCTCGACCTTCACCACGCCCAACCAGGCGCGTTGGATCGCCGAGATGCAGGCCTACGCCGCCAAGTGCCATCCGAAAATGACGTGGCTCGAGACGGTCGAAGCCCAGGAGGACAACAACCTCTCGTTTAATCAGGCGACCACGCTGATCAACAAGTATGGCGACAAGCTCAAGGGCCTGTTCGGCATGACGTCGGTCGCGACGCCGGCGTCCGCCGAAGCGGTGACCAAGGCGGGCCTCTGCGGCAAGGTGGCCGTCGTGGGACTCGCCACGCCGAACGCGATGAAGCCCTACGTCCAGACCGACTGCGTGAAGTCGGTGGTTCTCTGGAACCCGGTCGATCTCGGCTATGCGGCGATGTATGTCCTGCGCGCCGCAGTCGACGGCAAGCTGAAGCCGGGCGACGCCTCGGTCGAGGCGGGCAAGCTCGGCAAGCTGAATGTGATCAACGGCAGCGAAGTGCTGCTGGGCGCGCCCTACGTCTTCGACAAAGCAAACATCGGCAAGTTCGACTTCTGATCCCTATGGCGTTGCCTCTCCCCGTTCGCGGGGAGAGGACGCCTGCGAGGGCGTGAAGCTCGCAACGAGTTCGTGGGCGCCCGCGGGATAGGTGAGCGCAACCTGCGTCACCGGCTCGGTCGCAAGCCAGGTTCGCCGCTCGACGACGAGACACGGCTCGCCCTCGCCGATTCTCAGCGTCTTGGCGACGATTGCGTCGGCCGCCGCGGCGCGGATTCGATGCTCGGCGGTCGTCCACGGCATTTCGGCGCTAAGCCACGCGCCCGGCGACAAGGCCGTGAAGGGCTCATGGGCCGCCGAAGGCGCGGCGAGGAGGCTGATCAGCCGGTCCTCATGGCAGAAGGGCCGGGCGCCGGCGTCGTGCCGGCAGACAATCGCGAGCAGGGCTGAGCCTGGCGCAACGTCAATGCGGGCGCGGTCCGCCGGCGTCGCCCGGCGCTTGCGCCGCGCCAGCACCTCGAAGCGATAGGGGAGGCCTAGCGCGGCGACGTCCGAGGCGATGTCGCGGATTTCCAGTAACGCCGACTGCCCATGCGGGCGGGTCACGAAGCTGCCGGCTTTGCGCCGCCGCTCGATCAATCCGGCGCGAGCGAGTTGCGTCAACGCTTTGCTGACGGTCATGCGCGAGCAACCGTAAAGCGCGGTCAACTCGTGCTCATAGGGGATGCGGGAGCCGGGCGGCCAGTTCCCGCCCAGAATTTTTGTCTCGATGTCGGCGATGATCTGGCTGTGCAGCGAGGACGCGCCGTGCTGGCGCTCGGGCGCAGCCGCGGCGCCCTCGAACATGCCCTCGTCTCTGGCTGGCTCGGACGTGGCCACGCGCGCTCGCCCTCTCAACGGCCGTTGGCGGCAGCGAGCCGGCGGAGCGTTTCGCCGAACCGCGATGCGATCGTCTCACGGGCCCCGTGCCGCCCGTCGCTCACCACCTTGCGCCCTCCGTTCCAGACGCGATCGACCAAATCGCGCGCGCCGCCAAAAATCCACGTGTCCAGGATCGCGTCGTCCGCGCGGCCCGCGATGAGGGGCGAATCGGCTCGCAGCGAAACGATGTCCGCCGCGGCGCCCGGCGCGAGCGCGCCCGAACGCCGGCCGAGCGCCTGCGCGCCCCCCGCGGCCGCGGTCGCAAACAGCGCCGCGCCGGTCGAGCCGCCGCGTTCGGCGCAGACATTTCGCTCGCGCAAAAAAAGCCGCTGCGCATATTCGAGCATCCTGAGTTCGCCGGCGACCGTGATCTCGACATTGGAATCCGTGCCGACGCCGAACCGTCCGCCGGCGTCGAGAAAATTTTGCGCAGGGAACACGCCGTCGCCGAGATTGGCCTCGGTGATCGGGCAGAGGCCGACCACCGCGCCTGAGCGCGCCGTCGCCAAGACCTCGCCCGCGTCGACGTGGGTCGCGTGGACGAGGCACCAGCGCGCGTCGACCTCGGCGTGATCGAGGAGCCATTGTACGGGACGCTGGCCCACTTGCGCGAGGCAGGCGTCGACTTCTGCGGTCTGCTCGGCGATGTGGATGTGGATCGGCCCTTCGTCGGCGAGCGCGACGACGGCGGCCAGCTGCTCGGGAGTCGCGGCGCGGAGCGAGTGTGGCGCGACGCCGACGGTCGCCGCCGGGCCAAGCGCGCGGCGGCAGTCTGCGACGAGCGCGGCGTAGGACTCGATGGTGTTGACGAAGCGGCGCTGCTCGGGCCGCGCGGCCGCGCCTCCGAAGCCGGCATGGGCATAGAACACCGGAAGCAGCGTCAATCCGATGCCTGTCTCGGCCGCGGCCGCGGCGATCCGCTCCGCCATTTCGGCGCGGTTCCGGTAGGGCGCGCCGGAGGCGTCGTGGTGGAGGTAATGGAACTCCGCGACCGCGCCGTAGCCGGCCTCCAGCATCTCGACATAGGCCTGGGCGGCGATCGCCTCGACGTCGTCCGGGCTCGCCGCAAGCGCCAGGCGGTACATGGTCTCGCGCCAGGTCCAGAAACTGTCGGCCAACTCGCCGCGCTGTTCCGCGAGGCCAGCCATGGCGCGCTGAAAGGCGTGGGAATGCAGATTGCCGATCGCCGGAACGCCGATCCCGCAGCGCTCATCGCCAGCTTGGCCGGCGCGTCGCGCTCGACCGATCGGATCGTCGCGCCGTCGATTCGCACGCGCACATTCGAGGCCCAACCCTCGGGCGTCAGCGCCCGCTCGAAATGCAACGTCGTCATCGCCCGTCCTTCGCGCTTGACTTCTAATATGTCTATACATTAAACGCGGTCCGAAGCCAAGAGGCGAGGTTTTCGGCGATGACGGCGGAGAGCGCTGAGACGACGATCTGGCGGAACGCCCGCCTCGCGACCTTCGCGGAAGGCGCGCCCGGCCTCGGCGTTGTCGAGCGCGGCGCCGTCGTCGCGCGCGCCGGCCGCATCGCCTTCGCCGGCCCCGACAAAGACGCGCCCGCGGCGCCGGCCCGCGCGCGGATCATCGATTGCGAAGGCCGCTGGATCACGCCGGGGCTGATCGACTGCCACACCCATCTCATCTACGCCGGCAGCCGCGCGGCGGAGTTCGAAGCGCGTCTCGACGGCGCGAGCTACGAAGAGATCGCCCGCGCTGGGGGCGGCATCGTCTCCACGGTTCGCGCCACGCGCGAGGCCAGCGAGGACGAACTCGTCCGCCAGGCGCTGCCGCGGCTCGATGCGCTCATCGCCGAGGGCGTCACGACGGTGGAGATCAAGTCTGGTTACGGCCTTGATCTGAAGACCGAGCGCAAGATGCTCCGCGCCGCGCGCCGCCTCGCAATGGAGCGTCCGATCCAGATTCGCGCGACCTTTCTCGGCGCGCACGCGTTTCCGCCGGGGCTCAGCGACCGAGAGTCCTACGTCGCCGAAGTCGCGGACGTCATGTTGCCGACGCTCGCAGCCGAGGGATTGGTCGACGCCGTCGACGGCTTCTGCGAGACGATCGCCTTCTCCCGCGAGGAAATGCGGCGCGTGTTTTTGCGCGCGAAGACCCTCGGCTTGCCGCTGAAGCTCCACGCCGAGCAGTTGTCGAATTCGGGCGGCGCCGCGCTTGCCGCGGAATTTGGGGCGCTTTCCGCCGAACATCTCGAATACGCCAATGCGGATGACGCCGCGGCGATGGCGCGCGCGGGCGTCGTGGCGACCCTCCTTCCCGGCGCCTTCTACGCCTTGCGCGAGACGAAGGCCCCGCCGATCGAGCTCTTCCGGCGCTACGGAGTCCGGATGGCGGTGTCGACCGACAGCAACCCCGGCACCTCACCGATGACCTCGCTGCTGCTCGCGCTCAACATGGCCGCGACGCTCTTTCGATTGACGGTCGAGGAGTGTCTCGCGGGAGTCACCCGAAACGCCGCACGCGCGCTGGGGCTCGAGGCCGAGAGCGGCGCGCTGGAGCCGGGCAAATGGGCGGACCTCGCAATCTGGGACATCGAGCGCCCGGCCGAGCTCGTCTATCGGCTCGGCTTCAATCCGCTGCACACCCGCGTATGGAGGGGGCGATGACGATCCGGCTGATCGGCGGGGCCGCCGCGCTCGCCGACTGGCGCGCCATCGCCTCTGGCGCCGATGTCGCGCTCGACCCCGCGAGCGCTCCCCGGATCGCGGCGAGTACGGCGGCGGTTGCGCGCATCCTCGCTCGCGGCGAGCCGGTCTATGGAATCAACACCGGCTTTGGCAAGCTCGCCAGCGTGCGCATCGCCGACGCCGACCTCGTCCAACTCCAGCGCAACATCGTTCTGTCGCACGCCGTCGGCGTTGGCGAGCCCGCCTCCGTCCCGGCGACCCGGCTCATGATGGCGCTGAAGCTCGGTTCGCTCGCGCAAGGGGCGTCGGGCGTGCGTCCCGAGACGCTGGCGCTGCTCGAGGCGATGCTGGCGCGCGGCGTCATTCCGGTTGTGCCGGCGCAAGGGTCGGTCGGCGCGTCGGGCGACCTCGCGCCGCTTGCCCACATGACGGCGGCGATGATCGGCGTCGGCGAGACGCGCTTCGAGGGCGAGGTTCTCCCCGCAGCGATCGCCCTCGAGCGTGCCGGGCTGGAACCCTGCGAACTCGGCCCGAAGGAAGGGCTTGCGCTCCTCAACGGCACGCAATTTTCAACCGCCTATGGGCTCGTCGGCCTGTTCGAGGTCGAGCGCGTCTTTCGCGCCGCTCTGGTCAGCGGTGCGCTCTCGACCGACGCGGCGCGCGGTTCCGACGCCCCGTTCGACCCCCGCATTCTGGCGTTGCGCCGTCATCGCGGGCCGCGCGAGGTCGCCTCGGCCCTCGCCGCGCTGATGGCCGGCAGCGCGATCCGAGAATCCCATCGCAGCGGCGATCCACGGGTGCAGGATCCGTATTGCCTGCGCTGCCAACCGCAAGTCATGGGCGCCTGTCTCGATCTTCTCCGTCAAGCCGCGGTGACGTTGGCTGACGAAGCCAACAGCGTCTCGGACAATCCGCTGATCTTCGCCGAGGACGACACGGCGCTGTCCGGCGGCAATTTTCACGCCGAGGCGGTCGCCTTCGCAGCCGACATGATCGCGCTGGCCGTTTGCGAGATCGGCTCGCTGGCCGAGCGGCGCATCGCCATGCTGGTCGATCCCGCGCTTTCGGGCCTGCCGGCGTTCCTGACGCCGCGCCCAGGCCTGAACTCCGGCTTCATGATGGCGCAGGTGACGGCGGCCGCGCTGGTCTCGGAGAACAAGCAGCGCGCCTATCCCGCCAGCGTCGATTCGATTCCGACTTCCGCGAACCAGGAGGACCACGTCTCGATGGCCGCGCATGGCGCGCGACGTCTGGCGCCGATGGCGCAGAACGCGCTTCACGTAGTCGCGATCGAGGCGCTCGCCTCCGCTCAGGCGATCGAATTCCACGCGCCGCTGAGGTCGAGCGCCGCACTCGAGGGCGTGCGGTCGCGGATCCGACGCGACACGCCGAGCCTCGGGGACGACCGCTATCTCCATCCCGACATCGCCGCCGCAGCCGGACTGATCGCGTCCGGCGATTTCGTCGCCTCCGTCGGCGATATTCCCCTGCCGGAGCTCGACCCCGCATGACGCCGGATTGGCTGCACATCGAGCGGCGCGACGCGCCGCTCATCCTCAGCATTCCCCACGCCGGGACGGAACTGGCCGAATACGAGCCGCGCTTCTTGAGCGCCTGGATCGCCCAGCGCGACGCCGATTGGCGTCTTCCCGAGCTGTACGATTTCGCCGCCGATCTCGGCGCGACGATCGTGCGCACCGACTTGTCGCGCTCGATCATCGACGTGAATCGCAGTCCCGACGGGGCGTCTCTTTATCCCGGCCAGCCGACGACCGAACTCTGCCCGACGACGACGTTCGACGGCGAGCCGCTCTATCGCGAAGGCGAGGCGCCCGGCGAGGCCGAGATCGCCGAGCGCCGCGCGCGCTATTATGCGCCCTATCACGAGGCGCTGACGAGCGAGATCGCCCGCCTGCGCGCGAAACATCCGCGCGTTGCGCTCTATGACGCCCATTCGATTCGCTCGGTCATTCCGCGCCTGTTCGAGGGCGAGTTGCCCGTCTTCAATCTCGGAACGAATTCCGGGCGAAGCTGTTCGGCGGCGTTACGCGATCGCCTCGCCGAGACGCTCGCCGCAAGCGGCCGCGATTTTGCTGTCGACGGCCGTTTCAAGGGCGGCTGGATCACCCGCTCGTTCGGCGCGCCGGGGACGGGGCTCGAGGCGGTGCAACTCGAGCTTGCCTGCCGCGCCTACATGATCGATCCCGCGCAGCCCTGGCCGGACACCTGGCCGGGTCCGATCGACGCGCTGGCGGCCGAGCCGACCCGCGCGACGCTCGGCGCTGTCCTTAAGGTCCTCCTCGAGTGGACCGAGCGGGCCGATCCGTGAACGCCTCCTGAGAGCGAGAACACCGCCATGACCCTTCCATCCCGCTTCGACAACATGCGCGTCGTACGCGCGCCGCACGGGAGCGCGCTGACCGCCAGAAGCTGGCTTACCGAAGCGCCGCTGCGCATGCTGATGAACAACCTCGATCCCGACGTCGCCGAGCGGCCGGGCGAACTCGTCGTCTACGGCGGCATCGGCCGCGCGGCGCGCGACTGGAACGCCTTCGACAGGATTGTCGAGACCTTGCGCCGGCTCGAAGGCGACGAGACGCTGCTGGTGCAGTCGGGCAAGCCGGTCGGCGTGTTCAAAACTCACGCCGATGCGCCGCGGGTGCTGATCGCCAACTCCAACCTCGTGCCGCACTGGGCGACCTGGGATCACTTTCACGAACTCGATCGCAAGGGCCTGATGATGTACGGCCAGATGACGGCCGGCTCGTGGATCTACATCGGCTCGCAAGGCATCGTTCAGGGCACCTACGAGACCTTCGTCGAGATGGGCCGTCGCCACTACGGCGGCTCTCTCGCCGGCCGCTGGAT
This sequence comes from uncultured Alphaproteobacteria bacterium, assembly GCA_963748545.1. Taxonomy (GTDB): domain Bacteria; phylum Pseudomonadota; class Alphaproteobacteria; order Rhizobiales; family Beijerinckiaceae; genus Roseiarcus. The sequence continues at coordinate 75,748 of CAVVJO010000031.1, forward strand.
CCTGACCGCGGGCCTCGGCGGCATGGGCGGCGCGCAGCCGCTGTCGGCGACCATGGCCGGCGCCTCGATGCTGGCGGTCGAGTGCCGCCCGTCGAGCATCGAGTTCCGCCTGCGCACCGGCTATCTCGACGTCGCCGCCAAAACGCTCGACGAGGCGCTCGAGATCATTGATCGCGCGAAAGCGGACGGCAAACCCGTTTCCGTCGGCCTTCTCGGCAATGCCGCCGACGTCCTGCCGGAGCTGGTCAGGCGCGGCGTCAGACCCGACATCGTCACCGACCAGACCTCCGCGCACGATCCGCTCAACGGCTACCTGCCGAAGGGCTGGACGCTCGACCAGTGGGAGGAGCGCCGCGTGTCCGACCCCAAGGGCGTCGAGCGGGCGGCCCGCGCGTCGATGGCCGAGCACGTGCGCGCGATGCTCGATTTCTGTCACGCCGGCGTGCCGACGGTCGACTACGGCAACAACATCCGCCAGATGGCGCTCGAAGAGGGCGTGGCGGACGCGTTCGACTTCCCGGGCTTCGTCCCCGCCTACATCCGCCCGTTGTTTTGCCGCGGCGTCGGGCCCTTCCGCTGGGCCGCGCTGTCAGGCGACCCGGAGGACATTTTCCGAACGGACGCCAAGGTGAAGGAATTGATCCCCGACAATCCGCATCTCCACACCTGGCTCGACATGGCCCGCGCGCGCATCAAGTTTCAAGGGCTCCCCGCCCGAATTTGCTGGGTGGGCCTCGGCGACCGCCACCGGCTCGGCCTCGCCTTCAACGCCATGGTGGCCTCGGGCGAACTCAAGGCGCCGATCGTGATCGGGCGCGATCACCTCGATTCCGGCTCGGTCGCCTCCCCGAACCGCGAGACCGAAGCGATGAAGGACGGCTCCGACGCCGTCTCCGACTGGCCGCTCCTCAACGCGCTCCTGAACTGCGCCTCGGGCGCGACCTGGGTGTCGCTGCATCACGGCGGCGGCGTCGGCATGGGCTTCTCCCAGCACGCGGGCATGGTGGTCGTCGCCGACGGCACCCCGGAAGCGGAGCGGCGCGTCGGCCGCGTCTTGTGGAACGACCCCGCCACGGGCGTAATGCGCCACGCCGACGCCGGGTACGACGATGCGATTGCGTGCGCGAAGGCGAAGGGGCTGGACTTGCCGAGTTTGTGATGAAGCGGCCCTCCCCGTTTTGATGCGGGGCGGGTTAGGGTGAGGGGCGCGATTGGCCGCCGCGGCTCGCCTTCGCGCCCTCATCCCGGCCTTCTCCCCGCTGAGCGGGGAGAGGAGCAACAGGAGAACGACTTGGACTTCAATCGACTTGGCCATTCGGGCTTGCGCGTCCCGGCGCTCAGCTTCGGCGCCGCGACGTTCGGCGGCGGCAATGCGTTCTTCAAGGCGTGGGGCTCGACCGACGCCGCGGGCGCGTCGCGGCTGATCGACGTTTGCCTCGATCACGGCGTCAGCCTGTTCGACACCGCCGACGCCTATTCGAACGGGCTCTCCGAGCAGATCCTCGGAGAGGCGATCAAGGGCAAGCGCAACCGCGTGCTCATCTCCACCAAGGCGGCGTTCCCGATGAGCGACGGGCCGAACGACTATGGCTCGTCGCGCCTGCACATCCTCGATTCGGTCGAGGGCTCGTTGAAGCGCCTGGGCGTCGAAGTGATCGACGTGTTCCAGTTGCATGCGCAGGACTACAACACGCCGGTCGAGGAGACGCTGTCTACGCTCGACCAGCTCGTGCGCGTCGGCAAGGTTCGCTACATCGGCGGCTCGAATTTTTCGGGCTGGCATCTGATGAAGTCGCTCGCGGCGTCCGACCGCTACGGATACGCCCGCTATGTCGCGCACCAGGCCTATTATTCGTTGCTCAACCGCGATTACGAGTGGGAGCTTCTGCCGCTCGGCCTCGATCAGGGCGTCGGCGCGCTGGTCTGGAGCCCGCTCGGCTGGGGCAAGCTGACCGGCAAGATTCGGCGCGGGCAGCCCGCGCAGCCGGGCACCCGCGCTTACGCCATTCCGGAAACCGGCCCCCGCTATGAGGAGGAGCGCCTGTTCGCGATCGTCGACGCGATGGACGGCGTCGCCGCGGAGACTGGAAAGACCATCCCGCAGATTGCGCTGAACTGGCTCCTCACCCGTCCAACCGTCGCCAGCCTGATCATCGGCGCGCGCGACGAACAGCAACTGATCGAGAACATCGGGGCCGTCGGGTGGAAGCTAACCCCGGAGCAGTTCGCCAGGCTCGACAAGGCAAGCTTTGTGACGCCTGCCTACCCCGTGTGGCACCAGCGCGATTCGCCGATGCTGAACGAACGGGCGGCGAGAGGGTGAGGCTCGGCGCCCAAGCCCCCTCCCGGGAAAGCCGTCGGCGGGGACGCCGACGCTCCGGAGCGGCGACGTCCTCGTCGCCGGGCTTCGTCGCAACCGACCGCTGGGGTTTGAGGCGGCAAGCGTGGAGAGAGGCCGTCAATGGGCGGCGACCCCGTCCTCCAAGGTGTGCAGCATCGCGAGCACCGCCGCCTCCTCGGGCCGCAGGCCGGCGGACTCGGCTTCCGCCATTTCCAGCTTGAAGCGTCGTTCGAGAAACGCGCCGATCACCTGCGGGTGGACGTAGGACTTGCGGCAGACCGCCGGGGTGTTGCCGAGGGTCGAGGCGACTTTGACCAGCGCAGCGCGGAGCGCCTTCTTCGCCTGCCTTTCGCTTTCGGCCGCGCCCGCCTCGTGCAGATGCCGCGCCATCAGGACCGTGCCCGCCCAGGTGCGGAAATCCTTGGCGGTGACGTCGTGGCCCGCGATCTCGCGCAGGTAGTCGTTCACGTCCTCTGACGAGACGGCGCGAAGCTCCTTGTCCTCGTCATAGTATTGCAGCAGCTCCTGGCCCGGCAGCTCCTGGCAGGCGCGCAGGATTTTCGCTACGCGCCGATCGCGCATCGCGAGCGACCATTGCTTGCCGCTCTTGCCGGTAAAGGCGAAACGCACCTCGGAGCCGTCGACCTCGACGTGGTCCGACCGCAGCGTCGTCAGCCCATAGCTCTGGTTCGCCCTGGCGTACTCGTCGTTGCCGACGCGGATCAGCGTCGCCTCGAGCAGATGCACGACCGTCGCCAGCACCTTTTGGCGCGACATTCCGCGCAAGCTCATGTGTTCGGACACCGTCGCGCGGATGATCGGGAGCGCCTTGGCGAACTGGAGCATGTGCTCGAATTTCGCCTCCTCGCGCGCCTCGCGATATTCGGCATGATAGCGGTACTGCTTGCGCCCTTTGGCGTCGCGCCCGGTCGCCTGGATGTGGCCGTTGGCGCTGGCGCAGATCCACACGTCTGTCCAGGCGGGCGGGATGACCAGCGCGCGGATGCGCTTGAGGATGCCGGCGTCCGCGATTCGCCGGCCCTTGGCGTCCAGATAAACGAAGCCCTTTCCCGCGCGCCTACGCCGGATCGCCGGCTTGCTGTCGCAGACGTATCGAAGCCCGGGCGGCGCCGGCATGGCGACGTCTACCGAAACGGAGATCTGGACCTCGTCGTCGAGCATGGCGAGGGAACGCCGATCCGGGCCGCCCGTTCCAACGGGGTCGTTGCAGGCGACCGCGCATCACGAGGCGAACAAGCCCTCGATGCGTCGTTCCGACGTCAGCGCGGACCCCGAGCCGCAGCCCGGGCGGGCGCTTCTATGGTCAAGATCGCCCGCCCGGCCGCTCCGACGGCCGGCGTTCAGAAGGCGTTGCGGTCGTGATAGGTCTGCAGGAACTGCCGCACGCGCGGCTCCGCGCTCTCGTGAAAGACCTGCCGCGGCGGGCCGTCGTCGAGGATGCGGCCGCCGTCGATGAAGGCGATGCGGCCGGCGACATGGGCGGCGAAGCCCATCTCGTGGGTGACGATCAGCATCGTCATGCCCTCGGCGGCCAGCGCGCGCATCACCTCCAGCACTTCGCCGACGAGTTCGGGGTCGAGCGCCGAGGTCGGCTCGTCGAACAGCATCACGCGCGGCTGCATCGCGAGCGCCCGCGCGATGGCGACGCGCTGCTGCTGGCCGCCCGAGAGGCGCGATGGGATAGCGCGCCGGCCTTGTCGCGCAAGCCCGACGCGCTTCAGCATCGCCGCCGCGCGCTCGTGCCGCCTCGTCGCGGCTTGAGGCCGCGCACGCGCACGCAGCGGCTCGGCGACGTTCTCCAGCGCGGTCATATGCGGCCACAGATTGAAGTGCTGGAACACCATGCCGATTTCGCGGCGCATCTCGCGGAGGCGCCGCGCGCGCCATCGGCCGCCGCTTTCCGTCCTTGCCGATCTCGTAGCCGATCAGCTCGCCCTCGATCCGCACCTCGCCTTCGTCGTAGGTCTCCAGGAAGTTGAGCATCGCAGCAACGTGCTCTTGCCCGATCCGCTCGGGCCGATCAGGCACACCACCTCGGAAGCGCGCGACATCAGGTCGACGCCGCGCAGCACCTGGTGCGCGCCGAAACTCTTGCCCACCCGCGGATCTCGATCATCGGAACGTTCATGCCGGCTCGCGAGGAAGGCGGTGACGCGCGCCTCGACCCGGCGGCCGAGCGCGCGAGACGATTTCGACCAGCAGCCAGTAGAACACCGCCATCGCGAAAATGGCGTCGAAGGCGGTGAACGTCTCCGCCGCCATCGTCTGCATCTGATACATCAGCTCCGGCACGGTGATGATCGACAGCACCACCGTCTCCTTCGACATCACGATCAGGGTGTTGACGATCGGCGGCGTGGCGGCGACGAGCGCGCCGGGCAGGCGGACGCGGACGAGGATGTCGCAGCGGCGTCATGCCGACGCTGATCGCCGCCTCGATCTGTCCGCGCGGGACCGCGGCGAAGCCGCCGCGAAAGATCTCGGCGAAATAGGCCGACGAATAGAGGCCGAGGCCGATGATGCCCGCGGTCGTCGCACTCAGCCTGCAAGCCGATGCTCGGGCCTCCCGAGTAGAGGAGGAAGAGCTGCACCAGGAACGGCGTGCCGCGGAAGACTTCGACGTAGACGCGCAGCAGCCAGCGCAGCGGGCGGAATGCGCGTCTCGGCCCCAAGCGCGACGACGAAGCCGATCACGAGGCCAAGCGCCGCAGCCAGCCCCCAGCAGAGGATGGTGACGCCGAAGCCTCCGGCGAGCGCGGGCGCATAGTGCGAGAGGATGTCCAAATTCATCGTCCGCTCCCCGCCGAGCATGGCCTCGGCGAGCGCGCCGAGACCGGCCAGAGACAGGTTGATGGCGAGATAGAACAGGCCGGCGGCGACATAGGCCTCGAGCGGCCGATAAGTCATCGACGCGATGTTCATGCTGACGCGGGTGATCTCGGCGATGCCGACCACCGAGACGAGCGACGAAGCCTTGATGAGCAGGATGAATTCGTTGATCAGCGGCGGAATCGAGATGCGAAGCGCCTGCGGCAACAGGATGCGCCGCCAGCGATCGAGCGCGGCGTAGCCGAGCGCCGTCGCCGCTTCGCCCTGCCCGCGCGGAACCGCATTCAGCGCGCCGCGCAAAATTTCGGCCTGATAGGCGCCCGACGAGAAGCCGAGCCCCCGATCGCGGCGACGAGCGCGGGCACGTCGAGGCCGAGGGTCGGCGAGGAAGTAGTAGATGAACAGCAGCAGCACGAGCAGCGGGACGCCGCGAAAAATGCTGACGTAGGCGCCGCCAAGGCGCTCAGCCAGAGATTGCCGGAAAGGCGCGCGATGCACACGGCGGCCCCGAAGACAAAGCCGAGCGCGATCCCGGCAAGCGACAGCGCGAGAGTCACGCCGGCCGCCTGGGTCAGATAGCCGAACGAATGGAAGATTACCGACAGGCGCATGCGGGCGGGCTCGTCGTCGTCTCAGGACACGACTGCGTGAACCGGCGGCGCCGGGCCGCCGGCGATGCCTCGAACGCTTGCGCCGCCTCAGATCGACGGCTCGGGCACGGTCTTGGGCAGATCCATCGATGGCCGAACCACTTCTTCTGAATCGCCGCCATCGTTCCGTCGCCGTCGAGTTTGACGATCGCCGCATTGACGGCGTCCATCAACGACTGGTCGTCGGGACGGGCGACCCAGGAGAAATAGGTCGGCTGGCCGAACGGCGGCAGGACGACCGCGAAGGTGTCGGATCGCTGCGACGCCGCGTAGGCGAGGTTCGGCAGCGAATTGACCGCGGCGTCGATCCGGCCCGCCGCGAGATCGGCGTACGACTGGTTGTTGTCCACGTATTCCTTGACCTCGACCGGCTTCGGCAGCTTGGCGCCGAACGCCTTGAGCTGCGCGACCTGAGAGGTCCCCTTCTGGCCGCCGACCGTCTTGCCGGCGATGTCCTCGGGCTTCATGATGCTCTTGTCGTCGGCCCGCTTCATCAGCGCCGCGGTCGCGTCGGCGATCGGAACCGAAAAGACGTAGTGCTTCATGCGCTCCTTGGTGATCGTGACCGGTGCGATCACGAGATCGAACTTCTTGGCTTCGAGGCCGGGCAGCACGCTGGTCCAGGGCAGGTCGAGATAGGAGACCTTGACGCCGAGCTCCTTGGCGACGGCGTCGATCAGGTCGCGGTCGACGCCTTTGTAGACGCCGTTGTCGGACATGTCGAAAGGCGGGAACTGCATTTCCGTCGCCACGACCATCTCGCCGCGCGGCCTTGATGTCGGCGAGCGTGTCGGCAAAGGCGGTTTGCGCGCCTCCGGCGACCGCCGCCGAAGCGAGTCCGGCCAAGGCCGCTTTCAGCGCCGCGCGCCGCGACACGAGGAAGCGTTGAAAGTCCTGCATGCTGATCCCTCCGATTGGAAAGCCTCGTGCGCTTCAACCGGAAGCCGCCAGACGCCGTCGAACAAGACGATTACATAGGGGGGCGCCTGTCAAGCCGGCGCCGCGGAACGGCCGCCGATCTGTCGCGTGACCTATCTGTCGCGTGACATGACGACGCAATTTTGCGAGGAAGCCGGCATGACGGACAGTCCACTCCCGGTTGCGGAGCGCCGGTCGGAGGAGACGGCCGCGCTGGAGAGCGCGGTCGCGCGCCTGGGCGAAGGGTTGCGCGCCTGGTCGCTCGCCGTGAGCTTCCTTGGCGATTGCATCGTTCCGCGGGGCGGCGAGGTCGGCGTGGCCGCCATTTCGCAAGTGCTCGCCGCCTTCGGCGTGGACGCCGGCGTCACGAGAACCTCGATGTCGCGCCTCGCGAGCGACGGCTGGGTCGCGAGGCAGAAGGTTGGCCGCAACAGTTTTTACGCCCTGACGCCTTTGGCGCTCGCCGCCTCGGAAACCGCCTCGCGGCGGATCTACGCCGCGCGTCATCCCGAAGCCCCGTGCGGCTGGCGGATCGTCTATGCGGGCGGCCTCGACAGAAGCGAGCAGACGAGCCTCCGAACGGCGCTGAAGCGGCGCGGCGCGGCTGAGCTTGCCCCTCAGACGTATTGTCTTCCGTCTGGCGACGAGCCGCTGGACGCCTCGGGTGCGATTGCGATGACGTCCGAGCCGCTGTCGGAGGGCGAGGCGCGGCTTCTCGTGGCCCGCGCCTTCGACCTCGCCGCGCTTGAGCAGGACTACGGCCGGTTCGTCGCGGCCTTCGCGCCTGTCCGCGAAAGCCTGGAGGACGGGCGCCGGTTCGCCGGGCTCGACGCGTTGGCGATGCGCGTGTTGGTCGTCCACGCGTTCCGCCGGATCGTGCTGCGCGACCCGATGATTCCGGCCCCCTATCTGCCCGAAGGCTGGCCCGGGCTCGCGGCGCGGGCGACGATCGCGGCGGTCTGGCGCGCGCTCCTGCGTCCCTCCGAGGCCTGGCTCGACGCCAACGCCGCCTCCGCCTATGGGCCGCTTCCGCCGCGGTCAGTCTCCTGGCAGCGATTCTAAGGTCACGGTCCCCCGAGCGCGCACCCGCCGGCGCCGGTCGGGCGGAAGGCTTCGGCGGCCGGGATTTTCGCGACCACCGTGAGATAGTCCCACGGCCCCTTCGACTGCGCCGGCGCCTTCACCCGCATGAGATAGCGGTCGTAGAGCACGCGTCCGTCAGGGCGAATCACGCCATGATCGGTGAAGATGTCGTGGATCGGAGCCGCGCGCATCGCTTCCGTCACCGCGGCGGTTTCGTCGGTTCCCGCCTTGGCGACGGCTTCGAGATAGTGCCGCACTGCGGAATAGAGCGCGACCTGGTTGTCGTTGGGCATGCGCCCACGAACCGCAAAGAACCGCTTGGCGAATGCGCGCGACTCGTCGTTCAGGTCCCAGTACCACGACTGCATGAAAGTGAGGTCGTGCGCGACGTCGAGGCCAAGCGCGTTGACGTCGGACAGGTAGGTGATCGGAGTCGCGAGATACTGCGCCGGCGCGAGATGAAATTCGCTGGCCTGCTTCAGCGCGTTCGAGAGATCGGCGCCGGTGATCGCGAACACGACGACCTTCGCCCCCGACGCCTGGGCGGCGAGCAGGAACGAGCTGAAGTCGGACGTGTTGAGGGGAGAGCGCACGGCGCCCGCCACCGTCCCGCCGGCCTTGGCGATGGCGTCGCGGGCGTCCGACTCGAGCGAGGCGCCGAAGGCGTAGTCGGCGGTGATGAAGAAGAAGCTGTCGAGTTTTTGCTGGATGAGCAGGCGCATCAGCGCCACGCCGTTCGACCAGTTGTCGGCGTTCCACTGGACGCCGTTCGGCGAGCAGGCCTTGCCGGTCAGATCCGAGGACGAGGCGGAGGTGAAGATGACGAGGCGATTGCGCTCCTTGGCCAGCGCCTGGATCGCGAGCGCCACGCCGGAATTGGTGATGTCGAAGATGGCGCGCGCGCCGCGCTCGTCGTACCACTGGCGCGCGATCTGAAGCCCGATGTCGACCTTGTTCTGATGATCGGCGACCAGAAGCTCGATTGGCCTGCCGAGAACCGAGCCGCCGGAGTCGTCGACCGCCATCCGCGCGATCGCCGCCGAGCCCGGTCCGGCGAGGTCGGCGTAGGGGCCGGACTGGTCGTTCATGACGCCGATGACGAACGTCTCTCCCGCGCTCACAGGCGAGGCCGCGGCGAAGGTCGCCAGAATGGAGATCAGAAGGGCGCGCAGGATCATGTCGAGAGTCCTTTGGCGCCAGCATGGGTTGCGGGCGAGGGTCGCACAAGTGGATTGCGCGTGGAAGGTTCCATCGCCCGCGCCTGACAGGTCCGGAGTTTGGAAAGCAAAAGGCGGCCGACCGGCGGGCGTGGGCAAGAAACCGCGCGTTTGGTCGGGACCCCGTGTCGGCCCGGAGCAGCGCTTCAGGATCGAACCCATGAACGGGCGAGAAGCCCGGGCAAACGGTCTTCGGTCGCCGCGTGTGCGCAGGACCGTTCCCAATTCGAAATCTGCCTCGACCGCTCAACCTTGCCGCGATCATCGATCGCGCGGCGCGACCTCAGTTCCTCTGCCTCGCTGCGCCGCTACTTTCTGCAGATCGTAAGGGTGACCACAGTACCGGGCGGCACTTGGAATCCCGCTCCCGTATCTTGATCCGTCACCATGTCCTGCTGCCGCGAGGTGCAGTTAGTGGTGGACTTTTCCATATGAGGAGGTTGAGGATTCTCAAGATTGAACAAGGGTATGATCCTTTGTTCCGCGACGGTCTCATTCAGTCCGACCAAGTTGGGGACAAAGGGGGAAATGGCTCTAAGCTCCCATTCTTGCGACACAGTACCGTTGCAACGGTAGATCTGCATGCCGAGCCCGGGAGTCTGCTGTCCTCCGGGAATGTCCAGGCAGAAGCTGTCGGCACCCGAAACGAGAGAATGCACCGGTCCGACGCTGCGTCCTTCGGGACCTGTCGGGGGCGCCCAGTTCTCGTTGCTGATTTGGTTGCACGTCCATTGCTGGACCGGTGTTCGATTCTCAGCCTTGCCCCGGGCGTCCAGGCAAAGGCCGCTGAGGGCGTTTTCAAAATGGAAACCGGCGCTACCGTTGGGGACGTAAAGCCATTCCTGAGCTTCGGTGGGTGGGGTCGGTATGGTGCACGGCTCCTGGACAATCAACACGCCCTGCGCCGTCGATTGGCCGAGCGGCTGCAGACACATGTTGGTGTGACTGTTGAAAAAAATAAAGGACTGGTTCGCTGCGGCGGGCTTCGCCGATGACGCGACCGCAATTAAAGACCCGGCGATATAGAGCGCTTTTAGCATGCCACACCTCCTAGTCTGCACGAAGTAAATCTATCGATCCGTTAGCAAACTCCAAAACACGGGCGGACGAGATTCGTTTCTTGTCATCAGGCGAAGAGAACTCGCGGACACTGTCATGCTCCGGCCGCAGCGGATGAACGCGGCCTTATTTCGCAAAACTGCTGCTGCCGCCGCGCGAACGCTTGGTCTACGGCATGAACCTGTCCTGGTCTTGATCGCCCGGATGGCGAGGCTTCTTCGAGCGGCGGGAAACCCTCAATGGCGCGAGCCAAACCGTCGGCGTTCGGCTCGCGCCGGCACGATTGCCCTCTTACATCGCCGCCTTCAGGGCGTCGGCGGCGCACTTCTTGACGAACGACGCCTTGGCGGCGCCGGCGAGCTTCTTGTCGGCGGCCTGGCCTTCGCAGGCGGTCCGCTCGCACTTCGTCATGAAGCTGGTCTTGGCGGCCCCGGCGAGCTTCTTGTCCATCGACTGCGTCATGCAGGCGTCGTCGGCGTAGGCGAGGGTCGGCGCGCCGGCGAGGCAGAGCGCGAGCGTGGCGAACGCGAAGGTCTTGATCATGATTTGCTGTCTCCCTCCGAATCGGACCGTTTTTTGTGGCCCGATCAAGATCATAGCGAGGCCGTGAAGGGCTGGCGAGGGGTCGGGTCGTTGGCACGAAATCCGCTTGGGTTCGCCCTGGGCTCTAAGCGGGCGTGGGCTGGCGGTGAAATTCATGAGCCATATCAAAGGCGACGACCCGATCGACTTCGGCGATACGCCGGCTGCGGTGAACGAACTCCTACAACAGGGCGTGTTGCTGAACCGACAAAACCGCGCGGCCGCGGACGCGAAGTTCCGCGAAGCCCTCGCGCTCGACCCGTCCGCGCTCGCGACCTACTTCTGCCTCTATAAAATCCACGCCTACCAGGGCGGCCTCGACGCAGCGCTGGCGGCCGCCGAGGCCGGGCTCGCCGAAGCCGGCCGACAGGCGGCACTCTCTCCCGACTGGGCCGGATGGACGCCGGACGATCTCGCCGCCGCTCCGCCCGGTCCCGCCCGCTTCGCGCTCTATACGCTCAAGGCTGTCGCCTTCATCCATCTCAGGCGCGGGGCGCCAGACGAAACCCGGCGACGCCTCGAAAAGTTGGCCGAGCTCGGCGTGATCGATGGCCTTGGCGGCGGCGTCGTGGCCGATCTCGCACAGGCGGTCGCCTGATGAGCCTCTTCGGTCATGCGGCCGAGACCTTCGATGTTCTGACGCTGCTCGAAGGCGCGCGGCAGGCCCGTACCGACCCCGTCGCCGCCGAGCGGGCGGTCGCGAAGGCGCTCGCCGCCGCGCCCGAGGATTTCGGCGCGCGGCTCGGGGCGTACCGGTTCTATTTCTACAACCACCGTTTTGGCGAGGCGCTCCCGCACGCCGCCTTTCTGATGCGTTTGGCGGCGCTGCGCCTCAACATCGCCGGCGACTGGCGCGCCGTTCGGCCCGGCGACGCCGCTTTCGAGGCGCCCGAAGAGGCGCCCGGCCTCTACCTGCAAGCGCTCATCGCCTGGGGCTATTGCCAGGCGCGGCTCGGCGAGCGCGCCGAGGGGGCGGCGGCGATCGCCAAGGCCGCCGAACTCGACCCGCGCGACCGGTTCGGCGCCCGCCGGCTGCTCGCCGTCGTCATCAAGCCGGAATCGCCCGAGGAGGACTGACGTGGCCAAAGTTGTCTTCTACGAAAAGCCGGGCTGCGCCGGAAACGCGCGGCAGAAGGCGTTGCTTCGGCAATCGGGGCACGAGCTCGACGTGCGCGATCTTCTGACCACCCCCTGGACCGCGGAGGCGCTGCGCTCGTTCTTCGGCGCGCGGCCGGTCGCGGAATGGTTCAACACCGCTTCGCCGCGGGTAAAGAGCGGCGAGGTCCGGCCGGCCGATCTTGTCGCGGAGGCCGCGCTCGCGCTGATGCTGGCCGATCCGCTGCTGATCCGCCGGCCGCTGATCGAGGTCGACGGGCGTCGCGAAACCGGCTTCAACTCCGCGTTGATCGACGCCTGGATCGGTCTTGCGCCCGCGGCGGCGCCTGTCGGCGAAGCCTGTCCGCGCGGGGAGCGGAGCGAGGCTACGAAGCGTCGCCTCGCCAAGGACCATCCAAAGAGCGCTGCTTGAGTGGCGGCCGGTCCATCGGTCAGCGCAAGCTTCTTGACGCCACTGTAAGATTGGCACGTGAATGGCTGGTGGCGTCAACCTGAACAGAGTGAAGGCGACGATGTTCAACAGGCTGAGTTTCAGCTGGCGCGGTTTTTTTAGCCGTTCCAGCAAGCAGGGCCTTTTGCGGACACGCGCCCCGCGGAAGGCGGCCTTCTTGCCGACCCTTCACGTTCTGGGCTTGATCCTGTGCCCTTCGGCGGCGGCGTCTGCTGCCGAGGCGACCCCCGCGCCGGAAGCCGAAAGCGGCGCTGAGCCTCACGCCGGAAACCGTGACGATCGAGACCGGCGCGCCGCAAACGGTGGTTGTAACCACCAGCGACACGGGGCCGACGCCCACGCTCCAAATATTCGACCCCCTCGGCGTTCATTCGTCCGTCGTGCGCGAGCCGGACGCGCAATCGCCTGTGCGGCCGCTAAGCTGGCTGGTCCGTCTCGCGACGGATCCGGCGCTCTCGACGGAGAGTCTTGTCACCTTTGAGCTCATGCGGGACGGTCAGGCTTTTGAGATCGCACAGGTCAAAGTCGTCCCGAAGGCGGGACCCACCGTTGCTGCGTCGGTACAAGCGGATCTCCTTTTTGACGGCGAAGCGCTTCTCGATGGCCGACAGAGCACGGCGTTCCTGCAACTCATCAACCTCACCGACTACGACCTCGCCGTATCTCCGCCGACGCCGAGCGTTCCCGCCGAGATCACCATCACCCCGGATATCAAAGGTCCGGTGACGCTCCCCGCCCATAGCGTTCTCCCCGTTAAGCTGATCGTTAGCGTCACCGAGGGCAAGACGCTCACCTCCGGCAAGCACACCATCGAACTGATCGTGCCGGTCGCGCGCATGTCCGGGGGAGCGCCTTGGAAAGGAGAGGTCTCCGTGTCCAAGGAGATCACGGCGGGAATCCCCGGGATGACCGAGCTTCAGACCGCGCTACAGATTCCGTCTCTTCTGCTGCTGCCCGGTCTTCTCGTCGTCGTCAGCTACTTTGCGGTCAGAAACCTGGGAAGGCCGGTCGCAGCGGGTCAAGACGCGCTTTCGCGCTTCGCCTTCGCTTGGTCGCCATGGCTCTGGATCGCGGCGATAACGCTTTCGGGAATTATCGTTTTTATCTATCCATACCTGACCGCATACTTCGGCCATGTCCGTCGCGACATCCTTTACGGCTATAGCTTGAAAGACCTGATCTGGGTCTGGATCGGCTCCATCGCCGGCGGCCTAAGCGCTGGCGGCCTTGTGATCCTGAAAAACGCAGCGTGCGCTTACCTTCGGGGCCAGCACCAATTCAAAGCCGCCGAGGAGCCGCTCGATTTCTTGAAACGATTGACCAGAATCGGCAAGAGCCTCAAATTTCCGTTCGTAAGGATCGACGGGCGCCGTCTCTACCGGTTGGATCCCAGAGAAGCGGGGTCCACAGTCTGGGCCGCTCCTGCCATAAGATTTTTTCCAAATGACAAGGGGTTCGACGCGACAGAAATCGCCGACGCCGTTCGAAGCGACGACCTCAACAAATTGATAGAGGTGCTCGGCAAGTTTCGTGGATCCGGTGTTATTAAGCTCGAATGGGACAACTTCGGACACGTCTACGGTCCGACGATTGTTCCGATCGACAGCTTTGCTGGTTTAGATCCTCAAATTTTGGGACCGATCTTTCAGGAAACGCCAGCGGACGTATGAGAGGGTGGGCAGACCCTATGATCTGCCCTTGAGCCACCATTAAGATCCGATTTGGGTCGGTTCCAAAAGGACAGGCTCTGAGTCACAATTAATTTATAGCCAAATCTTGAAGGTTGCAAGCGATGTCCATCATCCTCAGAAACAGCCGGCTCGTTCTTATCGCCGGCCAATGTTTCTTCGAGCAGCTTTGGCGGACCACAAGCAAGCCGGCCCCAATCTTATGGAATTACGCCTATTATTGCCGGACCTACAATGCAATTCGTGGAGGCGCCGCGGTTCCGGATTTCGCGTTTCCCTGGCGGCCAACCCAGCGCAGCGCCTTCTGGAGCCTGTACCTCGGAGGGCAACCGCTGGCCGGGATTGCCGCGGTATCCGCTTGGCGCGCGATGACGCCCTTTAGACTAACGTCGCCCCTTCGGCCTGATGTCAGAACCGATAACCCTTCCGAGCGCGTCTTCTACGATGTCTATGGCTATCCGCACGGCGTTGTCGCAGCGATCACAATCCAAAGCCCGAACGACCGGCCGGAGACCCTCGACGAATGGCGCGATCGGAACTCGCCGCCTCCGCCTCGACCGCCCGTTCTCCATTACGGACAGCGGAGGCGCGAAGGTCGACCTTAACGCGGAAGAGGCGCTCGGCGCGATCCTCGACTGGCATCGCGACGTGTATTTCGGGGCGAGCGGCGACCGCTGGCAATCCGCGGAACCCCTCACAATCGGCGCAGTCATCAAGGGGGAGGGGGTCGACCTGACGGCGCCGATCAACGACGATATGCATCGCGTGCTCCATGCGGTGACGAGTTGGCCCGAGGACTGGCGCCACGCCGACCTTCCCGTGCTAAAGGATTATTGCCTTCGGGTAAGTATGAAGAACAGCTCCATCGGGGACGCCCTCTATGCCGTGGGGCGCGGACGCACGCTTTGGCGCCCGGCGCTCTTCAGCCTCAAGAGCGCTCCCAAACCCCTGCACAAGCTGAGCTGTCTCGCACACAATATGCTTGCCGGGGCGGTGCAGGCGGAGAGCTTGCGCCTCTTCGCGTTAGGGCTCGACGCCTCAGATCCGGCGGCTCAGAAAAAAATCCTGAGCACCGACTTTGTCGACACGGCTGCGAATTTACTGCACAGGATGCGCCTTGGAATGAAGACCTACCGTTCGACCAGTATCCAGAGAGTTCATCGAAGACCCGGGCAGCAAGACCGAGGTCAATGCGCTCCTCGCGCGCGTCAAAGGACTACAGCAGATCGGTTAGGCTCTTTGCCTCAAGCGACGCCGACGCAATCGCCGCTCATCGCTCGGGTCTTCGCACGCCGAGCCAGATGATGTGTCTCGGGCCGCCGTGGACGCCTCCGGCGCGCACGCGCTTTTCCTCGACGGCGAAGCCCGCCTTCTCGAACCGCTTCGGGAAGGCCTTGTCCGGGCCTTCCGACCAGACGGCCAGCACCCCGCCGGGAGCGAGCGCTGCGCGCGTCGCGCCGAGGCCCCGCAACGAATAGAGATGATCGTTGGCCGCCTGCGTCATGCCTTCCGGTCCGTTGTCGACATCGAGCAGGATCGCGTCGTAGGGGGCTTTACGCGCGCGGATCAATTGGGCGACGTCGGCTTCGACGATCGTCACGCGCCGGTCGTCGAGCAAGCCGCCGAACAGCTCCGCCATCGGCCCGCGGGCCCAGCGCACGACAGCGGGCACGAGCTCCGCGACGACGATCTCGGCCCCGGGGCCGAAGGCGTCCAGCGCCGCGCGCAGGGTGAAGCCCATGCCGAGCCCGCCGATCAGGATTCTGGGCTTCGTTCGCGCGCTCAGCGCCTCCGCCGCGAGCGTCGCCAGCGCCGCTTCCGAAGCGTTGAGTCGCGAGGTCATCAATTCCGCGACGCCGACCTTGATGACGAACTCGTGTCCCCGGCGCATCAGCCGCAGTTCGCCGCCGCGGGGCAGGGGCGCCCGGTCGAGTTCTATCCAGGGAATCATAGGCGGTGTCCGGTTGCGGTCTTTCGGATGGCCGTCATGCGTATCGCGCTGGCGGAAGCGGCGAGGAAGGGATGACGGCGGAACGATGGGAGAGGAGGCTCCTATGACGGGGAGCGAACGCCTTTGCACGGCAAGCCGTTCCTCGCCAAACTATTCGGCCAGTCTATCCGGAATGTCGACGCTGTCACGCGGGAAGAGGTCATCGTTTCCGCGCGCCTTGCTGTCTCCCGCGCGTTCGGTCCTCGCGATTCGGGGAGGAAATGCGACCTTGCTGGCCCGCGCTCCCTGTGCTTTCTTGCGCAAGCCGATTGAGGCCACATGACGCGGAACGCGTTCACTCGAACGCTCTTTCGTGTGCAGGCAAGAGATTCGCGGAGTTTAGGGTGGGGGACCCGGATCTCAAACGGGACGTGAACACCGAGCTGGCGGCGCGGCGCACCGGCATGGCGTTCCAGCGCACGCGGCTCGCTGAAGACCGTACGCTGATGGCGGTGATCCGCACCTCGCTCTCGCTGATCGGTTTCGGCTTCACGATCTTCCAGTTCTTTCAGAAGCTGCGCGAGCAGGATGCGATCGCCCACGCGTCGGCGCCGCGGAATTTCGGCATGGCGCTGGTTTGGCTCGGCATCCTGATGCTGGCGCTCGGCATCGGCTATCACGCCCAGTTCATGATCGGCCTCCGGCGCCTCCGGCAGTCGATGCGCGACGAGGGGCTGATCCACGGAGAAACGAGCTTTCCCGTCTCGCTGACCCTGGTCACGGCGATTCTGCTCCTGGCGATCGGGGTCGCGGCGGTCGTCAGCATGCTGTTCAACATCGGGCCGTTCGGCTAGAGCCGGCGCCAGTCAGAATTTTTGGTGGGAGAACGAAATGCCTGAGAAGAAACCGAATATCCTGATCCTCTGGGGCGACGACATCGGCTGGTGGAACATCAGCTACAACAGCCGCGGCCAAATGGGCTACCGCACGCCCAACATCGACCGGATCGCCAACGAGGGCGTCGCGTTCACCGACTATTACGGCCAGCAGAGCTGCACCGCAGGGCGCGCCGCCTTCATCACCGGGCAGAACCCGATTCGCACCGGACTCACCAAGGTCGGCATGCCCGGCGCGGACGTCGGCCTCAGCGCCGAGGACCCCACCATCGCCGAGCTCCTGAAGCCGCTCGGCTACAAGACCGGCCAGTTCGGCAAAAACCATCTCGGCGACAAGGACAAGTTCCTGCCGACGATGCACGGCTTCGACGAATTCTTCGGCAACCTCTACCACCTCAATGCGGAAGAGGAGCCGGAGGACCCCGACTATCCGAAGGACCCGGAGTTTTTGAAGCATTTCGGACCGCGCGGCGTGATGCACTGCAAGTCCGACGGCAAGGGCGGACAGACGGTGGTCGACACCGGGCCGCTCAACAAGAAGCGGATGGAGACGATCGACGACGAGGTCACCGAGCGGGCGCTGAAGTTCATCGATGAGGCGCACGCCTCCAATGAGCCGTTCTTCCTCTGGTACAATACGACGGGCATGCATTTCCGCACGCATCCGGCCGCCAAGCACAAGGGCAAGAGCAACGGCCAGGGCGACTACAACGACGTGATGGTCGCCCACGACGAGCACATCGGGCAGATGCTCGCCAAGCTCGACGAACTCGGCATCGCCGACGACACCATCGTCATGTACTCGACCGACAACGGCCCGCACTACAATTCCTGGCCGGACGCCGGCATCACGCCGTTCCGGTCCGAGAAGAACACCAACTGGGAGGGCGGCTGGCGTGTGCCCGCCTTCGTGCGCTGGCCGAAGAAGTTCAAGGCGGGGACGGTGCTGAACGGCATCGTGAGCCACCAGGACTGGCTGCCGACATTGCTCGCCGCAGCGGGCGAGGCGGATGTCAAGGAGAAGCTGCACGCGGGCGCAACGATCGGCGGCAAGACTTTCAAAGTTCACATCGACGGCGTCAACATGCTGCCGTACCTCAGCGGCGATGTGAAGGAGAGCCCGCGAAACTTCTTCTTTTACATGAGCGACGACGGCGACATCCTCGGCATCCGGATGAAGGACTGGAAGGTCGTGCTGATGGAGCAGCGCGCCAAGCAACTGATGTGCTGGTTCGAGCCGTTCGTGAAGCTGAGGGCGCCGAAGATCTTCAACCTCAGGCGCGATCCGTTCGAGCGGGCCGATGAAAACTCGAACACCTATTGGGACTGGGTGCTTTCGCACGTCTACATCGTCTATGCGATGCAGGCGATCGTGGCGAACCAGATCGCCGAGTTCCAAGCGTTCCCGCCGCGACAGAAGCCGGCCTCGTTCAACCTCGACGCGGTGATGCGGACGCTGCAGGAGACGCACAGCAGCGCGGGGCACTAGCCGTCCCGCCGACCCCTCTCCAGCGATCCCCAAATCGATCCGGGAGTGGAGAGGGGTCATGCCCTCTCCCCGTTTGCGGGGACACGGGGCCCGAAGGGCTGGACGAGCGCCCTTGGGCGGGAGCGCGGCTGTGAAGGATTGGATCTCGCTGTTCGCCGACATCGCGGTTGTGGCGATCGACGCCATGGCGGTGCTGATCATCGCCATCGGCACGCTTGAGATGTTCGTCACCTGCGTCCGCTCGGTTTTCAATCCTTCCCGGACCGGTCGCGATCTCCGGGACGGCTATCTGCGCTATGCGCGCTGGCTGATGGCGGGGCTCACGTTCCAGCTCGCCAACGACATCATCATCTCGGCCCGCGCCCCGACCTGGGACGACATCGGCCGCCTCGCCGCGATCGCATTCATTCGGACCTTCCTCAACTTCTTTCTCGAGCGCGACATCGTGGAAGCCGGCAAGTTTCCGATGAGCGGCAAATCCGCCGCGCCGCTGCCGGAGACGACGCGCATCGACCGGGGCGCCGGATCGGTTCCGTGACGCGTCGCGTGGTTGGGCTCTCCTCTGCTTGAACTGTGAGTAGCATCACTGCCGAAGGTCTTGATGCATGAAACGGTCACGCCGCTTGCAAGCCCGTAGACCCACGAGACCATTTCTAAGGAGACGCGCTATGGCGCATGATATTGCGAAACTGGAACGAAAGATCCGGACGCTTGGCGAATCGATTGCGAAGACCGCCCAGCATAAGCATGACGAAATCCTGCTCGGTTACACCCACCGGCCGGGCTGGACGACGCTCATCGAAAACGAGCTGGTCCACGCCCATCTGGACATGCTGCAAACGCACGCGACCGCGCTCGCGGTCGGGTTCGACGCGCTGACGAAAATCGCGAACAAGATCGGGCAGTCGGAACTAAATCCGCAACCGCTTCCGCCGTGACGAGATATTGCCGCGTCGCTTAGGCGGCCGGCGCTGTCATGGCGACCGTCATGACAGCGCCGGCCTCGGGTTGGGTCACGCCGTCGCCTTCGCCGGCGCTTTGTCGCCGTGGCAGAATTTGAACTTCTTGCCATTGCCGCAAGGGCAGCGCGCGTAAGGGTCCCGCTTCGAGTCCTCGTTCTTGACCCAAAGCATGACGTCGGCGGGCGGGCGGCCGCGGTTGAAGAGTTGCCCCATCACGCCCATCAGCGGGCGCGTATGGGTGAAGAAAAGTTCGAGCCCGCTGCAAAGATAGTTGTGGCCGGGCTCTCCCGCCTTCGACAGCGCGAAGCGGTCCTTCGGACATCCGCCGTTGCATAACGCTCGCACGGCGCATTCGCGACATTGCTTGGTCAGCCGGTCGCGCTTGTCGTCGCCGAACTTGCGCATCTGCGGCGAGGCGACGAGATCGATCAGCGGCGTCGTATGGATGTTGCCGAGCTTCTGGCCCGGCTCCACGAAATGATCGCAGGTGTAGACGTCGCCGTTGTGCTCGAGCGCCGGCCCGAAACCGCAGGTCGGGGCATGAATGCAGAGGAGGTGGCGGCCGAAATACGCTTCGAGCGTCACGTCGAAGAGCTGTACGAACACCTTTCCGACGTCGCGCCGCACCCACTCCTCAAAAATGTCCACCAGAAAGCGTCCGTACTGCTCGCCTCCGACCGAGCGGTCGGTCACGAGGTCGCCGGTCTGGGTGTAGAGCAGGCGCTTGCCCGCCCCGTGATCGCTCCAGCCTTGGTTGGCGATCGCGAGCGTCTCGGCGGTCGCCCGCTCCACGATCGGGATGAACTGAACCCATTTGGCGCCGAGTTCGTCGCGGAAGAACCGATAGACCCGACGGCCATGCTTCTCGTTGGCGGCGTTGACGGTGCAAAGGATGTTGAACTCGACTCCGTGCTTGCGAAGAAAACTCCACCCGCGCATCACGAGGTCGAAGGTGCCCTGACCCTTCCGATCGCGCCGGTTCGCGTCATGCAGCTCGCGCGGCCCGTCGACGCTGAGACCCACGAGAAAGTTGTGCTTCTTGAAGAAGGCGCACCAGGCGTCGTCAAGCAGCAGGCCGTTGGTCTGGAACGTCTGCTGAACCGTCTGTCCGGGCCTCTTGTGTTTTTCCACCAGCTCGACCGCGCGCTGGAAGAACTCGACCCTCATCAGCGTCGGTTCGCCGCCCTGCCAGGCGACCGTCACCTCGGGCGCGCGATGGGCTTCGAGGAGCTGCCGGATATAGTTTTCGAGCGTCTCCGCCGACATCCGGTGCTTGTCGTTGGGATAGAGGGCCTCCTTCGACAGAAAGAAGCAGTAGGCGCAGTCGATGTTGCACGTCGAGCCGCTGGGTTTGGCCAGGAGGTGGAAGGCCGGGGGCGCGCCGACCCTCGTTTGAGGGGGCGGCGCCGCGCCGTCTGCGTTTCCATGGAGACCCTCTATTCCGATCCGCCCTCAGATAACCTGTCCCTGGGGGATTGGCCAATACAGGTTTTCAGGTCTCCGAGGCGGGACAGAGGCAGAATTCACCTTCTCGTCCTGATGAGCGGTCGACGCGCGCGTCTAAAAACACGTTCCAGCGGCGCTGGTTCATCCTTCGAGACGCGTCGCCTGACGACGCCGCAGAACGAGGGAGACGGCGCGATCAATAGCCCCTCTCGATCCGGGCGTAGAGCTGGTCGGTGAATATCGCGAACTTGCCGCCGACGAAGCTTGCGCTGAGACTCGCGGCGATGAAGACGGCGATGATCTTCGGCACGAAGGTCAGCGTCATCTCCTGCACCTGGGTCAGCGCCTGAAGGAGCGCGATTGCGACGCCGACCGCCATCGCCGCGCCGACCGCGGGGCCCGCGCCCATCACAACCATCCAGATCGCCTGCTGGACGAGGTCGACGGCGTCGCCTTCGTTCACTGCACTGTCGCTCCGCTCCCGAGCGACACCGTGTCGCCGCTGGTGAGCGTCGCGATCGCGCCCGCGCTTGTCACGCTGACCGAGGCGACCGTGCCAGAGGTCGAACCATCCGCGGAGGTGATCGTCGTCCCGACCAGGTTCTCGGCCTGGGTCAGCGAGCTTGCCGTCAGGAGGGACGACAGCGTGGTGTTGGACTGCACCGCCTGCCCGACCTCGGAGACCGTCGCGAGCTGCGACACCATGGTCGAGGGGTCCATCGGCTGCGTCGGGTCCTGATTCTTCATTTCGGACATCAGCAGGGTCAAAAAGTCGTTGTAGCCCAGCGACTGGGTCGCCGACGACGAGGTCGAAGCGGATGCGGTCGAGGACTGGGCGGCGCTCGTGACCGGAGAGGTCGGGGATACGCTCATGTCGGTCTCCTTGTCATTCAGGCGGCGGTGGCGGCCGCGTCACGCTTGAGCTCGGCGTCCTCGAGCGGAAAGAGCGCGCGCAGCGCCTTGAGCGCCTCGAAATTGCGCGCCCTGGCGAGCGATTGCGCGACGCCGCGAAGCCCGCAGACGAGCTCCGGCGTTTGGTAGGCGGTCAGCGCCGCCTCGATCAGCGATCGCGCCAGCGGGGTCGCGGTGGCCGTCGCGCCGGGGTCCATCAGCATGATTTGCACCGCGAAATAGATTTGCCGGGTGACAGTCGTCGCGTCCTTCGCCTGCATCACGTGGTTCTCGAGCAAAAAGGTGACGTCGTTCAGCAGCTCGACCGTCGCCTTGCGGTCGATGCGGATGACCGCTCCGTTGATGAAGAACCGCTCCCCCGCCCGCAGCGTGATGTTCATGGACCCCGCGCCCCTATTTGAGACCGTCGCGAATGATTTCGTTGATCTCGATCATCGGAGCGAGGTCGTCGGTGACGCGCGATCGCACGCGGTCGATCTCCTTCATCATCCAGACTCCGATCGAGAGGATGCCGGCGCGCAGTGTGTCGGGCAGCTCGTTGTTCGGGTCCTTGAGATCGTCGATAAAGATCATCCACAGACGGCGGAGATAGAACAGCGCGTCGACCCGCTCGCGCGAAAGCGGCCCGCTCTCCTGGGCCACGCGCAGCATGCCGATGACCCGGTCCATCGCAGCGCGCTCGCGGGCGCGCATGGTCGCGCGCGACTCCTCGACCACTTCGTTGTAAGCGAATTCGTACATCGAGATCCCTCGGCGTCGTTCACGAAACGGGGAGGTATTGGGCCAAATTGAGGGTCTGGAGGCGCGACGTGAGCTCGTAGGCCATCTGGATCTGGTTGGTCAGCGCCGTGATCTTCGCCGCCGTCGCCGTCTGATCGACGTTGTCGAGGGCGCCGACCTGGGTTTGAAGGAGCGTCAGCTGGGCGCTCATCGCGCTGTCGGCGTCGGTCACCTGGGATTGCGTCGCCCCGAGCGAGGCCTGTGTGTCGGTGAGCGAGGCTTGGCCCTGGCCGATCAGCGAAGTCGCCGCAGAGGCGACGGCCTGCCGCGCCGAGGCGCTGAGCGACGACCCGCCAAACGCGGCAAGCATCGTGTAGGCCTCCCCTAGAGTTTGAAAGGCGGGCGTGTTCGCGTTGGTCGAGGTGGTCACGATCTGGCCCGGCGCGATTTGCCGGCTGGTGTTGTCTGCCGACGCCGAGGACCAGTTCGAGAACAGGCTCGTGAACGACGCGGAGGAAAGAAAGCTCTGCATCTGCGCCGCGGTGATGTTCGCCGCGGCCGCATCCGTCGGCGCGAAGCCGAATGTCGTTTCGAAAGCCTGTGCGGCCGCGTTGGAAATCGTGGTCGAGAAGGTGTCGGCGAGGGGCGCCTCGCCGCTGTTGGTCCCGCTGAAGACGTACACATCGGCGGAGGTCGCGTTGATCGAGGACACCAGTTCCTGCAGCGCGGTCTGACCCACGGTCTGCAACGGCGCGCCGGAATTGGCGCTCGCCGTCCACGTTGCGAGGTCCTGGATCGTCGTCTGGGCGCTGCCGCTCATGGAGGTCAGGGCATTCTGGGCCGTCGAAAGGTTTGTCGCGATGACGCTGTTGCCGGTCTTCAGGGTTTGCAGCTGCTGGACCTGCTCTTTGAGCGAAAGCTCGTAGCCGGACTGATCGCCGAGTTGGAGGCCGAGGTCGGCGTACTGCCCGGTCGACTCCTCGGTGATCGCGCTCGTCAGCTGCGCCTGCGCCTGCTGCACCGGCAGGACGAGGCTATTGGCGAGATACTGGGAGGAGACGAGGTTCGCGCTCATCGGTCATGCCGCCTGCAGCAGCGCGGAAAACATGTCGTTGACCGTCGTCAGAAGCTTGGCCGACGAATTCGTAGGTGTTTTCGAGGCTCAGCATCTTGGTCATCTCCGCGTCGAGATTGACCCCGGTCGCGTTCGAAAGAGCGGAGGTCGCCTGGGTCGCGAGCGCGTTCTGGTAGTCGGAAGCGTTGCTCGCCTGGCTGTTCTGGCTCTGAAGCCAACTCACCGAGGCGTTGGCGAAGTCTGTGAGCGTGCCGGTCATGGCGGCGGGCGTCGCTGTCGACCCCTCGCCGAGCCCGGCGGCGCCTGTGTCGAAGGTCTGGGTGGTCGATCCGATCGCGGCGACGAGCGCCTGAAGCCGGCCCGTGAAGCTCGCCTCGCCGGAGGTATTGTAGACGTAGGCGGCGCCGGCGACGCCGCCGTCGCGCAGCAGCGTCGCGTCTCCGCCCTGCGACGGGTCCACGCTCGCGTTGACTTGGATCGACCCCGCGAGCCCCGTGGCGTCCGTGGCCGAGGGCAGACCTGTCGCCGCAGCGGTCGTGAACAGGCCCGGCGCCGTCGCGGTTGTGGAGCCGGTCAGCGCTTCGCCGAAAGCATTGATGAGGCCTCCAGCGATCTGGTCGAGCTGCGCCTGATACTCGGGCGCGAGCGTGTCGCGCAGCTCCGCATAGCCGGCAAGCGCCCCAGACTGGATTGACTGGCTGGAGCCGGTGATGGGCACGCCGTCGACCGTGACGGCGTTCCCTGTCGATCCATCGACGTAGGTTGTCGTGGGGCTGAAGGAGACGGTGCGCGCCGTGTCCTGAAACAGCGTGACGCCGCTGTCGGTGAAGATCGACATCGAGCCATCGGAGGCGGTCGAGGTGGTCACGCCGATCTGCTGGGAGAGCTGGGTGACCAGAGAATCGCGTGTGTCCTGCGCGGTCGCAACGTTTGCGCCGGAGGCTAACCCGCTGACGACGGCGTCATTAGCGGTCTGGAACTGGCCGAGCAGCGAATTGATGGTCGAGACCGACGAGGCCATGTTCTGATCGGCCTGCTCGCGAACCTCATTGACCGCCGCGTCCCCCGCGTTCAGCGATTGGGTAAGATTTGCCGCGGCGGCGACCGCGGCGTCGGCGGCGGAGGTCGAGGTCGGCGAGGCCTCGTAGGTTTCAAGCGCGCTCTGAAGATTGGCGAGCATTGCCGACGGCGAGGCGCCGTTCTCATCTGCGCCCGAGGTCGACGATGTCGTGGCGCTGTCGTCGACGGTCGCGGCGAGCGTCGCCAGCCCATTGGCGATCGCCTGGCTCGCCGCCGCCTGCGAGGTCGACGTCGAGACCTGCTCGGCGAGCGCCGCATTGGCGATCCGGGTCACTGAGGCGATGTCGACGCCGCCGTAGGAATTCGCCGCCAGGCTGACGGCCTCATTGGAATAGCCGGTCGTGTTGACGTTGGCGATATTGTTCGAGACGACCGCGACCTGCGCAGCATTGGCGGCGAAGGAAGAACTGATGATGTTGAAGGCGGCCGAGAGGTTCATGGCGAGGAGTCCGCGTTCGCGATCACGACTTCAAGTTGTTGAGCACGTCGAGGAGGGTGGCGCCCGTCTGAAACACCTTGGAGTTGGCCTCGTAGGCGCTCTGAGCCTGAATCATGTCAGTGAGCTCCGTGGCGAGATCGACCGTCGAGCTTTCCAGCGAACTCGATTCGATCGAGCCCAGGGTGGAGCCGGCGGCGCCGATGAAAATCGGGCCGGAAGCCGCGGTCGTCGTGTAGGCGCCGCCGTTGACGGAGCTGAGATTGTCGGGGCTCGCCACATTGGCGAGCGGAATGTCGTATGCGGCGACCGACGCCCCGTTCGAGTACCTGTAGGAGAGCGTCCCGTCCGTGGCGATCGAGACGCCGGTCAGAAGTCTCCGGCGCGCTGCCGTTGGCGGTCGCAGAGGTCACCTTGAAGCCGGTCGCGAGCTGCGTCGTGTTGCTGAGATCGATGGGGATCGTCGACCCGGTCAAGGTGTCGTTCAAGGTCAGCGTCGCGCCGCTGGGAAGCGCGCCGTTGGTGAACGTCAGGTCTTGGGACCCGACGCTGGTTCCGTTGACCGAGGCGTCGACCGTCCAGGCATTGGCGCCCGCATTGGTGAATTTGAGGTCGACAGTCTGCGCGGCCCCCAGACTGTTGTAGACGACAAGCGACGTCTGTTCCGGGGTCGTCGTTGTCGTGTCCGTCGAAGGCAGATTGACGGCCAGCGAGCCCGAGGTCGTCGCTTCCGCGGTCAGGCCGGCGCTCTCCACATTGACCCTCTGCAGGCTGCTCAGCGAATTGGATGAGGCGGATTGGCCCTCTTGGACGTTGTCCGCCATCAGATAATACCCCGCGCCGTTCACGAGGTTGCCGGAGGAATCCGGGACGAACGATCCGTTGCGGGTCAGATAGAGATTGCCGGCCGAATCGGAGACGATGAAGAAGCCCGCGCCTTGGACGGCGAGATTGGTCGTCGTCTGGGTCGAGACGACGCTGCCCTGGAGCGCGTTCAGGGAAACCGAATTCGTCTGGACGCCTGCGCCCTGCGCGGTCCCCCCTCCGGAGGCCTGATCGACCATGGTGGAAAAGTCGGTGTCGAGGTCTTTGTAGCCGGTCGTGTTGGCGTTCGCGATATTCTGCGAGATCGACGACAGCCAGTTCTGGTCGGCGGACATGCCGGAGACGCTGGTGTTGAGAATCGACATGGGGGACTCCTCGGCATGTGGGTCCACTAGAACCCGGCGGGCTTGCGCGGGGCTGGCGCCGTCAAGCGGTCGAGCGGACGAGGCTGCCGACAAGCAGGCTCCAGCCGTCGACCAGCACGAAGAACAGCACCTTGACCGGCAGCGAGATCACCGAGGGCGGCAGCATCATCATGCCCATCGACATCGTGAGAGTCGCGACGATCATGTCGATGACCAGGAACGGCAGCACGATGAGGAAGCCGATCTCGAAGCCGCGCCTGAGCTCGGATATCATGTAAGCGGGGATCAGGAGGCGGAAGTCGACCTTCGAGCGTTCGCCGGCGTCGAATCGCCCCTTGGACAGGCTCTCGAAAAGGGCGATGTCCTTCTCCCGCACCTGCGACAGCATGAACTCACGGAACGGCTGGGACACCGCGGCGAGCGCGTCCTGCTGGCTGATTTCGTTCGCGAGCATCGGCTTCAGGCCGCTTTGCCAGGCGCGATCGAAGGTCGGCGCCATGACGAAGAAGGTCATGAACAGCGCGAGGCTGATCATCACCAGGTTCGCAGGGGCGCCCTGCACGCCAAGGCCGGTGCGAAGGAAGGAGAGCGCGATGATGAAGCGGGTGAAGCTCGTCGCCATGATGAGCAGGCCCGGCGCAACGGACAGCACCGTGAGCAGCGCCACCATCTCGATGATGCGGCCGCTCGCCGATGCGCCGCCGGAGGGAATGAGCTGGCCGAGATCAACAGTTTGCGCGGCGGCCGCGCCGCTCGTCAGCGCGACCGCCAGCAAGGCGAGACCGAGCGCCTTCATTGCACCACCAGCGTGCGCAGGACGAGCTCGCGCACCTTGCCGTCCGAACGGATCGCCGCGCGCTCGTTGAGGTCCTCCCGGATCGCCTGGAGCCCGATCGGCCCTTGCAGTTGGGTCAGCGTCACGGTCCGGACATAGGCGAGGATATCCTCGCCGATCTTGCCGGCGACCGCCTCCGGATGAGGCAAGATCTTCGGGTCGAACACCATCGACGCCTCGAGGCGGATCCAGGTGTCCTGCGGCGCGCCGAGGTTGGCGACGATGGGAGGCAAGTCGTAAATCATTGAGGGCGCGACCGGAGCGGCCGCCTCTTTCGACGCCTGCGCCTCGCCGGGCGCGGTACGGGTGGTCTCGAAACCCGCGCCGGCGCCCGCGCCAAGGAGGGCGACGACGAGACACTCGATCAGCACGGCCCTCAGGCCTCCCGGGGGCGGCGCGGCGGGCGCTGCGGCGTCAGCCGTCGCGGCCCCGCTAGAACGGTCTGACCGCGTCATAGATCTGCTGGCCCCATGACGGCTGCTGGAAGTCGCTTTGGCGCCCGCGGCCGCCGTAGGAGATGCGGGCCTCGGCGATCTTCTGGTAGGCGATCGTGTTGTTGAGCGAGATGTCGGTGGGGTTGACGATGCCGGCGACCGTCAACTGCCGCATCTCGTAGTTGACCCGCACCTCCTGCGAACCGGAGATCACCAGATTCCCGTTCGGCAGGACACGCGTGACGACCGCCGCGACGGAAACCTGGATCTGTTCGGATCGGTTGATGTCGCCCTGGCCCTGGGTCGAGGAGGTCGAGGCGAGATCGCCGAGGAGTTTGGCCGGCTGGCTCGAGGACGACGACGAGGATCCGTTGTTGAAGCCGTAGTCGATGACAAGGCCGTCTTTGGTCGTCATCGACCGGTCGGAGCCGTTGCCGAGCTGGGCCTTGTCGTTCATCATGATGATGACCGTGACGATGTCTCCGACCTTGCTGATGCGGGGCTCGGTATAGAGCGAGGGCGGCGGAGCGGACGTGTGGCTCGGAGCGAGCGCCTGCGCGCTTTGGATTGCGGCCGTTTCATCGGAGAGGAATCCTGCGCCGACCGGCGAAAAGTTCGGCTCGCGCATGAACTCCGACGGGCTTTGCCAGCACCCCGAGAGCGCAAGCGCGGCGAGGAGCGGGACGACCGACGCCGGCCGCTTCACGATTTCTTCTCCTCGACGCCTGCGCCTGCGAGCAGGCTCGCGATGCGGCTCGCGCGTTCGGCGTCCATCTCGCCGAGGATCGCGCTGGCCGCATTCGGCTTGAGCTTGCCGAGAATCGCGGCGGCGGTCCGGTCGTCGAGCGCGCTCAGCTGCTTGGCGGCGCTCTCCGGCTCCATCTTGCCGTAGATGGCGACGAGGTCCTCGCGGGCGGCGTTCATCAGTTCGGTCCGCCTGGCGATCCAGTCGCGCGCCGCCGCTTCTGTCCTTTGCAGATCGGCGATGCGCTGTTGAACCTGGGCGTCGAGGTCGGCCAGCCGCTTGGTCTGCCAGGCGATGCGGGCCTCGACGATCGAGGGCGTGACGTTGGCGCAGTATCGGCTGGCGTCCGCGTCGGCGGAGGCCTCCGCGGCCTTGGGCTTCTGCGCCTCGCGCGGCTTGCTGTCCTCAGCGAAAGCCGGCGCGTGCGCCGCGGCCGCGACGCCGGCGACGGCGGCCAGATTTAGAAAGATGCGGACAATCGACGTCATGTCGGCCTCAGGTGCGGGCTCTATCGTCCGCTCCGCGGCTTGCGCTGGGCTTGCGCTACTGGATGACGAGGTCGGCTTGCAGCGCGCCGGCCGTCTTGATGGCCTGCAGAATGGCGATGATGCCTGGCGGCTTGACCCCGATGCGATTGAGGCCGCCGACCAGCATGCGCAGGCTCGAGCCGCCGACGATCGCGATCGGGCCCCCGGACTGCTCGGCGTTGATCGTCGTATTCGGCGTGACGACCGTGCGCCCGTTGGCGAAGGGATTGGGCTGGGACACCTGCGGCTGCTCGTTCACCCGGACGGTCAGGGTTCCGTAGGTGACGGCGACGGTCGAGATCTGCACATCCTGTCCGACGACGACGGTCCCGGTGCGCGAATCGAGCACGACGCGCGCCGCCATGTCCGGCTGCACCTGCAACTCGCCGATCTCCGCCATGAAGCGCGCGAACGTGACGTTGCGGGGATGAAAGAGCGCGACCGTCCGGCCGTCGACCTCGTAGGCGGCGCGCGCGCCGAACCGTCCGCGGCTGTAGCCGTTGATAGCGTCGACGATGCGCACCGCGGTGGCGTAGTCCGGATTCTTGAGTTCGAGACTCGAGCGCATCTCGTCCGGCGAGCCGGCGACCTCGTGCTGGACGATCGCGCCGTTGGGGATGCGGCCCGCGGTCGGGACCCCCTGGGACAGCGTCTCGCCCTCGCCCTGCGTCTGGAACCCGGTGACCGACACGGCGCCTTGCGCGGTGGCGTAGAGCGCGCCGTCGGAGCCCAGCATTTGGGTCAGGAGCAGCGTGCCGCCCATCAGCGACGGCGCATCGCCGAGGGCCGACACCGTGACGTCGACGCGCGATCCCGCCTCCACGCCCGCCGAGAGGTCGGCCGTGACGATGACTGCGGCGACGTTGCGGTTGGTGAGCGTGACGCCGTGCATGTCCATGCCGAGGTTCTGCAGCATGCCCTGCACCGCCTGCTGCGTGAACGGCGCGTTGCGGAAGGTGTCGCCGGTGTTGCTCAGGCCGACGACCAGACCATAGCCGACAAGCTGGCTGTCGCGCGCGCTGCGCAGGACGGCGATGTCCTTGATACGCGCCGCTGCGGCCGGCGCGACGGCGAGCCACGCCGCCAGAAGCGCGAAGATGAGGCGTCTCATCCGCCGCCGACCCTGACCGAGCCGTCGGGCTCAACGGCGCCGGAGACGGTGACGCCGCTGTCGCTGTTGCGCACGCGCACGATGTCGCCGATCGTTCCGTCCTGGAGCGCCGCGCCGGAGGTCACGATGAGAAGGCCGCCCTCGGAATAGACAAGCTTCACCTCGGCGCCGTTGGCGACGAGCTTGCGGTTGGAAACGCCGGCGAACGGAATCGCGTGGCCCGGCAGCAGCGTCAGGCGCGCCGTCTTGCCGACGATTAACGAGCGATCGTCCACGTAGGGACCGCCGCCGTCGCGCGTCCCGCCGCCGGGAAGATCAGTCAGCATCGCGTCGAGGATGATGTCGCCGGGATAGATCACCGCCTTCGGCGACGGCGCGGGCGACTCCTGGGCCCAAGCCGGGCCGAAAGCCGCGGCGAGGGCGGCGAGCGTCGCGAGAGCGGCGCGCTGCGGCAGCCCGCGCATCCGCATGGCCTCTAGCTGCGCATGTTGGAGATCGTGCCGGACATCTGGTCGGCGGCCTGGATGACCTTGGAGTTCATTTCGTAGGCGCGCTGGGCGGCGATCAGGTTGGTGATCTCGGTGACCGGATCGACATTGGACGCCTCGATGTAGCCCTGCTGCAGGATGCCGAACGCGGTATCGCCGGGCACGCCGACGTTCGGCTGGCCGGAGGCCTGAGTCTGCTGGAAGTAGTTGCCGCCAAGCGCCTGGAGCCCGGCGTCGTTGACAAAGTTGGCGATCGTGAGCTGGCCGAGCTGCTGGGGATTCGCCTGACCGGGCAGAGTCGCCGTGACGACGCCGGTTTGGCTCACCGTCACGTTCGTCACATTGGCCGGGATGGTGATCGGAGGGGACACCAGGTAGCCGTCCATGGTGACGAGCTGGCCGTTCTGGTTGGTGTTGAACGCGCCGCCGCGGGTGTAGACGGTCTCGCCGTTGGCGTTGGTCACCTGGAACCAGCCGCGGCCGTTGATCGCGAGATCGAGCGCGTTGCCGGTGTTGGTGAGGGCGCCCTGGATGTCGACCGTTCGGATCGCCGCCGTGCGGACGCCGAGGCCGATCTGCGCGCCTTCGGGGATCGTCGCATCGCGGCCGCGGCTGGCCACGCCCATCAGCCGCTCGGTCTGGTAGATGAGATCGGTGAATTCGGCGCGCGAGCGCTTGAAGCCGGTCGTGTTGATGTTGGCGATGTTGTTGGCGATCACCTCCAGATTTTGTTCCTGGGCGCTCATGCCCGTCGCTGCGATCGTCAACGCTCTCATCGCGTCACCCTCTCTTTCAAACGGCTTTAGATCGACATGCGCGAGATGTCCTGCCAGGCGGACACCAGCTTGTCGCGGATCGCCAGCACGGACTGCAGCGACCGCTGGGCGTCCATGACGGACTCGACCACCCGCATCGGCGGCGTCGCGCCGACGACGCCCTGAATCGCGGCCGCTTCGCCCGCCTGCAGCGTGTCGACCGCAGAGCCGACCGCCTGACCCAACGCCGCTTCGAAGCCGCCGCCGTCGGAGGGCGGGGTCGGCGCCTGCGGCGCCGTGGGACCCGTGGCGCCGCTGAGGCTCGTGAGACCGGATAGGCCTTCGATCATCGCCCTCGTCCTCTCGTCATCGGGTCACGCATCCTTCATCAACGTCACGGTCTGGTTGAGCATTTCGGCCGTCTGCTTGGCGACCTGTAGGTTCGCCTCGTAGCTGCGGTTGGCTTCACGCATGTCGGCGAGCTCGATGAGCACGTCGACGTTCGGCATCTTGACCATGCCCTCGGCGTCGGCCGCCGGGTTGCCGGGATCGCGCTCGAGCTTGAACGGGGTCTGATCGACGCCGATGGTCTTGACCTCGACCAGATTGGCGCCGGTGGCGCGGTCGACCGCGCTCTCGAACGAGACGGTCTTGCGGGCGTAAGGGTTGGCGCCCGCGATCGACCCGGTTGACTGGGCGTTGGCGACATTCTCCGAGACGATTCTCAGACGGGTCGACTGCGCCTGCAATCCCGAGGCCGCGATTCGGAGGGACGCCTGCAATGGATCGTTCGTCATTTCAGCGCCGCGAGCATGAGCTGATGGAACACGCGGCGAATGCTCGCGGTCATCGAAAAGTCGCGGCTGACGTCGCCGAGATTGATCATCTGCTGCTCAAGATTGACAGTGTTGCCGGAAAGCGATTCTTCGATCGGGTCCGTCTCGACCCGCCGGATCGACTCGAGCCCGGCGGACGCCGGGGCGATATGAGCCGCGCTGGTCGTGGCCATGACGACCGGCGAGCTGTCCATGACCGCCGCGAACGGCTGGACGTCGAGAGCGCGGAAACCGGGCGTGCTGGCGTTGGCCACGTTGCTCGCCACCACCGTCTGCCTGGCCGACAGCCACTGCGACTTCTGCGAGGCGACCTGAAAGAGATAGATGTCCGACAAGGAGAGGTTCCCGGAAGATGCGAGCGGCATCGTCGGCGCGCCGGCTTGCACGGGGCTTGCCGCCGCTCCGCTCGAGTGCGCCGCGATCTCCGGGCGGCCCGAAGTCCAGCGTCTCGGCGGCGCCCAGTCGACGCTTCCGTCGCCCTTAATGAATTTCTAGCCGTGTTGCGCCAAATAGGCTCGTCAGGCCACAGAACGAGTGGGAGAAGGAAACAGCATGCATCTCTCGGACCAGGGATTGATCGTCATTCTGGCGGTCGGAATTGTCGCCGGGTGGCTTGCGGGCAAGATCGTGCGGGGAAACGGGTTCGGTCTCGTCGGAGACGCGGCCGTTGGAATCGTCGGCGCGCTCATCGGCGATTGGCTGCTGCATCGCCTCGGGATCCATTTCAGCGCCGGCGTCATCGGGCTGACGATCAACGCCACGATCGGAGCGGTCGTCTTGCTGCTCGCTCTGCGCCTGACCGGCGCGAGCGGATGGGGAGGCCGATGACCGGTCGATGAAGATCGCGACCTTCAACGTCAACGGCGTGAACGGCAGGCTGTCCGTTCTCCTGCGCTGGCTGGCTGAAGCTCGGCCGGATATCGTGTGCCTGCAGGAACTCAAGGCCGCGCAGGACAAGTTTCCGATTGGCCCGATCCGCGAGGCTGGTTACGGCGCGATCTGGCATGGCCAGAAGAGCTGGAACGGGGTCGCCATCCTCGGGCGAGGCGACGATCCGATCGAGACCCGGCGCGGCTTGCCCGGCGATCCCGACGATGCGCACAGCCGCTACATCGAGGCCGCCGTCAAAGGCGTGCTCGTCGGTTGCCTCTATCTGCCGAACGGCAACCCCGCGCCCGGGCCGAAATTCGATTTCAAGCTGAAATGGTTCGACCGACTCGCTGTTCATGCCGAGACGCTGCTCGCAAGCGGCGCGCCGGTGGCGCTGGTCGGCGACTACAACGTCATGCCGACCGACCTCGACGTCTACAAACCCGAGCGATGGGTCGACGACGCGCTGTTTCGCCCCGAAGTCCGCGACGCCTATCGGCGCCTCGTCGCCCAAGGCTGGACCGACGCGCTGCGCACGCTCCATCCGGACCAGCGGATTTACACGTTCTGGGACTATTTCCGCAACGCCTTCGCGCGCGACGCCGGGCTGCGGCTCGACCACCTGCTGCTGAGCCCCGAGCTGGCGGTTCGCCTTAAAGGCGGGGGCGTCGATCGCGACGTCCGCGGCTGGGAGAAAGCCAGCGATCACGCGCCGGCCTGGGTCGAACTCGGAACAGGCAAAGCCGCCGTTCGGAGCGCAAGGCGGCGGACCGACAACCGATAGGCCAGGCGCAGATACCTTGGGTGACTTCATAATCCGTCGTTTGAGGCGCCGTAGAGGCGCACAAACATCGCGGCCAGAATTGCTCCGGCCCAGGCAAAGCAGAGAACGCCGGTGAAGGAGATCGCGGGCGCGAAGTAACGCCAGCGCCAGGGGATCTCAACCCGCGTCAGACCGAGCGCCGTATAGTCCTCGAACGCGTAAAAGACGGCGTCCGCGATGTTGTTGAACGCGCCCGACATCCAGACCATCAATCCCCAAATGAGACAATTGACGACGTGAAGCCCGGTGAGGATCGCAATCGCCAAAATCACATATCCGATCGAGGTCCACGCCGACGCGAGGTCCCCGCCGGGCTTGAGGTGACGAATTTGCCCGGCCGCATGCACGTATCGGTTCAACCAATGCAGATGAAAGACGTGGAACGAGGTGACGCCGACGACCCCGCAGAAAATGTAGCCTTGCGCGAGAACCGGTCCGACATCGTCCATAGTCAAGCGTTTGGCCGGGCTTCTCAGGGAGGGGGCGCCGGCTCGCCGTTCTTCAGGTTGCCGTCGGTGAGTTGGGCGAATCCGTCGCATGAGAATTTTCGCATTCCGTTTGAACTCCGTCAACGCGCCGGCGCCCAAATTGAGCGGGACATTCGCAGGTCATGGTCATGGGGCTGCAACGAATCCCTAGAGTCGCCCCCATCCTCTGAAGATGTCGCCGGCCCACCGACGATAATCCGCACGCCGATGCCCAAGAGGAGGAACGCCGAAAGCCGCGCGACGACGTGTCGGCCGGCGGCGCCGATCAGCGCCGTGACGCGGTCCGCGTAGCGATAGGCGATCCAGATCAGCGCCTCGTTGGCGTCGGCGGCGAGACCCACCCCTGAGAAGCGGCGCAGGACAAGTTTCCGATCGGCCCGATCCGCGACGCCGGCTACGGCGCGATCTGGTTACGCGAGCGACGCGGAAGGCGCCTGAGCGGATGCGCCTGCAATTTACGCGATTTGTCGCTTGACGTCGGTCAAGTTTTACGTTCCAAGCGTCGAAACCCAATCTGCTGGATCGGTTTCGAGACGCTACGCCTCACTTCGCCCTTTTCGCCCTCGCCGGCGCCGATACGACCTTCGGCGGCGCTTTGGCCTCGGTCTCGGCTCTCGCCTTTGACGGCGCCTTGGGCTTCGCCGCGCTCGGCGGCGCTTGCGCGGGTTTGGAGTCCGTTCTTTTCGGCTCGGCCGCGCCGACGGCTGCGATGCTCTTGCGCAGCGCGTCCATGATATTCACGACGTTGCCGGGCCGGGGCTCCTCCGCCACGCGGGTCGGAAGGCCGGCCTGCTTCGAGCGGATGAGCTCGACGACGGCGTCCTCGTAGCGGTCGTTGAATTCGGCGGCGTTGAAATGTCCGGCTTTCTTTTCGATGATGACGTGGGCGAGATCTTTCATCTCCGCCGGCAGCTTCAGATCGGGAATCTCCTCGAAATAGGACTCCTCGCTGCGAACCTCGGCCGCATAGCGCAGGACCGTGCCGAGCAATCCCTTGCCCAGCGGCTCCAGCAAGATGACGCGCTCCCGGCGCGCCATCACGACCTTCGCCGAGGCCGACGACCTTCTCGTCGCGCATGGCGTCGCGAATGATGGAAAACGCCTCTTCCGCGACCCGTTCGCCCGGCGCGATATAATAGGGCGCCTCCAGATACCTCGGGTCGATTTCCGCCCGAGGCACGAATTTCTCGATCTCGACGGTGTGATTGCTTTCGATCTGGATCTTGTCGAGTTCGTCGTCGTCGATCAGCACGAAGGCGTCTTTCGCGACGGGGTAGCCTTTGGCCTGGTCGTCGTTCTCCACCACGTCGCCCGTCACGGCGTCGATGAACTGACGCTTTACCTTGTTGCCGGTCTTGCGGTTGATGGTATTGAAAGCGACGCGGGACGACGAACTGGTCGCGGGGTAGAGGTTGACCGCGCAGGACACGAGCGAAAGCTTCAAGTAGCCTTTCCAGCTTGTACGAGGGGCCATGACTTTGACTCCGCAAAAACCGACGCTGAAGTGAACTGAACTCACGCGATCCAAACGACACTATGACGACTTCCGCCGACAGAGTCTACATTTACGGCCGGTTGCGAGGGGTGACGAGACGCTGGCTCGGGGCCTTGTCGGCTGCGGCCGACATCACCCTCACGCGCGGAGCCGCCACGGCGGATGCGATCGTTCTTGGCCACTCCACGGCGGGCCACGCGGTCTCCGCATCGGGCGAGCTCTGTCTTGGATTTCGTCTGAAGCCGGAGGCCGGCCTCCTCTCGGAGCGGGCGTTTCGGGTTCGGCTGGGGCTGGAGGCCGCGCCGGCCGCAAACGGCTCCTACTCGGAGGACCAAGTCGCCAAACACGCCGGTCTGAAGGGCCCGCAGTTGCGCACGCTCGCGCTCTTCGACGTGCTGGCCTCGGCTGACGGCCGCTATGCCTACGCCGATCTGGTGGCGGCGCGGGCCGCCGGCCAGCTTTATGCGTCGGGCGTAAAATTTCCCAAGATCATTGCCGCCGCCCATGCGCTCGAGCGACGGGGGGAGAGGCTCTCCAGCGTTCGACTCGCAGAAGCGCCGTGGGGCGCGGTGCTCCAGGTG
Organism: uncultured Alphaproteobacteria bacterium; assembly: GCA_963748545.1. Taxonomy (GTDB): domain Bacteria; phylum Pseudomonadota; class Alphaproteobacteria; order Rhizobiales; family Beijerinckiaceae; genus Roseiarcus. The sequence goes on from CAVVJO010000031.1 coordinate 111,827, forward strand.
CTGGGGGACGCGCTGGCGGAGATCGACGGCCAACTCCTGCTGCCGCTCGAAGGCTCGGACCTCGACGCCGACGGCGCCTTCGCGTTGGCCGAGGAGAGCGAGCAGGGAGGCGATCTCGTGACCGCGAGGCGATGGTACGAGCTTGCGGCTCGCCTCGATCCGACCGATCCGGTGATCCCGTTCAACCTCGGCAATGTTCTCGATGAGCTTGGTCTCGCGCGCGAGGCGGAAATCGCTTATCGCCAGGCGATCGCGCGAAGCCCCGATATGGCCGACACCTGGTTCAACCTGGGCGTCCTGCAGGAAAGGACCGGGCGGGAGACCGAAGCGCTCTCGACCTACGAACGGGCCTACGCGATCGACCCCGCCTATGCCAACGCGCTGCACAACGCCGCGCTCCTGCACATCAGGAGACGGAACTTCGCCGTCGCCATCCGGCTCCTGCGGCAGATTCGGCCGTCCTCGCTCGCGGAAGCCGAGGAAATCCGTCGCCTTGCGCATCTCTGCCGACTCGAGGCCAAAAGAGCCGAGGCGCGCGACTGAACAAACGCGTCGGACAGGGCGCCGCTCCTCGTTCGTCATGGCCGGGCTTGACCCGGCCATCCACGAGAACACTGGGGTATCAAAATCAGTCTCTCAAGCGGTTGATTTCACCCGAGTCCGGGAATTGCAGCGGCGCCCGCCTCGATGGCCGGCACAAGGCCGGGCCATGACGGAAGAGCCGCATCACGAAGCGCTTCGATTTGTATTCCAATTTTCAGAAGTCTATGCTACAAGAATTTATCCTGGCAGAAAGGACATCCATGATGGCTCCAGTCACCCTCCGGCGCCCCGGGCCCGCGCTGTCGCCCGCCCAGCGCGCGCTGCGGCTCCAACGGATCTTCGCGCGGATGCAGGAAGGCCTCAGTTACAAAGAGATTGCGGAGGAGGAGGGGGTTTCGCGCGAAAGGCTGCGGCAGATCGTGCGGGCCGCGACCACCCGACAAGACGAGGCGCCCGATCACCGGCGCATGCAGATCGCGCGGCTCATGCCGGCGCTGCGCCTCCTCGCCTGGGACGTCGAGAACGGCGAGACCAAGGCCGTTCCGGCGTTTCTCAAGCTGCTCGATCGGTTGGACCGCTACTGCGCCGCCGACCAGACCTACCTGTCGCCGCCGATCGAAGATCTGGTCGAGCCGATGGGCCGCCGAACCCGGGTTCGACGCCCCGCGGCCGGCGGGTCCAAGCACGAAGAGGCCTGTAGCGATCGCAAGCCATTGAAAAGTCAGAAAACGGCAATGGACGGCTCTTGACAGGGCTTGGCGCCGGATTGCGATCGGCGCGCCGGCTGCATCCGGTCGGCGCCGCGTGGGCTTGGTCGGCGAGACGCGAGTTGTTCGGCGCGGTCGACCAGCCCCGTCGGCGCGACGCGGTCGGGAGAGCGGACGGCGTCAAGATGCGCAAAGTCGCACTCAAGGGTTTGATTCGTCAGAGGGTCAAAACAATCTGCGGCGCGGGGATGGTCCAGCCTCGACAGCGCGCGGAGGCTGGCCTCCGCCGCCCGCCACTTGACCCGGGCGCAACTAGACCCGCGCGCTCGCGAACGCCGCAACGAGCCGCTCGGCTTCGGTCCGTTCGTCCAGCCCATGCTCGTCGAACAGAACATCCGCAATCTCGATGGCGGCCCGCCTCTGTCCGATCGTCAGCCTGAAAAAGGCGGAGACCCGCTCGTGATGAAACTCCATGTCCAGCGCGACCTCGGGCGGCGCGTCCCATGGCGCCTTGAAGCTTGCCGAGAGCGCGTAACGCAGCGCGCCGCTCCGATAGAACAGCTCGGTCGAAGAATTGACGAGGTCGGCGATATTGGCCTCCTGGTCGTTGCAGATCAGGTTGATCAATTCGGCGACGTCGGTCAGGCGCAACTCGCTCGCCACATCGATGAGCGCGTCGGCGATGATCCGCTCCCGGTCGAGGCGGCGACCGGCCCGAGGCGGAGCGTCTATGCCCTTCGCTGAGCCCATCCGGATTTCCTTTGCTGAATGAGATGCACAATCTCGGCGACCGCACGATAGAACTCTGCCGGGATCGGCCGCTCGACCTCGACCGCCGCGTAGAGGGAGCGGGCGAGCGGCTTGTCCTCGACGACCGGGATGTCATGCGCCTCGGCGATTGCGCGAATCTTGAGCGCGATCAGGTCGACGCCCTTTGCGAGAACGATCGGCGAGCCGCCTTCGGCGCGCACGTAGCGCATGGCGACCGCGTAGTGGGTCGGATTGGCCACGATCATGGTTGCGCGCGGCACCGCCGAAAGCATCCTCTTGCGCGACCGATCGAGCCTCAGCGACCGGAGCCGCGCCTTGACCATGCGATCGCCCTCGGCCTGCTTCAGTTCTTCCTTCACCTCATGCTTGCTCATCCGCTGGTCTCGACGCCACAGCAGGCGCGACCAGACGAGGTCGGCGCTCGCAACCGCAAGCGTTGCGAGCAGAACCGCAGCGATCGTCCTGACCGCCAGCGCGAGGATGCGTTCGGGGAGGGCGGCCGGATCGTCGGTCATCGCCGTCAGCAGCACCCCCTTCTGGCCGATCAGCATCATTCCGGCGACGAATCCGACCGCGGCGACCTTGATCAGACTCTTGGCGAACTCGACAAGCCCACGCGCGCCGAACACGCGCCGCAATCCGGCTCGCGCCGAGATGCGGGAAAGGTCCGGCAGGATGCGGTCCGGCACGATGCGCGGCGCCGCCTGGGCGAGGGAGGCGACGACGCCCGCGATCGACAGCAGCGCGACGACCGGCCAGATGAATTCGGCCGCGGCGGCGGCGAGCGGCCCGGCCAACGCAAGCGCATCCTCGCCGCGCGCAATTCGCCAGCCGGCCGGGTCGTCGAAGAGTCCGACAAGCCCCTGAAACAAGATCGCGGAGCGACTGGGGATGACAAACACAAGTGCGACGAGGGCCGCGGACAGGGAAGCGAACAATGGCGCTTCGCGGGAGAAGGCGATCTGCCCCTTCTCGACCGCATCGAGCAGCCGCTTCTCGGTCGGCTCCTCGGTCTTGTCCTCTTGATCGACGTCGCCGCTCATTCGGCCAGGGTCTCCGTCCTGTCGCCCTTAGGACCGGTCGCGCTACACAGCCTTGTCCTCGGGCGCAGGGATCTCGATCTCGTTGCGCGACGCCATGCCGAGGACGATATCGGCGATCGCCTTGCGGGCCTTGGCGATGTCTTTCGCGGGGGCCGAGGCGCCGGAGGTGAGTTCCCCCTCCACCAAACGGCGCCCGCGCGAAGGCATGGACGACAGCACCGCATTGCGGAAATCCGCGTCGACGCCGCGCAGCGCCATGACGACGATGTCGATCGACGCCCGGTCGAACAGGAGCGCGCGGGCGCGTTCGCTGAGTCTTGGCAAATCGTTGAAGGAGAACAGCATGGTCTTCAGGATCGCCGCGTCCTTTGGCCTGTTTTCGCCGATCGCCCGCATGACGTCGTTGGCCGCCTCGGGCTCGAGATTGTTGATGATCTCGGCGATACGCGCGGGGCCTTTGTCGCCGCCGGCTGCATTCTCGGTGGCTTTCAGCATGTCTCGGACGGCGGCCTCGACGATTTCGCCGGCGAGCGGGCTGATGGAATACGGCGCGATCAGTCCGCAAAGTGCGGCGTTCCGGCGCTCTCGCGGCAGCGCGCTAACGATCCGGGCGGCAAGCTGCGAATCCAGACGCGAAAGGATGTAGGTCGCGGTTGCGGGCCGCTCGGCCGTGAGGAAGCGGGCGATTGCGCTCTCGGAGATCTTTCCGAGCGCCCGCCAGACGTCGTCCTCTTCGCCGAGCGCCGCGTCGATGAACTCGTCGACCTCGGCCGCCGGGAGCGCCTCAGCGAGCAAAGTGCGCGCTTGACCGGCGTCGCCGAGCAGGTTCGTTCCCGATGAGAAATCGGTGGCGAATTCGTCGACGATCCGGTCGAGCGTCGCGGGCGCAACGGCGCCGAGACCGGCCGCCGCGCGCGCAAGCATGCGCAGATCCGGCTGGGCGAAGTGCTTCAGGAGGCGACCCGCCGCAGGCGGCCCCAGCATCAACAGCAGCGCCGCGGCTTTGTCGGGGCCGGAGAGCGGGCGGTCGCCTGAAGGAAGGGGACTGCAATCATGCCTCTCAGGCCGCTTGTTCAAGGTTTGCGCCTGCGACAACCTCGAGAAGGGACACGCCAAACCGTTGAGTGGCCTCGTCCACGACCACGATCTCGCCGCGCGCCACGACCTTTCCGTTGACGACAATGTCGACGGGATCTCCGACCCGCTGATCGAGGGAAATGATCGCGCCGCGCGCAAGTTTCATCAAGCTCGCCACGGGCAGCGAGGTCGAGCCGAGCACGACCTGAACCGTGACTGGAATCGACAGGATGGCGTTCAAGTTGGGAGGAGCCGGAGGGAGCGGCGCGGGTTGAGCGGCGCCAAGCGTCTCCGAGGCGTTCGGCGGATTATGCGGGAGGGTCGCTTCGTCCATGCGCGGATTCTTTCCTGAAATGAAGGGGCGGCTAGGCTCAGGGGTTCGCCGGCTCGAGAGTCTGTTCGAGCGGGGCCGCGATTTCGAGACGGTAGCGGTCGTCGCTCTGACCGAGCCTGCATAAGAACATGCCCCGCCCGGCGCATTCGAGCCGCACGGAGTCGAAATCGCCGCTCTGCAGAGCCAAGACCTCCCCTACTCGGAAATTCGCCACGGCGCCGAGGCTCATGGAAAGCTCCTCCAGGATCGCTATGACCGGCAAGCGAGTTTGTCTTAGTCCGCTCTCGATCGAATCCGACCATCGGCGGTCAACCGACGCCGGTTTGGCGCTGGGTTCGCGCTCGAGTTCCTTGCGGATCGGAAGCAACAGCGATTGGGGCATGATTATCAGGCCCTGACACGCGCCTCCGGTAAGCCGCAGCGTGAAACGCGCCGCAGCCGCCGGCATATCGCGCCGCCCTAGCGCGAATGCGTCGGTCAACGTCAAAAGCCGGTCGAAGGGCATTGATATGGGCGTTGTCGGCTCGAATCCAGCCTCGATCGCAGACCCAAGTCCACGGGCGAATTCCTCCACGAGCGCCATTTCGATCGCCGTGCGGCCGCGCGGCGCCTCCCCAACCGCGGCATCGCTCGCCGGCGTCAAACTCTCGCCAAAGATCGAGGCGACGATCAGGTCGTCGATTCGTTCGTCAAGGGCTATCAGCATCCGCGAGTCCGGCTCGGCGCTCGCGTAAATCGCGGCGGTCAAGCCAGCGCAGTCCCCCATCGCCTGAAACAGCGTCGTCGGCTGGGGAGGCTCGATCTCGCCGCCGTCAGGACAGTGGTTCATCAGCCTCGCGAGGCTCTTTGGGGCGGCGGCGATGAAGCCTTCGAGGACGGCCGCGAGTCCGGGCATCCGCTCGACGGCGAAGCCCGAATTCTCGAGGATCGCTCCCTTGAGCCGGCGTGCGCCAGCGTCGCCCTCGACGGGACCGTCGCCGACGGTCATGCGGCCTCGCGGATGAGGTTGTCGCCGCTGGCAGCCGCGCCCGAGATGGTCTCATTCTCCACCACGTCGATGGTTGGGCGCTCCTGGGAGGGAATGGTCTTGCGCCCAAACTCCAACGCGACTTGAGGCATCGCGCCGTTCATGAATGCAAGTAGGCTCTGCTTGACGAGCGTGAACATGTGCAACTGCTTCTGTCGCACCACACGGATTTTCTGCGCGATCGGCGCGACCAGCGCGTACGAAAGGAAAATGCCGCCGAAGGTGCCGACCAGCGCCGCCCCGATCAGTCCGCCGAGGGCTTCCGGCGATTGGTCGAGGGCGCTCATGGCGTGGATGATGCCCAGCACCGCTGCGACGATGCCGAGCGCTGGCAGGCCGTCAGCCATGGCTTGAAAGGCTTCCGAAGGCTTGTAGCGATCGTGGGCGAGGGTTTCGATCTCCTCGTCCATGAGCGCCTCGATCTCATGGGTTCGCGCGTTTCCGATAATGATCAGCCGGCCATAATCGCAAATGAAGGTCACCAGGTCCTCGTTGACTACGAGCTTGGGAAAGGCCCTGAAGATTTCCGAATCCGCCGGGTTGTCAAAATGGCTCTCGACCTCGCTGCGCGACTTCGCCCTGAGCTCCCGCATGAGCGCATGAAGAACGCTCAAGACGTCCAGGTAGTCCCGGGGCTTCGGGACCTCGTCAAGCACCGCCTCGAGAAACGCCTTGCCGCAGTCTTTGATGGTCGAGGTGGTGTTGGCGACAATGAAGATGCCAAGCGCCGCCCCTCCGATGATGACGAACTCGAAGGGCTGCGCCAACACTTCGAGGTGTCCGCCGAGCGCTGCGTAGCCGCCAAGTATGCAGCCAATCGCAATGAGAAGGCCGATGGCGAAGTTCAAGGCGCGCTCCTGATCTACGGCCTGCCCCCCCAATGCTTGCGGCTTGAGACTTACGCCAGGCTTTCGACGAGATGGTCAGCCCGAGACAAGGACGCCGCGGAATTGTTGCACCCATGCCTCGGCCGCCCGGCGGCGCAGCTCTTGGACGGCTCATGCAAAATGGACTTTACGTTGCAGTATCGGCTCAAGTGGCTCTCGAACGCCGAACCGAGACGATCGCAGATAATATCGCCAACATGAACACTGTCGGCTATCGAGCAACCGGGGTCTCGTTCGAAGCCGAGATGACGAAAGCGGGGGAGGCGGACCTCAACTATGTCTCCTCCGGCGCGGACTTTCTGTCACGCCGGATCGGCGGCCTTATCAAGACCGACAATCCACTGGATTTCGCGGTCCAGGGCGACGGTTGGTTTGGCGTCCAGACGCCGACGGGAAGGGCCTACACTCGCGACGGACGCGCCCGCATCGACGAGTTTGGGATGCTGAGAACGCTGAACGGCGACCCGATCCTCGACGCAGGCGGCGCGCCAATTCTGGTCGACAGCGCGGCAGGGCCGCTGACCGTGTCGGCCGATGGCATGATCAATCAGAGCGGCCGCCAGGTCGGCGCTATTGGGCTCTTCTCGATAGACGCAGACGCCAACTTGAAACGGGCGCAAGATTCCGGCGTCGTTCCCGACAGGCCCGCGCGGGCGATCCTCGATTTTACCCGGGATAGCGTGGTCCAGGGCGCGGTGGAGAGTTCGAATGTCGATCCAGTTCGCGAGATGACCCGGCTCATCGACGTTTCGCGCGCGTTTGACGGCGTCGCAGACGAGGCCTTGCATTCCGAATCCTCCTTGCAGGAGGCCATTAAGGCGCTGGGGTCATCGTCTTGACAGCGGCAACGGCTGAAATCTCGATGCTTGAGCGCCTCCAGCGGCAGGTCGCCTGGGGCGCGCGCAATCTGCATGCGGCGCGCGTCAGCGGGCTCGTGACCGAAGTTTCAATGTCTCACTACAGGGTTGCCGGGCTCTCGAGGTTCTTGAAATTAGGCGAGCGCGTCGGCGTCGACGTCGGCGGGCGGATGGAAATCGGCGAGGTGGTCAAGATTGACGATCATTCCGCGACGCTCAAGCCGTTCGACGCACGCTGCAACGCCACAATCGGAGCGCGGGCCTACTGCGCGGAAAACCTGTCACTGTCGCCAGATCCGTCGTGGAAAGGTCGCGTGATCGATGCGCTTGGCAGGCCTCTTGACGGCGGCGGCGAGCTCGCCAACGGCGATCGGCCGGCGCCGCTCGAGGGGGATCCGCCGCCGCCGCTGAGCCGCTCGCGCATTTCCACGCCGATCCGGACCGGCGTGCGGGTTATCGATCTGTTTACCCCGCTATGCCTCGGACAGCGCATCGGCGTATTCGCTGGCTCCGGCGTCGGGAAGTCGTCGCTGCTGGCCATGCTTACCCGTGCGCCGCAGTTCGACACCGTTGTTATTGCGCTGGTTGGCGAGCGCGGTCGAGAAGTGCGCGAGTTCCTCGACGATACGATCGGCGTCAATAGGACTTCAGCAGTGGCTGTGGTCTCGACGGGCGACGAAAGTCCGATGATGCGCCGCCTGGCGCCGAAAACAGCGACGGCGGTCGCCGAGTATTTTCGCGATCAGGGCGAGAACGTCCTGCTCATCGTGGATTCGATGACCCGGTTCGCGCACGCGGCGCGAGACGTTGCGCTAGCAGCGGGAGAACCTGCGGTCGCGCGCGGCTACGCTCCCAGCGTATTTAGCGATTTGCCAAGGCTCCTCGAACGCGCCGGCCCGGGGACCGAGGGTGGAGGCACCATCACCGGAATCTTTTCGGTGTTGGTCGACGGCGACGACCACAACGATCCCGTCGCCGACGCAGTGCGCGGAACGCTCGACGGTCACATCGTTCTCGATCGTGCGATCGCGGACGAAGGCCGCTACCCGGCAGTTAAAATTCTGGCGTCGGTGTCGCGCCTTGCTCACCCCATCTGGACGCCCGAGCAGCGGAAGCTCGTGACCAGCCTTCGGACTATGATCGCGCGCTATGAAGAGACCCGCGAGCTGCGTTTGATGGGGGGCTATACTCTGGGCGCCGATCCGCTTCTCGACAAGGCGATCAAGGCGGTTCCGCGGGTCTACGAAGCGATGACGCAGGCGCTCGATGCGCCGTCCTGTGAAGACCCGTTTATCGACCTGGCTGCGGCCCTGCGCGCCGACATCAAGACGACAGAATCTCGAAGTCGGCTACGATGGCGAGCGGAACGGACGTCGTCTTGCGAGCTCTAGGAGCCGCCCTCGCGGGCATTTCGATCGCCTTCGCAGGCTGCATGTTCGCCTATGGCGACGGCAAAGTGCGCGTCTTCGGCATGGATCATCTTGCAATCTTCGCCCAGCCCCGTGGAGCCGCGATCATAGCCGCTTCGCCGCCAGGGCTTCCACCTGCGAACGAAATCACCGTCGACATGGCGGCGACCGGATCCGTGGCAGAACTTGCTTCGAAAGCGCGAACCGCGGACAGGCCGGAGATCGTCGCCGCGCGCAGCGATCGAATATGGGTCAGGATGGATGGAAAGATCATCGCCTTCGCGCCCGGCGAAGATCTTCCCCGTCTCGGAAGAATAGGGACAATCCTCCCGCGTGAGGGCGGGTGGACGGTGCTCGACGACAAGGGGGCGATGCTGATGACGCTCGCCGGGCCAGCCAACGGAGCCGCGCTGTTTTCGCGCAAGCTGATCTTCGACTGATTGGAGCCGTCAGGCTCAATGGGGGCCGAACGCGCCGCGTCCGCGGTCGTGGAGCGCGCCCCGTCGAGGGCGCGCCGAAAGACATCGCCGTTTGGATCGCCGGAGATCGTCGCCGGTCACAAAGACCGTCAGCCGTTCGCGACGCGTTTGGGACGCGGCGCGCGGGCCCGGGTTGAAGCGGCCTCGGACTTGTCCACCATGACGCAGTTGCGGCCTTTCGCCTTGGCCTCATAGAGGCGGTCGTCGACCCGCTTGATGAGGTCGGAGCCGGTCTCGCTGGCGCGCAACTGCGCCAGGCCGAAGGAGGCGGTGATCGTGCCGACGCGTTCGCCGGTCGGCCCAAGGGTCCATTGTTTGGCCTCGAGAACCTTGCGAATGCGCTCCAACGCGGTTGACGCGTCTTCCAAACTGGCGCCCGGCAGCATCAATGCGAACTCTTCCCCGCCAAAACGGGCTACGCGATCTTGCCCCCGAACGTTCTGCACCAGGATTTCTGCGAAGAGTCGCAGGATGCGGTCGCCGACGAGATGACCGAAACGGTCGTTGACCAGCTTGAAGCGGTCGAGGTCTGCAAGCGCCAGACAGAAGCTCTCGCCGGTCTTGCGGGCGCGTTCCAACTCCCCCGCGAAGGTTGTGTCGAAATACCGCCGGTTTCCAACCAACGTGACGACGTCGCGCATCCCTGCTTCCTCGGCGCGCTCGAGGCTGTTGCGCAACTGCAGCGCCTGAAGCCGGGACGACTCGAGTTGGTCGCGCACATTGGAAAGCTTGTCCCGCATCTGGCGGTTGTCGTCGAGAAGCGCCATCACGATTTCGCGAACCGAACCGACGTCCAGCGGCTGCGTGAGGCGCGAATGGGCGCTGTTCAGCCGCTCCGCGAAGGCGTCGCTGTCGCTCTCTTGCGTCAGAAGGAGTTTTGCGATCGAGCGCAGGATGGCGTCAATCCGGTCTGACTTCGCCGCCTCCTCTGCCTTCGCGGGGATCGGTCCGGCGGCGGCCAAGCGGAGCGTCAAACGACCGAGCGCGACGCCGGACCACCCGAACGCCAAAAGCGCAAGAACCGGACTCACGCCTGGCAGGTTGATCCTGAGAGCCGACAGGGCCAGAGCGGCGAGAAGGACCACGCCAAGCGCATAGGCTGTGCTTAGGTGCGAACGAAGGAGCAGCAGCGCGTTCATCGTGCGGGGGCCTTCAGATGGGGACCCACGGGCCGGACGCGAAGGGCGCAGACCGTGTGGGGAATCGCTTCGCCGGTCGGATGGCGCATGGTTGGCGGCCTCAAAACACTGCGCGCCGACGCCGTTATGGCGGCGGAGGGCTCCACGATCGGCCGCCCGCGCACGGAACCGTCCAACTCATTCGGACATCCGTGGTTGTAACCTCAGGGTGTTACTGTTTTGTAAGCGGGCGCGCCGATCCTGCACCCCGCTGGGAGGGGCGGGAAAGCGGCTCGAATTTACAGAGCCGCCGCGCTCCGCTAAGACCAAGCCGTCGCCCGCCGGTTCCCTGCGCCATGTCTCGCTCGTCGACGTCCTCCCCGCCGAATTGCTGGAACGCGCGCGGCGCGTCGAAGCCGACAACGCGAACCGGAGCGCACCCGGCTCCTGGAGGCCGCCGCGAAAAGCGAGGGCTGGATCCGCAGATGTTCGCGCGCTTCTGTCGTCCCTTCGAACTTCGTCGCGCCTGGTTCGTTGATAGGTCAAATTCCGTGGACAATTGCTGACGCGTATGCTGCATGGCAATATGGTTTGAGGTTGAGGCTGGTTATGTCCCACTCGCGCTACGCCCTTTATCTGACCCCGCCGCTTGGCGGCGATTTGTGGAGGTTCGGGTGCGACGTCATCGGCAGGGACGCAGCGAGTGGCGCGCTTCTTAACGCTTACGCGCCCGAAGGCCACGACGCGGAGTCTTGGGCGAAGCTGACTGGGGAGCCGCGGCGTTACGGCTTCCACGCCACGCTTGTCGCGCCGTTTGTCTTGAGGGCCGATCTCAATGCGCCCGACCTGATCGACGCCGTCGCCGCGTTCGCCCGGGCGCGCCACCCGTTCGACGCCGGCGAGCTTCAGGTCGGGCGCATGGATGGGACGGAGGGGCGCTCTTTCGTCGTGCTGAAGCCGACGGGCCGATCCAAAGAGCTTCATGCGCTCGAGGAAAAAGCGGTGCGCCAACTCGAGAGACTGCGCGCCCCGCTGACCGAGGCCGAACGGCGCAGGCGCGAAGCCGCCGGTCTCACTCCGCTCCAGCGCTATTACCTCGACGCCTGGGGCTATCCTTACGTGCTGAACGAGTTCCGTCCCCACCTGACGCTGAGCAATGCGCTCGCCGACCCGAAAGCGCTGACGCAGGCCCTGCGCTGGGACTTTGAGATGCGCGTCCCCGCGCCTCGAACCTGGCGGATCGACACGGTGACCCTGTTTGGCGAACGCGAGAGCGATGGTCTGTTCGAGATCGTGCAAGAGTTTCCGCTCGGGCACGGCCGGCGCGCGCGACGAATCGCCTCGCGGGTCATGGCGGCGGCCTTCATCGACTGAGGCCAAACCGCGTCGGCGGCGGCTGCGCGAGTTGATTTTGAGCCTTTTCAAGGGGATGGAGTGGATTTCGCGGGCGACCGGGCGACCGCTCGGCGCTGGCCGCCGGAGCGGCGGAACGCTGGGCCGGGCGGCCCTCCGCGTCTGCGACCGGCCAATTCCGCGCGTTCTGGCTCGCTTCCGCGCCGTTTGGAGTGCGTTCAGCACGCGTTCGGCGCCGAAAAACGGGGCGCAATCCAACCATGTTTTGAGCCCTTTCAAAGACTTGCAACGAAGTTTCGGGAAAAAATTCCACCGTAGCAAGGCTCGGCCGAGGCCCTGATGCGACCTGCTCGAACCGCGAAACTTCCATGTGCAACTCCCGCACGGCATTTCTGATTGTCAGAACAATATATCGTGGATCGGCTGATGTAAAGAAAATGCTTGGCCGCGCGCCGGCTCGGTCGCCGGCCTCCCGCTTGGCGCCCGGCGACAACGTGCGAAAGAAGGGGGACGTCAGGCCCGATGCGAGGGCCGGAGGCCCCAGGCCCCTCGGCTCGCCGGCTTACGTCACCAATTCCAGCAGGCGCTTCGCCAGCAGAAGGGTCGGCTTGCCAATCCGGCAGGAAACCTCGTTGTGCGACACATCGACCGAGCTCCGTTCGATTTGATGAAGCAGGGTGCGGAGCACGACCTCGATCGCGCTGACTTCTTCGTCTAGCGTTCCAAATCCCTCGATTGCGCGCGCTCGCTCAAGATATTCCTGGGCCCCAAGCGGTGTGGTCGAACTGATTTCGGGAAGCGCCTCGATAGCCTCGATGCCCCCGTCCTGAGTTGCGGATTCCACGATCGCATGCGCCGTCTCCCTGGAGTCGTCCGTTCCTCGCACTGCCGGTCCTTCCGAAAAGTCCTTCCCTCTTTCAGTGGCGGAGGAAGGGAAAATCGACGACGCCGTCGACGGGGTTGCGCAAGCGTGCTGCGCCCCATAGCGGGCGCTCGGGGTCAGAGTCGCTTCAACGCCAGGGATCGAGCCGATCGGTTATCCACACGTAGTCTTAGTTGATCATAAATCCGCCGCAGACCGGCAACTCCACGCCGGTGATGAAACTTGCTTCTTGCGAAGCCAGGAAACAGACGGCGTTGGCGATGTCCTCCGGCCGCCCCATACGATTCAGCGGCATGGCCTTAAGCCAACCCTCCTTGATCGAAGGCGCGACGCCGTTGAGCATATCCGTTTCGATGACGCCGGGCTCGATAGCGTTTACAGTAATGTTATATCGCCCCAATTCCTTGGCCAATGTTTTTGTAAACCCAAGTAGACCAGCTTTCGCCGCGGCATAATTGGCCTGACCTACGTTTCCATAAGCTGATGTGGATGAAAGATTGATAATCCGACCAGACTTTTTCTCGCGCATAAGAGGCACGGTGGCGCTGGTTAGTAAAAACGTTCCAGTCAGGTTTACGTCAAGGACCCGCTGCCACTGATCCAACGACATTTTATGGAAGATAGCGTCGATGGTTATGCCGGCATTGTTGACGAGGATGTCGACGGTCTCAAATCTATGCGTCGTTTCAGCGATCGCTTGGCTCACGGAGTCCTTGCTGCTGATATCGCAGGACAGCGCCAGACTTCTCTTTCCGGAGGGGTCAACGGATTTTGCGCACGCAACGGCTGCGGTCTTGTCGATGTCAAGAATGACCACGCGACACCCTTCATCCAGCAGCTTTTTCGCGGCAGCGGCGCCAATCCCGCGTCCGGCCCCGCTGATGAGAGCGACTTCATTGTGGAATCTCATAGCCCGCCCCTCCGGCATTATGGGTAACTCACGCACGAGCATTCCCGAGCGCGGCGCAGCGCTTCGCGCCGTTACGCGTTCGTGTAGTCGTAAAATCCACTGCCAGACTTCACGCCGAGCTTACCCTGCGCGACGTAACGCTTGAGGAGGTCGCGCACTTCGACGGGAAGGCCCGGCCGTTCGGCCGCGTAATGGTCTTCGATGTCGAGGACCACATCGAGACCGACCTGGTCCATGAGCCGGAAAGGGGAAGCCTCAGTGCCGAGCACCTCCCGAAACAGCGCATCGACGTCCTCCGGTGTGGCGACGCCCTCGGCGACGACTTGAATCGTTTCGCGTTTGATGGCGGCCCATACGCGATTGAAGATCAGCCCCGTGCTTTCCTTCATCGCGACGTACGGCACGAACCCCCAACGGGGCAGGACCTCCTTCAGGAAGCCGATATAGGCCTCATCCGTCTTCCCGCAGGTCATCAACTCGACGGAGCGTAGCTTCGGCAGGTAGAAATGCATGTTCAGCACGCGTTCGGGCCGAGTGACCTTGCCGATCATCTCGCTCGATTTATACGAAGACGAATTGGTGGCGAGGATGGCGCCGGGGGCCGCGAGCTGGTCGAGTTCTCCAAAAAGACTTGTTTTTAGATCCGGTTTCTCTGCGACCGCCTCGATCACAAGCCATGCATCCTTCACCGCGGAGCGGAGATCGGGAGCTATGACGACTCGACCGGGAGTTCCGCCGGGAACGGTCCTGGAAACGTCTCGACCATGTCGCGGGCATAGGCGGCGCCTTCTTCGGCGACGCGTGCGTTGCTGTCGTAGCCGCGGACTTCTGCGCCTCGGGCGGAAAACTTTGTTGCGAGTCGTCGACCCATTGTTCCCATGCCAATCACAGAGATCGGTTGAGAATCCAACTGCTGGAGTTCCGGGAGCTTGACCATTTTCGTGCCCTTTGCGTTATGTCGGCCGACTTGGGGGTGGCTGAGCAATTCCTGCCTCGACGAGGTTTCCAAGGCCCTCCTCAGGGAAGGGGCGAGGCGTTCCTCAGGCTCAGTATGCTCCGGGCTTCCGCGGAAGTCGCCGGCTCCAGATCCAGTTCGGCCATGATCCGCCCCATCTTGGCGACCATTTCGGCATTGTTTTTCGCCAATTTGCCCTTGCTCAGATAGAGGTTGTCTTCCATGCCCACGCGCACGTGCCCGCCCAGGATCAGCGCCAGCGTCGCATCGGGAAATTCGGCTTTGCCGGCCCCAATGACCGACCAGTTGTAACGGTCTTTGCCGAACAGCCGATCTGCGGTCTGATGCATGGTGATGATGTCGTAGGGGCTCGAGCCGATGCCGCCGAGGATGCCGGTCACGAATTGCATGGTGATGGGCGGCTTCACGACGCCGGCCTGGAGCAGATAGGCGATGTTGTGGAGATGCCCGACATCGTAGGCTTCGAGCTCGGGCTTCGTTCCATTTTCGTCCATGATGCGGCACATCGCTTCCATGGATTTGAAGGTGTTCTGGAACACGAAGTCCCGGCTGGACTCCAGAAACTGCTCTTCCCAGGGGAACTGGAACGCCTTCAGCTTATTGGCCAGCGGGAACATGCCCCAATTCATCGACCCTGTGTTCATCGAGGCCAGTTCGGGCTTGAACGCCGGAACCACCGCGAGACGTTCCTCGACGGACATTCCGGCGCCACCGCCCGTGGTGATGCAGATGATGACGTCGTCGTTCTTCGCCCTGATCCCCTCAACGATCCGGCGATAGAGGCTGAGATCGGACGATGGCTGGCCTGTCTCCGGGTTGCGGGCGTGGATATGCACGATGGCCGCCCCGGCGTCGGCTGCTTCCACGGCGTTTTCAACGATCTGCCCTGGGGTGATCGGAAGATACGGCGTCATGCTGGGCAGATGAATTGCGCCGGTGATCGCACAGCTGATCACTCTTTTGTTGGATACTGCAGGCATCTCTGGTGTTCCTTGTGGATCTTGGCGTTCCGACGCAGGGGTCGGGCGGCGTCTTCGCGAACGACCCTCGGTTTGGCAGGGGATCAAAGTCCGTTCGGGAAGAGCAGAAACGCGATCGTCGAGATGATTCCCGCGTAAAGCCAGATCAAGAACGTATAGGGCAGGATATCCTGGAACCGCACCTTGAATGCGCCCAGGACCGGCAGCGCCCAGAACGGCTGGATGTTGTTCGCCCACTGGGCGCCGGTGCTGTAGGCGTTGATCGTCTGCGCGACCGACACGCCCAGCTGTTGCCCTGCGGGCAGAAGGTAGGGCGCCTCGATCACGAATTTCGAACCGCCCGACGGGACGAAGAAATCCATCACGCCTGTGTACAAGAAGACAATCCAGGAAAACGTCCCCGGCGTCGAGATCGATACGAACCAATGCGTGATGGTGCCGGCCAAGCCCGAATTGCTGATGACGCCGAACAGGCCGGCATACATCGGGAACTGAACCATGACGCCGAAGGTCGTGCCGACGCCCTTCTTGACGGAGGCCGTGAAGCTGCGCGGCGACCCATGCAAAAGCAGCGAAAGGCCAAGGAAGGCGAAATTGATCGAATTGAGATCCAGTTTGCCAAAGCCCTTTGTGTAAATGTAATTCCCAACCCAGAACAGCATGCCGATCGCCAGCAGACTCTGAAGGATTCGTGATCGGTCCCAGCGTTCGGCAGGCCGCAGGGTCTTGACGTCTTCCTCAGGGAGAACCGCGGTGAATTCTTTGAACGTGTCGTCGTCCATTTCGACCGAATGCGCCTTCTTCGGCATGAGGAGGACAGCCAGGATAGGAATGGTCAAATACATAAAGAGCTGAAGGGAAAGCAGGAAAGGCGACAGCGCGGTTTGCGTGAGCGGGATGACGCCGATAATTTTCTCCATAAAGTTCCCGGGAGTGGCGACCACCAGAGGCGCGGACTGCGACGGGCCGTTACACATGATGTTGACCAGGCCGTAAGTCAGAGCGGCGATGAACGGGTAATGGATCCCGAGGCCACGCTTGCGGATGGCGAGCTCCCGGCCCATGACCATGCAAAACATCAGGCCGACGCCCCAGTAAATCCAGGCGACGACGCCGCCGACCAGGCAAAACAAGACGATGGATCCCGCGCGCGTCTTGGGCGTGTCGATCACCGCGACGATGAAACGATTGACCAGCTTGAAATCGGCAATGACAAAGCCGGTAATCATCAGGATGCATAGCTGCATGGCAAAGGTAAGCAGGAGCCAAAAACTCCCTGCGTAAAAATTGATGAGGTCAAAGATACCAAATTTTGTCAGGCAAAGCGCCATGACAAATACGATGACCGTCAGGACAAGGACAAACACCATAGAGTCTGGAACCCAGTTTAAGCTCCACTCGGTAAATTTGTCTATTATGCCTGCAGTTCTAGGCGATGGCTTAACATTGAGGTCTGACGTCACGTTCGTCATATGATCCTCCCAAGGATCTTTGGTTTTACATTCAGGGTTTTCTCTGGCCGCTAGATGTTCTCGACCAGCATCGCAATGCCTTGTCCGCCGCCGATGCAGAGGCTGGCGACGCCGTAGCGACCGCCGCGCCGCTTCAACTCATGGATGAGCGTCGTGAGGATTCGCGCGCCGCTCGAGCCCAGCGCATGGCCGAGGGCGATGGCGCCGCCGTTGACATTGACGCGGGCGTAGAGCCGCGAGCCCGGAAGCATGTCGAGGTCCTTGAGCACGCCGAGCGACTGCGCGGCGAAGGCCTCGTTGATTTCGAACAGATCGATGTCTTCGAGGGCGAGGCCGGCCCGGCTGAGGACAGAGCGGATCGCCGTCACCGGACCCAGTCCCATGACGCTGGGATCCAGCCCCGTCACCGCATGCTGGAGAACGCGGACCAGCGGCCTGACCCCGATCTCCCGGGATTTGGCCTCTCCCATCACGACCACCGCGGAGGCGCCGTCGTTCATGCCGGAGGCGTTCCCGGGCGTGACGGTTCCGCCTTTCCGGAACGCGGGATTGAGTTTCGCCAATCCTTCCGGCGTCGCATTCTCCTTGGGATATTCGTCTTGTTCGAAAAGCACCCTGTTCTTGCGGTCGACGACCTCGACCGCCACGATTTCATCCTTGAACCGTCCCGCAGCGATCGCCGCGCACGCCTTCCTCTGGCTGTCGAGGGCGAAGGCGTCCTGCTGTTCCCGCGAGATCGCCTGCCGGTCGGCGATGTTTTCGGCGGTGAGCCCCATATTGAGGCCGGGATAGAGAGAGGGCGGTTGAACGCGCGTCACCGCCCGGGTGAAGGCGTCGTATACGGTCTGCTCTCCGAGGCGAAAGCCTTCGTAGCGGACCGAGGGCGGCAGGTAGTAGAGGCCGCGCGACATGCTCTCGACGCCCCCCGCGACGGCAATGGAGCAGGCTCCGGTCTGGATCTCGAGGACCGCCAGACGCAACGCCTGCAATCCCGACCCGCACTGCATGTCGACCGTAAAGGCTGGCGTCGCCTCGGGGAGCCCGGCGAGCAGCGCGCTCACCCTGGCGATATTGGGCGCCTCGGCGTTCGAGAGAACATGGCCCAGGACGACCCGGTCCACCTGTTCGGGCGCAAGCGCAGAACGGGCGACCGCTTCCTTGATGACGATCGCCGCCAGCTGGTCGGGGGGGACTGTTTTCAAGGTTCCCAAGTAGGAACCGACCGCTGTGCGGGCCGCGCTCGTGATGACGCAGTGTTCCACTTCCGTCGCCTTCTTGTGTCCAGCCGGACACCGCTCTTCTCCAAAGTCGCCCGGCCATTCCTCTGGCAAAGCCGGCTATCGGAGGCCTGATCGGTGATTGCGGGCGAGCAGCGGTTGCTCATCTGTGATCACGCCTTGTGATCACACCTTGGCGCACGATGTGTCAAGGCGTGTGATCTCATTTCGTGATCACAATTGCCGTTTTGCAACCAAAGGATTAGTCTGATACCCGCCTCGCAGCCTCGGGCGAGCCGACCCCGGAGAGCTTGGGCGACGGAAAAGGACCAGTGATGTCTGAAAGGTTGATCGCGCTTGACGATTCTTCGCTTTCGGACCGGGTTTATGGGGCCCTCAGGCTGGCGTTGCTGAGGGGCAGGTTCATGCCCGGCGAAACCCTGTCGCTGAGGAGTCTGGCGGCGTCCCTGGGAACAAGCCCGATGCCGGTGCGGGGCGCCGTACAAAGGCTGATCGCAGAAAGAGCGCTCGTCCAGACCGCCAGCCGGGCGATCATGGTCGCGCCGTTCACCTATGAAAGCTTCAAGGACCTGATGCGGATTCGCATGGAGCTCGAGGGCTTTGCTGCGGAACGCGCCTGTATGTCGAAGGACCCGGGCTTGGTGGACCGACTGAAGGGCTTTAACCGGGCCATGCTCGAGGCGGCCGAAAGACACGACGTCGAGGCGGCCTTGGCCGCCAATTACGCGTTCCATTTTGGCGTATACGAGGCCGCCGGACTTCCTCAGCTTACCGACATGATCACAAATCTGTGGCTGAGAGCAGGGCCTTACCTGGCCGCGGTTCAACGGCAGCCCCGGGCTTCTGAAATCTTGTCGACAAATAGTTTCAAGATTCAGGATCGAGTGATTGAGGCGATCCGGACGCGTAATCGTAAGGCGGCGCGCTTCTCTTTGGCCATGGATTTACGGTTCGCATTCGCGTGGTTTACAAAGAACTACGATTTTTCGGATAATAGACTTGGCGGGCCGATTCGGCGGACAGGATAGAAGATCGAGCCGACTTGAGACTTGATGGCTCTGCCTCGTCCATCGACGGGTCCCGATTTCGCGACAGACTGCGGACTTACTGGCTATTGTAACTCTCGGCTCCGGAAATACATAGGGTCAAAGCAACAGATCCGGTGAACATCATGCAAAACCTTATCAGGAGATCGGAAGATCGAGGCTCGGCCAACTTCGGCTGGCTCGACAGCAAGCACAGCTTTTCCTTCGGCGGCTACTATGACCCGCAGTTCATGGGCTTCGGACCGTTGCGGGTGATCAACGAGGACCGCGTGGCGCCGGGCGGGGGGTTTCCGACCCACCCTCACCGCGACATGGAGATCATCACCTATCCGCTGGCGGGGGCCCTCGAGCACAAGGACAGCACGGGCGAACATTCAGTGATCCGGCCGGGCGACGTGCAGCGCATGTCCGCAGGCACGGGCGTGCGCCACAGCGAATTCAACGCGAGCCAGACCGATCCCGTCCGCTTCCTGCAGATCTGGATCATCCCGGAACGGGAGGGGCTGCGGCCCGGCTATGAGGAGAAGACCTTCGCGGAGGAGGAAAAGCGCGGCAAGCTGCGCCTGATCGGCTCGCGCGACGGACGCGACGGCTCGCTCACCATTCATCAGGACGTCGATCTTTACGCGACGAGGCTCGAACGCGGCGAGCGCGCCTCGCTCGCGCTGCGCGGCGGGCGGGGCGTTTGGGTCCAGGTGGCGGACGGGGCGCTCTCCGTCAACGGCGAGGAAGTCCACGCCGGAGACGGAATTGCGATCGCCGCGGCCGGGGAAGTCGTCATCGAGGGCCGCGAGCGGACCGAAGCGCTGGTCTTCGATATGACGCTATAGCGATTCGCGACCCGCGCCGGGCGGACCTTCGCCGGCGCGGCTTGACCGGCGGCTCGCCGCAGCCCTTCACGAAAGCCGGCAGATCCGGATTAAGGACGTCCGCATGGGTGGTGAGCATGCCATGCGGATAGCCCTGCTAGACCTTAAGGGTCCCGTTCTTCAGGAGCTTTGACCGATTTTAGCGAGGAATCGGCGATCGGCACGATCTGATCGTCGTCGCCGTGCATCACCGGGGTCGGGACCCACGGCGTCGGTTTCGATGCGGCGGCTTGGACGCAGGGGCGGGGCATCCTTGGCGGACTGCGCCGCGCCTCCAGCCGCTTTACGGCGGTGACGCCGCGGTGCTAGCCTGCTGGCATGTCAGCCTCGACGCAAAACGCCGGAGAGGGAGGGGATGCCCGAGCCGAGCGCGCCACCGCAGCCTGAGCCCAAGTCCGATCGACCGACCGCCCCCGCGGGGCCCTCGCCTTCCGTTCTCGAGGCCGTGGGCCTGTCCCGGTCGTTCGGACCGATCGAGGTGCTGAGCGACGTGTCGATCGACGTGCGCGCGGGGCAGGTCCACGCGATCATCGGCGAGAACGGCGCCGGCAAATCGACGCTGATGAAGATCGTCAGCGGCCATCTGCCGCCGACCCGCGGCGTCATGAAGCTCGACGGCGCGCCGGTCGAGCTCAAGGGGCCGGTCGACGCCGAGCGTCGGGGAATCGTGCTCGTGCACCAGGAGATCATGCTGGCTCCCGATTTGACCATCGCCGAGAACATGTTCCTCGGCCGCGAGGCTCGGCGGGGCCTTCGGCTCGACGACCGGGAGATGAACCGGCGCGCCGCCGAGGCGCTGAAAGTCTTCGGCGTCGATGCGCCCGTCACGGTTCCGGTCGAGCATCTCTCGATCGCCCAGCGGCAACTGGCGCAGATCGCCCGGGCGCTGACCGTTCCGCACCGCCTGGTGATCTTTGACGAGCCGACCGCCTCCTTGACGCCGGTCGAGACGACCGCGCTGCTCAGGCTCATTCGCGAGCTCAAGGCCAAGGGCGTGGCGGTCCTGTACATCTCCCATCGCCTCGAAGAGGTGAAGGCCGTCGCGGACATCGTCACGGTTCTGCGCGACGGCAAGAAGGTGGCCACGCGGCCGGCCTCGGAGCTCGAACCGGTCGATATGGCCCGGCTGATGGTCGGGCGCGATCTTCTCGCCCTCTATCCTCCCCGCCCCCCGGTTCCGGCCGCAGCGCCGATGCTCGAAGTCGCCCATTTCGGAGCGGACGATTACGTCGAAGACGCGAGCTTCAGCGTGCGCCCGGGCGAGATTCTCGGCTTTTCCGGACTGGTCGGCGCGGGGCGCACCGAACTCTTCGAGGCGTTGTTCGGGCTGCGCAAGGGCGGCGGCGAGATCCGGCTCGACGGCCGGCCGCAGCAATGGCCCGACGCGAGGGCCGGCATGCGGGCCGGCGCCGTCTATCTCACCGAAGACCGCAAGAGCAAGGGCCTCCTGCTCGAAGAGACGCTCGCGACCAATCTGACGCTCGCGGCGCTCGAGAACTTCCAGCGCGGGCCGCTGGTCGATCGCGCCAAGGAAACAAAAGCGCTCGACGCGGCGATCCAGCGCTTCGACATCCGCGTCGGCGACAAGGGCCTGCTCGCCGGCCAGATGTCGGGCGGCAATCAGCAGAAACTTTTGCTGGCCAAAATGATGCAGCTCAATCCGCGCGTCGTCGTGATCGACGAACCTACGCGCGGCGTCGATATCGGCGCCAAGCAGCAGATCTATCGTTTCATCGCGGCTTTGGCGGCGGAAGGGCGCTCCGTAATCGTGATCTCGTCGGAAATGGCGGAACTGATCGGAATCTGTCACCGGATCATCGTGATGCGCAACGGTCGCATCGCCGGGGAGGCGGCGGGCGAAACCATGACGGAGCATGACATCGTGGTTCTGGCGACGGGCGTGGACGCGAAGGCAGGGGACGCGCGGGTATGACCGAGGCGGTTCACGAAGCGCCGGCCGCGACGACGCGCCGCCGGATCAACTTCGGCGCGGTTGCGCCGTTCATCGCGCTCGGCCTCATCTGCGTCCTCGGCGCCTTCGCCAACGCCCGCTTCCTCAGCCTCGACAACCTCACCAACGTGCTGGCGCGCTCCACCTTCATCGCCACGATCGCGGTGGGACAGACGCTGGTCATCACCGGCGGCGGGCTCGATCTGTCGGTCGGGGCGATGGCCGCCTTCGTGGCGGGCCTCGAAATCCTGTTCCTCAATTCCGGCTTGATCGAGAACGCCACGCTCCTGATCGTGTCGGCGATGGCGCTGTCGCTCGCGGTCGGCGCGCTCTGCGGGCTGTTCAACGGGGTCACCACTACGCTCGGCAAGATCGAGCCGTTCATCGTGACGCTCGGCACGATGGGCATTTTCCGCTCGCTGCTCACCTGGCTCGCGCAGGGCGGCTCGATCACCATCCGCAATAGCGATGTCCGCGCCGCCTACCGTCAGGTCTATTTCGGCGACCTGTTGGGCGTGCCCTACCCGGTGTTGGTCATCCTCGGCGTCGCGATTGTTGGCGCGTTCATTCTCTACAGCACCGCCTACGGGCGCGACGTTCGCGCGGTCGGGTCGAACGAGGACGTCGCGCGCTATTCCGGCATTAGCGTCGGGCGCGTGCGCACCATCACCTATGTGCTGCAAGGTGTTTGCGTCGCGCTGGCGGTGGTCGTCTACGTGCCGCGGCTGAGTTCGGCGAGCGCGGCGACCGGGTTGGGCTGGGAGCTGATGGCGATCACCGCCGTCGTCGTCGGCGGCACGCGCCTCAAAGGCGGCGTCGGTCGCGTCTGGGGGACGATCGCCGGCGCGCTCATCCTCGAAGTCATCGGCAACATCATGCTCTTGTCGAATGTGGTCAGTGAATACCTTATCGGCGCGGTTCAGGGCGCCATCATCATCATCGCGATGTTGGCGCAGCGCGGAATGTCTCGCAGCCGATGAGGATAAACCGGGAGGTTGGGCGGGAGTCGCAACCTCTCAACACGAGTGGGAGAGGAAGAAGCATGAAACGATTTCTGGCGGGCCTCGCGGTCATCGGCCTTCTGGCCGGCGCCGCCCAGGCGCAAACGACAAAGACGATCGCGGTTTCCATTCCGACCGCCGATCACGGCTGGACCGGCGGCGTGGTGTTCCACGCGATGGAGGAAGCGAAGGCGCTCGAGAAACGATATCCCGGCCTGAAGGTGATCGTGAAGACGTCGCCCGACCCGGCCGCGCAGGCGAACGCGCTCGAGGACCTGGAGACCCAGGGCATCGACGCGCTGGTCGTCCTCCCGCACGATCCGAACGTGCTGACCGATCCGATCCGCAAGGTCAAGGACAAGGGGACGTTCGTGACTGTGGTCGATCGCATCGCCAGCGACCGGTCGATCTACGATCTCTACGTCGGCGGCGACAACCCCGGCCTCGGCGCCTCCGCCGCGGAATTCTTCAAGAAGGCCATGCCGAACGGCGGCGACATCGTCGTCATCCGCGGCCTGCCGATCCCGATCGACAAGATGCGCGTCGACGCCTTCAACGACGGGATCAAGGGCACCAAGATCAACGTCATCGACAGCCAATTCGGCAACTGGAGCCGCGACGACGCGTTCAAAGTGATGCAGGACTTCCTGACCAAGCATCCCAAGATCGACGCCGCCTGGGTTCAGGACGACGACATGGCGGTCGGCGTGTTCGAGGCGATCGCCCAGGCCAAGCGCACCGACATCAAGTTTGTCGTCGCCGGCGCCGGCAGCAAGGAGATGGTCAAGCGCGTGATGGACGGCGACCCGACGATGCCGGTTGACGTGCTCTATTCGCCGACCATGGTCGCCGTGGCGATGGACCTGACCGCGCTCGGGCTCGAGGATAAGATCCCGGTACGCGGCGATTACATCCTCAAGGCCTCGCTGATCACCAAGGAGAACGCGAAGGACTTCTACTTCAAGGATTTGCCGTTCTAATTGAAAGGCGTTTCGAGGGAAGCGCGGAGGCGCTTCCCTTTTTGTCACGAACGAGGGGCGATGAGCCCAGAGACCTCATCCTGAGGAGCCCGCAAAACGGGCGTCTCGAAGGGTGATCCAGTGGGCGTTATCCGTTGGCGCTGGACCGTCCTTCGAGACGCCCGCCTCGGCGTCGCTCCTCAGGACGAGGTTAGGTGTAGCGGTGAAGGCAAGCGCGCCACGCGCGCATGGGAGATGAGGACATCATGGCTGGCATGGTCAAAGGCCCGGCGATTTTTCTGGCGCAATTCGCAGGCGACGCCGCGCCGTTCAATTCGTTCGCGTCGATCTGCGAATGGGCGGCGGGACTGGGCTACAAGGGCGTCCAGATTCCAAGCTGGGACGAGCGCCTATTCGATCTCGCGAAGGCAGCCTCATCGAAAGACTATTGCGAGGAGCTCATCGGGATCGCGAAGAGCCACGGCCTCGCGATCACCGAGCTGTCGACGCATTTGCAGGGTCAGCTGGTCGCGGTGAATCCGGCTTACGACGACGCCTTTGATGCGTTCGCGCCGAAGGAACTCCATGGGAAGCCGGCCGAGCGACAGAAATGGGCGGTCGAGCAGATGATGCTGGCGGCCAAGGCCTCGAAGCGCCTGGGGCTGAAGGCGCACGCGACCTTCTCCGGCGCGCTCGCTTGGCCCTACGTCTATCCGTGGCCGCAGCGCGCGCCGGGGCTAATCGAGACGGCGTTCGAAGAGCTGGCGAAGCGGTGGAAGCCGATCCTCGACGCCTTCGACGACGCCGGCTGCGACGTCGCCTACGAGATCCATCCGGGCGAGGACATTTTCGACGGCGCCACTTTCGAGCGCTTCCTCGATCAACTGAAAGGCCACAAGCGCTGCAACATCCTCTACGATCCCTCGCATTTTGTGCTGCAGCAGCTCGACTATCTCGACTACATCGACATCTACCACGAGCGGATCAAGGCGTTTCACGTCAAGGACGCCGAGTTCAATCCGACCGGACGGCAGGGCGTCTATTCGGGCTACGCGCCTTGGATCGAGCGCGCTGGACGGTTCCGTTCGCTCGGCGACGGACAGGTCGACTTCGGCGCGATCTTTTCGAAGATGGCGCAATACGGCTATTCGTCGTGGGCGGTGCTCGAATGGGAGTGCTGCCTGAAACATCCGGAGGACGGCGCGCGCGAGGGCGCGGAGTTCATCAAGCAGCACATGATTCGGGTCACCGAGAAGGCGTTCGACGACTTCGCCGGGGGGGCGGTCGACAAGAAGCAGATCAAGCGCGCGCTCGGACTGAAGTGAAGGGAGAATTCTTGATGGCCATCGAAGGACGCAGCGACGCAAAGGCCGGCGGCAGGATCCGGCTCGGCATGGTGGGCGGCGGGGAGGGCGCCTTCATCGGCGCGGTTCATCGCATAGCCTCGCGCATCGACGACCAATACGCGCTCGTCGCTGGCGCGCTGTCGTCGACGCCGGAGAAGGCGCGACGCTCGGGCGAAGCGCTCGGCCTCGACGCCGATCGCATCTATGACGACTACCAGGCGATGGCGAAGGCCGAGGCCAAGCGCCCCGACGGGATCGAGGTTGTCTCGATCGTCACGCCGAACCACATGCACGCCGGGCCGGCGATCGCCTTCCTTGAGGCGGGCATTTCCGTCATCTGCGATAAGCCCCTGACGGTGTCGCTGAGCGAGGCCAAGCGGATGAAGGCCGCGGTCGAGAAGTCCGGAAAAATCTTCGCGCTCACCCACAATTACACCGGCTATCCGCTGGTGCGGCGCATGCGCGAGATGGTCGAGCGCGGCGAACTCGGCGAGATCCGCCTGGTGCAGGTCGAATATCCGCAGGACTGGCTGACAGGCCCGACCGAGACGACCGGCAACAAGCAGGCCGAGTGGCGCACCGATCCGGCGCGCTCGGGCGCGGGCGGGGCGCTCGGCGACATCGGTACCCACGCCTTCAACCTCGCCGATTACGTGACCGGGCTGGAGCTGGAGGAGATTTCCGCCGACCTCACCTCATTCGGCAAGGGGCGGACGCTCGACGACAACGTCCAGCTCATGCTGCGTTATACCAACGGAGCGCGGGGGGCCTTGTGGGCGAGCCAGGTCGCGGTCGGCAACGAGAATGGCGTGATGCTGCGCGTCTACGGAACCAAGGGAGGCCTCGTCTGGCGGCAGGAGAATCCGAACCAGGTGTTCTGGTCGCCATTCGAAAAACCGACCGAGATCATCACCCGCGGCGGCCCGGGTTCGGGGGACGCGGCGGGGCGGGTGACTCGCGTTCCGCCGGGGCATCCGGAGGGCTATCTCGAGGGCTTCGCCAACATCTATTCCGAGGTGGCGGCGGCGATCAAAGCCGCGCGCGTGGGCGAGAAGCCGCCGAAAGGCGTCCACTTCCCGACCATCGACGACGGCGTCAAAGGCCTCGCCTTTATCGAGGCGGTGGTCAGGTCGTCCAAGGCCAACGGGAAATGGACGAAGCCGTAGACGGCGCGCCTGAGCCTTCAGCGGGGCGCCGCTCGTCCGGCCAAGGCGCGACGGTAGCCGGCAAGCCCTAGGACGCCGGCCGCGAGCAGCGCCCATGTCGACGGTTCCGGAACGGGCGCGCCCTCGTTCAAACCCGAGCCGTCAGCCAGGACCGTCAGCGTCAGGGTCGTATTCGAGTTGAGCGCCGCGAGCGGGCTGGTTAACCGGTCGGTGAAGGGAAAGCCGTAGGAGTTGGTCACCGGATCGCTGCTGTTGTTCAGGTAGCCGGCGTACTCATTGTAGAAAGGCTCGTTGGGGTCCGGCTGCGCCGCGGCGTAGGCGTCGCTCAAGGGTAGGGGCTTGGGTCCTCGGCCATCGGGTTGATTGCCGTACCAGGTCCACGACGGCGAGTTGCCGATCGTCTGTTCCGGGTCGTTGGGGTTTGCTTCCCCGCTGCCGATGAAGCCGAAGTTCAGCCCCGAGAAATAGTCCCCGGTCGCCTTTTCCACGACATGATTATCGTCGCTGCATTCCGGACAGAGAGTCACGACTGGGGGGAGCCCTTCCCCGGGCGGGACGGTGGTGAAATTCG
This sequence comes from uncultured Alphaproteobacteria bacterium, assembly GCA_963748545.1. Taxonomy (GTDB): domain Bacteria; phylum Pseudomonadota; class Alphaproteobacteria; order Rhizobiales; family Beijerinckiaceae; genus Roseiarcus. The sequence goes on from CAVVJO010000031.1 coordinate 138,800, forward strand.
CCCCGTAGATGCCGTAGCTGGTCAGATACTTGGCTGCGACGACGAATGTCAGGTCCTTTTGGGTCGTCGGGTCGTCGCCTATGGTGACGGTCCCGGTGAAGACGAGATCGCCGGGATTGATCAAGAGCCCTTGGATCGTCTCCGGCTTGCTCCCGCTGTAGATGTAGGTGTCGAGCTTGTAGTTCTGGAAAGCGCCCCCTTGCGAAACTTGGCCGTTCGCGCCCTCGATGTCCGTATGGATCTGCTTGGTCTCGATCGAAGTGAGGTAGGGCGTCAGGTCCGGGTAGGGGCTCACGCCGCCGTTGGTGGAACTCGGCGCGATGACGCGCACGACCCCATTCAGCGCGCCGGTTGGCGTTTGGATGGTGACGTCGCTGTTTCCGTTGGGAACGATGGCGCCGAGGGGGTTGGCTGGCGTGTCCGTCGAGTAGTTCGCGAGCTTGCCGAGGTTCTGGAAGACCGCGGCGGTGTTGACGGCGCTGCTGTAGTTCCAGGTGAGCTTGTCCTTCTGGACCCCGCCCTTCGTCGTCACGAGTTGCATCGGGATGCCGAAGAAGTCGGTCGAGCTTAGATTGGCGCCGCCGCTTCCGCCGGCGTAGCTGATCTCGTACTTGTCCATTCTGGTATAGAAGTCCTTGAGCGTGGGATCGAGGTAGTTGGGCGAAGCGCCGCTGCCGGGGGTTACCGAGGCCAGAGGCGCGCCGAGCGAGACGAAAACTCGACCGCTGTCGTATTCCGTCACGTCGACGCCGGCGGCGAGCTGGGAGACGGAATAGCTCACGCCTTCCTGCACCGCCGTTTGGGCGCCGCCAAAGGTTGCCGAGAGCGCGCCACCCGTGAAGGTGATGTACGTGGTCGTCGGGTCATAGGGGCCGGCGTTGAAGTCGAGCATCAGGTCGGCCGCCGCGGGCGTCGTGGCGACGGCGGCGCCGGCCAGAAGCGTCGTCGCCAGCAGCGAGCGCCGCGCGTGCGGGGCGGAGAGCGTTTTCGTTCGGATCGGGCGCATGGGAAACCTCGCGATGCGGCGGCTTTGGATCGAAAAAATCAACGCCAGCCCCATGCTGCTACGAGCGAGCCGCCTTGGGCTGTAGCGCCGGGACGTGACGCGGAGATTGCTGGCCGGCCGGCAGCGGGTCATCCTCACAACTGAGGACGACGTGCTAGAAAGCTCCGGACGGCGCGCGCCGTCGCGGCGGGGCGCGCGGAATCAACCAGTGGGAGTTGGGGAGTGGGCGGCGCGGCCGATCCCGAAAAAGAGCTCGCGGATTGCGTCGGCGCCGTTTACGAGGCGGCCGGAGGCGGCGGCGACTGGCTTGACGTCGGACGCCGGCTGCGCCGCCTGCTGGACGCGCGTAGCGCGACGCTTCTGTTGGAGGACGGATCTCGGCCGGCTCGCAACGTTCTGGCGACGGCCGACCCTGCCGACGCGGCCTATTCCGCGTATTTTCATCCGCTCAACCCCTATGTCCGGAAAGCGACGCGTGACTTCGCCCAGGCGCGCGGTCTTCATCTCGGGCGCGCGAAGGTCGGGGCGGACCTCGTGTCCGACGCCGAGTTCCTGCGCAGCGAGTACTATGTCGACTTCGCGCGTCGCTACGAGCGACGTCATATGATGGGCGGCGTGCTGGGCGTTTCGAACATTGCGCCGATCGCCCTCTATCGCGGCGAGGGCGGCGATCCGTTCGGCGAACACGAAGTCCGCCTGCTCGAATTGCTTTTGCCCCATATTCAGCGCGCTCTCGAGCTGCGTGCGAGAACTCGGCCGCCACATCGAGGCTGAGGCGTTGACGCGCGCGGCCCTCGACGCTCTTCCTGCGGCCGTCGTCGTCGTCGACGCCGGATTGACCATCCGCTTCGCCAATCGCAGCGCCCGGACGCATTTTTCGGCGCGGCGCGGCGCGCTTTATTGCCAGCGAACCGGGCCGAACGCGGGGGCGCCCATCGCACTCGTCGCGCGCTCGCGAGAGGACGCCGCGACCTTGCGCCGGCTTGTCGCCGCGGCGGTTTCGGGCGGCTCGGGCGGCGCGATGCGGGTCGTAGGCGAGAACGGCGGGAGCGCCGGGCTGTCGGTGTCGCCCACGCCCCCGGGCCTCGCCGGCGATGGGGCTCCGGCTCCGGCGGAGCGGACGGCGATGATTGCGATACGCCCGCTGCAGCGTCAGCCGTCGCTCTCGCCCGAGACGCTTTGCGACCTGTTTGGCTTCAGCAGAGCCGAGTCCGAAGTGGCGCTTGCGCTGGCGGGCGGCGCGAGCGCTATCGACGTCGCGGGTCAGCGCAAGGTCTCGCTGGTCACGGTCCGCAGCCAGATCCGCGCCATTCTCGGCAAGTCCGAAAGCGAAAACCTGCGCGACTTCGAACGTTCGCTGGCGACGCTGGCGACGTTCCTGCCCGCCGCCGGGGCGTCGCCGGCCGAGTGAACGGACCGGGGCGGCTCAAGCGATCTCGGTCGACAGGCGCGCGCGGCGCGCGTGCCTCCGCCTTCCGCGTCCGAGGGCGAGGGCGGGCAGTCCGAGGCCGAACAGCGCCCAGGTCGAGGGCTGGTTCGTCATCGTCTATGGTCCTTGCATGAACTTGCGCCTCCCGGGGGCGGCGCCTGGCGCGAATGGGGCTGTCTAAGGCGAGCGCTCGGCTTGAGCGACCGATTCGGGCGCCCACCCAACGACAGAGCGGAGGGCGCCGGCCCTGTGAGCCTGCCGCATCCAGTTCTGAAGACGCTCGCCTCGCGATGGAGAGCGAGAGAGGGTCCGCGCGGCTTTGCGCTTTTCAGCCAGTTTTTGCCTGTCGCGCTCGGAAAGGGCGCGGGCCTCTCCTGCATGTCCGAACAGTCGTGCTAGTCTGGCTCGATCGAAACCGCGAACCCAAGGAATGAGGCGGGATGCAATCGAGAGTGTTCGGCAAGACCGGCCGCAGCGTCGGGGAGATCGGCTTCGGCGCCTGGGCGATCGGAGGAAGCTGGGGCGAGGTGGAGGAGAGCGACGCGGTCGCGGCCCTCAACGCCGCGCTCGACGCCGGCGTCACCTTCATCGACACCGCCGACGTCTACGGCGACGGCCGCTCCGAGCGGATCGTGGCCAAGGTCCTGAAGGGGCGGCGGAGCGCCGACGTCTTCGTCGCGACCAAGGCCGGCCGGCGCCTGCCGCAGCAGACCGTCGCCGGCTACACCTATGAGAATCTCAGCGGCTGGATCGACCGGAGCTTGAAGAACCTCGAGGTCGAGACGCTCGACCTCGTCCAGCTCCACTGTCCGCCGACCGACCTCTATTATCACCCCGAGGCGTTCGACGCGCTCGACCGAATCAAGGCCGAGGGCAAGATCCGCGACTACGGGGTCAGCGTCGAGCGGATCGAGGAGGCGCTGAAGGCGATCGAGTATCCGGGCGTGGTGAGCGTCCAGATCATCTTCAACGTCTTCAGGCAGCGGCCCGCGGGTCTGTTCTTCGAAGCCGCGAAGGCGCGGCAGATCGCGGTGATTCCGCGCGTCCCGCTGGCGAGCGGCCTGCTCACCGGCAAGCTGAAGGCCGACTTCGCCTTCGCCGACAGCGACCACCGCAAGTTCAACCGCCATGGCGAGGCCTTCGATGTCGGCGAGACGTTTTCAGGCGTGCCCTATGAGGTCGGGCTCAACGCGGTCGAGCGCATTCGGCGGTTGGTCCGCGGCGACGCAACCATGGCGCAGTTGGCGTTGCGGTGGATCCTGATGTTCGACGCGGTGACGGTGGTGATCCCCGGGGCAAAATCCGCAGCCCAGGCGCGCGCCAACGCCGAGGCGGCCGCTCTGCCGCCCCTCTCCGACGCCGACATGGCGACGCTGAAAGCGATCTACGACGAGGACATCAAGCCCCACGTCCACCAGAGGTGGTGAGAACGCACGGGCGGCCCTCGGCCCTTGCGACGGCCGCCGGCTTCACCATTGGGGAACTCTTTCGCGTTTGCACGGTTTGCTCTCTGTGAACTTCGCGCGCGGAGGAACGGCTTTGCACAGGATCCTGGTTGGCTTCGTCTGCGCCGCTTCTGCGCTCGCCGGTTCGCATCGCGCCGAGGCTGCAAGTTCTGTGGTCGGGCATAACCCGCCGGCGCAGACGGAGCCCGATCTGCTCGGCCCTCCCGACCCCTTCTCAGAGGTCGTTTTGCAGGTCGAGGATAATCCGGCCGCGCGGTCCGCGCGACTTGCGCCGCTCCGCCATGATCTGCGGCGACGCCGCCACGACTGACGCTGTGATTTTGGCTGGATTGGAGAAGCGGCGTCGGAGCGCGCGGGCGTTTCGGTCGCAGCCCTCAGACATCCGCGATGCGCGACAGAACGTTCCGGACGTCGGCCTGCATGTCGGCGACCGCGCGTTCGTCTCCAGACAGGTGCCGCAAGAGGCCGCGCTGGAAGAGCCCGTCCATGATCGCGTAGGTCGCCGAGGGCGAGAGCGCCGGCGGCGCGCCGCTGAGCTCAGCCAACCGAGTCATGATGCGCCAGATCATGTCCTCGAGGCTTTTGTCGATCTCACCGATATCCGATTGGAAGGCGGCCTCGTACATGGCCTCGGCCCGGATGTCGTACCAGAGGCGGTGCAGGCGCCCATCGTCGCGAACCGTTTGCCCGAGCGCGTCGACGAAGCCTTCGACCAGCTCGTCGGCCGATCGAGCCGCGGCGGCGACGGCGTCATAGCGCGTCACGCAGCGCGCCTTGTACTGACGCACGCTGCACAGGATCAGGTCGACCTTGTCAGTGAAATAATAATGCAGGACCCCGTGGCTGAAGGCTGAGTTCTCGGCGATCTCGCGGATGCTGGTCCGGGCGTAGCCGAGTTCCGAGAGCGTCTGTAGCGCCGCCTCGGCAAGCTCCGCCCGCCGTTCGGCGAACTTGTCGACCGGTCGCCGGGGAACCCGATCCAGCTTCGTTACGGTTCGCGACGTCATCGCTCTCTGCCGACTCCTCTAACCGACCAGACCGATAACACGCAGACGCGCCCGCACAAGCCCGGGGGTGTCTGGACGATCGTCAAAACATTATCTGACACTCGTATAGAGAAATCTTGACAGATGTCAAAAATCATCCTTCTCTGAGCGCGCGCCCCCGAAACAGGGCGATCACGAGGGAGGAGACCCATGCCGAGCCTCTCGGCCTGTCCACGGCGGCGCGCCTCCTTCCGCCAAATTGCGACGGCCTCGAAGCCGCGACACTGGAGGAGACACCCATGAGCAAATTTGACCTCACCGGCCGCAAGGCGATCGTCACCGGCGGCGCGCGCGGCCTCGGCGCGGGCATGGCGGAGGCGCTGGCCGCGGCGGGCGCATCGGTGATGATCGGCGACATTCTCGCCGAAGCGGGCGCGGCGACTGCGAAAGCCATTGCGGGCAAGGGCGCGAAGGCGGCCTTCGTGACCCTGGACGTGACGGACGAAGCGAGCTGGGAAAAGGCGGTCTCGCAGACCATCGGCGAGTTCGGCGGCTATGATATTCTCGTCAACAACGCCGGCGTCGAGATCACCTCGCTCGTGATCGACGTCAAGGCCGCGGACCTCAGGCGGATGTGCGAGGTCAATGTGGTGGGCGCGGCTCTCGGCATGAAGCACGCCTTCCGCGCCATGAAGCCCGGCGGCCCGGCGGGGAGGGGCGGCGCGATCGTCAGCATTTCCTCGGTCGCGGCGACCATCGCCTTTCCCGGGATTGCCGGCTATTCCGCAACCAAGTCCGCGGTCGACCGGATGACCCGCGTCGCCGCGATGGAGGCGGGCAAGCTCGGCTACGGCGTCAGGGTGAACTGCATCTACCCCGGCCTGGTGCCGACCGACATGGGTATGCAACTCGCAGCCGACGTCGTCGCCGCCGGCCTCTTTCCGAGCGCGGAGGCCGCCGTCGGCGCCGTCGTCGAGCAGACGCCGCTTGGCCGACTCGGCGAAGTCTCCGACATGGCCGACGCCGTCGTCTTCCTTTGCTCCGACGCGGCGCGGTTCATCACCGGGGCAGGCCTGCCGGTCGACGGCGGCATGGGCACTTAGGCGCCAGCGCAATCAAAAAATCGCGGCCAACCAGGGAGGATTTTCATCGTGAGCAAGAAACCCGTCATCGTTTACGGCGCCTCGGGCTATACCGGGCGTCTCGTCTGCGAATATCTGCGCGAACTGCACCTGCCCTTCATCGCCGCCGGACGCGACAGGGCCCGCGTGCAGGCGGTGCTGGACAAAGTCCCGGGAATCGAGAACGCCGACTACGAAGTGGCCGAGGTCGCCCATGAGGTCGGCGCTCTCACGGAGCTCTTCAGGGGCGCGAAGGTCGTCAGCAACATGGTCGGTCCGTTCAGCAAATACGGGCCTGAAGTCGCTCAGGCCTGTCTCGCGGCGGGGTGCCACTACACCGACACCACCGGAGAGCAGGACTGGGTGCTCGACGCCAAGAGCCGCTTCGGCCCCAAGTTCGCGGAGCGGGGTCTTCTCATCGCGCCCGGCGTCGCGCAGATGTACACCACCGGCGAAATCGCCGCGAACCTCTGCCTCGAAACGCCGGGGCTCGACACGCTCGATATTCTCGTGCTGTGGAAGGGCTTCCCGACTTACGCCTCGACCCAGACCATTTTCGCGATCCTGCAGGCGAAATGGTTCTATCTCGAGCACAACAAGTTCGTGGAATGGCCGCAGAGCACGCATTATGAGGTGAACGTGCCGGGTCAGCACGCGCATGCTCTGGTGACGCCGTGGGCGGGCACGTCGCATCCGGTATGGTTTCAGGACGATCCGCGCGTCGCCAATTGCAAGGCGCTGGGCGGGGTCTTCGCTCGCGAGGTGATGGAAGGCTTCGTCGCGACGCAAAAAATGTTTGAGGAGCAGATCAAGCCGCTGCCTCCGGACAAGCAGCAGGCGGCGCTCGCGGACATCGCGGCCTCGATCCAGGCCGGCATGCCGCCGCGGGAAAATCCGCGCGTCAACGTTTCGCTCGAACTCGGTCTACGCGTCCGGGCCGCTCGGGCGGGCGCATTGCGTGATCCACGGCAACAGCAACTACAAGCAGACGGGTCTCCTGCAGGCCTTCGTCGCGGCGTCGTTGCTTCAGGGAACGCCGCGCAAGGTCGGCTTCGCGTCGGCCTGCCAGGCGTTCGGGCATCGAGAGCTGCTCGGCGTCCTGAAGAGCTTCGGCCTGGTCATGAACCCGGTCCTCACGGTCCACGGCTGAAGAAACCCATCCGGGGCGGGCCCGCCCGCTCCGGAGTCCTGGTTGGAGCCTCCCCATGCGGCTGATCGACTATCTCGACAAAGGCGCATCGCTCGACGCCGATGCGCCTTGCTTCACGACCGGCGAGGTCGATCTCTCCTACGGGCAGGTTCAAAGTATCACCTATCGCGTCGCCCGCGCGCTAGAGAGGAGCGGGATCGTCCCAGGCGACAAGGTCGCGGTGCTGTCGGGCAACGAATTCGATGGCCTTCGCCTGCGTCTTCGGCGTCTCGCGCGCGGCCGCCGTGTGGTGCCCGATCAACCCGCGCAACGAGGCGGCGGAGAACCGCTATATTCTCGACGCCTTCGACTGCCGCGCGCTCATCTTTCACAGCGCTTACGAGTCGCTGGTCGAGCGGCTCAAGCCCGACCTCCCGCAGCTCTCGGTGCTCGTTTGCCTCGACAAGGCGTTGCCGATCGCGCCCTCGCTCGAACGCTGGCTCGAGGGCGCCAGCGACGCCGTCGTCGAGCGCCCGGTCCGCGACGACATCGCCATGATCGCCGGGACCGGCGGCACGACGGGTCAACCGAAAGGCGTCATGCTGTCGGGCCGCAATCTCGAAGCCATGTCGGCGCTGACCCTCATGAGCTATCCGTTCGAGGGGCGGCCGGTCTATCTGGCGCTGGCGCCGCTGACCCATGCCGCGGGGGTTTTGTGCCTGCCGGTCCTGACGCTGGGCGGCCGGATCGTCATCATGCCGAAGGCTGATCTCGGCGCGTTCCTTCACCTGATCGAGCGACGGCGGGTGACCCATACGTTCCTGCCGCCCACGCTCATCTACATGCTGCTCGAACATCCGGAGCTGCCGGCCACGACCTTGAGCTCCCTGCAATGCTTCTGGTACGGCGCGGCGCCGATGTCGGCGGCGCGCCTCGAGGAGGCTTTGACGAAGATCGGCCCGGTGATGGCGCAGTTGTTCGGACAGACTGAAGCGCCGATGATGATCGCGACGATGGCGCCGAAAGAGCACTTCAATCCGGACGGTTCGGTCGCCAGGGCCCGCTTGAGCTCGGCCGGCCGTCCGACGCCGCTCGTTCGGCTTGCGATCATGGCCGACGACGGCCGTCTCCTTCCGACCGGCGAGCGCGGCGAGATTGTCGTGCGCGGTTCGCTCGTCATGGAAGGCTACTACAAGAACCCCGACGCCACCGCGGAGGTCTCGCGGTTCGGTTGGCATCATACCGGCGACATCGGCTATCTCGACGCGGACGATTATCTCTTCATCGTCGACCGCGCCAAGGACATGATCATCACCGGCGGCTTCAACGTCTATTCGATCGAAGTCGAGAACGCGCTGCGCCAGCATCCCGATGTGCTCGACAGCGCCGTCTTCGGCCTGCCGGACGAGAAATGGGGCGAGCGCGTCTCGGCCGTCGTCCAGCTCCATGCCGGACGCGAAGCCGACCCCGCCGCGCTCATCGCCTTCGTCAAGGCGCAGATCGGCGGCGTCAAGGCGCCGAAAGAGCTTCACGTCTGGCCCGACCTGCCGCGCTCCAAGGTCGGGAAGGTTCTGAAGCGGGAGATCCGCGCCCAGATGATCGAGAGCCGGACGGCGCGCTGAGGCGGGCGGCCCGACCCGCTAACCATGTTTCGGCGGCGTTCGCCGAGACGGCGTTTTGCGGTTGCCTTTGCCGAGGGCGCTGCCGCCCTCCCGAGGTCGCCGATTCCGGCTCGGTTTGTGCCTGTTGTCTTCCACGATTCCCGATCCGGGCCGATAAGCTCGCGCAGCCTAGGCGGTCCGCTAACCTTGTCGGCAAGGCGCCGCGGATGTCTTCCCGCGCGTGCTTGCGCCGGTCGCCAAAAGCGAGCGGGAAACGGCAGCGCCAATTCCCTCCCCGTTTGTCCCCGCTTCCTTCTCCCATTCCCGGCCTGGAACACCCTCTCCGGTCTTGGATGCGTTAACCTTGTCTTGACGTTCCCGCGCCATGCTGGCGATCGTGGCTTGCCTTTTCCGCCGGACAACGGCGATCGGGGGGACTTCCAATTCCTAGCCAGTTTGTCCTGCAACCGTCCGCGTCGTCCCGCTTCGGGCAGGTTGAGCCAAGCGCGCGCGTTCGAGGGAAGCGGGCGTTGAGGCAAGAGCGTTCGAGGCAAGCAGGCGTTCGAAGATTGACGCCGGCCGTCAGCTTGCCCAAGATTCGAACTCGCATTTTACGCGATTTCGAGTCCTTGCCGGCGGGCGCCGATTCGTACTCGCTTTGTTTTTGACCTGATCGCAGAGTCCCAAGCCGGGGCCGCCCGAGCCTCTCCAGCGCCCACGGCCGCGCCTCGACAGCGCCGGGGCGTCCGTTATAACGGCGTCAGATGAGGAGCCCCCTGACGTGTCCGTTGCGCCTTCCGTCACCCGAGAGATCGGCGCTGACGGGCTTGTTCTGACCCTCTCCGGCGACTGGACGGTCGCCCACAGCGCCGCGCTCGAGGAGCGGGCGGACTCGCTCGCCGAACCTGCGAAGCCGGCCGTCGAGGCGATCCTCGATCTGAGCGCGGTCGACCGTATGGACACCGCCGGCGCCTGGGCGATCGATCGGGCGCGCACAGAACTCGCCGAATCCGGGGTCGCCGCCGACTATCGCGGCGCGCGTCCCGAATATGCGCAGCTCCTGAAGGAAGCCGGCTACAAGCCGATCGAGCGGGCCAAGCCGACGCGCGTGCCGTCCGTGCTTTCCCTCCTCAACGCGGTCGGGGAATTTGTCGTCACCGCCGGTTACGACCTCGCAGAGGGCGTGAGCTTTCTCGGCGAGTTGGTGGTCATGACGATCCGGCTCCTGCCTTTCCCGCATCGCTGGCGGTGGACGGCGATGGCCTACCATCTCGAGAACTACTCGCTTCGCAGCGTGCCGATCATCGCGCTGATCAACTTTCTGGTCGGCGCTATCGTCACCCAGCAGGGCATCTTCCAGCTCAACCAGTTCGGCGCCGGGTCTTACGCCGTCAACCTGGTCGGCGTCCTGGGGATGCGTGAACTTGCGGTGCTGATGACGGCGATCATGATCGCCGGCCGCACCGGCTCGGCGATCACGGCCGAGATCGGCTCGATGGCCATGCGCGAGGAAATCGACGCTCTACGGGTGATGGCGCTCGATCCGCTCGAGGTTTTGATCATGCCGCGGATGGTGGCGCTGGTCATTGCGCTGCCGCTGCTGACGGTCGTCGCCGACATGGCGCAACTCGGCGGCGGCATGATTGTGAGCTGGCTCTACGCCGGCATGACGCCGGTCGTGTTCATTACCCGGCTGCACAACGCCATCACCACCAACACGTTTATCGTCGGGCTGATCAAGGCGCCGTTCATGGCCGCGACCATCGGCGTCATCGCCGGCGTCGAGGGCATGGACGTGCGGGGATCGGCCGAATCGCTCGGGCGCAACGTGACGGCGGCTGTGGTCAAGTCGATCTTCATGGTCATCGTCATGGACGGGCTGTTCGCAATGTTCTTATCCGCGGTGGACTATTGAGCGACGCTCAGCCCCCGAACCCCGACCGGCAGGTCATCATCAGCGTGCGGGGCCTTAAGGTGGGCTTTGGCGGCCGGCTGGTGATGGACGGGCTCGACCTCGACCTCTACAAGGGCGAGGTGCTCGGCTTCGTCGGGGCCTCAGGCGCGGGAAAGTCTGTTCTCACCCGGACCATTCTAGGCCTTGTTCATAAGCAGGCCGGGACCATCGAGGTGTTCGGGCACGACCTCGATCACTTGTCTCATCAGGAGCGCCTGCAGATCGGCGAGCGCTGGGGGGTCCTGTTCCAGGAGGGCGCCCTATTTTCGAGCCTGACGGTCCGGCAGAACATCGAGGCCCCCATGCGCGAGCATCTCAAGTTCAGCCAGCAGATGATGGACGGCCTCACCGCGCAGAAGCTCTCCCTGGTCGGCCTGCCTCAGGACGCCGCCGAAAAATTCCCCTCGGAGCTCTCCGGCGGCATGACGAAGCGCGTGGCGCTCGCGCGCGCGCTGGCGCTCGATCCGGAAATTGTCTTCCTCGACGAGCCGACATCGGGCCTCGATCCGATCTCGGCCGGCGAATTCGACGATCTGATCGGCACGCTGCAGAAGACGTTGGGCCTCACGGTCTTCATGGTGACCCACGATCTCGACAGCCTTTTCGCCATTTGCGACCGGGTTGCGGTGCTCGGTCACGGCAAGGTCATTGCCGTCGGAAAAATCGAAGAACTCTTGCAATCCGACGACCCATGGCTCAAAGCCTACTTTCACGGCAAGCGGGGGCTGGTGCGGACCGGGGCGAAGACTGCATCAGCGTCTGCGTCTCACCAAGCGTAAGGCGCGGAAGGCGAGATGGAGACGCGAGCGAATTTCGCCCTGATTGGCGCCTTCACCCTGGCCGCGGTGATCGGCGCGTTTCTGTTCCTGATGTGGATCGTCGGCTACGGCTCGGCCAGCGGCCACCGGCATTATCAGGTTGTGTTCAACGGTTCGGTTTCGGGCCTCTCCGCGGGGTCCAACGTGCTGTTCAACGGCCTTAAGGTCGGCGAGGTCACCAATCTCGGCTTCGTCAACGGCAATCCGAGCCAGGTCGTCGCCGATATCGACGTGACCAACGTCAGCGCGCCGATCAACGCCAACACCAAGGCCAGGCTGGAAACGACCGGACTGACCGGTTCGGGGGTCGTCGCGCTGATTGGCGGCGAGCAAAAGGGCGCGGCCGAACTCACCGGAAGCCCGCCGGTGATCCCCTCGCTCCCGACAGCGACCCTCGCCGATCTCCAGACCAAGGCCGGGTATGTGCTCGACCTCGCCAACAAGCTCTTGGTGGATAATGCGACCAGCATTCACCAGACGGTGGAGAACGCGCAAGTCTTCTCGATGGCGCTGGCGCACAACGCGGGACGGATCGACGAAGCGCTGGCGAGCGTCGCGGACCTCGGCAAGACCGTAGGACCGCTCGCAGCGAAGGCGGAGGTCCTGTCTCAGGACGCCGACACCCTGATCAAGGCGATTGACGCGAGCAAAGTGAATGAGGTCATCGCCAACGCTCAGGTCTTCTCGAAGGCGCTGGCCAATAGTTCGGGCAACACCGAGGCGGTGCTGCGCGACGGCGCGGCCTTCATCAAGAAGATCAACGAGGCGTCGTCGAAGCTCAACTCCGCGATCGCCGATATTGACGCCATCGCCAAGGCGGTCGATCCGGACAAGGTTGCCCAGATCGTCAGTTCGGCGAACGACGTCGCGACCACGGTGCGGGCGAATCGACCCAATATCGACACGACCCTCAAAAACGCCGCGGAGATTTCGGCCAAGCTCAACAATTCCGCCGACAAGCTTGACGGGCTCATGACCAGCGCCCAGGCCTTTCTGGGCTCCCCGGAGACCAAGGGCGCGCTCAGTCAGGTCGGCGATGCGGCGCAGTCGATCAAGAAACTCGCCGACGACGTCGACGTGCGGGTGAAGGAAATCTCGACAGGGCTCAATCGGTTCAGTAACTCCGGGCTTCGGCAGTACGAGGCGCTGGCCGTTCAGGGTCAAAAGGTGCTGGACGACGTCGACCGGGTGGTGCGCTCGTTCGAACGCAACCCGAGTCAGCTTATCTTCGGCGCGAAGCCTTCGTTGCCGGAATTTCACGGCGCGGAGTGACGATGGCGGCGGGGGCAGGGTTGGGGAACTGGGGGCAAGTCGCGGCCGCTACGCTCGCGCTGCTGACCCTCGCCGCATGCGCGAGCGCGCCGTCGACCGTGTACGATCTGACCGCGGCCCGGCCGCCCGTCGTTCGCCCGATCCACGCGCAGTTTCGCATCGGCGACCCGGTCGCCACCGCCGATCTCGACAGCGACCGCATACTTGTCCGCAATGGCATAAAGCTCTCGCTTCTCCCAGGCGGGCGGTGGCCGCAGCAACTGACGTCGCTGTTCCGGGCCCGTCTGGTCGAGGCCTTTCAAAACGCCGGCCTCGCGCGCTCGATCGACGGCGGCGCCGCAAACGCCGAATACGAGCTCGACCTCAACATCCGCGCCTTCGAGCTCGACGCCGCGACATCGGAGGCTCACGTCGAGGTCGTGGCCAAGCTCGTGGCGCTGACAAGCGGGCGCATCGTGGATGTCGCGATCGTCTCCTCGCGCGCCCCGGCGCCCTCGACCGAGGCCGCTTCGGTCGTGGCGTCGCTCGACCAGGCCTCCTCGGACGTGATGACCCAAATCGTGGAGTTCCTCGCGCGCCGGCTATGATTGTGCGCCCTCGCGCCCGAAATCCGGACCGAGACCCGGAATAGGGGGGCTTGGACCGCGGCCGGGAACCCTATAGGTATCGCGCGCTGAACTTGGGTCAGGCTTGCCGCGTTCAGTTCCACGCGAGGCGCCGAAGGATTATGGCAGACGTTGTTGCTTCCCAAACGCTCTGTGACGAGATCGTGCGTCACGGCGTTGACTCGATCCTTGAGGGGACCGTCACGGAGAAACCGTTCCCGCACCTCATTTTCCCGCGCTTCTTTTCCGACGACATCTACCGAAAGCTTCTGAGGAGTTTTCCCGACCTCGACCGTTACGTCGATCTCAACAGCGCCCGGACGCGCAAGCAATATACGTTGTGGGATCGGCGGGTGGAGGCGGGCGATCCGGAGCGCACAGCGCTATGGCGGGCTGTCAGCGACGCGCTTTCGGCGCAGGAGATCCAGGACGCCCTGCGCGCGCAACTCGAAACAGGGCTCCGCATTCGCGCGAAGGGCAGCGGCGAAGGCTGGCCGGTGCCAATGTATCCGCAACCCGTGCTCTACGCCGACTTCGACGGTTACAACATCAAGCCGCATCCGGACACCCGCCGGAAGGTGCTCACCGTTCTCATCTACATGCCCGAAGACGACAGTCATCCCGAACTCGGCACGACAGTGTACAAGGTTTCCCCGATGGGGGTGTTTCACTGGAAGTCCTACGGACTTGTGAAGGTGAGGACCTCCCCGTTCGTGCCCAACACCGGCTTCGCCTTCGTCGTCATCCACCCCGCGCACAGTCTCCTGCATACCAGTTGGCACGGTCGGGAAACGATTACGCTCGACAACGCCAAGCCCCGGATGACGATTCTCAACACTTATTACGCCAAGCCGCCGAAAGCGGGCGAGACGGAGAGCGAATATCGGTGACAGCGCCGACGATCTCGACGCGTTCGCCGCCCCTCAACCTTTCGGACCGAGTGTCCGAGGATCGCTTAATCGGAACGGGCGGCGGAGAGCGAGGCCCCCGGGAAGCGGGCGCGGCCCGGCCTCATCCCAGGCGCGCGACCTGGGGCCGGGCGCGCCCCGCCAACCGAAGCGGACGCGCCCCTTTCGGCGCGGCGCAAACGCGATAAGCTCGCGCGACCTGTCCGACGGAAGAGACCCACATGACCGGCTTTGTCGATCCGACCAAGGAAATGTTCGCCGCCTTCCGCGCCAACGACCGCGCCGGCCCGATCCATATGCTGAACCTCGTGCGGTTACGCGAGCGGGCGGACTATCCGGACGGGCGCGCGGCGACCGGCGCCGAAGCCTATGCGGCGTATGGACGCGAGAGCGAGCCCGTGTTCGCAAGAACTCGGCGGGACGATTGTCTGGCGCGGCAGATTCGAGCTCATGCTGATCGGCCCCGAGGCGGAGCGCTGGGATCTGTGCTTCATCGCCGCGTATCCGGACGTCGCCGCCTTCGTCACGATGCTGCGCGACCCCGTCTACCGCGAGGCGGTCAAGCATCGTCAGGCGGCGGTGGAGGATTCGCGCCTGATCCGGTTGCAGCCGGGCGCAGCCGGAGTGGGGTTTGGCTGACCCTTGCCGCGATTCCGCACGCGCGTCGATCATCGTGTGAGCGCGATCACTGCAACTGCGGAGTAGCGGCGGTACCCCACCCCAGTCCCGTCGAGCTTACGCGGTGGGACTTGGCTCGGAAGGGGAAGCTGGCCATGACACGCTCAGAGGATCGTATCAATGACGTCGTGCGCGAGGGTTCGGACACCACGTTGAGATTTGTGGTGACGCTCGTTGTCACAACCGTGATGGTCGCCATTACAGCCTATGTGCTGAGCTACGCGGTGTTGGGGCCCGGATCGGGGGGACCGACCCACGGCGCGACGGCCGCGGCCCAGCGGGTGCGAACCTGAGCGTTCAATCGGCGAGGCGATCGCGGTACGGGCGCTCGACTCCGTCAGAATCGACGACGCGCCAGCCGCCGCGCCCGTCGGGCCGGATCGAACTCCGGCCCGATCGGAATCTTGCCATGGCCGCCAGGGATGTCGAGCACGTAGCTTGGCAGGGCGAGCCCCGACAGGCGGGCGCGCAAGGCGCGCATCAACCCCTGCCCCTGGGCGATTGACGTGCGCCAATGGCCGGTGCCAGGCGCGAGGTCGCCGTGGTGCAGGTAATAGGGCTTGATCCGCGCTTCGACGAATCTGCGCATCAGGGCGTCGAGCACCTCCACATCGTCGTTGACGCCCTTCAGGAGGACGGTCTGGCTGACGAGGAGGAGGCCGCGATCAGCGAGACGCCGGCAGGCGGCGCGGGCCTCCTCGGTCAGTTCTCGCGGGTGATTGGCGTGGATGGCGACGACGACCGTCTTGTCGCCGGCGTCGAGGGCTCTGGCCATCGCGGGCGTGACGCGCTCGGGCGCTGCGACCGGCAGTCGCGTGTGCCAACGCAAGGTCTTCACGTGCGCGATGGCCGCGATGGATCGCGTCGCCTCCGCGATGCGGCGCGGCGACAGCGTGAGCGGATCGCCGCCGGTGAGGATCACTTCCCAGATCGCCGGCCGCGCGCGCACATAATCGAGCGCCGCAGCGAACGCCGCCGGGCTCAGCGAGCCCGAGCCGGGACCGACGCGTTCGCGGCGGAAGCAGAATCGGCAATAGACGGCGCAAACCGAAACGAGCTTTAGAAGCACCCGGTCGGGATAGCGGTGAACCAGTCCCTCGACCGGACTTTTGGCGTCGTCGCCGATCGGATCGTCAGTCTCGGCCGGGTCGCGTCGAAGCTCGCGAGGGTCGGGCACGAACTGGCGCGCGATCGGATCGTTCGGGTCGTTCCGGTCGATCAGCCGGGCGAGCGCGGGCGTCAGGCCGACGGCGTAACGTTCAGCGACGGCGTCCATCTCCGCCAGCCGTTCGGGAACCGCGACGCCGGCGTCGACGAGCGATCGCGGGGTCGTCAGGCGCGAGCCAGGGCCGGCCGCCGCCGGCGGGTCGCCGCACGTCAGGCGGGCGGGGGCGCTCGGCCGGGGTGCGGCGAGCCGGGTTTGCAGCGGGGGTTTCTCGGCGGTCGTCACAATCGACGGTCCTAGGCGTTGCCGCCGCCGCCAGCAAGGCGCGGAGACGCGGTCAATGCAGCGCGGCGCCGACTTTGCCCGGCACCGGGCTCGCTCCCACAAGTTGAACGAGGGTGGCGATCGTGATCGCGATCAGACCGGCGACCAGCACATATTCGATCGCCGTCGACTCGCCGGCGCTGTCGGCAAAGCGTCTGAACAGTTTCATGTCGGGCTCTCTTGTTCGGATGGCGGGGACGCGCCGGTTCGCCATTCGCGCCGCGTCCGTCCGTGTCCGCAGATGTTGCTCGAAATTCTGAAAGGACTCTTGAAGATCGCCAAGTTATAATGCCGGATTATTTATTTAGAATTCGAATGAAAATTATACTGCTTCAAGCACGTTGGCTCCAAGGGCGATGGGAATGTTACGCATCGTAAGCATCTATGCGCAAAATGATACGAATTGGCTTAAGTCCACGATCAAACGTCTTTGGCATCCTTCTCTTCGACGGGAGCTCATGAGCGGCTCGATCGAGAGCCTGGAGGGATGACGATGGTCCAACGGCGCCTTGTTTTTCACGCGACGGTCGCCGCGCCGGCGACGATCTCCGATCCCGCCCGGGGCTGGGCCTGGGGAGACCTGGGATGATCGAACTTCCCCACGCCTTCCTCTCGGCCGTCTTCGCCGCCCTGCTGGTCGCCGCGCAATACCGACGGATGCGGGGAACCTAACCGGCAGCGTCCGCGGTTCACGGGACGGCCGCCTCGGACGCGAAAGAACGCACCGCCCCTCTGGAAGTGCGCAAGGGGGTGGTGCGGACGGCGGGGATCGAACCCGCACGGCCTTTCGGCCGAGGGATTTTAAGTCCCTTGCGTCTACCGGTTCCGCCACGTCCGCATGTGAGGCGCCTTGTTTCACATTCTGGCGCGAAGATGAACCCGTAGGCTCGGAGTCGGGCAGAAATTGTTGCGCCCTCTTTGCCAGCGGCGGAAAGAAGCGCCAGCCGCCCTCGCTTCATTCGGGCGCTGGCTTGGCGGGTTCCTCAGGCTGAGCCGACCCTCCCCACGCGTACCGCGCCCAGCACGCCTTGTCCCGACTTTCGAGTTGGCGCTGCGAGCGATCCACCCCTCGCCTGCAAGGCGTTTCTCCTCGCGCTTACGCCCCGTCCTTGGCGATCGGCGGCTGGAAGGCAAGGCCCATGTCCCAGGGGAAATAGATCCAGGTGTCCTGCGAAACTTCGGTGATGAAGGTGTCGACCAGCGGCCGGCCGAGGGGCTTGGCGTAGACGGTCGCGACATGCGCCTTGGGCAGAAATTCGCGCACCACCTTCATCGTCGCCCCGGTGTCGACGAGATCGTCGACCACTAGAATCTTCGCCTCGGCGTCGAGCCTTGCCACCTCGGACGAAATCGGCTTCAGCACCTTGAGTCCGCCCTGAGTCTTGTAGTCGTGATAGGAGGCGATGCTGATCGTCTCGATTAAGCGCACGTCAAGCTCGCGCGCCACGATCGCGGCCGGCACCAGGCCGCCGCGGGTGATCGCCACCAAGGCGTCGAACGGGCCGGATCCGGCCAGCCTCCAGGCGAGCGCCCGGGCGTCGCGGTGGAACTGATCCCACGAGACTGGAAAAGCCTTATCGCGAGGGGGGGACATCGGCGGCTCCTTGATCGAACGCTTGCCCCGTTCTTAGCAAGCGCCCCGGCTCGACGCGAGCGGGCGACGAGACCGTCAACAGCTTTGAAAAGACATACTCAAGATGCTGAACCGGTGCCGCTGCCGCGCAAAGGCATCGAAAATGGCGTTGCGACCCTCCGAAAGTCCATAAAACCGGATCGCGAATGGCCACCCATCGGGCGCTAGGCGTTAGAGCGGCTTGGCGTCGCCTTGGATCGAGGCGAGCATCGTCTCGACCGCCGCGCGGGCCGCTCGGACCGCCGCCGCCTCCTTGCCGCGCACCACGATCTGGTTCATGAACCGCCCGTCCTTGAACGACGGGTAGGACCCGATCGAGACGTCGGGGTTGTCCGAGGCGACTTGCGCCAGCGCATCCCCATATCGCCCCTCGGGCACGCCGCCAGCCTCGATCAACTCGACCTGCATGACGGCGCCGGTCCGCATGTCCTTGACCGCGGAATCGAGCATCGCCTGCATGACCGAGGGGACGCCGGCGAGCACGAACACGTTCCCGATCCGGAAGCCGGGCGCGCGCGAGATTGGGTTGTCGATGAGTTCGGAGCCCTTGGGCATGCGGGTCATTCGCCGCCGCGCAGGGGTGAGATCGGCAGGAGTGTATCGCTCGAGCAGGATCGCCATCGCGCGTGGGTCCTCGTCGATAGGAACCCCGAATGCGCGCGCGACCGCGTCTGCCGTGATGTCGTCGTGAGTTGGGCCGATGCCGCCCGTGGTGATCACATAGTCGTAGCGGGCGCGTAGGGCGTTGAGGGCCGCCACGATCTCTGTCTCGACGTCGGGCACGACCCGCGCCTCCCGGAGGTCGACGCCGAGTTTGCCGAGGTACCCCGCGATGTAGCCGATATTTAAGTCCTTGGTTCGGCCAGACAGGATTTCATCGCCGATCACCAGGACGGCGGCAGTCACAGTCGTTGGGTGCGGCATGGGGCTCTCTCAGTCTCCGTCGAGGCGGGCCTGCGTCGTCCCGGATCATTGACGCCGGAAACCGACCCAAGCGGCTTGTGTGAAGCGCCTCGCAGAGCCTATGTGTAGCGTTCCAGACGAAATGCCGCAAAGGAACCCCTGTGACGACGTCCACGATTTTTGTCCCCGCCGCCGAGAAGCCGGCCCGGCGCAGTGGGCAGATCCGGTTGCATCAGCCCGACGACTTCGAGGGCATGCGGAAAGCCGGACGGTTGACCGCGGAGGCGCTCGATCTCGTCGGGCCGCTGGTCAAGCCCGGCGCAACGACCGCGAGCCTCGATCGGTTCGTGTTCGAGTTCGCCCGCGATCACGGCGCCTACCCGGCGCCGCTCAATTATCGCGGCTACCGCAAGTCGATCTGCACCTCGATCAATCACGTCGTCTGCCACGGCGCGCCGGACGATAAGCCTTTGCGCGAAGGCGACATTCTCAATATCGACGTCACGTTGATCGTGGACGGCTGGCATGGCGACGCAAGCCGGATGTTTTCCGCCGGCGAGCCGCCGCGCCGCGCTCAGCGCCTCATGGACGTCACCTACGAGGCGCTGATGCGCGGCATCGGAGCGATCAAGCCCGGCGCGACCACCGGCGACATCGGCTACGCCATCCAGACCTACGCCGAGGGCGAGCGCTGCTCGGTCGTGCGAGATTTCTGCGGCCACGGCCTTGGCCGGCTGTTCCACGACGAGCCGAACATTTTGCATATCGGGCGCAAAGGAGAGGGCGCGCCTCTGAAACCCGGCATGTTCTTCACCGTCGAGCCGATGATCAACCTTGGCGGCTACGGGGTGAAGATCCTGTCGGACGGCTGGACCGCGGTGACCCGCGACCGCTCGCTCTCAGCCCAATATGAGCATACGGTCGGCGTCACCGAGACTGGCTGCGAGATCTTCACGCTGTCGCCGACCGGCGCCGATCGCGCGCCGATCCGATGACCGCCGGCGCCGGCGCGGATCGCGCCGGGGATCGCACGCGGCGGGACCGGCGAAACCAGCTCGGCGAGCAGACCGGCGCAGCGATCGCTCCGAGGTTGGACTCGTTGGATTTGGACGGCTCCACGAGCAGTTCGGCAGCGCGGAATGCCGAGGAGGTCGACAAGCCGCACTTCCACGGCCACCGCGACCGGCTCAGAAGGCGGTTCCTCGAGGCCGGCGCCGCGGCGCTCGCGGACTACGAACTGCTCGAACTCGTGCTCTTCAATGCGATCCCGCAGCGGGACGTCAAACCGCTCGCCAAGGCGCTGATCGGAAAATTCGGCTCGTTCGCCGAGACGATCGCCGCCGCGCCCGAACGCCTCGCGGAGGTCAAGGGCATCAAGGAGAGGGCGATCGCCGAATTCAAGATCATCGAGGCCGGGGCGCAACGCTTCGCCAAGGGCGCGGTCAGGAAACGGCTGCCGATGGGGTCGTGGAGCGAGGTTCTCGACTATTGTCGGACTTCGATGGCGTTCGAGCCGCGCGAATTGTTTCGCATCCTGTTCCTCGACAAGAAGAACGGCCTAATCGCCGACGAGATCCAGGGCGCCGGCACCGTCGACCATACGCCGGTCTATCCGCGCGAGATCATACGGCGTGCGCTCGAACTGTCGGCGACGGCGATCATCCTTGTCCACAACCATCCGTCGGGCGATCCGACGCCCTCAACCCAGGACGTCAAGATGACCCTCGACATCATTGCAATCGCCAAACCCCTCGGCCTTACCGTTCACGACCACATCATCGTCGGCCGCGACGGCCATGCCTCGCTCAAGGGCCTACGGCTGATCTGAATGGGCCTCCGATGGCGCGCGCCTCAGCTCTTTTCTTTGAGGCGTCGACCCGACCTCGCGTCTCAACAGGATCGGTTTGCGCCGTCGCGGGATTGCTGCAGACTTTCAAATCCCCCCTAGCCACGCTATTGCCTCCCCACGGCGCAAAGCAATTTTAACCTTTCCAGTTCTCGCTTCCCGGACCAAAATCCCCGGCGAGGATCGACGGCCGGCGCGGCGTTCACGCGCTGGGCTACACACGGGGAAAGACAACGCAATGGACAACCGGACGCGTGACAAGATCCTCGCCATACTTGGAGGCGAAAGCGAGATGACGATCGCCACGGTCCGACCCGACGGATTTCCGCAGGCGACGACGGTCAGCTACGTCCACGATGGGATTACCCTCTATTTCGGCACGCCGGCGCATTCTCAGAAGGCGCGCAACATCGCCCTCAACGACAAGGTTTCATTGACAGTCAATCTCCCCTACGACCGAACGGAGGAGATCCTCGGTCTGTCGATGGGCGCGCACGCCGTGCGGGTCACCGACGCCGCCGAGATCGCCCACGTCGGCGCGCTGATGCTCAAGCGCTTTCCAGAGGGCGCGGATTTCGGCCCCGACGAGGACGACACGATCGCGATCTTTGCGATCAAGCCGGTGGTCATCTCCGTGCTGGACTACCGCCACGGCATTGGCCACACCGAATTCGTCACGCTTTAGCGCGGGACGAGGCGCCGCAACGGGCGGCGACTAGAGGAGCGGGGGCGCATAGTTGCGCGCCGCCGTTGCAATCAGGCGCTTCGCCGCATCTCCTCATGCGCCGACCAGTCAGGAAATAAACGGCGCCGCCTTCGGACATCTTCATGGGATCGCCTTCGGCCATCCGCTTCGCCCAAGTCGTCTCGAGCGACGCGAGGTCAGGTTCGACGGCCGCCCAGGCGATCCGGAACGGGTTGCGTCCGACGGGGATGCTGACGCCGACCTCCAGATGAGGACCTGCCCTTTGGGCAGCTGCTCGATCGGATGGCTCTTGCGCAAGAAACGCCCCGGGCGGTTGACGCTTGTAACAGGCGACCCCACTGTCTCGAAGTAACTTGGTCCTATTCGAGTTGTTGGAGTTCTGGCTCGGCCTCGTCATGCGCGCTTCCCTTAAAGTGTTCTTCACGGGGACGAGCATGAGTGTTTGTTGGGAGGAGTGAACATTGGCGACCCTAGGTCTTGCGTTTTCGCCGCGCTTCATCGTGCTGACGCTTGCGGCTTCTCTGACGGTTCTCTGCCTCGTGTGGCTGAGCGCGGGGGCTGTGCCCGAGGTCAGGGGCTTCCCGGTGGGGGGCCTGATCCTCTTTGGCGGCCTGACCTGCGTTGGCGTCCATGACCTCATTCAGACCCGGCATGCGGTCCTTCGCAACTATCCGATCTCCGCCCACCTGCGCTTCATCCTGGAAGAAATCCGGCCGGAGATGCGGCAGTATTTCTTCGAAAGCGAGACCGATGGGCTGCCATTCTCCCGTACCCAGCGCGCGGTCGTCTATCAGCGCGCCAAGATGACCCTCGACAAGCGCCCGTTCGGAACCCTACGCGACACCAACGCCGTCGGGTACGAATGGCTTCGTCATTCGATCGCGCCGAAACCGGTCGCGACTGAGGCGTTTCGCGTTATCGTCGGAGGCCCCGAATGCGCGCAGCCCTATTCGCTCTCTGTCTTCAACGTGTCCGCGATGAGCTTCGGCGCCTTGAGCGCCAACGCGATCCGAGCGCTCAATGAAGGCGCGGCGCGTGGGGGCTTCGCTCACGACACCGGCGAGGGCGGTTACAGTCCCTATCATCGCGAGGGCGGCGGCGACGTCATCTGGGAGATCGGCTCGGGATATTTCGGCTGCCGGACGGCGGAGGGTCGGTTCGATCCCGAGGCGTTCCGCGCCGCCGCCGCGAACGAACAGATCAAGATGATCGAGATCAAGTTGTCGCAAGGCGCCAAGCCCGGTCATGGCGGCGTGCTGCCCGCGGCGAAGGTCTCGGCGGAAATCGCCACGATTCGCGGCGTCGAACCCGGCAAGGACTGCATTTCGCCCGCAGGCCACAGCGCCTTCTCGACCCCGCTCGAACTCGTCGGCTTCATCGCGAAGTTGCGCGAGCTGTCGGGCGGCAAGCCGGTCGGATTTAAACTTTGCGTCGGCCATCCTTGGGAATTCCTGGGCGTCTGCAAGGCGATGGTCGAAACGGGCGTCTACCCCGACTTCATCGTGGTCGACGGCATGGAGGGAGGGACTGGCGCGGCTCCACTCGAATTCGCCGACCATCTCGGCCTGCCGATGCGCGAGGGCCTGGTTTTCGTCCGCAACGCCCTGATCGGGATCAACGCGCGCGAACGCGTTCGGATCGGCTGCTCCGGCAAGATCGTCAACGGATTCGACATGGCCCGCGCTCTCGCACTCGGGGCGGACTGGTGCAACGCGGCGCGCGGCTTCATGTTCGCGCTCGGCTGCATCCAGTCCATGAGCTGCCACACGGACGGATGCCCGACCGGCGTCGCCACCCAGGACCCGACGCGCGCCCGTGCGCTGGTGGTCGAGGACAAGGCGGAGCGGGTGCGCCATTACCACGACTCTGCGCTGCATGCCTTGGCAGAGCTGACCGCGGCCGCCGGGCTCGACCATCCCCGAAAATTCCGGCCGGAGCATTTTTCCCGCCGGGTCAGCGCGACCGAGTTCGATGACCTACGCCGAGTTGTACCCTTTGCTCCGGCGCGGCGAACTTCTCACCGGCGCCCACGACCAACGCTGGCGCGACGCGTGGGAAATGGCGCGCGCCGACTTGTTCGCGCCGGCTTCGGCTTAAGGACCCTGCAGTTCCACAGTGATCCCGTTCGGGTCCTTCAGAAAACATTGCCTGATGACGGTTCCGGGAACCGTTTTGGGCGGCGTCGCTCGCAGGCTCAGCTTGTCGAGCCGCTCCAGTATCGGGTCGAGCGCGTCGTACGCGAACGCGACGTGATCGAGCGCGGGATATGCGCTGTCTGGCTCCTGATCAACGAGCGTCAGATGCACAGCGGGCCGCGCGCCGTCGTAAAGCCAGGCGCCGGGGAAGCCAAACGGGGGTCTGGCGCCCTGCGTCAGGCCGATCGCGTCGACGTAGAACGCGATCGTCGCCTGGAGGTCTCGCGCCCGAATGTTCACGTGATGAAGGGATACGGCCACATCTGTCTCCTTCGCCCCGCCGCCACCATAGCGAAACCGCGCAGACCGCGCCATTTCAACCGCAATACCGCCAGAGTCCAGGCGTATACAGACAAAGCCGGGTTAGCCCGGCGACGCGACGCCGAACGGGGACGTTCAAAAAGGGCGGGCGATGGGAGGATTTGATGAGCGGCCATACGGTTGTTCACCAGCGGCCCAATGCTGCGCTTAAGGCCCATATCGCAAACGCTCACGTCGCCGCGGTCCAGAAGCTGCGGGCGGCCGTCAAGCGTGAGGCGATCTCGCACCTCCTGTTCGAGGGACGGCAGCGTCCCTGGATGCATGAAGACGCCGCCAGGGCGAGAAAGCGCCGGAACCTGATCGACGACAATCCGGCGTCCGGCTGACCTGCAGGTGTGACCGGGCTTGCAGGCACGACCGGGAAAGACACGCTGCGCCGTATCGGATAGGGTGCCGGGCCGATCCCGGAAAACCGGCTGCAGGCGGAAGGCATGTCCAACGAACGCTGGCGCAAAAAGTCTCTCGGCGATCGGCGGCTGGCGCCGGAAACGCTGATGATGGGCTATGGCTACGATCCGTTCCGGTCGGAGGGATCGCTGAAGCCGCCGGTCTTCCACACCTCGACGTTCGTCTTTCGCACCGCCGAGGACGGCAAGGCGTTTTTCGAGCTCGCCTACGGCCTGCGCGCGAAGCGGCCGAACGAGGAGCCTGGCCTCATCTACAGCCGGATCAACAACCCCGACCTCGAGATGCTGGAGAACCGGCTGGCGATCTGGGACGAGGCGGAGGACAACCTCGCGTTCGCCTCGGGCATGGCGGCGATCTCGACCACGCTCTGGGCCTATGCGCGGCCAGGTTCGGCGATCGTTCATTCCGGGCCGGTCTATGGCGGCACGGACTTCCTCCTGAACCGGATCTTGCCGCAGTTCGGGGTGACGCCGATCGCGTTCCCCGCAGAAGGCGGCGCGGAGGCGATGGAGGACGCGGTCACGAAGGCGCGCGCCCTGGGGCCGGTGGCTGCGCTCTTTCTCGAGACGCCGGCCAATCCGACCAATGGGCTCATCGACATCGCCCGCGCCAGCCGACTGGCCGAAGGACTCCGCGGACCCGAGGGCAGGCGGACGGTGGTGATCGTCGACAATACCTTCCTCGGACCGCTTTTCCAGACGCCCGCCGCCCATGGCGCCGACCTGGTCGTGACCTCGCTCACGAAGTACGTCGGCGGGCACTCCGATCTCATCGCCGGCGGCTGTTCGGGGACAGCGGCGGCGCTGGAGCCGGTCCGCGGCATGCGCACCATCCTCGGCACGATGTGCGATCCCCACACCGGCTGGCTGCTGATGCGCTCGCTCGAAACCCTCAAACTCCGCATGACCGCTTCGGCCGACGGGGCGCGCAAGGTCGCGGGCTTCCTCGCCGGCCATCCGCGGGTCGCCTCGGTCTGGTATCTGGGCTTCCTGCCCGAGGGTCACCCGGACCGACCGCTGTTCGAGCGCCAGTGCAAGAGCCCCGGCTCGACCTTCGCGTTCGAGGTGAAAGGCGGTGAGAAAGACGCCTTCGCCGTCCTGAACCGGCTCGACGTGATCAAACTCGCGGTCAGCCTGGGCGGGACCGAGACCCTGGCCTCCCACCCCGCCTCGATGACCCACTCCGACATCGCCCCCGAGGAGCGGATGCGCCTCGGGATCACTCCGGCCCTGATCCGGCTGTCGGTCGGGATCGAGAATCCTGACGATCTGATCGCCGACCTCGACCAGGCCCTTGGGGAGTGACGTCCGCGCTCGGCCCGCGTCGGTTTTGAGCCTTTTCAAGGTCTTGCAGCGTATTTTCCGGGCGACTGGAACGGCCGGGCCGCATAACGGAGCGAACCGCGCATCCGCAAGCGCGGCGCCGACGCCCCCGAATACCGCTCCTGCCAAAGTCCCAAATCTCCTGAAGGAAACCCCAAGCGGAGGCCGCGCCGACCCCAAATCCATGCCAACTTTCGGCAAGAGCCGCCGCTTGCCGTTTCGAGCGTTTTCAAGCCGTTAGAACTCGCCTGCGCGCCGACGCCGAAGGTCGTGCGCGACGGCGGACCCAAGCGTGCGTCGAGCCGAGACATGGGAAGGCGTCCGGAGCGGGAGAGGCGGGGCGAGCGGCATCGAGGGGTCAGTCCATGGCGTTAGGGCCACTGTACCCGATATGCGGATTATCAGCAACAAATTTACGAATATGCTCTTTATCGGAATTTGTCGATCTTCCAATCCGCTTGGGTCGCAGGCGTCAGACCCTCGGCTGACGGGCCAAGGCCGTCGCGATCGCCGCTCGCTGCCCAGCGCCCCCGCCGACGTCGCCCCACCTTGGCCGCCTCTCCAAATCGTGCTAGAAACAAAACATGAACATCGACAACGATGCGGACGGCCTTCACCGTAAGCTGGCGATCCTGGCGGACGCGGCGAAATACGACGCGTCCTGCGCCTCGTCAGGGGCGAGCGGCCGGAATTCCCGCGACGGCAAGGGCCTGGGCTCCACGACCGGCTCGGGCATCTGCCACGCCTACACGCCCGACGGGCGCTGCGTGTCGCTGCTCAAGATCCTGCTGACCAACTTTTGCGTCTACGACTGCGCCTATTGCGTCAACCGCGTCTCGAGCGACACGCCCCGCGCCCGGTTCAAGGTCGAGGAGATCGTTTCCCTGACGCTCGGCTTCTATCGCCGCAACATGATCGAAGGGCTGTTTCTCTCCTCCGGCATCGCCAAGTCCGAGGATCACACCATGGAGGAGATGGTCCGGGTCGCCGAGACGCTGCGCCGCGACCACCATTTCCGCGGCTACATCCACCTGAAAACGATCGCCGGCGCATCGCCGGATTTGATCGAGCGCGCCGGCCGCGCCGCCGACCGGCTCTCGGTCAATGTCGAACTGCCGACCGACGAGACGCTTCGCCGCCTCGCGCCCCAGAAGGACGCCGGCGTCATCCGCACCGCGATGGGCGGTCTGCGTCTGCGGCTCGACGAGGCGAAGGAAGAGACGCGGAAGACGGCGAAGGCGCCGCGCTTCGCGCCCGCCGGCCAAAGCACCCAGATGATCGTCGGCGCCGACGAGGCGCAGGACCGGGACATCATTGCGCGGTCGGCCGCGCTCTACGCGTCCTATCGGCTGAGGCGCGTCTATTACTCCGCCTTCAGCCCGATCCCCCACGCGTCGCAAAATCTTCCACTGCGCCGCCCGCCGTTGATGCGCGAGCATCGCCTCTATCAGGCCGACTGGCTGATGCGTCACTACGGCTTCGCCGCGGAGGAGATTCTCGACCGCGCCGGCGACGGCATGCTGGACCTCGATCGCGATCCGAAGCTCGCCTGGGCGCTCCGCAATCGCGGGCTGTTTCCGGTCGATGTCAATCGCGCCCCGCGCGAAACGCTGCTGCGGATTCCGGGGATCGGGGCGCGGGTGGCGGCGCGCATCCTGAAGGCCCGGCGGCACGTGACGCTGCGCCTCGGCGATCTTCAGCGGCTTGTGCAGTCGCTCGAGGCCGTGCGGCCCTTCGTAGTGACCCCGGACTGGCGGCCGACCGCGCTCCTCGACTCCGCCACGCTCGGCAAGCGGCGGGCGCGCTCCGACGCGCGCCAGCTCGATCTGTTCGCCTGAGCGACATCCGCCGTGAAGGTCGTTCGCCTGTCTGACGACGTCGATTTCGAGGGTTTTCGGGCGGCTGCGCGCTCTGCGGCCGCGCACGACGTCGCGCCGGAAGAGATCCGCTTCCTCGCTGGCGCGGCCGCCGAGGCCGATCTCTTGTCGGCGCCGAACGATCTCGCGCCGGCGCCGGCAAGTTCGTCCGTTCGTGCGCCGAGGCGCTTTGTGGAGATGGCGGACTGCGTGAGCCGCCATCGGGACCCCGCGCGCTACGATCTCCTCTATGGCGCGCTCTTTCGCCTGCAGAGCAACCCGCGCCTTCTCGAGATCGCGAGCGACCCGCTGGTGCGGCGGCTCGAAGGCATGGAGCGCGCGGTTCGGCGCGACCGGCACAAGATGACGGCCTTCGTCCGATTTCGGGAGATCGAAGCGCCGGACGGCCCGCGCTTCGTCGCCTGGTTCGAACCGCAGCACTTCATCGAAGAGCTGGCGGCGTCTTTCTTCGTCGACCGGTTCGCGGCGATGCGATTCGCCATCCTCACCCCGCGCGCTTCCATTGTGTGGGACGGCGCGTTGCGCTTCGGCCCCGGCGGCCGAGCCCAGGATGCGCCGCCGCTCGATCGGTTCGCGGACGCCTGGAACGTCTACTACCGCTCGATCTTCAATCCCGCGCGTCTCATGAAGCGTGCGATGCTCAAGGAGATGCCGAAGCGCTACTGGGCCAATCTCCCGGAGACGCGACAGATTCCCGCGATGGCGGGCGGCGCGCAAAAGCGCGAGACGACGATGCTGACGACTGAGCCCGTCGCGGCCGGTTCCGGGGCTGAGCGCATCGCGGCCCGCATCGTCGAAAGCCGCCGCGCTCCGCCGCCGTCCGATCCGTATGAAGCCTTGCTGCGCGATGCGAAGGCCTGCCGGGCGTGTCCGCTCGCGAACTCAGCAACGCAGGTCGTGTTCGGCCAAGGGCCGACGCAGGCCCGCGCGATTTTCGTCGGCGAACAGCCCGGCGATCAGGAGGATCTTTGCGGCCGTCCCTTCGTCGGCCCGGCGGGCGCGCTGTTGCGCTCGGCGCTGCGCGACGCTGGCTTTGCGAATTGGACTGCTATCTGACCAACGCGGTCAAGCATTTCAAATTCGCGCCTCGCGGGAAACGCCGAATTCACAAGACGCCGAGCGCCGGCGAAATCGACGCGTGTCGCTGGTGGCTCGACCGCGAACTGGCTCTGGTCGAATCGCCGCTGATCGTGACGCTCGGCGCCAGCGCGCTGCGCGCCGTCGCCGGACCTGCCGCGAGGCTCAAGGAGACGCGAGGACAGACGCTGGAGATCGGCGGCCGAACGCTTGTTGCCGACGATCCATCCGGCGTACCTGCTTCGCTTGCCCGATCCCAATCAGAAGGAGGCGGAGACAAAGGCCTTCGCGGCCGACCTTGCTCGGGCGGCGAGGCTGGCGCGTTGAGCGCGGAATCGATCTGCGCAGAGGATCCCTGGCGATTAGCCGTTGCGGCGTGTCGCAAGGGACGTCGCCTCGCCCCTTAAGCCGCGAGCTCTCGCAGCCGCGCCGCCGCCGCTTCGGGGGTCAGATCCCGCTGCGGAGAGCCCAGCATCTCGAAGCCGACCATGAATTTCTTGACCGTCGCCGAGCGCAGCAGCGGCGGATAGAAATGGGCGTGCATCTGCCATTCGGAATGCGCCGCGCCGTCGGTCGGCTTCTGGTGGAAACCCATCGAATAGGGAAACGACACGTCGAACAGCCGGTCGTAACGGCGGGTGAGGTCGGAGAGCGCGGCGGCGAGCGCGGCCTTCTCTTCCGCCGTCAACTCGTCGAAGCCGCCGATCCGCCGACGGGGCAGGATCATCGTCTCGAACGGCCAGATCGCCCAGAACGGCGCGAGCGTCACGAAATGCGCGTTCTCGCCCACGATGCGCTCGCCCAGCGCGAGTTCCTGCGCCAGGTAGTCGACGAGCAGCGGCCGGCCATGGTCGAGCAGGTATTGCGCCTGGGCGCGGCTCTCCTTCGCCATCTCGTTCGGCAGATGGCGGGTCGCCCAGATCTGGCCGTGCGGATGCGGGTTGGAGCATCCCATGATCTCGCCGCGGTTCTCGAAAATCTGCACCGCGCCGATGTCGGGCGCGGCCTCCGAGCGTGATCGTCTCCTCGACCCAGGCGTCGACCACCCGCTCGACGTCGGCGACCTCCATCATCGCGAGAGTGAGGTCGTGGCGGGGCGAGAAGCAGAGCACGCGGCAGACGCCGGACTCGCTTTCGGCGACGAGGAGGCCGTCGTCGATCCGCGCTTCAGGGCGCGTCGGCGCTCAGCGCGGCGAAATCGTTGTCGAACACGAAGGTGTGGGCGTAGTCGGGGTTTAGCGCGCCGTTGGCGCGCCGGTTGCCTGCACAGAGGTAACAGTTGGGATCGTGCGCCGGCAGTCCGGTCGCCGGCGCGGACTCGCGCTTGCCCTGCCAGGGGCGCTTCATGCGGTGCGGCGAAACCAGCACCCATTCCCCGGTCAGCGGATTGAAGCGCCGATGGGAGATCTCGTTGAACTCCGGGGTCATGCCGAGGCCTCGAGATCGACGAAGCCAGCGCCGTCCGACGGCGAGCAGACGAACACCTCCGCGCTGAGCCCGAAGGCGAGGCGATAGGCCTCGATGAGGCTCGCGCCCATGGCCTCGACCGCGCGCGCTTCGACCAGGCTCACGGTGCAGCCGCCGAAGCCGCCGCCGGTCATGCGCGAGCCGTAAACGCCCGCGAGCCCCTGCGCGTAATCGGCGAGGAAGTCGATCTCCGGGCAGGTGATGGCGAAGTCGTCGCGCATCGAGACCTGCGATGCGTTCATCGCCGCGCCGCAGGCTTTGAAGTCGCCGGCCTTCAGCGCGCGCTCGGCTTCGAGCACGCGTGCGTTCTCGGTCACGATATGGCGGCAGCGGCGATAGACGAGGTCGGGAAGGGCGCGGCGATGCGCGCTCGAGATCGGCGGGCGTCACGTCGCGCAGCGCCGCGATCGGTCCGAGATGCGGCTTCAAAAGCCGCACGCCCTCTTCGCAGGCGGCGCGCCGGTCGTTGTATTCGCCGCCGGCGTGCTGGTGGCGGACGTTGGAGTTGGCGATGACCAGCCGCAGGTTTGGCGCGATCGGGACGGGGCGCGATTCCAGCGATCGGCAGTCGATCAGAAGCGCGTTCCCGGCGACGCCGCAGGCGGCGATGTACTGATCCATGATGCCGCAGCGCATGCCGACGAATTCGTTTTCCGCGCGCTGGGCGATCCTGGCCGCCGCCACCGGCTCGAACGGAAGGCCCGAGGCGGCGAGGAGCGCGTGCGCGACGCTCGACTTCGAGCGCCGCCGAGGAACTCGAGGCCCGCGCCGAGCGGCACGTCGCTCCAGACCACCAGGTCTGCGCCCGCCAGACGCACGCCGCCTTGCTCCAGCATCGCGGCGACGCCGAACACATAGTCGGACCAGTCGTGGCGGCCGCTTGGCGAAAGCGCGTCGAGATCGGCCTCGCGCGTCTCGTCCATGAACAGCGAATAGACGCGCAGCGTGCGGTCGTCGCGCGGCGCGGCGGCGACAAGGGTCGCGAAATCGAGCGCCGCCGGCATGACGAAGCCGTCATTGTAGTCGGTGTGCTCGCCGATCAGGTTCACACGACCCGGCGCGCGGCTGACCTTGGCGCGACGGCCGAAGCGCAGCCCGAACTCCTGCGCGACGTCGCGCGCCTGAACCGTCACGGAGCTCATGGACCCACGCTCCAGGGCGCGCTCAGCCCTTCCGCTTCTGGTAGACGTCGACATAGACGGCGGCGAGCAGGACGAGGCCCTTGACGACCTGCTGCCAGAAGATGCCGAGGCCGACCAGCGACATGCCGTTGTTCATGACGCCCATGAACAGGGCGCCGATGACCACGTTCATCACCTTGCCTACGCCGCCCGAAGCCGACACGCCGCCGATGAAGCAGGCGGCGATGACGTCTAGCTCGAATCCCTGGCCGGCGCTCGGGGTCGACGAGTTGAGGCGCGCGGCGACGACGAGGCCGGCCAGGGCGGCGAGAAAGCCCATATTGGCGAAGGTGAAGAACACGAGCCGCTCGGTCTTCACGCCGGAGAGCCGCGCCGCGAGCACGTTGCCCCCGAGCGCATAGATGCGCCGCCCGATCACCGTCCGCGTGGTGACGAACTGGTAGATCAGAATCAGGATAGCCATGATGACCAGGATGATCGGCAGACCCTTGTACTGCGCGAGATTCCACGCGATGCCGACGATGATCGCCGCGAACACCACGTTCTTGCCGATCAGGAGCGGCAGAGGCTCGACCTCCATCCCTTCGGCCTTGGATCGCCGCCAGCGCCGGAAGCCCGACACAAACATCGCCAACGCGCCGACGACGCCGAGAAGCAGCGACACCCAGTGAATTTGAGCCCATTCGGGCAGCGCCGCCGCCATCCCGGCGATGTCGGTGATGTCGGGCAGAAAGCCGGAGGAGATGTTCTGAAAGCCCTTGGGGAAGGGTCCGACGAATTGCCCCAACAGGAGATTGCCGGTGAGCCCGCGGAAGATCAGCATGCCGCCCAGCGTGACGATGAAGGACGGCATCTTGGCGTAGGCCACGAGGTAGCCCTGCGCGGCGCCGATGAGCGCTCCCATCGCGAGGCAGATCAGAATCACCAGCGGGTACGGCACCTTCAGGTAGACGATCAGCACGCCGCCGATCGCGCCGACGAAGCCGACAATCGATCCGACCGAGAGGTCGATATGACCGGCGACGATGATCAGCAGCATCCCCAGCGCCATGATGACGACGTAGGAGTTCTGCATGATCAGGTTGGTGATATTGACCGGCGCAACCGACGCGTGATCGGCGGTGATGAAATAGAAGAACGCGACGATCAGCAGCAGCGAGCCGAGCAGCCCGTAGTCGCGCAGGTTATCCTTCCACAGCTGCCCGCGGACTTCGGCTTTGAGGGCGGCGGCGTCCGCCTGAACTTGCGTGCTCATTGGAACGCGCCTGCGTACTGACGCATGATCGACGCCATGATCTTCTCCTGACTGGCTTCCTTGGCGGGCATTTCGTCGACGAACCGGCCCTCGTTCATCACGTAGATGCGGTCGCAGATCCCAAGCAGCTCCGGCATCTCCGAGGAGATGACGATGACGCCTTTGCCCTGGGCGGCGAGGTCGTTGATGAGCGTATAGATCTCGTATTTGGCGCCGACGTCGATCCCGCGGGTCGGCTCGTCGAGCATCAGAACCTTAGGCTCGGTGAACAGCCATTTGCTGATCACCACCTTCTGCTGATTGCCGCCGGAAAGGTCGAGGGTCCGCTGATGAATGCTGGAGGAGCGAATGCGCAAGGCGCTGCGGTAGCGGGTCGCGACCTGCTCTTCGCGCGCTTCGTCGATGACGCCGCGCTCGGAAACGCCGCCGAGCCGGGCGAGCGTGATGTTGTGCTTGATGTCTTCGTTGAGGATCAGCCCGAGCACCTTGCGATCCTCGGTGACATAGGCGAGGCCCGCGTCGATGGCGTCGTCGATCGTGTCGAGCTTCACCGGGCGCCCTTCCAGGGTCGCCTGTCCCGTGATGTTGCGGCCATAGGCCCGACCGAACACGCTCATGGCGAGCTCGGTGCGGCCGGCGCCCATGAGGCCGGCGATTCCGACGACTTCGCCGCGCTTCACGTGCATATTCACGTCCTTCACGACGGCGCGGCCCGCGTGCAACGGATGCTCGACGCGCCAGTCGCGGATCGAAAACAGCTCGTCGCCGATCGCCGAGGCCCGATGAGGATAACGCTCGGTCATCTCGCGTCCGACCATGCTCTTGATGATGCGGCTCTCGTCGACCTGTCCGGAGCGGCAGTCGATGGTCTCGACCGTCGACCCGTCGCGCAGCACGGTGATCGAGTTCGGCGACCTTGGCCAGTTCGTTGAGCTTGTGGGAGATCATGATCGACGTCATGCCCTGCTTCTTGAACTCGAGCAGGAGATTGAGCAGCGCGGCGCTGTCGGCCTCGTTCAGGCTCGCCGTCGGCTCGTCGAGGATCAGGAGCTTCACCTTCTTCGACAGCGCCTTGGCGATCTCGACCAACTGCTGCTTGCCGACGCCTATGTTGGTGATCAGCGTATTGGGGGATTCCTTCAAGCCCACCGTCTTCATCAGCTCGCGGCTGCGGCGGAAGGATTCGTTCCAGTCGATGACGCCGTTCCGCGACGGCTCGTTGCCCAAAAACATATTTTCGGCGATCGAGAGCTGCGGCGCGAGCGCAAGCTCCTGGTGGATGATGATGATGCCGACATGCTCGCTGTCGGCGATCCGGTTGAAACGGCGCTCTTCGCCCTGATAGAGGATCTGGCCTTCGTAGGAGCCGAAAGGATGGACCCCGCTGAGCACTTTCATCAGCGTGGATTTTCCAGCGCCGTTCTCGCCGCAAAGGGCGTGGATCTCGCCTTCTTGAACCGAAAAATTGACGTCCCGCAGGGCGATGACCCCAGGGAACTTTTTGGTGATGCCCCTCATTTCGAGGATTGTAGACATTTTTCGGCTCAAACCTTGCTTAGGCGCACTCTAGGCAGATTGCCGAATGCGGGCCAAGACAAATTTGCGCCTCCGCGCTGGAGCGCGGAGGCTGTTTTTGAGGGTGCGCTTACTGAAGCTGTTCGGCCTTGTAGTAGCCGCTGTCGACCAGCGTCTGCTTCCAGTTAGTCGCGTCGACCGGGACCGGCTTCAGGAGGTACGAGGGGACGATCTTGACCTTGTTGTTGTAGGTCTTGGTGTCGTTGACCTCGGGCTTTCCGCCCTTCATCACCGCGTCGACCATGTTGGCCGAGACCTTGGCGAGATCGCGGGTGTCCTTGAAGATCGTCGAATACTGCTCGTGTCCGATGATCGACTTGACCGACGGGATCTCGGCGTCCTGGCCGGAAATAATCGGCATCGGCAGGTCCTTGGAGCCGTAACCGACGCCCTTGAGCGCCGAGATGATGCCGATGCTGATGCCGTCATAGGGGGACAGGACCGCGTCGACCTTCTTCTTGGTGTAGTAGGCCGAGAGCAGGTTCTCCATGCGGGACTGGGCGGTCGCCGCGTCCCAACGAAGGGTCGCGACCCGGTCCATGCCCTTCTGGCCGGACTGGATGACCAGAACGCCCTTGTCGATGTACGGCTGAAGAACCGACATCGCGCCATTGTAGAAGAAGAAGGCGTTGTTGTCGTCGGCCGAACCGCCGAACAGTTCGATGTTGAACGGGCCGGTCTTGCCCTGGTCGATGCCGAGGCCATGGATCAGGGTCTTGGCCTGCTCGACCCCGACCTGGAAGTTGTCGAAGGTCGCGTAGTAGTCGACGTTCGGCGATCCCACGATCAGGCGGTCGTAGGAGATGATCTTGATTCCCTGGTCCGCCGCCTTCTGCAGCGCGTCCGACAGCGTGGTGCCGTCGATCGCCGCGATCACCAGGACTTTCTCCTTCTTGGTGATCATGTTCTCGATCTGGTTGAGCTGCGTCGGGATGTCATTGTCGGCGTACTGCAGGTCGGTGTTGTAGCCTTTGGACTGCAGCACCTTGACCATGTTGTCGCCGTCGGCGATCCAACGCGCGGACGACTTGGTCGGCATCGAAATGCCGATCGTCGGCTTGTCGTCCGCCTGGGCGGCGGTGGCGGCGGCGAGAACGCCGAACGCCAGCGCCGCAGCCAATTTCATCAACTTCATGCCTTCCTCCTCGGCCAACCTGTGGCCTCTTCATTTGCGCCCGTCGAAACTCGCCGGGCTTCCTCACGCTGGCTGAAGGCCGGCGCACGGATAGGTCGCGCTTTCGGACGCGCGGGCGGTCGGGGCCCGGTCCGGATGGCGATGAATGGGTTTGTTGTTCGGCTTGGGTGATCAAGCCTGAGCGAAGGGCTGACGCCGTCCTGTCGCCCCGCAGTGCTATCCTCCCGGTTGCTCCGTTACGGCGCTTGATCGCCCTCTACCGTTCATTCCGTCGCCATGCAAGCAGTTGCTTTGCGGGCCGCATGGCCCACAAATCCGCGC
The DNA here is from genome assembly GCA_963748545.1 of uncultured Alphaproteobacteria bacterium. GTDB lineage: Bacteria > Pseudomonadota > Alphaproteobacteria > Rhizobiales > Beijerinckiaceae > Roseiarcus. Next base: position 174,445 of record CAVVJO010000031.1, read on the forward strand.
GTGACCGGCAGGGCGCAGCGGACCTTTTCGAGCATACCTCATATTGTATTACTATTCTGAAAGCTAGCGTCGCGCCGCCCGCAATTCCAACGAAATTGTCGCAGGGACCTCGCCCGGACGCGATTCAACGCGCAAGGCGCGCCGCGCGCAAGGCGCGCCCGAGCCAGCCGCCCGGGGCCGCGCCGGCGAGGCCGAGGCCGAGCGCCAAGGCTGGAAAGTAGACCAGTACGCCGATCGCCCCAAGGAGCATGAGCCGGATTTCGCGAGAGAACCGGATATGGGCCAAGGCCGAGCTCAGACCGGGGTCGGCGAGCGTCAGCGCCAGCGCGAGCGCGCCGGCGGCGAACAGCGTTGCGGCTGCGGCGCCGATGAACTGGTCGTCGGCGGCGGTCAGGCCGCGTCGCCGAGCGAGGGCGTAGGTTCCCGCCACCTTCAGCCACAGTCCGGCGGCGGTGGCGAGCGCCAGCCCCGGCGCGCCGAGCGGGCGGTAGAGCAAGATCTTCAGCGCGACGTTGAGGGCGACCCCGACCAGCGTCACCTTCATCGGCGTCGCCGTGTCGCCGCGCGCGAGAAAGCTCGCCGCCACGATCCGGTCGACGAACAATGCCGGCATGCCGACCGAATAGGCGGCGAGCACCGCCGCCGCCTGGTGGGTCGCGCTGGCCTTGAACGCTCCGTGCTCGAAGGCGACGGCGATCAGAAGGTCCGGGATCAGCAGGAAAACGACGACGAACGGAGCGCCGAGCGCCACCGTCAGCGAGGCCGCGCGGTTCTGGGCGCGCAACGCCGCGCGCGCGTCGCCGCGCGCGATCAGGCTCGACATCTCCTTCAGCAGCACCGAGCCCGTCGCGATGACGATGATCCCGCCGGGAAGCTGGTAGAGCCGGTCGGCGTAGCTGATGGCCGAAAGGCCGCCGGTCGGCAGGAGCGAACCGACAATCTGGTCGGCCAGCGCGCCGATCTGGTAACTCGCCGAAATGCCGATCGCCGGGCCGAGCATCCAGAAGAACTGGCGCACTTCCGGGGTCCAGCGCGGCCAGATCAGCCGCTCGAGCAGTCCGCGCCGGCGCGCGTCGACCATCGCGATGGCGAGCTGCGTCGCGCCTGAGGCGAGAAAGCCCCAGCTCGCCATCGCCGCCACGCCGGGCGAAACGGTCGGGACATAGAAGGCCCAGGCCAGGAACGCGATCATGCAGACGTTGGCCGCCGCCGGCGCCGCGGCGGGCACGCTCCAGGAATTGTTCGCGTTCAAGGTGCCCTGATGCAGCGCGAACACCGCGATGAAGGCGATGTAGGGGAACATGATCCGCGACATGGCCACCGCGTTGGCGAATTTCTCCGGCTCGCGCACGAAGCCCGGCGACGTGAGCTGAACCAGGAGCGGCATGTCGAGGTAGACCACCCCCAGCAGCGCGATCTGCGACAGGATCAGGAGGGTGAAGACCTGACTGGCGAAATAGCCGGCGCGCTCGCGCCCCTTGGTCTCGAGCACCCGCGTGTAGGTCGGCAGATAAGCGGCGTTGAAGGAGCCTTCGCCAAAAATCTGGCGGAACTGGTTCGGCAGCTTGATCGCCGCCACATAGGCGTCGTTGAGCGCGCCGCCGCCAAGCAGCGCGGCCAGCGCCATGTCGCGGAAAAAGCCGGTCAGGCGGGAGACGACTGTCCACCCGCCGACGGAGAAGATATTGCGCACCATGCCCGGCATGCCCGAGGCTTTACCCGGATTCGGGCGCCCGCGGCAAAGCGGCGGGAAATCGGGACGGGACGGAGGGCTCGGCGCCCCCGCCCTTCCGATCATTTACAGTTCGGTTCGCCGGGCCGGCACTCCTTGTGCTCCGGCCGGTTTTGAGGCCCCGGGCGCGGCTGGGCGCGCTCCTCGGGCCTGGGCTGGGCGTGCGGGGGCTCGTGAGCCGGCGGGGCCGGCTGCGCGGGTCGCGGAGGCTCCGGCCTTTCCATGGCCTTCGGCGGTTGGGGCCGCTCGAGGTCCGTCGGCTTCGCCTCGGGTTTCGGCGCCTCGGGCTTCGCCGCCCCCTGCGGACGCTCAGGCTGCGTCTCCGGTCGGCCCGGCTTCTCGCCGGCTGGCGGCCTCGCCTCGGCGGGCGCGGCGTTTCCGGGGAGTTTCTCCTCGGGCTTGGCGGCGCCCGGCGCCTCGCGATTGTCTCCGGGCGGCTTTTCTCCCGGCCGAACCTTCTGTTCGGGGTTGGGCGCGCCCGGCTCCGGCGCGACCTCGGCCGAGCCGGCGGCCTTCGCCGGCACCGCGCCCGGGCCCTTCAGGTCGCCGGGGCGCTCGGTCGCGGCGACCGCGGGTTTGCCCTTGTTGTTCGCATGGAACTGCGTCGCGTCCATGCTCGCCATGCGCGCGTGGGTCACTTGAAGCTGGGTCGGGCGCACGTGCGCCTCCGCGGTCAACCGCTCCTGCTCCGGCGTCGGCTTGAGGGCAATGCCGCCCGGTCCGCCGTTGAAGCTCGCACGACCGGCCCCCGGCGCCGCCACCACGGTTTGAGAGTAGACGTTGGTCACGTGCAGGCCGCCGAAATTGTTGACGGTCGTGTTGTAGAGGAACCGGTTTCCCTCCCAGCGTCCGCCTTCGTAGCCCAGGCCATTGTAGCCATAACCGTAGTTGACGCCGCCGTAGAACCCGACGTGCTGTCCCCAGTAGCCCTGATGGAAGAGGTAGGCGCCGCCGACGAACGCCCAGTAGCCAGGCGTCCATAACAGCCCTGTCTGCGCCGGCTCGACCCAGACCCCCGGGACCCAATAATAGTCGTAGTTGTTCCAGCCCCAGTAGCCGGGAGTCCACACATAGCCCGGCGCCGGAATCGGGGGCTGTTCGTAAACGGGAAGAGGCGGAGGCGCTTCGTCGGCTTGGATGACCGGGCCGGCCTGAAACCCTTCCGTCTGCGGGCACGCGCAGGTCTGCGCAAAAGCCGACGCGACGAACGCGGGCGTCGCAGCCCCGAGCAAAAGTGCGGTGAGCGCCGATCGCAAGATAGGCATACCGTATCCTTTCCATGGTTATTTAAACAAATACTTAGCCGCTCCGGATGCGTCCGCCTGGTTAGAATGGCCAGAAGCGTAGGTAACACTGATTACGCTTCCAATGTTCCTCGCGGCCTTCCGGCAAGTATTACCTGCGTCTTTGTCCCTCGTCTTTTGTTCGCCGAGGAGACAATCACGCGTCGCCTGAACAAGTCTTGAACGGCGCGCGGGGTTGCCGATTTTTTGCGACGACAATATGGCCCGCCTTCGCGGCCGCGGACGTTGGCGGCGGGCGGCGAGACGCATTGCGCAGCTTTCAGGCGTCCAAGGCCTCGTCGATGTCGCGCCAGAGGTCTTCCATGTCCTCGATGCCCGCGGAAAGGCGCAGGAGATCGGTCGGGCACGGGGACCCTTCGCCCTCGATCGAGGCGCGGTGCTCGATCAGCGACTCGACGCCGCCAAGCGAGGTTGCGCGTTTCCAGAGCCGCGTGCGGGCCGCGGTCGCGATCGCCGCCTCTGCGCCGCCCCGCACGCGGATCGACAGCATGCCGCCGAACCCGCCGTCCATCTGCTTCAGCGCCGTCTCGTAACCCGGATGGCCGGGCAGGCCGGGATAGAGCGTCGAGACGATTTTGGGATGCGCGGCGAAGCGGTGGGCGAGCTTCAGCGCGTTCAGCGCGGAGGCGCGCACGCGCAGGTCGAGGGTGCGCAAACCGCGGATCAGGAGAAAGGCCTCGAGCGGGTGCAGGATTAGGCCATGGGATTTGCGGACGTCGCGAACGCGTTCGAACAGCGCATCGGCGCGGGCGAAGCCGAGCGCGCCGGCGATCACGTCGGAATGGCCGTTGAGATACTTGGTCGCCGAATGCATGACGACATCGGCGCCGAAATCAGCGGCCTGGTGAAGATCGGCGTAGCGCAGGTCGAAATCCACCGCGACGAGCGCCCCCGCCGAATGGGCCAGTCGGGCGGATCGCGCGATGTCGCTGACGCCCCATAACGGGTTGCTCGGAGTCTCGAGCCAGACCAGCTTGGTGACGCCCGGCGTGACCGCGCGCTCGAGCGCGACGAAATCTTCCGTATCGACGAAGTCGACCGTGAGCCCAAAGGCGGCCGCGTCGCGAGCGAGCCAATTGCGAAGCGCCCAGTACATGACAGTCGGGGCGACCACATGGGCGTTTGCGCCGAGGCTCAGGAACAACGCAACCGCCGCCGACATGCCCGAGCCGAAGACGAGCGTCTCGGCGGCGCCTTCGAGCGCGCCGATCACGGACTCCGCCTCGCGCACCGTCTCGTTGTCGGGGCGGCCATAGACATTCCCGCTGCGGTATTGGTTGTCGGGATCGCGCAGGAAGGTGGTCGAAAGGTGAATCGGCGGCGTGATGGCGCGGGTCGCGTCGTCGGTCTTGCCGAGCGCCTGGGCCGCGAGCGTACGGGGAGAAAGGGGCTCGCTCACAGCGCGGCCCCGCGCAAGAGCCGTGGCGCCTCTCGTCCGGCGCCCCCCGCCTCCACAATGAGCCGGTCCTTCAACAGCGGCGCGCGGTCGACCAGCCGCAAACCGAGGTCGCGGACGAACCGCAGCGGACCGAAGTCGTTGGAGAAGAGCCGGTTCATCAGATCCATGCCTATGCCGCTCGCCGCCACGTCAAACCGCCGCGCCTTCTGATAGTCGGCGAGCGCGGGCGGCCTCCCCGGATCGAGCCCTAGCCGCAGCGCGCCCACGATTGTCTCGGCCAGCGCGGCGACGTCGCGCAAACCCAGGTTGAGGCCCTGGCCCGCCAGCGGATGCACCACATGCGCCGCGTCGCCGATCAGCGCCAGCCGCTCCGCCACAAAGCGTCGCGCAACCTGGAAGCGCAATGGGAAGGCTTCGACGCGCAACTCGAGGCGAAGGGCGCCGAGCTTCGGGGTGAAGCGGAGTTCGAGCTGCCGGACGAAATCGTCCTCGTCGAGGGCGACCAGCGCGCGGGCGTCGGCGCGGCTTTCGTTCCAGACAATGCTCGACTGGCGTCCCGGCAACGGCAGGATCGCGAAGGGGCCGGCAGGAAGGAAGTGCTGCTCGGCCGCGCCATCGTGGTCGTACTCATGCGCGATGGTCGCGACGATGCCGGACTGATCGTAGTCCCAGCCGTAGGCGGGAATATCCGCGAGCGTCCTGAGCTTCGAGCGGGCGCCGTCGGCCGCGACCGCGAGCCGGGCGTGAAGAGTCCGGCCGTCCCCGAGACCCAGCTCGGCGATGCGCTTGCCCGGGCGCCAGCGCGCAATCGATCCCGCGATCCGGACGACGCCAAGCCGGTCGCAGAGCGCCGACAGCGACGCGACGACGTCGTCGTTGAACGCCATATGCGCGAGCGGGCCGCCCTCGGACGCGTCGAACTGCAGATGGGGCACGCGCACCGCGTCGCGCACGCCGCCGTCCATGATCGTCATCTTCACGATCGGCTGCGCCTTGGTCTCGATGGCGTCCCACGCGCCGACCTGCGCGAGCAGGCGGCGCGGCCCCTCGGCGATGGCGATGGTGCGAAGGGGGGACCGGGAGCGGGGGGCTTGAGCCGGGATCGGATCGACCACCACGACGGCGGCTCCGTCGCCGACCGCCTGCTTGACCGCTGCAGCCAACGCAAGGCCCGACGCCGCCCCGCCGGCTATGACGAGGTCGAAAACGGGCAGGGATTCTGTCACGGGCGGGGACTCCTCGAGCGCGGAAGCCATTTTCGGCTGTTTGGGCTCGTCGCGCAATCGCGCTGGGTCGCCAGGGGGTCTGCGTCTCGCGCACCGATGACCCAGCGACGGACGGGCGGGCTTCCCGACGCCTATGCGCCGCGAGACGCCGCCCCCTCCCGTTGCGAATCCCCTCGACTTCCGCGACGCCTTGCTGTATTTGCCGCGCCTCAAATGAAAACAGCGCGCCGAAGCGCTCGCCGGCCGTCTCGAAGCGGACCGGCGCACGGCAGGAGTTTTGTCATGAACGTTATCCAGCAGATCGAGGCCGAACACGCGGCCAAATTGCCCGGGGCGAAGATTCCGGCGTTCCAAGCCGGCGACACGGTCGTCGTCAATGTGAAGGTCACCGAAGGCGACCGCACCCGCGTCCAGGCCTACGAAGGCGTGTGCATCGCGCGCAGCGGCCACGGCCTCAACGAGAGCTTCACCGTCCGCAAGATTTCCTATGGCGAGGGCGTCGAGCGCGTTTTTCCCGTCTATTCGCCGTTGATCGAACTCGGTGAAGGTCGTCCGCCGCGGCAAGGTGCGCCGCGCCAAGCTCTATTATCTGCGCGATCGCCGCGGCAAGTCTGCGCGCATCGCCGAGCGGACCGAAACCCCTGCCGCCCGGGAGGCGGCGAGGGAAGCGGCCAAGGAGCAGGCCAAGGAACAGTCCAAGAGCTAGGCGCCGCGTTGACGACTTCGCCGGAGGCAAGCCGGCGAAGCATTTCCTGGAGGGGATCCATGGCTGAACCGATCGTCGCCCAGAAGGCGCCGTATGCAAAGGAGCTCGAAGCGGGCAAGACCTACTATTGGTGCGCCTGCGGGCGGTCCGCCAACCAGCCGTTCTGCGACGGCAAGCACAAGGACTCGGGGCTCACGCCCCTCGCCTTCACCGCGGAAAAGAGCGGAACGGCTTATCTGTGCGGCTGCAAGGCGAGCAAGAACGCACCCTACTGCGACGGTCGCCACAAGAGCCTGTGAGCCGACGGCTTCAACGTCCACGAAGGCCGGCGGCGAACCCGCCGGCCTTTTTTACGTGAGCCCGCGGCGATGACGCGCGTCGTGGACGTCCTGATCCCGGTCGCGGTCGACACCGCCTATAGCTACCGCGCTCCGGCCGACCTCAAGCTTGAGCCGGGCGCCTTCGTCGGCGTGCCGCTCGGGACGCGGCACGCGACCGGCGTCGTCTGGGCGACGCGCGAGGCGGGCGGCGACAATCTCAAATCCGTCTCGGCCGTGCGAGACTGGCCGCCGCTGCAAAAGCCCCTGCGCGACTTCATCGACTGGGTCGCCCGCTGGACGCTGAGCCCGCGCGGCATGGTGCTGCGCATGGCGATCCGCGCCCACGAGGTTCTGGAGCCGCCTGCCCAGAAGTTTAGCCTTGTGGCGACCGGCAAAGCGCCTGCGCGCATGACCGAAGCGCGCGGACGGGTGCTGGCCGCCCTCGCGGGCGCTACGGCCCCCATCCCAAAGTCTTCGCTGGCCGAACTTGCCGGTTGCTCCGTGAGCGTGATCGACGGCCTCGTCGAGGACGGCGCCCTCGCCCTCATCGAACGGCCGCCGGAGCGGATCGCAGCCGACCTCGACCCGGATTTTCGGCCGCCCCTTCTTAACGCCGACCAGAAGCCGGCGGCCGACGACCTCGCCGCGAGGGTCGCGGCCCGCGCCTTTTCGGCGACGCTGCTCGAAGGCGTGACCGGTTCTGGCAAGACCGAGGTTTACTTCGAAGCGATCGCCGAGGCGCTGCGGCAGGGGCGGCAGGCGCTGGTGCTGCTCCCCGAAATCGCGCTGACCGCTCAGTTCCTTGACCGGTTCGCAGCTCGGTTCGGCGCGCGGCCGGCGGAGTGGCACTCGGGCCTCACCGAACGCCTGCGCGAGCGGACCTGGAGCGCGGTCGCAAGCGGGGAAGCCCGAGCGGTCGTCGGGGCCCGCTCGGCATTGTTCCTTCCGTTCGCCGATCTTGGGCTGATCGTCGTCGACGAGGAGCACGAGGGCGCCTACAAGCAGGAGGACGGGGTCGTCTACAACGCCCGCGACATGGGCGTCGTGCGCGCGCGACTCGAGCAGGCGCCGGTCGTGCTCGCTTCCGCAACGCCCGCGATCGAGACGCGGGTCAACGCCGAAACCGGCCGCTATGGCTGGCTGACGCTGCCAATTCGTTTCGGCGCCGCGACCCTGCCGGACATTGTGACCGTGGACCTGAAGCGCGAGGGACCGCCGCGCGGACGCTGGCTGTCGCCTCGGGCGATCGCCGGAATCGAGGGCGCTTTTGCCGAGGGCGAGCAGGCGCTCCTGTTCCTCAACCGACGCGGCTATGCGCCGCTCACCCTTTGCCGCTCCTGCGGCCATCGCTTCGAGTGCCCCAATTGCGCCGCGTGGCTGGTCGAGCACCGCTTCCGCTCTGCGCTCGTCTGCCATCATTGCGGGCACGTTGAGCCCCGCCCAAAGCTCTGCCCGGAATGTCACGACGTCGACAGCCTGACCGCCTGCGGCCCCGGCGTCGAGCGCCTGGCGGAAGAGGCGGCGCTGCTCTTTCCCGACGCGCGCACGCTGACGCTGTCATCCGACTTTCCCGGAGGGATCGAGACGCTGCGCCGCCAGCTCGACGCCGCCCAGCGCGGCGAATTCGATCTCATTATCGGCACGCAGTTGGTGGCCAAGGGCCACAATTTCCCGCTGCTGACCTTCGTCTGCGTGGTCGACGCGGACGTCGGCCTCGCCAACGCCGATCCGCGCGCGGCGGAGCGCACCTTCCAGCTCCTGCGTCAGGCGACCGGGCGGGCGGGGCGCGCCGCGCGTCAAGGCCACGCCTTGTTGCAGACCTGGCAGCCGGACCATCCGGTGATCCAGGCGCTGGTCTCGGGCGACGCCGAGCGCTTTTACGCGCAGGAGACCGAGCAGCGGCGGATCGGCGGCCTGCCGCCGTTCGGGCGGCTCGCCGCGATCGTCGTCTCGGCGGAGGACAAGGGGGCGGCCGAGGCGCACGCGCGCGCGCTCGCGAGGACCGCGCATGCGATGCCGGCGGGAAAAGGCTGGCGCGTCGCTCCGCTCGGCGGCGCGCCGCAGGGCGACGAGATCACGGTGCTGGGTCCGGCGGAGGCGCCGATCGCGGTGCTGCGTCGGCGCCACCGCTTCCGCCTCGCCGCCAAGGCGCCCCGTTCGGCCGATCTCCAGGGCTTTTTGCGCGCGCTGCTTTCCGCCGCGCCCCAGCCGCGCGGCGGCGTCCGGGTGGCGGTCGACGTCGATCCGCAGAGCTTTCTGTAAGGCCCGGGAGGGAATGTTGGGACAGAATGCCGCAGGCGGCTGATGGACTTGTCGCAATCCGCCTTTAAAGTGGCCGCGTAGGCAGGATGGCGCTCCATCCTGAGAGGGGCTTTCGCGTGCATCTCGATCCGCTTTTTCTGTCGCGTCTCCAGTTCGCCTGGGTCGTGGCCTGGCATTTCCTCATGCCGGCCTTCACAGTCGGCCTCGCCTCGTTCATCGCCGTGATGGAGGGCCTGCACTTCTTCACCCGGCGGGACGTCTACCTCCGCATTTCGGTGTTCTGGATCAAAATCTTCGCCGTCACTTTCGGGATGGGCGTCGTGTCGGGCATCACCATGCCGTTCCAGTTCGGCACCAACTGGAGCCGCTACTCCGACGCGGTCTCCGACATCATTTCGCCGTTGCTCGGCTACGAAGGGCTCACGGCGTTCTTCCTGGAAGCGGCCTTCCTCGGCGTGCTGCTGTTCGGGCGCAATCTGGTGCCGCGCTGGGCGCATTTCTTCGCGGCCCTGATGGTGGCGCTCGGCACGCTCGCCTCGACCTTCTGGATTCTGTCGACCAACAGCTGGATGCAGACGCCGACGGGCTACGAGATGGTCGACGGACGGTTCGAGCCGAAGGACTGGCTGGCGATCGTCTTCAATCCGTCGTTCCCCTATCGCCTCGCCCACGTCGTCACCGCGATCTATGCGACGACCGGTTTCGTGGTCGTCGGCGTGGCGGCCTACTGGCTGTTGCGGCGCCGCTTCTACGAGGAAGCGCGCACGATGCTGTCGATGACGCTCTGGCTGCTCACCGTGCTCGTGCCGCTTCAGGCGCTGATCGGCGACCAGCACGGGCTCGACACGCTGCGATACCAGCCGGCCAAGATCGACGCGATCGAGGCGATCTGGGAGGGCGGCCGGCACTTGCCATGGGTCGTGTTCGCCATCCCTGACGATTCCGCGGCGAAGAACCTCTACGAGTTTTCGATCCCCGATCTGGGCAGCCTCATCCTCACCCACGATCCCAACGGCGAGGTGCGCGGCCTCAAGGACTTCCCGCCGCAGGATCGGCCGCCGGTCGTCCTGCCGTTCTTCGCCTTCCGCGTCATGCTCGCCTGCTGGGGATTGATGATGCTGACCGTGGTGCTGAGCTGGTGGTTGAGGGCGAGGGGCGAACTTTACGAGACCGACTGGTATCTGAGGCTTTGCACGTTCGCTGCGCCGCTCGGATTCGTCGCGGTCATCGCCGGCTGGGTGACGACCGAGGTCGGCCGGCAACCCTGGACGGTGTACGGGCTGCTGCGGACGGCGGACTCCGTCTCGCCGTCGCTGACCGGCGCCGATGTGACGATCTCGCTCCTCGCTTACACAGTCGTTTATCTCGTCATGTTCGCGGCGGGGGTCGCCATGATCCTTCGGATCTTCGGTCGTGGCCCAGGGGCGGCGGAACCGCCCGACTTCATCGAAAGCGGGCGGCCGTCGGCCCCGGTTCAGGCGCTTCCGCAAGCTGGGGAGGGCTGAGGCATGGGAGCCTACGTTCTTGATCTCGTGCCGATCTGGACCGCCATCCTGGGCGTCGGCGTCTTTCTCTATGTTCTTCTCGACGGCTTCGACCTCGGCGTGGGCATTCTCTACGGCTTCGCGCCGGACTCAACGTCGCGCAATCTGGTGATGAACTCGATAGCGCCGGTTTGGGACGGCAACGAGACCTGGCTCATTCTCGGCGGGGTCGCGCTGCTCGCCGCGTTTCCGCTCGCCTTCGCGATCATCCTGCCGGCTGTCTACTTCCCGATGCTGATCATGCTGCTTGCGCTGGTGTTCCGCGGGGTCGCCTTCGAATTCCGCTTTCGTGACGCCGAGCGCAGGACATTCTGGGATCACGCCTTCTGCTACGGCTCCGCCCTGGCGGCGTTCGCGCAAGGAGTGGTGCTCGGCGCCTTCATCCAGGGTTTCGAAGTCGACGGCCGGCATTTCGCCGGCCATTCTCTCGACTGTTTCACGCCGTTTTCGCTTCTGACCGGGCTGGCCCTGATGCTCGGCTACGCCCTGCTCGGCGCGGGCTGGCTCGTCTTGAAGACGGAAGGCCCGCTGCAGGACATGGCGCGGCGCCTTGGCCAATTCGCGTTTCTCGGCGTCCTCGTCGCCATCGCCGCGGTGAGCCTCTGGACCCCCTACGTGCACCCGTCGATCGCCGAGCGCTGGTTCTCGTGGCCGAACATCGCCTATCTCGCCCCGGTTCCGATCGTCACCGCGCTCGTCGCCTTCGCGGAATGGCGGGCGCTCAACAATCGCTCCGAGGTCGAGCCGTTCCTCTGGGCGATCGTGCTGTTCGTGTTGTCGTACCTAGGCCTCGCGATCAGCCTCTTCCCGATGATCGTGCCTTTCAAATATACGATCTGGCAGGCGGCCTCGTCGGAGGCGACGCAGGCCTTCCTGCTCATCGGCGTGCTCGCGCTCCTGCCTGTCATCCTCCTGTATTCCGCCTGGTCGTACTGGGTGTTCCGCGGCAAGGTGCGCGCAGACGTCGGGTATCATTGAGGAACGCAAGGAGTCGTTTGATGCCGTCGACGCCCTCGAGCCTTGTCATCCTGCTGCACGGCGTCGGCGCCAACGGCGCCGATCTCGCTCCGCTCGGCGGGGCGCTGAAGGCATTTCTGCCGGACACCGCGTTCGTCTCGCCCGACGCGCCGGAGCCGTTCGAGGCCGGCGGCGCGGGTCGGCAATGGTTCAGCGTCGTCGGCGTCAGCGACGCCAATCGCGGGGCGCGGGTCGAGCGCGCGCGCGCCGGGTTCGACCGCGTCGTCGCCCGCGAGATCGAGCGGGCCGGGTTTGCCGGCCAACTCGACCGCGTCGTTTTTTTCGGCTTCTCGCAGGGCGCGATCCTGTCGCTCGACGCGCTGGCCGACGGGCGCTGGCCAGTCGCCGCGGTCGTCGCCGCCTCCGGCCGGCTCGTGACGCCGATCGGGCCGAAGCCCGCATCGGCCACGCCCGTCCTGGTCCTTCACGGCGAACGGGATGAGGTCATCTCCGCCGCAGAGGCCCCGCGGGCGAAGCGGATCCTTGAAGACGCAGGCTTCGCCGTGGAGGCGCATGTCTATTCAGGGCTCGGCCACAGCATTTCCCCCGAAGGCCTTGCGGCGGCCGGCGCGTTTCTGGCGCGACGGTTGGCGAAGCCCGCCGCGTGATCGCGGCTTGACGCGACGGGTCCGCAAACGGAGGCGCGCGATACCGCGCTCCGTGCCGGACGATCATCTGCAAGGGGTCTCGCGTCACAGCTTTTCTTAAGGGTCGAGGGTCCGCCGTTATCGGGCAGCGAAACGCGCTGCATATTTCCGAGGCGCCCGAGCCCAATGTCGCCTCAGGGCTCCCGGGCGACGTCTCGGCTTGGCGCTGCGCTCCGCCGCTTTTTCCAACTCCGAGCGCATTTGGAGAGCAGTTTGACGTCCCGCGGCAGCTTTGAGTTGAAAAACGGAGCCGCGGCGACAGTTTTCGACAAGGTCATCCCCGAACGCAATTTGAGCAAATCGCAGGCCTCGGCGCCGGATGTTTGCGCACGACATGTTCGTGACGATATGGCAAATTTTCCTAGGAAAGACAGAACGAACGGACTCTTCCGTCTGGAGCGGATCGGGTCGTGGAGCGCGCCGTGACTGTCAACATGCCCCGCGGGGCCATATCCGGGTCGACCGCCGTTCATCGGCGTCGTCGGCCGTCGCCGGACATCGCGCTCTTGGGGCTCTACGAGATCTCCAAGATCCTCAGCGGCGCCTCGCGGCTCGATCAGACGCTCGGCAATGTGGTCAACGTTCTCACGGGCTTCCTCGACATGCGGCTCGGGATGATCGTCATCCTCGATGCGGAGGGGGAGCCGGAAATCATCGCCACCGCCGGCTGGGCGAGTGAAGCCAAGGGCAAGCCGATCGAGACCTTGCCGCATGCGGTGCTTGACCGACTGGTTGCGACCGCGACGCCGGTCGTATCCGAGGACGTCGCCCAGGATCCGATGTTTGTCCGGGCCGCCGACCTGATCGCCAGCCGCATCGAGGGCCGGTCGTCGTTCCTCGGCGTGCCCATCAAGGCGGACGAACGGGTGGTCGGCACGCTGTCAATCGTTCGCCCCTGGGACGAGGAGAACGCCGGCGGCTTCGACGCCGATCTGAGCTTTCTCAAGATGGTGGCCAATCTGGTCGGCCAGACGGTGCGGCTGCATCGGATGCTGGCGGCCGAGCGCAAGCGCTTCCTGGACGAGCAGCGGGCGCTGGAGAAGGCGCTCGACCAGCAGTTGGCCGAGACGCGCATTCCGCGGCCCAAGATCGGCGGCATCGTCGGCGAGAGCGCGCAAATCCGCAAGGTGATGGACACCATCGCGGTCGTCGCAAAGACCAATACGACAGTGCTCCTGCGCGGCGAGAGCGGGACCGGCAAAGAGCTGTTCGCCCGCGGAATTCACGACCTCTCTCCGCGCAAGGCGAAGGCGTTCATCAAGCTCAACTGCGCCGCGCTTCCCGAGAGCGTGCTGGAATCGGAGCTTTTCGGCCACGAGAAGGGCGCCTTCACCGGCGCCGTCGCCCAAAGGGCGGGGCGCTTCGAACTCGCGCACGGCGGAACGCTGCTGCTCGACGAGATCGGCGAGATCTCGGCGCCCTTTCAGGCGAAGCTGCTGCGCGTCCTGCAGGAGGGCGAATTCGAGCGCGTCGGCGGCAACCGCACGCTGAAAGTCGACGTGCGACTGATCTGCGCCACCAACAAGAATCTCGAGCAGGCGGTGGCGAAGGGCGAGTTTCGCGCCGACCTCTACTACCGCATCAGCGTGATCCCGATCTTCCTGCCGCCGTTGCGCGACCGGCCTGGCGACATCGCGCTTCTGGCGCGCGCGTTCGTCGACCGGTTCAACGCTGAGAACGGACGCAAGCTCGCCATCGCTTCGAGCGGCATGGAGATGCTCAAGCGCTGCTCGTTCCCCGGCAACGTGCGCGAACTCGAGAACTGCGTGCGCCGCGCGGCGACGCTCGCGCACGGCGAGGTGATCGGACGCGAAGACCTTTCCTGCGCGGTCGGCGAGTGTCTGTCGTCACAATTGTGGACCGGCGGCTGCCACGGGCCCTTCGATCCGATCGCCGAACTCGCGAGCGGACGCACCATCGCCGCGCCGGCCTACGCGCCCCGTCCAGCCCCCCGGCTCAACCTGCGTCGCAGCCTGTCCCTGCGCCGGCGCTTCCGCAGCCCGACGAAGCCGCCGCCAACGCCTGCGAGCACGCCGATGCCGGCGACTGCCCGGCGATCGCCTCCCGCCTCACCGAGAAGGAGCGCCTGCTCGACGCGATGGAGCGCGCCGGCTGGGTGCAGGCCAAGGCCGCCCGCATCCTCGGCGTCACCCCGCGCCAGATCGGCTACGCGCTGAGGAAATACCGGATCGAGATGAAGCACTTTTGAGCGGTGCGCGTCACGCCGCTGAGGGCGCCCGCTTCTGGTCCTGCCAAGCCGCAAGCTTGCGCGTGGCCTCGGCTTGGGCGCCGTCGAGGGCGTGCTCGTAGCCGGGAACTTTCGCGGTGAGCTCGATTACGTAGCCGTTCGGATCGCGGAAGTAGATCGAGCGAATGAACTTATGATCGGATACGCCGCGCGTTTCGATACCGGCGGTCTTGCCTTTGGCGAACATGGTCTCGAGATCGGCCGGGCTGACCTCGAGCGCGATGTGCAGGTCGTAGTCGTGCTGGCGCTTGAACTCGAATTCCATGTCCGGCGTCTCGAAGAAGGCGAGGCACGAGCCGTCGTCCATCCGATAGAAGGAGTGCAGCGTTCGGGTCGAACGGCCGGTCTTCAATTCCTTGATTTCGAACGCCTCGACGAGAGGCAGCCCGAGGAAGTCCTCGTAGAACTTTCGGGTCTCCTCGGAATCGCGGCAGCGGTAGGCGTTGTGATGCAGTCCCTTGATCATGACGCGTTCCTCCCAGACAGATTTCGAGCGAAATTACAGGCAAACGAGCGGCGCGGGCAAGCTGGCGAGTCGTGGCTACGAAGCGGGGAAGACCGTTCCTGCGCCCGAGTCTCAAAGCTCGAACTTGCGCGGCAGCCAGTCGGCGAAAGCTTGTGTCAGGGCCTCGACGCGGCGGAGCTGGGTCTCTTCCGACAAGGCCTGGTCGACCGGCGAAGGCAGATAGGTGGTGGTCGCGCTCAGCGTCACGTCCGGCCGTGTCACACCGCCGCCGCTCAATGAAGCCGTCCCCTTGATCATGTCGATCGACCCCGCCGCGCCGCCGACCGTGCCGAGCGCGACCGAGACAATCTGAACACTGACAGTTGCGCCGCTCGGGTCGCCCGCCGCCATGTAAGGCTCGAACGCGTGGGTGAGCCGGCCGGGCAGGGACGACTGGACCCAGGAGGCGACGGGCTCGCCGCTTTGCGCGATCAGCGCGGACGTATCGACCGTGATGGCGGCGATTTTCACCGCGGGCGCCCCGGGCTCAGGCTTCACCGCGGCCGGTTGGGGCGCGTTGCAGGCAGAAAGGACGCCGCTCAAGCCCGCAACGGCGGCGAGCGCGGCACGGCGTGTGAGCCGCGCCTCGATGCTTCCGTGAACCATAGGGGACCCCGCCTTTTTCGCCCCGGACATTGAGGCATCGGGCGACGGCGGGCAATCGCGCGCGCCTGCAAATTTCCCTGTTGATAAAACCCAAGGTTGTATTAACTGTATTTACAACCGATTCGGATTGGCCAGGGCGACGATCACGCAGTCATCCCTCGCCGTTCGGGTACGGAAGTCGGGGCCGCGGACGATACGACTTGAGAGTCGTTGTAGACGCCCAACCTCGGCAGCGACGCAGACGGAGCGGGGGCGGGGATGTGGACAGAGCAGACAGTTGAGACACTCAAGAGATTCGCGATCGAGGGAAAAAGCGCGGCTTGGATCGCCGCTGCGTTGGGCGCGCCATCGCGCAACGCCGTCATCGGCAAGGCCAATCGGATTGGAATCAAGCTGAACGGCGGAATTGGACCTTTAGCTCAAAAAGAGCGAGGCGCCTTGCCGCCGCTGCCGCCGCCGCAGATCCCTTGGGGACGGAAGATCTCGCCGTCAATCGAATGCGATCCCGGCGTGGAGCGCCACACCCCAACACCGGTCGGCTGGGGGCGGCCAACGGCCCGCGCGCCAAGCCGGGTCCCGGCGATCGCGCGCGAGAAACTGCGGGCGGACCGACGAGCCTACGCCGCGGCCGAGGTCGGCGAGATGCGCCGAATAGCGCTGGTGGACGTCGGCAAAGTCGAGTGCCGATGGCCTCTGGGCGATCCGACGGAGGACGACTTCGCATATTGCGGGCTTCCGATCGCAAGGGGGCATGCCTATTGCGCGGGCCATTGTCGTTTGGCCTATCGGCCGCCAAACAAGTAGATCGTTCACAATCCCTTCGCGCGTAACTCTCGCGAGGATCAACAGTGGAGAGCGGCGGCGGTCACAAAAAACCGCCGACCGTCTGCATCTCGTCCGCGCCTGGGGCGGTCAGACGAACCATGTCGAGGGCCAGTGCGAGCCATCCGCGGCTTGTCGCGTACTGTAGGGCGGCCTCGAAGTCCGCTAGACGGCCCATGTTGGCGCGCAGAAAAGCGGCCTTCGCTTCACTCAAACGGAGAGACTGACGCGCCCGGATTTTCTTCGACAGGAATATCGACAGCAAAGCCCTCGCATAATCCTCGTCCGCCGGCAGTCTGGCCATGGATCCGCCCTCCCGCAAGCTTGGCGCCGACTATCCGCCGCGTTCCTCGAACGGGCCGGCGAGACGCATGAATGACTCGTCCGACGGAGGCCGAACGCCAAAGCGACCATTCCGCTTCAAAATGTCGGATTGAGGGCCTTGGAGGTCAAAAGTGCCAACGAAAGCGACGTATTGCTGAAAAAATAGGCCCGCGAAGGCCATTTTTCATGGAAATGCGCCTCTGGACCGGAAATCGACGGAACTTTGTGCGACAGCCGGCGAAACAAGCGGGGTCCCCGCGCCCTCGTCAATCGGTCGGCGCAGGCTTCACCGGAATGGGGCCATCGGGTCTCGTTTTTCCTGCTCCCTTCTCGAGCCTCGGCTTCAAGGCGCCGATGACGCGCTCGGTCTCCGATGTCCATCCCGGCGGCGCCGGCACGGTCGGGCCGCTGCCGGACCCGCCGCCGGTCATGTGAACGACCTTATAGCCGTCGGCCTTCAACCGCTTCAGCAGCATCGGGACCATCGCCGCCGTCCAAGGGTGGTTATCGTGCATCAACAGCATACCCTTGTGGCCATTCTTCTCGAGCCGGCTCATCACCAGCTTCAGCTCCTCGTCCGGCGTCATCTTGATCCAGTCGGACGCCCAGAGGTCGACTCCGAAGATGCCGACATCGTTGCCGGCGAGCCAAGTCCGAAGATCCTGGGTGTCGGCGAAGCCGGGAAAACGGAACCACGGCGCCTCAAGCTTGAGATCCTTGGGCTCCGAGCCGGAGACATCGCGCCCATAGGCCGCCTTCTCGACCGCGATCATGCCCCTGACGATGTCAGCCCGCGCCGCGCTCTCCCCGCCGGGGAGGTAGCGGAGCGTCGGCTGGGGGTGGGACCAGGTATGGTGGGCCACGGTGTGTCCATCCAGAACCTCGCGCCGGGCGATCTCGGGCAGCGCCGCCGCATTGCGGCCGATCTCGAAAAACGTGGCTTTCACGCATTCGGCCTTGAGGGCGTCGAGAATCTTCGGCGTACTGACAGCGTCCGGCCCGTCGTCGAAGGTCAGGATCACCTCGTGGTCCGCGAGCGGGATCGTCTGGGGGTAGGTTTTCAGGCCCACTTCCAGCCCGCCCTCGACGCCTATCGCTATGGTGCGGGCCGTGCCGAGCTTGTCCGGCTCGCACTCGGCCGCAACCGAGGCCCCTGCGCCAACAATCAGCGCTAGAAGCGCGCCCGCGATCCGCATTGACAATTCCCGTCGCTTGGAGGAAAGGCGCTTCTTGCGGTCCGGAGGCTGCGCGGTCAAGCGCGCGCATCGCGGGTCATGTTTACGGAGCGTTACCACGATCGTTCTAGTTTGCCCGCAGATTTCGAGCCCCGGCCTCCGCGCGGCGGGCCCGAAGCGGACATGACGCAGGTCGATGATGCTGGACGCCAAAACGTTGATTCCTCGGGTTCTCGCAGGCGGCGCGCTCGCGCTGGCCACGTTTCTTTCGGGCTGCGCCGGCGGCAGCGGACCGATCGACGTCGCGGGACTCAATTATCCCCGGCCGCTCGACTATCCGGTCCACGGCATCGACGTCTCCAAATTCCAGGGCGATATCGACTGGAACAAGGTCGCCAATAGCGGGGTGAAATTCGCCTGGATCAAGGCGACCGAGGGCGGCGACCACGCCGATGAGCGCTTCCAGGCCAACTGGGACGGCGCGAAGGCGGCCGGCGTCCCGCACGGCGCCTACCATTTCGTCTATTGGTGCCGGCCGCCGATGGAGGAGATGGCCTTCTTCGAACAGAACGCCCCAGTCGACCCCGACGCGCTGCCGCCGGTTCTCGACGTCGAGGCGACCCCAACCTCCACACCTGTCACCGCCACCTGACGCAAGACAGCGCCATCCGCGACATGCAGGTCATGCTGGACGAGATGGAGCGCCACTACGGCAAGCGGCCGGTCATCTACACCACCGTCGACTTCTACCAGGCGATCCTGTCGGACGGCGCCTTCTCGGACTACCCGATCTGGGTGCGCTCGACCAAGTACCACCCCTCGGTGAAGTACGGCGGCCGGATCTGGCGGTTCTGGCAATACCAGTCGGACGCCTATGTGCCGGGCATCGCGGTCAAGGTCGACAAGGACGCCTTTTCCGGCACCGCCGAGCAATGGGACGCCTTTCTCAAGACGCCCAACGCTCAGCCGATCGAGGTCGCCGCCACCCCGGCCCCGGCCCCTCAGCCGGCTGCGACGACGCCGGTCGCGCAGCCAGACGCGGCGGCCCCCGAAGCGGTCGCCGCGCTCCCGCCGCCGGTTCCGGTCGCCCGGCCGGCGTCCGATTCGGTCGTCGAGGCGCTCGCGCCCGAGAACGCGCCGCCCGAACCGATTGCAAGGCCGCAGGACGCCGGCGAGTAGCCGACGGTGTTTTGAAGGTCCGCCGTCAGGCGAGGATTTCATCCAGCCAGTCGAGCGTCGCGCGATTGAGGGCCGACCGGTTCAGCATTTCGCAATGGTCGCCCGCGCCCTCGGCCGCGGCGAACTTCACCATCGTCTTCGGGCAGGTCAGCGCGTCGTAGAGCCTCTGCGCCCCCGCGCTGAGCGGGTCGTTTTCGGCGACAGCGAGGAAAGTCGGACAACGGATCGCCTCGGCGCGCCCCGCCAAGGTGTAACGCTCGACGTCGGCGAGGTAGTCGCGCAAGTTCGCTTGGCCGTTAACCCAGAATCCGCGCTGGACCACCTTCCACCGCATGCCTGCATTGGCCGCCAACATGGATTCCAACTTCTGCACGAGCGCGTCGTCAAGCTGCCGCAGGTCCGCCGCCGCCTCGCGCGACGCGCCCATGACCAGCGCCAACGGTCGAAACAAGTCCGGAACCGCCCATTGCGCCGGATCGGCGATGCAGGCGGCGAGGCGATGCTCGCCCGAGGCCGCGCGTGGGGCGAGATAGCCGCCGAGGCTCCAGCCGCTGAGCACAATCCGTTTAGGGTCGACATCGGGCAAGGTCAGGGCGAAGTCGACGACCGCCGCGACCACCGTCTCCCAGTCGGGCCGCAGGGGGACGCCCTGCTCGATCAGCATCCCCCCTTGCCCTGGTCCGTCGAACACGATGCTGTGATAGCGGCGCCGGCTCGCGGCGATCGCAGAGGCGAACAGCATGTCGGTGATCGTCCCGTCATAGCCGTTGGTGAAGATGATGGTCGGTCTGGGGCGCCCGGCGAAACCCGCCGCCGGGATAACATAGGCGGGCATAGTTTTGCCCTCAAAGGGAATCGCGCGAGGCCGGATCGGCGGGTCGAATAGCGCGAGGCCCTTGTCGAGCGCGTCCCTCTGCCTGCGGAAGGCGGAAACCACCCGAGGATCGACGGGCGCGCCGTACAGCGGATGAAAGGCGTCCGCGTAGAACACGCTCGCCTTGAGGTAAAGCTCGCGGGCGCTCTCGACGTGTCCCGCCTTGTCCGCAGCCGCAGCCTCGGAGGCCCGGCGATCGCCGGCGGCCGCCCAAGCGGCGTAGTAGGCGTCCGCCCCGCCGTTTCCGACGGCTTTGGCGACCGCGGCGATCTCGCCGAAGTCCGGACCGCCGTAGGGGATGAAGCCTAACGGCCAAGTCCCGAAGTCATCCAGCAGGTCGTCTTTGTAAAGCAGGCCCATCGGCATTCCCCCCATTCCGTAGCGCCGCTTCAGTCGGATCGGGCTGCGCCCTTTCGGTTCCCAGCCAAACGCCTGCAGCCGTCTAGCAGCGTCTCGACCCCTGTGCGCAAGGTCGGGTTGATCACCGGCGCGAAATTCGGCGCGTGGTTCGACGGCAGTTCGTCAAGCGTCCCAGCCTTTTCGGCGGCGGCGAACGTCGTGGCGTCGGTTCCGCCCACGAACCAATAAACGCTTCGAGCCCCGAGCGCCGGCCCGAAGACGCTGAAGTCTTCGCTCGCCGAGGCCGGTTCGGTTTGCTCCACCACGCGATCGGGTCCGAACCGGCGCTCGAATGCGGCGACGACGGCGCGCAAAGGCGCCTCGTCGTTGACGACGGCCGGGAATTCGCTGAGCACCGAAATCTCGGGCGGCTTCGGGGCGCCGGAGGCGGCGGCCTCGGCATCGAGGATGCGTCGAATCGCGGCGAGGACGCGCTTGCGCACCTCCTGCTTGAACGTGCGGACGTTCAGCCTGAGCAGAGCCTCGTCCGGGATGACGTTCTCGTTCTTGCCGGCCTGCAGCGTGCCGACCGTCACAACAGCGGAGTCGGTCATGGCGACCTCGCGCGACACCACGCCCTGAAGTCGCATCACCGCCGAGGACGCCATGAGGACCGGGTCGATGCTCTTTTGCGGCGCCGAACCGTGGGCGCCGCGACCGAAAAGCTTGACCTCCCAGGAGTCGGCGAGGGCCATCGCGGTTCCCGAGCGCCAGGCGATGGCGCCCGCGGGCGCTGGAACAACATGCTGGGCCAGCACGACATCCGGTTTTGGAATCCGCTCGGCCAACTGGTCCTTGACCATCGCGTCGGCGCCCTGACCGGTCTCCTCGGCGGGCTGAAAAAGCGCGATCGCCGAGCCTTTCCACCGACCCTTGTTCTCGGCCAGCACGCGGGCCGCGCCCATGAGCCAGGCGACGTGCATATCGTGCCCGCAGACATGGGCGATTCCGGTCGCCTGGCCGAATCGGTCGACGCCCGTCGCCTGGCTCGCGTAGGCGAGGCCGGTGTTCTCCGTGACCGGCAGGGCGTCCATGTCCGCGCGCAGCAGCACGGTCGGCCCCTCGCCGTTCTTCAGGACGCCGATGACGCCGGTTCCCCCGATCCCCGTCGCCACCTCGCAACCGGACGCCTTCAGCCAATCCGCGACAATCCCGGCCGTGCGCGTTTCCTGCATCGACAGCTCGGGATGGGCGTGAATGTCCTTGTAGATCAACTCCAGCTCCGCAATCAGGGCGTCGGACGGACCGATCGACAGGTTGCCCGAAGGCGTTGGCGGCTCAGCAGCGGCGGTCATGCGGGTTTGTTCTCGAAGAGGTCGAAAAGGGGGACGGCGGTCGGATCATCGCAACGGTAGTTCGAGGCCTCGCTCTCGGTCCAGTCGAGGAGCAGCGCGCCGAGCCGCAAGGCGGCATGAGGATCTGAAGCGGCTTCGCTTTCGAGCAATGCAAGGGTCGCCAGCGCCTCCTTGCGGCCAAAGGACGGACGCTTGCCCCACTCAGCGCATACGATGCACAACAGCGCCTTCCTTCGTCACCGCGGAGACCCTATCCTTCGCCGAGACGCTGCGGCAAGCGCAAGGCTAAGTTTCGGTGGGGAGGCCCTGGGCGCAGCGCCGAGGATGGCGGACAAGCGCCTGATCCCGCCGCGCGTCCGGCATTCCGCTCTTCGGTATCCGCCACAGTCTTCGCGCATTCGACAAGCAATCTCGGGCTGGCGTGCGGCGACGCGCGGAAAGGAACCGCCGTCCCGACGGCGGTAAGGACATGCGGAGGCGACGAATGGCGATTGAGACGCGAACCTATGCGGACGCCGACCGGGCGAGAGCGGCGCTAGACGAGTTGTCTTCGAAGGGCTTCTCCGACGTGAAGGCTTCGTTCAAGCCGGATCGGATTCGGGTCGCCGTTAACGCGCACTTCGGCGAGGCCCGCAACGCCGCCCAAATTCTTGATCGCCACGGGCCGTTGACGTCGGACGAGGCGGGGTCGGAGGCGCATGACGATCCCGAGATGTTTCCGTCGCGCGCCCCGGCAGGGATGCTTTCGAAAGTCGAGGACCCCGCGACCCCGTTGTCGAATCTCTTGGGGCTGCGCGTCCTGATCAACGATCCCACGCCGCTTTCAAACTGGCTGGGATGGCCGACCCTGTTTGGATCGACCCAGCCGACGCCTGTCTCCGAGCGCCGCCCCGCAAGTCCGTCTAATGACGCGGAGGCGGCCCTCACGAAGGACGAGGGGGCGTCCTCGGGGACGTCCGCCGAGGAGGGCCGGCCGGCCCGGGAAAGGCGGCGGTCCGCACCCCGTCGTGAGACGGACGGGCCATCGGGCGCCTGAAAAGAGTCAACGAGGGGTCCGCCGCGCGATGTGCGGTTCGTTCGCCGTGTCGCTCGTCGGTCTGCGCGCGTTCGCCTCCGCGGGCGCGGGAGAGCGGCGCTGAAGGCGGAGATCTCGGCAGCCGAAGCGCGACGCGTCGCGCTGACGGCGCAGGGTTTCAACGCCATGCGTCGCGACGGCGCCGTCAGCGCAGCGCAGTTGCGCAATGGCATCCAGCGTCTTGGCCTGCTTCAGATCGACAGCGTGAACATCCTCGTGCGCGCTCAGTACCTGCCGCTGTTCTCGCGCCTTGGTTCCTATGATCCGGCTCTGCTTGACGCGGAGACGACGGCGAAGCCAAGGCGCTTCTTCGAATACTGGGGTCACGAGGCCTCGCTGCTGCCGATCGACTGCCACCCCCTGCTGCGCTGGCGCATGGCTCGCGCCCTTCGGGGCAAAGGCGTTTGGCGGCGCCTCGAACCCTTCGCGGGGGAAAAGCGCGGAGACGCCGACGCGCTGCTGGCGCGCATCCGCAAAGAGGGGCCGCTCGCCGCCTCCGACGTCGCGGAGAGCAAAGCGGCCAAGGGCATGTGGGTGTGGAGCGAGGCGAAGCACGCGCTGGAATGGCTGTTTTGGGCGGGGCTGGTCACTGCAACCCATCGGCGAGGCAGCTTTGAACGCGTGTACGATCTCCCCGAGCGGGTGCTGCCCCGCGCGATCCTCGACCTCCCGACGCCCCGCGGCGTCGACGCCCGGCGGGCGCTTCTTGCGCGCTCGGCGCGGGCCCTCGGCGTCGCGACGGCGGACGACTTGCGCGACTACTATCGCATCCCCGCTCCCGACGCGCGGGCGCCGATCGAACAACTGGTCGAAGAGGGAACCCTTGTCCCCGTGCAGGTGCGCGGGTGGCGGCAACAGGCTTATTTGCATGACAGCGCCCGTCCCGGACGCAAGCTCGAAGGCGCTGCGCTGCTCTCGCCCTTCGACCCGCTCGTCTGGCGCCGCCCGCAAATCGAGCGATTGTTCGGCTTCCGTTACCGCCTCGAAATCTACACGCCAGCTCACAAGCGCGAGCACGGATACTACGTGCTGCCCTTCCTGCTTGACGGCGCTCTGGTCGCCCGGGTGGACTTGAAAGCGGACCGCAAGGCAAGCGCGCTGATCGTCCTTGGCGCCCACGTCGAGCCCGGCGCGCCGCAGGGCGTCGGCGAACGGCTGATCGAGGAACTTCGCCGGATGGCGTCCTGGCTCGGATTGCCACGCCTTGTCCTGGCGCCGGCCGCGCGCCTCGGGCGTCTTTTCGCGAACGTTCCTGTTTAGGGGCGGCGCGCGCAGGCTTGGCCGCGTCCGGCGAAGACCGTATGAGCGAGGACGATCCCCCCGAGAGGAACGCCGGAGGACTACCCCATGCAGCCCGAATCGCAGAAAGACCTCAAGTCTGACGCCCTGCATTTCCATGCCAGCCCCCGGCCGGGCAAGCTCGAGATCGCCGCGACCAAGCCGCTCGCCAATCAGCGCGACCTTGCGCTCGCCTATTCCCCCGGCGTCGCCTTCCCCTGCCAGGCGATCGCCGCCGATCCGAACGACGCGGCGCTCTACACGGCCCGCCAGAATCTGGTCGCGGTGCTCACCAACGGCACCGCCGTCCTCGGCCTCGGCGCAATCGGCCCGCTCGCCGCCAAGCCGGTCATGGAGGGCAAGGCGGTGCTGTTCAAGAAATTCGCCGGCATCGACGTTTTCGACATCGAGGTCGCCGAGACCAACGTCGACAAACTCGTCGACATCATCGTGGCGCTGGAGCCGACCTTCGGCGGCGTCAACCTCGAGGACATCAAGGGTCCCGAGTGTTTCGAGGTCGAGGAGAAGGCGAAGGCCCGCATGGGCATTCCCGTCTTCCACGACGACCAGCATGGCACCGCGATTATCGTCGCCGCCGCCGTGACCAACGCGCTGACCCTGTCCGGCAAGACGATCGAGACGGTGAAAATCGTCTGCTCCGGCGCGGGCGCCGCGGCGCTCGCGTCGCTCAACCTGCTCGTTTCGCTCGGCGCAAGACGCGAATACATCACGGTCTGCGACATCGAGGGCGTCGTTTACCAGGGCCGCGAAACGCTGATGGACCGCTGGAAGAGCGTTTACGCGCGCGACACCAGCGCGCGCACGCTCAGCGACGTGATCGACGGCGCCGACGTCTTCATCGGCCTCTCGGCCGCCGGCGTCCTCAAGCCCGACATGGTCAAGCGCATGGCGCCGAATCCGCTGGTGATGGCGCTCGCCAATCCGACCCCCGAGATCATGCCGGAGCTGGCGCTCGACGCGCGCCCCGACGCCATGATCTGCACCGGCCGCTCGGACTACCCGAACCAAGTCAACAACGTCCTTTGCTTCCCCTACATTTTTCGTGGCGCGCTCGACGCCGGAGCGAGCACGATCAACGAATCCATGAAGAAGGCAGCGGTCGCGGCGATCGCCGAGCTCGCGCGCGAGCCGCCCTCCGAGGTCGTCGCCCGCGCCTATGGCGGGGAGGCGACGCTGTTCGGCAAGACCTCGCTGATTCCAAGCCCGTTCGACCCGCGCCTCATGTTGCGCATCGCGCCCGCGGTCGCGCGCGCAGCGATCGCGAGCGGGGTCGCCCGCCGCCCGATCGCCGACTTCGACGCTTACGCCGATGAGCTCAACCGCTTCGTGTTCCGCTCCGGCTTCATGATGCGGCCGCTGTTCGCCAAGGCGCGCGAGGCCGGCAAGCGCGTGCTCTATTCGGAGGGCGAGGACGAGCGCGTGCTGCGCGCGACCCAGGTCGTGATCGAGGAGCGGATCGCCATTCCGGTGCTGATCGGCCGGCCCGACGTGATCCGCGAACGCGTCAAGCGCTTCGGCCTGACGATCCGGCCCGGTGTCGATTTCGAGATCGTCAACCCCAACGACGATCCGCGCTACGGCGCCTATGTCGCGAGCTATCTCGAAGTCGCAGAGCGCAAGGGCGTGACGCCGAGCGTCGCGCGCACGGTCGTGCGCACATCGCCGACCGTGATCGGCGCGCTGGCGCTCCACCGCGGCGAGGTGGATGCGCTGATCTGCGGCCTCGAAGGCCGGTTCACCTCGCGCTTGAAGCACATCCGCGACATCGTCGGATTGGCGCCGGGCGTGAAGGAGCTTTCCGCCATGTCGCTGGTGATCGCCTCGACGGGCGTCTTCTTTCTCGCCGACACCCACGTCCGTTACGATCCGAGCGCGGAGGAGATCGCCGATATGGCGATCGCCTGCGCCCATCACGTGCGCCGGTTCGGCGTTGAGCCGAGCATTGCGCTCATCTCGCATTCCGATTTCGGCTCGGCCGACACGCCCTCGGCCCGCAAGATGCGTGAAGCGCTCGGGCTGATCCAGGACCGCGCGCCGGATCTCGACGTCGACGGCGAGATGCAGGCCGACACCGCGCTGTCGATGGTGATGCGCACCCGCGTCATGACGCATTGCCGCCTGAAGGGGCCGGCGAACGTTCTGATCTTCCCCAACCTCGACGCCGGCAACACCGCGCTTCAGCTCACCCGCGCGCTCGCCGATGCGCTGCCGGTCGGGCCGATCCTGATCGGCCCGGCGAAGCCGGCCCACGTGCTGACGCCCTCGGTCACCGCGCGCGGCATCGTCAACATGACGGCGATCGCGGCGGTCGAGGCGGCGGGAGGGTAGCCGATAATTGTCGGAGGGCGCGGGGCCCGGAAACGCACACGTGACGCATCCCGCTCCTCAGGATGAGCCGACGAGGCGTGGATAGTCCGCGTCGGTCAGTTCTCGCCGCAGCCGCATCAACTGCTCGGCGAAAGGGATGAAGAGTTGCAGATAGACGTACACTTGATCGCGCGATGGCGCTTGAGCGCCTGAGGGCTCGCCGCCCTCGTTTCGCGCAGTGCGGATGATGGCTTGCATCGTGTGCAGGGCGTCGTCCAGTTCGCGTGTCGCCGACTCGGGAAGGGCCGTCAGGATCGGCTTGATCGCCTCGCCGAACCGCAGGATTTTCGCCCGAACGTTGAGTCCGTCTCCGATGCGGGAAAAATACTTTCCGTAGGTCCTGTTGCTTTTCGCCGCCTCCAGCAGCCGCAGAAATTCGCTTTCCGCCGCGACGCTGAGCATGACGCAGGTCGACAGCAGGCAGTCCGTATAAAAGGCCGCGACGGCTTCTCTGACATACAGGGCGGCGTCAGGAGACATGTCCGTCGTCTCGGAACGCAAGGCCTTCAGGAACGCAGCCTTGTTGTGGAAGCGATAAAGTCCCTGCTGCAACGCGCACTCGCCGAATCGGCTCAGCCGCAGCCAAGGCCAGCCGGGGTTGGCGGCGTTCAAGCCCAGCGTCACGATCCCCTGGCGGAACAGGTCCCAAACAATTTCGAGCACCAGTTCGGCGTCGTTGCGGTGCAGTTGGGCGGCTGCGCCATAAGCAGAGTGCGCCTGCCCGCCGTCGGGCGGATCCTGTTTGAGAAGCTCCAGCGAAGTCTTTTCCAAAAGTTTCTCGAAACGATTGATCT
Source organism: uncultured Alphaproteobacteria bacterium (assembly GCA_963748545.1). Taxonomy (GTDB): domain Bacteria; phylum Pseudomonadota; class Alphaproteobacteria; order Rhizobiales; family Beijerinckiaceae; genus Roseiarcus. Next base: position 201,564 of record CAVVJO010000031.1, read on the forward strand.
CATTGTCTTTGGCGTCGATCAAGATGGCGATCACGAGTTCGCGCAACTCTTCGTAACTGTGTTCGCGCTGATTCGTATTCATATCGCCTCTCCCCTCATGATGCTTTGGTTCGCTCCGGTCACCGCGAATTCGGGGCGCACGCTTCGCGGTCGTCGTGGTTGCGGCGCCCGCGCGGGCGGGACCCATGCGCGTTCAATGCAGCCGGACGAGGCGGGGGCAGGGCGTCTCGTTCAACGCCTGACGCAGTCGCATCGCTTGTTTGGCGAAGGGGAGGAAGACCTGAAGATAGAGGTACGCCTGGTCTCGCGAGCGATCCCGCGCGCACGGCGGCGCCCCGTTCTTCCTCCCCGTGCGAATGATCGCGTGAATCGAGTCCAGGTTGTAGTCGAGTTCCTCGGTCGCCGGTTTCGGCAAGAGAGGGCGAATAAGTTTCGTCGTGTCCTTGAACTGAGATATTTTCGTTTCGATGGTCTGGTCGTCTCCGATACGAATAAAGTATTGTCCATACGGTTTGCTGTTTTTAGCCGTGCCGAGCAATCTCAGGAATTCGCCTTCGGCGGCCACGGCGAGGATTGACGCAAGTCGACAGCAGGCAATCCATGTAGAAGGCCGCCACGGCTTCCCTCAGATAGACGGCGGCGTTCGGGGAGATGTCGACCGTGTCCAGGCGCAGCGTCTTCAGGAACCCGTCGTCGTCGCGGTAGCGGGGCGGATTTCGTCGAAGGGCGCATGGGCTGAAGCGACTGCGCCGGAGCGCCTCCTGCCCTGGGGTCTGCGCGTCCGCGGCAAACGTCAGAACTCCTTGGCGGGCCAGGTCCCATGACAGATCGAGCACACGGTCTCGGACGCTCGGATTCGCGCAGGCCGAGCCCACCGGCGAAAGATGCTGGCGACCGACATGGATTCCGTGTCGTTTTGCGAGCGCAAGCGTGGTCCTCGCGAGCAGCCGATCGAAGGTCTTGATCCCCTCATCGCCGGCGTCCAGCATGACGTCTACGACGGTGTCTCGCAGGTCGTCGTCGTCGGGCCCCGGTCGATTGTCGTTCATGGCGGTCTCCGCGCTCGAAAGGCTTTGGAATCGGGGAAGCCGAATCGGCGGCCCCGCAGGCAGGGTCCGGGGTTCGCCTTATGCGAGGCTTATGAACGAAGTAAATATGTATTTTTTGGGCGAGCGCGTGCGCCTGCCCGAAAATTAAGACGGCAATGCAGACGGACCCTTAGGGTTAGGGTGGTGCGGTCAAGAGGACTCGAACCTCCACTCCGGTTAAAGAACTAGCACCTCAAGCTAGCGCGTCTACCAATTCCGCCATGACCGCACGGAACTCCGCGCCAGGCGGCGCGAAGCGGAGGGGCGTCGTCTAGCAAAAGGCTCGCGCCCTGACAAGCGCGCTGCGCCGCGCTCAGCAGCGGAGCTAGCGCGCAGGATCGTTCCGCGTTTCCCGCATCGAAAGGATTGCGAGGAAGCTGATCGCCGCGGCGGCCGCGATGTAATAGCCGACCCAGGCGACCCCGCCCGCCGCTTCGAGCGCCTGCGCGAGGGAAGGGGCGAGCGAGGCGCCCAGGATGCCGCCGAGGTTGTAGGCGCTGGCCGCGCCGGTGTAGCGCACCTCGGTCGGGAACAGTTCCGGCAGCAGCGCCCCCAGCGGGGCGAAGGTCAGGCCCATCGTCCCCAGCGCCGCCGACAGGAAGACGAGGGCGCCGCCCTCGCCTTCAGCCAACAGACCCGGCATGGCGAGTCCGACGCAAAGGGCGACGACCGCCGAGGCGAGCAGCACCGGCCGGCGGCCGAACCGGTCGGCGAGCGCCGCCGAGATCGGGGTGGCGACGGCCATGAACACGATCGCCACGCAAAGCAGCTCGAGGAACCGGATTCTCGGGATGCCTAGCGTCCTCACCCCGTAACCCAGCGTGTAGACGGTGGCGATATAGAACAGCGCGTAGCAGACGACGATCGCCAGCGACCCCTGGATCAGCGGCGCGAGATGGCGACGGACGACCTGTGCGAGCGGCGCCTTGACGCGGGTGTCGGCGGCAAGCGCGGCCTTGAAGGCCGGCGTCTCCTCGAGCGAGGCGCGCACGTAGAGGCCGATCGCGACCAGAAGCGCGCTCGCCAGGAACGGAACCCGCCACGCCCAGTCGACGAAGGCCTGCTCGCCGAAAACGACGAGCAGCAGCAGGAACAGGCCGGTCGCTATGAAGAAGCCGATCGGCGGCCCGAGTTGGGGAAACATTCCGTACCAGGCTCGTCGTCCGTCCGGCGCGTTTTCGACCGCGACCAGCGCCGCTCCGCCCCATTCCCCGCCGAGCCCCACCCCCTGCAGGAAGCGGAGCGCCGCCAGGAACCAGGGCGCAAGCGCGCCGGCGGTGGCATAGCCCGGCAGGGCGCCGATCAGGGTGGTCGCCAGCCCCATGGTGATCATGGTCGCGACCAGCGTCGACTTCCGCCCGATCCGGTCTCCGAGGTGGCCGAACAGGAACGACCCGACCGGCCGCGCGAGGAACGCGATGCCGAAGGTCAGGTACGCGTTCAGCGTCTGGGTTTCCGGCGCCGATTTGGGAAAGAACATCGGACCGAACACCAGCGCCGCCGCGGTGCCGAAGATATAGAAGTCGTAGAATTCGATCGTCGTGCCGACGAGGCTCGCGAGCACGATCTGGCCGATGCCGGCGCGCTCGACCCTGCTGGCGGCTGCGCCCTGGAACGCTGTCATCTGTCATCCTTCAACGCTCGGCCGTGTACCTAAAGGGCGCCTGATTCCGGGTCGCCGTCTGTTTTGCAGGCGGGGAGCCGCCGGCGCTCGATCCCCGAATTCGGGGCAATTCTCATTCTGATAAAGACAATTACTAGAGCAGTGTCCTTCTTCTGACAAAAATATTGAGTCCCCTGCAATGACGCGGATGCGCTGTGGACAGGTTGCGTCGGCCTCGGCGGGCCCCCTTTGGGAGGAACGCCCCCTGCCTGCGACAGGCCTGCGGCGATGCGTTACAGAAAATTCTTGCTTGGCTTGCAAATTGATGCATAATACATGGATCGAAACCGCGAATGGCGGGCGATGCTCTCAAGCGGGGAAACGGATGTACGCCCAGGCGCTGAACGCCAAGGATCTGGCCCCGGTCAAGGCGGAAGACCCCGAAAAACTCGCCCGCTTCCAGGCGCGCATCGACGCCGAGGAGAAGATCGAGCCCAACGACTGGATGCCCGAGCAATACCGCCGCACCCTCGTCCGGCAGATTTCCCAGCACGCGCATTCCGAGGTGATCGGCATGCAGCCCGAGGGCAACTGGGTGACGCGCGCCCCGACGCTCAAGCGCAAGGCGCAACTCCTGGCCAAGATCCAGGACGAGGCCGGCCACGGCCTCTATCTTTACGCCGCGGCCGAGACGCTCGGCGTCTCGCGCGAGCAGCTCTATGAGCAGCTCCTGAGCGGTCGAGCCAAATATTCGTCGATCTTCAACTACCCGACCCTGAACTATGCCGACATGGGCGCGATCGGGTGGCTGGTCGACGGCGCGGCGATCATGAATCAAATTCCGCTCTGCCGCTGCAGCTACGGCCCCTACGCCCGCGCGATGATCCTCGTCTGCAAGGAAAAGTCGTTCCACCAGCGGCAGGGCTACGACATCATGGTCGCCATGTGCCGGGGGACGGCGGAGCAACGCGCGATGGCGCAGGACGCGCTGAACCGCTTCTGGTGGCCCTCGCTGATGATGTTCGGCCCGCACGACACCAGCAGCGTCCATTCGGAACTGTCGATGAAGTGGAAAATCAAGCGCTTCACCAATGACGGCCTCAGGCAAAAGTTCATCGACGCGACCGTGCCGCAGGGGCAGTACCTCGGACTGACATTCCCGGATCCACACCTCCGGTTCAATGAGGCGACTGGACACTGGGAGCATGGGGCGATCGACTGGGACGAGTTCGCCCGCGTGCTCGCCGGCGACGGGCCCTGCAACCGTCAGCGGATGAAGCATCGCCGACAGGCCGAAGCCGAGGGCGCCTGGGTCCGCGAAGCCGCCGCGGCCTATGCCGCGAAGCAGCGCGCCCCGACCGAGCGCGCGGCGTGATGAATGGGCCCCATGCAGAAGAGGCGACCTACGCCGCCTGCAGCTCTCCCCCTCCCTCGCGGGAGAGGAGTTGGGGGTCAAGGGCCCGGCGCGTCGGCGTCGTGCGGTTGGCGCCGTGAGGGTCCTGCGCTTCGCGCCGCCTTCTCCCGCAAGGGGAGAAGGGCTCCTGCCCGAGAGACAGCCATGAGGACCCTGCAATGACCGAAGCCGCGACTCCCTTGTGGGAAGTGTTCGTCCGTCCGCGCAACGGGCTCGCCCATCGCCACGTCGGCTCGCTGCATGCGCACGACGCAGAAATGGCGCTGCAGGCCGCCCGCGACGTCTACACCCGGCGCGGCGAGACGCTGTCGATCTGGGTCGTCCCGTCCTCGGCCATCGTCGCCTCGGACCCGTCGGAGAAGGACGTGATGTTCGAGCCGACCGCGACAAAGATCTACCGGCATCCGACCTTCTACGAAGTGCCGGACGAAGTCGGGCATATGTGACGACGACGATGACTTTCGCCTCTCCCGATCCCCGCGCAGCCTGGCTCATGCGCCTCGGCGACGCGACGCTGATCCTCGGCCATCGCATGACCGAGTGGCTGTCGCGCGCGCCGACCCTCGAAGAGGACATCGCGCTCGCCAACTTCGGCCTGGACCTGATCGGCCAAACGCGGGCGTTCTATACGCGCGCCTCGGAACTCGAAGGCGGGGCGCGCGACGAGACCGACCTCGCCTATCGCCGCGCCGAGCCGGACTACCGCAGTCCGCTGCTGGTCGAACAGCCGAACGGCAATTTCGCCGATACGATGGCGCGGCATCTCCTGTTCGCCGCTTATGCGACGCCGCTCTATCAACGCCTCGCCGGGTCCAACGACGCGGAGACGGCGGGGATCGCGACCCGCTCGGCGCGCGAGATGGCCTATCACCTGCGCCACGCCGGCGAATGGATGATCCGGCTCGGCGACGGCACGGCGGAGAGCCACGCCAAGGCGCAAGCGGCGCTCGACGATCTCTGGCCTTATGTCCCCGAACTGTTCGAGCCGGACGATCTCGATCGCGAGGTCGCGGCTTCGGGGTTCGGCGTCGATCCCTCGACTTTGCGCGGCGATTTCGACGCCGCGCTCGAGGAGGTCCTGCTGCGCGCGACCCTGAAGAGGCCCGCGGAGCGCCATGGCCAGCGCGGCGGAAAAAGCGGGCGGCACAGCGAGCATCTCGGCCATATGCTGGCGGAGCTGCAGGCCTTGCAGCGCGCCTATCCGGACGCAAGGTGGTGAGCGACGGCGGTCATTCCATCGACCTCGTCGTGAGGAGCGGCGCCGCGACGCCCGCTGCGTGGGCTCCTCAGGACGAGGGCGCCGCCGTGGCGCGCGCGCGCGCCGCGGCGGCGCGCGTGGTCGATCCGGAAGTGCCTGTGCTCACCATCGAAGACCTCGGCATCTTGCACGACGTCGCCATCGACGACGCCGGCCAAGTCACGGTCACGATTCTGCCGACCTATTCCGGCTGTCCCGCGATGGGCGTGATCGCGCTTGGAGTCGAGACCGAGCTGGCGAAGGACGGCTTCGCCGATGTGCAGGTCAGGCTGACGAACACGCCCGCATGGTCCACCGACTGCATGAGCGAGGCCGCGCGCGCCAAACTGCGCGCCTGCGGCATCTCGCCGCCCGAGCGCGCCTCGGGCAAGCGCGCGCTGTTTGCGTCGTCCGCAGGCGTCGATTGCGCGCGCTGCGGCTCGGGCGACACGGAGCGCATCTCGGAATTCGGCTCGACCGCCTGCAAAGCGCTGTGGCGCTGTCGCGCTTGTCGAGAACCGTTTGATCATTTCAAGTGCATCTGAGACTGCCGATGAGCCGCTTCCATTCCCTCACCATCGTCGATCGTCGGCAGGAAACCGCGGACAGCGTGTCGCTCGCCTTCGCCGTGCCCGAATCGTTGCGCGAGACCTTTGCCTATCAGCCCGGCCAGTACCTCACGGTTCGCGCGACCCTCGACGGCGAGGAGCGCAGGCGGTCCTATTCGATCTGCTCGGGCGTAGATGAAGGCGAGCTGCGCATCGCCGTGAAGAGAGTCGACGGCGGAACTTTCTCGCGCTTCGCCAACGAAGCGCTCGCGCCGGGGGCGTGTCTGGAGGTCGCCGCGCCCGAGGGGCGGTTCACCGTCGAGATCGGCGCCGACCGGCATCACGCGTTCTTCGCCGCAGGCTCCGGGATCACGCCGGTCATCGCGATCGTCCGCTCGATGCTCGCGGCCAATGAGAACGCGCGCGCGACGCTCGTCTACGGCAACCGCACCACCGAGAGCATCATGTTCCGCCAGGCGCTCGACGACCTGAAGGATCGCTACATGGGACGTCTCGCCGTCTTCCATGTGCTGTCGCGCGAGTCGCAGGAGATCGATCTTCTCAACGGCCGAATCGACGGCGAGCGGATCGCGCTGCTGGCGAGGACCATCGTGCCTCCGTCGGACGTCGACACCTACTGTCTATGCGGGCCGTTCGGCATGATCGAGGATGGGCGCAAGGCGCTGATCGCTGCGGGCGTCGAGCCGTCGCGGATCAAGGCCGAGCTGTTTTCGGCCGACGGCGCGCCCAAGCCCGCGCCGCGTTCTGAGCCCGCGCATCGCCCGCACGAGGGCGAAGCGCATGTCGACTGCGTGCTCGAAGGCCGCAGGCGCCGGATCGAGGTCGAGCCCGGCGCTCTCATCATCGAGGCGGCGCACGAGCAGGGCTTCGAGATCCCCCATTCCTGCAAGGGCGGCATGTGCTGCACCTGCCGCTGCAAAGTCCTGGAGGGCGCCGTGGCGATGGACGTCAACTACTCGCTCGAGCCCTGGGAGATCGCGGCCGGCTACGTGCTCGCCTGCCAGTCCAGGCCGCTCACGCCGACGGTGACGCTCGATTTCGACGCGGTGTAGCGCAACGGGCCGCGGACCCTCTACCCGGCTCCATAGGGCTGGCGTCGCCGCTGTGCTCGCCGTGCGATTCGATCGATTGCCTCGACCATCGTTCGAGAGAGCTCTGGCGGCGCATCGTGGCCCATGCCCTCGATCAGCATGAACTCGGCCCCCGGGATCGAAGACGCCGTATCTCTGCCGCATGCCGGGAGGATGAGCGGATCGTCCGCCCCATGGATGACGAGCGTGGGCGCCTTGACGGTCGCCAATTGCGAACGACGATCGCCCGCCACGGCGATCGCGGCGATCTGGCGCGCGACGCCGCCGGGATCATAAGCGCGCCGGGTTTCGTCACGAACCAGCGTGCGATGGCGTTCCTCGTCGAAAGGATACCCGGCGCCGGCGATCCGGCGCGCAAAGGCGACGCTATGCGCCAGGAATCCTTCCTCATCCGATACGGGATCGGGCGCGGGACGCGTCATCATCGCCAACACGTCCGGCGCGGCTTGCGGAAGCGCGGGATTGCCGGTGCTGGACATGATGGAGGTCAGCGACAGAACCCGCTCGGGACGCTCGCTCGCCGCGATCTGCGCGATCATGCCGCCCATTGACCGGCCGACGACATGCGCCCGATCTATAGAGAGGGCGTCGAGCAGGCCCATGGCGTCATCGGCCATGTCGCGGAGCGTATAGGGCACGTTCGGCCGCGACCCGGCCATGAGCATCCTCGTCAGGGTGCCGAAATCCGGCGCGTCGCACTGGGTGAAGTGGGTCGAGCGCCCCGCGTCGCGATTGTCGAAGCGGACCACGCGATAGCCCCGCGCCGCCAAGTCTTCGCAAAACGGAACCGTCCACCGGATCATCTGCGTCCCAAGCCCGGCGATCAGCAGGATTGCCTCCCGCGCATGATCGCCAAAACTGTCAAAGGCCAGCTCGACGCCGTTGGCTTTCAGAATACTCATCGTCGTCTTTCGTCCGCGACCTGCCCGCCTCGACCGTCAGCCGAGCCACGCCCTCGACGAAGAGCCTTGTCGCGAAGCGCGCGTAATCCTCGCGGCTCATCGTCCCGTCGTCGCGGAACCAGAGATAGGTCCAATTGAGCACGCCGAACAGCGACATGGTTACGGGCTTGAGGAGTTGCGCCTCGTCCTTGTCCAGGAGCGCGGGATTGAGCCGCTTCACCGCGCGGGCCATCGTCGTCACGATCTTGCGCTCGAGCGCGCGCAGCGCCTGCTGCTGATCGGGCTCGAGCTTGTCGAGTTCGTTGAGCTGCACTTTGTGCAGGGCGTCGGCTTCACGATAAGAAAAGAGGGTCGCCCGCACGAGGCCGAAAAGGTGCTCTTCGGGCGAGGCGTCGGGATCGTCCGCTTCGGCCAGCGCGTCCGCGACATAGGCGAGATGGACGCTGATGATGTCGTAGAGCAGCGCGGCCTTGCTCGGGTAGTAGTGATAGAGGAGCGCCTTCGACACCCGCGCTTTCCCGGCGATCTCCGAGACGGAAGTGCGGTCGAATCCGTGCGTGGCGAACAGGCGCGCGGCGACGGCGAGCAGCGCTCGGCGCTTGTCGTCATAGTCGAGCGCGCGCGTCCTCGCCATGGGACGTCTCAGGCTTTGGGGCGGAGATCGACGATCCGCTTGGCCTTGCCCTGCGAGCGTTCGACGCCGCCCGGATCGACCACTCGGACGCTCGCCGTCACGCCGATGACGGACTTGATGTGATGGGCGAGCTCGTGGGCGGCGAGGTCCCGCTCGGCCTCTTCGCTTGCGCGCGGCCGCGCCTCGACCACGACGGTCAGCGCGTCCAGGCGCTCGTGCCGGCTAAGCTCGAGCAGGAAGTGCGGCGAGAGCACATCGCATTTCAGGATCTGCTCCTCGATCTGCGACGGAAACACGTTGACGCCGCGCAGGATGATCATGTCGTCGGAGCGTCCTGTGATCCGCTCCATCCGCCGCATCGAGCGCGCGGTGCCGGGAAGGAGCCGCGTCAGATCGCGGGTGCGATAACGGATGATCGGCATCGCCTCCTTGGTGAGCGCGGTGAAGACGAGCTCGCCGGGCTTTCCGTCCGGCAGGACCGCGCCTGTCTCGGGGTCGATGATCTCGGGATAGAAATGGTCCTCCCAGATATGCGGACCGTCCTTGGTCTCGACGCACTCGCACGACACGCCCGGACCCATCACTTCTGACAGACCGTAGATGTCGACCGCATGCATGTCGAAGCTCTGCTCGATTTCGGCGCGCATCGCGTTGGTCCACGGCTCGGCGCCGAAGATCCCGACTTCAAGGCTGCAATCGCGGGGATCGATGTTCGCGCGGCGGAACTCGTCGAGGATCGCCAGCATATAGGACGGCGTGACCATCACGATCTCGGGCTTGAAGTCGTGGATGAGCTGTACCTGCCGCTCAGTCATGCCGCCGGAGACCGGAATGACCGTGCAGCCGAGGCGCTCCGCGCCGTAGTGCGCCCCGAGGCCCCCGGTGAACAGGCCATAGCCATAGGCGATATGGATCTTCATGCCGGGGCGTCCGCCGGCGGCGCGGATCGAGCGCGCGACGACCTCCGCCCAGACCTCGAGATCGGCCTTGGAGTAGGCGACGACGGTCGGCTTTCCGGTGGTGCCGGAGGACGCGTGGACGCGCGCGATCTTCTCCTGCGGCACGGCGACCATGCCGAACGGATAGGTGTCGCGCAGGTCAGCCTTGGTGGTGAAGGGAAACTTCGCCAGGTCCTCGAGGGTGCGGCAATCCTCGGGATGGACGCCGGCCGCGGCGAATTTCGCGCGGTAGTGCTGCACGTTGTAATAGGCGTGGCGCAGGGTCTGCTTCAGGCGCGCGAGCTGGAGCGCCGCGATCTCGTCGCGCGAGGCGATCTCGATCGGGTCAAGGGTGCGTGTCCTGGAGGCGAAGTCGAGCATGGCGTTCCCTCGTCGAGATCAGAAGAACGTTCCGGGCGCCGTGCGGCTCATGCCGCGGAACTCGGCGATCGGCGTCCCCTCGTCGTCGACCACGCTGATGTCGTAGACGCCGCTGCGGTCGAGGCGCCGGACTTCGCGCGCGGTCGCGGTGAGCCTCGACCCCTCTTTCGCGGGCTTGAGATAGGTGATGACGCAGTGCTGGGCGACGCAGCGCTGGTTGTGGCTATTGCAGGCGTAGGCGAAGGCGGTGTCGGCGAGCAGGAAGATGAACCCGCCGTGGCCGATGCCGTGGCCGTTGGTCATCGCCTTGGTCAGAACCATCGAAAGCGCGGCTGAGCCCGGGCCTACGGACTCGATCCGCATCCCGTGCTCCTTGGCCGCGGTGTCGTTTGCCCACAGCGCGTCGGCGGATTTTTTGGCGATCTCCTCGGCGGTCATGGGCGCAGCGTCTTGCGGAAGTCGACCGGCCGCTTCTCCAGAAATGCGCTGACGCCCTCGATATATTCGTCGGCCGCGCCCGCTTCGCGCTGGAGGTCGCGCTCGAGATCGAGCTGCGCGTCGAGGCCGTTCGACGCCGACGCAAGAAACGCGCGCTTCATCAGGCCGTAGGCGTGGGTCGGGCCCCCCGCAAGCCGCATGGCGATCTCGCGCGAAACGCCCATGAGCTGGTCGTCGTCGACCGCGCGATAGATCATGCCCCACGCTTCCGCCTGCTCGGCGGGAATCGGATCGGCGAGCATCATCAAGGCGCGCGCGCGCGCGTCGCCGACGAGCCGGGGCAGAATCCAGGTCCCTCCGGAATCGGGCACAAGGCCGATCCGCGCGAAGGCTTGCAGGAATTTGGCCGACTTCGCCGCGATCACGATGTCGCACGCGAGCGCGACGTTCGCGCCGGCTCCCGCAGCGGCGCCGTTGACCGCGCAGACGACCGGCTTCGGCAGGGCGCGCAGCGCGCGAACGAGCGGGTTGTAGCGCTTGTCGAGCAACTCGCCGAGATCGGGGCGCGCGCCGGCGGGCGCGACGGCGCGGTCGGAGAGATCTTGTCCCGCGCAGAACCCTTTGCCGGCGCCGGTCAGGAGAAGGACTCGGCATTCCGAGTCGGCCGCCGCTCGCTGCACGGCGCGTGCGAGCGCCTCGTGCAGCGCGGCATTGAACGCGTTCATCCGGTCAGGGCGGTTGAGGGTGAGGGTCAGCACGCCCTCGTGCAGCGCTTCCACAAGGACCGGTTGCGACGGCGCCTCAGCGGCCTCTCCCATGGCGTCCTCCTCGAAAGTGTTGATGACGTTGTTGCTGCGATTATAGATTGACCGACCCGTCGGTCAATAGTAATTCCAGAGCCGGCGCATAGCCAAGCCGCGGCCCCATCGCGGCCCGCTTTCGTAGGCATGACAACCGCTTTCGTAGGCATGACAATCGGCCCGGCGCGATAAGCCGCAGGGCCTGGCGCGCGGCCAAGGCACGCGGCCAAGGGAGGAACCGATGACGGATTTTTACCCGCGTCACGAGGCGCTCTTGAAGCAGGCTCTCGGCGCCATCGCCGAGCGGTCCTATTTCAGCGCCTATCCCGAATCCGCCTCCCCGAAGGTCTATGGCGAGACCGCGAAGGCGGACGGCGACGCGGCCTTTGAAGCGCTCCTTGGCAAGCCCTTCGCCTTCGACGACCGCCATCCCAGCGAGCGCCTGGTCGGCGCCGAGTTGTCGCCCTACGGCAAGCGGCTCGCCGTCCGCTATCCGGCGGCCGGAATCGAGACGCTGATCGCGGCGAGCCGCGCCGCGGGCGAAGGCTGGGGCAAGGCCACGGTCGAGGCGCGCGCCGGCGTGCTCCTGGAGGCGCTGGCGCGGCTCAACAAACAGAGCTTTCTGATCGCCGACGCGGTCCAGCACACCTCCGGACAGTCCTGGGGCATGGCGTTTCAGGCGGCCGGCCCGCACGCGCAGGATCGCGGTCTCGAGGCGGTCGCCTATGCGGTCGCGGAAATGAGCCGCGCCCCGCGCGCGGTCGCGTGGGAGAAGCCGCAGGGCAAGGGCGAGCCGATCCGGCTGTCAAAAACCTTCCGCATCGCGCCGCGCGGGATCGCTGTCGAAATCGGCTGCGCGACCTTCCCGACCTGGAACCTCTATCCCGGCCTGTTCGCGAGCCTCGCCACTGGCAACAGCGTGATCGTCAAGCCTCACCCCGCGTCGATCCTGCCGGCGGCGATCACGCTGAAAATCCTGCGCGAGACGCTGATCGAGGCGGGCTTCGATCCGAATGTCGCGTTGCTCGCGGCGGACGAGCCGTCCGCGCCGATCGCCAAGGAGCTTGTCCAGCATCCAGAGGTCAGGATCGTCGATTTCACCGGCGGGCCGGCGTTCGGCTCGTGGCTACGCCATGCGCTGAAGGACAGACTCGTCTACACCGAGGAGGCGGGCGTCAACGCCATCGTGATCGAACTCGACCGCGAACTTCCGCGCCATGTGCGACAACATCGCCTTCTCGCTGTCGCTCTATTCGGGCCAGATGTGCACGGCGCCGCAAAACATCTTCGTCCCCAAGAGCGGGATCGAGACCAACGAGGGGCTAAAGAGCTTCGACGAGGTGGCGAGCGGCGTCGCCGGCGCGGTCGACAAGCTGCTCGCCGACCCGGCGAAGGCGGCGGGGGTGCTCGGCGCGATCCAGAGCGACGCGACGCTCGAGCGGGTGAAGACGGCGGCCTCGCTCGGCCGCGTCGTCCGCTCCTCGGCGCCGATCCAAGGCCTCGAGCGGAGCGCCACGCCGCTGATCCTCGCGGTCGAGGCGGCCGACGAGCGCGCGTGGCGCGAGGAGCGGTTCGGGCCGATCTCCTTCGTGATCGCGACCGATTCGACCGCCGACTCGCTCGAACGCGCCGAATCCTCGATCCGCGACAAGGGCGCGATCACTGCCGCGCTCTACACCACGAATGAAGCGGTCGCCGACGAAGCCGAACAGGCGTTCGGTCGCGCCCATGTCGCGTTGTCGATCAACCTCACCGGAAACATCTTCGTCAACCAGTCGTCGGCTTTCTCGGACTATCACGTTACAGGCGGCAATCCGGCCGGCAACGCCTCGCTGACCGACGCCGCCTTCGTCGCCAACCGCTTCCGCATCGCGCCGGTGCGGCGCATGACCGCCTGAGGCTTGCCATGACCGAAGCCTTCCTCTGTGATTACGTCCGGACGCCGATCGGGCGCTACGCCGGCGCGCTCGCGAGCGTCCGCACCGACGACCTCGCCGCGATTCCGATTCGCGAGCTTGCGCGGCGCCATCCCGGCCTCGCCGGCAAGGTCGAGGACGTGTTCTTCGGCTCGGCCAACCAAGCGGGCGAGGACAACCGCAATCTCGCCCGCATGGCGCTCCTGCTCGCGGGGCTGCCGGAATCCGTCCCCGGCGTGACGGTCAACCGGCTCTGCGCCTCGGGGCTCGATGCGGTCGCTCAAGGCGCGCGGGCGATCAAGGCGGGCGAGCTTTCTCTAGCGATTGCGGGCGGGTGCGAATCGATGACGCGGGCGCCGCTCGTCATGGGCAAGGCGGAGACGGCGTTCCAGCGCACGGCCGAGGTCTACGACACGACGATCGGCTGGCGCTTCGTCAATCCTTTGATGAAGACGCACTACGGCGTCGATTCGATGCCGGAGACGGCGCAGAACGTCGCCGACGACTATCAGGTCTCCCGCGACGACCAGGACGCCTTCGCGCTCCGCTCGCAGGCGAGGGCGGCCGCGGCTCAAGCGAAGGGAACATTCGAAGCCGAGATCGTCGCGGTCGAGATCAAGGACCGCAAGGGCGCGGGGACGCGCGTCGCGAGGGACGAGCACCCGCGGGCCGACACGACGCGCGAGGCGCTGGCGAAACTTCGCGGCATCGTGCGCCCCGACGGCAGCGTCACCGCCGGCAACGCCTCCGGGGTCAACGACGGCGCGGCGGCGCTGGTCCTTGCCTCCGAGAAGACGGCGGCGGCGCTGGGCCTCACGCCGATTGCGCGCGTGCTCGGCTACGCCACGGCGGGCGTCGCGCCGCGGGTGATGGGCGTCGGACCCGTCCCCGCGGTGAAGACCTTATGCGAGCGCTTGGGACTCAAGCCGTCCGACTTCGAGGCGATCGAGCTCAACGAGGCCTTCGCCTCGCAGGCGCTCGCGTGCCTTCGCGGGCTCGGACTTCCCGACGATGCGGAGCATGTCAATCCGAACGGCGGCGCGATCGCGCTCGGCCACCCGCTCGGCATGTCGGGCGCGCGCCTCGCCGGGACGGTCGCGCTCGAGCTTCGCCGCCGCGGCGGCCGTTACGGCCTCGCCACCATGTGCGTTGGCGTCGGCCAGGGCGCGGCGCTGGCGATCGAGCGGGTGTAGCGGCCCGGTCTAACGGCTTGGGGCCGAAATGGGTTCGCCGCCGTTTCGCCTCCAGTGTCGGTGAGGGCGGTCCGGGGAGACGGAGAAAGTGATGTCCGGCGCCGCCGTGAGCAAATGGGTAATCCGGTCAATGAGCAATTCGTCGGCGTTGCTCACCCGATCGCGCAGATGCATGAGCTCGAGCCACGACTCGAGGGTGAAGGTCTCCAGGAAGCGCCCCGAGCAGCCGGCGTCTTCGTAGACGCCCCACGCGTAGCCTCCGTCGCGCCCCCTTGCGTGTCCAAGCTCGTCGACCGCGCTCAGGAACTCTTGGCGTTTGGCGGGATCGACGCGGTAGTCCACCACCACGAGGACCGGCCCCCGGTTGTTTTCGACATTCCGCGGTATGGTGGGCGCGCGCCAGTGGGTCGCGGGGGACAAATCAATCCCGACGCCGGTCTGAAGCTTCCATCCCCAGGTCAGCGGAATCGCCAGCACAAGACAAGCCGCCGCGGCAATATAGGCGATTGGCAGCCCTTCCATGGCCGACACCTTCCCCCAGACCGCGCTGCCGACCGTGGTCGCGCCGAAAATGAAGGTGAGGAACACCGCGAGCCCGCGGCCGCGCGCCCAATCCGGCAGCGCCACCTGCGCCGAGACATAGAGCTTGGTCAGCACCAACGTCCAGGCCGCGCCGCCGAGCAGGCACGCGCAGATCGCCGTGATCGGCTGTCGCGAGAGCCCGAACAGGACGAGCGAGAATGCGGCGCCCAATGACGCGGCCGCGACGAGGCGGTCCGGCCCGAGTTCGGCCTTCAGCCATTTGAGCGCCAGCGACCCCCCGACCGCGCCGACTCCGATCGCGCCGAGCAGAATGCCGTAAGTCTGCGGGCCCCCGGAGATCTGATCCCGGGCCAGGAGCGGCAGCAGCGCCATGAAGGCGCTGGCGAACGGAAAGAATCCGAGCACCCGCATCAACGTCGCGCGCAGCCATTCGTTGTTGACGGCATGGCGAACGCCGGCGCGAACCGCGCTGACCAGCCGCTCGGCCGGCAAGCTGTCGGCGGCCTTCCGCGGCCTCCGCCACCAGATCAAAGCCGCGACGATCACTGCGTTGCTCGCCGCGAAGATCCAGAACGGGACGGCGACGCCGCCCGCAGCGATGATCACGCCGCCGAGCGCCGGCCCGGCGGCGCGCCCGATATTGAAACCGACGCCGTTCAAGGCCGTGGCGCTGTCGAGGTCCTGCCTCGGCACGAGAAGCGGAATGGTCGCCCCCCAGGCGGGCGAAGTCAGCGCGCCGCCCACGCCGAGCAGGAAGGTCGTCGTCAGCAGGAGGGCCGGCGTCGCCAGTCCGAGAGACACGAGGCCCGCGAAGATCAGGGAGACCGCGAGAATCGCGAGTTCGACCGCGATCAGCAGCCGTCGGGAATCGATCACGTCCGCCAGGGCGCCGGCAGGCAGGGTGAACAGGAACAACGGAAAGCTCACGGCAACCTGAACGAGCGACACCGTCATCGGATTGGCGTCGAGAACTCGTGATCAGCCAGCCCGACGCGGTATCGAACATGGCGGTGCCGACGTTCGACAGGAGGCTCGCGGTCCATATCACCGTGAACGCGACGGAACTGAACGCGCCCCAGCGTGAGGGAGCCGATTGCGCCTCGGCCGCGGGCGAAGTCAGGTCTGCGCTCAAGCTGCCTTCCTCGTTGCTGTCTGCTTTTATGGGGAGACAGGCGTTCGAACAACCGAGGACGGCGTAGGCGAGGTCCGACCCCCCGGGTCCTTATCGCCCATCGGGTCCCTGCGGGCCAACAATCAGGCCGGCGCCAAGGCCGAGAGGGCTCGCGCGCTTACCGAAGAGGGGTCGCCGTCACCCACCAGTCCGGATGCGCGGCGGCAAGGGCGCTTTGCGCCTGGCTTGCCGCGCGGGGATCGTCAAAGAGCGCATAACAGGTCGCGCCGGAGCCTGACATCCGCGCCAGGATCGTCTTTGACAACCGCTTCAACTGATCGAGAACCTCTCCGACCACTGGGAGAACCTTGACCGCCGGCGCCTCCAGGTCGTTGACGCCAGACATGAGCGCTTCGATCGTCACGGCCGAGGGATCGGCGTGAGCGCGCGGCGCACTCGTCCGAGGCGCGCGCCGAAAGCCGCGCTCCATCCCGAGCGCTGCGAAGACGTCGCGGGTCGCCAGCGCCTGCCGCGGATTGACGAGCACCGCAACCAGCGCCGGCAGTCGAACAGGCGCTCCCAAGCGCTCGCCGACCCCGCTCATCATGCGGGCGCAAGCCGAGAGGCAAACCGGGACGTCCGATCCCGTCTCCAGCGCGGCGGCTTCGACCCGCTCGTCGGAAAGCGACAGGCCGTTCGCCTCGGCGAGCGCGCGCAGGCACGCGGCGGCGTCGGAGGAGCCGCCCCCAAGCCCGGCCGCCGTCGGCAGGCGCTTGATCAATCGGAATTCGCCCATGACAAGATTGGGGACGCGGGCGGCGAGGGCGTCCGCGGCGCGCGCGACCAGATTCCGGTTCAACGGGCCCGCGTCTTCCGCGCCGGGACCTTCGACGGTGAGGCCGAAGCGCGGACCCGGGGCATAGCCTAGCCAGTCCGAGTCGTCTGCGAAGGCGACCAGGCTTTCAAGGTCGTGAAAGCCGTCGGCCCGCCTCCCCACCACCTCAAGGGTCAGGTTGACCTTCGCGGGCGCCCGATGCCAGCGCATGGAGCCAAATTCCCGGCCTAGCCGCCGCTCGATTTCGCCGCCGAAGCGTCCGGGGGCGGACTGGCTGGAGGGGCGTCCGGCAGACCGTCCTGAATTCTTTTCAGGATCCCGGGGAGATCCTCCGGCTCGGGATGCGAATCCCGGGCGTGATTCCACTGAAACTGCGCCTCGACCTTGCGGTTGACGCGCCAATAGGCGTCACCGAGATGGTCGTTGAGAACCGGGTCGGCGGGCTTGAGATTCACCGCCCGCTCCAAAGTCTCGGCCGCTTGCGGATATTGCCCGAGCTTGTAGTGCGCCCACCCCAGGCTGTCGACGATATAGCCGTCGTTGGGACGCAATTCGACCGCGCGGCGAAGCATTTTGAATGCTTCGTCCAGCTTCACGCCCTGATCGACCCACGAGTACCCCAAATAATTGAGGACGAGAGGCTGGTCCGGGTAGAGTTCGAGGGCCTTCTCGAAGTCGGCTTCCGCTTTCGGCCATTCCTTGGCGCGCTCGTAGCAAATGCCGCGGAAATAGAACAGGGTCCAGTTGTCCCGGGAGGGAATGCCGATCGCCGAGATCGCCTGGTCGTAGGTCGCGGCGGCTTCCTTATATTGCTTGGCGGAGCGTTGGACCCCGGCCAACGCGCTGAGCGCGTCCACGTCGTGCGGGCGCTCGGCGACAAGCGCGTTGAGGCGTTTGAGCGCCTCGTCCGTCTTGCCGAGGCCGTCAAGGACGAGCGCCGCCTGAATTTGCGCGTCCTCGCGCAGCGGCGACCCCGAAGGCACCGCCTCGTAGGCCGCGATCGCCAGTTCGTCCTTCTTCATCTGCTCGAAGAGATTGGCGAGCGTCACCGACGTCAGATCGTCGCCGGGTCTCAGCGCAAGCGACAGGCGCAGGTAGACCAGCGCCGGGAGTTCGTCGTCCTGACGGATGCTGGCGGCGCCGAGGCCGTAGAGCACTTCGGCGGCGCCTTCCTTCGCATTGCTGACCAGCGGCGCAGGCGTGCGGCCGGCTTTGAGGTCGGACAACGCGCGCTCGGCGATCGGATGATTGGGCGCAAGCGCCGCGAAATCCTGGTACACTTTGATCGCGCCGTCCCGGTCGCCGTGCGTGGCAAGGAACTGCGCGTAGCCGTCGGCGAAGCGAAGCGCGCTCTTGTCGGCGTCATAGGCGGCCTTCAGACGACGCTGCGCCTCGGCGGGATTGCCGAGTTCGGCCGCGATCAGCCCGGCGTGAAAATCCCGGAACGGAACGACCGCGGGATCGCGTACGCGATCGAGCGTCTCGAGGGCGTGGCGGAGGTCGTTCTGTCCGGCGTAGGTCCACGCCGTCAGCAAGGCCGACGTCACATCGCGCGCCTGCGGGTCCTTGCTTTGAATCTGCGCGCGCGCGGAAGGCCAGTCCGCGCGCTGCATCAGGCTGACGGACAGCGCAAGGCGCGCGAGACGGTTGGTCGGGTCGCGATTCAACAGACGTTCCGCAAGGGCGCTCGCCTCGGGAATGTCGCCATTGGAGAGCGCCGCGGAGAAGGAGCGCTCGATCAGTTCGGGGTTGCGCGGATCGAGCCTGAGGGCTTCCCGATAATACGATTCCGCCGCGGCCGAATCCCGATCCGCGCTCGCGATCAGTCCCGCGAGGTAATTTCCGGGCTGGCTTTCCGCAAGGCTCGCATCCCCGGCGCCGCTATCGGACACGGACGCCGCGGCGAACTCAGGATGAGCGCTGAACAGGGCGGCTGCGGCGAGACTGCCGATGACGAGCGCCCGGCGCCAGAATGGATTGATCACGAAAGTACTTTCTCCGGGCTCGCGAACTGCGGAAAGCGAATCATGACACGCGCCGCGCATCCAATTCAATCCTCATTGCGGTTCGTCTGACTGGGAAAAGAGGCGATTCTTGGGATCAGTTCGGGTTCGCCGGGCTTGAACGCTTTCCCCTCGCGGCGCCCGATGCGATAAGTTCGCCGAGGTCTTCCGCCCCCATGCCGATTCGCCGTCTCGATCCCCTCCTTGTCGATCGCATCGCCGCGGGCGAGGTCATCGAGCGGCCGGCTGCCGCCGTCAAGGAGCTGGTCGAGAACGCGCTCGACGCGGGCGCGCGGACGATCGAGATCGCGATCGAGGCCGGCGGCCGAAAGCTGATCCGCGTGATCGACGACGGCCGCGGCATGGACGCGACGGATCTTGAACTGTCGATCGAGCGTCACGCGACCTCGAAAATCCCCAACGGCGACTTGACCGCCATCGCGACCTTCGGTTTCCGGGGCGAGGCGTTGCCCTCGATCGCGTCGGTGTCGCGGCTCGAAATCCGAACCCGCGCCGCGGACGCGCCCACCGCCCTGAAGCTGGTCGTCGAGGACGGGGCCAAAAGCGCGGTCGAGCCCTGCGCCGGGCCGACCGGCACGCGGGTCGAGGCGCGAGATTTGTTCGCCGCGACGCCGGCGCGGCTGAAATTCCTCAAAGGCGACCGCGCCGAGGCGCTGGCGGTCAGCGACGTCGTGCGCCGCCTTGCGCTCGCCAACCCGGACGTGCGGTTCGCATTCTCGAGCGACATCGGCGCGGGCTTCGACTGGCAGGCTGCGGGGCCAGGCGAGGCGGGCTTGGCCGCGCGCCTCGAGCAGGCGCTCGGCGCCGAGTTCGCCGCGAATTCCCTCGAGGTCGACGCGGACCGGGAGGGCGTGCGGCTGACCGGCCGCGTCGGCCTGCCCACCTTTTCCCGGCCGAATACGGTGGCGCAATACCTCTTCGTCAACGGCCGGACGGTGCGCGACAAGACCCTGTCGGGCGCGTTGCGCGCGGCCTATCTCGATTTCCTGCCCGCGGGCCGCCATGCGGTCGCGGCCCTGTTCGTCACCTGCGACCCCCATGCGGTCGATGTGAACGTCCATCCCTCCAAGGCCGAGGTGCGCTTCCGCGACGGCGGCCTCGTGCGGGGCCTCGTCGTCGGCGGCCTGAAGCAGCGGCTGTCCGGGGCGCTGCATCGGGCGTCGACCACCGGCGGGACGGCGACCGTGCTCGCCATGCGGTCGCCGCAAGCGGGCTTCCGGCCGGCTGCGCCAACCGGCGGGTGGGACTGGCGCGCCTCGCCGGCTGCGCCGGGGCGGGCTTCCGCGCTCGCCGCGAGCCTTGCCGAGCCGGCGCAGCAAAGCTTTACGGAATTCGCCCCTGCGGCCGCTGTCGCCCGGGCCGAGCCTGCGGAGCGCGACCTCGCCGCGCCGCTCGGCGCGGCGCGCGCCCAGGTGCACAAGGCCTATATCATCGCCGAGACCCCGAACGGCCTCGTGATCGTCGACCAGCACGCGGCGCATGAACGGATCGTCTACGAGTTCCTGAAACGGCAACGGGAGGGCGGCGGCGTCGAACGGCAGGCGCTGCTCCATCCCGTGGTGGTCGATCTCGATCCGGACGCCGCCTCGCTGATCGAGGCGCACGCCGAGTCGCTGGCCTCGCTCGGGCTGACCGTCGAGGGCTTTGGGACGGGCGCCATCCTGGTCAGGGAGGCGCCGGCGATCCTCGCGCAAGCCGACCTCGCCGGGCTCGTGCGCGACCTCGCCGCCGATCTTGCGGCGGAGGATGGGACGCAGAGCCTCGCCCGACGGCTCGACCAGCGGCTGGCGACGTTTGCCTGCCATCACTCGGTGCGCTCCGGCCGGCCGCTGAAACCCGAGGAGATGAATGCGCTCCTGCGCGAGATGGAGGCGACCCCCGGCGCCGGCCAATGCAACCACGGCCGACCGACCTACGTCGAGCTGAAGCTTTCCGACATCGAGCGGCTGTTCGGGCGGAGGTAGGGCCCCCGAAGGCTCGGAACGCCGCGCGTGCGGCGGGCGTTACCCCGGTATTGTGGGGTGACTTCATGAGCGACGACCAGAGCGAACACCTTCCCGACTTGACCCAATGGACAGCTATCGACGCCGCGCCCGACGGCGGCGTCCTTGGCGGCCTCGTGGGCGAGGAGCGCGTGATGGTCTGGCGGCGGGGCGACGCGCTCAGGGCTTTGAGCGCGACTTGCCCCCATATCGCGGGGCCGCTGGACAAGGGCGTGGTCGCGGACGGGCGGATCCGTTGCCCATGGCATCACGCCTGCTTCGATCTCGAGACCGGCGAAGCCGAAGCGGCGCCGGCCTTCGACGCCCTGAAATCCTACCCGGTCGAGGTCGAGGGAGACCGCTTCAAGGTCGGGGCGGCCGCCGCACCGGCCGAGCGCCGTTCGGTCAGGCGCGAACCCGTGCTCGGGATGATGGCGATCGTGGGCGGCGGCGCGGCCGGGTTCGCGGCGGCGGACGCGCTGCGGAAGCTCGGCTGGGCCGGCGCCGTCTCGATCTTCTCCGAAGAGGCCGACGAGCCCTACGACCGGACGCTCCTCACCAAGGACTACCTCGAGGGAACCGGGGGCGACGACTGGCTCCCGATCGCGAGGCATTCGCTCGCCGATCTCGGCGTCGAGTTCCACGGAGGCGCGCCCGTTCAAGCGATCGACGCCGTCGACAGGCGGTTGATCCTCGGCAACGGCGATCAGAAGACCTATGCGAAACTGCTGCTTGCGACCGGCGCCGCTCCCCGCCGGCCCGATTTTCCCGGGGCCGATCTGCCGCATGTGATGACGTTGCGGAGCCTCGCCGACTGCCGGCGCATTCTCGCCAAGGCGACGAAAGAAGCCCGCGTCGTCGTGATCGGCGGAAGTTTCATCGCGATGGAGGCGGCGGCGTCGCTGCGCGGCCGGGGCCTTTCGGTCGACGTCGTCGCGCCGGAAGCCCATCCGCTGGAAAAGGTGTTCGGGCGGCAGCTGTCCGACCTTGTCGTGCAGGCGCATGCGGACAAGGGCGTGCGGCTTCACCTCGGGGCGAAGGTCGCGAGCGTCGAGGGCGATCGCGTCCGTTTCGAGAGCGGCGAGGAGATCGGCGCCGACCTCGTCATCGTCGGCATCGGCGTCGAGCCGCGCATCGCGCTTGCGGAAGCGGCCGGGCTCAAGCTCGACCGCGGCGTTCTGGTCGACGCGCGCCTTGTGACCAGCGATCCCGACATCTTCGCCGCCGGCGACATCGCCCGTTGGCCTGACCCCCACACCGGCCAAGCGATCCGCGTCGAGCACTGGGTCGTCGCGGAGCGCCAGGGGCAGACCGCCGCGGCGAACATGCTCGGAAGGGATCAACCCTTTGCGATGGTCCCGTTTTTCTGGACCAAGCATTTCGACCTCTCGATCCGCTATGTCGGCCATGCCGAGGCCTGGGACGAGGCAATCGTGGAGGGCGACCTTGCGAAGCGCGATGGGCTCGTCCGTTTTCGCCGCGAGGGTCGCGATCTCGCTGTCGCGACCGTCGAACGGGACCAGGACTCGCTCCGCGAAGAGATCGAGATGGAGAAAACCGGCTTCTGAGGACCAAGGCTTTGCGCCCGATCGAAAAGTGACAAGAGTCGGACAAGGGGAATACCCTGCTTGTGATCGCCGCCGCCCGGGGCTATTGGGCGGGGCGGAATTTCCGACTGCGAGAGAGACCCCCGTTGAGCGCACCCGAGCCGACAGTCGACGAGGCGCTGGCGATCGCGCATGGGCTCAAGGCCGACGAATACGCCCGGTTCGTCAAGCTGATCGGCCGCACGCCGACCTTCACCGAGCTGGGCGTCGTCTCGGCGATGTGGAACGAGCACTGCTCCTACAAATCCTCTCGCCTGCACCTGCGTGGACTGCCGACCAAGGCGCCGTGGGTGATCCAGGGCCCCGGCGAGAACGCGGGCGTGATCGACATCGGGGACGGCGACGCCTGCGTCTTCAAGATGGAGTCGCACAATCACCCCTCCTACATCGAGCCCTACCAGGGCGCGGCGACCGGGGTGGGCGGCATTTTGCGCGACGTCTTCACCATGGGCGCGCGCCCGGTGGCGACCCTCAACCTCCTGCGGTTCGGCGCGCCTGACCACCCCAAGACCCGGCATCTCGTTGCGGGCGTCGTCGCCGGGATCGGCGGCTACGGCAATTCCTTCGGCGTCCCGACCGTCGGCGGCTCGGTCGGGTTCGATCCCCGCTACGACGGCAACATTCTCGTCAACGCCATGGCGGTCGGCGTCGCGAGGGCGGATCGGCTTTTCTACTCGGCGGCGACCGGGGTCGGAAACCCGATTGTCTATCTCGGCTCGAAGACCGGCCGCGACGGCATCCACGGGGCGAGCATGGCCTCGGCCGCCTTCGAGGCCGACGCCGAGGAGAAGCGGCCGACCGTGCAGGTCGGCGATCCGTTCGCCGAGAAGCTGCTGCTCGAAGCCTGCCTGGAACTGATGGCCTCGGGCGCGGTCGTGGCGATCCAGGACATGGGCGCGGCGGGGCTGACCTCGTCGGCGGTCGAGATGGGGGCCAAGGGCGATCTCGGGGTCGATCTCGATCTCGACCAGGTGCCTTGCCGCGAGACCGGCATGACCGCTTACGAGATGCTGCTGTCCGAAAGCCAGGAGCGGATGCTGATGGTGCTGAAGCCTGAGCTCGAGGCTCAGGCCGAAGCCATCTTCATCAAGTGGGGGCTCGATTTCGCGGTGATCGGCAAGACCACGGACACCAAGCGCTTCGTGGTCCGGCGCCACGGCGAGGTGAAGGCCGACCTGCCGATCCGGGAGCTCGGCGACGAGGCGCCCCTCTACGACCGGCCGTGGACGCCGACCGCGCCGTCGGCCGCGCTCGACGGCGCCGCGATCGCGGCCCCGCTCCCGACCGACGCGGCGCTCCTGAAAATTCTGGGCTCGCCGAACTTCAGCTCCAAGCGCTGGGTCACCGAGCGATCCGACTCGCTCATTCTCGGCAACACGGTGCAGGGGCCGGGCGGCGGGGCGGCGGTGATCCGCCTCGGCGACGGCCCGAAGGGGCTCGCGCTCACCACCGACTGCACCGAGCGCTATTGCGAGGCGGACCCGCGCGAAGGCGCGAAGCAGGCGGTAGCGGAAGCCTGGCGCAACCTCGTCGCGGTCGGCGCGAGACCGCTGGCGCTGACCGACAACCTCAACTTCGGCAACCCGGAGAAGCCGCACGCGATGGGCCAGCTCGTCGCGGCCATCGCCGGCATCGCCGACGCGGCGAAGGCGCTGGACTTCCCGATCGTGTCGGGGAACGTCTCGCTCTACAACGAAACCATGGGCGTCGGGATCCCGCCGACCCCGGCGATCGGCGGGGTTGGGCTCATCGCCGACGTCACGAAGACGGCTTCGCCCTCTTTCAAGGGCGCAGGCGAGGACATTCTCTTGATTGGAGGCGTCCCCGGCTGGCTCGGGCGCTCCGCCTGGCTTTCGGTGGCGGCCGGCCGAGACGAAGGCGCGCCGCCTCCGGTCGATCTCGCCGCCGAGCGGCGAAACGGCGAATGTGTCGGGCGCCTGATCGCGGCCGGGCGCGTGACCGGGGTCCAGGATCTCTCCGACGGCGGCCTTGCCGTGGCGCTCGCCGAGATGGCGATGGCCGGCGGCGTCGGGGCGACGGTTGCGCTCGACGGGCCTGAACACGCCGTCTTCTTCGGCGAAGATCAGGGCCGCTATGTCGTCACGACCGCGCCGGAGGCGACCGACGCCGTGATGACGGAGGCGAAGCGCGCCGGCGCGCCTGTCGCCCGCATCGGCGTGACCGGCGGCGATGCGCTGAAACTCGGCGGCGCGGCGCCGATTGCGCTTGCCGCGCTCGTCGAAGCTTACGAGGGTTGGTTTCCGGGGCTGATGGAGCCCGTCAAGGGGAGCCGCGCATGATTCCTTTCCTTGTCGTCAAAACCCGCATGGGTTTTTCGTATATTCGAACCGACCGCGTGATCGCGATCAAACTCAAGCGACCCGAACGAGTGCGTGGTCCTGTTGACCGACGGCGTGACGATACCGGCGCTCGAACCGGCCGAGGACATTGTCGCGCGGCTCGAGGCCGAGGCGCGCGAAGAAGACGACGCGGCAGCACATCAGGGAGAACCGCAATCCCATGGCTATGCCCCGCGTTGAGATCGAGACGATGATAAAGAGCGGCGTTTCCCGACGCGCGCGTCGAGGTACGCGGCGCTCGCCGACGACGGCGACCATTACGCCGCGACCGTCGTCTCCGCCGCCTTCAAGGGCGTGAGCAAGGTCAAGCAGCATCAGATGGTCTACGCCGCGCTAAAGGGCAAGATGGGCGGCGACCTGCACGCGCTGGCGCTGACGACGTCGGACAGTTGAGCACAATTCTCGCGGGCGCTCCCGGGGCTTAATGCGCGTTTCCAGTTGCCAGAACTTTCACGACTTCCGTCTGCTCGCGAAAGCCGCCTGCCGGGGCCGATCTTCGACTACATCGACGGCGCCGCCGACGACGAGACCACCTATCGGCGCAACACCGCAAGCTTCGAGGACTGCGACCTCCTGCCGAGCGTGCTCGCCGGCGTCGAGCCGACGTGGACCTCTCCGTCCCTGTCATGGGGCAGAAGCTCGCGGTGCCGTTCTACTGCTCGCCGACCGCGCTCCAGCGGCTGTTCCACCCCGAGGGCGAGCGCGCGGTCGCGGCCGCCGCGGCAAACGCCGGGACGATGTTCGGCGTCTCCTCGCTCGGCACCGTGTAGCTCGAGGAACTGCGCAAGAGCCTACAGCACGCCGCAGGTCTACCAGTTCTATTTCCACAAGGACCGGGCCTCAACCGGGCGATGATGGACCGCGCGAGGTCGGCCGGCGTCGAGGTGATGATGCTCACCGTCGACAGCATCACCGGCGGCAACCGCGAACGCGACCTGCGCACCGGCTTCTCGATCCCGTTCCGGCTGACGCTCAGCGGGATGGCGCAGTTCGCCATGAAGCCCGCCTGGGCGCTCAACTACCTGACCCACGAGCGCTTCCGCCTGCCGCAGCTCGACGAGCACGTGAACATGGGCGGCGGCGCGCTCTCGATCAGCCGCTACTTCACCGAGATGCTCGACCCCTCGATGTCGTGGGACGACGTCGCGGAAATGGTGCGGCAGTGGAACGGGCCGTTCTGCCTCAAGGGCGTGATGACGGTCGAGGACGCGCGCCGCGCCGTCGCCATCGGCTGCAACGGCATCGTGCTGTCGAACCACGGCGGCCGGCAGCTCGACGGATCGCGCGCCGCCTTCGACCAGCTCGCCGAGGTGGTCGACGCGGTCGGCGACCGCATCGACGTGATGATGGACGGCGGCGTGCAGCGCGGCACCCACGTGCTGAAGGCCCTGTCGCTCGGGGCGAAGGCGGTGGGCGTCGGGCGCTACTACCTCTTCCCGCTCGCCGCCGCCGGACGGCCGGGGGTCGAGCGGGCGTTGTCAATCCTCAAGACCGAGCTCGTGCGCGACATGAAGCTCATGGGCTGCGCCTCGGTCGCGCAGCTCTCGCGGGCGAACCTGAGGTTCCGTCGCCCCGCCGGAGCGTGACGCGCGCCAAGACCATCTTGAATCTGGCCAGGAACGCGACGATATCGGGCCGCCGGCGGCTTGCCGCCCCGGCTCAATTCCTTTCACGAATTCAAGACGAGGTTAAGAACCCGTGACCGCCGACGCCAAGACCCCGACCCACGAGGCCGCGACGACGCAGAGCTTCGAAGCCGACGTTTCCCGGCTGCTGCATCTGATGGTTCACTCGGTCTATTCCGACCGGGAAATCTTTATCCGCGAACTCGTCTCCAACGCCGCCGACGCCTGCGAGAAGCTGCGCTACGAGGCGATCGCGAAGCCCGAACTGATCGCCGACGGGCGCCCTTCGCGATCACGATCGCGCTCGACAAGGACGCCAAGACCCTGACCGTCTCGGACAATGGGATCGGCATGAGCCGCGAGGACCTGACCGCGGGCCTCGGCACCATCGCCCGCTCGGGCACCAAGGCGTTTCTCGACAAGCTCGCCGCGGAGGACGCCAAGAGCGAGGCGCAGGCGCTGATCGGTCAATTCGGCATCGGCTTCTATTCGGCGTTCATGGTGGCCGACGAGGTCGTGGTCGAGACGCGCCGCGCCGGCTCCGAGGAGGCCTTGCGCTGGTCCTCGGACGGCAAAGGCTCCTTCACGATCGCCCCGCTCGCCCTCGACGACGCGCCTCAGCGCGGCACCCGGGTCATGCTCCATCTCAACGCCGAAGTCGGAGGATTTCTCCGAGCCCGGCGGGTCGAGCGGATCATCCGCGATCATTCCGGCGCGGTCGCCGTGCCGATCGACTTCGTCGAGAAGCCGGGCGAGGAGCCAAGCGCCTCGCCGACGGCGCGGCGATCTGGGCGAAGTCCAAGTCCGAGGTCACGCCCGAGCAGTATACCGAGTTCTACCGCGGCCTTTCCGGCCAGTTCGACGAGCCGGCGCTGACCATCCACTGGCGCGCCGAAGGTCGGCACGAATACACCGTGCTCGCCTTCATTCCGGCTCGCGACCGTTCGACCTGTTCGATCCCTCGCGCAAGGGCCGGAACAAGCTTTACGTGCGCCGCGTCCTGATCACCGAGGACGCCGACCTTCTGCCGGGCTGGCTGCGCTTCGTCCGCCTGGTCGTCGACAGCGCCGACCTGCCGCTCAACGTCTCGCGCGAGATCATCCAGAAGAGCGACGTGTTCGCTGCGATCCGCAAGGGCGTGACCAACCGCGTGGTGCAGGAGCTCGGCAAGCTCGCCGAGAGCGAGCCGGAAAAGTTCGCCAAGGTGTGGGAGCACTTCGGCGCCGTCATCAAGGAAGGGCTTTACGAGGACCCGGAGCGGCGCGACGCGCCTGTTCAAGTTCGCCCGCTTCGCGACGACTTCGCATCCCGACGGCGGGCGCACGCTGGCCGATTATGTCGCGTCTTTGCGCGAAAACCAGACGGCGATCTATTACCTGACCGGGGACGACGCCAAGCGCCTCGCCACAAGCCCCCAGCTTGAAGGCTTCCGCGCCCGCGGCGTCGAAGTCTTGCTGCTCTCCGATCCCGTCGACGCCTTCTGGGTCTCGACGGCGGCGGGGTACGAAGGCAAGCCGTTCAAGTCGGTCAGCCAGGGCGCGGCCGATATCAAGACGATCGCGCTGGTCGAGGGGGCGGCGGCGCCGGCCGAGGCCTCGGGCGAGGTCGCGACGCTGCTCGCCTACATCAAGCAGACGCTGGAGAACGAGGTCGCCGAAGTGCGCGCCTCCGACCGGCTCACCGACAGCGTCGCCTGTCTGATCGCTCCCGAGTTCGGCCCAGACCGCCAGCTCGAAAAGATGCTCGCCGCGCATGGCCGGCTCGACGAGCGCGCAAAGCCCATTCTCGAGATCAATCCGACCCATCCGCTGACGGTCTCGCTCGCCGGGCGTCTGAAGGACGGCCATGACAAGGGATTGATCGAAGATTCGGCGCACCTCATTCTCGACGAGGCGCGTGTCCTGGAGGGCGGCCAGGTTGACGATCCGACGGCCTTCGCGGCGCGCCTGAGGCGGGTCCTTGAGAAGGCGCTCGGCTGAGACTTACGCCGGAAGCCGCTCCCGCAAGGGATCGGCCTCGGCTTTGCATTCGTGCGCATCCCCGATCCCTGAATGAGGAGTTTCCATGGCCGACGCCGCAACGCTACGAGACCTTGACCAACGGATCGCCATAGCGCGGGACAACATCCGCGAACTGACCGAGCAGGCCGCCGCGTTGTCCGGGGCCGGAGGACGAGTCTCGCTCGGCGGATCGGATCGCGGAGCAGGAGCAGGCGTTGGCGGCGCTCCTGAAAGAGCGCCAGGCGCTTGCCGGTTAGGGTCTCGCGCGCAGGGTCCGTTTTGATCGAATTCCGGGGCCCGGGGAGTCTCCTTGCAAGGCGAGGCTTGCCCGCAGGCTCCCGCTTTGCCACAAAGGCCGCCACCCCCAAGGGAGGCTGAAGCCCTGTGATCGCCATCAATCCCGCATTCGCGCGCATCGGCGATGAAAACGCCTTCGCCGTGCTCGCAAAGGCGGCCGACCTGCAACGACAGGGACGCGATATCGTCAACCTCGGCATTGGCCAGCCCGATTTCAAGACGGCGCCCCATATCGTCGAGGCTGCGGTCAAAGCGCTGCGCGACGGCGAGCACGGCTACACCGACGCGACCGGGATCGCGCCTTTGCGCGAGGCGGTGTCGCAAGACCTTCGCCGCAGGCTCGGCGTCGAAGTCTCGCCGGATCTCGTGCTGATCACGCCGGGCGGCAAGGTCGCGATGTTCATGGCGATCCTGATGTTCGGCGCGGAGGGCGCGGAGATCGTCTATCCCGACCCGGGATTCCCGATCTACCGCTCGATGATCGAATTCACCGGCGCGACCCCCGTCCCGGCGCGGATGCGCGAGCAAAACGGCTTTGCGTTCTCAGCCGAGGAGACGCTGGGACTGCTTACGCCCCGGACTCGGCTCCTTGTCCTCAATTCGCCAGCAAACCCGACCGGCGGGGTCACGCCGCGCGAAGAGATCGACAAGCTCGTCGCGGGCCTCGCAAGCTGGCCGGACGTCGCAATTCTGTCGGACGAGATCTACGGGCAACTCACCTATGACAGCCTCGCGCATCGATCGCTGCTCGCTTATCCGGAACTCCGCGACCGATTGATCCTGCTCGATGGCTGGTCCAAGACCTACGCCATGACCGGCTGGCGGCTCGGCTATTCGGTGTGGCCAAAGGGGTGGCGCGAAGTGGCGCGCAAGCTCGCGGTCAATTCCTATTCCTGCGTCAATTCGGCTTCCCAATTCGCCGGAATCGCCGCGCTGGAGGGTCCGCAGGACTCGGTCGCAACGATGCGCGCGGAGTTCGACCGGCGCCGCCAGGCGGTCGTCGCGGGCTTGAACCGCCTCCCTGGCGTCCGCGCCGTCGCGCCGAAGGGCGCCTTCTACGCTTTTCCCAACATTGCCGGCACCGGCTGGAGGGCGAAGCCGCTGGCGTCGGCCTTGCTCGAGGAAGCGGGAGTCGCGACGATCGGCGGCCCCGATTTCGGCGTATACGGGGAGGACTATTTGCGTCTCTCCTACGCCAATTCGCTGGAGAACATCGAGCGGGCGCTCGTGCGGATGGCCGATTTCCTTGGCCGGCCGGCGTCGGACAATGCGCGGGGATAGAGTTTTTTCTGGGGGATTGACCGACGATGACGATTTACCGTTTCGCGGCCGCGTTGGCGTTTCTGGCCGCCGCCGCCGTCACGCCCGCTCATGCGGAGGAACTCGCGACCGTCGCAAACGGCTTGCGACACGGCGAAGCTCGGCGCGCGAGACCTCGCCGAATGCCTGCGCACCGCCGCCGACAAAGCCGAGCGAGAGCTTCAGGCGACCGTCGCAACGACCATCAAGTCGATCGATTCCCGCCAGGGGGTTCTGTCCTCGCAGAAAGCGCGTTGGCGCCGGTCGCTGTCTGAAGCGCAAGCGCAGTGGGAGACTTGGCGCGATTCCGAATGCCAGGATGTCGCGCCTTTCGAGGCCGGCATGACGGCGAAGGGCGGCGATCCCCGCCTGAGTTGCATCATCGACAACGATAGCGCGCGGACCGCAAGCCTGAAGACGCGCTATCCTTGAGCCGCAGCCGGAAAGGACCATGATGCCGCCGCTCGAAGGTCTGGGCTACGCCGCCGATCCGCTCAATCGGGCGTCGGAATTGCGAGACGATGCGGCGGCGCTCGCGGCGTTGCGGGCTCGACCCGATGCGTGCGTTCTCCTGATCGCGCGCGACATGCCGGTCTTGCGCAAGACCGGCGACGGCCTCGATCCGTTGATGCCGTTGGCCGAGGTCGAGGCGCTCGGCGGGGCCAAGGTCGAGGCGCTTCTCGGCCTGCTCGCCGACGGCGCCCCGGTTTACGCGGCATTGCTGCCGGACGAGGCCGTTGTGGAGCAGGCGAACGCGAGCGACGGGTTCCTCGATCAACGCGTGCTGGTCGTTCCCGGCCGCGACGAACTCAAGATGGTCGACGTCCGATCGCTCGCCGCCGGCGGCCTCGTTCCGCCTCCCCAGGCGAGCATGCTGGCGACGGCCAAGTCTCTGCTCGCCTGGCACGCCCGGCGAAGCTTCTGTTCGAACTGCGGGACGAAGACTCTCGTCGGCGCGGCGGGGTGGCGGCGCGAATGTCCGTCGTGCCGCATGCAGCACTTTCCGCGCACCGATCCGGTCGTGATCATGCTGGCGATCGACCGCGATCAATGCCTGCTCGGACGTCAGCGGCGCTTTCCGAAAGGCATGTACTCGGCTCTCGCCGGCTTCCTCGAACCCGGCGAGACGATCGAGCAGGCGGTGCGGCGCGAGATCATGGAGGAGGCCGGAATCGCCTGCGGCGAAGTGCGCTATTTCGCCTCGCAACCCTGGCCGTTTCCCTCGTCGCTGATGATCGGCTGTTTCGCCGAGGCGGAAAGCCGGACGGTCACCGTCGACACCGTCGAGCTCGAAGACGCGCGCTGGTTCGCTCGCGAAGAAGTGCGCGCGATGCTGGAGAAGCGCCACCCGGACGGACTCGCCGCGCCGATTCCGATGGCGATCGCGCATCACTTGCTCAAGGCCTGGGCGGCCGACGAAGCTGGCGCCTTCTGACGGCGCGAGCCGGGTTGCCGCGAGCGGCCGGGCTGATTATGGTGCCGCTCCGTTAACTCAAGCTCGATAAGGACTTATTTCCCGATGGCTTTCCTCTCGGACGCCCTCAGCCGCGTCAAGCCTTCCGCGACCATGGTGGTGACGCAGAAGGCGCGCGATCTGAAAGCCACGGGCCGCGACGTGATCTCGCTCTCGGTCGGCGAGCCGGACTTCGACACGCCCGACAACATCAAGGAAGCGGCGATCGCGGCGATCAAGCGGGGCGAGACCAAGTACCCGCCGGTGCTCGGCATCCCCCCCTTGCGCGAGGCGATCGCGCAAAAATTCAGGCGCGAGAACGGTCTGGACTACAAGGCCTCGGACGTCATCGTCGGCACGGGCGGCAAGCAGATCCTCTACAACGCCTTCCTGGTCTCGATGAACCGAGGCGACGAGGTCGTCATTCCCGCGCCGTTCTGGGTCAGCTACCCGGACATGGTGCTGCTCAACGGCGGCGAGCCGGTGATCGTGCCGACGCGCCTCGAGGACGGCTACAAGCTGAAGCCCGAAGCGCTCGAGAAAGCGATCACGCCGCGCACCAAGTGGCTCATTCTCAACTCGCCGTCGAACCCCTCGGGCGCCGCCTACACGCGCGACGAACTGAAGGCGCTGACCGACGTGCTGGTCAAGCATCCGCACGTCTGGGTGCTTTCGGACGACATGTACGAGCACCTCGTCTACGGCGATTTCACCTTCACCACCCCGGTGCAGGTCGAGCCGTCGCTGAAATCCCGCGCCCTCACCATGAACGGCGTGTCGAAGGCCTACGCCATGACCGGCTGGCGCATCGGCTACGCCGCCGGGCCCGCCGCGCTGATCAAGGCGATGGACATGGTCCAGGGTCAGCAGACGTCGGGCGCCTGCACGATCGCGCAGTGGGCGTCAGTCGAGGCGCTGACCGGTCCGCAGGATTTCATCGCCGTGCGTCGCAAGGCTTTCGAGGAGCGGCGCGACCTCGTGGTGTCGATGCTGAATCAGGCGAAGTTCATCAAGTGCCCGAAGCCCGAGGGCGCGTTCTACGTCTATCCCTCGGTCGCCGAGGCGATCGGCAAGACCGCGCCGTCTGGCAACGTGATCGGGACGGACGAGGACTTCGTCACCGAGCTTTTGGAGGAGACCGGCGTCGCGGTAGTGCATGGGTCGGCCTTCGGCGCCGGCCCGAACTTCCGCGTTTCCTACGCAACTTCGCTCGCCCAGCTCGAGAGCGCCTGCAAGAAGATTCAGAAGTTCACCGCCGAGCTTCGGTGACGGATACCCAAAGGACACTCGAGAGGGCGCTGCCGGGTCTTGCGAGCGGCCTTCGAGATGCGTCGCCCGTGGCGACGCTCCTTGAGGCGCGCAGTCGCGGGACGGAGGTCAGATCGGATCCGGCCCGCGCGAAATCGCGGCGACCCCGGTGCGGGACACTTCGACAAGGCCGAGCGGCCGCATCAGATTGACAAAGTCGTCGATCTTCTGCGGCGCGCCGGTCAGCTCGAAAATGAAGCTCTCGACCGTCGCGTCGATCACCTTGGCGCGGAACGCCTCGGCGAGATTCATCGCTTCGACTCGATTCTCGCCCTTGCCGCGCACCTTGATCATGGCGAGCTCCCGCTCGATCGCCCGCACGGTCAGCGTCAGGTCGCTCACCGAATGGATCGGCACGAGACGCTCGAGCTGATGGCGGATCTGCTCGATGATTTCCGGCGTGCCCGATGTGACGATGGTGATCCGCGACTGACGGCTCTCGTGCGCGACTTCTGCGACCGTGAGACTCTCGATGTTGTAGCCGCGGCCGGCGAAGAGACCGACGACGCGGGCGAGAACGCCCGGCTCGTTATCGACCAGCACCGACAGGGTGTGCGTTTCGATAGGGGATCGGACCGTCGCGGAGGAATAGGGCGACAGCGGAGCCGAATGCGTTCTGACCATGTTCATGTCCGTCCTCGTCGAAAGAACCGCCACGTGAAGCGGCGCGTCGGTATGGGCCTTCAGGCCGCGGCGGCTTTCGGCGCCGTCGCAACCTCCTGCTGGAAGAGATCGAAGTCGATATTGCCGCCCGAGAGCACCAGGCCGACCTTGCGGCCGGACAGGCGGGCGCGCTCCTTGATCGCCGCCGCCAAGGGCGCAGCGCCGGCGCCTTCGGCGAGATTGTGCGTGTCCGTCCAATAGGCGCGGATCGCCGCCGCGATCTCGGCGTCCTCGACAAGCGTGATCCTTGCAGCGCCCTTGAGGATCATCGCGACCGCTTCCTCGTCGGGCGCGCGGGTCGCGACCCCGTCGGCGAACGTGTTCGCGCTCGTTGTCGATACGACGCGCTTCGCATCGAACGAGAGCGCATAGGCCGGCGCTCCCGCCGATTGGACGCCGACGATCTCGGTCTTGCGGCCAAGCGCGTCGCGCGCGGCGATGCAACCGCAAATTCCCGACCCCTGGCCGATGGGAACATAGAGAACGTCGAGGTCCGGCCACTCCGTCAGGAGCTCCAGGGCGTAAGTCGCAACGCCACTGACGAGATGGCGATGGAACGACGGCACGGCGTGCAGACCGCGGGCCTCCGCGAGCCGCATCGCTTCCTCGCGGGCGGCCTGGAAGTCCGCCCCATGTTCGATCAGGTCCGCGCCTTGCGCCCGCATGGCGGCGTTCTTCTCGTGCGAATTGCCATGGGGAACGACGATCGTCACCGCCAGGCCGAAGCGCCGTCCGGCGTAGGCGAGACTCTGGCCGTGATTGCCGCGGGTCGCCGAGACGAGGCCCTTGACGTTGGGTTCGCGCCGCTTCAGCGCATCGCAATAAGTCAGGCCGCCGCGCACCTTGAAGGCGCCCGTAGGCTGGTGGTTCTCATGCTTGACCACCACCTCCACGCCGAGCCGCGCTGCCAGGAGCGGCCAGGCGAACGCCGGCGTCGGACGCAGGGTTCGCTGCACGATGTCGTGGGCGTTGCGAAGGTCGGCGAGCGTGAACATCTTGTGCTTCTCTGGTGTACCGGCGCCCACGCCCTTCGAGAAGAGGGAGCGCGGAACGCCGGATGGGGGCTGCGCCTAGACCAGCATCTTGCCCTTCTCGTCGATGACGCTGCCGAGGTCGACCCCGGCGTCGTCTCCGAGGTCGGCCAGGATCATCTCGTTGTGCGCCTTGCCCGAGGGGATCATCGGGAAGCAGTTCTCCTTCTGATCGACCAGACAGTCGAAGATGACGGTCCTCGGCGTCTCGATCATCTCCATGATCGCCGCGTCGAGATCGGCCGGATTCGAACAGCGAATGCCGTGCGCGCCGTAGGCCTCGGCGAGCTTGACGAAGTCAGGCAGCGAGTCGGTGTAGCTTTCCGAGTAGCGTCCGCCGTGCAGCAGTTCCTGCCACTGACGCACCATGCCCATGTACTGGTTGTTGAGGATGAAAATCTTCACCGGCAGCCGATACTGGATCGCGGTCGACATCTCTTGAATGTTCATCAAAATCGAGGCTTCGCCGGCGACGTCGACGACCAGCGACTGGGGATGGGCGAGCTGGACGCCGATCGCCGCCGGCAGGCCATAACCCATGGTGCCGAGGCCGCCCGAGGTCATCCAGCGGTTCGGCTCCTCGAAGCGGAAATGCTGCGCCGCCCACATCTGGTGCTGCCCGACCTCGGTGGTGATGTAGACGTCGCGGCCCTTGGTCAGTTCGTAAAGGCGCTGCACAGCGTGTTGCGGCTTGATGATCGCGTCGGAGTTGCGAAAGCCGAACGAATTGCGCGCCCGCCAGCCGTCGATGGTCCCCCACCACTTGCCGAGCGCGGCCGCATCGGGTTGATGGCCGCTTCGCCATAGACGGACCATGTCCTCGAGCACGTGCGCGCAGTCGCCAATGATCGGCAAATCGACCTTGATGTTCTTGTTGATCGACGACGGATCGATGTCGATGTGGATTTTTTTCGACTTCGGCGAGAACGCGTCGATCCGGCCGGTGATGCGGTCGTCGAACCGCGCGCCGACGCAGATCATCAGGTCGCAATCGTGCATGGCGTTGTTGGCCTCGAACGAGCCATGCATGCCCAGCATCCCGAGCCACTGCTTGTCCGAGGCCGGATAGGCCCCGAGGCCCATCAGCGTGGATGTGATGGGAAAACCGGTGGTGCGAACGAGCTCCCGCAGAAGCGCCGAGGCGTGCGGACCCGAGTTGATGACGCCGCCGCCGGTATAGAAGATCGGCCGCTTGGCTTCGGACATCATTTCAATGGCGCGCTTGACCCGCTCGAGGTCGCCCTTGAGCTGGGGATGGTAGGTCTTGTGCTGGATGTTGCGCTGGAACGTGTAGGCGCCGCTGGCGAACTGCACGTCCTTGGGAATGTCGATGACGACCGGACCGGGCCGGCCATGCGAGGCGATGTAGAAGGCCTCGTGCAAGATCCGGGGCAGGTCCTCGACCCGGCGCACCAGATAATTGTGCTTGGTGCAGTTGCGGGTGATGCCGGTCGTGTCGCATTCCTGGAAGGCGTCCGAGCCGATGAGATGGGTGGGCACCTGGCCGGTGATGCAGACCAGCGGAATGGAATCCATCAACGCGTCCGTGAGGCCGGTGATGGCGTTGGTGGCGCCGGGCCCGGACGTGACCAAGAGGACGCCGACCTTGCCTGACGAGCGGGCGTAGCCTTCGGCGGCGTGGGCCGCGCCCCCTTCCTGTCTCACGAGGATGTGGCGGACTTTGTCCTGGTGGAAGATCGCGTCGTAGATCGGCAGAACCGAGCCGCCGGGATAGCCGAAGACGAACTCGACGCCCTGATCCTTGAACGCTTCGACCACCATTTCGGCCCCGGTCATGTGCTTGGCCATCGCTCTAGTCCTTCCGCCTTGGTCCGTCGTTTCATTGGGGGTTTTGGAGGCAATAAAAAAGGCCCTCGGAGGGGCCTGGGCGCGCGCTAGTGAACGGAAGCAGGTCCTATGCCTGCCCGCTCTCCAGCGCGAAAGATACGATAAGGGTCGCCACTTTGCGTCGCCTGCTTTTCATAATCGCGCCTGCTTTAGGGGAGCCAAGGGCAGGCGTCAAGAGGAAGAGTGGGGGATTTTGGGAAACGCGCGGTCCGATGCTTGCGCCGCCGCGCTGCTTGCAGGTATCGCTAAGCCCATGACACTCGTTAAATCAGCGCGGACGAGCGCCCCGCCGAAGCCCGTCGCCGTCATCATGGGCAGCCAGTCGGACTGGGCCGTGATGCGTCGCGCCGCCGAGACGCTCGAGGCGCTCGGCGTCGGATATGACGCGCGCATCGTCTCCGCCCATCGCACGCCGGACCGGCTCGTTGCTTTCGCCAAAGGCGCCAAGGCCGAGGGATTCAAGGTCATTGTCGCCGGCGCGGGCGGCGCCGCCCATCTGCCGGGCATGACGGCGGCCTTCACCACCCTCCCTGTGCTCGGCGTGCCGGTTCCGACCAAAGCCCTTTCGGGCCAGGACAGTCTGTTGTCGATTGTCCAGATGCCGGCGGGCGTGCCGGTCGGCACGCTGGCGATCGGCGAGGCCGGCGCGGTCAACGCGGCGTTGCTCGCCGCCGCCGTGCTGGCTCTTTCCGACCCTGCGCTGGCCAATCGCCTCGAGGCCTGGCGGGCCCAGCGCACGGCGGCCGTCGCCGAGCGGCCCCAGGATGCGCCGCCTGTCGAGGGTCCGGCATGATCCTGTCCCCCGGCGCCACGATCGGCATTCTGGGTTCGGGCCAGCTCGGACGGATGCTCGCGATTGCGGCGCTGAAGGTCGGCCTGCGCACGCACATCTACGCGCCCGAGGCCGAGGCGCCCGCCTACGACGCCGCCGCCGGTCGAACGACGGCGCCCTTCGACGACGAGGAGGCGCTCGCGCGCTTCGCCCGTTCGGTCGATGTCGTAACCTACGAATTCGAGAACGTTCCGACCAGCACCGTTGAATTCCTCAGCCCGCGCGTTCCGGTGCGGCCGGGCGCGAGGGCCCTGATGCTGACCCAGGACCGGCTGATCGAAAAGACCTTCTTGCGCGATGCGGGGTTGCGCACCGCGCCTTTCGTGCCCGTCGACGACGCCGGCGCGCTGGCTCGAGCGGTCGCCGAACTCGGCCGCCCGGCGATTCTGAAAACGCGGCGGTTCGGCTACGACGGCAAGGGTCAGTCGTTGATCCGAGAGGGCTCGAACGTCTCCGCGGTCCATCGGGCGCTTGGCGGCGCCCCCATGATCCTCGAAGGTTTCGTCGCCTTCGAGCGAGAGGTCTCGGTGGTGGCGGCGCGCAGCCTCGAAGGCGAGATTGTCGCCTTCGATCCGAGCGAGAACGAACACGAGCGGCACATTCTCGCCCGCACCCGCGTGCCCGCTCGGATCAGCGCCGAGACGGCGCTCGAGGCCCGGCGCATCGCGACGATCGTGCTCGAGGCGCTCGACTACGTCGGCGTTCTGGCGGTCGAGATGTTTGTCACCCGCGACTGGCATGGGCGCGAGGGGTTGGTCGTCAACGAAATCGCTCCGCGGGTCCACAACTCGGGCCACTGGACGCTCGACGGGGCGCAGACCTCGCAGTTCGAGCAGCACGTCCGCGCCATCGCCGGCTGGCCGCTGGGAGCGCCGACGCGGCGTGGACGGGTGGAGATGCACAACCTGATCGGCGAGGACGCCGAGGATTGGCGCGATATTCTCGCCCAACCGGATCTCTGCCTCCATCTCTACGGCAAGCTGGAAATCCGCCCCGATCGGAAAATGGGGCACGTCACCCGGGTCTTTCCGGAACCGCCGGCGGAGAAATGAAAGAGCCGAGAGCCGCCTTGACAGCGCTGTCAGCCCCTCATTATACGACCGGTTCTCTCGCCCCTTTGCGCGGACGAGCATCAAAAATTGCGGCGGGATAGCTCAGTCGGTTAGAGCGGCGGAATCATAATCCGTAGGTCCCCAGTTCGAGTTCTGGGTCCCGCTACCATTTTCGAGGCATTTGAAGGGCGCCGCAAGATTCAACCCTTGCGCAACTTTGCTTCGCGTCCTAGCGAGAAAGTTACCTTTCTCTTTTGACCCGAAGGCGGGCAGACATGAAGCTCATCCTGGCCATCGTCAAACCCTTCAAGCTGGAAGAGGTTCGAGCGGCGCTCGACAAACTCGCCGTCCGCGGCATGACGGTCAGCGAGGCCAACGGCTATGGCCGGCAGAAGGGCCACACGGAAATCTATCGCGGTTCGGAATACACCGCCGCCTTCATGCCCAAGGTGCGGCTCGAATTGGCGGTGCCGGACCACGAGGTGGACCGCACCATCGACGCGATACGCGCCGCGGCCCGCACCGGCCAGATCGGCGACGGCAAGATCTTTGTGCTGCCGATGGAGCGGGCGTTGCGCGTCCGCACCGGCGAGACCGGCGACGAGGCGTTGTAGCTCTCGAGGCGGACTCGCTTTAGTCTGCGGGCGCTGTCGAGAGCCGCGACTAGGAAGCGTCGCCGGTCGAGGATGCGAACAATAACAATAAGGGAGGATGCATGAAGCTCATTACCGCGATCATCAAGCCGTTCAAGCTCGACGAAGTGCGGGATGCGCTCGATCGCATCGGCGTGCACGGCATGACCGCGACCGAGGTCAAGGGCTACGGCCGGCAGAAGGGACAGACCGAGATTTACCGCGGCGCCGAATATGTCGTCAGTTTCATGCCCAAGATCAGGATCGAGGTCGCGGTCGCCGACAGCCGTGTGGACGACGCGGTCCAGTCGATCGAGTCGGCCGCGCGGACGGGTCTGATCGGCGACGGAAAGATTTTCGTCAGCGAGATTGAACGCGCCCTGCGCATTCGGACGGGCGAAACGGGCGAAGACGCCCTTTGATCGTCACGGCGGCGTTTTCCCGTTGCGTCTGCCGCCCGCGCCGCCCTCGACGTGGGGTCGAAGGCGAATAGGACCTGCCCGTCTAAACGGGCGCGCGGCGCGCGCGCTTTCCGCGCGCCGCAGTCGAAGCAACAATCCTACTGGACGAGGCGCGGGCCGCCAGCGCGAGTAACCTCGTTCTCCTGCACCACGCCGAGCCGACGAGCGACCTCGGTATAGGCCTCGATCATGCCGCCGAGGTCTTTGCGGAAGCGGTCCTTGTCGAGCTTGTCGTTCGTCTTGACGTCCCAGAGGCGACAGGAATTGGGACTGATCTCGTCGGCGAGAACGATTCGCATGTTCTCGCCCTCCCACAGCCGTCCGCATTCGATCTTGAAATCGACCAGACGGATGCCGACGCCGAGGAAGAGACCGGTCAGAAAGTCGTTGACGCGGATCGCCAGCGCCATGATGTCGTCGATCTCCTGCGGCGCCGCCCAGCCGAACGCGGTGATGTGTTCTTCGGACACCATCGGATCGTTCAGCTGGTCGTTCTTGTAATAAAATTCGATGATGGATCGAGGCAGTTGCGCCCCTTCCTCCAGACCGAGGCGTGTCGCAAGGGATCCAGCGGCGACGTTGCGCACGACAACTTCAAGCGGAATGATCTCGACTTCGCGGATCAACTGCTCCCGCATGTTGATACGCCGAATGAAGTGCGTCGGGACGCCGATGTCGTTGAGGCGCTGAAAAATGTACTCGGAAATCCTATTGTTGAGAACGCCTTTGCCTTCGATAACCTCATGCTTCTTCGCATTGAACGCCGTCGCGTCGTCCTTGAAGTGCTGGATCAGCGTCCCAGGCTCCGGGCCCTCGTAAAGGACTTTGGCTTTGCCTTCATAGATACGTCGGCGGCGGTTCATGCGGTGCGACCGTGGCTTGAGGAAATCCATGCGCGTGGCCTTTTCTGGTGAAATCCCGCCCTCGCCCACGTGCGGCGGTCAGGCGCGATAGGGGGAGTTGGGCCGCATAAGCCAAGCATTGGTCTTGTCCGGACCGGGGGCCAGCCCCCAGGCGGGGAACTTAGCCGATCGGGGGCGCTGGCACAAACAATCCGTGACGTCCGCGTTGGCGTCCGCCATCGTGTAGACAAATTGTCTAGTTCGCCAAGGGTCGACGCTGGCTGGAAATGCAAGCAAAATAGCCGACAGGGAAGAGCTGAAGAGGCGAATATAGGGATTCGCTCTCCCGCCTAGAACCGTCGGATTTTCCCCCGGGGGAGGGCGGGCGACGCGAATTGCCGTGCCGGGGAAGATGCCCGGGCCAACGTCTCTCGCGAATGGGCGCGCTTCAACGGGCGGCCCTTGCTCTTTCCCGGCGTCGTTTCCGAGAAACGGCGTCGTAACGGCAACAGATTCTCCGGGAGGGTACCCCAATGGATGTTTCAGCACTGAAAAGGATCGAGGCCGATCCAAACTACCAAAAACTGGTTGCCGATCGGAAGGCGTTCGGCTGGACGCTCGCGATTATCATCCTCGTCCTCTACTACGGGTTTATCGCGATCGTCGCCTTCGCGCCCGAGATCATCTCGATCAAGGTCGCGGGCGACATCACCGTCGGCATCATCATGGGCGTTGCGCTCATCCTGCTCTCGATCCTGCTTACGGGCATCTACGTTCTGCGCGCCAACAGCGAGTACGACGATCTGACCAATGCGATCGTCAACGCGGCGAAAATCGGGGGGAGGAAGTGATGAAAGGCCTGGTAAAACTTGGGGCGCTCGCGGGAGCCTTGGGCGTCTCCGCCGGCTCGGCGCTCGCCGCCGGCCCGATCGAGGCCGGCACGATCCAGCCGACCGACTGGAACGCCATTATCATCTTCGTCGCCTTCGTCGTCGTGACGCTGGGCATAACCTATTGGGCGGCGCGAAAAACCCGGACAACCAAGGATTTCTACGCGGCAGGGGGCGGAATCACGGGCTTCCAGAACGGTCTGGCGATCGCCGGCGACTACATGTCCGCGGCGTCGTTTCTCGGAATCACCGCGCTCGTCTACACGGGCGGCTATTACGGGCTGATCTACTCGATCGGCTTCCTTGTCGGCTGGCCGTTCATCATGTTCCTGATGGCGGAGCCGCTGCGCAATCTCGGCCGCTTCACCTTCGCTGACGTCGCCTCCTACCGCTTGCAGGCGACCCCGATCCGCGCGATGGCGGCGACCGGCACGCTGGTCACCGTCGCGTTCTATCTGATCGCGCAGATGGTCGGCGCCGGCCAGCTCATCGAGCTCCTGTTCGGGCTGCCGTATCTCTGGGCGGTCGTGATCGTCGGCGTCCTGATGATCATCTACGTCACTTTCGGCGGCATGATCGCCACCACGTGGGTGCAGATCATCAAGGCCGGGCTCCTGCTCGGCGGATCGACGCTGATGGCGATCCTGGTGCTGGCGCAGTTCGGGTTCGACTTCAACGCCCTGATCGCCAAGGCGATCGAGGTCCACCCGAAGCATGAAGCGATCCTGGCGCCTGGCGCCGCCGTCGCCAATCCGATCAACGCCTTTTCGCTCGGAATTGCGCTGATGTTCGGCACCGCGGGCCTGCCGCACATCCTGATGCGGTTCTTCACTGTCGGCAACGCCAAGGAAGCGCGCAAGTCGGTGTTCTGGGCCACGACCTTCATCGGTTACTTCTACATCCTCACCTTCATCCTCGGTTTCGGCGCGATCGTGCTGGTGTCGACCAATCCGGCCTACCATGTTGGCAACGACATCAAGGGCGCGCTTTTGGGCGGCGGCAACATGCCGGCGATCCACCTCGCCAATGCGGTCGGCGGCAATCTGATGAAGGGCTTCATCGCAGCGGTGGCGTTTGCGACCATCCTGGCGGTCGTCTCGGGCCTGACGCTGTCGGGCGCGAGCGCGGTCAGCCATGACCTCTACGCCAGCGTCTTCCGGCGCGGGAACGTCGACGAAGCCACGGAAGTGCGGGTGTCCCGGGTCACCACCGTTATCCTCGGCATCATCGCGGTCCTACTCGGCATCGTGTTCGAGAAGATCAATGTCGCCTTCATGGTGGGCTTGGCTTTCGCTGTGGCGGCGAGCGCCAACTTCCCGATCCTGCTGCTCTCCATGCTGTGGAAGGGCCTGACGACCAGAGGGGCCGTCATCGGCGGCTTCGTCGGCCTGATCAGCGCGCTGGTGCTGACCATCGTCAGCCCCGGCATCTGGGAGGCAGTGTTCGGCTACCCCAAGGGATCCGCATGGTTCCCCTACGTCTCGCCGGCGCTGTTCACCATGCCGCTCTCCTTCCTCTGCTGCTGGCTGTTCTCGGTCACCGACAGCTCGAAGACGGCGGCGACCGAAAAACAGGCCTTCGAGGCGCAATACGTCCGTTCGCAGACTGGGATCGGCGCAGACACGGCGGTCGCCCACTAATCGGCGACGTTTCGCCTCCTGCCGAAGGGCGCCCGGGCTCTCCCGGGCGCCCTTTTCGTTATCGGCGCTCTGCGAATTGGCTGCGCCATGCCGCGGAGGGGTGGGAGACATTCCCTCACCACGTCTTTTCGGGATGTTGACAATGGTCCTTAGATAGTGTCAGATTTAGGGGTGTGAACTTAATGGGTCGGTTTTCGCCGGGTGGGCGAAGGTCGATAGGACCTAACAGGGGGTTTGGGCAGATGAAGGCAATTAAAACTCCATTGGCGACAATGGCCGCGCTCGGCGTGGCCGGCATCGCCTCGCAGGCGAATGCGAGCGTCACCGTCGTAACGCTCGACTACGCGTATAATACCGGCCACGACCAGTCGATCACTTTGGATGGCGCCGGATCCAGTCAATTTTTCTACGACAGCGTCCGTACGCGTCACGGACATAGGCCGGATTACACCTATACCTACAACGCCTATTTCGGCACGGATGACAAC
The DNA here is from genome assembly GCA_963748545.1 of uncultured Alphaproteobacteria bacterium. GTDB lineage: Bacteria > Pseudomonadota > Alphaproteobacteria > Rhizobiales > Beijerinckiaceae > Roseiarcus. The sequence continues at coordinate 244,591 of CAVVJO010000031.1, forward strand.
CTGCTCAAAGGGGTCTCGGGGGAGATCGCAACGACGGGAGTCAACGGCGTCGCCGCCATCGATCCCAACCTGACGTATCAGAAGGATCCGTTGGGCTTGCAGGTCTCCAATAACGGCACGCTTCTGGGCAGCGGCTTCGTCAATCTGGAGTTCAACACCGGGAGCAATACTCCGGAAATCTACGGATATGCGAGCTTCGACTCGTCCGGCGACCTGGAGACGATCACTTATGGGAGCGTTCCGGAACCGTCGACCTGGGCTCTCCTGATCGCCGGGGCCGGTGTTGTCGGGATCGCGACCCGTCGCCGCCGCCGCCAGCCGGTGTCCTTGGCGGTCTGATCGGCGCCCGTCGCACAACCGCGTCAAGGCTCTCCCCAAATGCGCGGAGAGCCTTGAAGCAAGCTATTCCTGACCAAGGGCGAGGTGGTAGCGTGCTTTCACGTCGACCTCCTCGCCTCCGCCGCGGCGAGCCAAGCTGATCGTGTCGGCAACCGCGTCGTCGCAGAAGAATCGGATGTCCCTGATCCCTTCTGAGAGGCCTTGCCGAAGCGCTTGGTCGAGCATCAGCGCGTTTGGCCATCCGTTGCGCGAGCGCCGTGAGACCGCCCTGACGTCCACCGTCGCCACATCATCCTGAACCCGCCACAACAACGCCCCGACAGCCTCTCCGTCTCGCGCCGCGAACAGCGAGCGGTCCGAAGGATTGGACTGGCGTTGCCGCAGGTTCGACATGGTCATGGACGGACTGTTTCCGAACTCCCGCGCGATCAACCAGGCGATTTCGTCGAGCGGCGCCCGAGGGTCGGAAAGCGGAATGCACTCCGCGCCAGCCGGAATATGTCCGCGCGCCTTCATGCGTTCGATCAAGGAGCCGATGCTCCTGTGCAGGGACTCGACGCCGACCAAATAATGAAATTCGTTGTTGTGGCGTGCGAAGCCGCAGGCTTCCAGGAATTTCGACTCCGCGCCCTCCGGCGGCAGGGCGTCAAAAGACCAGAGTCCGTCGGTTTCCTCCGCTGCCAGCGCCGCGCTGGCCTCGATCAATTTGCGCCCGACTCCGCGTCGCCTCGCCCGCTCGAAAACCTTGATGAGGACATGGAAACCGGCCGGCTGGCGGACGTTGGCCCAGAAAACTGCGCCTGCGCCGCAAAATTCGCCGTCCATTCGCGCAATCAGCAATTCCGCCCGCGTGCCGGCCGCTTTGGGCAGCAGGGCGAGACATGCCGGGGCTTCGCTTTCGGTCGCGAGGGACACGCTTAACTTGGTCATAGGCTCTTGTTACATGCTAACGGAAGCGCCTTCAAAGCCCCGGGAACGGAATGACGAAACTTCTGCTGATCGCCGCCGACGGCCTCGATTGGGCCGGCTTCGACGCATCGACGCGCTCGGGCGCGTTGCCGGCGTTCGCGGGGTTGCGCAAGCGAGGTTTCGCGGGTTCGCTGACAGGCGCTCCGGTCGGCGACGGCCTCGCCGCCTTAGCGTCGCTGATGACCGGGGTCCAACCGGAAGCGCATGGCGTCTGGCGCGCCTCCGAGGCGTGGGGAGGGGGCCTGCGCCCGACCGGGCGCGCCTCCTGGCGCGTTCCCCCTTTATGGGCGCGGCTGGAGGCGGCGGGCGTCTCGACAGGCAGCGTGGGTTGGCCGGGGATTTGCTCCGGCGCGGATTGGGCGGGCGTGCATATCGACGAGACCTTCGCCGATCCGACTGGCAAAACCGCCGCCGATTGGGCGCTCCCGCTCCGCTGCGCCCCGGCCGACGTTCGCGATGCGATCGCCCTGCGCCGTGTGCATCCGACCCAGATCACCACCGACGCGATCCTGGGCTTCGTGCCGGGTCTCGCCGCAATGGACCAGTCGCGCCCGACGCCCTTGCCGGCGCTGGCGCTGGCGGTGGCCCGCGCCGCCACAAACCAGGGCGGCGCGGTCTGGATGCTGACGGAACCCGCCCCGGACGCGGTCTTCGTGCACCATGGTCTGCTCGGTCAGGTCCGCGCCTTCAGCGAAGGCAGGCCCGAACCCGCTTATGCCTATGCGACGCGCGCGGCTTGGCGCTTCCTTGACGGCCTGATCGGAAAACTCGCCGAGGCGGCCGGCCGCGACGCGCTCTTGCTCTTTGTCTCGCCGGGCTGGCGCGGGCATGCCGGCGTCCTGCTTGCGACCGGTTCGGGCACGGCGCCGCCGCCCGACTTTCTCGGGGCCGATGTTCTCGACATCGCGCCGACGGTCCTCGGCCTCTTTGGCTTCCGGGACGCCGGTCTCGCGGGCCGCGCGCTCGAGGCGTTGCCGGCGAAGGCGCCGCTCAAGCCCGCGCCCTCGCCGATCGCTGAGCCGACGCGTCCCGACGAGGATCTGTTGCGGATTGCCGCCGAGAACGGCTGTCCGCCCCTCCCGCCGCCGCCTCCCGCATGGCGCGCGCAGGGGCTGGCTGAGCTTGGGCAGATGCTGATGAAACGTTCGCCTGAGGCGGCGGACAAGGTGACCGCAGAAGCGCTGACGCTCGATCCCGACAACGTGCTGGCGCTTCGCATCCGCGCCACGGCCCTGTTTGCGCTGGAGCGGTCGGAGGGTTTGCTGGACCTGGCGGACGGACTCGAGCGAACAGTTCCGAAGCGTGGATGGGCCGCGCTCGCCCGCGGCGCCCACCATGTGTTGCGAAAGGAGCCTATGCTCGCTTCCCAATGGTTGTTGAAAGCGGAGGCCGATCCCGAGATCGAAACCCGGCTGACCGCTGCGACGGGCTGGCTGATGATCCGTCGCCCGCTCGATGCGGAGCGCGTGTTCAAATCCATTCTGGCGTCGGACCCGGTCAATGCGTCGGCGGAGATCGGCATGGCGATCGTGGCGATGGCCCGGCGCGACTTTCTCGCCGCAGAGTTTGCGCTCCAGCGCGCGGCGACGTCGGACCCCGGCCGGCCGGCGATCTACGAAGCGTTGGGCCAAGTCTATCACGAGACCGGTCGCAGGCCGCAGGCCGAAAAGATGCGCGCAATCGCGGCCGGGCTGGCCGCCTCCAGACGGTAGGCCGTCTTCGCGGCGAAGACGATCGCCTTCCATGTGATCGACGCCGACGCGTCCCCCTCATCGTCTTCGGGGATGACGAGCTCCCGCGATTCACCGTCTCCTCAAAAGAGAAGAGCCGCCCCCGAGTGGGAACGGCTCTTCCATTGTCGTGGCCCGCGCGAGTTCGCCGGGGCTTTCGGTATCGTGCCTTAAGCGAACGCTACGCGCGCAAATCCTTCGCGGGGGCAAGAACCCAGGCCCTATCGATCATGCTGGGCTGATGACAATGAGACACTGGATCACCTCCTTTCGGCTGTTGACGACGCTACCATGTTACGGTGATTCGCGGCTTTTGCCAGCCGCATTTTTTTCCGCGACGTTAACCCGTTGTTAAGGCGTGAGCATAAGGCCGCCTCCGCCTCGTCGAGGACCGCATCGCTGACGCGTCGAAAAATGCGCCGAATTTGCATCCGGACCGAACACCGGTTCGTAACCCTTGCGAACGCTGTCGCCGATGCGCGCCAGCGTGTCCTCGAAGGAGGTTTGTCATGTCCCCATCTGCCTTCACCCGCCGAGCGGCGCTCGCGGTCACGTTCGCCTTGATGGCGTCCACGGCGACGATCAGCGAGATTGCGCCCGCACGCTCCAGCGCCATTGGCGGGGTCCACGTCGATGTCGGCGCGCTGCGACAAAATTCGGGCGAACCCACCGCCGGCTGGGTGGCTGAAGAGCTGCCGGGCGCGATCGCGGCCGCGCTCTCCGCGTCTGGACAGGCTGGCGAGCCCGTTTCCGCCCGGATTGATTATATCTTGCTCGGTCCCAACACCGGCGCGGGGCCGGCAGGCTCCTCGCCCGATCAGATCGTTGGCGAGGTCAGCGTCGGAGGCGTCACGCGGCCGTTGCGCGCAACGTCGAATTATTACGAGTTTCCTACCGACAAAACCATGCTCGAACGGTCGAACCATCTGCGGGTCTCGCAGTTGGTCCAGGCCTTCGCCGGCTGGGTCGCGAAAGGCTACTGACGGCTCAGGCGGCGGCGTGGGCCACGGCGTCGCAGACGTCGCCGACTGCCGAGTCCACCAGCGCCTTGTCGTCCGCTTCGCCCATCACGCGGATGACCGGCTCGGTGCCGGATGGCCTGATAACCAGACGGCCGCGTCCCTCGAGTTCGCGCCGTCGCTTCGGCGATCGCCTTGGCGACCACCGGGTTCTCCAGCGGTCTGCCGCCGTTGAAGCGAACATTGCGCAGGACCTGGGGCAGGGGATCGAACCGGTGGCAGACCTCGCTGACCGGCCGGCCGATCTTTTGCACCACCGCCAGCACCTGCAGCGCCGAGACGAGACCGTCGCCGGTGGTCGAATAGTCGGAGAAGATGATGTGGCCCGACTGCTCGCCGCCGACGTTGTAGCCTTTTTCCCGCATCCGCTCGATCACGTAGCGGTCGCCGACCGCGGTGCGCTCCAGCGCCAGGCCGAGGCCGTCGAGATAGCGCTCGAGGCCGAGGTTGGACATCACGGTCGCCACGATCCCGGGCTTGGAGAGGCGCCCGTCCTCCCGCCAGCTCTCCGCGATCACGGCCATCACCTGATCGCCGTCGACCAGATGGCCCTTTTCGTCGACGAGGATCATGCGGTCGGCGTCGCCGTCGAGGGCGATGCCGACGTCGGCCCGCATCTCGCGCACCTTGTGCGCCAGCGCCTCGGGCGACGTCGATCCCACGTCCTGGTTGATGTTGAGCCCGTTCGGGTCGACGCCGATCTTGATGACCTCGGCGCCGAGCTCCCATAGCGCCTCGGGAGCGACCTTGTAGGCCGCGCCGTTGGCGCAGTCGATCACCACCCGCATCCCCTCGAACGAGACCTCGCGGCTCAGCGTCCGCTTGGCGTATTCGATGTAGCGCGCCTGCACGTCGTCGATGCGCTTGGCGCGTCCAAGGTCGGGCGAGCGGGCGAGCATCGTCGCGACGTCGCCGTCCATCAGCGCCTCGATCCGCACCTCGACCTCGTCCGAGAGCTTGTAGCCGTCCGGCCCGAACAGCTTGATGCCGTTGTCCTCGTAGGCGTTGTGCGAGGCCGAGATCATCACCCCGAGGTCGCAGCGCATGGAACGGGTGATCATGGCGACAGCCGGGGTCGGAACCGGGCCCAGCAACAGGACGTCGACGCCGACCGACGTGAAGCCCGCGACGAGGGCGTATTCGATCATGTAGCTCGACAGTCGCGTGTCCTTGCCGATCACCACCCGGTGGCGGTGATCGCCGCGGCGGAAGGCGAGGCCCGCCGCCTGTCCGACCTTCAGGGCGACGTCGGCGGTGATCTTGCTGTTGGCTTTGCCGCGGATGCCGTCGGTGCCGAAATATTTGCGCGCCATCGCAGAGCGCCCTCCTTGACTCTGGGTCGGCCGTCCGGAGCGGAACGGTCGACAGGAGAGAAATCAGACGGTCTCCATAGCTCAAAACGGGTTAAAAAGGTTTCACAATTGTTTGCAACGCGTTCATGACGGCGCTCGCGGCTTAACCCTTTGAAATCGTTGAAGGTCTCGTCCGAGAATCAGCTCAATCCGCCCCTAACGCTCTGAAATATAAGGAAAGCTGTCAGAAAATCGCGCCGCGCGCCGTGCGGAGGCCTCCCCCCGACTCGCGGGGATCAGCGAGCCGCAGACGAGGCGGGAATGTCATACGCGGGTGATGGCGAGGGCGCTCCCTCGCGGGCGAACTCCTCGGCGCTTGGCCTCGTCTCGCCGCTGGAGTTCCCGTACAATGTCCCGCGAGCGCCCAGGGGAGACCTAACAAGCTATGATCCAGACCGTCGCGACCAAGCCCTTCGCCGATCAGAAGCCCGGAACCTCGGGCCTCCGCAAGAAGGTGCCCGTCTTTCAGACGCCCGGCTACCTCGAGAACTTCATCCAGTCGATCTTCGATTCGCTCGAGGGCTTTTCCGGCAAGACCCTGGTCGTCGGCGGCGACGGGCGCTACTTCAACCGCGAGGCGATCCAGATCGTCGCCAAGATGGCCGCGGCCAACGGCTTCGGCCGTCTTGTCATCGGCCAGGGCGGAATCCTGTCGACCCCCGCGGTCTCGGCCCTGATCCGGCACATCGGCGCCTATGGCGGGATCATCCTGTCGGCGAGCCACAATCCCGGCGGCCCCGAGGGCGACTTCGGGGTCAAGTACAACATCGGCGCCGGCGGTCCCGCCCCGGAGGCGATCACCGACGCGATCTTCGCCCGCACCAAGACGATCGACGCCTACAAGATCTCCGACGCCGCCGACTTCGACCTCGACAAGCTCGGGACGACGACCCTGGAAGGCGCGACGATCGAGATCGTCAATCCCGTCACGCAATACCTGGCCCTGATGACGACGCTGTTCGACTTCGACGCGATCCGCGCCCTGATCGCCTCGGGCTTCCGCATGCGCTTCGACGCCATGCACGCCGTCACCGGCCCCTACGCGCACGCGATCTTCGAGGGCGAGCTCGGCCTGCCAGCCGGCACGGTGGTCAACGGCGCGCCGCTGCCCGATTTCGGCGGCCACCATCCCGACCCGAACCTCACCTACGCCCACGATCTCTACGAACTGATGATGTCGCCCGAGGCCCCCGATTTCGGCGCCGCCTCCGACGGCGACGGCGATCGCAACCTCATCATCGGCCGCGGCGTCTATATCGCGCCGTCCGATTCGCTCGCCATGCTCGCCGCCAACGCGACGATTGCGCCGGGCTACGCCAAGGGCCTCGCCGGCGTCGCCCGCTCGATGCCGACCAGCGCGGCCGTCGACCATGTCGCGGAAAAACTCGGCATCAAGGCCTACGAGACGCCGACGGGATGGAAATTCTTCGGCAACCTGCTGGACGCCGGCCTCGCCACGCTGTGCGGCGAGGAAAGCGCCGGCACCGGTTCGAATCACATTCGCGAGAAGGACGGGATCTGGGCGGTGCTGCTGTGGCTCAACATCCTGGCCAAGCGGCGGATGTCCGTCCTGGATCTCGCGCAGCGGCACTGGGCGACCTACGGCCGCAACTACTACACCCGCCACGACTTCGACGAGGTCGACCTTGCGGCGGCGCAAGCGCTGATGACGGCGCTGCGCGAACAGCTCGGGACGTTGCCCGGGAAGCGCCTTGGCGCGCTGACGGTCGCGGCGGCCGACGACTTCGCCTATCACGATCCGGTCGACGGCTCGGATTCCGCGCACCAGGGCGTGCGCGTGATGTTTCAGGGCGGCTCGCGCATCGTCTACCGCCTCTCGGGGACCGGCACGGTCGGGGCGACGCTGCGGGTCTACATCGAGCGCTACGAACCGCCGACCGGCGACCTCGGCGAGGAGACCCAGGCTGCGCTCGCCGAGCTCATCGGCATTTCGCGCAGCCTTGCCGGGATCGAGGCGAGGCTAGGCCGATCGGCGCCGAGCGTGATCGCGTAGGCGCTCTCGATAGAGCGCTACGCCTCCCAGGCCAGCGAAGCCGGTCAGCAGCATCCCCCAAGTCGAGGCTTCCGGAACGCCGCCGACATTCAGGCCAAGCGCGGCGGCGTTGGCGGCTGCAAGCGTGGTGTAATCGAATCCGCCATCGCCGGTGACGTCCCCGCCGATCGGCTTGCCGTCGCTGTCGAGAACCTTGATTCCGACCAGCTCGACGGTGTCGGAAAAATCAATGTAGCCCGCGAGAGAGTAGAGGTTGAGGTCGACTTCAATAGCGTTGGGGACGCCGAGCGCGACCCCAACGGCGAGCGAGCTGACGTTCGCAACCGTAGCGACCCCTTTGACGGTTTGCTCAAAAACCACGTCCTGACCTGGATTTATCACCGGGAACGCGGGATTGTCCGCGGTCAGGCGGATTTGACCGTCGGCGGACGGATCGGCGCTGAGGCCGTGCACATAGTAAGTAAAGACGACCGAGCCTGTCGCTCCCGGGGGGCCGCCGCCGGCCGACATCGAATAGTTGTCGCTCGTGATCGCGTCGGCCGTTGCGTCTGTGTACCCTGCGCCGTGCGCGGAGACGTACAGCCCGGTGGCGTCAGCTTCCGAAAACGCGGAGACGAACCCCACCGACGGATACGTGATCGAATAGCCGCAGTTCGCGCCTGCTGCCGCAGCGCCGGACTCGTTGTCTTGATTGCCTCCGCAATTGGCCAAGGCCGAATATTCGGCGGGACGAACGGGGTTCGCGGCGCTCAGCAGCAAGCCGACGGCGGAAAGCCGGACGTACGCTTTCATCGCGCTCCGCCCGAAAAATGAAGACAAAATGAAGGCGTCGGCAGGTGCGCTTTTCGATGCCATCGCAGTTCCCTCTTTCGGCCGCCCGCGAGATCGTCCGATCTCCCGCCGCATGGAAATATGAGCGACGGCGGCAGGCCTGCGCATCCTTAAAATTGATGAAGCGTTCGCCCTTACTGGGAGACGATTGGAGCCGCCGCCGCCGAGAGGAGCCGGATCAGGTCGCTCGTCGTGCGTGCGCCGGCTCTTTCCCGGACGCTCGCGATCTGGCTCCTCACGGTCGCGATCGACAGTCCAGTCTCGGCGGCGATATCCGCGGGCGTAAGCCCCGCGAACAGTCCGAACGCGACGCGGATCTCCGCCGGCGTCAGTCCATAGGCCGTTTTGAGGAAGGCTTCGGAAGGCTTGGCTAAGCCGGGAAGCCCGGTCAGAAAAATCGCAATCGGATTGGCTTGAGCTGGCGGCCCGGCGCTCATTGCGATAGCGGCAAGCTTGATTCCTCGCTCGGCGGGCCCTGCGTCTATCGTCGTTTCGTGGAATCGCCGTCGCGCGACGTTCGCCACGAGCGTTGGCAAATCAACGCCGTTGAGGCTCAACTTCTGGTTGACGATCCGGCCGATCTTCAGCTTCGACATCAACTGGTCCGCCGCTTCGTTCCGGTAGAGAACCCAGCCCCTCTGGTCGATCAGCATGACGGCCGTCGCCAGCCGCTCGACGATCGAGCCGAATATCGCAGCGTCAGCCCGGCGAAGCGCCAAGTGATCGCCGATTGAAAGCGACCGATGCACATGGGCGCCGATCGTCGCAAAGAGATCCACGTCGGCGTCCGAGTATCGCCCGTCTTCGATGCGGCGAACGACGGCGAGCGCGCCCACGCGGGCTCCCTCCCGGTAGATACAGGCCCCCAAGAGATCGTCGTAGCGTTGCGGCGCGCACCATTCGAGGTAGAGTTGACTGGCCTCGAAAATCTCGGAGGGAACCAAGTCGCGCATCCGCTTCGGGTCGCCAATCGCTTCCGACATGATTGCGCCGACGAGCGGGTTCTTGTCCGCGTAGCGCTCGATATAGAGCCGACTGAAGTGGGCGTCGGTGCCGTGCTCATGCGCTAGCAGCGCGACGCCCTTGGACATGTCGTGATAATTGATCGTGCAGGCGGCGGAACGGGTGGATGCGGAGATCGACGCCAGCGCGCGAGGCCAAGCGTCCGGATCCAGCGCTGCGTCATAGATGTCGCCGATCATGGCCGACAGCAGCTTGCTCTCGTCTTGCATTGAGCGCTCGCGGGTAAGCGGCTTAGTTTGCTGAGCGCGTTTGCTCTGTCAATGACCGGGAAAACTCCATCGGACACTCGACAAAATAAGGGTCGAAGGTTTTTCGCGCGGAGTCCGCCGTATAGGAACTTCCCTGGCAGCTGAAACGCCCACGACGAACTCGCGCCCCGGGCGAGCCCACGCGGACAGGCGAGGCCGTACCCAGCCCTCGACGTCACAGGACATCGGCCGCTACGACAGCCGGACAGGCTCTGTCCACGGCCAGGCATGCTCCCCCGTCGACGCGGAACACGGCCGCCATGATCGTGTTGAAGTTCCGTCCCCAGGAGCCCTTTCATGTCGCAGCCCTACCCCGAGCCTCCCTTTCCGAAGCAACAGGCCTTCGATAGACCGGCGCCTTTCGACGCCCTATGGGGACAGGATCAGCTGCAGGGCGTCAGCATCAGCGGTTGATTGGCGAAGTCCCCCTCTTCCCGATTCGCAGGGAGGGGAATCTTGGCGCAAGCTCTGGAGCAACCATGACCGACATCGCTTGGTGGCAGAAGGGCGTGATCTATCAGGTCTATCCGCGGTCGTTCCAGGACTCGAATGGCGACGGCGTCGGCGATCTCAACGGGATCGCGCAACGGCTCGACCATCTGGCGCGGCTCGGCGTGGACGCGGTTTGGATCTCCCCCATCTTTCCCTCGCCGATGGCGGACTTCGGCTACGACGTCAGCGACTACTGCGCCATCCATCCGCTGTTCGGCTCGCTCGCCGACTTCGACGCGCTCCTGAAGGCGGCGCACGACCGCGGCCTCAAGCTCATTCTGGATTTCGTGCCAAACCACACTTCGGACCGGCATCCCTGGTTTCAGGAGAGCCGCTCCTCGAAGACCAATCGAAGGCGGGACTGGTATGTCTGGCGAGACCCGAAGCCCGACGGGTCCCCGCCCAACAATTGGGAGAGCGAGTTCGGCGGTCCCGCGTGGAGCTTCGATGAGGCGACTGGCCAATACTATTACCACGCGTATCTGAGCGAGCAGCCCGACCTCAACTGGCGCAATCCGGAGGTCGAGCAGGCGATGGGCGACGTGTTGCGCTTCTGGTTCGATCGCGGCGTCGACGGGTTTCGGGTCGACGCGATCCATCATCTCCATGAAGACGAGGAATTTCGAGATAATCCCTTGGACCCCGACTGGCGGCCGGGCATGGCGCCGACCGAGCGCTGGCTCAAGATCCGGACAATCGATCAGCCTGGCGTACACGCCTCGATCGCGGCGATGCGGCGAGCAGCCGACGCCTATCCGGAGAGGGTGATGATTGGCGAGGCCTACCTCCCGATCGACCGGCTGATGGCTTATTACGGCGCGGACCTGACCGGCTTTCACTTGCCCTTCAACTTCCATCTGATCACCACCGACTGGAAGCCCAAGGCGCTGGCGTCGTTGATCGAGACTTACGAGGCCGCGCTGCCGGCCGGGGGATGGCCGAACTGGGTGCTCGGCAACCACGATCGCTCGCGGGTCGCGAGCCGGATTGGCGCCGCCCAGGCGCGGGTCGCCGCCATGCTGCTCCTCACGCTCAGGGGGACTCCGACGATCTACCAGGGCGAGGAGATCGGACTGGCGGACACCCCGATCCCGCCCGAAGAGGTGCAGGACCCCTACGAAAAGAATGTTCCCGGATTCGGTTTCGGCCGCGATCCCGTGCGCACGCCGATGCCGTGGAGCGCCGGACCGAATGGCGGCTTCACCAACGGGCGCCCCTGGCTTCCGCTCAATGCGGATGCGGACGTGTTGAACGTAGCCACCGAGGCCGACGATCCCCGATCGATGCTCTCGCTTTATTGCGCGCTGATCCGCCTCCGCCGCGCGAGCGACGCGCTTGCGATCGGCGAGGTCGCCCTTCTGGGCGCGACCGAGCGCGTGCTCGCCTACGAACGGCGGTTCGGAAACGAGCGCGTGATGATCGCGCTCAACATGACCGGGGAGGCCACGACCTTGCAGATCGGAAGCGCGACGCACGAAGTGCTGCTTTCGACCTATCTCGATGATCCCAGCCTCTGGAGCGGAGACGAGATCCACCTGCGCGCCGACGAAGGCCTCATCCTTCGCGCGGCGGCGAACGGCGTATGAGCCGAGGCCGACTCCGGCTGATGCGGTCGGTTCGCCGTCAGGACCTACCGCGTGAACGCGACGGCGTTGCCGGCGTCGACGTTGAGAATGTTGCCGGTGCTCTTGGCGGAGAGGTCGGAAGCGAAGAAGTAAGTCGCCTCGGCGATGTCCTCGGGATAGACGGCGAGCTTCAAGAGCGAGCGCTGACGGTAGACCTCCTCCAGACTGTCCTCGTCGACCTTGTTGGAGGCCGCGCGCTGCTGACGCCATTCGCCCTGCCAGATTTTTGAACCGCGCAGGACGGCGTCCGGGTTCACGGTGTTGACGCGAATGCCATAGACCGCGCCTTCGAGCGCGAGACAGCGGGCGAGATGCACCTCGGCGGCCTTGGCGGTGCAATAGGCCGCGGCGCCGGCGGACGCCGCCAAGCCGTTCTTCGAACCGATGAAGATGATGGCGCCGCCGAGGCCCTGGTCCTTCATGATGCGGTAGCCGGCGCGGGCGGCGAGAAAATATCCGGTCGCGAGGATCGCGATATTGCGGTTCCAGAGTTCCAGCGAAGTGTCCTCGAACGGCGCCGCCGAGGCGATGCCGGCGTTGGAGACCAGCGTGTCGAGGCCGCCATAGGCGAGCAAGGCGTCGCGGAAAGCGGCCTCGACCGCGTCCTCACTCGTCACGTCCATGACCACCCCGGTCGCGGCGTCTTTGCCGAAGCGCTTGCGGAAGTCGCTGACCGTCTCGTCCAGGCTCTTCGCGTCGATGTCGGCGAGAACCACGCAGGCGCCCTCGCCCATCATCCGCGCCGCGATCGCCCGTCCGATGCCGCCGGCGCCCCCGGTGATCAGCGCCACCCGGCCCGCGAGCGATTTCGGCTTCGGCATGCGCTGAAGCTTCGCCTCCTCGAGCAGCCAGTACTCGATGTCGAAGGCCTCCTGCTCGTCCAAGCCCACGTAGCGGCTGACGCTCGACGCCCCGCGCATGACATTGATGGCGTTGCCGTAGAATTCCGCCGCGATCCGCGCGGTCGCCTTGTCCTTGGCGAAAGAGAGCATGCCGACGCCGGGAACCAGATAGATGACGGCGTTGGGATCGCGCATCGCCGGGGAGTTCGATCGTTTGCAGCGCTCGTAATAGGCGGCGTAGTCCGCGCGGTAGGCGGCGAGGCTGTCGTCGAGCGCCGCGACCACCGCGTCGAGATTGTCCGCTGCGGGATCGAACGGCAGCACCAGCGGACGGATCTTGGTGCGAAGGAAATGATCCGGGCACGACGTGCCGAGCGCCGCCAGCGGCTTCAAGTCGCGCGAATTGACGAAGGCGAGCACTTCGGGCGCATCGGTGAAATGTCCGATCTTGCGCTCCCCCGACGAGATGCGCTTGCGGATCTCCGGCAAGAGCCTCGCGGCGACGTCGCGACGCTTGTCGACTGGGAGGGGTCGAGCCGCCTCGCCGCCGAAGGCTGCGCCCTTGCCGTTGGCCGCGAGCCAGGCCGCGGCCTTGTTGATCATGGCGAGCGTCGTCTCGTAACAGGCCTTCGACGTCGGGCCCCAGGTGAAGAGCCCGTGGCCGCCGAGGACGACGCCCTTCAGGTGTGGGTTCGCCTCCGCGACGGCGCCGAGTTTCAAGCCGAGATCGAAGCCCGGCCGCTGCCACGGCAGGAAGCCCATCTCCTCGCCATAGATCGTGCGGGTCAGCGCCTCGGCGTTCTCGCAGGCGGCGATCGCGATCACCGCGTCGGCGTGCACGTGGTCGACATGGGCGTGCGGAATGAAGCCGTGCAGCGGCGTGTCGATCGAGGTCGCGCGCGGATTGAGGTTGAAGGTGCAGTGATTGAACCGCGCCACCATCTCGTCCTCATGCGCGAGGCCGCGATAGACGCTCTTCAGACTGAGCAGCTTGTCGAGATAGAGCGTCGAGAAGCCGTCGAGCGTCATCGAGCCGATGTCGCCTCCTGAGCCCTTGACCCACAGCACCTTCACGGTCTCGCCGGTCAGCGGATCGGTCCCGTCGATCTTCGCCGAGGTGTTGCCTCCGCCAAAATTGGTGATGCGCAGGTCGCTTCCCAGAAGGTTCGAGCGGTAAAGCAGCAGACCGGATTCGTCGAGCCGCGCGGCGTGGGCGTCATCCCATAGGTTGGGGAGCGCGGCATAAAGTCCAGCTGCGGCGTCACTCATCGGTCGTTCCTCCTGAAGCTGAGCGATTTTGTCTGGCTTTGCCAACATTCAATCAGGGCTGATACCGAACTGCACGTTTTGTGTCAATATATCGTCTCTTGAGGCGGAGAAGATGCTCAGATTTGATTGAATCTGATTGACATCGCTCATTCGATTTGGCAAATAAGCCGGAACGCAAAGCGCAATAAAGGCACGAGGAGACGACGAGGGCCCGATGCGCGAACACGAGCGCAAGGAAATCGTCCGAGGCCGCTTGCCGAGCGGGACAGGCCGGGACGGCGCCCGACGCGTTATCTCGACGACCCGAACACGATCCCCTCCGCGGCAAAGCGCGCCACGGCCCGCGGAGATGTGCGAGGATGGCGACGTCTCGACTCCATGTGACGCGATTTTTTGCAACGGAAAACAAGGGATAGCGAGGAGATGGCCATGACAGTGCACCCATCCGTCCACACGGCTTACGCGCTCGCCCGCGAGCGGTTCGCGGAAGTGAGCGTCGATACCGACGCCGTGTTGAAGACGCTCGACGCCGTTCCGATCTCGCTTCACTGCTGGCAGGGCGACGACGTTCGGGGCTTCGAAAATCCGGACGGAGAGCTGACCGGCGGCATCCAGACGAGCGGCTCGCATCCCGGGCGCGCGCGCACGGCGACGCAACTGCGGGACGATCTCGACTTTGCGCTCGCGCAGATTCCCGGGGCGGCGCGCCTCAATCTCCACGCCATTTACCTCGAGACCGAAAAGCCGGTCGAGCGCGACGCCATCCAGCCGGAGCACTTCCGCAACTGGGTGAGCTGGGCGAAGCAGCGCGGCCTCGGGCTCGATTTCAACCCCACCTATTTCTCGCACCCCCTCAGCGCCGACGGGCTGACGCTGAGTCATCCCTCGGCCGAAGTTCGCCGCTTCTGGATCGATCATGGCCTGGCCTGCCGGAGGGTCAGCGACTATTTCGGCGAGGCGCTCGGCTCCCCGTGCGTGATGAATATCTGGATACCCGACGGGACGAAGGATCATACGCCCGATCGCCTGTCGCCCCGGCTGCGCCTGATCGAAGCGCTCGACGCGATCGTGACGCCCGACTGCGGCGCGCACCATAAGCTCGCGGTCGAGGGGAAACTGTTCGGCATCGGCGCGGAAAGCTTCACGGTCGGATCGAATGATTTCTATCTTGCCTATGCGGCCACGCGAAAGCTTCTGCTGACGCTCGATGCGGGTCACTTCCATCCGACCGAGGACGTCTCCGACAAGATTTCCACCGCCCTCTGCTTCGTCAAGGAACTGCTGCTGCATGTGTCGCGTCCGGTCCGTTGGGACAGCGACCACGTCGTGCTGCTCGACGATCCCACTCAGGCCATCGCCAACGAAATCGTCCGCTGCGACGCGTTGGCGCGGATCCATATCGGCCTCGATTTCTTCGACGCGAGCATCAACCGGGTCGCCGCCTGGGTGATCGGAACGCGCAACATGCGCAAGGCGCTTCTCCGGGCGCTGCTCGAGCCCAGGGCAAGGCTCGCCGCCGCGGCGGCGCGCTCCGACGGCGCGGAAGTCATGGCGCTGTTCGAGGAGCAAAAATCGGCGCCATGGCCGGCGGTCTGGGACTTCTATTGCGCGACCAAGGAGGTCCCTGTCGGTCTGGGTTGGCTCGCCAAGGTGCAGGCCTACGAGGCGGACGTCCTGAGCAAACGCGAGTCCGCGTGATGTCGGCGAGCGTCGAAGACTCCGGGTTCGTCCGGGGGATGGTGAAAGCCACCACGGACATGTGGCTGAAGGGCTGGGACGAGCGCAACGGCGGCAATGTCAGCCTTCGCGTCAGCGCCGACGACCTTGCGCCTTACGCGGCTGGCCTTGGGGGCGAACGGACCGTCGTCCTGGGCGAGCCGCTTCCCGAGCTGGACGGGCAGGTCTTCCTGGTCACCGGCTCCGGCAAGTTCTTCCGCAACGTGGAACTCGATCCCGCGCGCAATCTGGGCTTGATCGAGGTGATTGCAGGGGGCCGCGAGGTCTGCGTCCGGTGGGGCTACAGCGACGGAGGCGTTCCGACATCGGAACTGGCCGCGCACCTGAAATCGCATCGGACCCGCCAGGCGGTCACCGGCGGGCGCGATCGCGTGGTCATGCACTGTCACGCGACCAATCTGATCGCGCTCTCTTACGTGCTGCACCCGACAACGGCCGCGATCACCCGCGCCCTTTGGGAGATGAGCACCGAATGCTTGGTGGTGTTTCCCGACGGGATCGCGCTCCTGCCGTGGCTCGTGCCGGGAACCGACACGATTGGCGATGCGACCGCGACCGCCATGCGCGAGCATTCGCTGGTGCTCTGGCCCTATCACGGCGTCTTCGGGACGGGCCCGACGCTGGATATCGCCTTCGGCCTGATCGACACGGCCGAGAAGGCCTCGGAAGTTCTGGTCAAGGTCCTCTCGATGGGCGGCGCCCGCCGCTCGATCACCACCCAGAACCTGCGCGACCTCGCGGCGCGGTTCGGCGTCCGCCCGCTGGCGTCGGCCCTCGAAACCGAGCGTTGGATGTAGTCCGGGGAGAGAGACGGAATGATCCGCAAGGCGTTTCTGATGTCGGTCGATCCTGCCGCGCACGCCGAATACAAAAAGCGGCATGACGAGATCTGGCCCGAGCTGAAGTCCGTTCTCTCGGCGCACGGGGCGCGCAACTATTCGATCTATCTGGACCGCAAGCGCAGCCTTCTGTTCGCCTACGTCGAGGTCGACACCCTCGAGCGGTGGAACGCCATCGCGACCACCGAGACGTGCCGGCGGTGGTGGGCCTTCATGCGGGACGTCATGCCGTCCAATCCGGACGGGAGTCCGGTTTCGGAGGACCTGGAGGAGGTTTTCCACCTGGCCTGAAGTTGGCTGGCCGCCTTCCATGCGGCGAAGGCCGCGCCCCGAGGCTTCCCAATCCCTGTCGGAACGCTTTACTGGAAGGATGGAGCGGGCGAAGGGAATCGAACCCTCGTATGAAGCTTGGGAAGCTTCCGTTCTACCATTGAACTACGCCCGCTTGAGGCCCTTTACGCACTGGCAGGAGAGGAGGGACTCGAACCCCCAACCCCCGGTTTTGGAGACCGGTGCTCTACCAATTGAGCTACACTCCTACGATGGCCTCCTTCTGCCGCAACCTGCGAACGGATGCAAGACCTGCGGAGCGCCGCAGGGCGGTCGCCGAGCGCCGGCGCCGTAGCGACGTGCCTATCCACATAGCTTTTGGCGGTGGGAGGGCCGCTGAAGCGGCGATCGGCGTCGCCGCGCGCCCCTTGTGGGGGCCCTCGATCCTCCCCCGCAAGCGGTGAGGAAGCCGCGCCCCGACCGTCGAACGTGCGATTCGTCCAACTCCGAGGAGGGCCGCCGACCGCGGGCCAGCGAATGCGTTCTACAGGGCCCCGCGCCGCCTTGACTTCCCGTGCGGTCGCGGCCAGTTTCCCGCGCCGCTTCCGACCGGGGCGGCGGGCAGCAAGGTTGGAATGCGCACTTATCTCAGCTTCGAGCAGCCGGTCGCCGACATTGACGCCCGCATTGATGAACTGCGCGCGGTCGTCGCAAAGGGCGAATCTCCGGCGCTTGCCGAGGAGATCCTGAAGCTCGAGGCGAAGTCCGAGAAGGCGCTGACGGACCTCTACGCCGCCCTCACCCCGTGGCAGAAGACCCAGGTCGCCCGGGTGCAGGGCCGGCCGCGCTACGCCGACTACCTCAAGGGCCTGATCGCCGATTTCACGCCGCTTGCCGGCGACCGCTATTTCGGCGAGGACGAGGCGATCGTTGGCGGTCTCGGCCGGTTCGACGGCGCCTCCGTCGTCGTGATCGGCCAGGAGAAGGGCTTCGACACCGAGAGCCGCCTGCGGCACAATTTCGGCATGGCGCGTCCGGAAGGCTACCGCAAGGCGGTGCGGCTGATGGAGCTCGCCGATCGCTTCGCTCTTCCGGTGATCGCGCTGGTCGACACCGCCGGCGCCTTTCCCGGCATCGACGCCGAGGAGCGCGGCCAGGCCGAGGCGATCGCCCGCTCGACCGACGCCTGCCTCGCGCTCGGGGTTCCCAATGTCGCCGCGATCATCGGCGAGGGCGGCTCGGGCGGGGCGATCGCCATCGCCACCGCCAACAAGGTGCTGATGCTCGAGCACGCGATCTACACCGTCGCCTCTCCCGAGGCCGCCGCCTCGATCCTGTGGCGGGATTCGTCCAAGGCGCAGGAGGCGGCGACCGGGATGAAGATCACCGCTCAGGATCTGCTCAAGTTCGGCATCATCGACGCCATCGTTTCGGAGCCGCTCGGCGGCGCGCACCGCGATCCCGAGGCGACCATCGCGGCGACCGGCCGAGCAATCGGCGACGCGCTGAAGGCGATGCAGAACATGAGCCCCGACCAGATCCGCGAGGCGCGCGCGGAGAAGTTCTTGGCGATGGGTCGCAAGGTCTAGTAGCCCCAGCGCGCGGCCGCTGCCCGACCTGACCGAAACGGAGGGGCGCCGCCCCGGCGTTGGCTGCTCGTCCTACTCCTTCAACATGGACACGAAGGTTGTGACGAGTTCGTCCGTCCCATCCTTTACGCCGAAGCTCTGCGCCGCGAAGGGACAGACGCCCGACGTCACGATGTCGCCGTCCCGCACGACTCCCTCGCCTTTGAGCGCGCCATGTTTCACGTACTTCTGAATGTCTCTCCCGGCGGCGTAGTTCCGTCCCTCGAGCGCACCGGCCGCATCGAGAACGAACACTCCGCCGTTCTGGGCGGCCACCGGCCGGTTCCGGCTCTGCATCTCCGAGACGATCCTGACGGCATCGCTCGGCGGCCAGCCGGCCGTCATGCAGGGGATGATCACGCCGACGTAGCGCGAGGAATCGACATCGGCGAGCTTCTTGTCGACCTTCAGCGTTGAACCGCCGGCCTGGATGTCCTTTCCATCGTCGGAAGCGACGTCGACGGCGTAGCCGAACGCGTTGAGCTTGCCGATCATCACATTGGCTTCCTGGTCGATTCCGACCTTCACGCCGGCTTCCCCGGCGACCGGCGCCATATCCATTCTCGCAATCATGAGCACGGTAGGCTTGTCCTGTGCGTGCCCGGGCGACGGCGGGATCGACAGACCGAAGATCGAGAACAGAAGAACCGCGACAGAGGGAACAAGTTTGAGCGAACGAAGCTTCATTTGAGCCTCCTCACCTTTGCGAGGGGCGCCGTCTCGGATACGGCGCCGCGCTCAAAAACAAAGGATAGTCTTTTTCCCCGTCGGAGCATTGACGGGCGTCAATCGGACGCCCAACCGTCGCCTTCCCCGCGCGCAGCAGTCCCGGCGCTATGGCTACATGGGGCGACTGAAGGTAAACTACGGCAGGAGCCCTCGCATGCTGCAAACCTGGCGCTGGTTCGGGCCGGACGACCCGGTCAGTCTCGAGAACGTCGCCCAGGCCGGCGCGGTCGGCGTCGTGACGGCGCTGCATCACCGCAACCAGGGCGAGGTTTGGCCCGCAGACGAGATCGCCGCGCGCCGCGCCGAGATCGAGCGCGCGGGGCTGAAGTGGACCGTGGTCGAGAGCATCGGCGTCGGCGAAGCGATCAAGACGCGCGACGGCGACTTCCGCGCGAGAATCGAGGCCTACAAGCAGTCGCTGCGCCACGCCGCCCGGGCGGGGGTAAGAGTCTTCTGCTACAATTTCATGGCGATCACCGACTGGACCCGCACCAGCCTCGATTGGCGCCTGCCGAACGGCGGTTCGGCGCTGCGCTTCGATGCGATCGATTTCGCCGCTTACGACCTCTTCATCCTCGAGCGCGACGGCGCCGAGGCCGACTACCCGTCTCAACGAATCGCCGCCGCGAAGGCGCGCTTCGAGGCGATGACCCCGGCAGCGAAGGAGAAGCTTGAGCGGGCGCTGATCGATTGGCTGCCGGCGCGCGACTTCGCCTACGACCGCGCCGGATTTCGCGACGCGCTCGCCCGCTACCGCGACGTCGGGGTCGAGGATATGCGCGCCAACCTCATCGCCTTCGTGCGCGAGATCGCCGGGGTCGCGGAAGAGGAGGGGGCGCGGCTCGCGATTCATCCGGACGATCCGGCGTTCCCGATCTTCGGCCTGCCGCGCGTGCTCTCGACCGCCGAGGATGTGAGGAAGCTGTTCGCCGCCGTGCCGTCCCCCGCCTGTGGCGTCACGCTTTGCGCCGGCTCGTTCGGCTCAAATCCGCGGAACGACCTCGTGGCGATGGCGCGCGAGTTCGGGCCGCGGATTCATTTCGTCCACCTGCGCAACGTCAAGCACGAGCCGGACGGCTCGTTCTTCGAAGCCGATCATCTGGCCGGCGACACCGACCTCGTTGCGCTCGTCGCGGCGCTCATGGCGGAAGAGAATCGCCGGCGCGCGGAAGGGCGCGCGGACGCCGAGATCCCGATGCGTCCCGACCATGGGCATCTTCTCGGCGACGATCGGCTGAAGCGGTCGAACCCCGGTTATTCCTTCATCGGTCGGCTCAAGGGCCTGGCGGAGCTGCGCGGGGTGTTGCAGACGGTCGAAGCGTTCCGGAGCGGGCGGGTGGCGTGAGGGGGAGCGCGGCGCCCCGCGTCCCCGGAGCACGCCGACATAAGCCTTGCAATCAACATAATCGAGCGCTAAAGAACACTCGATTTTGGACGGCCAAGTTCTCTCTAATGCGCTTTGGCGCATCGACGACACTTCCCTTCAATTTCGACCCTTTCGCTCGTGAACACGGAGTTCACGCTCGAACATTTCCATACGATTGAAAGGAAATCGTCATGACAGTTGGTACAGTCAAATGGTTCAACGCCACCAAGGGCTTCGGCTTCATTCAGCCTGACAACGGCGGCCCGGATGTGTTCGTGCACATTTCCGCCGTCGAGCGCGCTGGCATGCAGACCCTCAACGAGGGCCAGAAGGTCCAGTTCGAACTCGTCCGCGACAACAAGTCGGGCAAGAGCTCGGCCGGAAACCTCCAGGCCGCGTGAGCGAGATCTTCGCCCTGCGGCAGGGATGACCTGACGAGGCGCTGATCCACTCCTCAAAGCTTAAGCGAAAGGCCCCGCGCCATCCGGCTGCGGGGCCTTTTGTTTTGTTTGATGGCCACCCTCTCCCCGCCGCAGCGGGGAGAGAACGCGGGCCGCCCTTACTTTGCGAACGCCTTGTCGGTCACGGCGGTCGTGTAGGCGCCGACGGGCTGCTTGGAAATGACCGGATCCGAGCCGCCGGTGAGCAGCGTCTTCACCGTCCGGTCGTAATCGGCCTTGTCGAGCCTGCCGTCCGAGCCGGCGGTGAGCTTGTTGATCTCGCTCAGCATCTGCGTCTGGTGGTGCTCGGTCTGGGCGCCGGTCGCGTCGTTGTCGAGCACGATCTTCACCGCTTCCTCGGGATGTTCCTGGGCGTACTTCCATCCCTCCATCGAGGCCTTGACGAAGCGCGCCATCTTGTCGACGAACGCCGGGTCCTTGAGCTTGTCCTCCATCACATAGAGGCCGTCCTCGAGAGTGGAGGCCCCCTGGTCCTCGTATTTGAACACGACGAGCTGCTCGGGCTTGTAGCCGGCGTCGATCACCTGCCAGTACTCGTTGTAGGTCATGGTCGAGATGCAGTCGGCCTGCTTCTGGATCAGCGGATCGACGTTGAAGCCCTGCTTGACCACCTTGACGCCGCCGGGCGAGCCGTCGGTCTTGATGCCGAGCTTGCCCATCCAATTCAGGAACGGATACTCGTTGCCGTAGAACCACACGCCGAGCGTGCGGTCCTTGAGATCGGCCGGCGTCTTGATGCCCGTATCCGCGCGGCAGGTGAGCTCGAGGCCGGAGTGCTTGAACGGCTGGGCGATGTTGACCATCGCCGCGCCCTTTTCACGCGCGGCGAGCGCCGCGGGCATCCAGTCAACCACGACGTCGGCGCCGCCGCCCGCCAGCACCTGTTCGGGCGCAACGTCGGGACCGCCCGGCTTGATCGTCACGTCGAGGCCTTCCTGCTTGTAGAAGCCCTTGTCCTTGGCGACGTAATAGCCGGCGAATTGCGCCTGCGTGACCCACTTGAGCTGCAGCGTCACCTTGTCGTCGGCGTGCGCCGCGCCCGCCGCGCCGCGAGCATCGCCGCCAAGCCGATCAGTCCCGTTACCCTATGCTTCATTGTCCGACCCTCCACGATCCACGATCATCACATTTCCCCCGTCGCCGCGTATGACCATCCCCGCGGCGCGAAGCTCAGGCCTCCCTGGCGCGAAACGAGGCGTGCCAGAACGTCGCCCGGCGTTCGAGCCAGGCGACCAGTCCGTAGAAAGCCGATCCCGCGAGGGCGGCGACGAGAATCGTCGCCCAGACCATGTCGATGCCGAGGTGGCCGACCTCGGTCGATATGCGAAAGCCCATGCCGACCGTCGGCGTGCCGAAGAACTCGGCGACGATCGCGCCGATCATGGCGAGCGTCGTGTTGATCTTGAGAGCGTTGAAGACGAACGGCAGCGCCGCCGGCAGGCGCAGCGCAAACAGCGTTTCCCAGTAGCTCGCCGCATAGGTCTTCATCAGGTCCTTTTCCATGGCGCTCGCGCTCTCGAGTCCGGCGACCGCGTTCACCAGCATCGGGAAGAAGGTCATGACCACGACGACGGCGGCCTTCGACGGCCAGTCGAAACCGAACCACATCACCATGATCGGGGCGATGCCGACGATCGGCAGCGCCGAGACCAGATTGCCGAAGGGCAGAAGCCCGCGCTGCAGAAACAGCGAGCGGTCGACCAGGATCGCGACGATCAGGCCGGAGCCGGAGCCGAGGATGTAGCCCATCATGAGGCCCTTGACCGTCTGCCAGAAATCCGCCGCCAGCGTCGGGATCGAGGTGAAGAATCGGAGCGCGATCGCCGAGGGCGTCGGCAAGATGATGGTCGGGACATGCGCGGCGCGCACGACGAGCTCCCACAGCGCCAGCACCACGAGGCCGAACAGGAACGGCGGCACGAGGTCGGCCAGCCGCCGGTCGATCATCGGGCGATCGGTCATCGGACGAAGCCCATGCGGTGCTCGGCAAGGCGTCCGACAAGGCCGATGGCTCCGACCAACGCCGCCGACAGCGCGGCCGCGGCGAACAGCGCGGCCCAGATCTGCACCGTCTGCCCATAATAGGAGCCGGCCAGCAGGCGGGCGCCGAGGCCCCCGTCCTCGCTCTTGGTGACTTCGGCCACGATTGCGCCAACCAGCGCCGCCGCCGCGCCGATCTTCATGCTGGCGAAGAAGAACGGCGCGCTCGCCGGCGCGCGCAGCTTCAGGAACGTCTGGGTCTGCGACGCCGAATAGGTGCGCATGAGATCGAGTTGCAGCGTCTCGGGCGAACGGAAACCCTTGACCATGCCGACCGTCACCGGAAAGAACGATAGATAGGCCGCGATCGCCGCCTTCGGCGCGATGCCGGTGATGTTGAACTGGTTCAGGATCACCACGATCATCGGCGCGAGCGCAATGATCGGCACGGTTTGCGAGGCGACCAGCCACGGCGTCAGCGAGCGATCGAGCCAGCGCGTCGACACGATCACGACGGCGAGGCCGATGCCGAGCGAGGCGCCGATCAGGAAGCCGATCAGCGTCTCCTCGAGCGTGATCAGCCCATGATAGACGAGGCTGCGCTTCGAGGTCGGCGGGGTCGCAACGATCAATTTGTACATCTCGCCCGCGACCTGGTGCGGCCCCGGCAGCTTCGGCCGCTCCATGTTGAGCGAAGCGACGATCAGCTCCTCGGTCGAATAGTCGGCTCGGCCGGCGTTTGCGAAAGCGTCGCGCTGCAGCGGCGCATTCATCCAGACCGCGAACACGTACCAGATCGCAAGCACGGCGAGGACGACGGTTGTGATGGGCAGGACGGATTTCACCGACCGAACCAAGGGTTCGATTGCAGGAGGGTGCTCGCCGAGAGAACGTGACAGGCGTCGTCGATCGTCAGGTCGACGGAATAGATCTCGGTCCGCGGGCCGTTGACGCGAACCGTGACCCGCAGAACGCTGGGGTCCCACACCACCGGATCGCCGAAGACCGTTAGCTGGCCGAGCGGATTGGTCCGATCCATCGCTTCAAGCGCGGCCGCGTTGACCCGTGCGGCGCACGCCGCGCTCACCGGCGCGGGGTTCGGGAAAGCAAGCGCGCTCGCCGTCGCCCCGAGGCTCGCGACAAGAGCGATCAGGGTTCGACCGACGGCGGCCATGCTTCGCCGGTCCTCTCTCCCCTTGCAGGGGAGGGCCAGAGGGAAAGAGCGGACCCGGCGATAAGAGAAGCTAGCCGTCATAGGAGTGTCCCGCGCGCAGGCCGTGCCGGACGCGATTGGCGATCGCCAGGAACTCTGGCGTCTCGCGGATTTCGAGTTGCCGGTCGCGGGGAAAGTTGCACTCTATGACGTCGGTAATGCGCCCGGGGCGCGGCGACATGACGACCACATGGGTCGACAGGAAGACGGCCTCGGGGATCGAATGGGTGACGAACAGCACCGTCTTGCCGGTCATCTCCCACAGCCGCAGAAGCTGCTGGTTCAGCATGTCGCGCACGATCTCGTCGAGCGCTCCGAACGGTTCATCCATCAAAAGGATATCCGGATCGAACGAAAGCGCGCGCGCGATCGAGGCGCGCTGCTGCATGCCGCCGGACAATTGCCAGGGGAACTTGGCGCCGAAGCCTTCGAGATTGACGAGCTTCAAGCCCTTCTCGACCTTTTCGGCCCGCTCGGCCTTGGAGTAGCCCATGATCTCGAGCGGAAGCGCGATGTTGCGCGCCACCGTCCGCCACGGGTAGAGCGCCGGCGCCTGGAAGACGTAGCCGTAGCAACGTTTGAGCCGCGCCTCTTCCGGGCTCATGCCGTCGACCCGAATGTCGCCCTCGGTCGGCAACTCGAGGTCGGCGACCGCCCTGAGCAGCGTCGTTTTGCCGCAGCCCGAAGGACCGATGAACGAGACGAACTCGCCGCGCGCCACTTTCAGGCTCACGTGGCTCAGCGCCTCGACCGGTCCGTCGCGGGTTTCGAAGCGCAGCGACACGTCGCTGATCTCGATCGCCGCTTCGGGCGGCGACGCCGAGCTGACGTCGTCGCGCGCCTTCTGGATCGACGCCGCCTCCATGCCCGCTACCGCGCCACTGCGCGGGGAGCGGTGAACTCCTTGTAGCGCTTGAGCGCGCGGGCCTCCGCCGGGAAGGGCTGGCGGCCGATGAACCGGCCGCGGCCGATCTCCGCCTGCACCCGGCCGTCGCGGAAGACCACTTCGCCGCGCGAAAGCGTGTAGCGAGGCAATCCGGTGACCTTCATGCCCTCGAACACGTTGTAGTCGATCACCGACTGCTGGGTCTTGGCCGAGATCGTCTTGTTGGCCTTCGGGTCCCAGACCGCGATGTCCGCATCCGCGCCCGGGGCGATCAGGCCCTTGCGCGGATACATGTTGAGGATCTTGGCGCTGTTGGTCGAGGTCACGGCGACGAACTCGTTCGGGGTCAGCCGTCCGGTCTCGACGCCGTACGTCCACAACACCGGCATGCGATCCTCGAGACCGCCGGTGCCGTTCGGAATCTTGGTGAAGTCGCCGAACCCCAGCTCCTTCTGTTGGGTGGTGAACGAGCAGTGATCGGTCGCGACCACCTGAAGCGAGCCTGCGCGCAGGCCATTCCAGAGATCGTCCTGGTTCACCTTGTCGCGGAACGGCGGCGACATGACGCGGCGGGCCGCGTGTTTCCAGTCCTTGTTGGAATACTCGCTGTCGTCGAGCACGAGGTGCTGGATCAGCGGCTCGCCGTAGACGCGCTTTCCGAGCGCGCGCGCCCGCGCGATCGCCTCGTGAGCCTGTATGCAGGAGGTGTGCACGATGTAGATCGGCACGCCGGCCTGATCGGCGAGCATGATAGCGCGGTTGGTCGCCTCGCCCTCGACGTCGGGCGGACGCGACAGGGCGTGGCCCTCTGGACCCGTTATCCCCTTGGAGAGGTAGTAGCGCTGCAGGGCGGCGACGAGGTCGCCGTTCTCGGCGTGGACGAGCGGCATCGCCCCGAGCTCGGCGCAGCGCGAGAACGAGGCGAACATCTCCTCGTCGTTGACCATCAGCGACCCCTTGTAGGCCATGAAATGCTTGAAGGTCGTGATGCCCGCCTTGACCACCTTGGCCATGTCCTCGTGGACCTGATCGTTCCAGTAGGTGATGGCCATATGGTAGGAATAATCGGCGACCGCGTTTTTCGAGCGCTCGTTCCAGTCGGCGAGCGCCTCCATCAGCGGCTGGTTGCGGTTCGGGATGCAGAAGTCGACCACCATCGTAGTGCCGCCGGACACGCCGGCCTTCGAGCCGCTCTCGAAGTTGTCGGCCGAATTCGCCCCCATGAAGGGCATGTCGAGATGGGTGTGCGGGTCGATCCCGCCCGGCAGGATGTAGCACTCTCCCGCGTCGAGCGTGCTGTCCCCGCTCAGGTGGTCGCCGATCTCGACGATCGTTTCCCCTTCGACCTTGACGTCGGCCTTGTAACTGCGGTCGGCGTTGACCACCGTTCCGCCTTTGATGACGATCGACATGGGCTCCTCTTTAGGTTCGGCTCCGCGGCTCGCGCGGAGATTTCATTCAGGCGACGATCTCGGCCTTCTCGAGCGCCGCATGCATGAGCACGTTGGCGCCGTAGGTCGCCCAGTCGGGCTTGATGTCCTCGCTCTCGTTATGGCTCACGCCATCGACGCAGGGCGTGAAAATCATCGAGGTCGGGGTGATGCGGGCCATGTAGCAGGCGTCGTGGCCGGCGCCCGAGACGATGTCGCGGTGCGAGTAGCCGAACCGCTCGGCCCCGCGCCGCACGGCCT
The DNA here is from genome assembly GCA_963748545.1 of uncultured Alphaproteobacteria bacterium. GTDB lineage: Bacteria > Pseudomonadota > Alphaproteobacteria > Rhizobiales > Beijerinckiaceae > Roseiarcus. The sequence goes on from CAVVJO010000031.1 coordinate 271,144, forward strand.
CGACGCAGGCCGGATCGAAGGGGACCGGCTCGTAGTAGAAGACCTGCTTGAGATCATAGGTCAGGCCGATCGCCTTGGCGATCTCCTCGACGCCGGCCTTCAACGCTGCGTCCATCTCCGACAGCGTGGCGTCGCTGGGGTGGCGGAAATCGACGGTCATGAACACGTCCCCGGGGATCACGTTGCGGGAATTGGGATAGGGATTGAGCATCCCGACGGTCGACACTGCGAGCGGCGCCTTCGAGAGGCCGATTTTGTTGACGAGCTCCACGATCCGCGCCGCGCCGAGCAGCGCGTCCTTGCGGCGCGGCATCGGCGTCGAACCGGCGTGGCTCTCGAACCCGGTCAAGCGAATCTCGTACCAACGCTGGCCCTGGCCGTGGGTGACGATACCAACGTCGTAGCCCTCGTCCTCGAGGATCGGGCCCTGCTCGATGTGCAGCTCGAAATAGGCGTGGACCGGTCGCCCGCCGACCGGGACGTCGCCCTTGAAGCCGATGCGCTCGAGCTCTTCGCCCAGCGTCTTGCCCTCCTGGTCGACCCGCGAATAGGCGAATTGCTTGGTGAAGACGCCGGCGAACACGCCTGAGGACACCATCGCCGGGGCGTAGCGCGAGCCCTCTTCGTTGGTCCAGTTCGCGACCTCGATCGGATGTCGGGTCCTGATCTTGAGGTCGTTCAGCGAGCGCACGACCTCGAGCGCGCCAAGCACCCCGAGAACGCCGTCGAACTTGCCCCCCGTCGGCTGGGTGTCGAGGTGACTGCCGATAATGACCGGCGGCAGGCTCATGTCCTCGCCGGCCCGGCGCGCCGAACATGTTGCCCATTTCGTCGATGCTGACCGTGCAGCCGGCCGCCTCGCACCATGTGCGAAACAGCTCGCGGCCCTGTTTGTCGACGTCGGTCAGGGTCAGTCTCTTGCAGCCCCCCTTCGGCGTGCCGCCGATCTTCGCCATCTCCATCAGCGAGTCCCAGAGACGGGCTCCATTGATGCGAACGTTGGACAGATCGGCCATAACGGACTCCACGCGGATTTGACAAACGCTAGTCCAAATTTGACCAAACGGTCAAATGACGTAACCTTGGGCGAAACGCTCACCAAAACGGCGCCCATGGATCATCTTTTTCGCAGCCGCGAAGGCGTGGCGGTTCCTCTAAACTCCGTTCCCGACGGTCGCGCGATGGAGCGCAAGTCTCGGCCGACCATCCGTGAGGAAAACGAGCGGGCGTTGCTCGAGGCGGCGGAGGAGATCTTCGCCGAGCAGGGCTTCGCCGGCGCGACAACCGCAGCGATCGCGCGCCGCGCAGGCGTCCCCAAGGCCAACCTGCACTATTATTTCGCGACCAAGGAGACGCTTTACCGCGCCGTCGTCGAGCGGGTGCTGACGGCGTGGCTTGCGGCGGCCGCCTCGTTCGACGCCAGCGACGATCCGCGAGAAGCGCTCTCCGCCTACATCGGCGCCAAGATGGACCTTGCGCGCATGATGCCGCTCGCCTCGCGCATCTGGTCAGCCGAGATCATGCGCGGCGCCCCGATCATCCAGGACTTTCTCGACACCACGCTGGCCGACTGGGTCGCCTCGCGCGAGATATCGGTCAGGCGTTGGATCGGCGCCGGGAAGCTGAAGCCGATCGAGGCCAAGGTGCTGTTCTACATGATCTGGGCCACGACCCAGCAATACGCCAACGCGTCGCACGAAATGATGACGCTGAACGGCGGCCGCCCGCTCGACGACGCCGCCTTCGAGCGGGCCAAGCGACAAGTGATCGATACGATCGTCAGCGGAGTCGTCCCCGCCTGAGGCGGCGCGGCGCGTCGCCCGGACAGGCTCTGACGGCGTTACTTCCTTCCGCAGGCCTTATCCAGCAGGTGGGCGGTGCTGTCGCCCTTGAAGCCAACGTCGTCGATGACGGAAGCGCCGACCTTTACGTAGCCGTTGAGCGCCCAAGTTCCGTCGGGATAGTGACTCCAGGCGCTGCAAGGGATGGTGGTAATGTCCTGAGGCCATCGTTCCACCGTATAGGTGTCGGCGGCGCGCGCCATAATCGGCGCAAACATCAGGCTCGCAGCGACGGCGCCGAAGATGGGCGCGCGTGTCTCAGCTCTCTTCGGCATGCGTCGGTCCTTGTGGGGTTTGCGCCGGGGGGTCACGCGCACCCTAGCACGCCCGGACGCCTCGAACAGCCGCGCTGCGGGCGACGCCTCTCGAACGGCCGCACCGAGGCTAGCGACGGGGCGCCGGGCAGCTCCCGCGCCTGCTCGCCGGAATGTCGCTCGAGGCGCGGGTCAGGGCTCGAGGGTTCCGCCGCCCTACAGGCGCGAACCGATGCTAAGCGCCAGACCGGGTCAAGCGGTCGGCTTGCTCTTGGCGGTTAGGCTCTTGGCCGCGGTCGGGCTCTTGGCCGCGGTTGGGCTCTTGGGCGCGGGTGCGCTCTTGGCGGCCGTCGTGCGCTTGGCCGGAGCCTCGCTGGCCTTGACGGCGACCGCAGGCGCTTCCGCGGCCTTCGGCGCCGCCGGACTTTTCGCCGTCTTCGGCTTGGCGGTCGATGCCGGCTTTTCGGCCTTCTCGGCGCTCGTCTTCGCCTTGGCGGTATCGCGCGCCTTGGGCGCCGCGCTCTCCGCTTTCGCTTCCGCGACGGCGGCCGACAATTCCGCGCGCGCGACATCCGCCTCGAACTGCGCCTCCGCGGCATGCCAGAAGCGCTCCGCCTGGCCGTCCGGCCGTCCCTCCTGCTCCCACAGAAGGTAAGCGATCTCCTCTATGCTTCGTTTTTGTTGAACCATCCGCGCACCTCAAAAATTGTGACGCGACTCGCGCCTGTTCATGACCGCTACTTTGCGACGGGCGCCCGCGTTGCGTCAAACCAGCAGCGCTCCACGAGATCCCGCATGGTGAGCGCGATCTGCAACTCTACGACCAATGCGGGTCGGCGCAACCTATCCCAATGGCGCAAGCCGATCAGCGACCGCCGTCATGGGCCGCAGAACACGGAACTCCAACTCGGCGACTGCGTTCTTCAGAAATCCGTAGTCAACTCGAAAAGGAGCAGGACCATGCGTAACATCATCTTCGCCGCAGCGGTTGTTCCCTTCTTCACCGTGGCGGCCCTGGCGCAGAATGCGTCGACTTCGACGCCCGCGAACACGCCGCCGGCCGATCAGGCCAACCCGCCCATGACCCAGCACGCCACCACGCCGGCCGATATGCCAAGCAAGGGGCCGAGCTTCATTTCCGTCCCGGACACGGCGATGCTGAGCGGCAACGTCGTCGGACTCGACGTCTACAACGGCCAAAACAACGACATCGGCAAGATTCAGGACATCGTTCTCGGCTCTGACTTTGCCGTCAAAGGCTACATCCTTTCGGTTGGCGGCTTCCTCGGCATGGGGACGCACTACGTCGCGGTCGATCCGGGCGCAGTGTCGATCAAGTATGACGAAGGTCAGAAGACTTGGCGCGCCGCCATGAACGCGACCAAGGATCAACTCAAGTCCGCTCCTGAGTTCAAGTACGGCGGCCGCTGGACGGCCAGCCGCAGCTGATCCGGCGCTCGTGCGAGGCGCGGTCTCCGCGCCTCGCTCTAATCGCTTTCCCGAGGCTGGCGGTTCGTACGATCTTCGGGCTCCTCGGGGGCCCGCGCAGCGCCGCCAGAGTAATCGTCGACCTCGCGGGCGTATGGCTGCGTGGCGTCCCGCTTCTCCTCGTGAGGTAAATCTTTATTGTCCTTGGGGACGCGGTTGCGGCTCATGCCGTGGCCATGACCTTCAGCATTCCCGATCGCGCCTTGCGGGAGCGGGGGAGGGGTCGTGTTGGTCGAGTGCGGATCTGTCATAGCGAGGATCTCCTGGGGAGTCGTGCTAACGTCCTTGGGACGATAGAGGTTCCGCCGGAGCGCCCGTTTGCGCCGCTTCCCCTCAATCCCCGATGACATGCATCGCGACCTCGCGCCGATGGGGCGCGCGACGATGCTCGAACAGATAGATCCCCTGCCAGGTCCCGAGCGCGAGCCGACCGCCGATCAGCGGAATCGAGAGCTGTACGCCGGTCAGCGCCGCCCGAATGTGAGCCGGCATGTCGTCTGGCCCTTCGTCGTCATGGGCGTAGAGCCCCGCGCCTTCCGGGGCGAGACGGTCGAAATAGGCCTCGAGGTCGGCGCGTACGTCGGGCGCGGCGTTTTCCTGGATCATCAGCGACGCGGAAGTGTGGCGACAAAACAGCGTGACGAGCCCAGTTTGAAGCCGGTGATCGCCGACCCACGCCGACACCGCTGCGGTGACGTCGACGAGGCCGCGGCGGCTCGTCGTGATGGAGAGGATGTCGGCGTACTGGCGCATGGCTTTCGAACCCGGGAGCGAACGGAAGGCCGCGCGGCATCGCACGCCGCTATTTTTGGCTTATCAGGGAGGCAAGAAAAATGCGCATCATTCATTCTCCTCTGCTCATCCGCGCGCGTCCGGGCGGAGATGGTCGCGCAGGATCAGTCCGACGATCAACAGCGGCGAGGAGAGAAAGGCGCCCATCGGGCCCCACATCCACGTCCAGAACATCAGCGACAGGAGCACCGCGAGGGCGTTGATCTCAAGCCTTCGGCCGATAATGGCGGGCGTTATGAACTGACCCTCGGTAAAGATGACCAGCGCGTAGAGCCCGGCCGGGAGCAGGCCCAGCCCGAGACTCGGGGCGGTGACGACGCCGACGACCGCGAAAACCGCGATCATCGCGATCGGCCCGAGGATCGGGATGAAATTGAGCGTCGCCGCGAGCGCGCCCCACCCGACGGGAAACGGCAGCCGCGTGAACGCCGCGATCGTCCCCGCCGCCGCGCCGACCGCCAGGTTGATGCAGGCGACGATCACCAAGTAGGACGCGAGCGACGCCTCCATTTCGTTGAGAATTTTGAGAACCGTCAGCCGCGAGTCGCGGCTCGCGAAGGTCATGACCAGCTCGCGTCTGAGCCCCGGCCACCAGGACAGGAACAGCATCAGGACGATCAGGAAGTAGAGAAAGCCGGTGAGCGGCGGCGTCACGAAATCGATGGTGGTCGGAAGCCAGGCAATGCTCGGCGCCGGAAGCGAGACCGAGGCGCTGGTCGCGTCAATTCCGAGCGAGGCCTGCAAATGGCGCCAGAAACCCAGCACACTGTCGAAGCTGTGCAGCTTCGCGCCGATCTCGGGGATGTTGGTCGCGATCTGCGTGAGGGGCGCGGCGACCAGCGCGATGATGAATGCGACCAGGAGCGCGGTTGCAAGAACGATCAGCGCGGCCGCCAAAATGCGCGGAATCCTGAGCGCTTCGAGCGCCTTGACGATCGGCGCCAGCATGATCCCCACGACGAACCCGGTGACCACCGGAAGCAGAAGCTCGCGCATCACGAACAGCGCGGCGCCGACCGCGAGAACCGCAAGGACCGTCAGCGACGCCGTCGCAATCAGCCGCCGTTGGTCGACCGGAGCGGCGACCTCTTCCTCTTCGGGCGGAATCGTGCGTGCGTTCAACCGTTTTGCCCTTTGCCCAGCCTGAATAATGACAACCCGAGAGGAGGGATTTCGTTCCCGCGTCGCTTCTCCGCCCGCAGCGTCTCGCGAGCGGTCTGGAAAACGCCTTCTTTGCCGCGGACAATCCACCGTGACTGTCCATCGAAAAGAGCGATAAAAAGCCCCAGGAAAATTTGTTTCAGTCGATCGTCGCGCGCGCGTAGCGTGGAGATCGGATACCGTTTGGAGGAGCGCTCATCATGACAAGTGAAGGCACCAAGGAAAGCAAATGTCCCGTAGCGGGCGGAGGCCGTCGCCATACCAATCGGGATTGGTGGCCGAACCAGCTGGACCTTTCGGTCCTCAGCCAGAATTCCGCCAAGTCGAATCCAATGGGTGAGGATTTCGACTACGCGAAGGAGTTCAAGAAGTCTCGACCTTCACGCGGTGATCAAGGACCTCCACGCCCTGATGACCGATTCGCAGGACTGGTGGCCTGCCGACTTCGGCCATTATGGCGGTCTCTTCATCCGCATGGCCTGGCACAGCGCCGGCACGTACCGCATCACCGACGGCCGCGGCGGAGCGGGAGGGGGACAACAGCGATTCGCGCCGCTGAACTCGTGGCCGGACAACGCCAACCTCGATAAGGCCCGCCGCCTGCTCTGGCCGATCAAGCAGAAGTACGGCCAAAAGATTTCCTGGGCGGATCTGATGATCCTCGCTGGCAACGTCGCGCTCGAGATCGATGGATTTCAAGACCTTCGGTTTCGCCGGCGGCCGGGCGGACTCCTGGGAGCCCGAAGAGCTCTACTGGGGTCCCGAGGGGTCGTGGCTCGGCGACGAGCGCTACAGCGGCGAGCGTCAGCTTGAGGAGCCGCTGGGCGCCGTGCAGATGGGCCTGATCTACGTCAACCCCGAGGGGCCGAACGGCAACCCCGATCCGGTCGCGGCGGCCAAGGACATCCGCGAGACGTTCCGCAGGATGGCGATGAACGACGAGGAGACCGTCGCTCTGATCGCCGGCGGCCACACCTTCGGCAAGACGCATGGCGCGGGCGACCCGTCCTTCGTGGACGCCGCGCCGGAAGGCGGAAGGATTGAGGATCAGGGCCTCGGCTGGAAGAGCAAGCACGGGACGGGCTTCGGAGCCGACGCCATCTCGGGCGGCCCGGAGGTTATCTGGACACAGACGCCGACCAAGTGGAGCAATCACTTCTTCGACAATCTGTTCAAGTTCGAATGGGAGCTGACGAAGAGCCCCGCCGGGGTCAAGCAGTGGCAGGCCAAGGGCGCCGAGCCGAGCGTCCCGGACCCGTTCGACCCGTCCAAGAAGCGCGTGCCGACCATGCTGACGACGGACCTGTCGCTTCGGTTCGATCCCGCTTACGAAAAGATCTCGCGGCGGTTCTACGAGCATCCGGACCAGTTCGCCGACGCCTTCGCGCGGGCGTGGTTCAAGCTCACCCATCGCGACATGGGCCCGAGCGTCCGGTACCTGGGGCCGCTCGTGCCGAAGGAGCGGCTCATCTGGCAGGACCCGATCCCATCGGCCAATCATTTGGTGATTGACGAGCAGGACGCCTCGGCGCTGAAGGCGAAGATCCTCGCGTCCGGCCTTACGGTCTCCGATCTCGTCTCGACCGCATGGGGCGCGGCCTCGATCTTCCGCGGCTCCGACAAGCGCGGCGGCGCCAACGGCGCGCGCATCCGCCTTGCGCCGCAGAAGGACTGGGAGGTTAATAACCCGCCCGAACTCGCCAAGGTTCTCGGGAAGCTCGAGGCGGTCCAGAAGGACTTCAACGCGTCCGCCAAGGGAGGCAAGAAGGTCTCGCTCGCCGACCTGATCGTGCTCGGCGGCGCCGCGGCGATCGAGAAGGCGGCGAAGGACGGCGGCCATGACGTGAAGGTTCCGTTCACGCCCGGACGCATGGACGCCTCGCAGGAGGAGACGGATGTCGAATCGGTCGGCGTGCTCGAGCCGCACGCCGACGGCTTCCGAAACTATCTCAGCGGCAAGCAGTTCCTGCAGCCCGAGGAGGCGCTGGTCGACAAGGCGCAGCTTCTGCGGCTTTCCGCGCCGGAGATGACGGTCCTGGTCGGCGGCCTGCGCGTTCTCGGCGCCAATGCGCGCAAGTCGCCGCACGGCGTCTTCACCCAGACGCCGGGCAAGCTGACCAACGACTTCTTCGTCAACCTTCTCGACATGGGCGTGGAATGGCGGCCGAAGGCGGGCGCCGAGGGCGTGTACGAGGGCGTCGACCGGAAGACGAAGGCGGTCAAGTGGACCGGCTCCCGCGTCGATCTGATCTTCGGCTCGCACTCGATTCTGCGCGCCCTCGCCGAGGTCTACGGGTCGGCCGACGCGGGCGAGAAGTTCGTCAAGGACTTCGTCGCCGCCTGGAACAAGGTGATGAACGCCGACCGCTTCGACCTCGTCCACCGCGACGAGCCGATGCGGATGGCGGCGGAGTAACGAGGGGGTCCTTTTCGACCCCGGCAAACGTGAACAAAACGGCGCGCAGGAGTTTTCCTGCGCGCCTTTTCTATTTGAACATCCTTACGGCCGCGGGATGAGCCCCAGGGCGCCTAATGCGCGATCGTCTCCAGCGCCAGGTTGGTCGTGCGCGGGCCGAAAATTCCGATCGTCGCCATCACGATCGCCATCGCCGCGGCGATGAAGGCGAACACGCCCGGCGCGCCGAATCCGTTCAGGATGAAGGCGATGATGAACGAGCTGAAGATCACCGAAAGCCGGCTCCACGAGTAGACGAAGCCCGCGGCGCGCGCCCGGATGCCGGTCGGGAACAGCTCCTGCTGATAGGCGTGGAAGCTGTAGGACATAATGTTGTTCGAGAGCGTCAGCATCACGCCCATCGCGATGATCAGCGCCGCGGTGCTCGCCTGGCCGAACACGAGCCCCGCGACCAGGATCACGAAGGCCGCGGCGACGATGATCCATTTGCGCTCGAACCGGTCACCGAGCGCAAAGCCGATCAGCGGTCCCACAGGCGCGGCGAGCGCGATCACCGTCGTGTAGCCGAGGCTGGTCGAGACCGTGATCCCCTGCTTGACGAGCAGCGAGGGAACCCAGTTCGAGAAGCCGTAGAAGCCGATCGTCTGAAAGATGTTGAATACGCTCATCAGGATCACGCGCCCGCGCACGCCGGGGACCCAGAGATCCAGAAACCGGCTCGCATGGTCGACCGGGACGTCGGGACCGGGAGGCGGCAGCGGCTTGCCGTGATCGGCTTCGACCTTCGCTTCGAGCGCCGTCATCACGGCGTCGGCTTCGGCGAGCCGTCCGTGCTTGGCGAGCCAGCGCGGGCTCTCCGGCAGGCCCCGGCGCAGGATCACGACGACGGGCGCCGCCAGCGCGCCGATCAGCACCACCCAGCGCCACCCTTCGATCCCGAACGGCGCGGTCGGAACCAGCATGTAGGCGAGGAACGAGATCACCGGCACGCAGGTGAAGCCGATCGCCTGGTTGAGGGCGAAGGCGCGGCCTCGCAAGCCCTTCGGGGCGAGCTCGCTCACATAGGCGCCGATCGTCACCATCTCGAGGCCGAGCCCGACGCCGCTGACGAACCGCCAGACGTTCAGGCCGAAGGCGTCGGTCTGCAACGCCACCATGACGTTGGCGACCGAGTACCAGATGAGCGACCAGGTGAAGATCGACCGGCGGCCGTAGCGGTCGGCGAGGAAGCCGCACAGGATCGTGCCGACGAAGAGACCCATGAACAGAGCCGCGATGAAGCTCGCGACCCCGGTCGTTCCGAACAGGCCCGGCGTGTTGGCGGTCAGCACGCCCGATTTGACGAGGCTCGGCGCGACATAGGCGCTGAACAGCAGGTCGTAGAGCTCGAAGAACATGCCGAAGCCGAGCAGCGCCAGCATGGTCCAGATCGTGCGCGTCGCCGGCAGCCGGTCGATGCGGGCCGAGATCGAGCCGGCGGTCGGAAGCGCGATCTGAGTCAAGGGTTTCCTCCGGGGGATTAACGAAGCGCTCCGGCGCTATTGCGAGCGACGCGGCTACTCCCGAACATGCGTCAAGGCGGCGGCCGCGGCAAACGGCGCGGCGGCGATGGCGAAGAGCGAGATCGCGCAGAGCATCAGGAACGGCGTCAGGAAGGGCGCCGCCCCGCCGCTCGCCGCGGAGGCCGCCGCGACCCCGAAGATCAGCACCGGGATCGTCAGCGGCAACACCAGCACCGCCATCAGGAGGCCGCCGCGGCGCAGCGACACGGTCAGCGCCGAGCCGATCGCCCCGATCATGGTGAGCGCCGGCGTGCCGACGGCAAGCGTCGCGGCCACCAGCGCGAGCGGGGTCGGCTGCATGCCGAGCATCATGCCGAAGATCGGCGAGATCACGATCAGCGGCAGGGCGCTGGTGGCCCAGTAGGCCGCACATTTGACCAGCGTCACGATTTCCAGCGGCAGCGGGCCGTTGATCATCACGTCGAGCGACCCGTCGTCATGATCGGCCTGAAAGAGACGATCGAGGCCCAGCAGGGTGGAGAGCAGCGCCGCGATCCAGAGAATCGCCGGGCCGAGACGGGCGAGCAGGGCGAGGTCCGGGCCGATGGCGAACGGCATGATCGCGACTAGGATCAGGAAGAACACCGCCCCGACCGACGCCCCGCCGCCGATGCGCCGCGCAATCCGCCATTCGCGCAGGAAGAGGGCGAGCACCGCAGTCATCGGCGCGCGCGTCCCGCGTCGAGCCCCGGCAGCGCTTGCGTAACTCCCTTCTCCCCTTGCGGGAGAAGGTGTCGCCGAAGGCGACGGATGAGGGGTCGCAGCCGCCCTGGGCGCGATGACCATCCTCTCATCGTCGTCGTGGCGGCTCGGGTGGTCGCTGCCGTCGGCGCGCTTCGCGCCGACCCCTCATCCGGCCGGCTGCCGCCGTCCACCTTCTCCCGCAAGGGGAGAAGGGAGTGGGCGCGCGTTTTCACCATGGCAGTCCGCATCGAGCGAGGATCGTGTTCAAAACGCTTTCGCGTTCGCGGAATATCTCGTGGTTCCAGAAGCGCGTCACGCTGAAGCCCTCGTGGCGAAGCCAGTCGTCGCGGGCGACGTCGCGCAGGTTGTCGGCGTGCTGCGAGCCGTCGCATTCAACAATCATCCTGCGCTCGAAGCAGACGAAATCGACCACGTAGGGTCCAATCGGAACCTGGCGGCGCCACTTTGTCCCTTGCAGCCGACGATCCCGCAACAGGCGCCACAGCGCCCTCTCGGCCTCGGTCGGCTCGGCGCGCATCGCGCGGGCTCGAGCCTTGGCGCCGGCCGGAATATTCCGATGGCGAGCGCTATCGATCACAGCGGGGCTCGCTGCAGTTCGAGATCCGTCTTCCGCTCGGCCCGCACGTGAAGTCCCTTCTCCCCTTGCGGGAGAAGGTGTCGCCGAAGGCGACGGATGAGGGGTCGCGCCCGCTCCACGCTCGGAGCGCATGCGCCCGTCGTCGCTGCCGTCGGCGCGCATCACGGCGCCCCTTCCGCAACCCCGAGCCTCAACGCGTGCGCGTTCCTGAGCCCGAGCGGCGCGTGGGTGGCGGCGACCACGATGCCGCCGTCGTCCATGAACGCCTGCAGGATCGCGGCGAAGGCGTTTTGGGCGGCGGCGTCGAGCGCGGTCGTCGGCTCGTCGAGCAGCCACAGCGGCCGATGGGCCACGAGCAGTCTCGCGAGCGCGACGCGCCGCTTCTGCCCGGCCGAGAGCGCGCGCACCGGAAAGTCGATCACATGCGCAAGGCCGACCCGGGCGAGCGCCGAACGGCAGGCCTCGCGTCGCGAATCGCCGCCAAGCGCGCCCGCCCAGAAGGCGAGGTTCTCGCCCGCCGTCAGCGCGCCCTTCAGCGCGTCGGCGTGGCCGAGGTAATGCGCCTGCTCGCCGACCGTGCGCTCTTCGTCCCCGCCCTCGAGGGCGAACCCGCCCGACTGGAACGGCAGAAAACGGCAAAGGCCCCTGAGCAGGCTCGACTTTCCCGCCCCGTTCGGTCCGGTCACGATCAGCGCCGACCCCGCCTCCGCCTCGAAGTCGAGGTTGGAAAACAACAGCCGCCCGCCGCGCTCCATCGACAGGCCCCAAGCCCTCAGACGCATTGATTCTCCAAGGAAAGCGTCGCCATGGCCACCCTGTTCGACGATAGTTTGTGTAGCGCGCCTTCCGGAATCTTTCTATAAGCCGGCGATCCTCCTCCCCGCTTTTTCGGAAACGAGCATGGCCAGCCTCGACAGTTTCAAGTGCCGTAAGTCCTTGACCGTGGGGGCGAAAAGTTACGATTACTTTTCTCTCAAGGCCGCCGAAAGGAATGGCCTGGCAGGCGCGTCGTCGTTGCCGTTCTCGCTGAAGATCGTGCTCGAGAATCTGCTGCGCAACGAGGATGGCCGCACCGTCACCAAGGCCGATATCGAGGCGGTCGCGGCCTGGCTGAACAACAAGGGCAAGGCGGAGCATGAGATCGCTTTCCGCCCGGCGCGGGTGCTGATGCAGGACTTCACCGGCGTGCCCGCGGTCGTCGATCTCGCCGCCATGCGCGACGCGATGACCGCGCTCGGCGGCGATCCCAGCAAGATCAATCCGCTCGTTCCCGTCGACCTCGTGATCGATCACTCGGTCGTCGTCGACTACGCCGGCACCTCGAAGTCGCTCGGGCAGAACGTGTCGCGCGAATACGAGCAGAACCAGGAGCGCTACCGGTTCCTGAAGTGGGGCCAGCAGGCGTTCTCCAACTTCTCCGTCGTCCCGCCCGGCACCGGCATCTGCCACCAGGTCAACCTCGAATATCTCGCCCAGACGGTTTGGACCTCGAAGGAGAAGAAGGACGGCCGGACGGTCGAAGTCGCCTATCCCGACACCCTGGTCGGCACCGACAGCCACACCACCATGGTCAACGGTCTGGCCGTGCTCGGCTGGGGCGTCGGCGGCATCGAGGCCGAGGCGGCGATGCTCGGCCAGCCGCTCTCTATGCTGCTGCCCGAGGTGATCGGCTTCAAGCTGCACGGCGAATTGCAGGACGGCGTCACCGCGACCGATCTCGTGCTGACCGTCACCCAGATGCTGCGCAAGAAGGGCGTGGTCGGCAAGTTCGTCGAATTCTACGGCCCGGGCCTCAACGCCATGTCGGTCGCCGACCGGGCGACGCTGGCCAATATGGCCCCGGAATACGGGGCGACCTGCGGCCTCTTCCCGATCGACGTGAAGACCTTGGATTACCTGAAGTCCTCCGGCCGCAAACCCTCGCGCATCGCGCTCGTCGAGGCCTACGCCAAGGCCCAGGGGACGTTCCGCACCCGCGCGACGCCCGATCCCGTCTTCACCGACACGCTCGAACTCAACCTCGGCGAGGTCGTGCCGTCGCTCGCCGGGCCCAAGCGTCCGCAGGACCGCGTCGTGCTCTCGGAGGCCAAGGGCGGCTTCGAGCACGCGATGGCGACCGAGTTCAAGCAGTCCGAAGCGGTCTCCGTTCGTCACAAGGTCGAGGGGACCAACTACGACCTCGGCAACGGCGACGTGGTGATCGCCGCGATCACCTCCTGCACCAACACCTCGAACCCGAGCGTCATGCTGGCGGCGGGCCTGGTCGCCCGCAACGCGGTCGCGAAGGGGCTGACGGTCAAGCCGTGGGTGAAGACCTCGCTCGCGCCGGGCAGCCAGGTGGTGCAGGACTACCTCAAGGAGGCCGAGCTGCAGAAGCCGCTCGACAAGCTCGGCTTCAACATCGTCGGCTTTGGCTGCACGACCTGCATCGGCAATTCCGGCCCGCTCGCGCCGGAGATCTCGGCGGCGGTGTCGAAGCACAATCTGGTCGCGACCTCGGTCCTCAGCGGCAACCGCAACTTCGAGGGCCGCGTCAATCCGGACGTGCGCGCCAACTATCTGGCCTCCCCCCGCTGGTCGTGGCCTATGCGCTCGCGGGCTCGATGACCATCGACCTCACCCGGGATTCGCTCGGCAAGGACAAGCAGGGCAAGGACGTCTACCTCTCCGACCTCTGGCCTTCGACCGAAGAGGTGCACCAGTTCGTCGATTCGGTGATCACCGCCAAAATGTTCAAGACGCGATATGCAAGCGTCTTCGATGGCGACACGAACTGGCGCAAGGTCAAGGCGCCGGCCGGCCTCACCTATAGCTGGGACATGGGCTCGACCTATGTGCAGAACCCGCCCTACTTCGAGGGCCTGACGAAAGAGCCGCTGCCGGTGACCGACATCGAGAACGCGCGCGTGCTCGCGCTTTTCCTCGATTCGATCACCACCGACCACATTTCGCCGGCGGGCTCGATCAAGGCGGCGAGCCCGGCCGGCCAATACCTCACCGAGCATCAGGTTCGTCCGGCCGACTTCAACCAGTACGGCACGCGGCGCGGCAACCACGAAGTGATGATGCGCGGCACCTTCGCCAACATCCGCATCAAGAACCAGATGGTGAAGGACGCGGCGGGCAACGTGGTCGAGGGCGGTTACACCCTGCATCAGCCGGACGGCGAGCGCCTCGCCATCTATGACGCGGCGATGAAGTACGAGGCGGAAAAGGTTCCGCTCGTCGTGTTCGCCGGCAAGGAATACGGCACCGGCTCCTCGCGCGACTGGGCGGCCAAGGGCACGAAACTGCTCGGCGTCCGCGCCGTGATCGCCCAGAGCTTCGAACGCATCCATCGCTCGAACCTGGTCGGCATGGGCGTGCTGCCGCTTGTGTTCGAGGACGGGACGAGCTGGCAGACGCTGGGCCTCAAGGGCGACGAGACGGTGACGATCCGCGGCTTGAGCGAGGGCCTGAAGCCGCGCCAGACTTTGCACGCCGAGATCCGACGGTCGAACGGCGACGAATTCTCCGTGCCGCTGACCTGCCGCATCGATACGCTCGACGAGCTCGAATATTTCAAGAACGGCGGGATCCTGTCCTACGTGCTGCGGCAACTCGCGGCGTAGGACCCTCGCCCCGCGACAGCGGGGAGAGGGCAGGGTGAGGGGCGACGCGATTGGCCTCGGCGGATACTCTCCCCGCCCCTCATCCCGACCTTCTCCCCGCAAGCGGGGAGAAGGGGCCATGCCGGATTCTGTCCTGCGTGCTGCGGCAACTCGCGGCGTAACACCCTCGCCCCGCTTGCGGGGAGAGGGCAGGGTGAGGGGCGAGGCGATTGGCCTCGGCGGTCGAGCTTTCCCATGCGCGGCCTACGAATTGTTGAGGCCCGCCGATCGCGGGCATTGCGCGAGACCCAGACCCGCGCCGAAGCGATCCTTTGGCGAGCGCTGCGGGGTCGCGCGCTCGGCGGCTTCAAGTTCGTCCGGCAAGAGCCGATCGGGCCGTATTTCGGAGACTTCGTCTGCAGAGCCGAGAAGCTTGTTATCGAAGTCGACGGCGCAACGCATTCGACTGATGAGGAGCTTCGCCGGGACGGACGCCGAACGGAAAGCCTTCGATCGCTCGGATATGAGGTTTTGCGGTTCACGAACGATGACGTCTATCGGAATATCGACGGCGTGCTTGCGACGATTGTCGCAGCGCTCGATGGCCGCAAGACGATCGGAGCCCGCGACAGCGGGGAGAGGGCAGGGTGAGGGGCGAGGCGATTGGCCTCGGCGGTCGAGCTTTCCCATGCGCGGCCTACGAATTGTTGAGGCCCGCCGATCGCGGGCATTGCGCGAGACCCAGACCCGCGCCGAAGCGATCCTTTGGCGAGCGCTGCGGGGTCGCGCGCTCGGCGGCTTCAAGTTCGTCCGGCAAGAGCCGATCGGGCCGTATTTCGGAGACTTCGTCTGCAGAGCCGAGAAGCTTGTTATCGAAGTCGACGGCGCCACGCATTCGACTGATGAGGAGCTTCAGCGGGACGGACGCCGCACGGAAAGCCTTCGATCGCTCGGATACGAGGTTTTGCGGTTCACGAACGATGACGTCTATCGGAATATCGACGGCGTGCTTGCGACGATTGTCGCAGCGCTCGATGGCCGCAAGACGATCGGAGAATCCTCGCCCCGCGACAGCGGGGAGAGGGCAGGGTGAGGGGCGAGGCGATTGGCCTCGGCGGATACTCTCCCCGCCCCTCATCCCGACCTTCTCCCCGCAAGCGGGGAGAAGGGGCACGGCGGGCTTCTATGTTACGTGCTGCGGCAGCTTGCGGCGTAGGACCCTCGCCCCGCTTGCGGGGAGAGGGCAGGGTGAGGGGCGAGGCGATTGGCCTCGGCGGATCTCTCCCCGCCCCTCATCCCGACCTTCTCCCCGCAAGCGGGGAGAAGGGGCACGGCGGGCTTCTGTCCTACGTGCTGCGGCAACACGCGGCGTAGGACCCTCGCCCCGCTTGCGGGGAGAGGGCAGGGTGAGGGGCGAGGCGATTGGCCTCGGCGGACACTCTCCCCGCCCCTCATCCCGACCTTCTCCCCGCAAGCGGGGAGAAGGGGCACGGCGGGCTTCTGTGTTACGTGCTGCGGCAGCTTGCGGCGTAGGACCCTCGCCCCGCGACAGCGGGGAGAGGGCAGGGTGAGGGGCGAGGCGATTGGCCTCGGCGGACACTCTCCCCGCCCCTCATCCCGACCTTCTCCCCGCAAGCGGGGAGAAGGGGCACGGCGGGCTTCTGTGTTACGTGCTGCGGCAGCTTGCGGCGTAGGACCCTCGCCCCGCGACAGCGGGGAGAGGGCAGGGTGAGGGGCGAGGCGATTGGCCTCGGCGGATAGTCTCCCCGCCCCTCATCCCGGCCTTCTCCCCGCAAGCGGGGAGAAGGAGCACGGCGGGCTTCTGTGTTACGTGCTGCGGCGACTCGCGGCGTAATACCCTCGCCCCGCTTGCGGGGAGAGGGCAGGGTGAGGGGCGAGGCGATTGGCCTCGGCGGATAGTCTCCCCGCCCCTCATCCCGGCCTTCTCCCCGCAAGCGGGGAGAAGGAGCACGGCGGGCTTCTGTGTTACGTGCTGCGGCGACTCGCGGCGTAATACCCTCGCCCCGCTTGCGGGGAGAGGGCAGGGTGAGGGGCGAGGCGACTGGCCTCGGCGGATCTCTCCCCGCCCCTCATCCCGACCTTCTCCCCGCAAGCGGGGAGAAGGGGCGATGCGGGATTTTGACCTCCGTGCTGCGGCGACTCGCGGCGTAATACCCTCGCCCCGCTTGCGGGGAGAGGGCAGGGTGAGGGGCGAGGCGACTGGCCTCGGCGGATACACTCCCCGCCCCTCATCCCGACCTTCTCCCCGCAAGCGGGGAGAAGAGGCAGGGCGGGATTCTGTCTTCCGTGCTGCGGCTGATCTCCGGAGCGCCCTTTAGCTAGACCACGTCCGCTTCAAACCGCGCTGGCCAGCGGGGATGCTTCAGACAAGGCGCGCTGAAGAGTGCTGTCGTCATGGCGCCGTTGAGCGTGCGGGTCGCCACGATGATCCAGAAGGCCGTCAAACAGGTCGTCATGACGCCGGCGCCGACCGAGAACAGAGCGAGGCCGGTGACGCGATACAGTGCGAGCGTCGCGAGGGTGTAAACTGCCAGGGGGAACGTGAAGCCCCACCAGCCGAGGTTGAACGGCAGGCCTTCGCGGAGATAGCGCAGCGTCTTCAGCGTCGCGAGGGCCAGCCACCAAGCGCCATAGCCCCAGAGAATGACGCCGCCGATGACTCCAAGCCCGAAGGCCGTGTCGCCGACATTGGCATGACCGCTTGCGGCGAAGATCGCGGGCGCGTCGCCGCCGAGGACCAGAAGACCGAGGGCGCCAGTTCCGATAGGACCGAGCGCCAGCCACGCGGAGACGCCCATGTCGCGCTCCGGCAGCTTGTGAAGAGCCAGCCGCAGGACAAGCAGGACGAGGATGCTCATCGCGAGCGGAACCGAGCATGCCCACAGCACATAGCCGAGAACGAGGACGAGCAGAGCGTCCTGAGTCGCCAGATGCGGCGCCAGCAGCCCCGCGCTGGCCGCGGCGACTTCGCACGCGACGATCGGCAGGAGCCACACCGCCGTCAGCTTTTCGATGCTGTGTTCTTGGCGCGTGAACATGAAGTAGGGAATGGCGACGCCGCAAACCGCCGACATTGCGGCGTCCAGCCACCACAAGGCATGGGCGATCGCGATCGCCTCGCGGCCAAGCAAGTCTGGCCCAAACGCAATGAATCCATTCACGATCGTCGCAAGGCCCATCGGTATGGCGCCGAAGAACATGGACATCACCGGGTGGTGAAAAATCCGCTTCGCCTCATTGAAATAGAAGACCCAGCGCGCGCCGTAGAGCAGGCCGAAGAGCGCGAAGAGCCCAATGTTCAGAAGCCAGAGCGCCCTCGCGGCAGAATGGAGTCCCGGCAGCTCGATTGGAAATTGGTTCAGGACGAGCGCAAGCGCTCCCGTACCCATGGTTGCGGCGAACCAGTTCGGCGTGAAATTGCGGACGATCTCCGCGATCGACTTGACGCGGCTACCGTTCGCCGGAGCGAGACGCCTTTGAATGTCGGTCATGAGTGCCCTCCTTGATCCAGGCGGTCGCCTTCGATCGGAGATATAGGTCGGCCGAATTGATCGCTCCAATAGATGTTATGGCTGAATTCAATCTGTTCAGTAGATTAAAATCGGCGCATTGATCGCGCTGCGGTCTCCCGAGCCGCGACCGTGATCAGCGCGATGACGGTGAACCCTGGCCGCAACGCGATCGGAGCGGCTGGGAGCTAAAATTCAAATTGGCCTTACGCAGCGTCGCCTTGAATAATCTATCTTACAGATGCTACGGCTTCATATAATCTTTTATTGAGATTGAATGAGGCGGCCCGCCGTGACGCTCGAGCAACTTCAAATCTTCGTCGCCGTCGCCGAGCGCGGGCATGTGACCCAGGCCGCCCGCGCCCTGAATCTTGCGCAGTCCGCCGCAAGCCATGCCATCGCCGCGCTGGAGGCGCGTCACAATACGAAGCTCTTCGATCGGATCGGGCGTCGTATCGAGCTCACGGAAGCCGGGAGCGCATTTCTCGTCGAGGCGCGCGTGATCCTGGCGCAGGTCGATCGCGCAGAACTGGCGCTGAGCGAGTTTGGGAACCTCGACCGCGGCGCCCTGACGGTGCAGGCGAGTCAGACCATTGCGAGCTATTGGCTGCCCCGGCGCCTCGTCGCATTCCATCGCCAGCATCCGGGCGTCGATATCCGGCTCTCGGTTGGCAACACCGCTCAGGTCGCGGAAGCCGTCGAGACCGGCGCCGCCGAACTCGGCTTCGTCGAAGGCGTTGTTGAGAAGGACAAGTTGTCCAGCGCGCGCGTCGCTCTCGACCAGATGATTCTTGTCGTCGGCCCCGACCATCCGTGGGCGACAGGTCCGTCTCCGGCCGTCGGCGATCTCATCGAAAGCGAATGGGTCCTGCGCGAACGGGGGTCGGGAACGAGATCCGTATTCGAACAGGCATTGGAGCGCGCCGGCGTGGCGCTAAAGCAACTGCGCATCGCTATGGAGCTGCCTTCGAACGAAGCCGTGCGCGCCGCGGTCGAGGCAGGCCTGGGAGCGACAGCGCTTTCCGCATCCGTGGTGGCCTCGAGTATCGAGAATGGCCTCTTGCACCACGTCCCGTTCAAGCTGCCGCCGCGTGAGTTTCACGTTCTTCAGCACCGCCAGCGCTATCGCAGCCGCATCTCAGACGCCTTCCTGAAGACCATCGACGCCCCGGCGACGCAGAAGGCTGGAACCGACGTCCGTGAACGGGTCCGGGGATAGGGAAAAGATCTAGATTTTCAATACCTTACGAGAATTGGATTGCGACAATCAGAATTGTAGTTTACAGTGCTTCTGTTTCACCAGAGAATCCTTCGCAAACCGAGAGAAGCCTCTGTCCCTCCCGTCACCCCGCCCACAACCAAAAACTAGTGTAGCGACGGCGCCAAGCCCTTGAAAACGCACGAAATGGCAAGGGGTCGCTCTTGCAAAGAGTTGGCATGGATTTGGGGTCGGGACCGCATCGGATTGGGCCCGGCGCGCTCCGGCTTGGGTTTGCGGTCGTCCGCGGTTCCGGGGGCGGCGCCGACGAGATCGGTCGAGGAACGCCCCTCGTGTCGGGCGTTGATTTGGACAGTTTTGTGCGCTCAAGCCTTTAAATCCAGGGACGCCCTGCCAGCGCTGCTACATCCCTCCGAGGTGGTCGGCGACCGCAAAGATGTCCTTGTCGCCCCGGCCGCACAGGTTCATCACCATCAGGTGGTCCTTCGGCCGCTTTGGGGCGAGTTCGATCACCTTGGCGAGCGCATGCGCCGGCTCGAGCGCGGGGATGATGCCCTCGAGCTTCGACAGAAGCTGAAAGGCGTCGAGCGCCTCCTTGTCGGTCGCGGAGAGATAGCGCACCCGTCCGACGTCGTGCAGCCACGCATGCTCCGGGCCGACGCCCGGATAATCCAGACCGGCCGAGATCGAGTGCCCTTCGAGGATCTGGCCGTCGTCGTCCTGGAGGAGGTAGGTGCGGTTGCCGTGCAGGACGCCCGGACGGCCGCCGGCGATCGAGGCCGCGTGGCCGTTGTCGATCCCGAGTCCATGCCCGGCGGCTTCGACGCCGAAGATCTCGACGCTCGCGTCATCGAGGAACGGGTGGAAGAGGCCGATCGCGTTCGAGCCGCCGCCGATCGCCGCGACCAGGCTGTCGGGCAGGCGGCCTTCGGCCTCCAAAATCTGCTCGCGCGTCTCGTTGCCGATGACGCACTGGAAGTCGCGCACCATCATCGGGTACGGGTGGGGGCCGGCGGCGGTGCCGATGCAGTAGAAGGTGTCGGCGACGTTGGTCACCCAGTCGCGCAGCGCCTCGTTCATCGCGTCCTTCAGCGTCCGCGCGCCGGCCTCGACCGGGCGCACCTCGGCGCCGAGCATCTTCATGCGGAACACGTTCGGCTTCTGCCGCTCGACGTCGACCGCGCCCATGTAGACGACGCAATCGAGGCCGAAGCGGGCGCAGGCGGTGGCGGTCGCGACGCCGTGCTGGCCGGCCCCGGTCTCGGCGATGATCCGCTTCTTGCCCATCCGGCGGGCGAGCAGGATCTGCCCGAGCACGTTGTTGATCTTGTGCGCGCCAGTGTGATTGAGCTCGTCGCGCTTGAAATAGACTTTTGCCCCGCCGAGGTGCTCGGTGAGCCGTTCGGCGAAATAGAGCGGGCTCGGCCGCCCGACATAGTGCTTGAGAAGGCCATTCAGCTCGGCGTGGAAGGCCGGGTCCGCCTTCGCCTCCTCGTAAGCCTTTTCCAGCGACAGGATCAGCGGCATCAGCGTTTCGGCCACGAACCGGCCGCCGTAGATGCCGAAGCGCCCGCGCTCGTCGGGGCCCTTGCGGAAGGAATTGGGCTTATCGAGCTTGGCCATTCAAGGAACTCCCTTCGCGGCGCAGGCGAAGGCCTCGCGCGCGGCGGCGACAAAGGCCGCAATCTTCACTTCGTCCTTGACGCCGGGCGCGCGTTCGACGCCCGACGAAACGTCGACGCCCCGGGCTCCGGTGGCGCCGACCGCCTCCGTCACATTGGTCGCGTCGAGGCCGCCGGACAGGAGCCAAGGGCGCATCGGAGCGAATTCCCGCACGAGCCGCCAGTCGAAGGCGAGGCCGTTTCCGCCGGGCACAGTCGCGCCTTTGGGCGGCTTGGCGTCGATCAGCAGGAAGTCGGCCGCGCCGTCGTAAGTTCCCGCGGCGACGAGGTCTTCGGGCGTTTCAACGCCGATCGCCTTCATGATGAGGCGGCCGAAGCGCGCGCCGATCCCGGCGACCCGTTCCGGACTCTCCTTGCCATGCAATTGCAGGACGTCGGGGTCAAGCGCGTCGACGACGTCTTGAAGCAGCGCATCGTCGGGGTCGACCGTCAACGCCACGATCCGCGCGCGTCCGCGCGCCCGTCCGCCGAGCACGCGCGCGGTCTCGAAATCGATGTGCCGCGGGCTCTTGGGGAAGAACACGAAGCCGACCATATCGGCTCCCGCGCTCAGCGCGGCGTCGAGGGTCGCGGGGGTCGAGAGGCCACAGATTTTCACGATTGGCGTCATCGGCGCCTGTTTCGGTCAAACCGTCGGCGCTGTCAAAGGCGCCGTGTGCGGCTCGCCTTGACAATCCGGGGGTCTTGTCTCTACCCCGCCGCCTCGGCGAACGAAGTCCAGGAGGGGAAAGCGTGAGACGCATCCGGGTCGCATTCGCAGCGCTGGCGCTGGCGGCGTCGGCGTCCGACGCGTCGGCGGCCGGCGACGCCGCCGCCGGGGAGGTCAAATTCAAGGTGTGCCGGATCTGCCATCAGATCGGCGAAAACGCGAAGAACTTTGTCGGGCCGGAGCTCAATGGCGTTGTCGGCCGCAAGGCGGGGAGCGTGTCCGGATACAATTACTCCGACGCCAACAGAAATTCCGGCGTCACGTGGGACGAGGCGACCCTCGCCAAGTACCTCCGCAGCCCGCGAGAGATCGTCCCCGGCACAAAAATGGCGTTCCCCGGTCTCAGCAGCCAGGACGACGTCGCCGACGTGATCGCCTATCTCAAGCAGTTCGGCCCGGACGGGAAGAAGCTGTAGGGCTCAGGCGCTCAGGGCGCGATCCGGAGGCGCAAGTCCGCGCTCGATCGCATCGATTTCGGCTTCTGCAGCCGCGCGCATCTTGGCTTCGGCGTCGCGATAAAGGGTCACGATCCGGCGTCCCTCGTCGGTCAGCGACGCGCCGCCGCCTTTGGCGCCGCCATGATGAGCCGCGACCAGCGGCGCTGCGAACAGCTGGTTCAATTCGTCGACCAAGAGCCAGGCGCGGCGATACGACATGGCGTGAGCGCGACCCGCCGCCGAGATCGAACCGGTCTTTTCGACGGCCTCGAGCAGCGCGATCTTGCCTGCCCCGAGCCTGCGGCCTTCGTCGAAATCAAGCCGGACCGTCAATCGAGTCGGCATCCATCCTCCCACGGGTCCCACCCCCCTTGAGACCATCGCTGGTTTTGCGCATTCAGTCCAGTGGAACAACGCCCGTGGCCTCGGCGCCGAGATCCGCCAGCGCGTCCTCGACCCGCCTTCCGCCGATGACGCGCCGCGCGGCGATGTCCGCAAGCGGCGCAAGCACAAATGCGCGATGAAAAAGCTCTGGATGCGGCAGGGTGAGTCGGTCGGTCCGAAGGGTCAGGTCGTTGTAAGCGACGATGTCGATGTCAAGGACGCGCGGTCCCCATCGCTCGGAAGGCGTGCGGCCGAGCGTCGTCTCGATCATCTTGACCCGGTCCAGCAGCGCTTCGGGCTCAAGGCTTGTGCACGCCAGCGCGCAGGCGTTGACGAACCAGTCCTGGTTTGGGTTTCCCCATGGCGGAGTTCGATAGAAACGCGACACGGCCGTCAGCGAGATCTCGGGCTGGTCGTCGAGCAAGGCGAGGCCGCGCCGCAACGCATCCGCCTTGTCGCCGATATTGCCGCCGAGCGCGAGAACGACTTCCGCGCGCCCGTCGCCAGCTCTCTGGGCGGGCGGCCGTTCGGCGGCAGCCAGGGCACGGAACACGTCGAGCGCTTGACGATGCGCGCTGACGTCGTGCACCCGCAGCACGGCGGCGCCGCGCATCAGCGCGACCATGTCGGCGGCAAGCGTCCCGACGAGACGTTCGTCCGGAACGCCGCCCACGATCCGGCCGATGAAGGACTTGCGGGACAGTCCGACAAGCACCGGCGATCCGAGCCGGCGGAATCGGTCCAGATTCCAGATGCATTCGTAGTTCTGTTCGGCCGTCTTGCCGAAACCGAGGCCCGGATCGAGCAAAACACGGGGGAAGGGCACGCCGGCGCGCGCGGCAAGCCCAAGCGAACGTTCGAAGAATCGCTCGACGTCGTCGAGGACATCGACCGTCGGATCCGTGGTCTCACGGTTGTGCATGACGACCACGGCGGAGCCCGTTCCGGCGACCGCGTCGGCCATGCCGGGGTCGCGCTGCAAACCCCACACGTCGTTGATCACAGAGGCGCCGAGGCGCGCCGCCTCCCAAGCGACCGCCGCCTTGCTGGTGTCAATCGAAAGCGGCGCATCGAGTTCGACGGCCAAAGCTTCCAGCACGGGCGCGACGCGTCTGAGTTCTTCCTCAACGCTGATTTGCGCGTGGCCCGGCCGGGTCAACTCCCCCCCGATGTCGACGATCGCAGCCCCTTCGTGCACGATCGCCTTGGCTCGCGCTACAGCCGCCCCGGGGTCGAAGTGCCGGCCGCCGTCCGAGAACGAATCAGGCGTGACGTTGATGATGCCCATAAGCGCGGGCGACCGCCGGATTGCGGCGAGAAACCGGTCGCGATGACGCCGGCGGCGATCTTCATTCATACGGCGTTCGCGATCGCCGGTCGCCTCGCGGCGCAGGGTCGGCGCTTCTCACGCGGCGAGGGCCGCGAGAATCCGAGCCCAGGAGCGAGCGCCCTTCTGGAATGAGCTCAACTCGTACTTCTCGTTGGGAGAGTGGATCTTGTCGTCCTCGAGCGCGAACCCGACCAGCAGGCTGTCCATGTTCAGTTCGCGTTTGAAGGCGCCCACGATCGGGATCGAACCGCCACAGCCGATCAGCGCGGCGGGCTTGCCCCACTCGGCTTCCAGCGCTCGCCGGGCGCGGCGAAGCGCCTCATTCTTGATCGGTAGTGTGATCGCCGGACTTCCAGCATGGCCGATGAATTCCGCTTTGACGTCCGGCGGCAGCCGGGACGTGACGAAGCCGCGAAACGACTGCACGATCTTCTCAGGGTTTTGGTTCCCAACCAGGCGGAACGAGACCTTGGCGCTCGCCCTCCCCGGCAGCACGGTTTTCGTGCCCTCGCCCGTGTACCCGCCGATGATGCCATTCACGTCGCAGGTCGGGCGGGACCAGGCCTGTTCGAGCGGCGTGCGCCCACGCTCTCCCGCAGGCGTCGTCAACCCCACGTCGCCAAGAAAGGCCGCCGCGTCAAAATCGAGCGCATCCCACTGCTCCTTGATTTCCTCCGGGAGTTCCTCGACGCCATCATAGAAACCTGGCAATGCGACGGCGCCGTTCTCGTCGTGGAGGGCGCCGAGGATTTGCCCCAAGACATGGATCGGGTTTACGGCGATCCCGCCGTAAAGTCCGGAATGCAAGTCACAATTCGCGCCTGTGAGGATCACCTCGTCGGCAACGATGCCGCGCAGCGCCGTCGTGATCGCAGGAGTCGAAGCGTTCCACATGCCCGTGTCGCAGACGAGCGCCACGTCGGCCGTCAGCGTCTTCGTGTGCTCCGCGAGAAATCCCGCCAGAGAGGGCGAACCGGTCTCCTCCTCGCCTTCGAACAAGACGGTCACCGAGCAGGGCATTCCGCCGCACTTCTGAAACGCCCGGCACGCTTCCAGGAACGTCATCAACTGGCCCTTGTCGTCCGAGGCTCCGCGGGCCACGATCCGCGCGCCGCGCGGTCCGGGTTCGAGCTTGGGTTCGAACGGCGGAGACCGCCAAAGGTCGAGCGGGTCTGCGGGCTGGACGTCGTAATGGCCGTAGAACAGCAAGTGAGGGGAATCCCGGCGGGCCGACTTTATGTGGCCAACGACCATCGGGCGTCCGGGCGTCGTATATTTTTCGGCCTCGAAGCCAATCTCGCCGAGATCGGCGACCAGCCAATCCGCCGCCCGCTCACAATCCGCGAAATGAACCGGCAGCGCGGAAACCGAAGGGATCTTCAGAAAGTCGAACAGCCGGTCGAGTGCCGGCCCCGCATCGACGTCTATTTGGGCCAGTGTCTCGTCGATCATTGTCATGGACTTCCGACCCTCCGCCCCTTAGTCCCGGCCAAGCCCATACACTAGCAGGCTCGAGCGCAGTCTTCCATCAGCGGGGGCGCGAACATGACTTTTGTCGACTTGCAAAGCGCTTGCAGGACGGAGACAGTTTACCGGCGTACCGGGGAGGAGAACTTTGGCGCAGAATTTCGACCCGCGCAGCGCGCCGTTCGACCGGTTGGACGTCGAGGAGATCGACATCGTCCGCGGCTCGCTCGACATCGCCTACTATCGCCCAAACGAGACGATCATAGCCGGCGAGAGCTCACCGCAAAGCCTGTTCATAGTAATAAAGGGCGCGGTCGAGGAGCGAGACCGCGAAGGCTTGGTCGCGCTGCGCGGGCCGGGCGACATGTTCGACTCGCGCGCGATCGTACAAGGCAGAAGCTCCAACGCGTTCCTCGCGCGCGAGGAGACGTTGTGCAATGTGTTGCCGCGCGACGTGACCTTAGCGCTCATCAACAGGAACGCGCGTTTCGCCTCGTTCTTCTATCTCGACATTGCCCACAAGCTCGACACCGTCTCGCGCGAAGAGGAGGCGGCGCGTTTCACGCCGCTTCTCGCTGTGCGTGTCGACGAACTCTTCCTTCATCCGGCGATATTTGTCGATGCGCTGGAGTCGATCGCCGACGCTGGCGCGCTGATGCGCGAGCACAAGGCCTACGCTTTGTTTGTTAGCGAAGCTGACGGTGTGGGAATTGTGACAAGGTCGGACCTTCTCAACGCGGCGCTCTGCGACTTCCGCCCGCTCGATAGCGCCGTCGGTCCACTGGCGCATCGACCGGTTGTCAGCGTAGCACCGGACGACCTCGTCACGACCGCGCTGCTGCGCATGACGAAGCACAACAAGCGCCGCCTCGCCGTGGGCGAAAACGGCCGGTTCGTGGGCCTGCTCGAGGACATCGACCTCTTGAGTTTCCTGGCAGGAAACTCTCAGCTCGTAGCGGGGCGGATCGACCGTTCGAGAGATGTCGCGTCCCTTGCGCGCGCGGCCCAGGGAATCGAGCGGCAAATTCGCCTGCAGCGTCGTCAGGGGGTCAAGATCGACCTCGTGTGCGAAATCGTCTCCGATCTCAATCGCCGCCTGCACAACAAGCTTTTTTCGCTGATCGCGCCGCCATCCATTCTTGAGGCCGGTTGCTTCTTCGTGATGGGAAGCGAGGGCCGCGGCGAGCAGACGTTCCGCACAGATCAGGACAACGGGCTCATTCTCGCGAGGATCGTCCCCGAGGAGGACCTCGTCCGGTTCCGCGCCGATGTGTTCGACGCTCTCGCGCAATGCGGCTTTCCGCCCTGTCCCGGCGAAGTCATGGTGCGCAATCCGGTTTGGTCGAAGACGCTCGAAGACTATCGCGACGATTTCAGCCGCTGGCTTGCTATGGCGGATGACGCTGGGACCATGGACATCGCGATCTTCTACGACGCAGAGGCCACGGCGGGCGACGCTGGGCTTCTCCGCGCGGCGAAACAGGACCTTATAGACCTGATGCATGGAGAGAGGCTACGCCTCGCCCGGTTTGCTCGGGCTATCGACACCTTTCCGACCCCTATCGGCTTCTTTAACAATCTCGTCACCTCGAAGGCCGAGGGCGACGCCCTCGACCTGAAGAAGGGCGGTATTTTTCCTATTGTGCACGGCGTCCGGGCGCTAGCGCTGGAAAAGGGGCTGCACGAAACCGCGACGACTGCGCGCATCGCCCGTCTCGCCGAACTCAATGTCTTCGACAGTCAGTTCGCGCGCGAGCTCACTCAGGCGCTGCATTATCTGATGACGTTGCGCCTCGACGCGCAGATTGCAGAGAAGGCGTCCACGAGCCTTGTGAAGCCCGGCGAACTGTCGACGATGGAGCGAGACCTCCTGCGCGACGCCTTTCAGGTGGTCAAACAATTACGCGATATGCTGCGGCGTCACTTCAATCTGGGAATGTTCTGATGCTCCGCGGCCTGAGGCGGCGGATCCTGCTGCACCTCCTCCGTGATCCCGCCTATCGCTTCCTGTTCGAGTCCGCTCCGCACGGCGAGGCGGTGTCGATCGACTGCGAGACGACCGGCTTGAACACGCGAAAAGACGACATCGTGACGGTGGCGGCGGTCAAGATCCGTGAAAACAAAATCCTGACTAGCGAGCAATTCGAGGCCGTGATCAAACCGAAGGCTAAGCTCAATCCGGACGCGATCAAGATTCATCGCCTGCGCGAGCAAGACGTCGCCACCGGAATACCGATCGAAGACGTGCTCCCAGACTTGCTGCGTTTCATAGGGTCGCGGCCATTGGTCGGGTTCTATCTCGAATTCGACGTCGCGATGCTCAATAAACACGTTCGGCCCTTTCTCGGCATAGAATTGCCGAACGCCCAGATCGAAGTGTCGGGAACCTACTATGAGCGCAAGTATGGCGATGCGCCTCCGGGCACTGAGGTCGACCTGCGTTTCATGAGCATTCTCCAGGATCTCGGCCTGCCAGCGCTCGACCAGCACGACGCCTATTCCGACGCGCTGATGACGGCGATGATGTACTTGACGCTCGAGGATCTTAAGGCCCGGGACGTTCGGATTCCGAGGGCGCGCGCCAAACCGATCGCCTTTTACGGCGGCTGAGACAAACGAAAAAGGCCACGAATGGCGCGGCCTTTCCAATTCGCTTTTGCTTCCTCTTCCGTCAGAAGATCTGACGGAAGAGGAAGAACAGAAGTCCCCGACAGGATCATCGCCGCGGGCAGGGTCAAAACCCAGGCGAGCGCTATGCTTCCGACCGTCGACCACTGCATTCCGGAGCCGTTTGCGACCATGGTGCCGGCGACGCCGGAAGACAGAACGTGGGTCGTCGACACCGGCAGGCCGAGACCGTCGGCCGCGCCGATCGTGGCGGCGGCGATGAGCTCAGCGGCGGCGCCCTGCCCGTAGGTCAGATGGGTCTTGCCGATCTTTTCGCCGACCGTCACCACGATGCGCTTCCAGCCCACCATCGTACCGAGGCCGAGGGCGATCGCCACGCAAATCTTGACCCAGATCGGGATGAACTTGGTGGCTGAGTTCGAGCTCCTTCTTGAAGGCGCCGATCTGCTTCTTCTCCACCTCCGTCAGCTCGCTCTCCTTGTCCTTGGAGATCACGCGCAGCGCTTCCGAGGCGAGATACATGTCGTTGCGGACATTCTGGACCTTTTCGATCGGCGTCTTTGCGACGGAGCCGTAGTCTTTGACCTGGTCGCTGATCTGCTTCACCAGCACCGCGAGCGAGGGATAGGTGCCCTCGGAGATCTTGTGGGCATGCACGTACTCGGTCACCGCCGGACGGGGGTCGCCGATTACATCGTAGCCCGCGCCGTGCGCCGAGACGACCTTCGAGGCGTCCTGTGCGGCGGCGATGAACGCTTGGGTGTGCTCTGCCGCCGGCGCCCGGTTCAAGGCGTACGCGGTCGGCGCGACGCCAATCAGGATCAGCATAATCAAGCCCATGCCCTTCTGGCCGTCATTCGATCCGTGGAAAAAAGACACCAGGGTGCAGGTCAGGATGAGCAGGCCGCGGATCCAGGGGGGTGGAGGATTTTGCCCCTCCGGCGCCTTGTAGAGAGCCGGCACCCGGATGATCGCCTTCATCGCAAGGAGCAGAAGCGCCGACAGGAAAAAACCGAACAGCGGCGAGAACAGCAGCGCTTCGCCGACCTTTGTCACCTGGTCCCAATCGACGCCGGCTGTTCCGTCCTGGCCGCGCAGCAGCGCGTTGGTGACGCCGACGCCGACAATCGAGCCGATCAGCGTGTGAGAGCTGGAGGCCGGGATGCCCATGAGCCACGTGCCCAGGTTCCAGATGATCGCCGCGATCAGCAAGGCGAACACCATCGCATAACCGGCGCTCGAGCCGACCTGCATGATGAGTTCCACCGGCAATAGCGAAACGATGCCGAAGGCGACCGCGCCGCTCGATACGAGCACTCCCAGAAGGTTCCAACAGCCGGACCAGACGACGGCGAACTGCGCCGGAAGCGCGTGGGTGTAGATGACCGTGGCGACGGCGTTGGCGGTGTCGTGGAAGCCATTGACGAATTCGAAACCGAGCGCGATCAGCAACGCGACACCAAGCAGCACGAATGGCAGGATGGTCGTCGGCCCTCCGCCCGCGTCGGCAATGTCCGACTTGATCGAATAGGCCATGTAAAACAAGCCGCCGGCGAGCACGGCAAGGATCCCAAGCGCAAGCCGGATGTCCATCGGGTGGTCGAGATGCGGTTTGCCCGAAGAAGGTGCGGCTTGCGGCGTGGCAACGTCAGTTACGGCTGTCATCGGGGTCGGCTCCTCGGATGCGACCTCAGTTGTATCGCGGCGCCCCATGACAGGACTGTGAAGGCTCGCCGCCGAGAAGCAAGAACGCACGAAAACGCCGGGCCGCCGCCCTCAACTGGCCTCCGCCAGAAGCGGAAGGCGCCCGCCGTCCCGTTCGCCGTCGCGATCCATAAGCCGGGTGGGGTAGTCGCCCGTGAAGCAGTGGTCCGTGAACTGCGGCTGTCTGGCGTTGCGCTCGGAAAACCCCATCGCGCGATAGATGCCCCTAATCGAAAGGAAGGCGAGGCTGTCGGCCCCCATAAATTGCCGCATGCTTTCGAGGTCCATACGGGCGGCGAGAAGCTTGTCGCGCTCGGGCGTGTCGATGCCGTAGAAATCGGGGTAGGTGATCGGCGGCGAAGAAATGCGGAAATGAACCTCGCGCGCGCCCGCCTCGCGCATCATTTGGACTATCTTGACGCTGGTCGTTCCGCGCACGATCGAATCGTCTATCAGAACCACGCGCTTGCCGGCGACGACCGCCCGGTTGGCGTTGTGCTTCATTCGCACGCCGAGTTCGCGGATCGACTGGGTAGGCTGGATAAAGGTCCGACCGACATAGTGGTTGCGGATGATGCCGAGCTCGAAGGGAAGTCCGCAGCCGTGCGCGTAACCAATCGCCGCCGGCACGCCGGAGTTGGGAACGGGCACGACGACGTCCGCCTCCGCCGGCGCCTCGCGGGCGAGCTCCTCCCCCATCGCCTTGCGCGCGTCGTAAACCGAGCGCCCGTGGACGATCGAATCGGGCCTGGCGAAGTAGACGTATTCAAAGATGCACGGCCGCGCCGGCTGCCGGGGCAGCGGGAAAAAGCTCTTCACCCCGGAGCCATCGATGACGACGACTTCGCCGTTCTCGATGTCGCGGACGAACTTGGCGCCGATGATGTCGAGCGCGCAGGTCTCCGAGCAGAGTATGGGACAGCCATCCAACTCGCCCAGCACGAGCGGCCGGATCCCCAGCGGATCGCGGGCGCCAATCAGTTTCTTGGTCGTTAGCGCCACCAGCGCGTACGCCCCTTCGATTTCGGCCAGCGCTTCAACAAAACGGTCAACGATCCGGGGGCGGCGTGAGCGCGCCGCAAGGAGCAGAACGACCTCCGTGTCGGTGGTCGACTGGCAGATTGCGCCGCTACGAATGAGCTCCCGCCTCAGCGTTAGGCCGTTGGTCAGATTCCCATTGTGGGCCACGGCCAGCCCGCCGGCCTCCAATTCGGCAAACAGCGGCTGAACGTTCCGCAGCGCCGTTTCTCCCGTGGTCGAATAGCGGACATGGCCGATGGCCGCCCGGCCGGGAAGGCGGTCGATTGTGGCCGCACTGGAAAAGTGGTCGCCAACCAGGCCCTGCCGGCGTTCCGAGTGGAATCGCTCGCCGTCGAAGGCGACGATGCCGGCGGCCTCCTGTCCGCGATGCTGGAGAGCATGGAGGCCGAGCGCGACGATTGCCGCCGCATCGGGATGACCGAAAATGCCGAATACGCCGCACTCCTCATGCAGCCGGTCGTCATCGAGACCGACGCCCGAACTGTTCGGCGTCGCGGACGTCACTGCTTCGGCGCCGTCGGAACTGGACGCCCATTGATCAGCGCGTCGAGCTTCTGCTTGTCCGATGCGGCCGCCGACGGCGTCGGCGAGTCCGCTTTCTTCGGCGCGTTCTGTGCGGCTGCCGCCGGGGGCGGCGTCGGCTTGACCTCGGCCGGGGCGTTCAATTCGTCGACCGGCTCTTCGTTCGCCGGCGTGACTGCTCCCCGAGACTTGATCCACGTATCTATGGTCGCCGCCGCGTCCTCCGGCAGCAGCGCCACGATCTTGTCCGCCGTATCTGTCAGGATCGGGCGGCTTTTTGCGGTTTTCACCCATTCTGGTTGCTGCTTGTCCGAAACCAGCCAGTTGAAGATTGCAAAAGCGACCACTGCGAGCAGGAAACCCCGCGCGACGCCGAAGACGAAACCTAAGGTGCGGTCTAGCGCGCCGATCTTGCTGTCTAGAATTGCATCCGAGAGTTTTACGGTAAAGAGGGATACGACGATTAACGTAGCAAAAAAGACTATCGCCGCCGCCGCCGCGTCCCAAATGATGGTTTTGTGAGGGTCCTGTCCGGCCGCGTCCTTGTGAAAATAGTGCGCGAGGTAAGGAGATACAACGGGGTAAAAATAATAAGCGGCCGCCGCCGCCGCCGCCCAGGACGCGATCGCCAGAACCTCACGGGAAAACCCACGCAGCATCGAAAGCAACGCCGAGACGAGGACAATCGCGAGGACGGCGAGATCGAGGTAGGAAGGCATCCGAAACAACCCTGTCGAAGCGCTCGAAAAACACGGGCGGCGTCCGGCGTCCGGCGCATCCTGCGGAGGGCCTTATAGCCAAGGCGCCGCGGTTCGTCACCCAGCCTGCGTCGTCAATCGGCCCCGAATTCAGGAGGCCGCGCCAGCCTTGGCTTCCACCGCGGCCGCGGCGATGAGCGCCACAAGCGAGGCGACCGACCCGATCGGCGTCACAGCGGCGCCGGTGGATTCGCCATCCGCTCTGGGCGCAGGCGGGGCGAAAGCGCGCGCGAATCCGAGTTTGGCCGCTTCTTTGAGCCTGAGGCCCGCATGAGCGACGGGCCGCACCGATCCTGACAGCGCGACCTCGCCGAAATAGACCGCATCATGGGGGAGAGGCGCGCCGGTCAGCGAGGAGACGAGCGCAGCGGCCGCAGCGAGATCGGCGGCAGGCTCGGCGACTCTGAGGCCGCCGGCGACGTTGAGATAGATGTCGTACTGGCCGAGCTTAAGGCCGCCGTGTGATTCGAGGACCGCCAGCACCATCGCGAGACGATTGGGCTCCCAGCCGACCACGGCTCGCCGCGGCGTTCCAAGCGAAGTGGGCGCGACCAGCGCCTGTATTTCGACAAGCAACGGCCGCGCGCCTTCCACGCCGGCGAACACCGAGGCCCCGGGCGCGGCCGCGGCCTCCCGCCCGCCCAGAAACAGGGACGACGGGTTCGGGACCTCCGCGAGGCCGCCGCCAGTCATTTCGAAGACCCCAACCTCATCGGTCGCGCCGAAGCGGTTTTTCGCCGCCCGCAAAAGGCGGAAGGCATGGGCGCCGTCCCCCTCGAACGAAAAGACCGCGTCGACCATGTGCTCGACGACGCGGGGTCCGGCGATCTGGCCGTCCTTGGTGACGTGCCCGACGATCAGCAGCGCCGCGCCGCTGGCCTTGGCGAACCGGATCAGGGCTTGGGCGGAGCCGCGAACCTGACTGACCGTGCCCGGGCCGATTCGATCGCGTCGCTCCACATCGTCTGGATGGAATCGATGACCACGAATTTCGGGGCGTCGCCGGAGGCGAGAGTCGCCACGATGTCCTCGACGAGGGTTTGGGCCGCGAGTTGGACCGGCGCGCTCGCCAGACCGAGGCGGGCGGCCCGGAGGCGAATCTGGGCGGTCGATTCCTCGCCCGAAACGTAGACGACCCGGGCGCCGGCTCGCGCCACCGCCGCACAGGCCTGGATCAGAAGCGTCGACTTGCCAATGCCCGGTTCGCCCCCGATCAAGGTCGCCGATCCCGGCACAAAGCCTCCCCCCGCGACGCGATCGAATTCGCCGATTCCGGTGGCGACGCGCGGATCTGGCCGCGAGGCGCCGGACAGGTCCTCCAGCGCAAAAGCGCGCCCCGCCGCCCCGCGTCGCGCGGATTCGGCGCCGACGCCGAGCGCGGCGGCCTCCTCGATGATCGTATTCCACTCGCCGCAGGACTCGCACTTGCCCTGCCAGCGTTGGGTGATCGCCCCGCAGTTCTGGCAGACATAAGTAGAGCGCGGTCTCGCCATGGGTCCAACTGACGCTTTAGGAGAATCTGTCGCGCCGAAAGCGCACGATGTCTCGAGGCGGGCGCTCAAGGCGCGGGCCCGCGGCCGAGTCCACGGCGCCCCGGCGCAGATTGAGCATTTCCAAGGGGTTGCGCGGGATTTTCCGGGCGATCGCGAGGGCCGCGCGGGGTTCGCTAATCCTTCTGAGAGGCCAAATTTCACAGATATTTAGGGTTCTAACGGCTCGTCTGACCATCGAACGGCCGCAACTCCCTCGCGGAACGGCGCCGTGCCCCCGTCGTCGCCGCCCCGACCCCAAATCCACGCCAACCCTTAGCAAGGACGGACCCCTTGTCATTTCTTGAGTTTTCAAGGTCTTACGGTCCACGGCCTTCCCGTTCTGGATTTCGCTGGGCTGCGGCCCGCCTGCCGGCAGCGGCTCTGCGGCGGCGGGCGAGGTGGCCTCAACCGCGTCGGACATCCGGTCTGTTCTCCTAATGAGAACGGATATAGAACAGCGAGACGGGCTTGGCAAGACAATGTCGCTCTTCCGGCGCACGCTCGTCATGCGACGGGCCAAGCGATTCAAGGCCCGGCGCCCTTGTCTCCCGCGGAGAAATTGGCGAACTGCGGCGTCGCAGGCGTCTACGGGCCGCGCTGCGGCAAAAGGTCCTGTTCCTTCACCCGCGGCCGCGACCATATAATCCATTGGCGCGGGGCGGAAAGTCTCTTGTCGCGGGGCGTCGTCAGCGGCGGAGCCGATGCTCCTCGGCGGCGACGGGGAATGGTTGGTCGAATGGCGTATGCTTTCAAGCCCAATAGCGGAGGCGCGCCGCGTATTGTCGAACTTTTCGCCGAGAGTTTCCCGCACTTCGAAGGCCTGATTGTTCCCTTCGAGGCGGGTCAGGAGGTCGTCGGCGAAGGCGATCCGACAGAAAGCTACTACCTCGTCATGCGCGGGATGTTTCGCGCGGTGAAGTACACCCGCGACGGCCGCCGGCAGGTCTTCGCCTTTTACATGCACGGCGATATCTGCGGCCTCGAGCCGGAGACCGTTCACAAGCTGACGATCGAAGCGGTGGACTGCGCGGCGATGGCGGTTCTGCCGCGCAACGCCTGTCGGCTCCGCATGAACGACGACCCGCGCCTCAACGGGGCGCTTTTCGAGGGCGCGACCCGCGCGCTGACCCTGTCCATCGATCACATGATGATGATCGGCCGCAGTTCCGCCGAGGAGCGGCTGGCCTGGTTTTTGGGCATGCTCTTGGCCCGTTCGGACCACGCTGACGCGCCTGCGCTCGACCTGGCGATGCAGCGCCAGGACATCGCCGACTATCTTGGCCTGACGATCGAGACCGTGAGCCGGACCTTCACGCTGTTCAGGGACCGGGGATTTCTCCGATTGCCGCGCAAGCGGCGGGTCGAGATCGTTCGCCCCGACGCCCTGGCCCGCCTCGCCGCCGCCGACCGCGACGCCGCGGCCCCGCTTTTGCGCGCGCCGGAAGAGGTCGAATTCGCCTCGGCCGCGGGCTGAAGCGCCCCTCGCAGACGCGCGAATCGCAACCCCGATCTTGAGGCTCGGCGCGCGGTCGCGCGCTCTGAATTCCAGGCCACTTCGAGGCGTTTGTCCGACCTGCGGAAGGGCAGGCGTCAAGTGCGACAGATGGTCACGCTCGCCAATTGTCAAGTTGGGACAAACCCTCAATTTTCTTCGATTTCCTGCGCGTTTTCGAGGGCGGACGCGCGCATTAGCGGCGAAAATGCGCGCGAAATGCGACGATGGAACGGGTGGACGCAGCCGGGGCCGACATGCATTAGAGGGACTGTCGCGAGATCCGGCCCCGCCCTGGCGACCGTCGGAAGGCCGTGATTCAACTCGACGTTTTCGGGGCCATGAGACTGCGCGACTGCGTGGTCGTGAAGTGTCCCCGGACAGCCTCTTGTGTTTGGGGATGAGGAATGCAGACGGTATCTCAGCCAAAGTCGCTTTGGAGCGGCGAAATCGGAATGACCGCGGTTCTCGCGATCCTGGCCCTGCTCTGTCTCTACATCGCGATCAATACCATCGAGCCCGCCTACGCCTTCCACATGGGCCTCGGCGTCCTCTGCGCGGGGCTCGCCGTCTACGCGATCTTCCGGCGTTACGCCGTGCGCGACGCGGCCCGTCCCCTGCTCGAAATCAACGGCCTGCCGAACTATAACTTCGGCCCGGTCAAGTTCTCGACCATTATGGCCCTGTTCTGGGGCCTGGCCGGCATGGCGGTCGGCGTCTACATCGCGTCCGAGCTGGCCTGGCCCGACCTCAACCTTCCCCCCTGGTTTAATTTCGGCCGGCTCCGGCCGCTTCACACCTCGGCCGTGATCTTCGCTTTTGGCGGCAACGTGCTGCTCGCCACCTCGTTCTATGTCGTGCAGCGCACCTGCCGCGCCCGGCTTGCGGGCGACCTCGCGCCCTGGTTCGTCGTCCTCGGCTACAACTTCTTCATCCTGATCGCCGGCACGGGCTACCTGCTCGGCATCACTGACGGCAAGGAATACGCCGAGCCCGAATGGTACGCCGACCTCTGGCTGACCATCGTCTGGGTCGTCTACCTGCTGGTGTTCCTCGGGACGATTTATCGCCGCAAGGAGCCCCACATCTTCGTGGCGAACTGGTTCTATCTCGCCTTCATCCTGACGATTGCGATGCTGCACATCGGCAACAACGCCGCGGTGCCGGTCTCATTGTTCTCAGCCAAGTCCTACATCCTCTGGAGCGGCGTCCAGGACGCGATGTTCCAGTGGTGGTACGGCCACAACGCGGTCGGCTTCTTCCTGACCGCCGGCTTCCTGGCCATCATGTACTATTTCGTGCCGAAGCGCGCGGAGCGGCCGATCTACTCCTACCGGCTGTCGATCATCCACTTCTGGGCGCTGATCTTCCTCTATATCTGGGCCGGTCCGCATCACCTTCACTACACCGCGCTGCCGGACTGGGCGCAGACGCTCGGCATGACCTTCTCGATCATGCTCTGGATGCCCTCGTGGGGCGGCATGATCAACGGCCTGCTGACGCTTTCGGGCGCCTGGGACAAGCTGCGCACCGATCCGGTTCTGCGCATGCTCGTCGTGTCGGTCGCCTTCTACGGCATGTCGACCTTCGAAGGCCCGGCGATGTCGATCAAGACGGTGAACTCGCTGTCGCACTACACCGACTGGACCGTCGGCCACGTGCACTCGGGCGCGCTCGGCTGGGTCGCCTTCGTCTCGTTCGGCGCCCTCTATTGCCTGGTGCCCTGGCTCTGGAACAAGCGGGAGCTTTACTCGCTCAAGCTCGTGAGCTGGCACTTCTGGATCGCCACTCTCGGCATCGTGCTCTACATCACCTCGATGTGGGTGTCGGGCATCCTCCAAGGCCTGATGTGGCGCAGCTACACTCCGCAGGGCTACCTCGAATATTCCTTCATCGAAACCGTCGCGGCCATGCATCCCTTCTATGTGATCCGCATGCTCGGCGGCCTGCTGTTCCTGCTGGGCTACTGCCTGATGCTGTACAACGTCTACATGACGATCACGGCGTCCGAGGCCGCGGCGCCGGCGGCGCAGCCTTCCCTCCAGCCCGCGGAATGAGGATCTAGACCATGAGCAGCTCCGCTCCGACGCAACACGGCGGGTCGTCGCTCTTCTCCAAGCATCATATTCTGGAGAAGAATCCGATCCTCCTCGTCCTCGGCATCCTCATCATGATCGCCATAGGCGGACTGGTTGAGATTGTCCCGCTCTTCTACCTCAAGAGCACCATCGAGACCGTGGAGGGCATGAGGCCCTACACGCCGCTGGAGCTCGCCGGCCGCAACATCTACGTGCGCGAAGGCTGCTACCTCTGCCACAGCCAGATGATCCGGTCGCTGCGCGACGAGGTCGAGCGCTACGGCCATTTCTCGCTCGCAGCTGAGAGCATGTACGACCACCCGTTCCAGTGGGGCTCCAAGCGCAACGGCCCGGACATCGCCCGGGTCGGCGGCAAATACACCGACTCCTGGCACGTCGCGCATTTGATGAACCCGCGCTCGGTCGTGCCGCAGTCGATCATGCCGAGCTACGCCTTCTTGTTCGATACGCCGCTCGATACGCGCCAGCTCGTCGCCAACGTCGCAACCAATCGCGAAGTCGGCGTGCCCTACACGGACGAAGATATGGCGAACGTGTTGGCCGACCTGAACGCTCAGGTGAAGCCGGACTCGCCCGAGGCCGCGGCGCTGCTCAAGCGCTATCCCAAAGCGGTGGTGCGCAAGTTCTATCCCGGATCGCCGGACATCACCGAAGGCGACGCGGTCATCGCTTACCTTCAGATGCTCGGCACCCTCGTCGACTTCAAGCAGTTCGACGACAAGGCCAACCTGCGCTGACCGGATAGGGGACGCCCATGTCAACGACCTACGAATGGCTCGAGCAGTTCACGCAATCGGGCGGCACCGTCTACTGTTTCCTGTTTTTCCTCGCGACGCTCGTTTACGCGCTTTGGCCCAAGAACGGCGCGCGGTTCCATGATGCGGCCCGCATGCCGCTGCGGGAGGATTGATCGATGAGCGAACCCCTTCACCTCGATAAAGTCTCCGGCCAGACGACCACCGGACACGAGTGGGACGGCATCCGCGAGCTGAACACGCCGCTGCCGCGCTGGTGGCTGTGGCTGTTCTACATCTGCATCGCCTTTGCGTTCGTCTACTGGATCTTCTACCCGGCATGGCCGCTCGCCAGCAGCTTCACGACCGGCGTCTTGGGCCATACCAACCGTGCGGCGGTGCTGCAGGACATCGCCTTCAGCCAGCAGGTGCGCAGGGAGATGTCGGCGGGCCTGGAAAAGGCGAGCCTGACGGATATCGCCGCCGACCCCAAGATGCTCGAGCTCGCGCTTGCGCAGGGCAAGGCGGCGTTTGGCGATAATTGCACGCCGTGCCACGGTTCGGGCGGACAAGGCCAGAAAGGCTATCCCAACCTGACCGCCGGGCGCTGGCTCTGGGGCGGAACGCTGGACCAGATCCAAACGACGATCACGCACGGCATCCGCGCGCCGGACGATTCGGACACGCACGCCAGCGCGATGCCGGCGTTCGGCAAGGATGGCATCCTCAAGGCCGACGAAATCCGCCAGGTCGCCAATTACGTGCGCACCCTCGACGGCCTCGAGCCGGAGGCGGGCGTCGACGTCGCCGCCGGCAAGAAAATCTTTGCCGACAACTGCGTGGCTTGCCATGGCGAGGACGGCAAGGGTAATCTCGACATGGGCTCCGCCAACCTGACCACCAAGGTCTGGCTGTACGGCAACGACATCAACGATCTCATCTACACCATCACCAACGCCCGCAACTCGACAATGCCGGCGTGGGGGAAGCGACTCGATCCGGAGACGATCAAGTCGCTGGCCGTCTATGTCCACAGCCTTGGCGGCGGCAAGTAGATCGGAAGAGGACGGAACTGACATCGTGACGATAGCCGAGGAGGCCTACGACGACGGTCCATTGTACGAAGCGGCCAAGAAAGTCTACCCGCAGCGGGTTTGGGGGACTTACCGTCGCATCAAATGGATCGTGTTGTGGGTCGCCCTCGGCGTCTACTACGTTCTGCCGTTCATCCGCTGGAACCGCGGACCGAACCTGCCTGACCAGGCGGTCCTCCTCGATATCGCCCATTCGCGCTTCTATTTCTTCTTCATCCAGATCTGGCCGCAAGAGGTCTACTACTTTACCGGCCTCCTAATCCTAGCGGCGCTGATCCTGTTCCTGTCCAACGCGCTGTACGGCCGCGTCTGGTGCGGCTACGCCTGTCCGCAAACGGTCTGGACCGATCTTTATCTCTGGGTCGAACGCCGGATCGAAGGGGACCGGCGCGAACGGATAAGACTCGACGCCGAGCCCTGGACGACAGAGAAGATCACCAAGCGCGTCGCCAAGCACGCGATCTGGCTCCTGATCGCACTCGCGACCGGCGGCGCCGCGATGCTCTACTTCGTCGACGCGCCGACGCTGATGAGACAATTCTTCACCCTTCAGGCCCCGGCGCTTGCTTATGTCTGGGCGGGGATCCTGACCCTCACGACCTATTCGCTCGCCGGCCACATGCGCGAGCAGGTCTGCCTCTATATGTGCCCGTGGCCGCGCATCCAGGCCGCGCTGACCGACAACGAGGCGCTGAACGTCACCTACCGGCTCGATCGGGGCGAGCCGCGCATGTCGTTGAAGGACGCCGCCAAGGCCCACGCGCATGGTCAGGCCGCGGGCGACTGCGTCGACTGCCTGCAGTGCGTCGCCGTCTGCCCGACCGGCGTCGACATTCGCAAGGGCCCGCAGCTCGGCTGCATCAACTGCGGCCTGTGCATCGACGCCTGCGACGCGGTGATGACCAAGATTCACCGCCCGGTCCGGCTCATCGCCTTCGACAACGACGACAATCGCGAACGGCGCCTGCGCGGCGAGCCGAACGCTTTCCACCCGATCCGTCCACGCACGATCATGTACGCGGCGCTGATCGCGCTCACCGCGGGCATCATGCTCTATGTGCTCACGACGCGGTCGAATTCGCACTTGAGCGTGCTGCACGTGCGCGCGCCGCTGTTCACCGAGACCGCGGAGGGCGGCATTCGCAACGGCTATACGCTGCGCTTCGCCAACAAGCTCTCCGATCCCGAGGATTTCGTGCTCGAGGTCAGCGGCCTTCCCGGAACGACGCTCAGCAGCGTGGTCGCGAAGCCGCTTTCCGACGGACGCCTCGGCGTCCGCGTCGATCCGGATTCGACGATGGAAGTCCCGGTCTATGTGACGACGGCGCCGGACGTGAAGCTCACGGGATCGTCGACGCCGATCACCTTCACCGCGGTCGACCCGAAAACGGGCGAGCGCAATGTCGTGGTCGATCACTTCTTCGGACCGTGATCGGTCGGGTTGAAAAGATGGAGCGGTTTGAGGGCGCGGGGGGAGGGCGCATCGTGGCGCCAAAGCGTGGAGAGAGGCATCTCGTGTCTGAACACTTTACAGGACGCCACGTTCTCATGTGGCTCGGCGGCTTCTTCCTGGTGATGTTCGCCGCCAACGGCGCGCTGATCTATTTCGCGCTGCATACGCTGCACGGCGAGCAGATGGAGAACTCCTACGACGCCAGCCAGGCGTTCAACAGGCGCATCGCCGCGGCGCGGGCGCAGGATGAACGCGGCTGGAAAGCGGACGTCCTGACCCGGGCCGAGGGCGCCGGCGAGCGGGTCATGGTCGAGTTCCACGACAAGTCCGGCGCGCCGATCTCGGACCTCGCCGTGACGGCCCGGTTCGAGCATCCCTTCGACGCGGCGTTGGACCGCGCTATCTCCCTCGTGTCCGACGGCGGCAATTATGAAGGGGTCGCGACTCCTCTCGGCCATGGCCGCTGGACTTTGATCATCGAAGGGAGCCGCGGCGCCGAGCAGATGTTCCGCAGCGAGAACAAGGTTACGGTCACGGACACCGCTTCGGATTAGGAAACGCGCCCTGATGGAAGCGCCGGACCTCTCCCATTTCGTGCGCCATCCTTCCGACGGCGTGGCGGCGATGGACCTGGTGGTTAACGGCGTCTACTGCGGCGCCTGCATCGTCGCCATCGAGAAG
The DNA here is from genome assembly GCA_963748545.1 of uncultured Alphaproteobacteria bacterium. Taxonomy (GTDB): domain Bacteria; phylum Pseudomonadota; class Alphaproteobacteria; order Rhizobiales; family Beijerinckiaceae; genus Roseiarcus. The sequence continues at coordinate 312,026 of CAVVJO010000031.1, forward strand.
GGCCTTGGCAGGGAGGCGGGCGTGCGCGGCGCGCGCGTCAATCTCGCCAACAAGCGGGTGACCGTCGAATGGAACGACGGCGCGATCGAGCCGCCGGCCATTCTCGAGCGGCTCGAGGCGCTGGGCTACCCGGCTTTTCCGTTCACCGCGGAACTCGCCGACAGCGTCGAAGCGCAGGAAGAGAAGCGCCTTTTGCGCTGCCTGGGCGTCGCCGCGTTCGGCGCGATGAACGTCATGCTGCTCTCGGTGTCGCTGTGGGCGGGCGCCGAAAACGATCCCAATTCCGCAACCGCCGACCTGTTCCACTGGCTGTCGGCGCTGGTCGCGCTGCCCTGCGCGGCCTACGCCGGCATGCCGTTCTTCGAAAGCGCCGCGCGCTCGATCCGCGCGGGCGGGTTGAACATGGACGTCCCGATCTCGATCGGCGTCATCCTCAGTCTGGCGATGTCCGTTCTCCAGACCGTCTCGCATCAGCACGGCACCTATTTCGAGGGCGCCGTGATGCTGCTGATGTTCCTGCTGGCCGGACGGCTGCTCGACCAGCGCATGCGGCGGCGAACCCGCGACTACGCCATCAACCTCACGGCGATGCGGGCGGATCGGGCGCTGAAGCTCGTGGAAGACGGCGACGCGCGCGAAACGCCGATCGGCGCGATCCAGCCGGGCGACCTGGTTCTCGCCCGCCCCGGCGAGCGGATCGCCGTGGACGGCGAGGTCGAGGATGGGCGCTCGGAGGTCGATCAGAGTTTGGTGACCGGAGAGACGGCGCCAGTGTCGGTTTCGCCCGGCGCGCAGGTCTACGCCGGCGCGCTCAACCTGACCGGCGCGCTGCGCATCCGCGTTCGCAATGAGGCAGGGGGCGCCTTCCTCGACGAGGTCAACGGACTGCTCAACGCCGCCGTCGATCAGCGGTCGTCCTACGTGGCGCTCGCGGACCGCGCCGCGCGGCTCTACGTTCCTGTCGTGCATGTCGCGGCGCTCGCCACTTTTTTCGCCTGGCTGGCGCTCGGTGCGGGATGGCAGCAGGCGGTGATGGTCGCGATCACGGTGCTGATCATCACCTGTCCCTGCGCCCTCGGCCTCGCTGTGCCCGCGGTCCAGGTGGTGGCGGCGGGGGCCTTGTTCCGCCGCGGCGTCATCCTCCATTCCGGCGACGCGCTCGAGCGGCTGTCCGATTGCGACACGGTCGTGTTCGACAAGACCGGCACGCTGACGCAGCCGCGCCCGGTCCTCGCCAACGCCGCGGACATCTCCGCCGCCGATCTCGCGCTCGCCGGCCGTTTGGCGCTGTCGAGCCGGCATCCGCTCGCCAAGGCGATCGTCGAGGCGTCTGGCGCGCGCGAGCCGCTCGCCGCGCAGGAGTTTCCCGGCGAAGGCGTCAACGCCTCTTATGAGGGCGCGACGGTCAGGCTCGGCTCCGTCGGCTGGTGCGGGGCGGAGCGCGAAGCGGCGCTGGTCGCGGAGCGCTGGCCGGACGCCTCGCTGATCGTCCTCGGCCTTCCCGGACGCGCCGTGGCGTTCGCGGTTCGGCAGGCGCTGCGTCCGGACGCGGCGGCGGTCGTGGCCGAGTTGGCGCGCGATCGGACAGTGGAGATCCTGTCCGGGGATCGCGAGGTCGCGGTCGCGCTGGTCGCGCGCGAACTCGGCGTTGCCCGGTACGCGGCCGGGGTCAAGCCGGCCGGCAAGATCGCCCGGCTGCGGGCGCTGAAAGAGGACGGCCGCCGGCCGCTGATGGTCGGCGACGGCCTGAACGATGCGCCGGCGCTTGCCGCCGCCTATGTGTCGATCTCGCCGATCTCGGCCGCCCACGTCGCCCAGGCACAGGCCGATGCGCTGTTCTTGGGCGATGGCCTTCAGCCGGTCGTGGACGCGGCGCGCATTTCGACCAAAGCGCGCCGTCTGATGGTGCAAAACCTCTGGATTTCTGCGATCTATAACGGGATCGCCGTGCCGCTCGCGGTGCTCGGCTTCGTGACGCCCCTGGTCGCGGCGCTGGCGATGTCGGGGTCCTCGGTCGCCGTGACCCTCAACGCGTTCCGGATGGCGCGCGAGGGGAGGAGACCGGCCCGATGAACGTTCTGGTCTATCTCGTGCCGATCGCGCTGGCGCTGGGGGCCATTGGCCTCGCGGCGTTCCTTTGGGCGCTGAAGAGCGGTCAGTTCGACGACCTCGACGGCGCCGGGTGGCGGGCGATCAGCGACGACGATCTGCCCGAGGACGAGAGGGAGCGGGATTAGAGCAGCGACCCAATAGGCGCGCGACGACGGGAGGCGAGCGATGATCGAGGGCGAGCGAATTGGGGACCGCGTGGTTCTGACCTTTGCCGAGGGTGTCGCGGAGGCGCGGCTCGACCGGCCGGACAAGCTCAACGCCCTCGATCCCGCGATGTTCGAGGCGCTGGCGGAAGCGGGCGAGCGGCTGAAGCGTCTGCCGGGCCTGCGCGCGGTCGTGCTTTACGGCGCCGGGCGCGGCTTCTCGGCCGGACTCGACATGGGCAGCTTCGCTTCGATCGCCGCGGGCCGGCGCGACGGGCTGATGGCCGACCTCGAGAAACGCACGCACGGCATCGCCAATCTCGCGCAGGCCGCCGCGTTCGTCTGGCGCGAGGCGCCCGTGCCGGTGATTGCGGCAGTCCACGGCGTGGCCTTCGGCGGCGGCTTCCAGATCGCGCTCGGGGCCGACGTCCGCTACGTCGCGCCCGACGCCAAACTCTCCATTCTCGAAATCAAATGGGGCCTCGTGCCCGATATGGGCGGCGTCGCGCTGATGCGGGAGCTTGCGCGCGGCGACGTGATCCGAGAGCTCGCCTTCACCGGACGGCAGTTCTCGGGCGAGGAGGCGCTCCGCTACGGCTTCGCCACCGCCGTCTCCGACGATCCGCTCGCCGCAGCGCGTGCGACGGCGCGCGAGATCGCAGAGAAGAGCCCCGACGCGGTGCGCGCGCTGAAACGGCTCCTCAACGCCTCGGCCGACCTCGATGCGGCCGCGATTCTGCTTGCCGAATCGCGCGAGCAGGCCGGCGTGATCGGCGCGCCAAATCAGATCGAAGCGATCCGGGCCGGGGTGGAGCGACGGGCGCCGAAGTTCGAGGATCGCGGGTAGCCTTGTGCTCGAGACGGACGGAGGGTCGATCATCGCGCTCGCCTCCGGATCATGACGGCCGCTTGACAGACGTCATGCGCCACGAAAGACTTGACCATCCGGTCAAGTATTCCTCCTGCCGCCGGCGCGGCCCAATGGAGACGCCATGACGATCGCCGCCCGCCCACAAGGCCTCTCCGACGTCGCCGCCGGGCGTCTGGACAGCGCGACCATCGACGAAAATTTTCGCGACCTGCATGCGCCGCTGAGTTTTCACGAGGCCAGGGTCGAGGCGGAGCGTTGCTATTTCTGCTTCGACGCGCCGTGCCAGCAGGCCTGCCCGACCGCGATCGACATCCCCCTGTTCATTCGCCAGATCGCCGCCGACAACCGCACCGGCGCCGCAAAGACGATCTTCGATTCCAATATTCTGGGCGGCATGTGCGCCCGCGTCTGCCCGACCGAGACCCTGTGCGAGGAAGCCTGCGTGCGCGAGGCGGCCGAAGGCAAGCCGGTGCAGATCGGACTTCTGCAGCGCTACGCGACCGACGCGCTGATTGAGACCGGGAAGTCGCCCTATGCGCGCGCCGCGTCGACGGGCAAGCGCGCGGCCGTCGTCGGGGCGGGGCCGGCGGGTCTCGCTTGCGCCCATGCGCTCGCGGTCGCAGGCGTCGACGTCACGATCTTCGAGGCGCGCGGCAAGCCCGGCGGCCTCAACGAATATGGCATCGCCGCCTACAAGACCGTCGACGATTTCGCTGCGAAGGAGGCCGCCTTCGTTCTGTCAGTCGGCGGGATCGAGGTGCAGTACGGCGTCGCGCTCGGCCAGCACGTGACGCTCGACGAACTCAAGCGCGACTACGACGCGGTGTTTCTCGGCATGGGGCTCGGCGGCGTCAACCGGCTGGGCCTGCCCGGCGAGACCGAACTCGAGAACGTCGTCGACGCGGTCGCCTACATCGCCGTGCTGCGCCAGGCTGAGGACAAGTCGACCATGCCGGTCGGGCGGCGGGTCGTCGTGATCGGCGGCGGCATGACCGCGATCGACATCGCCGTGCAATCGAAGAAGCTCGGGGCGCAAACCGTCACGATCGTCTACCGGCGCGGTGAGGAGCACATGAAGGCGAGCCGGTTCGAGCGCGAGCTGGCGCAGACCAACGGCGTCGTCATCAGAACCTGGGCTCGGCCGGTGGCGATCGAGGGTCATGCCGGCGTGTTCAGCGGCGTCCTGTTCGAGGACACGCACGAGCACGAAGGCGTGCTGGCCGCGCCCGGCTCGGTGTTCCGCATCGAGGCCGATATGCTGTTCACCGCGATCGGCCAGCGCGCCGCGCTCGACGCGCTCGACGGCGCCCCGTGGCGTTCAAGGGCGGCCGCATCGCCGTCGACGCCGAGCGGCGCACGAGCCTGCCGGGCGTCTGGGCCGGCGGCGACTGCGTGCTCGGCGGCGAGGACCTGACGGTCGCCGCGGTCGAGGACGGCAAACAGGCCGCCCGCTCCATCCTGTCCACGCTCGGCGTCCCAGTCCCCTGAACGGCGCCTGCCCGAAAGCGAGAGTCCCATGGCCGATCTCAGGACCACCTTTCTCGGCGTCAAGTCGCCGAACCCGTTCTGGCTCGCCTCTGCGCCGCCGACCGACCGAAAGGTCAACGTCGAGCGCGCGTTCCGGGCCGGCTGGGGCGGCGTCGTGTGGAAGACGCTGGGCGAGGCCGGGCCGCCGGTCGTCAACGTGTCGGGCGCGCGCTATGGCGCCATTCACGGGCCGGACCGGCGCCTGCTGGCGTTCAACAATATCGAGCTGATCACCGACCGCGACCTCGAAATCAATTTGCAGGAGATCAAGGAGGTCAAACGCGCCTGGCCCGATCGGGCGCTCATCGTCTCGCTGATGGTCCCTTGCGACGAGGAGTCGTGGAAGGCCATCCTCGCCCGGGTCGAGGAGACGGACTGCGACGGCGTCGAGCTCAATTTCGGCTGTCCGCACGGCATGTCGGAGCGCGGCATGGGCTCGGCGGTCGGCCAGGTGCCCGAATATGTCGAGATGGTCGCGCGCTGGTGCAAGGCGCATACGCGCATGCCGGTGATCGTCAAGCTGACCCCGAACATCGGCGACATCCGCCAGCCCGCGCGGGCGGCGAAGGCCGGCGGCGCCGACGCGGTGTCGCTGATCAACACCATCAATTCGATCATGGGCATCGATCTCGACGCGATGACGCCGCTCGACGCGATCGATGGACACGGCACCCACGGCGGCATGTGCGGCCCGGCGGTGAAGCCGATCGCGCTCGCCATGGTGGCGGAAATCGCCCGGGATCCGGCGACCTCAGGCCTGCCGATCTCCGGCATCGGCGGGATCACCACCTGGCGGGACGCCGCCGAATATATCGCGCTCGGGGCGGGCTCGGTGCAGGTCTGCACCGCGGCGATGACCTACGGATTCAAGATCGTGCAGGAGATGACGTCGGGCCTCAGCGCCTACATGGACCGCAAGGGCTACGCGACGATCGACGATTTCCGCGGCCGGGCGATCCGTTCCGTCACCGACTGGCAGCACCTGAACCTGAACTATGTCGCCAAGGCCCGGATCGACCAGGACCTCTGCATCCAATGCGGCCGCTGCCACATCGTGTGCGAGGACACCTCGCATCAGGCGATTTTCGCCAAGCTCGACGGCGGCAGGCGGTTCGAGGTCAACGAAGCCGAATGCGTCGGCTGCAACCTGTGCGTGCTCGTCTGCCCGGTCGAGAACTGCATCACGCTCGACCACAAGACCCAGGGCGTCGATCCCCGCACCGGCCTGCCGTACGACCGGCCGCCGCTCCCCTGGACCGCGCACCCGAACAATCCTGCGGTCAAGGCGGCGGAGTAGGCTGCCGCCCCCTGTTTGGAATGGGGGCTTCGCCGAGGTCAACGACGCCTTGACGCGCGTCGAGGTCGACCGGCCCCCTATGGCGAGGCGCCGGCAAACTCCCGGTTCACGCAGGCCAGCGCAAAGGCGGCGTTGCGGGCGATCTCTTCGAGCTGGTCGAACCGGCCGGGCTTGCCGCCGTGGCCCGCGCCCATCTCGGTGTGCAACAGGACCGGGCCGCCGCCGGTCATCGTCGCGCGCAGACGCTGCACCCATTTCGCCGGCTCCCAATAGGCGACGCGCGGGTCGGTCAGGCCGCCCAGCGCCAGGATCGGCGGATAGCGCTGCGCGGTCACGTTGTCGTAGGGGCTGTAGCCGCGGATGGTCGCGAAGGCCTTTTCGTCGCGGATCGGATCGCCCCATTCGAGCCATTCGGGCGGGGTCAGCGGCAGCGTCGCGTCCATCATCGTCGCGAGCGCGTCGACGAACGGCACGTCGGCGATGATTCCGGCGAAGAGATCGGGGGCCTCGTTCGCGACCACGCCCATGAGCAGGCCGCCGGCGCTGCCGCCCTGGGCGACGATGCGGCCTTCCGCGGTATAGCCTTCGGCGATCAGATGGCGGGCCGCGGCGAGGAAATCGGCGAACGTGTTGGGTTTGCGCGCGAGCTTGCCCTCCTCGTACCAGCGCCAGCCCTTGTCGGTCCCGCCGCGCACATGCGCGATGGCGAAGACGAAGCCGCGATCGACCAGCGACAGCCGAGCGGTCGAGAAGCGCGCCTCGATCGCATAACCGTAGGAGCCGTAGCCATAGAGCAGAAGCGGGGCCGAACCGTCCGTCTTCAGGTCCCGCCGCATCAGCAGCGACACAGGCACGGTCTCGCCGTCCGGCGCGGGCGCGAACACGAGCCGCGTGACGTAAAGCGCGGGGTCGTACCCCGACGGGATCGTCTGGCGCTTGACCAGCGTCCGCTCGCGCGTGCCGCAGTCATAGTCGTAGATCTCCTCCGGGCGCGCCATCGACGAGTAGGCGAAACGGATTTGTGGGCTGTCGAACTCGTAGATCGTCTCGAAGTCGAGCGCGTAAGTCTCCTCGTCGAAGGCGACATCGTGGCGCGCGCCGCTTGCGAGGTCCAGGACGATCAGCCGCGGCCGGCTGTCTTCGCGCGCCAGCAGCACGAGGCGTCCGGCGAGCGCAACGGCGTCGATCAGGTAGCAGCCGTCGCGATGGGGCACGACGTCGCGCCAGTTCGCTTCGTCCGGGGCCGCGCGCGGCGCCGAGACGATCTTGAAGTCGCGCGCCTCGTTGTTGGTGCGGATCAGGAACCGATCGCCGGCGTCGAGCACGTCGTAGAAATGGCCCGACCGGCGCGGCGCGACGAGGCGGGGCGGACGAGCCGGATGATCGAGGTCGACGACGCGGGTCTCCGACCCGTCGTGGCCGTGGACGTTGATCATCGCGGTGAGCCCGTTCAAGGACCCGGAGACGCCGATGAACCAGGCCGGATCGGGCTCGGCGAACACCTCGACGTCGTCGCCCTCGCTCGTTCCGAGCCGGTGCAGCATCACCCGGAACGGGCGATGGTTGTCGTCCTGCTCGATGTAGAGAAAGCCGGCCAAGTTCCGGGTCCAGACGAGATCGTCCCCGGCGTGGACGACGCGGTCGTCGAGATCCTCGCCAGAGGCGAAGTCGCGGACGCGGATCGTCATCAGCTCCGATCCGAGGTCGTCGGCCGCCCAGGCGAGCTTGGCGTGATCGGGCGAATGGGACGCGGCCGTCAGGCTGAAGAACGTCTTGCCCGCGGCCAGCGCGTCGCCGTCGAGCAGGATCGTTTCGTCGCCGCCGTCGCGCGGGCGGCGACAGACGAGGCGATGCTGCCCGCCCGAACGATAGCGCGAATAATAGGCCCAGGGCCCATCGGTCTGCGGCGGCTCGCTGTCGTCCTCGACCAGCCGCGCCCGCATTTCCTTGACGAGGGCCGTCTGCAGCGCCTTCGTCGGCGCCAGCACGGCGTCCGCGTAGGCGTTCTCGGCGTCGAGCAGGGCCCGGATGTCCGGGGCGAGCGTGGCCGGCTCGCTCAGCGCCTCCTGCCAGTTCTCCGCCCGTATCCAGGCGTAGTCGTCGGTCCAGCGCTGGCCGTGGGCGGACTTTTCGACGGGCCGACGCTCGGCGCGCGGGGGGATAGGCGAGTGGTTTTCAGTCATGGCCGGCGTTGTGCCATGCCGGCCGCGCGCGCGAAAGCCGTCGTGCGCGTCGCGGGCAGGGCGCGGTCGATCACCCGGCTCTACAACGCCGCACTTAAGTCCGAGCGCCCGGCTTTGGCCTGCGGCCAAGCCGCCCCGGACCCGGCGAGCCGCGCATAGGCCGCCGGCGCCTCGCTCGGGCGGGCGCAGAGGATCGCCGCGCCGGCGGCGGTGAGTTCGGCCTCGCCGCCGTAGCCCCAAAGCGCGCCGATGGTCGGAATCCCATGCCGTCCCGCGCCGATCACGTCGTGCTTGCGGTCGCCCCACATGACGCACGTCTCGGGCGCGATCGCCTCCTCGGCGAGGATGCGGGCGATGAGGTCGCCCTTGTCGTCGAAGCGGCCGTCGAGCTCGGCCCCGTAGGCTGCGTCGAAAGCCCGGTCGAGGCCGAAGCGTTCGAGGATGCGGACCGCGTAGACGCGCGGCTTCGAGGTGCACAGAACGAGCCGCGCGCCGGCGCGTCTCAGCGCCTCGAGCGCCTGGGGAACGCCGTCGTAGACCGAGGCTTCGAAGAGCCCGGTCGAGCCGTAGCGCGCGCGATAGACCGCCAGCGCCGCCTCGGCGTCTTCGGGTCCGCCGAGCAGTTCGGCGAACGAGCGCCTGAGCGGCGGCCCGATGATCCAGGTGAGTTCGGCCGCCGGAGGGGCGTGGCGGCCCATGGCGACAAGCGCGTCGCGGAAACTGCCGACGATGCCCTCGGCCGGGTCGGTCAGCGTCCCGTCGAGATCGACGAGCAGAACCTGTCGTCTGGTCATAGCCGTCATTGGCCGCTCTCTTTCCCGATCATCAGGGTCGCTTCTGATGGAGCGACGCAGCCCCGCAACGATCGTCCTTCGAGACACGCCGCCTACGGCGCCGATCCTCAGGACGAGGCGCGCCGCAGGCCATCATTCCCCGATCACAGGTTTGCGGCGAGACCGGCCGCACTGGCCCAACCGAGGGGAATCGGATAGCGCACTTCGGGATGAGCGGCAAAGCGGAAACTCCGGCGTCTGCGGCGCCGCCCCTCGATCGCGTCGGGCTGATCGCGCTTCTCGCGGGGACCGCGATCATCGCCTGGTCGGGCGTTCTGGTCCGCTTTCTCGACGTCGGTCCGCTGGCCGGGGCGGCCTGGCGGATGGGGCTCGCCGTCCCGGCGCTCATGGTCTGGGTCAGGGCGGCCGGGCGCGGCCGCGCCACCCCGCAAAACCTGTGGCCGGCCGCGATTCCCCTCGTGCTCGCGGGGCTTGCTTTCGCGGTCGACGTCGGCTCGTTCCACCTCGCGGTGTTCGGGACCAAGGTCGCCAACGCGACCTTCATCGGCAATGTCGCGCCGATCCTGACCGTGATCGGCGGCGCGCTGTTCTTTGCCGAGCATCCGCCCGGACGCGTCTGGTTCGCGCTCGCCCTCGCGCTGATCGGCGCCTGGGTGATGGCTGGCATGGTCGCGCCGGGAGAGGTCGGCGCCGGCGACGCCTTCGCGCTGGCCGCCGCCGCCGCCTACGCCGCCTATCTCCTGATCATCAAGCGCCTGCGCGAAAAGCTCGACGCGCCGACGGCGACGCTCTGGTCGGCGGCGGTCTCCGCGGTCGCGCTGACCATCGCGGCGCGGCTCCACGGCGAGGTGATGATCCCCTCGACCCTTACGGGCTGGGCGATTGTCGTGCTGCTGGGCGTCGTCTCGCACGCGATCGGCCAGGGGCTGACGTCGCTCGCCATGGGGAGGACGCCGGTGGCGATCGTCGCGCTGGTCCTCCTGGCTCAGCCGCCGTTCTCGGCGCTGCTCGCCTGGGGCGTGCTCGGCGAGGCGATGACGGGCCTGCAAATGGTCGGCGGCGCGATCATCCTGGTCGCGGTGCTCATGTCGCGGCCGGCGTAGCGCGTCGCTCGCGTCAGCCGACCTCCCGGTAGTAGAGCCGCTGGTTATTTATCCTCCCGCAATGTCTTGTAGCACTCGATAGCTGCTGTGCATGACTCAGCCGTATTTTTTTCAACCGCTCCGTTCGGCGGTTGTAAATCGATACAAATATCAATCATGTGTCTCTTCGCAGTTTGAAGTGGCGTCTCCTTATCTCGTTGCTCAAGTTCTGCCTTAACGCTGGACAATACACAGCTGATTGTCTCCGCAAGCCCACACGAAAGCTTGTCGAATATTAGCCTCACCAGCGATTGCTGAGGCGGATGTTAACAGTAAGATATTCCAAAATATGAGGCGAATATAGGATAATCCAAAAGACGGCGGACAGGCCGAGCGGCTTGAATCAGCTTTGAGCGGCGCCCGAAAAGGTCTGGCGGGCCAACACTGAGCCGAGTTTCAGAACAGTGGAGCTGATAGTCCAAGCCGATCTGATCTCGTCCCATGTTCCAATTCCGCTAGGGGACTCCGCGCCGCGACCGAATTTTTAGAGCATGTTGCAGTTTGAGCGGACGATGGGGGAAACCTTTATCTGCCACCGTAGGAAATGCGTTCGCGTTCGGCGCAATGCAATAGAGGGCTCAGCCTCGCCGCCTGAAGCTATTGCTGAAGCCAAATCCACTCGCGGAGCCCGACGTTATAAACGTCCCATTCTTGAAAGTAACCGCGGAGACAGTTCCTTCGACATATATTCCCGGCTGTTTCGGGAGCGCATTGTTTTTGTCAGCGGCGAGGTGAACGACGAGATAGCCTCGCGGGACCGCCTAAAGTTTTTCCTCGATTTCGAAAATCCCAGGAAGCCGATCGACCTCTACATCAACTCCTACGGCGGCGTCGTCACGAGCGGCCTGGCGATGTATGACACGATGCAGTTCATCACCTCTCCAGTCCGAACGCTCTGCGTGGGAACGGCGCGGTCGATGGGGTCGTTTCTCCTGATGGCGGGGGCGTCGGGCGAGCGAGCGGCGCTTCCAAACGCGAGCCTGCAGTTCATCAGCCGCTTGGCGGCATCCAGGCCAGGATTCCAACTTACCCATACACGCCGAGGAGAGGCTGCAAACGAAACGGCGCATCACCCGCCTTTACGCCCAACATTGCGGACGAACCTACGAAAAGGTCAAGCGGACGCTGGACCGGGACCATTTCATGGACGCGGAACAGGCCCGCGAATGGGGACTGATCGACCGCGTGCTTTCGACCCGCGGCGATCCGGAGCGCCTGATTGGCGAGCCGACGCCGGCCGTCCCCGGCCTTGCGCCTCCGCCTGCGGCCCTCGGCGGTCCGAGACCTGACGCCAGCAGCGCTGCGCCGCGATCGCCGAAACAAACGCGTCGATGACGCCCCGATGAAGGCTTGCGCCGACCTCGCCCTCACGATGACGGGCCGGCTGCGCGTTGATGAGACCTCGGTTCCGGAGGCCACGGATTCATGCCCGTCCCTTACCTGCCCACTGATGTCCGGGCCGGCGCCGAAGCGCTGCAGCAGGAGCTTACGATCCGCGTCTCCGCTGAGCCTGCCTGACATCCCGTTCCATGAGTTCCCGAATGTAGCGGGTATAGGGAACGCCTCGCGCCTTGGCCCGGCTTTTCACAGCGTCGAGCAAGGGCTGCGGCACGCGCATATTGATCTGCGCCGCCTTGGCGGCAAACTCGAATGACGCAGGCTTGAACTGCGAAAAGTCCAGGCCCGACAAATCCTGATCGAGAAAGGCCTCTGCCTCTTCATCGCTTGTGAACTCGGGAACCTTCCGTTTTGTCATATTGAGCCGCCTCCTTGGCGTGCATGTATCGGGCGCTCAGCGGCCTGATGAGATCCCCGCGCATCGTAAACACGATGAAGGCGGCGCGGCCCTCGTCCGTCCGTCCCACTGCGAGAAACCGGGCCTCCTGGGCCGAGTGCTTCCAGTCCGGGGCTATCTTTGGCTTGCCCGCGAACACCGTTTCGATCTCCTCGGGCCTCATGCCGTGCTTTTGGCAATGGGCCCGATTGACCTCGTCCCACTCAAATCCCGTCGCCCTTTCGATGGTCATGTGTTACTATATGTATGTATATACGAAATTCAAGACGAATCCCCATAGACAGGCGCCCTCCGGGAGAGCTTTGAAGGCGTTCAGGCTCGCAGACCAGCCAACCTATTCAGGGGGATATTGAGCCGGTCCCGACGGACGAGGCCGGCGCCCGAACGCGAATTAACGCGATTCTGCGCGTCTTTCCCGAACCAACCACTCCCGTACCGTCAAGACCGCGTCCGCAAAGGCCTCCGGCGCCTCTTGCGGGAGATTGTGTCCCGCATCGACGACACGGTGTTCGTGGAATCCGACAAACATTTTGGCGTGCGCCGCGGTCCCCCCGGGCTTGAGCGGGTCGGCTGCGCCGTCCATCGTCACCGTCGGAATCGTCACTGAGGGCTTGCGCGCCAGGCGGTCCTCGAGCGGCTGCAGCGCGGGGTCTCCGGCCTCCAGGCCGAAGAGCCAGCGGTAACAATGGATTACGACCTCGACAAAGTCCGGATTGTCGAACGACGCCGCGGTTCTTACGAACGTCGCTTCGTCGTAACGCCAGCCGGGCGACCACTCGTCCCACAATAGCCGGCAGAGTTCGCGGCGGCGCTCCGTCAGGCCTTCGCGGCCGCGTTCGGTCTGGAAGAGATGCTGATACCAGAAGACGCGTTCGAGCGCGGCGGGCGCGGGATGGCGTTGCCCGCTCACGTCGACGATATCGTAGCCGGCATAGGATACGAGGCCGCCGATCCGCTCCGGCCAAAGCGCGGCCGCGACGCAGGACGCATTGCCGCCCCAGTCGAACCCGCCAAGGATCGGGCGTTCGAGACCGAGCGCCTCGGCAAGCTGGACGATGTCGAGGCCGCGGGCGGCCTGCTGCCCGCTCCGCATGACCGCGTCGGACATGAAGCGGGTGGGGCCGAACCCGCGCGCAAAGGGCGCGATGACCCTGGCGCCTTCGCGCGCCAGAATCGAGGCCGCCGCATCGAAGGCGTGCACGTCGTAAGGGAAACCGTGCGACAGAATCACCGGCCAGCCGTCGGGAGGGCCGTGTTCGACATAGACGACCCGCAGGGCGTCCGTCTCGACGCTTCCCAACGGCTGCTCCCCGCTGGCTATCGGGCTAGCGGGCGCGCGGCCTGGAGCCCCGAACGGACCCGTACAAGGTGGGCCAGCCGAGCCAGTTCGAAAGCGGCGCCGGATCGTTGATCAAGGCCTTGGGGGCGAACCACGACAGCCCGTGGATCAACACGGGCCAGCCGAAGAAACTCGACAACGGCGTGGCCGGGTCGCCAGCTCCGGCCCTCATCCCGACGACGGACCGCCGCGACCCGAACAGGTCGGGCTCGTCCACTTCCTCGTTCGAGATCAACGGACCGTGGCGATCCATGATCTGCCCCGCGCTCTGGCCCTCGCCAAAGGGCGCGTTGACGGCGACTCCGGCGCGATCCGGCCTGAACCAGGCTCTCACATCCGAAAAGCCGTTTGAGGACAGTTCGTCAACCGCCGCCTTCGCCCGCTCAGCGTCCGCATAAATCCGTTTCTCGATCGCCATGTGTCGCGCTCCCCGCCGTTGGATAGACCTTACTCCACGCCTTCTACGATCCGCATGTCGCGGTGGACCGCGTTCCCGAGCACGGCCAACGCCTTTTGATAGGCGGGGCTGTGGTAGGCGGCGTCGGCGTGCTCGACGCTGTCGAACTCCACCACCACCGTGCGTTGCACGATCCCTTGATCAAAAGCCTTCGCCGCCGTGCCGCGCGCGAGGACGCGGCCGCCAGCGGCGGCAATCGCGGGAATGGCCAGCTTGGCGTAGGCCGCGAGCGCCTCGGGGTCCGAAACCGAGCGATAGAACGAGATCATGTAAGCCTTGGGCACGGGTTCTCCGATGTGTCTGGGCCGTCGCAACGACGGATCCCGGCGGCGTCGACAAGCCTTCGCCGGACCGAGCCGGCGTGAGCCAAATCTGCGATGGTTTCGCTTTCCTGACAAGCGTTCGGCAGAATCTCGTCAACCTCGCCGGCCGGAGGACCGCCCGGGCGGGGCGGGGCGTCATGAAATGCAACAATTTCTTGCCATATCGGACCGTATGTTCCATATTTGTTCTCACGGTTCAGAACGCCTCAAGATCCAGAACAAGGAGACCTGCCTTTGTCCCCGAGCCTCGACGCCGCGCCCCCGCTTGCACCCTCGCCTCCGCCGGCAGATCCGCGATCCGCGCGGCTCAAGGCCTTCGCGCGGGAGCAGGCGATCGTCGACTTCCTCAACCGCGGCGTATCGGTCGCCGAAATCGCGACGCACATGGGCTTGAGCGAGAAGCGGACGCGCGCGGTCATCCGGGAGACGCTCGCCCGGCGGATGCCGCATGCGCCAATGGAGTTCGCGGCGATCCAGGTCAGCCGCCTCAACGAGGCGCTGCTCGTCGCCTATAGCGCGATGAGCGGCGCAAACCTCAACGCTGTCGACCGGGTGGTCAGGATCGTCCGCGAGCTCGACCGCTATCATGGATTCGCCGCCGTCGTCCGGCGATCCGAGGCGGAGCGGACCGAAGCGCGGGTCGACGCCGCCGCGACGTTTGGCCCAGCGCTCTTCTGCCGCGCGCAACTTGCGCCGGGAGGGGAGGAGGGAGACCTTGCGTTCGAGAAAGACGTCGCTTGCGGCGTGGAAGCGAGGGGCCTCCCGCCCGCTGACTCGGCGCGCTTCGCCGGCGATCACGAAGACCGCCCGTTGTCTGCGCCTGCGCGCGACGGCCGCCCGGAAAGTCCGCTGCAAGACCTTGAAAAGGTTGATTCCGCGCCCGGGCCTGCTGCTCCCAAGGTCCCAGGGGTCGAGCGCCCCGACCTCGTCCTGAGCCCGTCGAAGGACGTCTCAGAAGCCCCAATGGCCGAGGCCGCTCCTCAAAAGGAGGGCGGGGACTTTGCCCTCGCCGCGCCGGCAGGGGAGCGTCGCCCGCAAAATCCGCCGCAAGACCTTGAAAAGGTTGATTCCGCGCCCGGGCTTGCGGCGATCCCCGAGACCGAGCCTCGCGAGGTCCTTCCGAGCCAGTCGAAGGACGCTCCCGCGGCCGCGACCGGCCCGAGCCCGCTTCGAGACGCGACCCCGCGCCTCGCGCCTCGGCAGGAGGCCGAAGACTTTGCGCCCGCCGCCCTGAGCGGGGAGGATGGCCCGGGAAATCCGCCGGAAGCCCTTGAAAAGGTTGATTCCGCGCCCGGCTGCCCGAATGACGAGGCCGGCGACGCCGCGCCGGCGCCCGTCGAACGGCCGTTCGACACCCCGATGATCCTGACGCCGTCCGGATGGAAACGGCAGAGCCTTCGGATAACGCGGAATGGCGTCATGGCCTGCTGACGGCGTCTTGGCCTGACGGCGTCTCGGCCTGCTGACGGGCGCCGAAGCTCCGCGGGCAAGGTTGCTTATGGCGTTTCCCAGGTCCCTCGCTCGGCGGAGCGAAACAGCGCTTCGATGACGCGCATGTTCTGGACCGCGTCCTCGATTCCGAATTCGAGCGGCGCTTCGCCGGCCGCCGCGCGGGAAAACGCGTCGCCCTGCAAGCCATACTGGTCGCAGACTGGAAACTCCTCGACCCGCGCGCCGCCGCCCAAAAGGTCCGAGCCGTCGTCGATCACGATCCGCATGGGACGGTCGGGGAGGGCGTTGAAAGGCACGACGACCTCGATCCGGCCGGCTTCGCCGACGACCGTCACCCGCTGATGGGCGGAGAGCTGCGTCGCGGCGGAGAAGGTCAGATGCCGGCCGCCGGGGAATTCGAGGATGGCGCTGGCCAGTCGATCGGTGCCGAATGTCGGATCGCGGTCGAGCGTCGCAACGACCCGGATCGGCTCGGCGCCGAACACATAGCGCGCCGTCACGATCGCGTAGCAGCCGATGTCGTAGAGGCCGCCGCCGCCCGGCGGGCGGTTGCGGACATTCTCCGGATCGAGCAGCCGATAGGAGAAAAACGTCTGGATCGCGCCCACGGGGCCGATCGCGCCAGCTTGAGCCAGCTCGCGCACGCGCCGCCATTGCGGATGATAGCGCACCATGAAGGCTTCGGCGACGCGCTTTCCGGCCTTGTCGCGCGCCGCGATCAGCGTCCGCGCTTCGCGTGCGTCGAGCGCGACCGGCTTCTCGCATAGCACATGCTTGCCGGCTTCGAGCGCCTTGATCGTCCAGGGGACATGCAGCTCGTTCGGAAGCGGATTGTAGATCGCTTCAATGTCGGGATCGGCGAGCAGCGCCTCGTACGAGCCATAGGCGCGCGGGATGCCGAGTCGGTCCGCCGCCTCCCGTGCGCGGGCCTCGTCGCGCGAGGCGATCGCGGCGATGTCGCAAAACTCGGCGCGTTGCATCGCCGGGATCACCTTCTCGGTCGCGATCTTGGCGACGCCGAGGACGCCCCATTTCAGCTTGCGCATGCCCTTCTCCTGCGAGTCCTACGTCTTCGGACCGGGCACGCGGCCCTCGGCCTGCCGCGCCAGCATCCAGCCGGGATATTCGGGCTTCAGCGCGCTGACCGCATCGAGCGCCGCGACATCGTCGGCCGTGAGGGTCAGTTCAGCCGCAGCGAGATTGTCGTCGAGCTGCTCGACCGTTTTCGCGCCGATGATGACGCTCATCACGCCCTTTCGGCCGAGGAGCCAGGCGAGCGCCACCCGCGCGACCGACGTCTCGTGAGCCTTGGCGACCTTCTCCATGGCGTCGATGATGTCGTAGGCCCGCTCCTTGTCGATCGGCGGAAAGTCGAACGCCGTGCGGCGCGAGTCGTTGCCGCCGCGCTTGTCGCGCGTGTATTTGCCGGAGAGGAACCCGCCGGCCAACGGGCTCCAGACCATGACGCCGAGCCCCTGATCCTCGACGAGCGGCAAAATCTCCCGCTCGAGTTCGCGTCCGGCGATCGAATAATACGCCTGCACGGTCTCGAACCGGGCGAGCCCGTTCTTGTCCGAGATCGCCAGCGCCTTCATGATCTGCCAGGCCGCAAGATTCGAGCAGCCGATGGTGCGCACGAGCCCGCGCTCGACGCAATTGTCGAGCGCTCGAAGCGTCTCCTCGATTGGGGTGACCGGATCGAAGCCGTGGATCTGATAGAGGTCCACGTGCTCAAGGCCGAGGCGCTTCAGGCTCGCGGCGATCTGATCGAGGATGTGGCCCCTCGACAGGCCGACGGCGTTAGGCCCCGGCCCCATCTTTCCACGCACCTTGGTGGCGACGATCACGTCCTCGCGCTTCGCGCCGAGGTCGCGCAGCGCCTGCCCGAGTTGCACCTCCGACTGGCCCTCGGAGTACACATTCGCCGTGTCGATGAAATTGACGCCCTTTTCGAGCGCGCGGCCGACCAGCGCGGTGGAGGCGGCCTGGTCGAGCGTGCCGATCGCTTTCCATATCCCGCCGCCGCCATGGAAGGTCATGGTGCCGAGGCAGATCTCCGAGACGAATTGGCCGGTTCGGCCGAGCGGTCGATAGCGCATTGCGGTCTACTCCTGATCCAGGCGGCGATGTCCGAAAGCCGGAACACGTACGCCCGGAACACAGGCGACGCAAATCGCAAACTCGTGAACGAAAGCCGTGATCAGGCCGCCATCGCGTCCTCGGGCGGCGCCATGGCGCCGGTCATCATCGCCACCGCGTCCGACATCGTCACCTTCTTCGGATCGACGACGGTCAAACGGCGACCGAGGCGATGGATGTGGATGCGGTCGGCGACCTCGAACACATGGGGCATGTTGTGAGAGATGAGAATGATCGGCAGGCCGCGCTTTTTCACGTCGAGGATCAACTCGAGCACCCGGCGCGATTCCTTGACGCCGAGCGCCGCCGTCGGCTCGTCCATGATGACGAGGCGCTTGGCGAAAGCGGCCGCGCGCGCCACCGCCACCCCCTGGCGCTGGCCGCCCGAGAGCGTCTCGACCGGCTGATGAATGTTCTGGATCGTCATCAGCCCAAGTTCGTTCAGCTTTTCGCGGGCGAACTTCGCCATCCGGCCGCGATCGGTCGCGCGGAACCACTGCCCCATGATGCCGGGCGCGCGCGGCTCGCGCCCGAGGAACATATTGTCGGCGATCGACAGCGCGGGCGAGAGCGCCAAGGTCTGGTAGACGGTCTCGATGCCCGCCTCGCGCGCGGCGATCGGCGAGGTGAAGTGCACCACCTCGCCGCCGAGACGGATCTCCCCGGCGTCCGGGATCACCGCGCCGCAGATCGCCTTGATCAGCGTCGACTTGCCGGCGCCGTTGTCGCCGATCACGGCCAGGATCTCACCGGGATAGAGATCGAAGTCGCAATGGTCGAGCGCCGTGACCCGGCCATAGCGCTTGACGAGTTGGCGGCAGGTGAGGATCGGTTCGACGCTCACTTCGACACCCTCCGGATCCATTGGTCGAGCGCGACCGCGACGATGATCAAGACGCCGATCGCGAATTCCTGCCACAGCACGTCGAGGCCGGCGAGCGAAACGGCGGAGCGGAACACGCCGACGATCAGCGCCCCGACCAGCGTTCCGATGATCGAGCCGCGGCCGCCGAACAGCGACGTTCCGCCGATCACCACCGCGGTGATGCTGTCGAGGTTCATGTTCTCGCCCGCGGTGGGGCTGATGGCGCCGACGCGGCCGATCAGCGCCCAGCCGGCGATCGCGGCGATGAGCCCCGCGAGCACGTACACGCTGAGCAGGATGTTGTCCGTGTTGATGCCGGCAAGACGCGCAGCTTCAGGATCGTCTCCGGTCGCATAGATGTGACGGCCAAACGCGGTGCGATTGAGGACATACCAGACGACCGCGGCCACGATGAGCAGGAGGAACGTCCCCCACATGATGCGCGCGCTGCCGATCTGTATCTGGTTTCCCATCATGCTCAGGAACGGCGCTTTGTCGTCGATGTCCTGCATCCCGATGGTTTCGCTTTGAGAATAGAACGTGTTCAGCGCCCCAATGATGCTGAGCGTGCCGAGCGTCACGATAAACGGGGGCATTTTGAGTCGGGTGACCAGCACGCCGTTGAGGTAGCCAAAAAGCGCCCCGACGATAATGCCGAGCGGGAAAGCGATAAGAGTAGGAACCCCATCGTAGACAGCCACCCGTCCCATCACGACCGACGAAATGACCATGATGAGGCCGATCGACAGATCGATGCCGGCGGTCAAAATCACAAGCGTCTGCCCAATGCCGACAATGCCGATGACCATCACCTGCGTAAGGATGGTGGAGAAATTGCTGGCTGCCGTAAATCGCGACGGATTGACCGCAACGCCGAGCAGCACCCCAAGCAAAAGCACGACGAAAGGGACCGTCGTGGGATAGGCGTGCAGGAAGCGCTGGAGGCGCTGGATGAAGGTGAGCTGCTCCTCGTCGAAGGAGGCGACGGTCGTCGTGGCCGAGGCCAGAACCTTCTCGAACTCCTGAGGCGCGGGACGTCCCGCTGGCGACGCTTCGCTCATGGTTTCCTCGTCCCGTTCACGACTTGTGGCGATCCCGAAGGCGGCGCTCGCAATGCTTGCCGCGAGCGCCGACCCCTCAGTCGTTTGAGCCGATTAAGCTCTGCTATCGCTAGGAAATCAACCCCAGCAGAGTTTCAGGCCCTCGTCGACGCTGATCGAGGGAACGCCGGGGACCGGATGATCGGTGACGAGCTTCTCGCCTGTGTCGATGCTGGTCGGCTTCTTGCCGGTCTTGATGTAATCGGCGACCGCCTGGACGCCGTCCGCCGCCATCAGAAGCGGATACTGCTGAGAGGTCGCGCCGATGATGCCTTCCTTGACCCACTTGACGCCCTGGCAGCCGCCGTCGACCGCGACTACCGTCACGCCTTTTTCTTTGCCCGCGGCCTTCAGCGCGGCATAGCCGCCGTACGCCGCGGGCTCGTTGATGGCGTAGACGAGGTCGATCTGATCGGCCTTCTGGAGAATGTTCTCCATAGCTTTGCGGCCGCCCTCGGTGGAGCCCTTGGTGACGTCCGATCCGACGATCTGCGGGCTGTCGCTCGCGGCGAAGTGCTTCTGATCCTTAACAGCGATGCCGAAGCCGTCGAGGAAGCCGTTGTGACGAAGATAGTCGACGGTTGGTTCGTTGGACGCAAGGTCGAGCGTGGCGATCTTCGCGGTCTTGGCCTTGTCGCCGAGCGTTCCCTTCGCCCACTGACCAATCAACTGGCCGGCCTTGAAATTGTCGGTGGCGAAGAGCGCGTCGGCCGCAGTCGGCGGGTCGAGCGGCGTGTCGAGCGTGATAACGACGACGCCGGCGTCGCGCGCCTTCTTGACCGTCGGCACGATCGCGGTCGAATCACTCGGCACCAGCAGGATGCCCTTGGCGCCGGCTGCGATCAGTTGCTCGATCGCTGCGACTTCGCCGTCATTGTCGCCGTCGAACTTGCCGGCATAGGCCTGCGGGGTGAGGCCCAACTCCTTGGCCTTGGCCTCGAAGCCTTCCTTCATCTTAACGAAGAAGGGATTGGTGTTGGTCTTGGTGACCAGGCCGACGATCGGCCCGTCGGCGTAGGACGGTGCGCTCGTCAGCGCGAGCATCATCGCCGCAGCGGCGGCGGTTGCAAAAATGCCGTGAATTTTAGACACTTCTATTCCTCCCAACGGGTCAAGCGGCGACGCTGTTCCCGGGCATGGTCGTGAGGCGCTCTAAGCGTCCCTTCGGCCCCCATGCGTCGTCGGGCGCTAAAGAGCCAGACTCTTCGGCGAAAGTCAAGGATTATTCTATCGGATTTAATAATTCTTGACAGAAGGCTGCTTTCGGCTCAATCTCTCATGAACACTGTGATGAAGATAGAGGGTCGGAGGATGGCGGAGGCGGAGGCCGGGTCGCGCGCGGAACGCGCGAAGACGCGGACCCATTCCCAAGTTCCACCGGCGTTCGCCGAGATCGCCAGCGGCGCTGATCAGTCCGGCGTGCGGCTCTACAACGAGCGCCTGCTTCTTTCGCTCGTGCGGCGCTTCGGCCCTCTGTCTAAGATCGAGGTCGCGAGGTTGACGGGCCTCTCCGTGCAATCGACCTCGGCGATCATGAACCGCCTTCAGATTGACGGCCTTCTCAAGCGCGAGGCGCCGTTGCGGGGTCGCGTAGGCCAGCCGACGATTCCGATGTCGCTCGATCCCGATGGAGCCTTCTCGCTCGGCCTCAAGATTGGCCGGCGAAGCTGCGACCTCGTGCTCGTTGATTTTCGCGGGGTAGTCCGCCGGCGCGCCCACCGAACGTTCGCCTTTCCGACGCCGGAGATGGTTCTCGAATTCGTGCGCGAGGCGCACCCGCAGCTCGTCGAATTCGCTGAGCGAGTTGGAGACGGCGTCGGATCGCAGGGCTCGGCGTCGCTGCGCCTTTTCAATTGTGGACCTGGGAGGCCGAGATCGGCGCCCCCGCCGGCGCCATGGCGGGGTGGCAAGGATTTCGACACCGTGCGCGAGATCGCCGCCGTCTGTCCCTATCCGGTCACGCTGTGCAATGACGCGACCGCCGCCTGCGCGGCGGAATTCTTCTTCGGGAGCGGCTGGCGTTATCGCGATTTCCTCTATTTTTTCCTTGGCGCATTCATCGGCGGCGGCTTGGTGCTCGACGGCGCGCTGAGAATTGGGCGCACGGGCAACGCCGGCGCAATCGGTTCGATGCCGGTCGCGCAGAGGAGCGACAGCCGCGGCGCGCCGCAGTTGATCGCTTGCGCCTCGATCTATCAACTCGAGCGCCGCCTCGCCGACGCGGGTCTCGACGCTTCCTCCATCTGGGGGACGCCGCACGAGTGGGCGGACTTCGGCGGGGCGCTCGACGCCTGGATCGAGGAGACGGCCGCCTCGCTCGCCTACGCCTCGGTTGCAGCCATCTCGGTGATTGACTTCGAGGCGATTGTCATCGACGGAGAGATGCCGGCGTCCGTGCGCGAGCGGATCATTGCACGGACCGCGCAAGTGTTCGGAGGCCTGGATCGGCGGGGCCTGAGCGACGTCGCGTTCGTGTCGGGCGTCATTGGCCCGGACGCAGGCGCGATTGGCGGGGCCGCCCTGCCATTGGTCAAAGCATTCGCCCGCGACCGCGAGGTCCTGCTCAAGGACGTCGTCGCCGAGGCGAGTTGAGCCGCCCTTTTGCAAGATATGCGAGGGCGGCGAAGGAGCCGAGGCGTGGCGTTCCCCGTATCGTTCCGGGACGCGGCGGATGACAAAAACCGCAGTTGTCAACAGAACCCAAGAGGCGACATGGCTGCCCGCATCGTCAAGGTTGATCCATTTGATCTCGTCGTGTTCGGCGGGACAGGCGACCTCGCGTACCGCAAGCTCTATCCCGCTCTTTTCCATCGCGAGCGGGGCGGCCAATTCACTGAGCCTACGCGGATCGTCGGCGTCTCGCGGCGTCATCTCGATCGCGACGCCTTTCGGGAGAGCGTGAAAGACGCGCTGGTCAAGTTCAACGCGGTCGACGGCGAGTTCGCCGAGGCGCTGGAACGTTTCCTTGGGCGGCTCGATTACGTGGCGGCGGACGCGTCGGGCGACGCCGGTTGGTCCGATCTTCGGGAGACGCTCGGCGCGGACGAGCGCATTCGCGCCTTCTATCTGGCCACCGGTCCGGATCTTTTTTGCCCAATCGCCAAACGACTCGGCGCGGAAGGTCTGGCGAGCCCCCGCTCGCGCATCATCGTCGAAAAGCCGATTGGCCATGACGGCGCGAGCGCCGACGCGATCAACAACGACATCGGCTCTGTTTTCCCCGAAAGCGCGATCTTCCGCATCGACCATTATCTCGGCAAGGAGTCGGTGCAGAACCTCATGGCGCTGCGTTTCGCCAACGCCCTGCTCGAGCCGGTGTGGAACAACGCGCATATCGATCACGTGCAGATCACGGTGGCCGAGACGCTCGGCGTCGAAGGGCGCGGCGCCTATTATGACGAGTCCGGCGCCGTCCGCGACATGGTGCAGAACCATATGATGCAGCTCCTGTGCCTTGTCGCCATGGAGCCGCCGAATTCGATGCAGGCCGAACTCGCTGCGGGACGAGAAGCTGAAGGTCTTGAAGGCGCTCGAGCCGATCAACGAATTGAACGCGGCCGCCCTGACGGTGCGCGGGCAGTATCGCGCCGGCTTCGCCGACGGCGGCCCGGTCCCAGGCTACCTGCACGACGTGGGGAAGCACGAGAGCAACACCGAGACCTTCGTGGCGATGAAGATCGCCGTCGCCAACTGGCGCTGGGCGGGCGTGCCCTTCTACCTGCGCACGGGCAAGCGATTGCCTCAGCGGTTCTCGGAGATCGTGGTCGCATTCCGCCGGGTCCCGCACGTCATCTTCGACATGCCCTCGGATTCGATCCCCGCCAACCGGCTGGTCATCCGCGTGCAGCCGGACGAAGGCATCAAGCTTTGGATGATGGTCAAGGAGCCGGGACCGGGCGGCATGCGTCTGCAGCACCTGCCGCTCGACATGAGTTTCGCCAAGGCCTTCGGCATGGCTTCGGCGGACGCCTACGAACGTCTGCTGATGGACGCCATCCGCGGCAATGCGGCGCTGTTCATGCGCCGTGACGAGGTCGAGGCGGCCTGGCGTTTCATCGATCCGGTCCGCGAGGCGTGGACGGCCATGCGTGAGCCGCCGCGACCCTACGCTGCGGGAACATGGGGACCCAACGCGTCCGTCGCTCTAATCGAGCGGGACGGACGCACTTGGAACGAGGAGTATCACGATGTCGAATAGCCCTCTGCGTCGCGACTTCGCCGACGACGAAGCCCTCGCTCCCGCTTTCGCGGAATGGACGGCCGAGAAGTTGCGCGCCGCGATCGCCGAACGCGGCGCGGCCTTGCTGGTCGTCTCCGGCGGCAAGACCCCGGAGCACTTCTTCGAAACGCTCTCGACCCAGTGGCTCGACTGGACCCGCGTGGCGATCACGCTCGCCGACGAGCGCCGGGTCGCCGACGACAGTCCCCGCTCCAACGCCAGGCTGGTGCGCGAGGCGCTCCTGCGCAACCGCGCCGCCGTCGCCGCCTTCACCCCGCTCGCCGACGCGCGGCTGAGCGAGAGCCAGGAACTCGTCGCAGCCAGCGCGCGCCTCGCCAGCCTTCCGCTTCCCGCCGACGTGGTCGTGCTCGGGATGGGCGACGACGGACACACGGCGTCCTGGTTTCCCGGGGCCGAAGGTCTGGCGGATGCGATGGACTCCGGCGCGCGCCAACTCGTCGCGCCAATCCAGGCGCCCGGCGTCCCCGAGCCGCGGCTGACCCTCACCGGCAGGGTCATCCTGCGCGCCCGCGCGATCGCCTTGCTGATCGAAGGCCAGGACAAGATGAACACGCTGGCCAAGGCGCTCGAGGACGGCCCGGCCGAGGCCATGCCGATCCGCGCCGTGCTGCGCGGCGCAGCCGACCGTCTGACGATCTTCGCGGCCCAGCGCGCCTAGGCCGAGTTCGGCCCGCTTACGCCTTCACCAGCGGGCACCCCCCCTTGTCGAGCGGGCGGAACGCGTCGTCGGCCTTGATGGTCGAGACGAGGTCGAAGACGTCCCATTCGGACTTCAACTCCGCCGGCGACTTCGCCCGGTAAAGAAAGATCGGATGCAGGGCGCGGCCGTCCGCGCGGATCACGCCCTTGCCGAACAGGGCGTCGTCGGTCGGAATGGCCTTCATGGTCTCGACGAGCTTCGCACCATCGGCGGCGCTCTTGGTCTCGGCCATCGCCTTGATCAGGTGCTCGGTCGCCGCGTACATGCCGGCTTGCATGTCGTTCGGCATGATCTTCTTGGGATGGGCGGCGAGGAATCGCTTACCGAAGGCGCGGGTTCCCTCGTTGGCGTCCCAGTAGAACGCGGTCGGCAGCAACGCGCCCTGGATGATCTCCAGGCCGAGCGCCGGGACGTTGGTCACGTTGAGGGTGAAGCCGGCGAGCTTCTGCTTGGGCGTCAGCCCGAACTCATGCGCCTGCTTGAAGCATTGGTTGGTGTCGCCGCCGCCGTTGGCGAAGGCGACCACATCCGCCCCCGACCCTTGCGCCTGCAAGAGGAAGGATGAGAAGTCCGCGCTGTTCAGCGGGTGGCGCACGGAGCCCAGAACCTTGCCCCCGGAGGCTGCGACCGCCGCGGCGCAATTGGCCTCCAGGTCTTTGCCGAAGGCGTAGTCGGCGGTGACGAAGAACCAGGTCTTGCCGCCGGCCTCGGTCAGCGCTTTCCCGAGCGCCGTGCCGGAGGAGTAGGTGTCATAGGTCCAGTGGACGAAATTCTTCGAGCATTTCGGCCCGGTCAGGACGGACGAGCCCGCGCCCGAGCCGATCACCGCCTTGTTCTTCTCCTCCGCCACCGCCAGCACGGCGAGCGCCACCGCCGAATTCGGCAGGTCCATCACCACGTCGACGTTTTCGGTGTCGAACCATCGCCGCGCGATCGCCGAGCCGACGTCCGGCTTGTTCTGGTGATCGGCGGACACGATCTCCACGGGAACGCCGAGCTTAGTCGCAAAATCGTCTACGGCGAGCTGGGCCGCGACGACCGAGCCGATGCCCTGGAAGTCGGAATAGACGCTCGACATGTCGTTGAGGATGCCGATCTTCAGCGGCTTTACGCCCTCGGCCCATCCGACCCTCTGCGCCGCAATCAGTGCGGCTCCAGCGACCAGAAATCGCCGACGGTCCGGCGTCCACGCGTGCGTCAAGGCGTCCTCCCTGAAAATGGCTTCGGCCGCTGAGACAGGCTCGCTGCGGCTTTCCCGTCCATAGTGGACGAATCAACGTCCGGGGGCAACACAAGCGCCGGAGCGCCGACCCGCGCTCGCCTTTCACGGCGGTTCATCGGGAGAAGGCGGCTGGAGGGGCGCGCCGGCAACTCCGAGTCGGAATCGAGCCCTTTCAAAGACTTGGGGCGCACTCGCGGAGCCTGAGCAATGGAATGGCGCCTCCTCCTGAAGCGCCCGCGCAGCGGGCGTCTCGGAGGACGATCCCGTCGGCGCGGCTGTCGATGCGCGCTGGAGCCTCCGACGAGCCGCGTCGCCGAGCGCGAGTCCGAATTGAGCCTTTCCAGAGGTTTGGCGGGCATTGTTCGAGCCGGAGCCACGGCCAAGGTCGAGGGCAGACGTGCTGACGCCCTCGTCCCGGGCAGCCTGCGACGCAGGCGTCCCGAAAGACGTCGCAGCGGGCGCTGGCGTCGTCCTCTCGGCAAATTCGGGCCAGGCTCTTCGAGACGCGTCGCCGACGGCGCCGCTTCCCGGGACGAATTCCCCGCCGCCGTCGACGGAGGTCGGAGGCCCGTCGGCGAGCCCGAGTCCGAATCGCGCCTCATCAAGGGTTTGCTGCGGATCTCGCGGGCCGCGCCGCGCCCGGCGGGGCGAGGACGAGCGTGGGAGGCGGGCGCCGCCGCGCCAGGGTGAAGCCGAGAACCCATGGCAGCGGTCGAGCGCGCGCACGATGGCGATCACCGCGTCGATGGCCCGGAAATTGGCGCCGTTCGCCCCGTTCGCCATCATGCTGAAGGGGACGCTGAGCGCGGCCTCGAGCCGGCGCGCTTCGGCCAGGAATGCGGTCGGCGGCTGGGGCTCGCGCCTGGCGAGGAGTTCTCGGATGCAATTGCGCATGCGCTTCAGCGAAACGCCTTCGCGCTGGGCGATATCGGCGACGGCGACGCCGCGGTTGAGCAGGCCGACGATCCGCTCGTCCCGCTCGTTCCGCCGCGCCCACGCGGCCTCGTCCAACGGCCTCCGCGCAAGATCGGACGCGGCTGCAGCTTTCCTGTCTTCCAGCATCCGAACATCTCCTATTTCTCCTTACGAGAATGAATAGCTAATCCCCAGAATTATGTCAAGACAAAATCCTACTTTTCAGAAATGCTGATGTCGGCCTGCGATGTCTCGCGGCTCCTCGCGTTGGCTGGGACCGCCGCCGCCGTGTCGCTCAGGCGTCGGGCTGCCGCATCGAAGCCAAGCGCCGACCAGGAAGGACAAGCAGGTGGCCCCCCGCGAAGGGCTGACGACCGCCAAGTCCGCTTGGAGCGGCATCAGTCAGCGGTTGAACATCGCGAAGGGACGAATGCGATCATTGGAAGGCGCCACACGGGGCGGCCGCTAAGACCAGCGAGGCCGCCCCGAAGCGCTTCCGCTTCCGTCACGCGGCCGGGCGGATGTTCTGGTTCACATGGAAAAGGTTCGCCGGGTCAAATTTCTTTTTCAGGCCTGCGAGCCGCTCGTAGTTGCCGCCATAGGCGGCCTTGACCCGGGCCTCGCCCTCGTCATCCATCATGAAGTTCGCATAGGCGCCGGGGAGATTGAACGGATGGACGGCCGCCCAGTAGTCCTGAGCCCATTGCTTGAGCGCCGGGGCCTTGGCCGGATCCGGGTCGACTCCGTAGATCACCATCGACCAGGCGGCGTCGCGGTAGCCCCAAGCTGTCGCGTCCTTCTTCTGCCGGTGCACGGCGCCGTCAACCGGATAGAGGTGCATTCCGGACAGGACGCTCGGGAGCTTCGCCGCCTGCGCGACATACGCGTCGACGGCCGCGTCAGGAAGCTCTTTCACGAAGTCGCCCTTCCAGTACCATTGCAGGCCCTTCGGCAGCAGCGGGTCGAAAAGGGTCTGGATCACGGTGTAGGGCATCGGCTGCGCCCAGTCGATGATCGGCCTTGGCAGAGCGGCGCGGATCGCGTTGACGGCCTTCTCCCCCTCCGCAAGCGGCCCGTTGTGCAACACGACGAGCACGCACATCTTCTTCGACCAATGTTCCTTGGGAAACGGATCTACGGGCGGGACCGACTGCAGCCCGAGAAAGATGTAGAACTCCTCCGGCGCCTTCGGCTGGAATTGCCGGAACCATTTCATCACCGTGGGCGCGTCGGCGAGTTCGAACACGATCGGGCCGCCGTAAACCATGCTCACCGGATGGGTGCGGAAGAGGAAGCTGGTCACGACGCCGAAATTTCCGCCGCCGCCGCGCAGAGCCCACAGCAGGTCCGCGTTCTCCGTCTCGGAAGCGGTGACGAAGCTGCCGTCGGCCAGAACGACGTCCACCTCGACTAGGCTGTCAGCCGCGAGGCCGTACTGGCGGCTAAGGTAGCCGTGACCGCCGCTCAGCGTCAGGCCCGCGACGCCGGTCGTCGAGAGGATCCCGAAAGGGACAGCCTGACCGAAGGCCTGGGTCGCGTGATCCACGTCGCCGGTCGTGCAGCCCGCGCCCACTCTCACCGTCTTCTGCTTCGGGTCGACCCTCACGCCCTTCATCTGAGACAGGTCGATGACCAGGCCGTCGTCGACGCTTGCGAGACCTGGACCGTTGTGGCCACCGCCGCGAATGGCGATCGGGAGCTTGTTGTCCCTGGCGAAATTCACCGCCGCGATCACGTCAGCGGCATCGGCGCATCGCGCGATGAGCAACGGCCGCTTGTCGATCATCGCGTTGTAGAGCTTTCGCGCCTCCTCATACTCAGGATGGTTGCGCCCGATAATCGGGCCGCGAAGGCTTTGCGCAAATTTGGCGATTGCGTCCTCGTTCATGACGTTCTCCTGAGAAAGAACACCAATCCAACTCTAACGACGCTAAATTCTCGGCGTGGCGCTAGCCGAACATGGCAGGGCTCAGTTCTCCCCCAATCTCGATGATTGCGTCGGCGGGTATATTGTTGCGACGGGCCGCGGCGCGGATCGCCTCCGGACTCGGCGCCTCATAAAGACAATACGTCTTCCTCTTGTCGGCGCTAAGGAATGAAAATATCCATGCCACGCCCTCTTCGTCATTAATCTGTTTGATGCTTTCGGCCGCATCCTTCGTCAACACGACCTGCTCAGCAAAGTTGCGTTCGATGAGATAGCGCGGCATGCAGTCGATCTCCTTGACGAAAATTCGCGGTCGGCGCGTTCCCCCGTGCTCAATGAATTGCTGGCTGAAGTCGTCGTTTCAACCGCACCATATCAAGTTCAACTGCGACTTTCCACGCCTCGTTTGCCAGAGTTTCCGCGTGTTCACTGTCTCCCCTCCCGCCTCGGCGTCTGAGAAGCAGCGCGTATTGCGCCTGGGTGTGCGCAAGCCATGGACGCGCCCGCATGCGCTCATTCATCTCCAGCGCATGCTCGAAATGTGCTTCCGCTTTGTCGAAATCGCCAAGCGTCGCGGCGAGCATTCCGAGATAGCGGCTCGCGGCGCCGTAGCACACCGTGAAGATCCCGACGGTGATCGTCATGTGCTGATAGCCCGACATCAGTTCATAGAGCCGTTCGGCGGCATCGGCGTCGCCCAGCAAGACGGCCACCTCGGCGACGTAGGACAGCGACGCGCTGCGTTTTGCGTCGAACGGCATGTCGAAGCCGGTCTCGGCCAATTCACGCAACCGCCGCCGCGCCGGCTCCTCGAAGCCAAGGTCTGCGGCGATCAACGCAAAGCCCGGCAACCAAATCTTTTCGGCCGGCTTCTCGTCGATGAGATGTTTGACGACCGGCGCAACTTCGGCGAGGCGCCCCTGCTCACGGCGGATCGAAAACATCTGGATGCCGTAGACGCCTTCAACCTGGTCGCCGAGCGTCAGGCGCCCGAGTTTCAGCCCCTCCCTTGCAAAGCTTTCAGCCGCCGCCAAGTTCCCATCGAGGATCGCCAGCATCGCCGCGCCGTGGTGCGAATTCCACTGCGAATTGAGACGCTGCCGAACTTCGCTGAGTTCGCTCAATTCGCCATGCGACCGGTCCACGCGACCGCGATCGCCAAGCTCCGCAGAGACATACCCGTCCATGGCGATCGCCCGCACCTTGATCTCGACGTCGTCAATGCTCCGCGAAAGTTCGACCAGCTCGCTCAGTTCCGACAGCCGGCTTTGCGCGTCGCTCAACGATACGACCTGCCGTGGGACGAGGAAGCGAGTAAAGAAAAGGTTAAACAAGGAGCGGCGGTCGCCTAATCGTCTCGCCAGCGCGGTTGCTTGTGCGCCATAACTCTCGCTGTTCTTCTCATCGCCGAGAAGTAGGTGCGCCCGCGCGAGCCGCGACAGAATCAGGCAGCGTCGCTTGTCGTCGTCAGGGGCGATTTTCGCTTCCGCCTCCGCGAGGAGCGCGGCGGACCGGTCGAGCGGCACGCCAAGAAGGGATTGTGCGGTGTCGTAGCCGAGCGCGACGCGCACGAAGCTCTCGATGTCGTTCGCCCGACGCGCCTGCTCCGCAGCCACAAGGAAGTGCGTTGCGGCGTCTCTCAACCGTCCCGCTTCGGTTAGCGCTTCGGCAAGCCGAAGCCGCGCGGCAAGCGCTTCGATGCTGCGTTCAGGTCCCTCTGGAAGCCTCCCGGCCAGGGCGAGCGCATTCGAGAAGTGATCGGTCGCCTCGTAATTGGCGGAACGTTCCAGCGCCCTTTCTCCTGCTTTCATCCAATAGGGCAACGCCAGATCATCGCGCCGGCCCTCGGTATAGTGGCGCGCGATCAGTTCGGGCTGGGTCGCGGCAATGTCCGGACGCGATTGGACGATCGCATCGGCGATCGCGTTGTGATGTCGGAGGCGCTTGCGGGTCATCAGGGATTGGTAGGCGGCGTCCTGGATCAAGGCGTGCCGGAAGAGCAAGGATTGCTGCGACGTTCCGCCAATCACGACGAGCTCGGCCGCCAGAAGTTGGTGTAGTGCGTCGCTCAGCGTCGGCGCTTCGAGCGTGGAGGCCTTGGCCAGGAGGTCGCGGTCGAACTCCCGGCCGATGACGGAAGCGATCTGCGCGATCTCCTTTGCAGGCGCCGACAAGTGGTCGAGCCTCCCCATCAGCGAGCCCTGCAAGCTGTCGGGAATCTCAATGTCTTCGGCGGCGTCAGATCCACTATCGAGAATCGAACGGGT
This sequence comes from uncultured Alphaproteobacteria bacterium, assembly GCA_963748545.1. Lineage (GTDB taxonomy): Bacteria > Pseudomonadota > Alphaproteobacteria > Rhizobiales > Beijerinckiaceae > Roseiarcus. The sequence goes on from CAVVJO010000031.1 coordinate 342,836, forward strand.
CAGTTCCTCGACGAACAGGGGCACGCCGTCCGTCCGTTCGGCGATGCGGTCGACGAGCCGGTCGGAGACCGGGCCCAGCAGAGACTGGATGAACACGCGCATTTGCGGATTGGTCAGCCGGCCGACCGCGATATTGGTGACGTGCGAAAGGCCCTGCGCCCAGCCCGGCGACCAGTCCGGCCGATGGCTCACCAGCACATAGATGGGCGCCGCGTGGATCCGCAGAGCGATGTCCCGCAACAGCTCGTTGGTCGAAGGGTCGATCCAGTGCGCGTCCTCGACCACAAACAACACGGGGGCCCGCTGTGTCGCAAAAAAGACTCGATTTACAAGCGTGCGTAGGGTCAGTTCCTTGCGTTCCAGCGCGGAGAGAACGGACGGCTCGGAGCTGTCGCCCAAATCTAGCGAAAGGAGCTCCCCATAGACCGGCCGTGCTTCGCCCGGTTCTCCATATTTCGCGAGCAGGCGGTCAAGCTTTCCGGCGCGCATCGTCGCATCGTCATCCGCAGCGAGACCAACCGAACGGCTCAGCCGCTGGATGACCGGATAAAGCGCGGAGGTCCCATGATAGGGAGAACATTGCAGGCGGATCGGCTCGTGCGGCTCATCGCGCATACGCTCAATCAGCGCTTCGAGCAGACGGGACTTTCCTATTCCCGCTTCGCCGCTCACAAAAACAGCCTGGCCCTGGCCGCTCTTCGCAAGTTCCCACCGATCGAGGAGGATGCCGATTTCGTTGTTGCGTCCCACGAATTGCGAGAGCGACCTGCCGCGCGTCGCGTCAAAGCGGCTTTCAACATCGCGTTCGCTGGAGACGCGAAACAGGGGCATGCGATGGGGGAAGCCCTTGAGCTCGCGGGCGCCCCGAGCTTCGAATTCGAACGCGTGGCCGGCCAGGCGGCGGGTATTGTCTGCGATCAGAATCTCGCCCGGCTCGGCTGCGTCCTGGAGGCGCGCGGCCAGATTCGGAGTTTCACCCGCCACCTGGCCTCGGTCGAGCACGCCGCCTCCGGCGAGATCGCCGACGACTACGCGGCCGCTCGCGATGCCGATGCGCGATTGAAGTGGCGCGCCAGAGGGCGTCTTAAGGCTCCCGACTGCGGCAATAGCCGCAAAGCCGGCGCGGATCGCGCGCTCGGCGTGATCTTCATAGGCCATCGGCCATCCGAAATAGGCGAGCACGCCGTCGCCAAGAAACTTCGCGACGTAGCCGCCGTACAGCTTGACCGCGCTTGCGACGGCTTCCTGGTAGACGCCGATGAGATCGTGCATCTCTTCGGCATTGAACCGCGACGACAAGCTCGTGGATTCGACCATGTCGCAGAAGAGGACACTGAGCAGCCTGAGGTCAGGACCAGGGGCGGCGAGCGACCTGGCCTCGTCGGGTTCTGTCCTCTCATCAACGATCGGACTCTGCCGCCCCGGCTTCGTTTCGACCTCGGCTTCCGCTGGGTCGGCGCCGCGCAACCCGGCGATGGCCGCGAGCATGAGCTTGCGGTGACCGAGCGAGACGCCGAGTTCCTGCAAGTCGCCGCCATTCAAATGTGGCAGGGCGCGGAGGTCGACGTCGTTCTCGGCAAAGACCCTAGAGTATTTGCCCAGACCGAGACCGTTCAGCCATTCCTCGATTGATGGCATTCGCGGCTGCGCCTCGCCACTTCGCTTGAATTCCTAGGTTCGCTGCCTTGACTTTAAGGGACGTGATCAAGCTGTGAAGACTATCATATCTCCTTCGGACTGTCTCGTCTTTGGCCCGTGCGGGGCGTGTTGGCGGCGAGGGCCTTGATCCGTTTCGTCCTGCGGCGTCCTCCCTCCGGTCGGCTCCTCCAAGAGGGCGAGGCGGCTCCGAGCGCGTCGCTGACAGGGCGATGGACGGCGGAAATTCGGCGCGCCGGATCGCGCCCCTTGCATCCGGCGGGAGAGGGGGACCACTATGCGTCGCGTGCCGCCTCTGTGCGTCAGGCCCAGAGCGGCGAGAAGGAGGAAGCGATGCGCAAGGTAGCGATTATGCTCGCGGCTTCGGCGGTTCTTGTGTTCGGCGCGGCGACGACGTGGCAGGCCTCCGCCCAGATCGAGCGCGGACCTGCGGGGTTGGCCGACGCGCCGAAGAATTTCACTCCGATTGAAAAGGCCGCATGCGGCCCCCATTGGGGCCGGTGGTGCGGTCCGTGGCATCACCGGGTCTGTGGACGCTATCATTGCTGGTGCGCCCCCTGCTGAGCATGCAGCGCGCCGAGTAAGCTTGCCCCGCCTCGTCGCGACACAGCGGCCGAGCGGCCATGCGCGGCCGCTCGGGCTTTGAGCGCGCGCACGAACTCCGCCCCACCATTGCGGACCGTCAGTTGCCCGATGTCGCGCGCCTGCATGAAGACGGCTTCCATGAAGGCATGGCGGCGGAGGTCAAGCAGAAGGACAATCGGCTCAGGCCGGCGTGAGCGGCCGATCCTGACTGGCGACCCCGTCGTCGCCCTGTCATTTCCAAATGGGACGGACGTTGGCGCTCGACAGGTGTAGGTTCGCCACCCGGTCGGACAGACGGGCTGGAGGGGTTGCCGTGGCTCTCAGTTACAAAGACGACGTTCGCGAGTTGCTTCTGGACTCCATCTTCACTCGCGGGGCCCTCTCGAAGCCGCTGCCGAAATACAAGTTCCCCGAGAAGGAAAGCCTGCCCGCAGACGTCTTCCAGATCGTTCAGGACGAGCTCTTCCTCGACGGAAACGCGCGCCAGAATCTGGCGACCTTCTGCCAGACCTGGGAGGAGCCCGAGGTCCACAAGATCATGGATCTCGCCATCGACAAGAACATGGTGGACAAGGACGAGTATCCCCAGACCGCCGAGCTCGAGTCGCGCTGCGTCCACATGCTCGCCGACCTCTGGAACAGCCCCCACGCCGCCAACACCCTGGGCACATCGGCGGTCGGCTCAAGCGAAGCCTGCATGCTCGGCGGCATGGCGCTGAAATGGCGCTGGCGCGCGAGGCAGAGGGCCGCGGGCAGGCCGACCGACAAGCCGAACATCGTCTGCGGTCCGGTTCAGATCTGCTGGCACAAGTTCGCCCGCTACTGGGACGTCGAGATCCGCGAAGTTCCGATGGATCGCGGCCGCCTGGTCATGACGCCCGAGGAAATGCTCAAGCGCGTCGACGAGAATACGATCGGCGTCGTTCCGACCCTCGGCGTGACGCACACCGGCAATTACGAACCCGTTGAGCCGCTGGCCCAAGCGCTCGACAGGCTTCAGGCCGAGACGGGCCTCGACGTCGACATGCACGTCGACGGGGCGTCAGGGGCGTTCCTCGCCCCGTTTTGCGCGCCGGACCTCGTGTGGGACTTCCGCCTGCCGCGGGTCAAGTCGATCTCGACCTCGGGCCACAAGTTCGGCCTCGCGCCGCTTGGCGCGGGCTGGATCATTTGGCGCGACGTGGCGGACCTGCCGGAGGATCTGATCTTCCGGGTCAATTACCTCGGCGGCGAAATGCCGACCTTCGCCATCAACTTTTCCCGTCCCGCCGGGCAGATCGTCGCCCAGTACTACAACTTCCTGCGCCTCGGCCGCGACGGCTATCGCAAGGTCCATATGGCGAGCTACCGAACGGCGCAATTTCTCGCCGAGGAGATCGTCAAGCTCGGTCCGTTCGAGATCCTCGCCGCGGGCGATCCGAACACCGGCATTCCCGCCGTGACCTGGACGATCAAGGACGGGGCCGATCCCGGCTATACGCTGTTCGACCTCGCCGACCGCCTGCGCATCCGCGGATGGCTGGTTCCGGCCTACACTTTGCCGGAGAACCTCGCCGACGTCGCGGTGCAGCGGATCCTTGTCCGGCAGGGTGTGACCCGCGACCTTGCGGAGCTGCTCGTCGGCGACGTCCGCAACGCGATCGCCCATTTCGACCGGCATCCGATCCACACGCCGATGACGGAAGCCGAGACGGGCGGCTTCAAGCACAGCTGAGGGCGCTTGCGCGTCGGCGACGCGCCGACACAAGGCGCATGCGAATGCGAGACGTCGTGCGATAGGACGGGGCGCCCATCCCTAAGCCCACGAGATAAGCGGAGTATGTCGACGTCGGCGAACAGGCTGCATAGGGGGCCCGGCGCTCGCGATTTGGACTGAGGCGCCCGCGAGGGGTTGCGCCTCGCTCGGCAGTGCGTAGATCAAGGCGCGCCTTTCGCAGTCGTCCTGTCGAGATCGCTCTCGGCTGTCGACCGAGCAACGGACCGTTGGAGAACCGCCATGTCTGAGACGAACGAATATATTCCGCCAAAAGTCTGGACCTGGGCGAAGCCGAGCGGCGGGCGGTTCGCGAATATCAACCGGCCCGTCGCCGGCCCCACCCAGGAAAAGGCGCTGCCGGTCGGCCGCCATCCGCTTCAGCTTTATTCGCTGGCGACTCCGAACGGCCAGAAGGTCACGATCATGCTCGAGGAGCTTTTGGCGCTGGGCTTCGACGGCGCGGAATACGACGCCTGGCTGATCAATATCGGCGAGGGCGACCAGTTCGGCAGCGGCTTTGTGGCGATCAACCCCAATTCCAAGATCCCGGCGATGGTGGACCGCTCCGGCCCAGAGCCGATCCGGGTGTTCGAGTTCGGCGCGATCCTCGTCTATCTCGCGGAGAAATTCGGCGCGCTGATGCCGAGCGAGCCGCGCGCGCGCGCCGAGTGCCTGTCGTGGCTCTTCTGGCAGATGGGCAGCGCGCCTTTCGTCGGCGGCGGCTTCGGCCACTTCTACGCCTATGCGCCGATCAAGATCGAATACGCCATCGACCGCTACGCCATGGAGACCAAGCGTCTGCTCGACGTTCTCGACCGCCGGCTCGCCGAAAGCCGCTACCTCGCCGGCGATTCCTACACCGTCGCCGACATCGCGGCCTTCCCCTGGATGGGCGGCCTCGTCGAAGGCGCGCTGTATAACGCCGCCGAGTTCCTGTCGGTGCAGGACTATAAGAACGTGCGGCGCTGGGTCGATGACCTGCTTCAGCGGCCTGCCGTCAAACGCGGGCGCATGGTCAACCGCTCCTGGGGCGATCCCGCCGGCCAGCTGCGCGAGCGCCACGACGCCAGCGACTTCGACACCAAGACCCAGGACAAGCTCGACGCGGGCGCGGCGACCTAGAGGTCGTGACGACGCCGAGCCGTCGCGCGCGGCGGCGCCGTTCGGTCCGATAGTTCGGATTCGGCGCACAACGAAAAAGGCGGAGCCGAAGCTCTGCCTTTTTGCATTCCGGGGAAGCCGCTCAGGCGTCGGCGTTCTGAGCCGGGCCGGAATCCTTGCCCTTGGCTTCGACGTCGCGGTCGACGAACTCGATCACCGCCATGGCGGCGTTATCGCCGGGGCGGAAGCCCGCCTTCATGATGCGCAGATATCCGCCGTTGCGGTTCTTGTAGCGCGGGCCGATGACGTCGATCAGCTTCTTGACCAGTTCGGCGTCGCGCAGGCGCGAAATGGCGATGCGGCGGGCGTGCAGGTCGCCGCGCTTGCCGAGCGTAACCAGCTTCTCGACCACCGGGCGAAGGTCCTTCGCCTTGGGCAGGGTCGTCATGATCTGCTCGTGCTTGATCAGCGCCTGAGACATATTGGCGAACATCGCCTGGCGATGCTCGGCGGTGCGATTGAAACGGCGCTTCGCGCGTCCGTGGTACATGGCGTTCTCCTTTATCGGGTCTGCGGCCGCCGTGCCAAGGTACGGCCGCTTCGTTATTAGCGAGTGGCGAGTGGCGAATGGCGAATGGCGAAGGGTTCGAACCTATTCGCTACTCGCCACCCGCCATTCGCCCGATCAGTAGTGTTCCTCGAACCTCTTGGCGAGGTCCTCGATGTTCTCGGGCGGCCAGCCGGAGACTTCCATGCCGAGGTGCAGGCCCATCTGCGCCAGCACTTCCTTGATCTCGTTCAGCGACTTGCGGCCGAAGTTCGGGGTGCGCAGCATCTCGCCCTCGGTCTTCTGGATGAGGTCGCCGATGTAGGTGATGTTGTCGTTCTTGAGGCAGTTGGCGGAGCGGACGGACAGCTCGAGCTCGTCGACCTTCTTGAGCAGCGCCGGGTTGAAGGCGAGCTCGGGGATGGCGTGCTGGGCTTCCTCGCGCCGCGGCTCCTCGAAGGTGACGAACACGGCGAGCTGATCCTGGAGGATGCGGGCGGCGTAGGCGAGCGCGTCTTCGGGCGTGATGGCGCCGTTGGTCTCGATCGTCATCGTCAGCTTGTCCTTGTCGAGGTCCTGGCCCTCGCGGGTCGCCTCGACGCGGTAGCTCACCTTCTTGACCGGCGAGAACATGCTGTCGATCGGCAAGAGGCCGATCGGCGAATCCTCGGCGCGGTTGCGCTCGGCGGGAACATAGCCCTTGCCGGCCATGACCGTGAATTCAATGCGAAGGTCCGCGCCCTCGTCGAGATTGCAGATGACGAGGTTCGGATTGAGGATCTGAATGTCGCCGGTGGTCTGGATGTCGCCCGCGACGACCGGGCCCGGCCCGCGACGCTTGAGCACAAGGCGCTTGACGCCCTCGCCCTGCATCTTGACCGCGATGTCCTTCACGTTGAGCACGATGTCGACGACGTCCTCGCGGACCCCGGGAATTGAGGAGAATTCGTGCAGAACGCCGTCGATGTGGACCGAGGTGATCGCGGCGCCCTGAAGCGAGGAGAGGAGCACCCGGCGCAGGGAATTGCCGAGCGTCTGACCGAAGCCGCGCTCGAGCGGCTCGGCGACGACGGTCGCGAGGCGGCGCGAATCGTCGCCCGGCGTTACCTCGAGCTTCTTCGGCTTGATAAGTTCTTGCCAGTTCTTCTGGATCACGGGGCGTGGCCTTCCATTCGAAGGAATTCCGGCCCGGCCGCGCAGGAACGCGCCGCAAGGCCGCATGCGGGCGCCGATCAAAAAAACGATCGGCGCGCTAGAAAAATCAGACGCGGCGGCGCTTGCGCGGACGGCAGCCGTTGTGCGGGATCGTGGTGACGTCGCGGATCGAGGTGACGGTGAAGCCCGCCGCCTGGATCGCGCGGAGCGCCGACTCGCGGCCCGAACCCGGGCCGGAGACTTCGACCTCGAGCGTGCGCATGCCGTGTTCGGACGCCTTGCGGACGGCGTCCTCGGCGGCCATCTGGGCCGCGAACGGGGTCGACTTGCGCGAGCCTTTGAAACCCATGGTGCCGGCCGACGACCAGGAGATCGTGTTGCCCTGAGCGTCGGTGATGGTGATCATCGTGTTGTTGAACGTGGAGTTCACGTGCGCGACGCCCGACACGATGTTCTTGCGTTCGCGGCGACGGACGCGGGTTGCCTCTTTTGCCATGGTTGGGTCCTTCAATCGCGCTTGCGCGCGTCAATTCCGAAATACGTTGAGACGAAAGCGGTCACTTCTTCTTGCCGGCGATCGGCTTCGCCTTGCCCTTGCGGGTGCGCGCGTTGGTGTGCGTGCGCTGGCCGCGGACCGGAAGCTGCTTGCGGTGACGCAGTCCGCGGTAGGCGCCGAGATCCATAAGGCGCTTGATATTGATCGCCACCTCGCGGCGCAGGTCGCCCTCGACCATGTAGTCGCGGTCGATGGTCTCGCGGATCTGCAGCACTTCCGAGTCGGAAAGCTGCGCGACGCGGCGCTCGGCGGGGATGTGAACCTTTTCGCAAATCTCTTCGGCCTTCTTCGGGCCGATGCCGTGAATGTACTGAAGCGCGATGACCACGCGCTTGTTGGTCGGAATATTGACGCCTGCGATACGAGCCATCGGCTCACGTCTCCATGTCGGCGGCGTCCCAGCCAGGCCGGAACGACGCGGGTGGAATGGTCCCGACGTCCGGTGGAGGCCGGCCCTTGTCGAGATTCCCGATGAAAACGCAAAAAGTCCCATGCGCACAAAAATGGCGCCGGGACCCAGAACGCATTCGGGATTGCGGGGATTTAGTGGGTTTCAGTCGGTTGTCAAGGGAATTCGTTCAGCGGCCCCCCTGTTCGCCGCCCCCGAAAATCCTTCCAACGTCAGTCCCAACGGCTTACGCCGTCGCCGGTTCCGCGTCACCTCTGCTTATCGCCGGCGGCGTCGGCTTTCTCATGCGCCGACCGGATGGCGCTAAGGACCACCTGGGGATCGGAAGGCTCGGCGAGCGCCTCGGCGACCTCGTCGCGATGATCGCCCTGGTTCGGGTCGTTGCGCCGGAATTCCTCCAGGAGCGCGATGATCTTCGCCGTCTTCCGCTCGGAGAGGATGGCGAGTTCGAGCGCGAGCTGATCCCGTCGCACTGAGATTTCGTCGTCATGACGCTGGACGATCAGGATCATCGCCGCGAGATAAAGCCCGAGCGCCGACACTACCGTCGCCAGAAGTTGAAACGGGAAGGGGTCCGGCGGCTCGACGCCTGCGCCCTTCAGCGCGACATTGATCGCGATCCACGCCGCGATCAGCGCGGTGATGACCGCGAGCGTCCTGGGCCGCGACACGAGCGCCGTCGTGCGGTTGACGAAGCGGCGGCCGAAACCGGCCCGGTTCCGGTGCTCCGTGTGAAGCTGGACAATGGCCGCGACCGTCTCTTCGACATGCGGCGGAACGCCAGGGTCGTCAAAAGCCATCTCGATCCAGACCGTTGTTGGCGTCACGCCGAGACAGATGATTTCCGGCGCCCTGAGGGTCGAACGCGGCAAGGGCAAGCCAGGTTCCGACACCCCGTAATCCGCTCTCCCCCGTGCGGGACGCCTTGTCGTCCCTCATCGCGGCCCGAGAACCCAGCCGTCGCCAGTTTGGAACAGTTGGCGCTCACACGCGTCTAAAGGTCGGAGCCGAGCGCACCGCCCGTCCCACCCTTCGAGCCGAGCCTCGAACGGGTCCAAAGGGGTCCACGCCGGGCTTCGGCGAGCACGCACGACAAAACGGAGTTTCTCATGAGCACGCATGAGCGCGCCCCTTTCTCCCGCCGAGAGGTGGTCGGGGCCGGCGGCGCCAGCCTCGCCGCGGCGGCGGCGGGACCGGCGTTCGGAAAGGACGAATCGCCCGCGAAGGCCATGGCCGGTCTCGCAGACCCTCGGGACAAGTACCCCAAGCCGCCCTTCCAGCGGCAGTCCCAGCCCTGGCCGGGGCTTGCCGACCGGATGGACCCTCGGCCCGATCACGGGGAAAAGACCTACCGGGGTTCCGGGCGGCTCATGGGGCGCAAAGCGCTCATCACCGGCGGCGACTCGGGCATGGGTCGCGCCGCGGCCATCGCCTATGCCAGGGAGGGCGCGGATGTCGCGATCAACCACCTGCCGGAAGAGGAGCCGGATGCGCGGGAAGTGATCGAGCTCATTCGACAGGAAGGCCGCGTCGGCCTCTCTCTCCCGGGCGACCTCCGCGACAAGGCGTTCTGCAAGCGGCTCGTCGACGAGGCGATCAAGGGGTTGGGCGGACTCGATATCCTGGTCATGAACGCCGGCCGGCAGCAAAGCCGCGCTTCCATCCTCGAGGTCTCCGACGAGGATTTCGACGCCACGATGAAGACGAACATCTACGCGCCATTCTTCATCATACGGGCCGCGCTGCCGCATATGAAGCCGGGGTCGACGATCGTCGCAACCACGTCCGAGCAGGCCTACGACCCGTCGCCGGAGCTGTACGACTACGCCCAGACGAAGGCGGCGACGATGAATTACGTCAAGTCGCTCGGCAAGCAGCTGGCCGCCAAGGGCATTCGTGTGAACGGCGTCGCGCCCGGCCCGATTTGGACGCCGCTGCAGGTCAGCGGAGGGGCGACGATGGAGAAGCTGGAGACGTTCGGCGGCCAGACCTCGCTGGGCCGTCCCGGTCAGCCCGCGGAGCTCGCCTCGATCTACGTCCAGCTTGCGGCCGCGGACGCGAGCTATGCGACCGGTCAAGTCTACGGCTCTTCGGGCGGCACCGGACAGCCGTAAGCGTCTCACGCCAACGCGCCTCGCGGGCCTACGCGAGCGCACCACCCTAGGACGAGTTGCGGGAAAGAAGCCGATGACGACGATCACTTACAAAGTTGCGTCCGAGGGCGGCCAGTGGTCGCTGATGCGCAATGGAGAAGCGGGGATGAGCTATCTCACGCAGCAGGCGGCCTTCGAGGTCGCGGTCGGAGAGGCGGGCGGAGACCTCCGCACCGGGCACGACATCGTGATTCAGGTCGCCTCGGCGACTGAGCCTTCTGGCGCTGTCGAGGGAGGCGGCAAACCGATGCCGGGCGACGGTTTCCACAACTAGGCCGACGTACGCCGGCGCCTCGCCGTTTCTGCGGAAAGCGCAGCAGTGGGTCAGCGATAGGAAGGCAGAGCGATGGCGCGGAAACAAAAGCGTCGCTGGTCGCAGGAGGTGACCACGCATTCGGATGCGCTCGACCTCGAACCCGAGGTGTTCGCCAAGCCGAGCGCGGAAGAGATCGCTCAGTCGCTCAAGCATTCCGCGGAGTCGAGTTCGCGGCGCAAGGGGTCGGCGTTCCAGTCCGCGATGTCCATGCTGACCTTCTATATCAATCGCGCCGGTCGGAACCTGCCCGAGCCGAGGAAGCGCACGCTCGAATCCGCGAAAGGCGCGCTTCGGCGGCTGTTCGGCCGCGCCTGAGCCGCGTCGGCCCTGCCATCGGAGCTGGACGCCCACGACCGACGGCAGGAACAAAACGCCGCCCGCGGCATTGCTTTTCCCGACAACGCGGAGCCGCTGGATGCCCAATCCGACCCCTAATGAGAGCCCGAGCCCCGAGCCGACGCCCGCGGAGACTCCGACCCCCGGGCCCGAAGTGATCCGGCCGCCCTCGCCGGCGGAGGACCCGCCTGGCCCGTCGTCGCCCGAGATTCCCACCCCCGGGCCGGACGTCATCGTTCCGCCCGACCCTCAATCGCCGCCGGCTTCTCCAGCCGACATTCCGATCGTCAGCGGCGACACGATCTGAGGACTGTAAAGATGAAACCAGACTTCGACCGCCGAGCCTTCCTCGGCGCGAGCGCCTCGAGCGCCGCTCTCGCTTTTGCGCCCGCCGCAAACGCGGCGCCCGGTCCCTTTCCGGGGGGCCAGCAGACGGAGGCTACGACCGTTCCGACTCGGCTGGTCGTGAACGGGCAAGCGTTCGAGACCACGCTCGACTCGCGGGTGACCCTGCTCGACGCGTTGCGCGAGCGCATCGGTTTGACCGGAACCAAGAAAGGTTGCGACCACGGCCAGTGCGGTGCGTGCACCGTTCTCCTCGACGGCCGGCGGGTTCTTTCGTGCCTGACCCTCGCCGCCGCGGCGGACGGACGCGTGGTCACCACCATTGAAGGTCTCGCTGGGTCCGACGGAGCCCTGCACCCGATGCAGCAGGCGTTCGTCGACCACGACGCTTTCCAGTGCGGCTACTGCACGCCCGGGCAGATCATGTCGGCCGTCGCTTGCGTGGAAGAAGGGCACGCCGGCTCGGATCCGGAGATCCGCGAATACATGAGCGGAAACCTGTGCCGCTGCGCCGCCTACCCGAACATCGTCGCGGCGATCAAGCAGGCGAAGCTTCAGATGCGGAGGGCGTGATGCAGCCGTTCGCCTATCTCCGCGCCAAAAGCCTCGACGACGCCGCGGGACTGTTCGGCGGCGCGTCGGGCCCTCCGACATCGGCCGCGACGCAGGTCCTTGCCGGTGGGACGACGATCCTGGACCTCATGAAGCTTGACGCGATGCAACCCGGCGCCCTCGTCGACATCACGGGCGTTGCAGGCCTCGATCGCGTCGAGCCGGTTGGCGACAGCCTGAGGCTCGGCGCGCTTGCCCGCATGGCGGATGTCGCGCGCGATCCTCTGATCAAGAAACAGTACCCCATCATCGCTGAGAGCCTCGTCCTCGCGGCGAGCCCGCAGCTGCGCAACATGGCGACGCTCGCCGGAAACACGCTCCAGCGCACCCGCTGCACCTACTTCCGCGACATCTCCTGGGGCGGCCTGCAACAAGAGGCGGCCGGGATCGGGTTGCGCGGCGCTGGAGGGCGTCAATCGGACGCACGCCGTCCTCGGCGTCAGCGACGCGTGCATCGCGACCTACCCCGGCGATTTCGCGCAGGCGCTGATCGCGCTCGACGCCATGGTCGAAACCACGACGGGCGGCAAAACCCGGCGCTTCGCCTTCGCCGATCTCCATCGCCTTCCCGCGGACGCGCCCCACATCGAGACCAATCTCAGGCCTGGGGAAATCATCACCGCCTTTTTCCTGCCGCGCGGCGATTGGACGGCCCGCTCCCGCTATCTCAAGATCCGCGATCGCGAGTCTTATGAGTTCGCGCTCGCATCGGCGGCGGTCGCGCTCGATATGCCGAACCGCGGCCCCATCCGGCAGGCGCGCATCGCGCTGGGCGGGGTGGCGACCATTCCCTGGCGGGCTCGCGAAGCGGAAGCCGTTCTGGCCGGACAGACCATGGGTCTGGAAATCGCGGAGCGCGCCGCGCATGCCGCTTTTTCCGGCGCTATTCCGCGCCAGCACAATGCCTTCAAGATCGCGCTCGGACAGCAGACGCTGGTCCGTGCGCTGCTTGAAACGGCGAAGATGGAGGTCTGACATGGCGATCGCGCCGCAAACCTCGACGTCGGACATTCCGCGCGTCGACGCGCGGGTGAAAGTGACCGGCGCCGCACGGTATCCGTCCGACGTCCCGGTCGCCGGGCCGGCCTACGCCTGCCTGGTGACGAGCGCGGTCGCGCACGGAGCGATTCGCAAGATCAACCTCGAAAAAGCGCAGGGCGTCGCCGGCGTCCTGGACATCCTCACCTACGAGAACGCGAACGACATCCGCCCGTTGAAGACCTTTTCGAAGGGTGGGCAATCCGGTACGTCGATCGTTCCGCTGAGCGATGCAAAGATTTGGCATGACGGCCAGATCGTCGCGCTGGTTGTCGCCGAGACCTTCGAAGCCGCGAGCGAGGCCGCGCGCCAGGTCAGGATCGATTACGACGAGCGGCCGGCGACGGCGTCGTTCGACGACGCCGGAGCGACCGTCAAGCCGGTCGCCGAAGTGGACAAGACCCACAAGGACCCCGTGCTCGGCGACGCGGAGAACGCGCTTTCGTCATCGCCGGTCGTGGTCGACGCCGAATACGCCACGCCGACGCAGCACCACAATCCGATGGAGCTGTTCACCACCACATGCGTCTGGAACGACGACAAGCTCGTCATCTACGAGCCGAGCCAGTTCGTCTACGGCGTGAAGTACGGTGTCGCGACGCAGCTGGGCCTCGATCCGGACAATGTTCGCGTCATCAGCCTCTACGTCGGCGGCGCCTTCGGTTCTAAGGGGTCTTTGACCCCGCGCACGGCTCTGGTCGCGCTCGCGGCGAAACGCATCCGACGTCCGGTGAAGCTCGTCGCCACGCGCGCGCAAGGGTTCACCATCGCGACGTACCGCGCGGAAACCCGCCATCACGTTCGCCTCGGGGCGAGCCGGGATGGGAAGATCCAGGCTTACCTGCACGAAGCCTGGGAGCTGACCTCCCGTCCGGACGACTACAACGTCGCGGGGACCACCAGCACGGCGATGATGTACGACTACGCGTCTGTGGCGACCAAGGTCAACGTCGTCAACGCCGACCGCAATACCCCGGGCTTCATGCGCGCGCCGCCGGAAGTGCCGTACATGTATGCGCTCGAAAGCGCCATGGATGAACTCGCGGTCAAGCTGAACATGGACCCGGTCGCGCTGCGCCGGATCAACGACACGATGAAGGACCCGGTGACCGGCAGGCCCTATTCGAGTCGCTCGCTGGTCGAATGTTTTGAGCGCGGCGCGGAGGCGTTCGGTTGGCAGGGCCGCGGTCCTACGCCTGGATCCATGCGCGACGGCGACTGGCTTGTCGGCTGGGGATGCGCCACCGCCTGTTACCCGACGCAGATCGCGGCCGCGGCGGCGCGGGTCCGTCTCAGCCCCGACGGGACCGCGCGGGTGTCGATTGCGGTCCATGACGTCGGCACCGGGGCGGCGACCGTCATCGGCCAGGCCGCTGCCGAAGCGCTTGGACTTTCCCCCGACAAAGTGACGGTCGAGCTCGGCGACAGCATCCTCCCGGCCGGCCCGGTGGCCGGAGGCTCCAACACCACGGCGAGTGCGACCTCGGCTGTCGTCAAAGCCTGCAACGCCATTCGCGATCGCCTCTTCGACGCCGCCGCGGCCAAGGGCCCGCTGGCCGGGCGGCCCCGCGACGGATTCTCGCTCTCGGGCGGGAGGATAGCCGCCGGCGACTCCGCCACGCCGATCGAGACCGCGTTCCAGCAAATGGGGCGGAGCGTCATCGAGGAATACGCCGAGTCGATCCCGCACGGCCTCACCCCCGCCGACATGGAGGGGATTTATCACGGTCGCGTCAAGATGACGGGCGGCCCGAAGGGCGACAAGGTCGCGTTTGCTTTCGGCGCGCAGTTCGTCGAGGTGCGCATCCATGCGCTGACCAAGGAGATCCGCGCGCCGCGTGCGGTCGGCGCCTTCGCCGCCGGACGCATCATGAATCCGAGAACGGCGCGGAGCCAGCTCATGGGGGGCATGATCTGGGGTTTGAGTTCGGCGCTGCACGAGGAGACCGAGATCGACCGGCGCGCCGCACGCTATGTCAACACCAACCTCGCCGACTATCTGGTCCCGGTGAACGCGGACATCCAGGAGGTCGAGGTGATCCTCGTTCCGGAGACCGACGACTGGATCAACCCGCTGGGGGTCAAGGGGATCGGCGAACTGGGAATCGTCGGGCTCAACGCAGCCGTCGCCAACGCCGTCTTCCATGCGACCGGAAAGCGCGTTCGCGACCTGCCGGTGAGAATCGAGAAGCTGCTCGTGTGAGATGACGATGAGCGCACTGTCCGAGCGCGACCTGCGCTTCGCCCTCCTCGTCGACATCCTGTCGTCCGGCAGACGCCGGGGAACGCGTCGCCGGGTTTTCCGTTCTCATTCCGAACCGGAGTACGCCATGGACTCGCAAGAACGACCCGTCGTCACCGAGGCGAACAAGGAGAGGGTGCGGGCGGGAGCGACCGGCTTCGGGATGCGCTACGTCGTCATCGCCAGCGTCGCCCTGGTCATCGTCCTTTTCATTGGCGTTGCGTTGTTCGTCAAACACTGAGCCGAGCGCGTCGGGACCGGTTTTGTCCGCTTTTGTCGCCTCTTCCCTCGCCTTGCCTCTCGCAAATTCGCCGGAATCCCTTTATAGCGCCTCCGCCGTCGCCGGCCGGGACCGATGGGCGACGTCCAGAGGAGCCCTGATGACAAGACATATTCCCGCTCGCCTGCGATCGACCGCCGCTGCCCTTGCGCTCGGCGCGGGCGCGGTCTTCGCTTTCGCCGCCGCAGCGTCAGCCGAGCCGAAAGTATTGGCGACTGTCGACGGCCAGCCGATCACAGAAGACGACCTCGCCGTAGCCATGGCGGACATCGGTCCTGGCCTGCCGCAGAAGCTGGAGGGGGCGCAGCGGCAGAAATATGTGCTCGACTATCTGATCGATCTCCAGCTCGCCGCCAAGAAAGCGCAAGCGGAGAAGCTCGACCAGACTCCCGAATTCGCCAAGAAGCTCGCCTACTACCACGACAAGCTTGCGATGGAGCAGCTTTTGGGGTCGGTCGCCAAAGCCGCGACCACCGAGGACGCCGAGCGCAAGGCCTACGATGAGGCCGCCAAGGCCGAGCCGCCGCAGGAGGAGATCCACGCCCGCCACATCCTGCTGCCGACTGAAGACGAGGCGAAGAAGGCGCTCGCCCGCGTCAAGGGCGGCGAGGATTTCGCCAAGGTCGCCAACGAGGTGTCGAAGGACACCGGCGGCGACGGCGGGGACCTCGGCTGGTTCACCAAGGACCGCATGGTGCCGGAGTTCTCGGAAGCGGCGTTCAAGCTGAAAAAGGGCGAGATCTCCGATCCGGTCAAGACTCAGTTTGGCTGGCACATCATCCAGGTCGAGGACACCCGCACCAAGACCTTCCCGCCCTTCGAGCAGCTCAAGGATCAGGCGGCGCATTACGTCGCCCAGAAGGCGGAGAGCGAGGAGGTCGCCGCGCTGCACGCCGCGGCGAAGATTCAGTACTTCGACGCCGACGGCAAGCCGATCGCTCCGGATGCGGCGCCGGGCGCCGCGCCCGCGCCTGCGCCTTCGAACGCGCCGGCTCCTGGCGCTGCCGACAAGCCGAAGAACTGAACGACGCGCGACCCCGAGGCGGGCGTTGGCCCGCTCTCGAATTCCTGAATTTGGATGACGGAACGCTTCCATGGCCGCTCCCGCCGCGCTCTCTCCGCTCGCACCGAAGAAATACCCCAATCTGCCGCCGATCGCGGGCGTCCGCTTCGCCACGATCGCGGCGGGGGTGCGTTACGCGGGCCGCACCGACGTGATGATGGCGGTATTCGACCAGCCGGCCGAAGTCGCCGGCGTGTTCACCCGCTCGAAGTGCCCGTCGGCGCCGGTCGACTGGTGCCGCAAGCAGCTTCCCGGCGGCAAGGCGCGGGCGCTGATCGTCAACTCCGGCAACGCCAACGCCTTCACCGGCCATCGGGGGATCGAGGCGGTCGGGCTCGTCGCCGAGGCGGCCGCTAAAACGATCGGATGCCTGCCCGGCGAGGTGTTCATGGCCTCGACCGGGGTCATCGGCGAGCCGCTTGACGGCAGCCGGATCGCCAATGTGCTCGCTGAGCTTTCGGCCGAAGCGCGCGAGGATCGGTTGATGGACGCCGCCAAGGCGATCATGACCACCGACACCTATCCCAAGGTCGCCACCGCCTTCGCGCCGCTGGGCGACACGATTGTCGCCATCAACGGCATCGCCAAGGGCGCCGGCATGATCGCGCCCGACATGGCGACCATGCTCTCCTACGTCTTCACCGACGCTCCGATCGCCGCCGGCGCGCTTCAGACGATGCTGTCGAAATCCGTCGAGCGGTCGTTCAACGCCATCACCGTCGACAGCGACACCTCGACCTCGGATACCCTGATGCTGTTTGCGACCGGCGCGGCAAAGTCGGCGCCGTACATCGAGCACGCCACGGACGAGCGCCTCGGCCCGTTCCGGCGTGCGCTCGACAAGGTCTTGCGCTCGCTCGCCCATCAGGTCGTGCGCGACGGCGAAGGCGCGCGCAAGTTTATCGAGGTCCAGGTCGAGGGCGCGGCGACCCGCAAGGCGGCCAAGCGCGTCGCGCTGTCGATCGCCAACTCGCCGCTGGTAAAGACCGCGGTGGCAGGCGAAGACGCAAATTGGGGCCGCGTGGTGATGGCCGTCGGCAAGGCCGGCGAGAAGGCCGAGCGCGACCGGCTCGATATCTATTTCGGCAAGATCCGCGTCGCCCATCAGGGCTTGCGCGATCCGGCCTATGTCGAGGCGGAAGCCTCGGCCTACATGAAGAAGCCCGAGATCAAAATCACCGCCGATCTCGGCCTCGGTCGCGGCCGCGCCACGGTTTGGACCTGCGACCTCACCAAGGAATACGTCGCGATCAACGGCGACTACCGCTCGTGAGACTGCTGCTGGTGGTCGCGGCGGCCCTGGTCGACGCCGACAACCGCGTGCTTCTCGCCCAGAGGCCCAAGGGCAAACAGCTCGAGGGCCTGTGGGAGTTTCCCGGCGGCAAGATCGACGCGGACGAGCGGCCGGAAGACGCGCTGATACGGGAGCTTAAGGAAGAGCTGGGCATCGCGGTCAAGGCGGCCTGCCTTGCGCCGCTGACCTTCGCCAGCCACGCCTATGACGACTTTCACCTGCTGATGCCGCTTTACGTCTGCCGCAAATGGGAGGGGTTCGTCCAGCCGCTCGACGGGCAGGCGCTGAAATGGGTGCGTCCGACGGACCTGCGCAGCTACCCGATGCCGCCGGCCGACGCGCCGCTCATTCCCGCGCTGCAGGATCTCCTGGGATAAGGCCTCGGGCGCTGCATCGCCCCCCTGGGTTGCGGACGCAGCCGGAGCGCCCGCGCCCGGTTACGGCCCCGCCGCGCTCCAGTCCTTGTAGTCCGCGTCCGACATGGCCGGCAGGTTCTTGATGAAGGCGACGATCGACCAGATCTGGTCGTCCGGGGCGCCGGCGAGGCCGAAGCTCGGCATGCCCGTGAACTTGACGCCGCTCTTGATCGCCCAGAACAGCTCGGCCGGCGTCCGCGTCTTCGCCAAAATCTTAAGATCGGCCGGGATCGGCATGAGGCCCTCTGAGAACTTGGACCAGTTGGAGTCGGGCGGCCCGCCGTGACAGTGGACGCAACCGATCGTCGCGTAGGCGCGCGCCCCGGCTTTGATCGTCGCGGCGTCGCTGAGGTTCGCCGGCGCCGGCGGCGCGTCCGCCGCGTGACGCGCGACGGACGCGGCCCGCACGGTCGCCAGCGCCCATTCGATCGGCGCCGGGTTCGGAACATTCTCTGCGACGTCGAAGAATCCACCGAAGAAAAAGATAGCGGCGCCGACGCCAAGGAGGATGGCGAGGGCGCCGATGACGGCCAGTAACCTCATGCTCAAGGCCTCCGGCCCAGGACAACGGTCTGCACTGTCCGGGCGCAGGTCGGACTTGTCAACGTCGTGCCGCAGGCGTTGAAACGGCGCCTTAACCCCGTGCGCCCAAAATGAAGCCATGACCGCACCGACGCGTTTGGATTGTGTGGCCGCCCTCCCTGCCGCGCCCGATCTGGCGGCGACCGTCACGGCGTGGCTGCGTGCGCTCTCGTCCGAGCGACGGATGTCGGTCCATACGATCGAGGCCTATGGCCGCGACATCAGGCAATTTCTCACTTTCTTGAGCGAGCGTCTGGGAGCGCCGCCGTCCGTTTCCGACTTCGTGCGCTGCGCGCCGGGCGATCTGCGCGCGTTCCTCGCCCGCCGCCGCGCCGAGGGAATCGAGGGGCGCTCGCTGCAACGCGCGCTCTCGGCGCTGCGCTCGCTCGCCCGTGCGATCGCGCGCGAGACCGGCGAAAACGCCTCCGCGCTCGGCGCGATTCGCGCGCCGAAAGCCAGCCGCCGGCTGC
This sequence comes from uncultured Alphaproteobacteria bacterium, assembly GCA_963748545.1. Taxonomy (GTDB): domain Bacteria; phylum Pseudomonadota; class Alphaproteobacteria; order Rhizobiales; family Beijerinckiaceae; genus Roseiarcus. The sequence goes on from CAVVJO010000031.1 coordinate 361,748, forward strand.
CCAGGCCGCTCAGCCCTTCGGACGCGCGCGCCGTCACGACGACTGAACCCCGGGCGGGCGAGGCGCGCGATCCCTGGGTGCTGGCGCGCGACGCCGCGGTGCTGGCGCTTTGCTACGGCGCGGGCCTGCGCATCTCCGAGGCGCTCGGCCTGAAGCGCGCCGAGGCGCCGGTCGGCGCGATCGAAGCCGTGACGGTGCTCGGCAAGGGCCAGAAGACGCGCGTGGCCCCGGTCATTGCGCCGGTGCGCAAGGCGGTCGAGGACTATCTCGCCCTCTGTCCCTACATTCTGAAAAGCGAAGGCCCGCTCTTCGTGGGCGCGAAAGGCGGCCCGCTGTCGCCGCGGATCGTGCAACTTGCCATGGAGCGGATGCGGGGCGCTCTCGGCCTGCCCGAAACCGCCACGCCCCATGCGCTGCGTCACTCGTTCGCGACCCACCTGCTCGCGCGCGGCGGGGACCTCCGCACCATCCAGGACCTTCTCGGCCACGCCTCGCTGTCGACCACCCAGGTCTATACCGGGGTCGACACCGCCCGACTGCTCGCCGCCTACAAATCCGCCCATCCGCGGGCGTGAGACGCCGCCGCCGCGGTCCGACAGCGGTTAACGGTCGCCATGCTCAATATTTGTTGTCTCAACATCGGCCTCATTAGGCGCTATGAGTGCCGCTCCCGTTCGTCGCGAGGCTCACATGACCGGCAAGCGTATCGTATTCACCGGCGGAACCGGCAAGGCCGGCCGTCACGCCGTCCCCCATCTCGTCGCCCACGGCTACGACGTTCTTAACGTCGATCTCAAGCCTTTCGACTTTCCCGGCGTCCCGACCCTGATCGCCGACCTGACCGATAGCGGCCAGGCGTTCAATGCGCTCACCGCCCACTACGGCCTTTCCGGATTCGAACGCGGCCGTCCGGCGCCTCCGCCCGACGCGGTCGTCCACTTCGCCGCCATTCCCCGGGTGCTGATCGAGCCCGACAACGTCACCTTCGCGAAGAACGTTATCAGCACCTACAACGTCGTCGAGGCGGCGATGAAGCTCGGCGTGCGCAAGGTCATCGTCGCCTCGAGCGAGACGACCTATGGCGTTTGCTTCGCCGAGGGCGACAAGGATTTTCGCTCGTTTCCGCTCGAGGAGGACTACGACGTCGATCCGATGGACTCCTACGGCCTCTCGAAAGTCTGCAACGAGAAGACCGCCCGCGCCTTCGCGATGCGCTATCGCAGCGACATCTATGCGTTGCGGATCGGCAACGTGATCGAGCCGCACGAGTACGGCCTGTTCAAGGGCTTCCTCGCCGACCCGCCGAGCCGAAAGCGTTGCGCCTGGAGCTACATCGACGCCCGCGATCTCGGCGAGATCGTGCGGCTCGCCCTGGAGAAAGACGGCCTCGGCTTTCAGGTGTTCAACGCCACCAATGACACCATCACGCTTCCCATGCCCACGGAAGAGGCTCTGAGGACGCTCGCGCCCCATAGCCCGATCACGCGAAAGATGGGCGAGTTCGAGGCGCCGCTGTCGAACCGCAAGGCGCGCGAGGTGCTGGGCTTCAAGGAACAGCACAACTGGCGAAAGTACGTCGACGCCGCCGAGAGCCGCCGCTGATCCTTTTCACGTTCCGCGCGGCTTGGCGCGGGCGGTCGGCGCGGCGTTCGCCGGGTCCTCCGGCCAGAAGTGGCGCGGATAGCGGCCGCGCAGGTCGGCGCGCACAGCCGCCCAGGAGCCGCGCCAAAAGCCGGGCAAGTCGCGGGTGATCTGGATCGGCCGATGCGCCGGCGAAAGCAGATGCAGCGTCAGCGGGATTTGCCGCCCGCCACCGCCGGGTGCTCGGCGAGGCCGAACAGCTCCTGCACCCTGAGCGCGATCGCGGGACCGCCGTCGGCTTCGTAGTCGATCGCCGCGGCGGTGCCGGTCGGGGCTTCGAAATGGGTCGGCGCGGCTGCGTCGAGCCGGCGTGCGAGGTCCCACGGCAGCAGCGCGTGGAGCGCGTTGGACAGGTCGTCGGCGCCGATCTCGTCGAGCCGGGTCTTGCCGACGAGGAACGGGGCGAGCCACTCGGGGTCCTCCGCCAGCCGCTTGTCCGAGAAGTCCGGCCAGGCGTCGCCCTCGGCGCGACGAACAAACAGGACTCTGTCGCGCCATTGCTCGAGCGTCTTGCTCCACGGCAACCGGTCGACCCCGAGCGCCAGCACGCCGCGCGCCAGCGCCGCGGCGCTTGCCTCGTCCGCGGGCACGGCCAGCGTTTGCTCGGCCAGCGTCAGCGCTCCGAGCCGACGGCGGCGGCGGGCGCGGAGCGAAGCCGAGGCGCGATCGAAGGTCAGTTCGTCCGCCGTCTCGATCGCGGCGCCGGCGACCGCCTCGACGTCCGCGAGGCTCAAGGGGGCGGCGAGCAGTATTCGCGCCGCAGCGGCGCGGCCGACCACTTCGCCGATCGCGAGCATCGGCTCGCCGGCGAGCGCGGAATGCGCTTCGAGCGCCGCCGCGCGCCCGTTCGCCATCAGGAACTCCCCGCGCTTTCCGCGCGCCATCGCGATCCGGTCCGGATATGCCGAGGCCAGCAGGGCGCCGACGCGGCCCTCGCCCCCGACCCCTCTCGCCAAGGGAGCGGGGAGCGCGCCCTTCTGCCGCGCGGAGACGGCGGCCGAAGGCCGGGCGAGGGCCTCCTGCGCTCTCTGCGCCAGGCCTCGCGCCAGCCGGCGCGCGTCGTCGGCTCGGGGCGCGCGGTCGCGTCGGAAGGCCTCGAGGCGGGTCGTCACATCGACGGCGTCTCCGCCGAGACCGCGCTCGGTCAGAATGACCGCGATCTCGGCGGCCGTCTGCGCTTCGCCAGCCCGCGCCGCGTCGACCACCATGCGGGCGAGCCGAGGCGGCAGCGCAAGGCGCGCGATCGCTCGGCCCTCATCGGTGATGCGGCCGCCGGCGTCGATCGCCCCGATGTCGCCAAGCAGCGTCCGCGCCTCGGCGAGCGCGCCGCGCGGCGGGGAATCGAGAAAGGCGAGCCGGGTCGGATCGGTCTCGCCCCACACCGCGCAGTCGAGCAGGAAGCCAGAGAGGTCGGCCGAGAGGATTTCCGGCGCGGCGTACGGCTGGAGGCCGCCGGTCGCCGCCTCCTCCCAAAGCCGATAGCAGACGCCCGGCTCGACACGCCCGGCGCGGCCGCGGCGCTGGTCGGCGTTGGCGCGCGATACTCGCACCGTCTCCAATCTGGTCAATCCGATGTCGGGCTCGTAGCGGGGCGCGCGCATGAGTCCGCTGTCGATCACCACCCGCACCCCCTCGATCGTCAGCGACGTTTCGGCGATCGAGGTCGCGAGCACGATCTTGCGTCGCCCCGGAGGGGCCGGTTCGACGGCGCGATCCTGGGCCCGCGCATCCATCGCGCCGTAGAGCGGCGCAACGTCGACGTCGGCGCGCTTGATCCGGGCCTCGAGCGTCTCCGCGACACGGCGGATCTCGCCTTGCCCCGGGAGGAACACGAGCAGCGAGCCCGTCTCGCGGTTGAGGGCTTCGAGCGCGACGCGGGCGACCTCGTCCTCGAGTTCTTCCCGCGTGTTGCGGCCGAGATAGCGGGTGGCGACCGGAAAAGCGCGGCCGGAACTCTCGATCAGCGGCGCTCCGCCCAGCAGGTCGCGCACCCGCGCCCCCTCGAGCGTGGCCGACATGACGAGAATGCGCAGATTCTCGCGCAGCGCGCCTTGCGCGTCGAGCGACAGGGCGAGGCCGAGATCGGCGTCGAGCGAGCGCTCGTGGAACTCGTCGAACAGCACGGCGGCGACGCCGTCGAGGGAGGGATCGTCGAGGATCATGCGGACGAACACGCCCTCGGTCACGACCTCTATCCGCGTGTGCGACGAGACGAGGCTTTGCAGGCGGACGCGCAGGCCGACGGTCTCGCCCACCTTCTCGCCGAGCGTCGCGGCCATGCGGGCTGCGGCGGCGCGGGCCGCCAGGCGCCGGGGCTCGAGCACGATCAGACGCCCGCCCTTGACCCAGGCGTGATCGAGGAGGGCGAGCGGGACGCGGGTCGTCTTGCCGGCGCCGGGCGGGGCGACCAGCACCGCGCGCGGATGCGCCGAGAGCGCCGCCTTCAAGTCGGGCAGGACCTCGTCGATCGGAAGTGGGAAGCGCGGATCGAAAGTCATAAATCGGACCGGGGCCCGTGGAACAACACCAAAGCGGCCGCGCCCCCAGTCGGTGAAGGGGCGCCCCGCGTCAAGAGCGCCTCGAACGGGAGCCACGTCGAATGGACCAGCAATTGATCGCGATCCTGCCGTGCAACGATCTCGATGCTGCGCAGGCCTTCTTCGAGCGGCTGGGCTTCCGTCTCGGTCCGGGGAGCCTTCCCGATTACCGGATGCTTGCGGACGGCCTCGGGGGAAGAGTTCACCTCACGAATGCAGTCGAAGGGTGGCTTCAACCTGGCCGCAACCCCTTCGGCCTGTACCTTTATCGGGAGGATGTCGACGCCGCATCCGCTGCGTTCGCAGGAGAAACGCTGGGCGCGCCCGAGGACAAGCCCTGGGGCATGTATGAGTTCGCGCTCAACGGGCCGGACGACACGCTCATCAGGATCGGCTGGCCGAGCCGTCTGCGCGAAAAATAAACGGCCCTTGGCGCCCGGCCGGCCGCACCGGGCCGCACCGGCAAGGCCGGCTCAGCCAATCAGCCAAATCGCGGCCGCCAGATTCGCCAAGGCCGTCCCGGCTGGACCCAGAGTCTTCATGCGGTCCTTGATCCTGACGCCGATCGCGGCGTCGCAGCCCTGAACGATAGTCATGGAGAGGGCGGGCCGCCAGCAGCAAAGGAACCGAGCCCGTAAGAAGAGGCGTCAGGCTCATGACGACCAAAGCGAGGCTCCGCGCGCAGGCGTAGAGCGCGATCGTCCTGGCTTCATCCTTCGCCTTCAGAATCGCCGCGACGGAGAAGCCTCCGGCTGACGGATTCTCGCCAGGGAAACTCTAACACGACCCTGGAGATCGTTCATTTTACCCGACCATTCGCGGGCGAGAACGTCGGGGCCGAAAGGCGAGCGGCGGCCCATCCCGACCGACGGCGCCGCCACAAGAAACGCCGGGCGCAAAGGCCCGGCGTTCGTCTATGGGCTGCAAAGCGACTTACGCGCCGACCGAGCCGGCCGTATGCAGCGTCGAGAGGTCGACGCGCACGCCCGGGCCCATGGTCGAGGAGACCGCGGCGCGGAGCAGGTAGTGGCCCTTGGCGCCCGCAGGCTTGGCCTTGTTGACCGCGTCCACGAAGGCCTTGATGTTCTCGGCGAGCTTGTCCTCGCCGAACGAGGTCTTGCCGACCGAGCCCTGGACGATGCCGGCCTTCTCGGCGCGGAACTCGACCGCGCCGCCCTTGGAGGCGGCGACCGCGGCCTTGACGTCCATCGTCACCGTGCCGACCTTCGGGTTCGGCATCAGGCCGCGCGGACCCAAAACCTTGCCGAGGCGGCCGACGAGCGGCATCAGATCCGGGGTGGCGATGCAGCGATCGAAGTCGATCGTGCCGCCCTGGACCGCGGCGACCAGGTCCTCCGCCCCGACGACGTCGGCCCCGGCTTCCTTGGCTTCGTCCGCCTTCGCGCCGCGCGCGAACACCGCGACGCGCAGGGTGCGGCCGGTGCCGTTGGGCAGGTTGACGACGCCGCGGACCATCTGGTCGGCGTGCTTCGGATCGACGCCGAGGTTGAGCGCGAGCTCGACCGTCTCGTCGAACTTGGCCTTGGCGTTGGCCTTGACCAGCTTCACCGCCTCGTCGAGGCCGTAGAGCTTGGTGCGCTCGACCGCTTCGCGGGCGTTCTTGATTCGCTTGCCGTGCTTGGTCATGGCTTACCCCACCACCTGGAGGCCCATCGAGCGGGCGGAGCCTTCGATCATCTTCATCGCGGACTGGATCGAGTCGCAGTTGAGATCGACGATCTTCTTCTCGGCGATCTCGCGCACCTGCTCCTTCGTCACCTTGCCGACAAAGCCGCGGCCCGGCGTCTTGGAGCCGGAAGCGGGCTTCTTGCCGATCTTGAGGTTCGCCGCCTTCTTGAGCCAGAAGGTCACCGGCGGCTGGCGCATCTCGAAGGTGAACGAGCGGTCCTGATAGGCGGTGATGACGACCGGAATCGGCGAGCCCTTCTCCATCTGCGCGGTGCGCGCATTGAAGGCCTTGCAGAATTCCATGATGTTGAGACCGCGCTGGCCGAGCGCGGGACCGATCGGCGGCGACGGATTGGCCGCGCCCGCCGGCACTTGCAGCTTGATGTAGCCGGTTATTTTCTTCGCCATAAGGCTGCTCCAAATACGGCGCGGCCGCCAGAGCTTACGCTAAAGGAGGCTCACGCCAGGTTGCAGGTTCGTGGTGCGAACGGGAACCCCGACTGGCGGTGCGGGCGTTCTTCCACGTCTGAGGGGCGGCCTGTTAGCAGGTTTGCGGGCGGGGGGCAAGGCATAGTTAGCGCCGCCGAGAGCGCTCGCAACGCCCTCGGCGCCTCCGCTCAAAAGGCTCCTACGCTGTGACCTCAGACCGTCGCGCGGCCCGATATCCGCAAAGCCCGAGACCCGCGAAGCCCGCGATCAGCATTGCCCAGGTCGAGGCTTCCGGGACGCCAGACACAGTGATCCGCACGCCGTCATACGAGTTCCCGCTCCAGACGTCGCCGTCAAAGGAGAAGTAGCTGACATAGTTCGGCGAGCCGATCGGCGTATTCTGATCGCCGAGGCCGCCCCAACCGGAAGCCCCAAAAGCGCCGGAGCCGAAGATCACGGCGTAGCTGCCGGCGGGCAAGGTCACATCGAGAGGCGCGGTAAAATCGATAGCCGTCACTGTGGGAAGCGAGAAGACGACGTCCGCGACGGCGTTGCTCGCAAGGGCCGAGGGCGCAAAACTCGGCAGGCTCGTCTGAGACGCAAGCGGCACGATCGCGCCGAAGACGGAGCCGGACGGATAGCCGCCGAACTGGCCTCCGATCCCGGTGATTTCCCTGCTTTTCGTCAGCGTGAAGGCGGCGCCGATAAAGCGGGTGTCTTGAATGATATATTCGCCGGTATCGACGCCGGTATAGGCGGCTGTCTCGAAGAGGATCGTCGCGTTCGCAGGCGTCGGCGCCGCAGCCAGAGACAAACCTACGCCAGCAAGCGCAACGGACAGCAAAGATACAACCGATTTCATCGAGACCCCCGTAAAGTGGATGGGCCCCGATTTAGAGGACGCGTATGACCGCTTGACGAACGCGCCGGCCGCCGAGAGGGCGGCTGTCCGATGTGGCGCCGAACGCCTTTACCCCAGCGAGATCGACATGCCGCTGAGGTCGATCGAGAACATCAGCCCCATCTGCCGGCCGTGCAGCCTCAGCACGACGCCGCGGGCGTTGGTGAGCTGCGCCGCGGAGCGGCCTCCGGCGACCGACAGTCCGGCTCCGACCGCCGAATAGATGCCCTCGATATCGGCCGGCTGATGCAGGTGCGAGGCGGTTCCGACGAGATCGGTGCCCGACGCGCCGATCGTCGCGCCTGCGCTGATGCCGCCAATCCTCAGGCGAAAGTCCGTCCCCTGGAAGCGAAGGATGCCGCTCCCGATCGAAGCGCCGAAGATGAAGCCGGCGCTGACGATCCGAATCGAGACCGACCCGGTCGCGGCTTCGGCGGGCGAAACGGCGGCGACAGACCCGGCGGCCAGCGCGGCCCCGGACAGAATGAGAGACCGACGGGTGATGACGTTCATTTTGGGCCCCCTCCGGAGACAATCGAGGCGAATCATGGGCTCGCCGTCGTTGTTTAGACCTCCAAGGCCGCCATTGACAAGGCGGGACCGCCGCGGCGCCTCGGCCCCGGAGGGCGCCGGTCTCGCGCCCAGCCCCACGCGAAAGGCGGGCGGCGGGACGCCGCCCCGATTAAACCGCCCCAATGCGCATGAGGTCGTGGAAATGCACGATGCCGACGACGGCGTCGTCCTCGACCACGATGAGCGCCGAGATCTTGCGGCTGATCTTCTCAAGCGCCTCCGCGACCAACGCGTCGGGGGGAATGGTGCGGGGCTTGCGCGTCATGACCTCGGCGACCGGCGTATCGAGCGAGAAGCCGGCCTTGAGATGGCGACGCAGGTCGCCGTCGGTGACGATGCCGACCAGCCGGCCGTCGTCGAAGGCCGCCACGCAGCCAAAACCCTTGGAGGACATCTCCACGATCGCGTCCGCCATTTTGGCGCGGGCCTCGATGCGCGGAATGCGTTCGCCCGTGTGCATGACGTCGCGCACATGGCTGAGCTTGGCGCCGAGCTTCCCGCCGGGATGCAGGACGCGAAAGTCGCCCGCCGTGAAGCCGCGGCTTTCGAGCAGCGCGATCGCCAGCGCGTCGCCGAGCACGAGCTGCATCGTCGTCGAGGTGGTCGGCGCGAGGCCGTTCGGACAGGCCTCGTCGGCGCCGGGAAGGCTCAGACACACGTCCGCCTCGCGGCCGAGCGCGCTGTCCGGGCTCGCAGTCATTGCGATCAACGGAATGGCGTAGCGCTTGGCGTAGGTGACGATCGCCGCGAGTTCGACCGTCTCGCCCGACCAGGAGAGCGCGAGCACGACGTCGCCGTTCTGCAGCATGCCAAGATCGCCATGGCTCGCCTCGGCGGCATGGACAAAGGACGCCGGTTGACCGGTCGAGGCCAGCGTCGCCGCGATCTTGCGCGCAACGAGGCCGGACTTGCCCATGCCGGTGACGATGACGCGGCCGCTCGCCGCCGCGATTTGCTCCACCGCCTGCGAAAAGGCGGCGCCGAGGCCGCCTGCGGCTGTTCCCCGCATCGCCGCCTCGAGCGCGTCGAGCCCGCGCCGTTCGATATCGAGTGTTCGAAGCGCCGAGAGGACGGCGCTCGCCTGTTCGTAAATCATGCGGCTCCTTACCACCGCGGCCGCGTCCGGCAAAACCGGCAGACGGCCCGGGGAGCGGCGCTCAGTGGGTCTTGCGGACGAAGCCGAGCTTGCTCAGTTCGTCTTTCAGTCCCGGCGCGAGGTCGTTGCGGCTGAGCGCGAAGGCGATGTTGGCGGCGAGGAAGCCGAGCTTCGAGCCGCAGTCGTAAGTGTCGCCGTCGAACTTCACGCCATGAAACTTCTGTCTGCGGGCAAGCTGAATCATCCCGTCGGTCAACTGGACCTCGCCGCCGGCGCCTTTGTCGACCAGTTCGAGGATCTGGAAAATCTCCGGTTGCAGGATGTAACGCCCGGAGATGATCAGGTTCGACGGGGCCGTTCCCCGTTTCGGCTTCTCGACCATGCCGGTGATTTCGAGGGCGCGGCCACGCTCGGCGCCGACCGCCACGACGCCGTACTGGTGCGTCTCCTCCGGCGCGATTTCCTCCAGCGCCAGAATATTTCCGCCGACTTCGTTGTAGGCCTCGACGCATTGGGCGAGGCAGCGGCCGCCGTGCACGCCGGGCTTCGTCACCATGTCGGGGAGCAGGACGGCGAACGGCTCGTCGCCGACGATGTCGCGCGCGCACCACACCGCGTGGCCAAGGCCGAGCGGGGCCTGCTGACGGGTGAAGCTGGTCGCCCCCGCAGGCGGAAGGTCGGCCATGAGCGCCGCATAGGCGCCGTCCTTGCCGCGCCGCTTCAGCGTGTCCTCGAGTTCGTAGGACGAATCGAAATGGTCTTCGATGACGCCCTTGTTGCGGCCGGTGACGAAGATAAAATGCTCGACGCCCGCCTCGCGCGCCTCGTCGACGATGTATTGCAGGATCGGCCGGTCGACGACCGTTAGCATTTCCTTGGGCACCGCCTTGGTCGCCGGCAGAAAGCGGGTGCCGAGGCCGGCAACGGGGAGAACGGCTTTTCGGATCGGTTTCTTCATGGATTTTCTCGGTCCTGGGTCTGCGCCGTCGAGCGCGGTTGGATGCGTGAGGTCCGGATCTGCTATGGCTTAACAAATCCGGCTCCGACCTGCCATGCGGCATTTCCGAACCGGTTGGCGCGGTTGGCCGCGCCTTTCACAGCGGGAAGGACAATCGATGAGCGTTCTGGTCACCGGCGGCGCCGGCTATATCGGCGGCCACATGACCTTAGGCTTGCTGGACGCGGGCGAGAAGGTGGTCGTGCTCGATGATCTGTCGACCGGGTTCGACTGGGCCGTCGGCGAGCAGGCGCGCCTCGTGGTTGGCGACACCGGCGACGCCGACCTGGTGGCGCGGCTGATCGACGAGCACGAGGTCGACGCGATCGCCCATTTCGCGGCCAAGATCGTGGTGCCCGATTCGGTGGTCGATCCGCTGGGCTACTATCTCAATAACACATCGAACGCGCGGACTTTGATCGAGACGGCGATCAAGGGCGGCGTCAAGACTTTCATCTTCTCCTCCACTGCGGCGGTCTACGGCGAGACCTCGTCGGAGCCGGTTTCGGAGGACACGCCGCTCGCGCCGATCTCTCCCTACGGCCGCTCGAAGCTGATGGTCGAATGGATGCTCGAGGACGCCTCGCGCGCCTACGACTTTCGTTACGTCGCCCTGCGCTATTTCAACGTGGCCGGCGGCGACCCGCAGGGCCGGCTCGGCCAGTCGACGCCGAAGGCCACCCACCTGATCAAGCGCGGCGTCCAGACCGCGCTCGGCCTGTATCCGAGCATGGAGATCTTCGGCCAGGACTATCCCACCCGGGATGGCACCTGCATTCGCGACTACATCCAGGTGAGCGACCTGATCGACGCCCATATGGCCGCGCTCGGCTACCTGCGCGGCGGCGGCGACAGCGTCGTCTGCAATTGCGGGTACGGCCACGGGGCGACGGTCAAGGAGGTCGTCGATGTGGTCAAGCGCGTGTCCGGCGTCGATTTCAAGGTCGTGATGTCGCCGCGCCGCGCCGGCGACCCGGCCGCGATCATCGCGCGCGCCGACCGCGCCAGGGCCATGCTGGGCTGGAAGCCGACGCGCGACAATCTCGACGAGATCGTGCGCCAGGCGCTCGACTGGGAGCGCCGCCTGCACAACCGGGGACCGGGGCGCAGGCCTGAGGGTCGCGCAGCGCCGTCGCATGGAGGCGCGGCCCGGCTCTGAGCCTATTCTTCGGGCTTTACAACACGCCGTTGAGCAGGTTGATTGCGGTCAAATCACGAGGGGAGCGCGGATGCGCTGGAGCGGCTGGCGGGAATGACCGAGGACGACATTCTCGTCACCGAGGGCCTCAGCAAGAGCTTCGGCGATTTTCGCGCTGTCAGCGAGGTTTCGCTGCGCGTCAAGCGCGGCGCGATCCACGCGCTGATCGGCCCCAACGGGGCCGGCAAGACCACCTGTTTCAACATGCTGACCAAATTCATCGCGCCGTCCGCCGGAACGATCACGTTCAACGGCCGCGACATCACCGCCAAGCGCCCGGCCGACGTCGCCCGCCTCGGGCCTGGTCCGCTCCTTCCAGATCTCGGCGGTCTTTCCCAACCTCACGGCGCTCGAAAACGTGCGCATCGCGCTCGCGCGGGCGCGCGGCGATTCGTTCGACTTCTGGCGCTCGAAGTCGGCGCTTGACCCCTTGAACGCGCGCGCGCTCGAACTGCTCGACAACGTCGGTCTGACCGCCTTCGCCTATTCGAAGGCCGGCGAGATTTCCTACGGCCGCAAGCGGGCGCTGGAACTCGCCACCACGCTCGCCGTCGATCCCGAGCTGATGCTGCTCGACGAGCCGATGGCGGGCATGGGCCACGAGGACATCGACCGGATCGCGGCGCTGATCCGCCGCGTGTCGGAGAACCGGACCATCCTGATGGTCGAGCACAATCTGCAGGTCGTCGCCAACCTGTCGCACCGGATCACCGTGCTGACTCGCGGGCGGGTGCTCGCCGAGGGCGACTACCGCACCGTGTCCGAAAACCCGGAAGTCCGGGAAGCCTATATGGGAGCGGGACATGGCTGAGGCGGCGGTTCCCCTTGCGCCGGCCGCCGACGGGGCGACGGTGCTCGCGGTCAAGGGCCTTCAGGCCTGGTACAACGAATCGCATATCCTCCACGGCGTCGATCTCGACGTGCGCGAAGGCGAGGTCGTGACCCTGCTCGGACGCAACGGCGCGGGCAAGACGACGACCCTCAAATCGATCATGGGCATCGTCGGCAAGCGCACCGGCTCGGTCGTGTTCGACGGACGAGAGCTCATCCATCTGCCGATCGAGCGCATCGCCCGGCTCGGCGTCGCGCTCTGCCCGGAGGAGCGGGCGATCTTCGCCAGCCTCACGGTCAAAGAGAACCTGTTCCTGCCGCCGGCGATCGCGAAAACCGGCGCCATGAGCATCGAGCGCATCTTCACGCTCTTTCCCAACTTGCGCGAGCGGCTGTCGAGCGGCGGCGGCAAGCTCTCGGGCGGCGAGCAGCAGATGCTGGCGATCGCGCGAATCCTGCGCACCGGCGCGCGCTTCCTGATGCTCGACGAGCCGACCGAGGGGCTTGCTCCGGTCATCATCCAGCAGATCGGCCGCACCATCGCCGAACTGAAGCGCGAGGGCTTCACGATCCTCCTGGTCGAGCAGAACTTCCGCTTCGCCTCGACCGTCGCCGACCGGTTCTTCGTCATGGAGCACGGCCGGATCATCGACGCCTTCTCCAACGCCGAGCTCGAGGGACGCATGGCCATGCTGCACGAGGCTCTGGGCGTATGATATTCGAGGTCTCAGCACGCGCGCCGTTGCAGGGGAACGCCCCCTTTCCCGCCTTGCAGGCGGTCGTCCTCCTCCCTTGTGCTTGCGCTCCACGGGGGAGGGGAACCGCGCGAAGGACGGAGGAGGGGGCTCGCCCATGACCCTTTTCGGCCACGTCATCAGCTGGCCCGCGCTCTACGGGCAACTCCTCATCGGGCTGATCAACGGCTCGTTCTACGCGCTCCTGAGCCTCGGCCTCGCCGTCATCTTCGGCATGCTGCAGATCGTCAATTTCGCCCACGGCGCCTTCTACATGATGGGCGCCTTCGCCGCCTATTTCCTGCTGAAGCTTCTGGGTCTCAACTACTGGTTCGCGCTGATCCTCTCGCCGCTGATCATCGGCGCGGTCGGCGCCGTCGTCGAGCGCCTGTTTCTCAAGCGCCTCGCGGGATTCGACCCGCTCTACAGCCTGCTTCTCACCTTCGGCCTCGCGCTGGTCTTTCAGGGGCTGTTCCAGAACTATTTCGGCGCCTCCGGCATGCCCTACGCCATTCCCCCGCAGCTTTCCGGCGCGACCAATCTCGGCTTCATGTTTCTGCCGGTCTACCGAGGCTGGGTGATCGTCGCCTCGCTCGCGGTGTGCCTCGCGACCTGGCTCGTGATCGAGAAGACCAAGCTCGGCGCCTACCTTCGCGCGGCGACCGAGAATCCGACCATGGTGCGCGCCTTCGGCATCAACGTGCCGCGCATGGTGACGCTGACCTACGGCTTCGGGGTGGCGCTCGCCGCCTTCGCCGGCGTGCTGGCCGCGCCGATCACCCAAGTGCGGCCCGGCATGGGCGCCGACATCATCGCGGTGGTGTTTGCGGTGGTGGTGATCGGCGGGATGGGCTCGATCCTGGGCTCGATCATCACCGGCTTCGTGCTCGGCGTCGTGGAGGGCCTGACCAAGGTGTTCTATCCGGAAGCCTCCAACACCGTCGTCTTCGTCATCATGGCGATCGTGCTGCTGGTCCGGCCGTCCGGCCTGTTCGGAAGGGCGCACTGACATGGCCGTCGAAGCCGCCGCCGAAGTCGATCTTTCCGACCGCAACCGCAAGGCGAACGCGATCGCCTTTGCGGTTCTCGTCGCGCTGATCGCGATCGCCCCGTTCGTCGCCTATCCGTTCTTCGTGATGAACGCGCTCTGCTTCGCGCTGTTCGCCTGCGCGTTCAATCTCCTGATCGGCTACGTCAACCTGCTGTCGCTCGGCCATGCGATGTTCCTGGGCCTTGCGAGCTACGTCTGCGCCCATGCCGCCAAGGTGTGGGGGCTCGAGCCGGTGACCGCGATCGTCCTCGGCATGCTCGCCTCCGCCGTGCTCGGGATGGTCACCGGCGCGCTCGCGATCCGATCGAGCGGCATCTATTTCGCCATGATCACCGTCGCCTTCTCGCAGATGATCTATTTCGTCTGCGTCGAAGCGCCGTTCACCCACGGCGAGGACGGCATCCAGGCGGTGCCGCAGGGCAGGGCGCTCGGCCTGTTCGACCTGTCCAATCCCTGGATCCTCTACGTGTTCGTGGCGGTCGTGTTCCTGTTCGGCTTTCTGGCGATCCAGCGGATCGTCAACTCGCCGTTCGGCGAGATTCTGAAGGCGATCCGGGAGAACGAGCCTAGGGTGATCTCGCTCGGCTACCGCGCGAACCTCTATAAGCTCGCGGCCTTCACCCTCTCGGCTGCTTTCGCGGGCCTCGCCGGGGCGACCAAGGCGATCGTCTCGCAGAACGCCTCGCTCACCGACGTCGCCTTCGCCATGTCGGGCGAGGTGGTGCTGATGACGCTGGTCGGCGGCATGGGCACCTTCTACGGGCCGGTGCTCGGCGCGCTGATCGTGGTCGCGATGCAGAACTACCTCGCCCAGTTCGGCGAGTGGGTGACGGTGATCCAGGGCGTCGTCTTCGTCGCCTGCGTGCTGGCGTTCCGCCGCGGGATCGTGGGGGAACTGGCGGCGCGGGCGAAGGTGTCGCTGTAGAGAGCTCGGGCTGCGGACCTCGGCCGCTCCCTGAGTGCCCGGCGTGAACGCGATCTGCAATGCGGCGACACTGGCTTTCGGCCGCCCGGACCGCGCTGCCCCTACCCCTTGGCCAGCGCCCGGAGGTCGAAAGCCGGGTCGGCGGCTTGCTCCGGGGTCAGCGTCTTCCCGGTGGCGAAGATCCGCTTCGCGGCGGCGTGGTCGCCGGCGCGGTTGACCGACTCGACCACCGCGAGCTTGCCGCCCCGGAAGCCGAAGGTGGAGAAGGCGCGGCTCGCGGGATCGCCGCGCATGACCCATTGATCGACGCCGTGGGAGAGCCCGGCGATCATCAGCTTCAGGTCGCCCTGGTCGCTCCAGAACCAGGCGAGCGAGTTATAGGGCGCGGGCTTGCCGGTGAGCCGGGCGGCGACCGATTTCGCCTGGTCGACGGCGTTCTGGATCGACTCGAGCCGGGTCGGGAAGCCGAGCGTCGCATTGGGAAAGTCGGCGCAGTCGCCGATCGCCGAAATGGCGGGATCGGAGGTCGGGCAAATGCGCGTCGACCACGATCCCGTTCTTGCATCGAGCCCGGCTTCGCGGGCAAGCGCGTCCTCAGCGATGACGCCGACCCCGACCAGGACGAGATCGGCCGGCAAGATTCGCCGTCGGTGAACACGACCGCCTCTGCCTTGGCCGCGCCCTCGATCGCCTTGACGCCGAGCCCGAGGACGAGCCGCGCGCCGAAGACCCGATGCGCCTCGGTATAGAAGTCGGAGAGGATCGGCGAGACCGCGCGGCCCATCGGGCGGGCGATCTCGACCACAGTCACGGCGGCCCCGAGCTTGGCCGCCGTCGCCGCGACTTCGAGCCCGATGAAGCCCGCGCCGATGACGACGACCTTGAGGCCTGCAGCGATCCGCTCGCGGAACGCGGTCGCATCGGCAATGTTGCGGAGGGCGAAGACGCCCGGAAGGTCGACGCCGGGGACGTCGAGGCGCCGCTGGCGCGCGCCGGTCGCCAGGATCAGATGGCCGTAGCCGATCGCGGTGCCGCCGGCGATTTCGACCTGGCGCGCCCGCGGTCGATCCGGGCCGCGCCGCACGCCGAGCCTCAGCTCGATCCGCTGGTCGCGAAAGAAGGCTTCGGCCCTCAGCGGCAGGCCGTGCAAGTCCATCTCGCCCTTGAGAAAGGCCTTCGACAGCGGCGGGCGCTGATAGGGCAGCTCCTTCTCGTCGGAAAGCAGGACGATCGCGCCGTCATATCCCTCTTCGCGCAGGCTGGCGGCGGCCTGCACGCCGGCGTGGCCGGCGCCGACGATGACGACCGGGGACGAGCCATAAAGCTCTCCCAGTTTACGCCCCGCGCCCTCAATCGCCGGCATAGACCAGGATCGGCGGCGGGGCGCTCCGCTTCGCCGGGGCCGGGATCGTCCGGCGCCATGCTTTCGGGATCGACGACGACCCCGTTGCGCGCAACGACATCGCCGCGGCCGAAGCCGACGCGCTGCGGATGAGCTCCGCCGCAATCGGCGGCGGGGCCGGGTCCATAGCCGAGTGCGGCGCGGGCGCCGAGGGAGACTCGGGTTCGGGCGCCGGCTGCGGCAGCGGCTCGCCGATGCGATCGCGTCGACGCGGGGCGGCAGGCTCGGCGGCGGGGCCGGCGGCGGCGCGGGCTCGATCGGGTCGGGCGCGGGCAACGCCGTCATGAGCTCGTCGGGAGTGCGCCAGACGAAAGCGTCGAGCGCGCCTGACGGCGATAAGGGCGCCCATCGGTCGCTGATCACGCCGTCGGCGACCCACGCCTTGTCGCGAGGCGCGCGGGCGGCGCGGGAAAGCCATTCCCGCACTGCGCCGTGGTTGCCCTCGGCCGTCTCGATATCGGCCATCAACAGGCAGACACGCCGGGTCGGCCGCCCGTGCGGGAATCCGAGGCAATAAGCGGCGCGATCGCGGCGCGCGCGGCGCGGAGATCGTGCGCCTCGAGCGCGGCCCGGCCGACAGTCAGCATCGACTCGGGGTCGCCCGGCGCGACACGCGCGAGGGCGCGGGCGCGCGCGAGCCGGTCTCCGGTCGAATTGCCGTGGCGCACCCTAAGATAGGCCGCGGCGAGATCGGGATGCGGCGTCTGCGCATAGGCCGTTTCGATAATCTTGGTGGCGCGGCGGTAGTCGCCGGCGGCGCCGGCCAGCCGACCGTAAAGCGCAGCGGCGGGAACGAGGCTCGGAGACGCACCGGCAGCCTCCTGCGCCAGCGCCAGCGCGGCCTTGGGGTCGCGCTCCTGCGTCTCCTGCGCCATCGCGGTCTTGATCACGGCCCGCCAGCGGTTGGCGGTCGGCTTGTCGATGAGCCGGGCTGCGGCGTTCGAATCGACCGTCGCGAGCGCGCCTGCCCAGTCGCTCCGGCGCGTCCGATCTTCAACACCGCCTGCCCGGCCCATGCGGCGGGGGCGTGCGCGTTGGCGCGCACGGCGTATTGCAGCGCGGCCTCGTGGTCGCCGGCCCGCCGCGCCTCGAGGTGCAGCCCGCGCAGGCCGAGGCCATGGGTCTCGCTGATGTTCGAGCATCGCGTTGTAGGCGGCGACCGCGCCCGGCCGATCGCCCGCCAGTTGCGCGGCCTGGGCGCTGAGCAGCTTGGTCGATCGGCGCTTTCGCCAGAAGGCGGTTCGCCTCCGCCGCGTGCTTGGTCGCAGCACGCGCGTCGCCGGCGTTGACCGCGATCAGGCCGTGGGACACCGCCGCCAATCCCTTTTCCGCCGTCGCGACCGCGCGCCCCCGACACAGCGAGGGGACGCGGAAGACGAAGCGCAGGAGGCCCCAGATGATCGACCAGACGACCGCGATGGCCGCGACGAGGCCGAGCGCGGTCATGAGCGAGAGCTTGTACTGAACGCTGCCCCAGGACCGTCACCCAACCCGGGTTGTCGGCGAGCCACATCAGGCCCCAACCGGCAGCGCCACCGCAGCGAGGAAAAGCAACAGGCGAAACATGATGTCTCCGAAATGCTCGACCGGGCGCCCCGGGACCAAACCGAGGCGATGCGTTTGTCTCGCGGCTCAGGGCTTGGCGCTCTGGGCCAGCCGCGTCACGGCGGACTCGCGGACCGCCTGAACGGCGGAAACCGCACTCTGCTTGCTCTGGGCTTGCGCCGCCCACTCCGCACTCGCTTGCCGAGCGGGCGCCGGCAGTTTTCCGTACGCCGCAAGCGCGCCCTCGAGGTCGCCGCGCTGAAGACTTGCGACGATCTGCGAGGCAAGCGCATCCGGGGTGTCGCCCGCGACCTCCCCGACGCGGCTAACCTGGATCAGCCCGTGGAGATGAGCGAGGAACTTGTCGGCGACGCCGCCGCTCTCGACGGGCGCGACGCGCCCAGGACTTTTGGCTCCGCGGCTTCGAAGGACGCAGCCAGCGCGCGATTGGTCGGAGCGCCGCCGACCAGCGCCTTGAGCGGCGCGAGCGTCTCCGGATCGACGCCGAGCGCGGTGAGCGCCGCGAGCTCTGTCGGAAAGGGGACGCCGGACGCGAGCTTGTCGCGAAGCGTATCGGCGACGATCGCGACGGCGGCCGGATTGTCGCTCGGCGGCTTTTCCGCCTTCGCCGCCGCAAGCGCGCTCTCCATCTTGTCGATCCGATGGTGAGCAGGCGATCTTGAATTCGCCGCGAACGGCGTCGACGTCGGCGCGGATCGTCTTGACCTCGTCAGACAGGCCTTCGGCGGCCTTGTTGTCGGTCGCATGCGCGCCGCTGGGCGCGGGCGCCTCGTCTCAAGGGCGCCGACGCTTTTGTCCACCGCGGCGAGCGCGGCGGATGCGCCTTGAAGCGATTGGAGCGCTTCTGAGGCTGTCGATTGCGGACCCTCGCGGCTCGCCGTCGATTTCAGAGCCGCGAGCCGGTTCGCGTGGCCTCGGACAGGCTCGAATTCGCGGGGAAGAGGACGTTGGCGGCGCCAGCAACCAACGCTCCTCCAACGAGACCGGCGACGAGCCCTTGAACCCAGCCCGTCGGCCTGGCCTGAGGCGGCGCGGCGGGCCGCTCCCGCGGCGGCTATAAGGCGGCGGCGGTTCGGAGCGCGCGGCTTCAGCCTCGAGCTCCGCGCGCGGCCTTCACAACCTGCGGCTCCGGCGCGACTCCATCCGCATCGAGGCGGGAGGCCTCGCCCTCGATCACCGTTTCGTTCGGCGGCTTCTCGCTATTGTGCGGGGCCTCCGCGTCCGGCTCGGATACGATCTCGTGGCTTTCCTCGTTGACCATCGCTCTTAACGTCCCCGACTTCGGCGCGCCCCATATACGAGAGGCTCTATGGGATCGAAATAGCGGCTCGGCCTCGACCAGGACCGCAAACAGCGCAGGCTCGTTCGGAGACGCCGCGACGCGAACCGAAACGGCGCCGATCGCCTCGAGCAGCTTGGCGACATCCTGCGAGAGGCAGACGTGGGTTAGCTTTCTGAAGACTGTCCCAGCGCCAGCCCTTTCGGCGAGATCGGCGGCGAGCGCGCCGATCGGCGGGATAGTGCTGCGCGATCGTACTGCGGCGAGCGCGCGGACCTCGGCCGGCTTCCAGCGCTCGCGCGCTTCAGCCGCGTAGACGTCTACGGCCTCGAGCCCGACGCCGGCGATAGCGTTTCTTCGAGCGCCGTTTTGCGGTCGCGGCCCGCAAGATACAGGATGTGCGCGCCGGACGGGACGGCGTCGTTCAGCGTCTCGACGAGCGTGGCGACGTCCGGCGCAGGGCGCGCAGCGAGGCGCCAGCCTTCCGCTTCCGCCGCGCGGGCCGTCCAGGCGTCGACGACAAAGAGCGGCGCCGTCCGATCCACCGGCCCAATCGCTGAAAACGCCTTGGCGCTGGTCGCGATCACAGCCTCGTAGCGCCGCCGCTTCGGCGTGAAGGGGAGCGAAGCGACGTCACGACTGGCAAGCATGCGGCCCCGTAGCCAAGCCGACGCAGGCGCGCGGCGCTCAAGGCCGCCTCGTCGGGCGCGGAACAACGCGACTTGGCCTCTTCGAGCGCTTGAACGCGGCATGGCGGCCATTATCCGCTGACGGACCGGGTCGGCAAGCGCAGCTTCGGGATAGGCCTCTCGGGCTTTACCGGTCACGCCCTCGCAGAGAAGCCCCCCGGAACCCCAGTTGGACCAAACGCTCGACACGCCCGACCTCGCCGCCGCCCGGCGCGGCCGCGCGCTCGACTTCCGCAAAGACATCAATGGACTGCGCGCCCTCGCGGTGCTCGGTGTGGTCGCTTTTCATGCCGATCGCGCGCTGGTTCCGGGCGGATTTGCCGGCGTGGACGTATTTTTCGTCATTTCCGGGTTTCTGATTTCGCGCATCATCCTGTCGGAAAGCGCTGTTGACCATTTTTCGCTTGCTATGTTCTACGCAAAGCGAGCCAAGCGCATCCTCCCGGCCCTGCTTCTTGTTGTCGCAGCGGTCTGGATCGTCGGTTGGTTTCGCGCCGCGCCGACCCAATTCCGCGACATCGGCGGCGGGCTGCTTGGCAACTCCTACTTCACGGTCAACTTTTGGCTGTGTGTCTAGCGGCGGGGTTGGAGGCGATCTCGGTGCAGATTTGGCTACGAAACCGCTTCTGCATTTGTGGTCGCTCAGCATCGAGGAACAGTTTTACCTCGTCTGGTCTGTGCTCGTGGCGACCTTGCACCGCCTGACGCCTCAGCTCCTGCCATACGTTATCTTGGCGATCTTTGTCGCGTCGTTCGCCTTCTGCGTCATTTTCTATGCCGCTCGATCCGATCGGCGCCTTCTATCTGCCCTGGACGCGGGCTTGGGAGTTGGCGCTCGGGGCGCTCATCGCCTACCGCGAGGTGTTCCTGCTCAGCCGCTGGCCCTATCCGTCAAGAGGCCTTGACAATGTCGGCGCGGCGCTCGGCGTGGCGCTGATTGTCGGCGGCTATTTCGCGCTCAACGAGGCCCTGCCGTTCCCCGGATGGCGCGCCGCCATCCCAACGGTCGGCTGCGCGCTCGTGATCGCAAGTCCGGGCTCCTGGGTCGGAGAGATTGC